>NZ_JBITLM010000041.1:0-1034 GCF_044465295.1 Nonomuraea sp. NPDC049714 | reverse complement strand
AATGCTTTGTGGTCAAGTCCTCGGCCTATTAGTACCGGTCAGCTCCACACGTTACCGTGCTTCCACCTCCGGCCTATCAACCCGGTCGTCTACCGGGAGCCTTACCCACTCTCATGGTGGGAGACCTCATCTCAAGGCGAGCTTCCCGCTTAGATGCTTTCAGCGGTTATCCCTTCCGAACGTAGCCAACCAGCCGTGCACCTGGCGGTACAACTGGCACACCAGAGGTTCGTCCGTCCCGGTCCTCTCGTACTAGGGACAGCTCCTTTCAAGTCTCCTGCGCGCGCAGCGGATAGGGACCGAACTGTCTCGCGACGTTCTAAACCCAGCTCGCGTACCGCTTTAATGGGCGAACAGCCCAACCCTTGGGACCTACTCCAGCCCCAGGATGCGACGAGCCGACATCGAGGTGCCAAACCATCCCGTCGATATGGACTCTTGGGGAAGATCAGCCTGTTATCCCCGGGGTACCTTTTAGCCGTTGAGCGACACCGCTTCCACATGCCGATGCCGGATCACTAGTCCCAGCTTTCGCTCCTGCTCGACCCGTCAGTCTCACAGTCAAGCTCCCTTGTGCACTTACACTCAACACCTGATTACCAACCAGGCTGAGGGAACCTTTGGGCGCCTCCGTTACTCTTTAGGAGGCAACCGCCCCAGTTAAACTACCCACCAGACACTGTCCCCGATCCGGATCACGGACCAGAGTTAGACGTTCAAAACGACCAGAGTGGTATTTCACCAATGACTCCACCATCACTAGCGTGACAGCTTCCCAGTCTCCCACCTATCCTACACAAGACGCTCCAAACGCCAATGTCAAGCTGTAGTGAAGGTCCCGGGGTCTTTCCGTCCTGCTGCGCGTAACGAGCATCTTTACTCGTAGTGCAATTTCGCCGGGTCTGTGGTTGAGACAGCGGGGAAGTCGTTACGCCATTCGTGCAGGTCGGAACTTACCCGACAAGGAATTTCGCTACCTTAGGATGGTTATAGTTACCACCGCCGTTTACCGGCGCTTAAGTTCTCACCTTCGC
>NZ_JBITLM010000040.1:0-1129 GCF_044465295.1 Nonomuraea sp. NPDC049714 | reverse complement strand
TTGTCTTGGGTTGTGCGCGAGCGTTGCGCCAGCGCACGTAGGCACCGATCGCCGCGTTCTGCTCATCGTGGCTGCGGTGGTCGGTGCCGTTGAGGGCGTAGTAGCGCAGCGCGGCGAACTCCGACTCGATCCAGTTCAACCAGGACCCGTAGGTCGGCAGGAACACCAGTTCCACGTCGTGGTCTGCGGCCCAAGCCCGGACCTGCGGGTGCTTATGAGGCGAGTAGTTGTCCATGATCACATACAGCTTCTCGCCGGGCCATCGTGCCCGGAGCGTCTTGAGGAAGGACAAGAACTCCATCCACCGTTTCCGCTTGCGGATGCGGTAGTACAGCTTCCCGGTGGCCAGGTCCAGCGCGGCGATCATGTGCATCACGCCGAAGTAGCGGTTGTAGGTGGCACGCAGCCGGGCCGGTGAGCCGACCGGCCGCCACCGCTTGCCCTTGCGCGGCATCAGGTTCAGCGGCCCGAACTCATCGACGCAGATCACCCGCCCGCCGGTGGGCGGGTGATCGTATAACTCCAGCACTCGCTGCATCTTGGCGATGAAGGCCGGGTCGTTGGAGGACTTCCACGTGGTGGTGGTCTGCCAGCTCACCTTCCCCGCCCGCAGGATCCGCGACAGGTGCTGGCGGCTGATCACGGCCACCACGCCCCGGGCGATGAGATGCTCGGCCAAGGTCCGCAGGCTCCACGTGGAGTGCCCGGCAATGCCCCACTCGGCGGGGACCGTCCTGGCGATGAGGCAGATGTGCTCGCGCGTCTGCTCACTGATCGCCGCTGGACGGCCCCCGCTCCATTTTGGGTCCAGCGCGTCGAACCCCCGCTCGTTGAAGGCGTGGATGACATCACGCACGTAGTCGTCGCTGACCTGCATCAGCGCGGTGATGTCCGGCACGGACTGGCCTTGCCCCGACATCATCACCACGATCGCCCGCCGCAGCTTCACCGGATCCTTCGCGTTACGCGTGATCCTTTGAAGCTTGCGACCTTCCTCCATCGACAGCGGCCGGACGAAAACCTCGGGTCGACGAGCCATGACCACCTCCTCATTAGGGAAGTAGCCAGCCTGCCGGGTCCACCGCCCAGAGATCAATTACCCGACCGACGTTGAGTGACAGGCCACTAG
>NZ_JBITLM010000039.1:0-1327 GCF_044465295.1 Nonomuraea sp. NPDC049714 | reverse complement strand
GATGCTCCTATTGATGTCAACCGTTGGGACCCTGATCGTTGCTGGTGATGATCCGGTAGAGCTCGCGGGCGATATAGCGCTTGAGACAGCGGATGATCTCTTTCTTGGACAGCCCGTCTTGGGTGCGTCGGTCCATGTAGGCACGGGTGCGCGGGTCCCAGCGCAGGCGGACCAGGGCGATGCGGTACAGGGCCGCGTTGGCTTGGCGGTCGCCGCCGCGGTTGAGGCGGTGCCGGTGGGTCTTGCCGGAGGAGGCCGGGATCGGAGCGACGCCGCAGAGCATGGCGAAGGCGGCTTCGGAGCCGAGCCGGTCGTGGTTCTCGCCCGCGGTGACCAGGAGCTGCCCTGCGGTGTCGGGGCCGACGCCGTGCACGGCGAGCAGGGCGGGGTTGATGGCGGCCACGAGGGGGTGCAGCAGTTCGTCGAGCTGGTTGATTTCCGCGGTGAGTTGCTGGTGGCGGCGGGCCAGGCAGGCAAGCGCGATCGTCGTTGCGGTGGCCGGGTCGCCGGCGTGAGCGCGATCGGGCCGCAGGGCGGCGCAGGTCGCGATCAGCTTGCCGGTGGGCAGGCCGCGTAGCTGGGAGCGCAGCTCGTCGGGGGCGGTGACGATCAGGGTTTTGATCTGGCGTTGGGTGTCGGCGCGCTGGTCGATGGCCGAGCGGCGGGCGATGCGCAGGCAGCGCAGCGCTTCGACCTGGCCATCGCGTTGTTTGGGGGTGCCGGTCCGGTGGCCGGCCAGCGCGGTCCTGGCGGCGGCGATAGCGTCGATCGGGTCGGACTTGCCCTGGAAGCGGCGGGTCTTGCGGTCAGGACGGTCGATTTCGATCACGTCGATGTGTTCGGCGTGGAGCAGGCGGGTCAGCCCGGCCCCGTAGACGCCGGTGCCCTCGACACCGACCCGCGTCAGCTGCCCGAAGGCGCGCATCCAGGCCAGCAGGGCGGCATATCCGGCCGCCGTGGCGGGGAACTGTTCGGTGCCCAGGACCCGGCCGACCACATCGAGCACGGCTGCGGTGTGGGTGTCCTGGTGGGTGTCCACGCCGCCGGCGACTTCGCTGATCGGGGTGGCGTCGGGTGTAATGGAGGTCATCGTCGTCCTGTCGTCTTGACCGGGGGCAGGGCGGCACGCACCAGCCGGGCAACGCGGACAAGACAGTGATGGGGCCTCTGGCCAGGCTCCTATGAAGTCACAGGCGCCGCGTCCGGTGAGTGCATCCGAGCGCTTCCCGGCCAGGGCCGACAGATCCCGTTGAGGACCTCGAGGTCAGTCAGTCGGTGGGTCAAACCCTGGCGGGAAGCGCTCACCTCCATCATCACTGTCAGTCGG
>NZ_JBITLM010000038.1:0-1781 GCF_044465295.1 Nonomuraea sp. NPDC049714 | reverse complement strand
TACGCCACCCGCCCGGACGCCACCCCACCCGACATCCCGGTGCTGACATAGCCTTCGACATCGCCAGGCACGGCACCGCCGGCGCTGTAGTCGTGGTAGATCAGCCCCGTGAACACTCCGGTCGAGCTGCCCGGCAATGACCCCGGGTCGATCCCGGCGTCCTCCAGGGCCTCCCAGGACGTCTCCAGCAGCAACCGCTGCTGCGGATCCATCGCCAGCGCCTCACGCGGCGAGATCCCGAAGAACCGCGCGTCGAAATCCCCGGCGTCGTGCAGGAATCCACCGACATCTGCGTAACTCTTCCCCGGGGCGGCCGGGTCCGGGTCGACGACACCTTCCCAAGCCGGTCCCCGATTCACCGGGAATCCGGTCACGGCGTCCGTTTCCGAGGACAGCAGGCCCCAGAACTCGCCCGCCGAGCCGACACCACCGGGGAAACGGCAGCCCATCCCGACGATCACCACCGGGTCATCACCGTCTTGAGCTCGCGCCGTGGGCAGCGCCACCGCAGTGACATCACCGAGCAATTCGGTCAGTACGAACCCCACCAACGCCGACGGCGTCGGATAGTCGAAAACCAGCGTGGCCGGCAACCGCAAACCGGTCACCTCACCCAGCCGATTACGCAACTCCACAGCCGTCAACGAATCAAAACCCAGCTCACGGAAAGACCGACCGGCATCCATCGACTCCGGCCCGGCCATCCCCAGCACGCGAGCGGCCTGGCCGAGGACCATCTCCCGGACGGTCTCCACGCGTTCGGCCGAGGACAGCGCGGCCAGCCGGACGGCGAGGCCGGTGCCGCCGCCGGCGCTGATCGCCCCGGCCGTGCGCCGGGCTGTGCTCCGCGTGCTCGAAACGGGGATCAGCCCGGACAGCAGGGGGTGCGTTCCCGGTCCGCGACGGCGCGGGCTCGATCGGTCGAGCCGGGCCGGGATCAGCAGGGCGCGAGATCCGTCCGCCGCCGGGCTCGGCCCGCCCGTCACAGCGCCCAGCAGGGCGAGACCGTCGGCGCCGCTCAGCGGTCGCAGGCCCTGGGTGGCCATCCGCTGCCAGTCGGCCGGGGTGAGGTGCCCGGTCATCCCTCCGTTCCCGGCCTCCGCGAGCTGCCACGGGCCCCAGGCCAGGGACACCGAGGGCAGCCCTTCGCTCCGCCGGTAAGCGGCCAGAGCGTCCAGAAAGGTGTTCGCCGCCGCGTAATTGCCCTGGCCGGGGCTGCCCCAGATGCCGGCGATCGAGGAGAACACCGCGAACAGGCTCAAATCATGGGTCCTGGTCAGCTCGTGGAGGTGCCAGGCGCCGTCGACCTTCGCCCGCATCACCCCATGCATCCGGGCGGGCGTCAGCGCACCGATCAGCCCGTCGTCCAGCACTCCAGCGGCGTGTACGACACCGCGCAGCGGCGCCTCGGCCGGCACCCCGGCGATCACCGTGGCCACGTGGTCGCGGTCGGCGACGTCAGCGGCGCGCAGCTGGACCTGGACTCCCTGGGTGGCGAGCTCGGCGGCCAACCGGCCCATCCCGGGGGCTTCGGGTCCGCGCCGGGAGACGAGCATCAGGTTCGCCGGGCCGCGACGGGCCGCCAGGTGGCGGGCGACGAGTCCGCCGAGGGCTCCGGAGGCGCCGGTCACCAGGACCGTCCCGCTGAGCTCGGTGGCCGGGAAGGTCAGGACGACCTTGCCGACATTGCGGGCCTGGCTCAGGTACCGGAACGCCTCCGGAGCCCGGCGCACATCCCAGCAAGCCACCGGCAACGGCCTCAAAACCCCCGCAGCGAACAA
>NZ_JBITLM010000037.1:0-1835 GCF_044465295.1 Nonomuraea sp. NPDC049714 | reverse complement strand
TTGTTCGCTGCGGGGGTTTTGAGGCCGTTGCCGGTGGCTTGCTGGGATGTGCGCCGGGCTCCGGAGGCGTTCCGGTACCTGAGCCAGGCCCGCAACGTCGGCAAGGTCGTCCTGACCATGCCCCGCACCGCCGATTCCCGGGGGACCGTGCTGCTGACGGGCGCCTCGGGAGCCCTCGGCGGACTCGTCGCCCGTCATCTGGCCGCGAACCGGCAAGCCGAGCGCCTCGTGCTGGTCTCCCGGCGGGGACCGGCCGTGCCCGGCACCGCCCGGCTCGCGGCCGAACTCGCCGCTCATGGCGTCGGGGTCGACGTCGTCGCCGCCGATGTCGCCGATCGGGCCGCGCTGGCGCAGGTCATCGCCGCCGTGCCAGCCGGGACGCCGCTGCGGGGAGTGGTGCACGCGGCCGGGGTCCTGGACGACGGCGTGATCACGTCGCTCACCCCGGCCGCCCTTGACACCGTGATGCGGCCCAAGGTGGACGGCGCCTGGCACCTGCACGAGCTGACCAGGACCCATGATCTGAGCCTGTTCGCGGTGTTCTCCTCGATCGCCGGCATCTGGGGCAACCCCGGCCAGGGCGGATACGCGGCGGCGAACACCTTCCTGGACGCCCTGGCGGCGCATCGCCGAGGAGCCGGCCTGCCCGCCACTTCCCTGGCCTGGGGACTGTGGCAGCTCACCGGCACCCAGTCCGGCATCCAGTCCGGCACTCAGCCCGGTCCCCGGTCCGGCGCTGGGGGGATGGCCGGGCAGCTCAGCGGGGCCGACTGGCAGCGCCTGGCCGCGCAGGGACTGCGCCCTCTGACCGGGGCCGACGGTCTGGCACTGCTCGACGCCGTCCGGGGCGTGGGTGAGCCCGGCGGTCAGCCGCTCGACGGAGCGGGCGCTCTGCTGGTGCCGGCCCGGCTCGACCCGTCCCCGTTCCACCGCCGTGGTCTCGACGTACCGGCTCTGCTGTCTGGCCTGGCCTCGCTGACGCCGACCGCCCGAGCCACCCGGCGAACCGCCGGCCTGGCCGGCACGGCCGGTCCGGCCGGGCTCGCCGCTCGCCTGACCGGCCTGTCTCCGGCCGAGCGGGAGTCGACGGTCCGCGGCCTGGTGCTGACCCAGGCGGCGCTCGTGCTGGGGATGGCCGGGCCGGAGTCGATGGATGCCGGTCGGTCTTTCCGTGAGCTGGGTTTTGATTCGTTGACGGCTGTGGAGTTGCGTAATCGGCTGGGTGAGGTGACCGGTCTGCGGTTGCCGGCCACGCTGGTTTTCGACTATCCGACGCCGTCGGCGTTGGTGGGGTTCGTACTGACCGAATTGCTCGGTGATGTCACTGCGGTGGCGCTGCCCACGGCGCGAGCTCAGGACGGTGACGATCCGGTGGTGATCGTCGGGATGGGCTGCCGCTTCCCCGGCGGCGTGTCCTCCGCCGGGGACTTCTGGAGCCTCCTCGCCTCCGGCGCCGACGCGGTGTCCGGTTTCCCAGCCGATCGCGGCCCGGAATGGGAGAGGGTCTTCGACCCGGACCCGGCGGCGGTGGGCAAGAGCTACGCCCGCGAGGGCGCGTTCCTCGGCGATGCGGCCGACTTCGACGCGCGGTTCTTCGGGATTTCGCCGCGTGAGGCGCTGGCGATGGATCCGCAGCAGCGGTTGCTGCTGGAGACGTCCTGGGAGGCCCTGGAGGACGCCGGGATCGACATCGGCACCCTGAGCGGCAGCTCGACCGGGGTGTTCACCGGGCTGATCTATCACGACTACAGCGCCGGCGGTGCCGTGCCTGGCGATGTCGAAGGCTATGTCAGCACCGGGATGTCGGGTGGGGTGGCGTCCGGGCGGGTGGCGTA
>NZ_JBITLM010000036.1:0-2186 GCF_044465295.1 Nonomuraea sp. NPDC049714 | reverse complement strand
TGTCAACGACGGTCGAATCCTGACCCCCTGGCGACGTCTGAATCTTGACCCCCTGATGTTGTCGTTGGTTATTGTTCGTGCTCAGGTCGGGCCGGTGGGACGCGGCCCAGGTCGCGGTTCTTCAGCCGGTAACTGTCTCCCTTCAGCGAGATCACTTCGGCGTGGTGGACGAGGCGGTCGATCATGGCGGCGGCGACCACGTCGTCACCGAACACCTCACCCCACCGGCCGAAGGGCTTGTTGGAGGTGACGATCAGCGAGGCGCGTTCGTAGCGGCTGGAGACCAGCTGAAAGAACAGATTCGCGGCTTCGGGCTCGAACGGGATGTAGCCGACCTCATCCACGATCAGGACCGGGACGCGGGCCAGCTTGACCAACTCGTCCTGGAGCTTGCCGGCGGCGTGCGCGTCGGCCAGGCGGGCCACCCACCCGGCCGCGGTGGCGAAAGCAACCCGGTGACCGGCCTGGCAGGCGCGGATCCCCAGGCCGATCGACAGGTGCGTCTTGCCGGTGCCGGGCGGGCCGAGGAAGACCACGTTCTCTTTCGCGGTGACGAAGTCCAGCGTGCCCAGATGCGCGATGACCTCGCGTTTGAGCGAACGCTGGTGCTCGTAGTCGAAGTCCTCCAGGGCCTTGCGGGCCGGGAAGCGGGCGGCGCGGATACGGGCCTCACCTCCGTGGGAGTCGCGGGCGGCGACCTCGCGCTGCAGGCAGGCGGCCAGGAACTCCTCATGCGTCCAGGACTCAGCGCGGGCCCGCTCGGCCAGCCGCTCAACAGCCGCCGCCAGCGACGGCGCCTTCAACACCCGGCTCAGATAGGCCAGTTCGGCGGCGACATTGCGCCCGCTCGCGGACACCGTCGATGCGCCGGCGCCGGTCCCGCTCGCCATCACGCCACCCCCTCAACGCCAAGCAGCGCGTCGTAGTCACCGAGCGCGCGTTGTTCCACCTCGGTGTCCACCGGCGCAGCCACGGCCTGCAGCCGGACCGAGCGCAGCGCCGCCGCGGCTCGGGCATGGGCCGGGTCGGTGAGGGTCTGGTGGATGTCCCAGCAGCGCTCGTGCCGGGCCACCAACTGCCCGGCACAGGTCACGCTCACATGCTCCAGATCGGCGACGACCTCGACCAGGCGGCCGACCGCCGACGGATGAACGGAGTAGTCGTTGGACGCGACGCGCACGTAGTGATCGCGTGCCAGCCGGGTCGAGCTGCGCCAGCCGATGATCGGAGCAACCGGCGGCAAGGCCACCATCGCCGCCCGATCGGCGTCGATGCGATCGGCCGGGCGGCAGTCCAGACGCCGGTGATGGCGCTGGTTGGCCCGCTGCAGCCAGGGCTCCAACTGGGCGTTGAAGTCGTGCGGGCCGGTGAAGACGCGCCCGGGCATGAACGAGGTCTCCAGATAGCCGTTGGCCCGCTCCACCAGCCCCTTGGCCTCCGGATCACCCGGCCGGCACTGCAGGATCCGGACGCCGAGGGTGCCGCGAAAGGATTCGGCGTCCCGGGTGAGCTGCGCCCGGCCGCCCTTCCACGCCCCGATCGCACCCTCGTTGTCCCACACCAGCGTCTTGGGGGTGGCGCCGAGCAGGGACAGCAGCGCCCACATCCCTGCGAACAGGTCACCAGCGGTGCGGGAGGGCAGCATCCGTGCCATCAGCCAACGCGAATAGCCGCAGGCCAGGACCAGCACCGGCAGGCTCATGCCACGGTTAGGCCCGACCGGGATGCGCGCCGGCGGGAACCACAGATCGCACTGGGCCAGCTCGCCGGGCTGGTAGCTGGTGCGCGAGGCTGGATCGAGCGGCCGATACTCCGGCCGGATCAGCCGGACGCGGTCCTTGAGCACGGTCATCGACCGCTGCCAGTCGATCCGCTCGGCGATCACCGTCGCGGGCATGTCCGGCCACTGCCGCAACAACTCCCGGATCTGCGGTTCCACCGCATCCACGACCGACCCTCTACCCGGTCGCTGATACTTCGGCGGCTCCTCGGCCGCCAGCGCACGCCGCACCGTGTTCCTGGCGACGCCCAGCTGTCGCGCTATCGCCTTGATCGGCATTCCCTCGGCCCGGTGCAGCCGACGGATCTCCGCCCAGTCCTCCACCTTGATCACCCTCCAGATTGAACTCTGCAGGGGGTCAGATTTCGGCCGTCGCCTGGGGGTCAGTATTCACGCGCCGTCGACA
>NZ_JBITLM010000035.1:0-3129 GCF_044465295.1 Nonomuraea sp. NPDC049714 | reverse complement strand
ACCCCACCAGCCCGCAAACCCACCCGCACCTCACCAACACCCAAACCCCCACCACCACCAACGGGAACCAAGGTCAAGTTCTGGAGCGTGCCGCGCTCGGTGAAGTCCAGCCGCCAGGTGTCCGTGTTCGGCGGCACCTCAAGGGCGGTCGCCGAGCTCACCGGCGCCAAGCGCGGGACCAGGAGCTGACCGCCCCGGACGGCGACCTGCGCCTCCCCGGTGGCCACGGCCGCGCGGACCAGGTCTCCCGCGCCGTCGGCGTCAGGGTCGACGTCGAGGTCCACGAGGACCAGCCGGCCCGGGTTCTCGCCGGCGGCGACTCGTACCAATCCCCAGACTGCGGAGCCGGCCACCTCGATCGGGACGTCGCCGGAGCCGGAGCCGGCGTCGACCGCGCGCTCGGTGACCATCACCAGCCGGGCCCCGGCCAGATTCTCGGCCGCCAGCCATTCCTGCACGACGCCGAGGGCGCGGGCCGCCGCCGCACGCGCCCGGTCGCCGACACCGGCGCTCTCGGACCGTGTCGGGCAGCCGATGACGACGGTGTCCGGGGCCGGCCGGCCGGCGGCCACCGCCGCCGTCAACTCGCCGATGCCGGAGTACCTCGCGGCGCCGGAGAGCTCGCCGAACGGTGCTGGGTCGCCGGGGCTCAGCACGGCCCAGCGACTCAGGTCCGCAGACTCGTGATCTTTCTGGCCTTCGGCAGAGCGCGCCGGGACCCAGTCAAGGGTGAACAGCGCCTCGCCGGTGACGGCCGAGCCCGCCCGAGCCGCCGGAAGCGGGCGCAGGGCCAGCCCACCCACCGCCGCGATCAGCGCGCCGGTCTCGTCGGCCAGGGTCAGCGACATCCCGTCGCCGGTCGGGGTCGGTGCCAGGCGCACCCGGGCCGCACGGGCGCCGGTCGCGTGTACGACCACATCGGTCCAGGCGAAGGGCAGCAACGGGCCGCGTCCGGGACCGTCCTGGCCGGACGTTGAGCCGGTGGCCGAGATCGGGTGCAGGGCGGCGTCGAGCAGGGCCGGGTGCAGCCCGAACCCGGCGACGGTGGCGTCATCGGCGAGGGCGATCTCCGCGAAGACCTCATCACCGCGCCGCCATACTTTCCGCACCCCTTGGAACAGCGGCCCGTAGCTCAGCCCGGCGGCGGCCAGCGCGGGATAGAAGCCCTCCAGATCCTGTACGACCGCCCCAACGGGAGGCCAGGAACCCGGCTGGGCCCCGTCCATGTCCTCAGCCGTGGCGAGAACGGCTGGGTGCCCCAGCGCGGTGGCGGCCATGCTGTCGGCCGGGCTGAGGAGGCCGGTTGCGTGCCGGGTCCAGGCGCCGGCCGGGTCCTCCTGCTCGGGCTGGGAGTAGACCGCGACCGCACTGCGCCGGGCGTCGTCGTCCGACTCGATCGAGTCGACCGTGACCTGAACCCGGACGCCGCCCCGATCCGGCAGGACCAGGGGCGCTTCGATCACCAGCTCGGCGAGCCGGGACCGTCCGATCTCGTCCCCGGCCCGGATCGCCATCTCCACCAGGGCCGCGCCGGGCAGGATCGCCCGGCCGGCGACCACGTGCTCGCCCAGCCACGGCTGGGCGCTCAGCGACAGCCTGCCGGTCAGCACCAGCCCCCCGCTGGCCGGCAGGTTCACGGCCGCGCCCAGCAACGGATGACCGGACGAGCCCAGCCCCAGACCGGCTGCGTCGCCCTGAGACCCGCCGGAGCTCAGCCAGTAGCGGTGCCGGGTGAAGGCGTAGGTGGGCAGGTCCACCCGCCGCGCCCCGGTCCCGGCGTAGAAGCGGGGCCAATCGACGATCCCGCCCCGGGCGTACAACCGGCCGACAGCCGTCACCAGGGTCGCGGGCTCGTCCCGGTCCCGGCGAAGGACCGGAATCCAGTCCTCGGCGTCCACCCGACTCGGGGTGGGGTCCGACGGACTCGAAGTCGTACCCGAGACGGCGGCGGTCTGCGGGCCGAGGGCGGACAACACACCGTCCGGGCCGAGCTCCACGAACGTGCGCGCCCCGCTGTCCCGCAGCGTGCTGACGGCGTCGGCGAACCGCACCGGCTCGCGCACCTGGCGCACCCAGTACGCCGGATCCGTCACCTCATCGCTGACCACCTGGCCGGTCAGCGTCGACACCAGCGGGATCTGTGGCGTGCTGTACGACACCGACGCGGTGATCCGCGCGAACTCCGCCAGCATCGGCTCCATCAACGCCGAGTGGAAGGCATGCGACACCCGCAGATGCCGCACCCGTACGCCCTGGGCGGTGAACGCGTCGGCGACCTCCGCCACCGATCCCTCCGCCCCGGACACCACCACGGCGGCTGGGCCGTTGACCGCCGCGACGCCCACGCCCTCGGTCCCCGCCAGAACCTGACGGACATCGTCCTCATCCGCCTGAACCGCCAGCATCGCCCCGCCGGCGGGCAGCGCCTGCATCAACCGGCCCCGAGCCGCCACGACCGCGCAGGCGTCGGCCAGCGACCACACCCCCGCGACGTGCGCGGCGGCCAGCTCACCGATCGAATGCCCGGCCACCATCGCCGGGGTCACACCCCACGACTCCAGCAACCGGAACAGCGCCACCTCGACCGCGAACAGCCCCGCCTGCGCCCACACCGTGTCATCGATACGACCGGCGCCACCGATGACGGCTGTCAACGACGGCCCTGGCTGGTCCAGGTGCTCGTCCAGGCTCGCGCAGGCCGCGTCGAAGGCCCGCGCGAACACCGGATACGCGGCGTACAGCTGCCGGCCCATCCCCACTCGCTGAGCGCCTTGGCCGGTGAACAGGAACGCGACCTTGCCCACCGAACCGGCGCTCCCCGTCAGCACACCGGCCGGCGGCGCGTCCGCCGATCCGGCCAGGGCGGCCAGACATGCGACGAGCTCGGCGCGATCGGCCCCGACGAGCACGGCACGGTGGTCGAGGTTCGCGCGGGTCGTGGCCAGGGACCAGCCGACGTCGACCGGGTCCAGCTCGGGCCGGGAGATCAGGTGGCCGTGCAGCCGTTGGGCCTGTGCGGTCAGCCCGGTGGCGTTGCGGGCGGAGATCACCCAGGGAACGACCGGCAGCGTCTCGGTGTCGTCCTGGTTGAGGGGGATTTCTGCGGGTTGTTCGATGATGACGTGCGCG
>NZ_JBITLM010000034.1:0-5954 GCF_044465295.1 Nonomuraea sp. NPDC049714 | reverse complement strand
CCCAGTCCTCCACCTTGATCACCCTCCAGATTGAACTCTGCAGGGGGTCAGATTTCGGCCGTCGCCTGGGGGTCAGTATTCACGCGCCGTCGACAAGAACTCCCTATGTCTTCTCGCCATCAGTCTGGGCGGCGTTCATCGATGGCGCCAAAAAGGGCGAATTCGACTTCTGAACCAGGCAGTGCATCACCAATGGGCGTTATCGCGCCTGGTTTCCGGGGCGGCCGCTTCGCGAGCGGCCTCCAGTGGCAGACCGAGGTTTTTCGCCGAGGTGCCGGGGCAGGCCGCGTTGCCGCGCGGCCAGTAGGGTCCGCTCATGTACCCGGTATCGATCACCTCCCCGCGGCTCAGTCTGCGGGAGTTCGACAACAGCGACGTGGACGCCGTACTGGCCATCTATGGCGACCAGGCGGTGGCCGAGTACATGAGCTTCGAGCCTCGCACGCGCGATCAGGTGGCGGCCACCATCGAGCACGTGATGGCCGCAGCCCAGGCGCCGGAGCGGTTGGAGTACTCCCTGGCCGGGGTGCTGCCAGATGGGGAGTTGGTGGCGTTCTTGCGTCTGGCGGTGGATGTCGGTCATCCGCTGCAGTCCAGCGGGCAGATCGGCTTCGCCTTCCGCGCCGATCAGTGGGGACATGGTCTCGGTGGCGAGGGGATCCAGCTGTTGCTGCGGCTGGGGTTCGAGCAGCTCGGCCTGTATCGGATCTGGGGCGCTCGTGCTCCGGGTAACGACCGGTCCGCTCGCGTCATGGCCAGACAGGGCATGGTCGAAGAGGGCACGATCCGGGGGCATCTCAAGCTGGCCGGCGGCTGGCGGGATTCGGTCGTGCACTCCATCCTCGCGCCCGAATGGGACCCTGGGCAGGACTGACCCTGCCCAACGACCCCAGAGAGCCACCGGACCCGCCGATGCGGTTCAGCGTCTCTTGATCCAGGTCGGCTGGTTGCAGCCGCCGCTGGCGAAGCCGGTGCGGCACATGGTGAAGACGTCGATGCGGCCGAACCAGACATGGTCCGTTTCGCATCCGGGTTGGGCGCCGTTGGAGTCGGTCGCGGTGTGGGTGAGGAGCATGGAGGTGGTGTATTCCACCTTGACTCCCACATGATCGCTTCTCAGGTCGCAGACTTCTATGTGGCGGCGGTCGGCTGAGACGGTGACGGAGCCCCATCGTTGGTGGTCCTCCCAGCCGTCGGTCGTCTGCGCGTGCGCCGAGGGGATGAGGAGCAGGCCGAGGGCGGCAGTGCCGGCCAGGGTGATCCGACTGAGCATGGGCGGGTTTTCCGTTCCGGGTAGGAGATTGGAACGGAGCCACTGTGGATGGTCTGCCCAGGGGAAGTCGTGTAGGCGGAGGCCTTACGGACGTGGCTTGATCAACACTTGACGGGCGCTCAAGACCTGTCATTCCACGGAGAGCGCTCGACCGTAGCTCTTGGTAATGATTCAATCCCTTAATGTGATTATCGGAGTGGTGGGCTCTACGTTGCAGCCTGCGCCATGAAGGTTCTGGGTGGGTGTCCAGACGGGCCTTGCCATGTCGGCGCGCGTGGGGGTTCCTGGTGAGCTGTACCTGGGTGATCTATGTACGGGCTCTGCTGTGGGAGCGTCTCGACCGGGCGCGCGTCGCACCTGCCCGAGGCTCCTCGGCCGTGGAGTGGGTGATCATCACCGCGATCATCGGGGGAGTCGCTCTCGGCCTTGTCACCCTGATCAAGGCCCTGGTGGCGCAGCGCATGGGCGCCATCCAGGGCGACTGGTGAAGCCAAGGGTCAGAGTCTCCGCATGTCAGGCGGGGAGCGGGGCGCGGGGGTCACAGCTTGCGGGCGCAGGTGACCGGTAGGTAGCCGCTTTTCGGGGTTCCGGTGCTGACGAGGTACCAGTCGTAATGCTCTGCGCCGCACTTGAAGTAAGGCTCTCCGCGTCCGATGGCGATAGTGCAACTCTGCAGGATGTCACCTTTCTTGACGCCGGTGACGATGGGAGCGTCGGCTCTGGTTTCGTCGCGGACTGCTGCCTTTTTGGCGGTTACTTCGATCGATATGTCACAGTTCGCTGCTGCGGGGAGTTCGTGTTGCCGGCTGTGGGCGGATGCGGGCAAAGCGAGGGCGACGGCTAGGACGGCGGGGGTCTGCACGACAACCAGGAAGCGACGCACTGACGATCCTCTCTCTCGGAAAGTAATCGTCTTATCACTAAAAGTGCTTCTCGGGAGTGATGTGCGTCGATAGGTGAGCCTCGCTGGTGAAAAACGAACGCGGACGGCTTGATCAATTCATGATGATCGGCTCGCTCAACTCGGGCGTGTCTGCTTTGACAGCCCGCCTCTCAGGGTCTTCTCTTCGCCGTCCAAGTAGCCTGCCTTGGCATCAGGCACTTAAATGATCTTCGATCGGTCGCGCACGTGCCCAGTCCGTGCCCAAGAGCAACCAGCGAGCTACCACACGAGATCGTCTTCTCGGCGAAACGGCCCGGAGAATCGAGAACTCGCAGGTCAAATAGGGTAAGAGATGGTAGGGCGCCCGGGGCTCGAACCCGGAACCCACGGATTAAAAGCCGCAGTCCTTAATGCCGCCTGCTATTTAATGCTGTCTCATTGTGGCACGGTGTCACTCGTTGTCCGCTTCTGAGCTGTCCAAGAATGCCGCCCGGTGTTATGCCGTATCAGGTGCCGACGAGCATCCGACGAGCAACCACAGGAGGGATGGCATCCCTTTACTGTCAGGACCGCGCCCGGGGTGATGTCGGTGTGTGGGAAGTCCTCGCCTTTGAAGAGCAAGGGCTGGTCGAGGTCTCTGGCAAGGGCGTAGGCGAAGCAGCCGCCCATGTTGAGTTTGGCCTTGGAATTGTTGCCCTTGCCGTAGGTCTGGTACGCCCGGCGGCAATCCTGGCCTGATGGGGTGTTACCGGCTCGATGATGAGGCCCATCTCATCAACGAGCGTGTCGAAGGCGTTGCGCATGGCCTCACCACGGTTGTCCGCCACAATGGCCGCTTCGATGTAGTTGACGGCCGAGATGCGACACACGTTTGCGGCGTTGAGGTGGGCGAACTGGGTGGCCTCTGGCTCACCGTTGATGACGGCAATGATGGCGCTGGAATCAATGATCACGCGGGAAGGCCCGTGTCCGGGTCGTACAGATCTTCAACGGACAGTCGGTCCCGACCGAGGTGGGTCCGCATGCCGGCGGCGATGCTCAAGATACGTTCGGCTCTGCCGGCGGCTTCAGAGCGGCGTTCCAACGCATCCAGGCGGCGTTCGAGCACTTGAGCGGCGTGCTGCGTCTCCTCGGCCAGCCGGATGACCCGGCGGGCGAGGTCATGAATAGGCTCGTGTTCGAGGTCCACGCTCACCGTCGCTCGACTCCCTCCGTCGCGGCGCGTGAGTTGCACCTCCAGCGTAACTGGTGGCCGAGTTTCACTCTCGCCGATGGGCAGCATCCTTCTGCGGTTTTCGTCGAGTCAGGGATTATCCCCGGGCGTGGTGCCGGTGGCGGCATGCCAGGCTTTCCAGATCTCGGGGCGGAGTCTGCCGCGGCCGGCGACCGGGTCCTGCGGCTTCCTCCAGCCCAGAAAGGCCATCTCGTTATGTCGTGGGATGCCGAGCTTCGGGCGCTGACCGAGCGGGTTGCGGGCCCGCTGTTCAAGCGGCCGGAGCCGCGCGCTGTCTTCGGTGACCTGGACCGAGCGTCCAAGGTCGGTCACGCGAAACGCGGCCGCGCGGAGACCATCACGCGGAGGCGCGGGGGTGGTTCTGTTCGCGCCAGGCTCGCGGTGAGATTCCGTATGTCTGTTTGAACATCTTGCTGAAGTGGGTCGCGTCCGCGAAGCCCCAGCTCCGCCCTATCGCCGCGATGGTCCGCAGCCGCCCGTTCGGGCCGGCCAGTTCTCGCCTGCATTCGGCCAGACGGCGTGTACGGATCCAGTCTCCGAGGCTGATTCCCGAGCGGGACAGCACAGCGTAGAGATGGCGTACGGAGATGTCGTGCGCGGCGGCTATCCGCGCCGCCGACAGATCCCGATCAGCCAGATGCTCACGGATGTAACGAGTGACCCGCAGGCTGAGCGTCGCCTCCAACGGAGCCTTGGCCAAGCCGGAGTTGCCGTGCTGGGACGTCAGGACGGCACGGAGGAGTTCGACGCTGGGTTGCACGGCGGCGTCGGCGTGCACACCCTGGTGCAATTCGTCGGTGACGGCCAGTTGGGAGAAATAGGTGAAGGCGAGACGCGCGATGGGGTTGTCGGATCCCAGAGGGACCGCGGTGATGTCTCTCAGCAATCTGTCGGGGAGCGCGAGTGCAGCGCGGGGGAAACGGATGAAGCGGTGGTCGACTCCCTCGTCGAAGAGAAGTGTGTAGGGAGCGACCGACTCGAAGACGGCGCAGTCTCCTGGCCTCAGCAGGCACTCGCGACCGTTCTGCACCACCATGCTGCTGCCCGTCATCTGAACACCCAGAGTGACAGCCGGCTCCTCATCCTCCCGGGCGAGCCGCTCCGTCCGACGGAGCGTGACGGCGGTCGCCCGCGCCGAACAGACCCTGAGGGGCCCGACGGCGCCGAGCCCTATGCGAACGGCGATGTCCTCAGCCGGCGGACCGTGGTCGATGTCGACTACCACCATGGATTCCCACACCGCGTTCCGGACCACTTCCTCCCGGTCCCGCGGCGTTATGAACGCGGTGTCGAGGACCGGGCTCATGAGGCGGGCCTTCGTCCGCGTCGGTCACAGGGCCGGCCTGGCAATACCTCGGCCCGTTCCCCCACAAGACTCCCCTCGACACGGCCGGTTCTCGACATCAGTTTGTCGCGACTGCCTCTCGCTGTACAACGGCTTCGACGGGCACACGCAGACCCTCGTCTGATACGGCGCCTGGGCTGTGCACCACTGACAAAGTTCCCAGCATGAATGACAAAGTCCGAAGCCCACGATGACCCTAAGGTCTATGGACGAGGTCAGGGAAGGGAGAGCGCCGCGCAGGTTGCCCTCCACCGACGCGATTGCCTGGCGTCTACGGCGTCAAGCGGAGCTTTCGCCGTCGCCGTATCGAGCACGCAGCCGCCCCCGGCATCCTGATCTTTTTCTCATCACCCACAAACAGGGGAAATAATGTGGCATACGGAGCGTAACAAGAGGATTGCGGCCGCGGCGGCGCTGGGCGCACTGACGGTGCTTCTCGCCACCGGATGCTCCTTCAGTCTCGGCGACGTGGGGAAGAAGAGTGAGGCGACGGCCAGCGAGGAAGCAGCCGCTGTCGAGGAGGCCCCCACCGAGAAGCGGCAGACGGCTGAGGAGAAGCGAGTCGGTGACGACCCCGCAGGGCCCGAGGACACGGGCGTCAGCGAGGGCGGGGCCGTCCACAAGGCCCGAGTGGCGCAGACGATCTCCGACAAGCTCGCCGCGAACGCCGGCAAGCGTCCCGACAGGGTCACCTGTCCTGAGCACCTCCCGGCCCGGGTCGGCGCCACGATCCGCTGCGAGCTCACTGCCGGCAGCAACACTTTCGGTGTCACCGTCACTGCCACCTCGGTCAACGGCAAGCAGGTCAATTACAACTTCAAGGTCGACGACAACGTCGAGTAAACACGGAGCTCGCGCGACCCGTTCGGGAAACGAAAGGCTCAGGTCGGAGATCCGGTCCCTTCGGGGGACCGGTCCCCGGAAGCGGAAGGCGCGACACGGGAACCGGGGCTGTCGCTTCGGTGTCCCGCTCGTAAACTCGGTGTCGTGCTGTGAGCTGGTGTTTTGCTGCATGATCAGGGCGGTGGCTGCGACCATCTCGGGGTGTTGTCGTCGCTGGCTTACCGATTGGTGAGCGACTTGTTCGGCCTGCTGGTCGTGCTGATCCGCTCTGATCTGTCCAGGTGGAGTTGGCCCGATGCTCCTATGGTTGTCAAGCAACGTTCCGAAGTTCGCTAGTTGCGCCGTTCTCGCTGGTGAGGGCTTTGAAGAGCTCGCG
>NZ_JBITLM010000033.1:0-8963 GCF_044465295.1 Nonomuraea sp. NPDC049714 | reverse complement strand
GACGCGCGCCGTAACGGGCACACGGTGCTGGCGATGGTGGCCGGTAGTGCCATCAACCAGGACGGCGCGTCCAACGGGCTCTCAGCCCCGAACGGTCCTTCGCAGCAGCGGGTCATTCGCGCGGCCTTGGCCAACGCCGGGCTGGAGCCTGGTGACGTGGACGCCGTCGAGGGGCACGGCACCGGCACCCGGCTGGGGGATCCGATCGAGGCCCAGGCGATCCTGGCCACGTACGGTCAGGATCGGCCCGAGGAGCGGCCGGTGCTGCTGGGGTCGGTGAAGTCGAACATCGGGCACGCGCAGCAGGCGGCGGGCGTGGCCGGGGTCATCAAGATGGTCCTCGCTCTGCGGAACGGGCTGCTGCCGGCCACTCTGCACGCTGACGCCCCGTCGCCGCACGTTGACTGGAGTGCCGGCGATGTCCGGCTGCTGACCGAGCCGGTGGACTGGGCTCCGAACGGCCGGCCCAGGAGGGCCGGCGTCTCGGCCTTCGGGATCAGCGGTACGAACGCGCACATGATTCTCGAAGAGCCCCCGGCCGAGCTGGAGCAGAGTGAGTCTGGTCCGGTTCGGGAGTCGCCGTCTGTGTTGACCGGTGAGATGACGTCGTGGTTGGTGTCGGCGCAGTCGGTGGCTGGTCTGCGGGCGCAGGCGTCCCGGTTGGTGGGGTACGTGTCGGAGCGGCCGGGGCTTGATCCGGTTGATGTGGGGTGGTCGTTGGCGACCTCGCGGTCGGTGTTCGAGCATCGGGCTGTGGTCACCGGTGACAACTCTGGTGATCTGGTGGCGGGGTTGTCGGCCTTGGTGGCTGGGCGGCCGGCCTCCGATGTGGTGAGTGGTGCGGCTGGTGTCACCGGTCCGGTGGTGTTCGTGTTCCCGGGCCAGGGGTCGCAGTGGGTCGGGATGGGGCGTGAACTCGCTTCTTCCTCGCCGGTGTTCGCGGCTCGGCTGGCTGAGTGTGGTCGGGCGTTGGCTCCTTATGTGGACTGGTCGTTGGATGACGTCCTGGCTGGTGCTTCGGGGCTTGACCGGGTGGATGTGGTTCAGCCGGTGTTGTGGGCGGTGATGGTGTCGCTGGCTGCGGTGTGGCAGGCGGCTGGGGTGGAGCCGGATGCGGTGGTGGGGCATTCGCAGGGGGAGATCGCCGCTGCGGTGGTCGCCGGGATCTTGTCGTTGGAGGATGCCGCGAAGATCGTGGCGTTGCGTAGTCGGGCGCTGACGGCTCTGTCTGGCCGGGGCGGGATGCTGTCGATCGCGGAGTCGGCGGATGCGGTCGAGGCGCGGGTGGAGTCCTGGGCTGGCCGGGTGTCGGTCGCGGCGGTGAACGGTCCTGGGGCGACGGTGGTGTCGGGTGATCCGGAGGCGCTGGCGGAGGTGCTGGCCGGGTGTGAGCGCGATGGTGTCCGGGCGCGGATGTTGCCGGTGGATTATGCCTCGCACGGCCCGCAGGTGGATGCGTTGCGTGAGGAGATTCTCGGGCTGCTGGACGGGGTCGCTCCGCAGGCGGGCCGGATTCCGATGGTGTCGGCGATGACCGGTGAGTTCCTCGAAGGTCCCGAACTGGACGCCGGCTACTGGTACGCGAGCCTGCGAGCGGCTGTCCGGTTCGCCCGGGCGGTGGAAGTGCTGGGCGATCATGGGGTGTTCATCGAGACCTCCGCGCATCCGGTGTTGACTGCGGCGATCATCGACACGCTGGAAAGCCTCGCCTCCGACGATGGGTCCCGGCAGGTTCCGGTGGTGTGTGGGACGTTGCGTCGGGATGACGGTGGCCCGGCGCGGTTGCTGGCTTCCCTGGCCGAGGTGCATGTTCAGGGCGTTCCGGTGGATTGGGCGGCGGTGCTGCCGATGGGGGAGCGGGTCGCGTTGCCGACCTATGCCTTCCAGCGGCAGCGGTACTGGCCCGAGCCGGTCCCCGCTCCCCGCCGTTCCGATGATGACGTGACCACGGCGGAGGAGAGCGCGTTCTGGGCCGCCGTGACCGGCGGTGACCTTGACGGTCTGGCGCAGACACTGGCTGTGGACGGGGAGCGGCTGCGGGAGGTGCTGCCCGCGCTGGCCTCCTGGCGGCAGCGTGAACGGGGTGAGTCCGCGGTCGCCGATTGGCGCTACCGCATCACCTGGACCCCGCTCACCGAACCCGCCCCCGCGACCCTGTCCGGCACCTGGCTCCTGGTCGCCCCCACCGGCCAGACCGGCACCGACCAGGCCACCGATAGCGCCCAGCCCGCTCTGACCAGTCCTGGCGTTCAGGCGGCCTCGGCCGGTTCCGGTGTTCAGGCGGTCTCGACTACTTCGGGTGTCCAGGCAGCTTTGACCACCGCCAGACTTCAGGCCGCTTCCGCCAGTTCCGGCGTCGAGGCAGCTCTGACCGCCTCTGCCGTTCAGGCTTTAACGGATCGCGGCGCCCGAGTGCTGGTCACCGAGGTAGCCCCCGGTGAGGTGGATCGGCAGTCACTGCGCGCCCAAATCACCCAGACATTGGGCGAACTCGGTGATTCGCCGGTAGCTGGGATCGTATCCCTGCTGGCCGTGGATGATTCGCCTTTGGATGAGTCGCCCGTGGTGCCCAGGGGGCTGGCTGGGACGATGGGGCTGGTCCAGGCGCTGGGTGACGCCGGGATCGACACGCCGCTGTGGGCGCTGACCTCGGGTGCGGTGGCTGCCGGTGGTGTTCCGGCCGGTTCGGCGCAGGCGCAGACCTGGGCGTTCGGCCGCGTTGCCGCTCTGGAGCATCCGGATCGCTGGGGTGGGCTGATCGATCTGCCTCCGGTGTGGGACGCGCGTACGGCCGATCGGCTGGTCGCGGTCCTGGCCGGGTGTGGTGAGGACCAGGTCGCCATCCGCTCAGCGGGGGTGCTGGGGCGGCGGCTGGTTCGGGCCGCCCGTTCGGTTCCGGGCGGACAGCGTTGGGTTCCGGGCGGCAGTGTGCTGGTGACCGGTGGTACCGGTGGCGTCGGCGGGCATGTGGCTCGCTGGCTGACCGGGCGCGGTGCCACCCGGCTGGTGCTGTCCAGCCGTTCCGGTCCGGCGGCGTCCGGCGCGGCGACGCTGGCCGCTGAGTTGGCCGACGCCGGTACTGACGTGGTGGTTCTCGCCGGTGATGTCGGTGACCGTACGCAGACGGCCGGGCTGCTGAGCTGGATCGACGCGCACGGCCCCGCGCTGAGCTCGATCATGCACGCCGCCGGCGCGGGACTGGGCGGACCGCTGAACGACATGAGCCCGGCTGACCTGGCCGCCGTACTGCAGGCCAAGGCCGGTGGCGCGAGCCACCTGGACGAGCTGACGGCGGACAGGGACCTGGACGCGTTCGTGGTGTTCTCCTCCGGTGCGGCGACCTGGGGCAGCGCCCGGCTGGCCGGTTACGCGGCCGCCAATGCCGCCCTTGACGCTCTGGTGGAGGATCGCCGCAGCCGGGGCCTGTCCGGGACGTCGGTGGCCTGGGGGCTGTGGGGCGGCGGCGGCATGGGCGACGGCCCGGCCGGTGAGATACTCCAGCGTCTCGGGGTGCGGGAGATGGACGCCGGTCTGGCCGTCGGCGCGCTGGCGGCGATTCTGGACGCCGGGGAAGATCTGGTCGCGGTCTCGGACATCGACTGGGACCGGTTCGCCACCATTTTCACCATTCAACGGCCCAGCCCTCTGCTGGCCGACCTGCCCGACGCCCAGCAGGCGCTCAACGACACCCAGACGTCCGCCGTCAGCACGCAGGCGGTGGCCGGGACAGAGCTGGGTCGCCGGCTGACCGGCCTCAACCGGGCCGAGCAGGAGCGGATCCTCACAGCTCTCGTCCGGGCCGAGGTGGCCGCCGTCCTCAGGTACGCCTCGGCGGAGGCCGTACCGGCCGGGCGGGCGTTCAAGGACCTCGGCTTCGACTCCCTCACCGCCGTCGACCTGCGCACCCGGCTCAACACGGCGACCGGGCTGAAACTGCCCGCCACGCTCGTCTTCGACTACCCGACCCCTGCCGCCGTCGTGCAACTGCTGCGGACCGAACTGCTCGGCATCCTCGCCGACTCCGGAGCGCCGATCGCGGCCCACACGGCGGCGGATCCCGGCGAGCCGATCGCCATCATCGGGATGGGCTGCCGGTTCCCCGGTGGCGTCCGCGAACCCGAGGACTTCTGGAACCTGCTGTCCGCCGGCACCGACACGATCGCCGGATTCCCCACAGACCGGAACTGGGACCCCGAGGGCGTCTATGCCGGGATGGACGCAGACGCGGCCACCGCCCTCGTGGGTGGTTTCCTGTACGACGCGGCGGATTTCGATCCGGGGTTCTTCGGGATCAGCCCGCGTGAGGCGATCACGATGGATCCGCAGCAGCGGCTGCTGCTGGAGACGGCCTGGGAAGCGGTCGAGCGGGCCGGGATCGACCCGGCGTCCCTGAAAGGCACCGCCACCGGGGTCTTCGCAGGCGCCGGCTTCGGCGGGTACGGGCACGGCCTGGCCGATGAGGCCGGCGCCGAGGGCTATGTGCTCATCGGCGGCCTCACCTCGGTGATCTCCGGACGTGTGTCCTACACGCTCGGGCTGGAGGGCCCGGCGGTGACGGTGGACACGGCCTGCTCGTCGTCCCTGGTCGCGTTGCATCTGGCGTGTCAGGCGCTGCGTTCGCGTGAGTGCTCGATGGCGCTGGCCGGTGGGGTCGCGGTCATGTCCACCCCGTACGCGTTCTCGGAGTTCTCCCGCCAGCAGGGCCTGGCCTTCGACGGCCGGTGCAAGCCGTTCTCGGCCGACGCGGACGGGATGGGCTGGGGGGAGGGCGCCGGGATGCTCTTCCTGGAGAGACTTTCGGACGCTCAGCGCAACGGGCACAAGGTGCTGGCGGTCGTGGGCGGTAGCGCGATGAACCAGGACGGCGCCAGCAACGGCATCACGGCACCGAACGGTCCCTCCCAGCAGAAGGTCATCCGTACCGCGCTGGCGAACGCCGGGTTGCGGGCCGACCAGGTCGACGCGGTCGAGGCGCACGGCACCGGCACGGTGCTGGGCGACCCGATCGAGGCGCAGGCGTTGCTGGCGACGTACGGGCAGGACCGGCCGGAGGGTCGTCCGCTGTGGCTCGGTTCGGTGAAGTCGAACATCGGGCACACCCAGACTGCGGCGGGCGTGGCCGCGATCATCAAGATGGTGCTGGCGTTGCAGCATCAGGAACTGCCGCGCACCCTGCACGCCGAGGAGCCCAGCCCGCACGTCGACTGGACCGCCGGCGACGTCCGACTGCTGAACGAGCCGGTCGCGTGGCCGGCGAACGGCCGTCCCCGGCGGGCCGGGGTGTCGGCGTTCGGGATCAGCGGCACCAACGTGCACGTCATCCTCGAAGAGGCGCCGGTCCCCGAATCCGAAGACGCGCCCGCCGAGGCGGCCGTCGAACCTCCCGCCATCGAGAGTCCGCGTCTGCCGGTGTTGTCGGGGTCGGTGGTGGCGTGGTTGGTGTCGGCGCGGTCGGGTGCTGGGTTGGGGGCGCAGGCTGGTCGGTTGGGTGAGTTCGTGGGGGCTCGTCCGGGGTTGGGTGTTGGGGATGTGGCGTGGTCGCTGATCAGGAGCCGGTCGGTGTTCGAGCATCGGGCGGTGGTGGTCGGTGGGGATCGGCGGGGGTTGCTGTCGGGGTTGTCGGCGGTGGCGGTTGGTCGGCCGGTGGCTGGTGTGGTGTCGGGGGTGGTTCCGGCTGGTGGTGGCGGTGGCCGGGTGGTGTTCGTGTTCCCGGGTCAGGGGTCGCAGTGGGTGGGGATGGGTCGGGAGTTGGCCGAGGTCAGTCCGGTGTTCGCGGCTCGGCTGGTGGAGTGCGGGCAGGCTCTGGCTCCTTACGTTGACTGGTCGTTGGATGACGTGCTGTCCGGTGCGGCGGAGCTCGACCGGGTCGACGTCGTCCAGCCGGTGTTGTGGGCGGTGATGGTGTCGCTGGCTGCGGTGTGGCAGGCGGCTGGGGTGGAGCCGGATGCGGTGGTGGGGCATTCGCAGGGTGAGATCGCCGCTGCGGTGGTCGCCGGGATCTTGTCGCTGGAGGACGCCGCGAAGATCGTGGCGCTGCGTAGTCAGGCGTTGACGGCTCTGTCGGGCCGGGGCGGGATGTTGTCGATCGCGGAGTCGGCGGATGCTGTCGAGGCTCGGGTGGCGTCGTTGGACGGGCGTGCCTCGGTGGCTGCGGTCAATGGGCCGGATGCCACGGTCGTTTCCGGTGATCCGGAGGCGTTGGCGGAGGTGCTGGCCGGGTGTGAGCGCGATGGTGTCCGGGCGCGGATGTTGCCGGTGGATTACGCCTCGCATGGCCCGCAGGTGGATGCGTTGCGTGAGGAGATCCTCAGTCTGTTGGACGGGGTCGCTCCGCAGGCGGGCCGGATTCCGATGGTGTCGGCGATGACCGGTGAGTTCCTCGAAGGTCCCGAGTTGGACGCCGGCTACTGGTACGCCAGCCTGCGAGCGACCGTCCAGTTCTCCCGGGCGGTGGAAGCGCTGGGCGACTACGAGGTGTTCATCGAGACCTCCGCCCACCCCGTCCTGACCAGCGCGATCGGCGACACCCTTGACCGTGTCGCCGACGAGAACACCTCCGGCCTCTTCGCATCGGCCCCGGTGGTGACCGGGACCCTGCGCCGGGACGACGGCGGCCCGGTCCGGCTGCTGACCTCCCTGGCCGAGGTTCACGTGCGCGGCGTCGACGTCGACTGGACCACCGTCGTGCCCCGGGCCGAGGTGGTGGAACTGCCGACGTACGCGTTCCAGCGGCAGCGGTACTGGCCCAAGCCGGTTCCCGCTCCCCGCCGTACCGAACAGGACGCGGCCACGGCGGAGGAGAGCGCCTTCTGGGATGCGGTCGAGGCCGGCGACCTGGACGGCCTGTCCCAGACGCTGGCCGTGGACGGGCACCACCTGGGCGAGGTGCTGCCGGCTCTGGCGTCGTGGCGGCAGCGCGAACGCGACGAGTCGCTGACCGCCGACTGGCGGTACCGGGTCTCCTGGATGCCGATGCGCGATCCCGCCCCGGCCGTCCTGTCCGGCACCTGGCTGGTCGTCGTCCCCGCAGATCCGGCCGACCGCGATCTGGCCGCCGCCTGCCTCCGAACGCTCAGTGACCGGGGCGCCGACGTGGTGATCGCCGAGGTCCCGGCGGCTGACCTGGACCGGTACGCGCTGGCCGCCCGGATCGGCGAAACCCTTGGCTCGGCAACGCCGGCCGGAATCCTGTCCCTGCTCGGCGTGGACGAGACGCCGCTGGCAGACCGGCCCGTGGTTCCCGCCGGTGTCGCCGGAACCCTGGCACTGGTCCAGGCTCTGGGGGACGCCGGAGTGGCCGCGCCGCTGTGGGCGGTCACGCAGGGGGCGGTCACGACCGGTACCGCCGATCAGCCGACCCGCCCTGTGCAGGCCCAGGTGTGGGGTCTGGGCCGGACGGCCGGGGTGGAGCATCCGGACCGGTGGGGTGGCCTGATCGACCTGCCGCCCGTCCTGGACGAGCGGTCGGCGGCGCGGCTCGCCGGAGTGCTGGCCGATGGCAGCGAGGACCAGGTCGCCATCCGGGCCGGTGGGACTCTGGCCCGCCGCCTCGTCCGCGCCGCTCCCCGTCAGGCCGGTTCCGGCGGATGGGTGCCACAGGGGACCGTGCTGCTGACCGGGGCGAGCGGAGTGATCGGCCCGGACCTGGCCGCCTGGCTGACCGATGCGGGGGTCGAGCACGCGGTGCTGACCAGTCGCCGGGGGCCGGGGACGCCCGGTGCGGCCGTACTCGCCGCTCTTCTGGCCGAGGCCGGTTCGGCGGTCACGATGGTCGCCTGTGACGTGGTGGATCGGGATGCGCTGGCCGGTTTGCTGGCGTGGATACCGACGGTCGCCTCGCCTCTGTCCGCGGTGATTCACGCGGCGGTCGCGGTGGAGCTGATGAGCGTGGAGCAGACCAGTCTCGACCAACTGGCCCTGGCGCTGAGCGCCAAGGTCGCCGGTGCCACTCATCTGGACGAGCTGACCGCTGATCTGGATTTGGATGCCTTCGTCCTGTTCTCCTCCATCACTGCGACGTGGGGGGTGGGGGAGCACGGTACGTACGCCGCCGCGAACGCTCACCTGGACGCGCTGGCGGAGAATCGGCGTGCCCGTGGGTTGCCGGCGACGTCGGTGGCGTGGGGGGTCTGGAGCTCCGGCGGTCGCTTCGACGAACCCGACCCGGGCGAACCCGTACAGGACCGGCCGCAGAGCCTGATCCCGGAACGGATCCGGCGCCAGGGGCTGCGGTTGCTGGATCCCGAACGGGCGTTGACGGTGCTGGGGCAGGTGCTCGCCGACGACGAGATCGTGTTGTCGGTGGCGGATGTGGACTGGCCGAGGTTCTCGGCGGTGTTCAACGCGGTGCGGTCGTGGCCGCTGCTGGAGGAGATCCCCGAGGCTCGTCAGGTCGACTCCGGGGCCACCGTCGTCGCCTCGGGTGACGGTGCGGCGCTGCTGGAACGGCTCGTCGGCGTGTCACCGGCACAGCGGGAACGGATCGTCACCGACCTGGTCGGCGGCCACGCCGCGGCCGTCCTCGGACATGCCTCGGCGGATGCGGTGGACGCGGCCCGAGCCTTCCGGGAGATGGGCTTCGACTCCCTGACGGCGGTGGATCTGCGGGGTCGGCTGAACCAGGCGACCGGGCTGCAACTGCCTTCGACGGTGGTGTTCGACTACCCGTCCCCGCTGATGCTGGCTCGGCAGATCGTGACCCAGCTGATGGGGACTCAGCAGGTGGCATCGACGGTCTCGCGGGTCACTCCGGTGTCGGCCACCGATCCGGTGGTGATCGTCGGGATGGGGTGCCGGTTCCCCGGTGGGGTGGACAGTCCGGAAGCGCTGTGGGAGTTGCTGGCGAGCGGTGGGGACGCGATCGGCGGCTTCCCTGCTGATCGGGGTTGGGATCTCGCTGGTCTTGTGGATGCGGTGCCGGGTTCGCTGCTGACTTCGGTTACCCGTGAGGGTGGGTTTGTGGC
>NZ_JBITLM010000032.1:0-14780 GCF_044465295.1 Nonomuraea sp. NPDC049714 | reverse complement strand
GGGCCGACAGATCCCGTTGAGGACCTCGAGGTCAGTCAGTCGGTGGGTCAAACCCTGGCGGGAAGCGCTCACCTCCATCATCACTGTCAGTCGGTCGGCGGCGGCCGGTCCCAGGTGGGCGATCAGGTCGTCGCGTACCTGGGCGGCATACAGGGTGCCCAGCAGGGCGATGCCGAGCGAGCCGCCGATGGTGCGCAGCAGGGTGAGGGTGCCGCTGGCCGCGCCCATGTCGCGCGGGTCGGCGCTGTTCATGGTGATCAGGGTGGTGCTCTGCAGCACCAGGCCCAGGCCTGCTCCGATGGGGAGGGTCAGGGCCGAGGCGAGCGCGGCGGGGGTTCCGGCGTCGAGTGTGAACAGCGCTAGCGCGCCGCCGGCCATGAGGGTGGCGCCGAGGGTCGGGTAGCTCCCGAGGTCGTTTTCAAACTGACTGATCTGAACGCTATTTGCTCATCCGAGCTTCGCGGTACGCCGTCGCCCTCCGCGACGATCGCCCTACAGGAGCCGACGACCCGCCCGCCCTGTGACACCCGACCAATCCCGCCCCGCCCTCCGGGCCCACTTGATTTTCAGGACGCGGGTTTCCGGGAGCCCTGGTCGCTTCGGTGTCCTGTCGGTTCCTGTAGGGCGATCGCCGCGTCGTTGTCGGAGACGTCGTCCGCAGTAATCCGTTTGTGTATCACCACAGCCCGCTGTCAGTATGAGGGCCCATGCGTCACCCTCTTGACACGCTGGACTGGCCGATTTCCACCGAGCGGCTGCTGTTGCGCCGGGCTGCCCCCGACGACCTGGACGCGACCTGGGCCTTCCGGCAGCTGCCGGAGACTCACGAATGGGTCGCGGCCGCCACAGAGACCTACGACGACTACCGTGAGCGTTTCCTCCGCGAGGAGCGGCTCGTAGACCTGCTCATCGTCGAACTGGACGGCCGGGTGATCGGCGACCTGACACTGAAGGTCCAGGACGGTTGGGCCCAGGAAGAGGTAGCTGACCAGGCGGAAAGCGTCCAAGGAGAGCTCGGGTGGACGCTCGATCCCTCCTACGGCGGCAAGGGCTACGCCACCGAAGCGGTACGTGCCCTCATCGACATCTCCTTCAAGAGTCTTGGCCTGCGCCGCCTGCAGGCGGACTGCTTCTACGACAACGAATCCTCGTGGCGGCTGATGGAGCGGGTCGGGATGCGCCGCGAACAGCACACGGTGAGAGACTCACTCCACCGCACCAAGGGATGGCTCGACGGTCTCTCATACGCGCTCCTGGCCGAGGAATGGCCCGCTCACGAGTGATTACGGCGGAGACGCTTGGGAGTCCTCGCCGGGACGAAGATCATGCTGTCACTCATACACGCGGCCGCTCTCCTACCGGCGCTGCGGCTGGAACCCAAGGACGCCACCGCGCCGGCACGGCTCAGTGCGTGGGGTGAAGCGCGGTGAAGGACATCCGGCCCGCCCGTCGTCGTTGGCGTCCGGGGGTGAGCCAACGCTATGCGCGGGCACTGACAATCTGCGGGCGCCGGCGGGCCATCTCAGAAACGCTCGTTTCTGAGAACGCGAACGCCTGGCTCATCCGCGGCCGGCGGCCCTACCCGTTGGGAGGTCGCGCGGCGTTTCGTTACATGCTCCCGCTGGCGTGGGATTGGGTGCGGGAGTTTCGTTACGCGGGTCGAACAGGGCCTCGTGGGCGTTCCGGGGGCGGGTTGGACCACCAACAGCGCTTCCGTACGGCTCTCCCATTGCCCGCCCTGGCTGGTACTGGCCTCCAAGATGTAGCGGTGCCAGCCGCGATACAGCTCCTCGTCATAGGGGTGCTGGGACTATCCGGCCGGAATTGAACGATAAGCCTCCGCCGCAGGTCAGGCAGGGTTGCGGAAGGGCGTGGGTGGAGGGGGCCCACGATGCGACACGCCTTGTCCTATCTGTAGGTCATCGGTCTGGAAGCGACCGCTACGATCAGGAGAAGATCACGAGCTGTCGCGCGGGCGTGGCACGAGGAGACTGGTTGAGTGACAGCGGGGCCGCCGATGCTGAGGACGAGGCCGGTGAGGCAGCGGCTGCGCCGCCTCCGTTCGAGCCGGTGCGGGTGGTGCCGACTCGGCCGGATGGCTGGCCCGACTGGCTCGGTCGCAGGCCGATCAGCTCGGCCGACCGGGACAGGATCCTGAAGGATCTGAGTGCCGATCAGGAAGAGCTGGACGCTGCCAAGCGACGGGACGGCCTGCGTCTCGCACCGCTGTTCTCGTCGGTGACGATCGAAGGGTTCGGCGGGCAGGGCGATCCACGAAAAGTGGCCCGGCTGCGAGCCGCCATCAATGCGGCGTGCCGGGTCGCGGCGGGCGATCGGCGGACCAGTTATCACGCGACGGATGAGCGCATCACGATCGGGATCGCCGGGCCGGACGCGCGTGAGCGAATCGCGGTGCTGCGCCGGCAGCTCGCCAAGATCGGCGGCAGCCGCGGCTGGACGATCATCGAAGATTTGAACTGACCCAGCTCTCACGGTGAGTGGGGGTGGCTGTGTGTGTTCCAGAAATGAACGTTATCGAGACGCGAGCAGCCGATCTTGCCGCTTCCGCGACGCCCCAGGTCGATCATTCTCAAAATCCGTGCCCGAAAACAACGTCTCACTACGGACTAAGGTCACCGTTTATGACACACTTCTCGGGTGAGCAAGATCGGCTATGGGAGGGTCAGCACTCGCGACCAGAATCCCGACAGTCAGCGCGACGCGCTGGCAGCTGCTGGATGTGACCGTGTCTTCATCGACAAGGCGTCCGGCAAGCTCGACCGGCGGCCCGAGTTGGACAAGGCCCTGGACTACCTTCGGCCGGGTGACACCTTCGTCATCACGCGCTTGTCCCGAGCGGCCCGTTCTCTGCGGCACTTGCTGGACCTGGCGGCCGACTTGCGCGGGCGCGAGGTCGACCTGCTGGTGCTCAAGCAGGGCATCGATACCTCCACCCCGACCGGGCGGCTGCAGTTTCACATGTTCGGCGCGTTCGATGAGTTCCTGCGTGAGCTCATCGTCGAGGGCACGCTCGAAGGGTTGGCCTCTGCGCGAGCTCGCGGCCGTGTCGGTGGCCGGCCGCGGGCGCTGGACGCCGATGGAATCGAGATGGCCCGAGCGCTGTATGAGATGAAGGGCCAAGACGGAAAGCGCAAGTACACCGTCCAGCAGATCGCGGACCGGCTCGGCGTCGGCCGCGCCACCATTTACCGGAATCTCGACGCCGAGTCCGCGTAAGGGCCCAGCCAGGCGCCGAACCACCAACCTCCGCCTCGACAGAGGAGTCCAGACATGAGCACGATGGAGGAACCGGACCTCGGCAGCATCGTCGCGGTGGAGTTATCCCAGCCAGGAAACCTGGGAGCACGTGTCCCCCGGCTCATGGTCCAGCGCCGCTCACCCGGGCTACGCCACCTGGGAGGAGTTCGGCGAGCAGGGTGAGATCACCATGCTGGTCCCGGCTGATCAAGACCGCTACCTGACAGGACGGCGGGCAGGACGCGATTCGAGTTGCCGAACGAGCTGCAGGCGAACCTTAACGAGATCGGTGACGAGACCCACCGGACTGATCGGCGTTGAGGCGCCCGTTCCGAGTCGAGCTGCACGGCGCGATCGTCCTCGTCGTCCTGGGCGCGGTGGCGACCGCCGTCTGCCTGGACGCGCCCTCGGACCGCAGCGTGGTGCGGCTGGGGTGGCGGCCCGACGGCGTGGTGGTGGACGTCCCGGCCCCAGCCGGGAGTTCCGGGCTGCGGACCGGTGACCTGGTCACCGGCGTCGCCGGGCGCCCGCTCGGCGACGGGCCGGGCGCCGTGGACCGTCCCCTCGCCCGGAGCGGGGCCGTGGCGGCTCCGGTCGGCCGGCGCGGTGGGCGGGGACAGCCTGATCATGGTGGACGGCGTACGCAGGGCCGAGGCTGAGATCGCCCGGGACGTGGCGGTCGTCGATGCTGCGGACGACACCGGCGCCGACCCGGACGACCTGGAACGGGCGTGGGACCGCGAGCACCCGATGCCCGGCCAGGACCTGATCGCCTGCCACCTCGCCGATGGGCATGTGAGATGGCGGCTCCCTATGGGCGGCGACGTCACCTCGGTGGCGGCCGATGCCACGGCGGTCCACGCCGTGGTCGAGGACGCCGCGGGCCGCGCCCACCTGCACAGCGTGGACGTCACGACCCCGATTCCGCGCCCGGCCGCGCCGATCCCGCTCGGCGGAGCCACGCTGGCCGCCCTTGACGATGCCCGCGTCCTGGTGGCGACGCCGGATGAGCTCCTGTGCCTGTCGTCGGGCACGGTGTTGTGGCGGCTTGCCCTGCCCGAGTCGGTCCGATGCCCGTACCGTGACTACAGTGGCGGGACCGTCCGGGCGACCGTAGACTTCCGCAACCGGACGAAGGTCATCTTTCGGAACTTCACGGTGCGCGACCTCTGTCCCGGCGACAACTTTCCGACAAAGGGCCGGATTTGGTGGAAACACACCGACGGAACCACCGGGTACGGCGCCTGGGGTTGGGACCGCAACGGCTGCGGCGACGACGGCACCAACTTCGGAAACCTCACCCGCACCGGCACCAAGGCCATATCGAGCGTCTACGTGCAGGTGTGCAGCGCGGATTGGTGCGACCACAGCGCGGCCCGATTCAACCAGTACGTACACCCGGGCCGCTGACGCTCAGGCTTTCAGCTGGTCGGCGTACCAGGGCTTGATGACGTTGCCGATGATGGCCAGGCGTTCGTCGAAGGGGATGAAGGCGGACTTCATCGCGTTGATGGCGAACCAGCGGAAGCCGGGCAGGCCGTAGGTCGACTGACCGCCAACGCGCATGCGACGCAAAAGCCCGTAGAGCGCCGTTGACGACCGTGGACAGCCGGACACAACGAGAGAGGCCCGTCACCGTGTTTCCGCTAGTGACGGGTCTCTTCTAGCTGGTGTGGCAGGTACAACTTCGAACTTGCGTAGGCTGAGCCGACGGTTTTACAGGGCGCGATGGTTATCTAGGGTTGGATGGCCGTCCGCCAGGTCAGAGGACGATGATCTCTTCTTTCACGTAGGCCAAGTTGACGCGAACACAGCCCGTGACAGCGACCAGGGTTCCAAGCTGCTGGCAGTGTTCAGAGTCGCGAATGCCCGCGTCTTTGACCGGAGGCGAGTAGAGTTTTCGGTATGGTCAGCGGCCGTGAGGCCGTTCGGGGTAACTCGTGGATAAGGCCGCGAGCTCTGCCAGGCCAGTCGAGTCGGCTGCACCGGCAGCAGCACACTCCGGCCCCTGCTCCTAGCGGAGAAGGTGGGGCAGAACGGAAGGGATTGCTCGTCTGACGCTGAGGGGTCGTCGCCCACCACTCTGAAGATCCGCGCTTCGCCGGCAGCGAGGGTTCTCAGTTCAACCAGTCATGTACTGGTCGAGCTGAGGACCTGATGTGGATCGCCTCTCTCGACCAGGAGAAAGGCGAAGGGATCTTGTGGAAGTGGGCAATCTCGTCCCTAGCGGCATGGCACTCCTGGCCGCCGCAGGCATAGTCGTGGGCCTGGCCCGGGTAGTTGTGGTGTGGCTGGCGCTGCGAGGGACTCACCCAGAGGAGCGTCCAGCGATCTTGAGGGCTGTAGCCGTGCTCTTCTCCGCCAGATTCGCGAATCGCGTCGACCGATTGGACTCGGACGGTCCAAGGAACCACTCAAATCGTGCCAAGGCGCCTCCCCGCCGAGCGGTGGGGAGCACCCTTGGACGTAGCACATCCGACAAGAAGCGTGCTGGTCATCGCGCTAAGGGCTAGGGGCCCATCGGGCATGGCGGGCGGCATATCGGGCCTGAGATGGCGATGGCCACTCTCAGGCCAGAAGTCCCAAAGTTTCGGGCGCGATCAGGTCAGCGAGGGCTTGCCGGTCCTGCTCGGACAACTCCTGCAGGAGGGCGGCCACCGGCTCGATCACCTGCATCGTGGCCTTGGGCGTGATGGCGTCGTCGTCGCTGAGATCCAGCCTGATGACGACCTCGGTGAGATCTTTGGCGAGGATGCGTTCGAGCGGGGTCATGATAGGGCTCCTGGCTGGTCATTGATGGCGGCAAGGGCTGGTCAGCCTGTTGCCGGTTCGGTGAGCCGGGCTTCCAGCTCGGTGATCATCTGGGTGAGCAGGCTGGTGTTCTCGCGCCGGACGGTCTGCGGGCCGACCACTTCGAGGCCGGCGACCTTGGTGATGCACTCGTCGGCGGCCTGGGCCATGGTGGCGAACTCCTTGCGGGCGATGGAGTGGGGGTTAGCGGCCTCGAAGGTGGTGGCGGGGTGCATGTCCTTGACCGAGGTCATCGCCGCGCGGGCGGCGGACATGGCGTCGCGGGCGCTGAACTCGTCACCGTGCCCGGAGCGCATGTAGCGGGTGACGAAGACCCGGCGCCGGCCAGCATCGCGCCGGGCAGGGTCGGCCGAGGGCATGAACCGCTCCAGGCGGTCGCCGCGATTGGCTGCGATCTGGCGGACGACACGGACGGCCCGGCGCAGCCGGGCGCCGTTCGGAAGCCGCAGGTCGTCGACCTTGTTGATCATCTTTGTTCCGATCTTGGATGGAGGGAGGGGATCGTCAGTTGCCGAAGATCGCGGTGGGGTCACCGGTGTACCAGGTGTTGTCGATACGCAGGCGATGGATGAGCCAGCACCGGCCGTCGCGGACCAGTTCGACGTCGTAGGGGTTCTTCAGCAGGGCGAAGGCGGTGTGGTCGGCGGTCAGTAGATGCTGGGCCTCCACCAGGGCTGTCAGCCGTGCGGTGTCGCCGTCCACGGTGATGCGAGGGTTGGTGACCTGGTGGGTGGTGTCCACCCGGCCGGTGAACAGGGCCAGGATGGTGGTGACGATGGTGTCCCGCCCGGACATCACCGGTGGCCGGCCGCCCCACTTGGCGGCGGCGGGGCGGAAGTCCAGCTCGGCGTCGGCGGCGAAGGCCGAGGCGAACAGGGCCTTGTCCTTCAGGTCCTGGCCCAGGCCGAACCGGTACAGCGCGTCGAGGATCTCGGCGCGGTCCCGTAGTTCCTGGACGACCGCGTTCGCGTCGGTGGCCGGAGCGGACAGGGCGTGCTCTGCGGTGACGTACATTGCTTGCTCCCGTGCGGGTCACAGTGATGATTGGCGGGTTCCACTGTCGTCTGGGACGAGGGGCCGATCAATGCGGTCCTGTGCAAGAATCGTGAAGCTGGAGTTAACGATCGGGGGGTATCATGCTGGAGCGCCACGAGCTGGAGGCGTTCTTGACCCTGGCCGAGGAGTTGCACTTCGGCCGCACCGCCGAGCGCCTGCGCGTGTCCACCGCCAGGATCAGCCAAACGATCGCCAAGCTGGAGCGCCGAACCGGGATGCCGTTGTTCACCCGCACCAGCCGCCGGGTGGAGTTGACCGCAGTGGGCCGGCAGCTGTACGAGGAGGTCCGGCCCTCCTGGGACCAGATCAACGCGGCGTTCGCGCGGGCGATCGACACCGGCCGCGGCCTGACCGGCACCCTGCGGGTGGCCTTCGTCGGCGCGGCGGGCGGGCAGCTGCTCGCCGGGGCCGCCGAGTTGTTCCGCCGCCGGCTGCCGGACTGCGATGTTCGGCTCCGCGAAGCGCAGATGGTCGATCTGATGCCCTGGCTGCGCGATGGCCGGGTTGATCTTGCGCTCGGCACGTTCCCCATCGACGAGCCGGACATCGTCACCGGTCCGGTGCTGGTGTCCGAAATGCGCATGCTCGCCGTGCCGTCCCAGCATCCCTTCGCTCGCAGTACGTCGGTCTCGCTCGACGATCTGGCCGGGGTGAAGCTCCTCCAGCTACCGGACACCCTGCCCGTCTCGCTGCGAGAAGACCGAACTCCGCGTGTCACTCCTGCGGGACGGCCGATCGAGCCCGGCCCCTCGGCCTCGACGTTCAACGAGATGCTCACCCTCATCGGCGCCGGCCACGGCGCCTTCCCCGTCGGTGCCCAGGCCAGGCGCTACTACGCACGCCCCGACGTCGCCTACATCCCCATCAGCGACGCCCCGCCACTGCGATGGGGCCTGGTGTGGCGGGCCGACGGCGCCACCGTTCGGGTCCGCGCCTTCGCCGAGGCCGCTCATGACCTGGTTACCTCCTCCTGAACGGCGGTATTCACCGTTCGGTGGACTCTTCGGTGCCAGGACTGACTCGCTGATCATCTCTGCACCCTTTACGTGTACGTGGCTCTGCACGTCAAGCAGTACGCCGACACGCGTGGGCAGGGGCCGGGATATTTCTCGTGGGCGCGGTGGTGTTCTCGCTCCCGTTCGCGATCGAGTTGCCCGGCGCTCCAGCGACGCCGGCACGATGTAGCCGCTGACCATGAAGAACACCAAGACGCCGTACCAGCCGGGATCGAAGACAGCCTTGATCGGCAGCCGCGCCTCCGGCCACAGCGGCGTGAGCGCATGCTCGAAAACCACCACCATCGCAGCCAGTCCGCGCAGCGCGTCTAACCAGGCCAGACGGCGGGAATGCAGCGAAGCCGAGTCGACGGCAGTGAGGGGAGCAGAAACCATCCGGACATCGTAGTAAGACATCATTTGCAGCCCTGGCGTGCGGGAACTGACCTGCTCCGACTCGTGACGCGGCTGGCCATGCTGGCGGGCGTGGCCAGCGAGCATGGCCGGAGGAGACAGCGTCCTGAGGTGACGACACCTGCCTTCAGGTGTGCTTGACCGTGCAAGGGCTTGCGCTCGAATTACTCGATCACGTTCTCGATCATGTTGCGGCGGGCGCTCACCGCTCGCTGTCCGCTGATCAGCTGGGCCGGGTGAGCGGGACGCCCTCCAACTCCAGGTGGCGACTCATGTCGAGCTCGAAGCGCCCGTACAGGTTCAGATGGGACCAGAACAGAGCCGTCAGCCCGCGCCGGTCCGCCGGGCTCAGCCGTTTTCGCCAGACCGGATCGCGCAGCACGATCTGGATCAGGTGCGTGTTGAGGTAGGTGATGGCGGCGGCGATCAGGTGCAGCGCCAGCGCGGAAACTTCGACGGTCTCGCGGTCGTCGCCGGTCAGGTCGCCGGCCTTGCCGTAGAACAGATCCTTGCTGGCCGAGTTGAAGTTCTCCACCACGTTCAGGCCCTCGTTGATCTCTCTCCTGAGTTCCTCGTCCGCCAGATACTCACAGATGAAGATCGTCCTGATCACGCGGCCAAGCTCCTCGATGGCCTGGTAGGTGGGATGCTTGGGGCCGCCGCGGGTGAAGCGGCGCAGCATCTGATGGGACTCGGCGGTGCGCAACCGCAGCGCGGTCGCGTACTTGATCATCTGGTCGTAGTGGCGGGCGATCAGATCCCAGTCGATGGTCTTGTTCGACAGCACCGCCTCCAGGCGTGGCCACGCCTCATCCTCGCCGGCCCCGGGCCGGTACAGCCGCGCCGAGCCGACGTTCTTCAGCCGCGGCAGCAACTTGAAGCTCAGCAGTTCGGAGAAGGCGAACCCGACGATCGAGGCTCCGTGGGTATCGGTGTACTGGCGCTCGATCTCCGCGTCGGTCAGGTGCCGCAGCAGGCCCTCGATCATCGAGGCCACCTCGGAGGCGGTCGTGCTGGTCACCTGGCTGTAGATGCACACCGACCGCCGTTCGACGTGCCAGTACACCATGATCCCCGGCCGTTGTAGCGCTCATGCCACTCGGTCATGAAATTCGCCGACCACGACCCGAACTTTCGCGAGTCGGACGCGCACGAGGTGCCCTCGCCCCACAGCACCGTGTCGCGCGCCTTCAGGGTGGCGTTGACGATGAGGCGGATCGCCTCGCGCAGGTTGTCCCGGTTGATAAACAACCGGCGGGTCCGCCGCAGCGCCGCCTCATTGTCGGTCTGCCCGGGCGGCAACGCGGCCGCGGCCACGCCATCGGCCACCCGCTTGATCCCGACATTCGTCCCCAGCCCGTACAGGCACAACAACAGCCGTCTCTGCAACACCGCAGGATCGACGACGGTTCGCGAGGCCACCGAGGTGAAAGCGTCGGTGTAGTCGGTGACGTGGGCCACGTCTTTGAGCACGTCCAGCAGGTCGATCACGCCCCACCGGCGGGAGATCTCCGCCTTCAGCGCCTTCAGGCCCACCGGCTCCTCCTGCTTGCCCAGCGGCGGGACGCTGATCCACGGCTCACCCTTCTTCCGGGTGATCTTCACACCGCCGGTGGTGCCCTTGCGCATCGCCTTGTCCAGCCGGTCGAGGGCAGCGGTGTGGCGGCGCTGCAGATCGGCGATGAACGCCGCCGGGTCACGGGGCTTCTTCAGAGCCTCGTAGTGCACGTCCCGGTTATCGTCGAAGTCGGCCGGCAGGTCGGCCTCGGGGTTGCGCCAGATCTTGCCGCCCTCGACCCAGATTTCCCGCCGGCGGATTGCCTTGCGCAGCGCGACCAGAACGCACAGCTCGTACGGGATGCGCTCGATACGGCCGCGTTCGTCGACTACCGCCTCCTGCCAGTCCTCCGGTACTACATGCTCGATCGGGACCGTCTCGGCGCGGTCGTAGTAGACGGCCTCGGAGTCGGCGTAACGGTCCAGCAGCTTCAGGGCGTCCATCACCGGCTGGAAGGTGGTGTTGTTGCAGTGGAAGTCCAGCGCGCGCAGCAGTTTGGGCAGCCCACGCCGGTAGTGGCGCGAATAGGAGCCCCGCAGCTTGACCCGCACCCGGGTACGGAGCTCTTTCTCATTCGCCTTGGCTTCGGCGATGATGTCGGCCAGCGTGGCTGTGCCCACTACCGGGTAGATCGCCGTGCGGACGAGTTCCTCGGGCCGGTCCAGGGCCGCCTGGGCGAGCCGGGCCAAGATGCCGTACTTGCCCTGCACCCGCTGGAACTCGCTGCTCAGCTCGTTCTCGACCTTCTTCTCGGCCCGCACGCTGATCTTGTGCACGAGCTGGATCAGCAGCTCCACCAGGCCGTCGATCATCTCCGCCTTGCGCACCCAGCACAGCGCCGCCAGCAGGGTCAGCCTGATCGGCTCCGGCGCGGCGGCGAAGTCGGAGGGGTACATGCGCATCGCCCGTGCCCGCCACGCCTCCACCACCTTCTCCGACACTCCCTCGAACAGGCGCTCCGGTAACCCGATCGCCTTGACCCGCTCCAGCTTGGCGATCTCGGCCAGCAGCGTCTCCAACTGCAGCGGACCCGGGTCCTCCTTCAGCTCCTGCAGGAAGCTGCGCGCTCCGGCTGTCCCGGCCTCACCCTCGCCCTCCGGGTCGGGGTCGGGAACCGCGATCAGGTCCTTCAGCGCGGCCACAGCCGAGACCGGCAACCGCCGCGTCGTGGTGGCGATGAACTCCCGCTCGAACAACGCCTCGGCCGCGCCGGTCAGCCGCTCGATCTGCTTGGGCGTGGGAGGCTCAGTGCGGTCCTCTCGGCAGCGGGCCAGCAGCGCGGCACGCAGCCGTTCCCGCGACGTCTCCACCGGGCACATCTTGTCGGCCAGCCAGAACGTCAGCTTGTCCTCATCGGCGACCGTCGGCTCGCGAAAGCCGTGGAACCGGCGGACCTGCGCCCGGTGATACTCGATCGTGCTACCCGACCAGCGGTACTCGGCGTACAGGGCGGCATCGACCTTCACCTTGCCGGCCACGTAGTCGACTGCAGCCTTCGGCACGTCCTCCCGGCGCGGAAAACGGCCTTCCAGCTCGAAGAACTTCAGCATCAGCGCGAACCCGAGGCGGGTGGCACCGCTCTTGTTCGCCAGTAACTCGACCTCGGCCTCATCCAGTGTCCAGCACTCGATGAGGTCCTCCAGCTCCCACTCTCTGCGCATCGGCAGGGACCCTTTTTCCCTCGATTGCACCGAAGATTCGCAAGCACCCTGCTGCGCACAGATGTCGCTACGGTCCGATACCGCTCATCCGTGACCGCTACGTGGCGGTCCTGAGACATTACAAAGAGCTACTTTGGGGCTGGTCGCTCGAACCCGAGTGGGGGGCCTTCCCGCGCGACCATAGGGAGTGAGCTGCGATGCAGCCCTGACGCGCGACACAGAACGCTGAACCATCCCGCACATATCCCTGATCTCGCCCTCGTTCACTTGATCCGTCCAACAGGAAGCCAGGCGGCACCCAAAGCGGTCATCGAGGGCTGACGCGAGCCTAGCCAGGGGGTTGGCGGCGCAAGAACCGCAGAAGGCGGTCAAGCACCTTCAGAGCATCTCGGCGCTGTCGTGCATCGTTAGCGTCAACAGGCACGCGACACCGCCCGGGAACGGCAGGGGACGATTGGCAGGACACCGGCCTCGTCTTCACCACCGCCGGCGGCCGACCGATCGAACCATCCAACTTCCGACGCAGCCTCTCGAACGCCTGCGCCAAGGCCGGCCTTGCGCATGCTCCGCGAACACGATGAGTAAGCCGCCGCGTCGGCGGAACCGACCGGCGGATGATCAGACACCCATCGAACGTCAGCACTCCAACACCATGATCATTCTCAGCGCCAACTGCGTTCCTGGATTCAGTCTCAACCCCCGTATCGCCTGTTGCCGCGGGCGACGATCCAGGCGACGGCGCGTTCGACCGGTGGTCGCCAGCGGCGGTAGTCGGCCTGCCAGTCCGGATCGGTGGCGGCCTGGCGGCGGGCGGCGGCCTGCAGATCGTGCTGGGGGCGTATTTGCACGATGCGGCCGTTCTTGGCGATGGTGCACCGCTGCCGCAGCGGGCAGCCGTCGCAGACTTTGCCGAAGATGGCGCGTTTCTTGTCGGTGTTGCCGGTCAGGCGGGCGATGTGTCGGGACGGGCAGGTGACGACACCGGCGGCGGTGTCGATGGTGAAGTCGTCCAGGTCGAACCCGCGGGGGACGGCCGGCCGCAGTGGTGCGGGTTTGATCACCACGCGGTGCCCGGCCCGGGTCAGCGCCTGCCGGCAGGCGCGACCGGAGTAGGCCGCGTCGGCGAAGACCTCGACCGGAGCGCTTATGTGGGCTGCACCTCCAGAGGCCGGCCGGTGGCGAGGATGTGGACGTCGGTGTCCGGCGCGACGGCGGCCATGGCGGCCGCGAAGCGCTGCGGCGTGCCGTCGTACTTGAGCAGCAGCCGATCGCGTACGGGACCTGCGGTGTAGGCGTAGTGGATCGGCACCGCGACCCGTGGCCGCAACACGGCGGCGAGCTCGGCCGCGTGCTCGGCGTTCATTACCACGCGCCGGTTGAACGCGGGGCGGATCATCAACCCGTTGACGGGCAGCAACGCCAGATCGATGCGAGGGAAGCGGCGCGCGACCTCGTCCAGTTCCTGGATGCGCAGGGTGTCGCCGCCGAAGAACACGGTCAGCCCGGCGGTCTCGATGACGAAGGTGACCTCAGGCACCGCGTGCTTGGCGGGCGTGGCCGTGATGCGCAGTCCGTCGATCGAGACCTGCTCCCAGGCGTCGACTTCGGTGACGTCGGTGAAGCCCGCCCGCATGGCGCGGTCGCCGATGCCGCGCTTGACGATCATCGGCACTGCGCGGTCGGGATAGGCGGAGAACGCGTCGACGTCGTAGTGGTCGTAGTGCCCATGGCTGGCCACCACCGCGGACAGGAGGGGCAGCGTGGCGGGCGTGAAGGCGAGTGGTTCGCCCGGGAAATACCCCGGCCTCTCGGAGAACCACGGATCGGTGAGCACACGCGTGCCCGCGAAGTCGAGCAGCACGCAGGAATGCGCGACCCGGATGAGTGTCAGCGACATGCCACAAAGTAGACACGTGTATGGTTACATATGTCAATATATGGAGGAAGGCCTATGACACGGGTACGCAACCGCCGCGGTGAGGGCGTCCGGCTGCGCGCGGAGATGATCGAGGCGGCGACCGAACTGCTGGCCTCGCCGCCGGAGGAGGCGCTGTCCCTGCGAGCGGTGGCCCGCGCGGTCGGCGTCACGCCCCAATCGGTCTACCTCCACTTCGCCGACAAGCAGGAGCTCGTGTACGCGGTGGTCGAGCGCCTTTTCCAGGAACTCGACCGGGTCCTCGACGCGGCGGACGGCGGAGCGGAAACGCCGTTCGACCGCTTGCGGGCTCGCTGTCTTGCCTACTGCGCCTGGGGACTGGCCAACCCCGGCCACTACCAGCTGCTCTTCGACAGCCCCGCAACCAGCCAGATGGGGACGGGCTACGCGGGATCTCCGGGTGCCGCCGTCTTCGCGGGGCTGCGGGGTGCGCTTGAGCCGTGTCTGTCACCAGGTGAGGACCCGCACGCCTGTGCCGTGGCCGTGTGGACCTTCCTGCACGGAAACGTCGTGCTGCGGACCGGCAAGCCCGGGTTCCCCTGGCCCAGTCTCGACGGCCTCGTGGATCAAGTGCTCGCCTCCTACAGACCTGGGTAAGTCACAAGCTGCCGTTCGGCGAGGGTGCCCACGCCACCCCGCCAGGAGTCATCACGACCGCAGCGGAGCGGAGTCTCGTCAGCGCGATCCAGGGGACCTTATTGGGACGGTAGCCGGCCAGTGCCAATCCAGACGTTGCAGTGGGCGCACCAGTCGCGTGCGGTGGCCAGCTCGGGGAACACCCGGTACGTGGCGGCGGTCTCACGCGCCTTGGCGGCATGCTTCTTGGCGTCCCGGGTGGGGTGCGGGCCCGCCGCGATCCGGTCCCACAGGACGGCCTCCCGCTCGCTGATCTCCGCCATGGGTGGATGGCTGGTGCGATTCGAGACGATTCTCGACGTCGCAGTCGGGGGGGGGGGGGGGGGGGGGGGGGGGGCGGGGCGGCGGGCCCGCGGGGGGGGGGGGGGGGGCGCCCCCCGGGCGGGGGGGGGGGGGGGGGTTGGGGGTGGGGGGGGGGGGGGGGCGCCGCGCGTGGTGGGGGGCGGGGGGCGGGG
>NZ_JBITLM010000031.1:0-15146 GCF_044465295.1 Nonomuraea sp. NPDC049714 | reverse complement strand
CCGGCCCGACCTGAGCACGAACAATAACCAACGACAACATCAGGGGGTCAAGATTCAGACGTCGCCAGGGGGTCAGGATTCGACCGTCGTTGACAAGGCGGATCCGTAGTTGGATCTCCTGCCTTGACCGGTGTGACGAGCGTCGTGGACCCTGGCGTCCCGTACGCACCTGGGCCATCGCCTCGTGCGGCCGCGGAAGGCGATGGCCCAGCGGAAGAACCGAGCTGCCCATGACCAGATACGCTTTCAGCAGCGTCAGAGTGTACTGCGGACCTCCGGCCGGAGGAGGAGCGGTGGTTCAGCCGTCGGGAGCCTCGTTACGCGCCTACTGTGCAGCGGCGCAGCCGGCGATCAGGGAGTCGTCTCGCGCGTCCGGGCTTCAGCGTTCGCGGTGTCGGCACCGGCCCGGCAGCCACGCCGACGCGTGCCGGAGGGTGTGATGTCACATCCTTGGCGCGGCTGGTGTGTCCTTCGACCCGGTCTCATGCTGTACGGCGGGACGGTCGGTAGGAATAACCTGCACGCCCACCATGCGGTTCAGCTGATTGTCTCCGCCGAGCCCTTCACCATGGCCGACGCCCACGGCGAGCGGCTGACCACGAAGATCGCCGTCATTCCGCCCGACACCCGCCACGCGATACTTACCGGAGCTCGTGAGGCCCTGCTCGCTCACCTGGATCCTCGCAGTTCGCCGGGCCGGTCCCTGCTCGCGCGCTTCGGTACGGGGGTCGAGGCTTCGACTTGGTCGCCATCCGTCCCGGAGAACAGAGATCCACCCGTCGACGGCTCTTCAGCTCATGCGGTCACCGACCCTGCTCACGCGAGCCCGAGACCGAGACCGAGGCGCAACAAGGGATTACGGCCGCTCATGTTCATCGAGCCGCCGATCGGTCATGCGCGCTCAGCCGAAGCGACGACCGCGCTGCGAGTTGTCGAGACGTGGACCGGCCACAGCGCCACCGACAGCGTTCCGATCCACCCTGCGGTGGAGGCGGCGATCACCGTGATCCCCTCACTCCTGGGACGAGGACCGGTACGACTGCGTACGGTGGCGGACGCGGTCCATCTGTCACCAAGTCGGCTGGCTCACCTGTTCAGCGCGCACGTAGGGATCCCTCTGCGGCCGTACGTACGGTGGCTACGCCTGCAGCGTGCCATTGGGCTCGTAGCCGCAGGGGAGATGTTGACGGTGGCCGCTCACAGCGCCGGGTTCACCGACAGCCCACACTTCACCCGGGTCTTCCGGGACACCTTTGGGAATGCGCCCTCCGAGCTTGCCGCCGCGATCGACTGGTTGCCATGAACCGCGCAAGGCGCCCAAGCCTGATGGATGAGTACGGCTACCGCAGCTCGCGCTTGAGGATCTTGCCTGTCGCCGTCATCGGCAGCGAGTCGCGGAACTCGATGATCCGCGGGTACTTGTACGCAGCCATGTTCTCCTTGCACCAGGCGATGAGCTCGTCCTCGCTCGCGGTCGCGCCGGGCGACGGGATGACGTAGGCCTTGACCTCCTCGCCGTGCCTGTCGTGGGGCACGCCGACCACCGCCACCAGCGAGGCCGCCGGATGCATCATCAGCACCTCCTCCACCTCGCGCGGGTAGACGTTGAAGCCGCCCCGGATGATCATGTCCTTGGCCCGGTCGATGATCGAGTAGTAGCCGTCGTCGTCGCGGGTGGCGATGTCGCCAGTACGGAACCAGCCGTCCCGCAGGACCTCCTCGGTGGCCTCGGGGCGCCCGTAATAGCCCTTCATGACGTTGTGCCCGCGGATGGCGATCTCGCCGGGGCCCTCGCCCTCGATGGTGCTCCAGTCGTCGTCCACCAGCCGCATCTCCACGCCCCAGATCGGGAACCCGACGGTCCCGGGCTTGGTGGGCCGCCCGAGCTGGTTGAAGCTGGCCGCCGGAGAGGTCTCCGACAGCCCGTAACCCTCCAGGATCGGGATGCCGAAGGTGGCCTCGAAGTCCTTGAGCACCTCGACCGGGCAGGAGGCCCCGCCCGCCACCGCCACCCGCAGCGTCGAGGGCGCCTCGGCACCGTCGGTATGGATCTTCGACAGCAGCGCCCAGAACATCGTCGGCACCCCGGCGAACATGGTCACCCTCTCCCTGCGCATGAGCTCCAGTGCTTCGTCGGGCTCGAAGCGCGGCTGGAGCACGAGGGTGGCGCGGCGACGCACGCTCACGTTCATGACCGAGGTCTGGCCGAAGGAGTGAAAGAGCGGCAGCACGGCGAATGAGACGTCGCCGTCGGGGTCGGTGGGGAACATCTCGTCGCTGACGATGGCGTTGGTCAGCATGTTCATGTGGGTGAGCACGGCGCCCTTGGGCTGACCGGTGGTGCCGGAGGTGTAGAGGATGGCCGCTGCGTCGTCCGGCTCGGTCTGCACCGTCTCGAACTCCCCGGACATACCCTCCAGTGCCGCCCAGAACGACTCACCGTACTCCGACTCGGTTGCCAGCGGCGTGGCCGGCAGGACGACGAAGTGCTCACAACCCTCGACGGCGTCGAACGCCTCCCGCCCACGCGCGCCCATCGGCAGCTCGGCGGAGCCCTCGAAGCAGAACAGCGCCTTGGCGTCACTGTCGTCGAGGTGGTAGACGATCTCCCGCGACTGCAGCAGCACGTTGAGCGGAACCACGGTTGCGCCGGCCTTCAGGATGCCGAAGTAGACGAACGGGAAGTAGGGCACGTTGGGGCAGGCGAGCGCGACCTTGTCCCCCTTGCCGATCCCGCGCGACACCAGCAGGTTGGCCACCTGGTTGGCCACGGTGTCGACCATCGAGTACGGCAGGCGCAGGTCGCCTAAGACCAGTGCGGTGCGGTCTGGAGCATTGCGGGCGCTGTCTTCCAGAATGATCGACAGATTGAGCATCGCGACCCCTTCCTCGGAACCTCGTACTCCCCAAGAATGCCGATCGGATCCAGGCAGGACTTGTACGAATGTGCCGACTCCATGAGCAGGATCAGATAGGGAGGAACAGCCTCCCTTCTCCCCGATCGGAATCACGCGTGCCCACATCACCTCGGTCATCGCTGCCACGCCCGGAAGCCGCTTCCGCCGCGACCCGGGCGTACCGCGCCGTCCGTGCGGTGGCAGCGGTCGTCGTCACGGTGCTGCTCCTCGCCACTACCGCCAAGGACGAGGGGCCGGAGAAGGTCACCTCGGCGGCGTCGAAGGAGTGCGCGCCGTGGAGGATGTCGGTGTACCTGAACAAGCAGCCCACCCCCGGGGAGCGGGAGACCGCGTTCGTCTGCGCGAACAGGCAGCACCTGACCTTCAACGGCCGCTACGCCCACATACCTGACGTGCATCTGGTCAAGCTCGGCCGGGGCCTGTGCGAGGTGTCGTTGCGTAACGACTCGCGGGAGATACAGACCGTCATGGAGACCCGCGGTTTCGTGGTCAACACGGAGGAGAACACCACGGCGCTCGGATACCTGTGTCCAGCGCTCAACCGGCGCCGGTTCGCCGAGGAGGAGGCGCAGCGGAAGCGGGAACTCAACGTCATCGCGACCGCCGAGCGGCGGTGCGCCTCTCTCCTCGACCGCCGGCCGCCTACGCGCCCCTCGCTGCGGGGCAGAGCCACAGTATGGGTGGGGGCGGGGGGCATGCTCACTGTCCTGGAGGATGGATGGGACGACGTCTATCCGACCGCTCTGACCAGGGCGTTCGCCAACAAGGTGGTCGGCGCCACACCCGGTGATCTCACCATTCTCACCGCCGACACCGACACGCACGTCTGCGTCGCCGTCGAGGCGTACGACAAACGCCCTCCGGTGGAGGTCGGAGGCTGGGAGAAGGTCGTCGAGGTCGGATACAAGAGCACCGATGGAGAAATGGTGTTCCTCGACGAAGAGGGTGAGGTGGAGGAGGGACTGCCCGATCTCGCGATCCACGACGCCGGCCGATACCGGGTGCGGGTGCACATGCGGGGGGCGAAAGCGGCCCTGGCCGACGACGGAGACGCCAGGCAGGCGTTCCTCGTCATCGTCTATCCCGGGGCGTCCAAGCGCACCGTGGTACTCCGGTAGCGACTGCGGGCTCAGTGGCCCATGCCGTGTGTGCGCCGCGGGGCCTTGCCGTAGCCCAGGACGCCCATCATGCCCTGCTCCTGGTGGTAGAGGTTGTGGCAGTGGAACATCCACTCGCCGGGGTTGTCCGCGTGCACGTCGATGTTCACGCGCTTGCGCGGCATGACGTTCACGGTGTCCTTCCTCGGCCCGCCCCGGTCACTCGCCCGGACCTGAAAGGTGTGGCCGTGCAGATGCATGGGATGCCACATGTGCGTGTCGTTGTGCAGGATGATCCTGATCGTCTCTCCCCTGTCGACCCGCAGGCGCATCGGGTCATTGGCGAGGCGACCGTTCATCGTCCACTCGTTGCCGCCGCGGCGCATGCGCAGGCCGAGTGTGACGGTGACGGTCCTGGACGGAGGGCGGAGTTGGTCGGCGCGTTGCGCCTGCAGATCCTGATATTTCAGCATCCGCCGCTGCAGCTCCGGCACCTTGCCTTTCGGTGACGGCCTGCGGGCGCCAGGCGTGGTCCGCACCACCGCGAACGCCCTCCCGCCCTTGCCCTCCGCCATCGCCATCAGCGGGAACGCGCCCGCGTCCAGTGTGGCGACGAAGTCGTAGCGCTCGCCCATGCCGATCACGAACGTGTCCACGGTGACGGGATCGCAGGGGAACCCGTCGGTGTGAGTGACGGTCATCCGGTGCCCGCCGAGCGCGACCCGGAAGGCGGTGTCGGCGCTCGCGTTGATCACCCGGAACCTGGCCCGTGTGCCGGGACGGCTGACGAACGTCGTGGGCTCGTCCGCGGTGTGGCCGTTGACCAGGTAGTACGGGTAGCGCACGTGGCCCGAGGTGCCGCCGAGGGCCGGGCTGGTGAGGCTCTCATCGTGCGGGGTGGTGTTCATCCGCCGCCGTGCGTCGTCGGGGGTGCCCTTGACGCCGTCCAGCCAGTCGTCGAGCTGGACCGTGAACTCCTGGTCGTACGGAAGCGGCTCGTGCGGGTCCGTCACGATGAGCGCGCCGTACAGACCGCGGTCGCTCTGCATGCCCACGTGCGAGTGATAGAAGTACGTGCCGGCGTCGGGGACGGTGAACACGTAGTCGAACGACTCGCCGGGCCGGGTCGCCCGCTGCGAGAAGCCGGGGGCGCCGTCCATGTCCGCGGCGATCCTGATGCCGTGCCAGTGCACGGTGGTCGGCGCGGGCAGGTCGTTGACGAGCCTGGCCCGTACGGTGCCGCCGGCTGTGACTCGGATGGTGGGGCCGGGCACCACTCCGTCGTAGGCCCAGGTGGACCTGGCGCGCCCGCCGAGGAACACGGTGGCGGGCCGGGCCCGCAGCAACCCGCCGCCGGACGCCACGGCGGCGACCCCGCTCGCGGACGCTCCGGCGGCGGCCACAGGAGCAGCGCCCAGAGCGGCGAACATGCCGCTGACGAACAACCTGCGGGACACGATCCCACGCGCATGATTCATTGCGGATCCCCCTCATCCATTCCGCAAGGTAACGGAGAGTCATCGCGAAATCTCTGCGCCACGCTAGGTGAGCGGTGTGTGGAAGGCCGGGCGAGTGGCGTCGCCCGCGATACGCCGGAAGCGCGAGCGAGCGAGAGGCGTCTTGTCGGTCGTCGGCACTATGGTCTGCTCCATGACGATCGGCTCATCCTCCTGCCGCCTTGTGCTCAGCAAGGCTGACGCGCCCATCCTGGAGCCAGTGACCAAGTTGGGCGGCCAGCCGGCCTGGGTCGACAAGCCGCAGTGGCCGCTGTCCGCCGCGTTGCGAACACCGATGACGTTCCTCGGCCAGTTTCGGCTTCCCGGAGAGGAGGTCCGGATGGCCTACCTGTTCATGACCGGCGGTGACGACTACGTCGACGGCACCTGGGAGGGCGAGGGGGGCGAGAACGCGCTGATCGTGCAGCCTGGACGGGTGCCGTCCTTCATCACGGTGACAGACGACGCCGAGGGCCCCACGATGAGCGACGATCTCGCCGTTGACCTCGTGCCGACCAGTCCTGCCGAGCTCGAGAAGGGCTGGGACAACCGGCTCGGCGGTCCGCCCACCTGGCTCCAGGACGAGGAGTTTCCGCCCGGGGATTGGAGCTTCCTGTTCCAGCTTGAGGGCAGTGACGCACTCTACGACGTCAACTTCGGTGACGCCGGTGTCGGTTACGGATTTCTCGACGCTGACGGCAGCGAAGGCCGCTTTCTGTGGCAGTGCTCATAGACAGACGAACGCCTTGGTCAATCCTTGGCGATTCCCGGCCAGCGGAGCTCCTCCATGGTGATCGGGTGACCTGGTAGCTCGCCGTTCGAGCGCGCCCGCAGGCCGTCCAGCATGATGGCGACGGTGCGCTCGGCCGCGAATGTCCCCAGAGCGTCCATGGCCGGCGACTGGCGCAGGATCAGCACGAACAGGACCGCCATGTCCCCGGCGCCGATGTCCGGACGCATCGTGCCTTCCGTCTGCGCGTTCTTGACCATCTGGGCGATCTCGGCCATCAACGTGTTCCGGATCTCGCCGATCTCCGGATCGACCTGAAGGATCTCCCGTACCCGCGAGGAACTCCAGGCGAGCTGGAAGCTCACCTGGAGCTGGTGCGACTTGGCGATCAGGCGTTCCAGCGCGTCCCATCCCGTCGGCTCTTCGGCGGACGCCGCACGCGCGTCCTGAAGCACCTGGGCGAGGCTCTCCTTCGCGACCGCGCGGATGAGCGATTCCCGGTCCGGAAAACGCCGGTAGAGCGTGCCGACGCCGACGCCGGCGGTGCGCGCGATCTCCTCCAGCGGGACGTCGGAGCCTTGGGCGGCGAACATCTCGCGAGCGGCGGCGAGGATCTGGTCGCGATTGCGCCGCGCGTCGGCCCGCATCCGGATCTCCGGGCTAGCCGCCATCATGCTCCTCTTCCACCTTCAGAAAATATCCCCCGGCCTAGGTGGACGACAAATCTCCGGTTATGTACTGTGAAGCTAAGCGGAGGATATTCCTCCAGATACGCCGCCGTCCAGATCGGATGAAGCCATGACCACAGCTCAACCCTCCACGCTGCCCATCACGCGCGGCTGCCCCCATGCGCCGCCGGACGAGCACCGGCGACTGCGGGAGGAGGCTCCGATCTCGCGTGTGACCCTGCCCAGCGGCATGACCGCGTGGGCGATGACGCGGCTCGCGGACATCCGCGCGATGCTGACCGACCCGAGGTTCAGCTCCGACCGGCGGAATCCGAACTTCCCGCTGCTCCTCAAGGGGCAGCGCGTGCTTCCCCCGGATTTCAAGCCGGCCATGATCATCATGGACCCGCCCGAGCACGGCCCGGCACGTCGTGCGGCCGTCGGCGAGTTCACCGTCAAGCGGCTGGCCGCGCTGCGTCCACGGGTCCAGGAGATCGTCGATGAGCACATCGACGCGATGCTCGCCGGGCCGCGTCCCACGGACCTGGTGAATGCACTGTCTCTGCCGGTGCCCTCACTGGTCATCTGTGAGCTGCTCGGCGTCCCCTATGCCGACCACGACTTCTTCCAGGGCTGCTCGTCGCGGCTGCTGAGCCGTACGATCACGCAGGAAGATCGCATGCTGGCCGTCTCCGAGCTGCTCGAATACCTTGACGGCCTGATCGCGGCCAAGGATAAGGAGCCGGCCGACGACCTGCTCAGCCGCCAGCTCGCCAAGTCGGACGACCGCGAGGCGGTGCGGAGCCTGGCGTTCCTGCTGCTCGTCGCCGGTCACGAGACCACGGCGAACATGATCTCCCTGGGCACGATGGCCCTGCTCGAACGTCCGCAGGACATCCGTACCATCCGTGACGACCCGTCGAAGACACCGGCGGCCGTCGATGAGCTGTTGCGCTACTTCACGATCGCCGAATTCGTGACCTCCCGCGTCGCGGTCGCCGATGTCGAGATCGGCGGCGTGACGATCCGCGCCGGCGACGCCGTGGTGACACTGGGCAACATCGCCAACCGGGATCCCGACGTGTTCGACCAGCCGGACGAGCTGGACATCGAACGCGGCGCGCGCAACCACATCACGTTCGGATTCGGGGCGCACCAATGCCTGGGCCAGAATCTCGCGCGGATGGAGCTGGAGATCGTGTTCGACACGCTGTTCCGCAGGATCCCGGATCTCCGCCCGGCCGTGCCTCTCGACACGTTGCCGTACAAGAACGACGCGAACATCTACGGCATCCACGAGTTCCCGGTCACCTGGTAAGGAGCGCTGCCATGCACATCGTCGCCAACACCGACGTCTGCGTCGGCGCGGCTCAATGCGTGCTCACCGAGCCGGCGGTCTTCGACCAGGACAGCGACGGCACCGTGACCGTCCTCGTCGAACGGCCAGAAGGGGACCAGGCGCGCAGCGCTCAGCTGGCGGTCGAACTCTGCCCCAGCCGAGCGCTCTCCGTTGAGGACTGACTCCCTCGCCCACGTCAGGGCGTCACAACCTGCAGGTCACCGGAGTCGCTGGACAGTTCGATCGAACGCTCCGCCGAGGAGTCGCCGGTCGCCTTGATGTCCTTGGTCCCGGAGTCCGTTCGGGCCACGATGTTGTACGGCCCCTGCGGCACGTGGATCACGGTCTTGCCCGAGTCGGTGGCCGTCGTGACCTTGTCGGGCTGCCCGGTGAAGGTCAGGGTCATGTCGCCTGAGTCGGTCTTCGTGGTGACCTGCTTGCCCGTCAGCCCGATCGTCCTGATCGCCCCGGAGTCGCTGGTGGCCGCCAAGCTGCCGGACAGGTCCTTGAGCGTCAGGTCCCCCGAGTCGGAGGTCACCTTGACGCCGAGGTGCTCGGGCACCTCGACCTGGTAGCTCACGTCGCAGGTGGTGCCTACGGCTCCCCACCCCCACGTGGTGGGGCAGGTGAACGCCAGCTCCAGCGTGTCCCCCCGCACCTCGTGGCTGGTCGCCGGCTTGTCGTTGTGCCAGCTCAGCCGCTCGGTCACGCGAATGTCCGGGCGGTCCGACCCGACCACTTCCACGGATCCGGAGTCGGCTTCGACGTGCAGGGCCGCCACCTTGTCGGTGACGTCGTACGACACCGTGTCCTCATGAAGCGAGCCGCCGACGCCGCACCCGGTCAGCACCGCCACGAGCCCCAGAAGCGCGCCTGACGTCGTCAATCGTGCGAAGCTCATGAGAAAACTCTAGAAGGGCTCGCGAGCCGCGACATTGCGGCTGGCACACCAGTCGCTGGTGGGGCCTGCCCCCCTACAGGCAGCTCCGGCAGCTCTTCCGTGCGCGCGTGGGAGTCAGGTTCACCCTTCTGGACGTGCCGAGCCGGATACCTGGCCGGGGCGCCCGGTTCACCGGTGAGACGGGAAGGCGCAGGACGAAGCTCGCGCCGCCGCTCTCCGACTCTCCGGCGTGCAGGGTGCCGAGGTGGGATCGGGCGATGTCGCGGGCGATCGCCAGGCCGAGGCCGGTGCCGGTCTGGTCGAGGCGGCGGGCGGCCGGCAGCCGGATGAAACGCTGGAAGACCCGTTCCCGTTCGGATTCGGCGATTCCCTCCCCGTCGTCGGCGACCGTCAGGACGGCGTGGTCGTCGTCGTGGCTCACCCGGACCTCGACCAGGTGCCTGCCGTGCCGTTGGGCGTTGTCCAGCAGGTTGGTGAGGACCCGGCCGAGCCGGACCGGGACGGCCTGGACGGTCACCCCCGGCTCCAGGCGGAGCCGGACCGCGATGCGGTCGGTTCTGCGGGCGACCTCGTCACGGACCAGATCGGTGAGGTCGACACGTTGTGGCGGCATCGGCGGGCCGGCGTCCATCCCGGCGATGACCCGCAGGTCGGTGATGATCGCGTCCAGCCGGTCGACGTCTCGCAGCGCACGGATGAGCAGGTCGCCAAGGTCGGTCTCGTCGGGATGCAGGCGAGCTTCCTCCAACTCCGTACGCAGGCCCGTGAGCGCCGTGCGCAGCTCGTGGGAGGCATCGGAGGCGAATTGCCGCTTCTTTTCCAGTTCGCGCTTCAACTCGCGCATCGTGTCAGCGGGCGTTCGGATCGCGGGGGCGGCCCGGAATGGGGGCGGAGCCTCGCCGTCGTACAAGGCTGTGGGGTGCGCTGTCACAGCACACACTCCTTCCCTTACGTTCATACAGGTCTGGAAAAATGGCGGATAACCGTGTCATTCGGTCAGAAAGGTGACAGGTGACCAAGCGCTAAGGCAGATGGCCAAGCACTAAGACAGGACGGCGCGCCGTTCTGTGACAGGCGCCCACGGCGTCGGCATTGTCACAGATCACCACGCTGCCATGTCTGTTCAGATGGAATCCGACGTCGCGGAACGACAGGAGCGAAACCGTGCCACCAGCCAGCACCACCTTCCGGATCCGGGTCCGGATGACGGCACGTGCCATCGACGAGCCGCATCGCGCGTCGAGTCAGCTGGAGCTGCTGTTCGATCTCACCTTCGTGGTCGCGGTGGCCGCCATCACGGCGCAGTTCGCGCACGCCATCGCCGAAGGTCACGGCTCAACCGGGCTGGTCCCGTTCCTCCAGGTGTTCTTCGCCATCTGGTGGGCGTGGATGAACTTCACCTGGTTCGCCTCGTCGTACGACACCGATGACGTCGCCTACCGGCTGCTGACCATGGTGCAGATGGCCGGTGTGCTGGTGCTCGCCGCTGGTGTGCCCGCCGCGGCCGATCATTCCGACTACGGGATCGTCACTCTGGGCTATGTGATCATGAGGTTCGGGCTCGTCATCCAGTGGGTGCGGGCCGGCCTCGAGGACCCGGCCGGCCGCCGCACCGCGCTGCGCTACGCCGGCGGCATCGCCGTCGTGCAGGTGGGATGGCTGCTTCGCTACTTCCTCGTGGACACGGGCGTGCTGCCCGCCTCCTCCGGCCTGCCGTTCTTCCTCTGCCTGGTCGTCCTGGAACTGGCGGTGCCACGGTGGGCGGAGCGGGTCAGGGCCACCAACTGGCACCCGCACCACATCGCCGAGCGCTACGGCCTGTTCACGATCATCCTGCTCGGCGAGAGCGTTCTGGCCGCGAGCCGGGGAGTCGAAGGGGCGCTCGAAGCGCACCAGGTGGACGGCCCCTTCGTCGTCATCGCCGGCTGCGGCCTGGTCCTGCTGTTCGCGCTCTGGTGGCTCTACTTCCTCGTCGAGGCGGGGGAAGGTCTCAGCGACCGCCGTCAGCGGTCGTTCCTGTGGGGGTACGGCCACTACGGCATCTTCGCGGCCCTGGCCGCCCTCGGCTCCGGGCTCGAAGTGGCGGTGGAGCAGACCGGGCACGCCGTGGCGGCCTCACCGGTCGCACTCGGTTACGCCGTCGCCATCCCGACCGCCGTGTATCTGGCCCTGCTGTGGGCGGTGCACGCGCTCGTCACCTCGGCGTCCGTCATCCATCCGGCAGCACTGGCGGGCAGCGTCGCCGTCATCCTGGCGCTGCCCCTGGCGACGCCCCAGATCGGCGTGGCGGCCGTCGTCGCGGCGGTCACGGCCGTCTGCGTCCTGCTCGTGGCCGTCACGATAACGACCGCGGCCAGGCGAGCCTCGTAACGGATCATGCGCCTCGGTCGGGCACGGTGGCCACGGCGGTGAGCTTGGCCGGGTTCATCATCCACAGCACCTGGTCGATGCCCTGCTCCGAGGCGTTGACCGTGAGGGCGGCGAACACCCGGCCGTCGCGGCTGAGCAGGGCGGAGGTCTGGCCGTTCGTGTTCGCCCAGGCCACCTCGACGCCGGTCCAGAAGCGGCCGGCGAATGCCCTGATGTACCTCGCCACCCGCGAGGCGCCCGCCACCGGGATGCGCGAGGCGCGTACGGCGCCGCCGCCGTCGGAGTAGCTGGTCACGTCCGCGGCGAAGAGCTCCTCCAGCGCGGTCAGGTCGCCGGAGCGGGCGGCGGCGACGAAGGCCGCCAGCAGCCTGCGCTGCTCGGCTTCGGTCACGGGGGTGCGACGCTCGGCGAGCACCCGCTTGCGTGCCCTGCTGACCAGCTGGCGTACGGCGGCCTCGTTGAGCCGGACGATGTCGGCGATCTGCCGGTAGGGGTAGTCGAACGCCTCCCGCAGCACGTACGCCGCCCGTTCGGTGGGCGTGAGCCGCTCCAGGAGCAGCAGCACCGCGAACTCCAGGGCTTCGCCGCGCTCGGCGCCGAGGTAGGGGTCCGCGCCGGTGTCGACGGGCTCGGGCAGCCAGGGCCCGACGTACGTCTCATGGCGCGCGCGGGCGGACGTGGCGGCGTTGATCGCCAGCCGGGTGGTCACCGTGGACAGGAACCCGGCGGGGCTGGCCACGGTGGCGCGGTCGTAGGCCTGCCAGCGCAGCCAGACGTCCTGCACCAGATCCTCGGCCTCGGCCGCGCTGCCCAGCATCCGGTAGGCGATGCCGAACAGGCGCCGCCGTACACCGGTGAACACCGCCGCCGCCTGTTCGAGATCTCCCGGTCCGCCGGGATTGCTCGGCACCGTATCCGTCATTGTCTTCCCCCTGCCCCCGGCGCTGGCCCCGAGCCGGACTGTTCCTGCTTACCTGTTGAGCAGCAAGGACAGGCCAGTGCCGAGTTACGGTCTAGGAAGATTTCCACCGGAATCGGGAGATGACGGGCAGGGGATCAGCCCTGGATGGACTTGGTCTCGAGGTACTCCTCAAGGCCGTACCGGCCGAACTCGCGGCCGTTGCCCGACTGCCTGTATCCGCCGAACGGCGCCAGGACGTTCCAGTCGCCGCCGTTGACGTCCACCTGGCCGGTACGCAGCCGGCGGGCGATCCCCATCGCCCGGTCGTGGCTGCCGAAGACGGCGCCGGTGAGCCCGTACATCGTGCTGTTGGCGATCTCCACGGCCTGGTCGTCACCGACGTACGGGATGACGGTCAGGACGGGACCGAAGATCTCCTCCTGGGCGATCACTGAGTCCGGCGCGACGTCGGCGAAGATCGTCGGTCGTACGTACGCGCCCTCGGGCAGTCCGTCGGGCCTTCCCGGGCCGCCGAGCACCAGCCGGGCGCCGTCGGCGAGGCCGCGTTCGATGTAGCCGTCGACCCGCTGCCGATGCTGTTCGGAGGCCATCGGGCCGATGCGGGTGGCCTCGTCCGTGGGGTCGCCGACGGTGTAGGCAGCGGCGGCGGCCACGGCCAGTTCGACGGCCTCGTCCTGCCGCGCGGCCGGCACCAGCATCCGCGGCCACGCGCCGCAGACCTGGCCGCCGTTGGTGAGGATCATGGCGACGCCGTGGGTGACCGCCTCGGCGAAATCGGCGTCGTCGAGGATGATGTTGGCCGACTTGCCGCCGAGCTCCAGCGTGACCCGCTTGACGGTCGCCGCGGCCGTGGCGGAGACCTGCCTGCCCGCACGGGTGGAGCCGGTGAACGACACCATGTCGACGCCGGGATGAGCCGTGATGGCCGCGCCGACGGTCGGGCCCGTGCCATGGACGACGTTGAACACCCCGGCGGGCAGCCCCGCCTCGGCCGCGACCTCGGCCAGGATCGCCGCCGTCAACGGCGCGATCTCGGACGGCTTGAACACCATGGTGTTACCCGCCACCAGGGCGGGCGCCAGCTTCGACACGATCTGCTGGAGCGGGAAGTTCCAGGGCGTGATGGCGCCCACGACGCCGATCGGCTCGCGTACGACCAGCGAGGTGCCGATCCGCTCGGTCCAGGCGAAGTCGGCGGCGAGCGCGGCGAAGGACGCCGCCACCGCGACCGGGAAGCCCACCTGCGCGGTGCGGGACAGGGAGATGGGAGCTCCCATCTCGCTGGTGATGGTGGTGGCGATCTCCTCGGCCCGGCTGCTCAGTCCATCGGCGATGCGGCCGACGACTTGCGCGCGTTCGGCCGGGTCGGTGGCGGCCCAGCCGGGGAAGGCCGCGTTCGCGGCGGCTACGGCGTGGTCGACGTCGGCGGTGGTGCCGTCCGGCACCTGGGCGATGACCTTGCCGGTCGCCGGGTTCACCACGTCGATCAGGGAAGCGGATCCGGCGACGGGCCGGCCGCCGATCCAGTGGGTTGCTGTGTTCATACGAGAACCGTGGCAGCCGGGGGAAACAGGAGGAATGTTCTCCCGATCCAGGGAATCGGGCCGGGCCCGATCCCCGTTCCCCCTATCGGGGGACTGACAGAACATGGATACGCGGGGCCGCCCCCTCGATACTGAGGTCCTTCGACCCATTCGCGCAGAGGAGGATCTGTGGACCGGGCGCGACTCGCCGAATTCCTGCGTAGCCGCCGCGAGGCGTTGCAGCCCGAGGACGTGGGGCTCCCCCGGGGCGGGCGGCGGCGTACGGGCGGGCTGCGGCGCGAGGAGGTCGCCGTCCTGTCCGACATGTCGGTCGACTACTACAGCAGGCTGGAGCAGCGGCGCGGGCCGCACCCGTCCGAGCAGATGCTCGCCTCCCTCGCCGGTGGCCTGCGCCTGTCTCTGGAGGAACGCGACCATCTGTTCCGTCTCGCCGGCTACGCCACCCCGCAGCGGACCCTGCGCGCCGACCACCTCAACCCTGGCATGATGCGCATCTTCGACGGCCTGGAGGACGCCGCCGCCCAGGTCGTGAACTACCTGGGCGAGACGCTGAAGCAGACCCGGCTGTCGAAGGCGCTGCTCGGCGACGACACCGTCCGCACCGGGCCGGGCCGCAGCGCGCACTACCGGTGGTTCACCGACCCCGCCGCACGGTCGATCCATCCCGAGGACGACCACCCGACGCACAGCAGGCTGATCGCCGCGAACCTGCACGACCTGTACACCCGCGACCGCAAGGACCCGCGCGTGGCGGCAATGGTGGACGCCCTGCTGGTGGAGAGCGCCGAGTTCGCGGCGTTGTGGCACGAGCATCCGGTCGGCCGCCCGTACTGCCCGGCCAAGCGCATCCAGCACCCCCAGCTCGGCCTGCTCGAACTGCACTGCCAGACGCTGCTCGACCCCGATCAGTCCCAGATGCTCGTCGTCTACACCGCGCCCTCGGGCAGCGAGAGCTACGACAAGCTGCGCCTGCTGTCCGTGATCGGTGACCAGCGCGTCCAAAGGGATGAGTCCGAGGCAGGATTCCGAGCACAAGCGGCCGGGTAGCCGGCGCGGCCTGCCCGCGGGATGTCACAGATCGCGGCGCTATCCGGTCTTGCTTCGTGGAACTGCTTTCGTGAAGACGCGGGTTGAGGAGCACACCATGCACGCGCCGGAGAA
>NZ_JBITLM010000030.1:0-15584 GCF_044465295.1 Nonomuraea sp. NPDC049714 | reverse complement strand
CGGGCGTTGCGGTGGGCCTGCGGGGCCTTGGCCATGGCCATTTCCAACCGGCCCAACGCCAAGACCGCGTCCCCGTCGGCCTCCATCGCAGCCGCTGCTCCGAGGATCAGATCGGCCAGCTCCAGCAACTCCCGGCGCGCCTGCGCGCGCTCGGAGTCCTCCGGCTCGGCGTCCGACTCACTCGCGCTCTCCTCGCCGGAGTCCGTCGCGGGGCTCACGTCAGGTGTCGTCGAGGTGAGCGCGTCGTCCGTCTCGCCCTGGATTTCCAGCGGCTCGTCGGGGACCTCGCTGTCCGGCTCCGTCTCGTTCACCGACTCGGGGATGTCAGCGGGCGTTTCGGGGGTGACCGGGTCCAGAACTTCGGCGAGGGCGGCCTCGGTAGCGTCGTGAAGATCTGCGCCATCCGTGGCGGTCGTGGAGGCGTCGATCGCGTACCACCGGTCCGGGGTCCGGCCCTTGGTCTGTCCGTCCTGGCCGCCCGGTGTACGCCTGGCACGGCCGTCCGCTTCGAGCTGGTTGAGGATCTTGCCAGCCGCCACTCGGCTCATGTCAGCCGCCGCTCCGATCGTGGTGGCCGAGCTCCCGGGGTTGGCCACCAGCGCCCGCCACACCGCCTCCTGACGGGGGTTCAGCTCGGTGGTGGCGTCGTCGGTGGCGTTCCCCGTGTCGGACGCGAGCGGCTCCGGCAGGTCGTTAAGCGTGCTTTCCGTGGCGGGAATCTCCGGCGCGTGAATAGTCATTGGTAAGACCCCTTTCCTTTTGGGATCCGGCGCGTTCCCGGCCGGTCCGTATTTCTTTTGGAGCTCGACGATGTCTCCCGTCGTTGGCCATTGCAAGCCGTGCCGAAAATTTCTCCGTAACCGCAACGGCTGGAAAGGCTTACCCGTGCAGATCTGCCCCGGCCTGCTAAAACGCTTGACTTTTAGCACGAGATCAAGTCGTACGGCTTCGACCGAATTTCATCTTTAAGGCGCAAGACAGTTCAATAGCGAAGGCGAGCTTCTATATGACAGGAGCGGCTTTTCTGACCATGGGAGAAGGCGGCGAATGACGTCGCGCAAGGGGTGCGAAGTTCTCATATGGGCGAGTCGAGCGCTTCTCGTAGTCGGAGTGAGGAAGCAGTTCACGGAACTGGGCGACCGCCTCCCGTACCAATGCGGCATATCCGGCACCGGTCAGGGTCAACGAACGAGGTTCTGCCCATGACCCCCAGTTCACTGGCGGGGAGCCGGCGGCCGGCCCAGCCGCGCACTTGGCAAGGCCAGCCAAGCGAAAAGGGAAAGTAACGAGCAAAGGGCGACCACAACGAGAAACGAATAGAACCGTATGAGAACGGGCCTGCACATATTCGCGCGTCGCCCTTAGGCGAGTCGGGGCGCACAACGCATCGTACGAAAACCGTCTGACGTGCAAAGATGCCCGTCGCCGGACAGCTCTTCTCAGCCGAAACACCGGCCGCGACACGAGCAATACCATCGACCTCAACGACGAGTGGCAGCAAGTTCTACTCCAGCGCTCACCGAACGCCACTCCCCGGCAGGGGAATCACCAAATTCCGCACGGCCTTCACGCCGCAGACCTTTGACTAGAGGAGTGGCATAGGTTTCGCCTCGCGCGCGCCTATCTGCCATCACTTGCGCACGTCACCGGGAATCAACCCAATGCCGTTTAGATAGATCATTTGGGTCTGGTGCCGCAGGTGGCGGGCAGGAGTTGGACGGTGGGTGGCCCAGCGTGGTGGATGCCTTTGTCGCTCGGGCGTCGTTCGCGGTAGCTGCTGCGTCGGGTGCGTTTGACGGAGCGGGGGTAGGTGCGGTGGCGGCGTTCGGGGTTGCGGTTGCGGGGCCGGCCGACCTGGGGGACGGTTCTGGTCCAGAGATCATTTTGGGGTTCAGGGGGGAAAGGCCGCTCGGTCGGTGACCGAGCGGCGCACGATCCGGAGGGTGGCCAGAACGTGATCCGGTCGGGATCGGCTCCGGCTGCGGTGGCGGCGGTGCAGATCAGGGTGGCCAGGGCCCAGGGTGAGGAGGTAGGCCCAGATCTCCTGTCGGACCAGGTCCGGGGTCCGGGACCGTAGGATCCTGCCAGGACCACGTAGGTGGATCTTCAGCTGAGCGAACCCGGTTTCGGCCTCCCAGCGCTCGTGGTAGCAGGCGGCGAGTTGCTGCGCGGTCGCCTCCGTGGGATCGAGGATGGTCGTGATGAGGCGGATGTGGTCGCCCTTGCGGTCGGGCACGGTGTAGTCGACCACCCGGACGATCACCGCCTGGTCAGGGTCGAGGTCGCGCCCGAGGCGGGCGTTCTCACGCAGCCGGTCCTTTTGGTCACTGCGCAGCTTGGTGGGCTTGGTGATGACCGCGAGCCAGGACCCGTCCTCCAAGTCTTCCAGCCAGTACGGGTGGAGCCCGGCCTGGACCCGCCACAGGAGCTGCGCGCCGGTCGAGGACGCGTACTGCCACGCGGAGAAGCTGTAGAAGCCGCGATCGGCGGTCAGCAACATCTCGGGCGTCAGCCGCCCGTACAACGAGTAGGCGAGGGTCTGCTCGCTGCCGGCAGCCCGACACGTCCGCCGCGACGATCGCGTGCGAGGCGCACTCGCTGATGGCCACGACCCGGGCCTGCGGGTACACGGTCTCGTACCGCCCGCGCTGTCGTGGGGGAACTCGGCCAGGTTCGCCGCCGTGTCCGGCAGATCGAGGGTGAACCCGTCGATCGCCATAAACCGCCACCGTCCCAGCCACGCTCCCGCGGTCGCCGGTGTCGCAGCCGGGCGCGCAACCCGCTCGAACACCTCCCGGACAACCTCGGCCCCCAGACGCTGCCGGGCCTGGGTGACCGCTCCACGCGTCGGCGGCTCCCACTGTGATCCCGGCATCGCCGCGAGCAGACCGGTCAGTTTCTCCGCGACCTCCTCATCGTCATCGTCCGCGAACAGGCACAACGCCATCAGCAAGTAGACGACCACATGAGCCGGGAGCTTCCGTACCCGCTCCTCGCGACATCCGTGCAGCTCGATTGCCTCGTCCAGGACCTGCCGTGGCACCAGCGACGTCAACGCCCCCAGCCCAACCAGATCCGTCAGCCAACCCGACCCACCGACCTTGATCCACTCCACCACCCGGCGGACACTACCAGCGCAAACCCCTATCTAAACGGCATTGGAGCCGGGGACCCACACTGACCACAGCGGGGCAATCGACCTCCAGCCGAAACCTCAGACGACCAACTCAAGGTCTAAAAATCGAGGTTAAGGAAGCGTGCACAGCAGGCCTAGTGATGCAAACCATTCCCGGTCGTAGAATCGTCCAGTGATTCTGCCCATGATGATAAGGTGCTGCTCCAGCTCTTCTGCTGTTGGCATGAATGGCCTGGATTCGAGGTCGTCCCAATATGGTGCGTACTCCGGAACCTCAAAGAAATCTCTATCGGACACCCCGTCATATGTGTATGACAGAGGATAGATTTCGTCTATCCCCCCGTTGCATGCGAGCTCAAAAGCGCGATGACGATTGAGGCTAAGGATTTCCGACGAAGGCATTGCACCGCTCAGGGTGAGCATATGGCACCAGTCGGGTGCATGTCGCGTTATCCAGACCCGTCGCGTCCCGGCGCTAGACCCATGTGAGCGCATGGCGGTCGAGAAATCGCATGTCGATGTTGCTTCCGGTGCAACTCTGAGGCGCCTGGCTACCTCGTTGATGTCTCTGATGTTGGCCCATGTCGCCGCGAACGAGTCGTAGAGTCCATGCTCAACCAACAGCTCTCTTTGTCCTTCAGCGGGGAAAGTCTTCATATGGACGTTTCTTTCCAGATCGATTAGTTATGTCGGAGGCAAAACGGGGTGGGGATCGAATATACGATCTCCACCCCGCCGATCATAGCAGTTGGCGCCTAGTCGACCCTAGTCTTCGATGAGCACCCAGAACTTGTTACCCTCTGCCAGGCGGAAGTCCGCCCTGAACACCCATTGTGCGGTTCCGTGTTGCCTGTTGGCGTCTGTATCTACTACGCGCAGCGAATAGTTCCCCCGAGCTGATGCGGCGCCCTCCTTTACGGAAGCGAATGGGTATTCGTCGCAGCTTATAATCTTTTTGTAAGGTAAGACTAGAGGCTTGTCCGGACTTGGATACTTGTCGCGCTCGTAATACTTGCACAGGTTGATGTAGTAAGGTTTCGCGACATTCTCCAGCAGCCAGTGGTTCTCTTCAGGGGCTCCCACGTCCATATGCAGGTCGATTTGCTGAAAGTGTTTACGATTCTCGGCATTAGTCACTTTATTCGTGCCTAGTGTCAGCGGCAAGCCTGCAGGGTCGTCCCGAGGTGCCGCCCAGTTGCCAGGTATTGCTTTATTCTCCAGCGCTTTGCCCGGGACGTCGCGTGGTGGCGGAAATGATGGTTTTGACCAGTCGTGGCCCAGCCTACGCGGCGGGAACGTTTGCTTGTTGCTGGGGTTCAGCGCAGCTTCGATATGCTCGGTAACCTGTGTCCACTCGGTGTCTCTGCTCTTAGACATGATCCATACGCGCTTCGCTCTGGTGTTGACACAGCCGCCGAAGCGATCCTCGACATCCGGATTGTTGGCGCCAAAGACCTTTCTGTCGCAGCGGAAGTTCGGTACCCATTTGAGGTCGTAGGGACTGTCGCTGCCGTGGCGACGGATGCCGATGGTCTTGCCGCCCTCGTCTAAGACCTTCTGGTTCCAGAGGTACAGCGTGAGCGTTCCGTCGTCGGTGTAGATGTTGACGACGGGCAATATCGAACAGACAGCAACGCCGGAGGCGGGCAGCTTCGGATGGAAGACGGCCGTCGCATCAGGATGGGCATGCCATTCCGAGACGTCTGCTGTTTTCCACGCGGCGTCACCGCAGTCGGTGGTGGGCGAGGATGACCCCTGATCCACCATCACTCTGATGGGGAGACCACTCAGCTGACCCGCAGAATATTTGACTCGCCCATCCTTATCGACGACGGCGAAATCGTCCAGGCGGAGGAACATCTTCAGATCAGTGGGTTTAAAATCTGTTCCTGCACCGTCCACCACTGCATTGCCAGTCTGGTCGCCCAGGTAGCTATGAATGATCCAGGTGGCGCGAAAACGAAACGCGTCGTCGTCGTCGAATGGCTCTGTGACTCCGTCCAAGATTTCGTCCAGAATCTGCTTACCCCATGACTTCGACGCAGGGGTACCCGGAGCCGTTCCCTTGGCATTCGCCTTCCGCCAGCTCCCTGAGTCGGGGTCCTGTTCAAAGTCCTGGACGTAGAGGTACGCAGACCAGCACGAGTTGTAAGGCAGCTCCCGAATACGAGAGTCATAGTCCGCATAGCCAGTTTCGCTCGGGCTTGCCATGCAGTCTGCCAGAGTGAGGCGGTCGTAATCGAAGTCACCGGTTTGAGCCGTAGCCTGGATCGACGCGGCTCCCTTCTGCGGTGCAGGCACAGCCTCAGGTGCCGGGGCCGTGACCGATGCGATCACACTGGCGACATCATCGGCGCTGAACGGGCGCTGGTAGATGTGGACCGCGTCGATGCTCCCTGCCATTGCCGCGCCGATCCGTAGCGGGGCCTGGGCGTCCCAGGCGGGGAAGGACAACTGCGCGGTCCCGGCCTGCGTTCCATTCAGGTACAGGGTAGCCGTCCGAGTGGTCGCATCATAGGTTCCCGCCAGGTGGAACCACTCATCGGCCGGCGGTTCGACCCCCGACAGAACGCCCTCAACGGTCGCATCTGTGGCGTCAGCGTTGGTGAAGGTGAACACCAGACCATGCTCGGCGGTGTTGCCCAGCCGGAACGGCGCATGATGGGTGCCTCGCTGCTCGGTGACGATGTAGTCGCCGTCCTTGTCGCTCCAGCGCAGCCACGCGGCGGCGGTGAAGCTTTGATCGGTGCGGATCACCGGCTGGGCGGTCTGCGCCAGAGGCTCCTCGCCCGGCTGGATGACGTCGACGGTTATCTGCTGCCAGTCCGACCAGGCCGAGGAGGCGTCACCAGCAACCGCGCGAACACGCCAGCGCACCTTCCAGCCGTCGGACAGCGTGCCCGCCGGGACCGCGATGCTCGCCTCAGCACCGGAGGCGACGCCGTCCACGGCGCTGGCCCAGATCTGGCCGCTACCCTGGCCCTGGGGAGCGGCCAGGTCGTGCTCGATCTCAGCCTCGGCACGTAGCGGTTGGCTGGTCGGGTGGGTGAGGGTGGCCTGCAGCGTGGGGGTGAGCGTGTCGGTCACCGTCACGCCGTCCACCACCTTGGACGGGGTGACGGTCAGGCCGGTGGCGGTGGGCTTGGGCAGACTGACGGTGAAGAACTGCCAGTCCGACCAGGCGGAGGCGGCGGTGGCTGAGACCGCGCGGGCGCGCCAGCGGGCCTTCCATCCGTCGGTCAGGGTGTCGGCCGGGACGGTGATGCTGGCCTGGGTGCCGGTGGGGACGTTGTCGGCGTTGCCGGTCCAGATCTGGCCGGTGCCCTGACCGGTCGCGGCCGGATCGTGCTCGACCTCGACCTCGGCCCGCAGCGGCTTCCCGGCCGGATCACTCACCTGAGCCATCAACGCCGGAGTGACGGTGGGGGTGACAGTGGCACCGTCCACCTGCCCCGACGGGCTGACCTGCAGCGCGCCCACGGCCGGCTCGGAGACAGGGTCCGGCAGGTCCACGGTCACGGCTTGCCAGTCCGACCATGACGAGCCGACTGTGGTTGACGTGTTTACCGCACGTACGCGCCAGCGCACATTCCATCCGTCGGCCAGTTTCCCGTCGGGAATGGTGGCCGTGGCTGGGGTGCCTGAGGCAACGTCGTCGACGGCGTCGGCCCAGATTGCGCCGGTGCCCTGACCGGTCGCGGCCGGGTCGTGCTCGACTTCGAACTCGGCCCGCAGCGGTTGCGCGGCAGGGTCAGTGACCGTGGCGTGCAGAGCCGGGGCCAGGCTGGTGGCCACGGTGATGCCGTTGACCACCTGGGACGGGGTGACCTGGAAGGCACCGACCGTGGGGTTGGGGACGTCGATGGTGGCTTGCTGCCAGTCCGACCAGGCCGAGGTGGTGGTGGTCGAGGCCGCGCGGGCGCGCCAGCGGATCTGCCAGCCGTCGGTCAGGGTCCCGGCGGGTACGGCTGTGGTGGCTTGGGTGCCGGAGGTCACGGCGGTCGAGGTGCCGGTCCAGATCTGGCCGGTGCCCTGCCCCTCTGGTGCGGCGGGGTCGTGCTCGATTTCGAACTGGCCGGTCAGGTTGCCTGGTGCGGGGTCGGTGACGGTGGCGGCCAGTTGCGGGGTGAGGGAGGTGACCGTGGTGATGCCGTCGGCGTTCTGCGCCGGGGTCACCGTCAGGCCGGTGAGTTGCGGAGCCGAGGCGGGGCCGGAGGTGGTGACGGTCAACGTGGGCGGGGAGTTGAAGTCGGTGTCTTCGGCGGAGGGGAAGAGCCGGTAGTTGTCGTTGGTGTTGGTCTCGTTGGGGTGTTGCAGGACGAGGCCGTGGTTGGCGGCGCCGCCGGCCCAGTCCTGGGCGATGGCGGTGACGGGCCATTGCATCGGTGTCGGTTCGCAGGCTGTCCTGTTGATCTGGGCGTCTTCGGTGGTCGAGGTCGGTTTGTTGGCCCAGTGCAGGTTGTTCTCGTCCCACGCTGAGGTCAGGCGGCGGACCTGGATGCCCGCGCCGACCTGGGTGCCGCAGGTGGGGGCGTCGATGTTGAGCAGCGACAGTTTGGCGTCGGTGACCGTGGTGCCCGTCAGCGCCGTGGTGTCGAAGCGCAGATGCACCCGAAACAGGCCGCTGCCCAGCCGTCCGGCCAGCATGTACGGGAGGGTCGGGTCGGCCGTCTGGCCGGCGTCCATCTCGGAGTAGAGCTCGACGTCATCGTTGAACGGCAGCGTGGTGGTCGGATCCACGCGCACCGGATAGGTGGTGGCCGGGTCGGTCAGGAAGGCATGGTCGGGCTTGAGCACCAGCTCGGTGCGGCCGTCCTTGGTGACCACGTCGGTGGCGATCTTCGCGTGCCTGGCCATGGGGAGTCGGCCCTTGGCGCTGGCATCCCACATCACCGGCTGCGGCGCCGAGGCCACCGGCTTCTTCCCCTTACCGGCGGTGAGCAGCAGACGTCCGCCCTTGCCCTCGGACAAGGTCAGACCAGCGGTCTGTACACCGATGCGCAACTCCAGCGGCTTGGACGGCCGCTGCCGCACCACCACGTCATGCCGGAACCCGGTCGGCAACACCGTCACCACCAAGTCAGCCCCCACGCCGGCGGCATCGGTGTAGGTGACGACGCCACCCTTGACGGTCGGCTTGGGCAGCGGCGTCGGCCAGCTCAGCGCGTACGACTTGCCGTCAGCGGACATCTTCACGAACGGATCCGTGCCACCCGCAGAAACCTCCACGACCGCGCCCTCGGCGATCGCCTTGGGCCGAAGCTTTCCGCCCTGCTCGGCCAGAGTGGTGTCGATCGCCACCCAGCCGTTGCCCTGCCGGGTCCGCACCGGCCCGGCCGCGACCTCGGTCTTGAACGTCTTCCCGTCCGGCTGGGCGTGGGTGATGCTGGTCGCGGTCGTCTCGTCGGCGACCTCGACGGCCTTACCCTGCCGGGCCGCCGACGCGGAGGTGGCGATCCGTGCCTGCGACGGCACGTTGGAGACCGCGTTCCCGCTCTTGCCGGCGATCCAAGCCGCCGTCTCGTTCAAGCTCGCGTCGTGATCATTGCCCGACGAGTCGGCAGCCGTACGGCCATTACCCTCGTCAAACGTCCAGCGGGCGGCTGCCTGGTCGACTGTTCTGAAGGACCATGAGTAGGGAATCATAGTGTTTTCCCCCGAGTCGGTCGCTTCCGACACCTCAACGGTGTACTTCGTGCCGGGGCGGAGCGGCTGTGTGGGGGTGAAGGTTGCGATCTCTCCGGTGCTGTCGAGCGCGGTGGTCCCCAGTACATCAGCACCTTGAGCACTCTTCATCGAGAAGATCGGTCCATCGACCGCTTCACTGAACGTCACTTGGACCTGGGAGTCCAGGGGGACGTCGATAGCCTCGTTGGCTGGTTCCGTCGTCCGCACTCGTGGTGTTGCCGTGTCCTCGCCGTCAGGATTGTCGCTGTCGTCGCCATCGCCGGGATAAGGCACGCTGGGGGAGAGATTGTCGGTCCCGATGAAGGAGCCCTCACCGTCCCGGTGCTGTTCGGTGGCGGCCGCCAGTTCTTCGCTCATCGCCAGCGAATCAATCGATTCGGGCGTATCCGGCACATAAATCGACCTCGTAACGGCTTCCTCGTAATCGGGGATTGAGGTGAGCGGCTCACGTGAGGTGATGACGACCGTTTCCCGGTGGGGTGGTGTCGGCGGCTCGAAATCGACGGTGAGCCTGGGGCCGTGGGCGGGGTAGCCGCTGGTCTCCTCTCGGGTGCGGTAGCGGCGCCAGTTCCGCTGCTCGGATTCGTTACCCGCGCGGAGTTGGATGCCGTAGTTCGTTTCGCCGTCTGCCCATGCCTGGACGATGGTGTTGACCGAGTGGATGAGGTCGTGCTCGTAGTTCATCGAGCCGGTGCAGTCGGGACTGTAGGCCCCGTACTCGGTGTCGGCGCCTGTGTTGGTGACCGTCGGCTGGTCGTTCCATTGCAGGCTCAGGTGGTCCCAGTCGGAGGTGACCTGTCGGGCGGTGATCCCGGATCCGACGGGGTTGCCACAGTCGTTGGACAGGTAGTTCCACAGCTCCAGGTCGGCGTTCTGGATTGTCGAGCCCCAGAACGGGTCACTTGGCTGGGGGAGCGGGAACTGGATGTAGGCGCGCCAGCGCTTGGCGATGTTGCTGGCGTAGGACTTGCCGACCCACATCTGGTCGCGGTAGTGCATGTCCCAGCTGTCGGTGAGGTCCACGTCGTTGATGTACGTGTCCATCGGGTCGCCGGGGGGACAGGGGTCGCCCCCGAGGGTGCACTCGTACCAGTCGTCGTCGACGGCGGCCATGGTCACCGGGAACGTCGTTGCCGGGTCGGCGAGGAAGGCCGGGTCGGGGCTGTACACCAGCGCCGAGCCGTCCAGGCTCACCTGCGCTCTGCCGATCCTGACGGCGCCGAGGTCGGCGTTCGCGTCGGCGGCGGCCGCGTCCAGCAGCGCCGCGGGCCGGATGGCCAGGCTGCGCTTGCCGTTGTCGCTCTTCAGCGTCGGCTGTCCCTTGGCGTTCTCGCCGAAGGCGATGCCCTTGGGCAGTTCGACGGGGACGCGGAAGGTGACCGGGCCGGCGGGGCGTTGCCGGATGACGATCTGCTGGCGGAACCCGGTCGGGGTGGCGGTGACGACCAGGTCGATGCCCTTGCCGTACGCGGAGGCGTAGGTGGCGGTGCTGCCGTTGAGCGTGGGCTTGGGCAGCGTGCGCGGAGCGTCGATCTGAGCGGCGATGTTGCCGCTCTTGCTCTTGATCACTTCGGTGTTGCCGCCGGTGGACAGCAGCAGGCTGTCTTTGGCCGCCTTGGGCTTGATGACGCCATCTGCCTCGACGAGGGTGGTGTCGATCGGGGTGAAGCCGTCACCCTTGGCGTTCTTGACCCGGATGGGCTCCAGGTACTGCTCCATCCGCAGGGTCTTACCGTCGGGGTTGGCGTAGTAGGTGGCGCTTTCCGAGCGCAGTGACTCGATCTCGATGCGCCGGTTGTCCTTCTTGGCCTGCGCCAGCGCCTTACCGGTGGGCGTGGTGGGGGCTTTCGGCGGCGTCGTGGGAGTGGTGGAGGGGGGTGGCGTGGGACCCTGGGCGATCGCGGGCACGCTCAGCAGCGAGAGCGGCATGGTCAGAGCCGCGATCAGGGCAGCGCGGCGGCGCGTCCGGCTGGATAAGCCGGACGCTGTTCGTGATGGGTTCACTCGATCCTTTCGAACAAATGTGGCAAAAACGAAGTGATCATCACATGTGTTGCGATCGAAGTAAAGATCCTTTTCAGTGAGCTAGAGAGCGCTTTCCGTGATCGTCGCAGGACTCGAGGCGCCGGACGGCTCGGCGGAGTTCACCATGGGTGGCCACATGGCTCTTGGCCTGCATGGATGCAGTTTTCGGCAGAAGCACCAGCGCGGCGCGCTCTAGGACCCGCTCTCCGGCGTGCCCTACACCATCGGCGACGAGAGTGCGATCTTCGCCTACCGGGTCAGCAGCCTGTTCCGCGTCAAAATGTAGCCACGATGGCTCTGACCTGTGGTTTAACGGGGTCTGTACCTGCAGACAAGATCGCGTCTTGTGTTTGTCCTGTACCACTTCAAAAGTGGTCGAAGGCGCTTGACCTGCAGATCGATCTGATGCGGCGGTAAGCGATCGACGCGTGGGAGAACACGATGGAGCCATACTCGTGGTCCTTCCGGACGGTCGACCAGGCAGCCGCTCGTTGGACGTTCGACGAGGGAGACGGCCGTACGGCTGCCGACTCCTCCGGCAACGATCACGATGCGAGCCTGAACGACACCGCGGCGTGGATCACCGGCAAGAGCGGGAACGCGATCTCCAACGTGCCGTCGCAGGCGCGGACCGCAGCGGCCGCGCAGGCGGCCGAGCAGGGCAAGCCGGTCGAGGTCGCCGACGAGACGACCGCGACGAGCATCACCTACGCGCAGCCGGACGGGAGGACGTTCAAGACCGAGGTCGCGGCCGGTCCGGTACGGGCCAGGCAGGGCGGCGGCTGGGTGCCGGTCGACACCACCCTGGACGAGCAGGGCGGCAAGCTGCGGGCCAAGACCCTCGCCGAGGGCGCGGTCGTGGAGCTCTCCGCCGGTGGCACGGATCCGTTCGTGAAGATGTCCGCCGATGGCAAGTCGTACGCGCTTCGCTGGCCGACGCCGCTGCCTAAGCCGACGGTCAAGGGCAGCGTGGCCACTTACACCGACGCCGCGGGTGTCGGTGCCGATCTGGTGGTGACGGCGTTGCCTAGCGGATTCCGGTATGAGGTGGTGCTGCGGCAGCGGCCCGCCAAGGCGGTGGAGCTGCGGGTCGGCGTCGAAGACGAGGGCCTGACCCTGTCCGAGGGCAAGGGCGGCCGGCTGCTGCTGAAGGGTAAGGACAAGAAGCTGGTCGCCGCGGGAACGCGGACGATCGTGTCGGACGGTAGCGGCAAGGGCCGCCCCGCATCGGTCAAGCGCGCCGAGGCTGGCACGGATGTGGTCACCAAGGGTGGTCTTACGGAGTTGGTGGTCAAGCCAGATCAGGCGTTCCTGGTGAACGCCGGCACCAGCTATCCGGTGCGGGTGGCCGCAGCGGTCACGTTGCCGCTCGGTGCCGACATCGACGTCAGCTCGGACGGCTTGCCCGCACTCCCGGACAACCCGTACATGATGGCCGGCACCATGACGGGTGGCATGAAGGCGCGGGTGCACCTGCGGTTCGACACCGCAGGCCTGCAGGGCAGCACGGTGACTGACGCCACGTTGTCGATGAACACCATCGACAGCCATAACTGCGGCGCCGCGCTCGCCAACGGCATCCAAATCGCCCGCCTGACCGGCGCGTGGAACGCGGACAACCTGTACTGGGCCAATAAGCCCGCCCTCACCACCGAGGATGCCTCCACCAACTTCAAGGGCGTCGACCAGAACTGCGCCATCTATCCGGACAGCATGGACTGGAACGTCACCGGAATCGCCCAGGACTGGGCCGCCGGCGCCGCCAACCACGGCCTGGTGCTCAAGTCGCCCGGCGAGGCGAACATCAACAACTACCGGGTGTTCACCTCCTCCGAAGAAACCGACTTCAACCTGCCGCCGACGCTGACCATCACCACCAGCGGACCGGCATCGCAACCAGCGGTCTCCGCCCCGGCCATCACCCCAGCGCTTTCGGTGGACGGCGTCACGGTCACGACCTCACTCACCCCGCAACTCGCTGCGACCGTCGCCGACACCGCGGGCGGCAACCTCACCGGCCAGTTCGAGGTCGAGCACGACCCCGCCGCCACTGGACAGGGCAGCGGCCAGATCTGGACCGGCGCCTCACCAGAGGTCACCTCCAGCAACCAGGCCACGGTGAGCGTCCCGGCGGGCATGCTGACCGACGGCTGGAAGATCCGCTGGCGGGTCCGCGCGGCCAACGCCGCCGCCTCCACCACCTCGGCGTGGACGGACTGGCAGACGGCCACGGTCGACGTGCCGAACCCGACGGTCGGCGCCTTCCAGGTCACCCCCTCGCAGGTGGTCGACGGCATCACCGTGGCCACCAGCCTGACCCCGGTCCTGCGCACCACGGTCACCGACCCGGCCGCACAGCCGCTGCGGGCCGAGTTCGAGGTCGAGCACGACCCGTCCGCGATCGGGCAAGGCAACGGCCACATCTGGACCGGAGCCGTGGACGACGTCGCCTCCGGCACCCCGGCCAGCCTTTCTGTCCCGGATGGGAAGCTGTCCGACGGCTGGAAGGTGCGCTGGCGGGCCCGGGCGGTCAACACCGCCACCACGGTCGGCTCACCCTGGTCGGACTGGCAGAACCTGACCGTGGATGTGCCGGACCCGGTCTCCGAACCGGCCATCGGCGCGCTGCAGGTCACCCCGTCCGAGCAGGTGGACGGCACCACCGTCACCCCCACGCTGACTCCAGCGCTGCTGGCCCAGGTGAGCGACCCAGCTGGCCAGCCACTGCGCGCCGAAGCCGAGCTCGAGCACGACCCAGCCGCACCCGAAGGCCAGGGCACCGGCCAAATCTGGACCGGCAACGCCGACAACGTCCCGACCGGCACCCAGGCGAGCATCACCGTCCCGGCGAACACCCTGGCCGATGGCTGGAAGCTGCGCTGGCGGGCCCGCGCGGTCTCGGCCACCGCCGCCTCCGCCTGGTCGGACTGGCAGTCCTTCACCGTCGGCCTGCCCAAGCCCACCGCCACCGGCCTGGCCGTCACCCCGTCCAAGGTGGTGGACGGCGTAACGGTGACCGATACGCTCACCCCCACGCTGCAGGCCACCCTCACCCACCCGACCGGCCAGGCCCTGCGCGCCGAAGCCGAAATCGAACACGACCCGGCCGCACCCGACGGGCAGGGCACCGGCCAGATCTGGACCGGTGCCGTGGATAACGTGGCCTCCGGCACCCAGGCGAGCATCGCGGTCCCGACGGACAAGCTGGCCGATGGGTGGAAGGTGCGCTGGCGCCTGCGCGCGGTCACCGAACAGGCCGCCTCCGCCTGGTCGGACTGGCAGCAGATCACCGTCGACATCACCCAGCCCGGCGAGGAGCCCCTGGCGCAGACCACCGAACCGGTGATCCGCACCGACCAAAGCTTCACCGCCGCCGCCTGGCTGCGCTGGAGCGACAAGGACGGCAACTACACCGTCGCCGAGCAGAAGGGCACCCACCAGGCGCCGTTCCGCCTCGGCAACACCCCCGACCACGGACTGGTCTTCACCTTCACAAGCACCGACGCTACGAATGCGACGGTGGAGGGCGTGCTGTCAGGCGTCGAGCCGCCGGTCGATGAGTGGTTCCACCTGGCGGGAACGTATGACGCGGCCACCCGGACGGCCACCTTGTACCTGAACGGGACACAGGCCGGGACTACGCAGTTGTCCTTCCCTGTCTGGAACGCCCAGGCCCCGCTGCGAATCGGCGCGTCGATGGCCGGAAGCATCGACCAAGCCGAGGTCTACCAGCGGCCGCTTACAGCGGCCGGCGTCGCAGGCCTGCTCACGCCGCAGCAGACGGTGCAGGCAGCGGCGGCGCCGTCCGCGAAGGCGGACCCGGCACATACCGCACCTGCCACGACGACGGGCGCCCCGTCTGTCACCAGCGACGACGACTTCTACAAGCGGCTCACCCTGGAGGGGTGCCAAACCCTCGACGACAACTACGACGGAGACACGGCGGACTCCTACACAACCTGGTTGAAGGGAAAATTCGCTTTCGGCCAGGCCCGGTTCCACGAATCCACCTACAACTATTGCTGGTCGTCCTACATCTATCTCCTGGAATTTGCCGAAAATCCGCTCACTGGCGGGATGGTGAAGTCCGCGAGGCGGTCAGCGCAACTCAAGAACGCGACGAGGAGGGACGGGCGAAAGATCGAAATTGAGGACGACGACGCGTTCCGCTTCCGCGCCACCTGGACCATGCACACCTATCTCGGCGGCACGGGGGGACTGGAGTTCTCCCAGAAGAAGCTGCCCGCCCAGGCGATCAAAATGTTCACCAGGCTCGACGGGTTCGCGATCGTCGACAACGGCGGTAACGTGAAGGCGCCGTCGAATGACCTGGCCGGGACGAAACTGGAGGTCCGTCCCGGCCAGGGGTCGGGCGGATGCAGCAATAGGAGCGGATGGAGCGGGGAGCGTGACGTCTCCTCCTGGCATGGCGCCCCCGACGCTCAGTTCCTCTACGGCTGGCAGGACGGGGTCAAGGGCGTCCACAACTGCGAGATCGCTCCCGTCGTCTGGATTCCGGGCGAGGACGAGGGCACGGGCGTGGCCATCCCGCTGTGGAGTCGGAGGCTCGTCGACTCCCGTTACGTGGAGGAGGAGAACAGGGTTCTCCGGCACGGGCATAGCGCTGACATCCCTATCAGTGAGCACTTTTCATCCTGAGTAGCGGCCTTCTTCGATGAGTTGCAGGACGAGGATGGCCTGCACGATCGTGGTGGCACGGTGCGGGCAACAGCGC
>NZ_JBITLM010000029.1:0-30392 GCF_044465295.1 Nonomuraea sp. NPDC049714 | reverse complement strand
TTGGTCGACTGCTGTCTTACCGGGAGCCTCTTCTCATGTCCACCGGTCCCGGCACCGTCCTTACTGACCTGCGCGATCAGGTTGGAAAAGCCTCAGTGAATATGACGGTTCTCCGTACACGGAACTGGTACCTGAAGTCCAGTGTGACTGGGAGAGGCTTGGTATAAAAAAGCACGTACGGATCGGAGGCTGCGTCATGCCTTCGGTCCCCCGAGTGTTCGTGATGTCCAAGAGCACGAACAGCAACTTCCTCCAAATCATCCAGCACATCGAGAAGGCGCTCAACCCGACGGCCAACGCGGGTACCTTCCCCCCGAAGCGGGCCGGTCACAACTGGAACGACCCCAAGTACCCGCCCGCGAGAATCGGTGCGACTCCCATGAGCAAGACCATCCACGGAAACTGGGCCACCGGCGGCGAAGCGCTGACCAAGGTGAACACGACGGCCGCGAACGTCAACCGAAGCTTCTTTTCGCATCTGCGATTCGTGACAGATCAGGGCAATCCCGACAACGAGCAACGTTGGCCGGATGTGGACGACAATGTCGAACTGAAGCCCTGGGAGATAGCTCAGGTCAACTACTGCAAGTACTACTTTCCGGATAAATACAAAGACCCGGAGAAGATGTTCTTCGGGGTTCCCGTCAAGGAAGGCGTGCAATGCGATGAGTATCCATTCGCTTCGACCAAGCAAGGAGCCGGCAAGAAGGACGGCAACTTCTCCATCCAAGCGGTCGACAAGGATCACAACCAAGCGCATGGAGATGCACTCACCTACTTCTACGCAGATTTCCGGGTAGTGACCGATAACCAGTTCTGGGTCAAGATCGTGAGCTAGTCCTGACCGCAGAATGGCCGGACGGCACGGCAACCTAACCGGCTTGGCAGGTTCCCCGGGTCCAGTGGGCCAACTGTGGGGTGGAGGCGGCTATGAGATCGCCTCCACCCCACACTCTTTCCGAGAATCGAAGAACCGAAGGAGTGAGATGGCAGACATGTCGCAGGCAATTCCTGCGGAGAGTCAATGGGACCTCTTGGAGGAGTACCTCTTGAACGGCTCGTTCGATGCGACCTGGATCGACACGGAGAATATCGAAGAGGCCGCGCAACGATTCCGGGCCGATCCGAGTTCGGGCATTCTTTGTGATCTCGATACGTCATTCGACCTGGCCGACGATGACTCCGGGGACACCATGACCTGGATTGGGATGCATTCTCCTGGCTGGTCCGTCGCCGTCACCCTGACGGGGTGGCTTCCATTTCAACCGGCGGCGAGCTCCGGAGGTAGGCGAATCATCACTCATCACCACAGGGCTGACCTAGCCGAACTCGATGATGAGGGAATGCTCTATTACTACGATGGAGAACTCCTGGGCCCGCTGGGGGCGCTCGAAGAATTCCGGAATTACACGCTTGATCTGGAAGCACGCTATAATCTCGGGTTCGAGGAGATGGTGGAGAGCTATCTCATCCTGGCGGGGCGGGTCACACGTCGGTTCCTCGATCGGGACTGGTTCACGGCGTCGCGCGTCCTCTACCGTGTCCCCAGAGGCGCCTGGCCTCGTCAAAGACGATAACCGTCGGGAACTGGGCAGCCAAGGGTGACCCGCTGACAAAACTCAAGCCTAGGGACCAGGACGTCAACAGGACGCGATTCTCCAAGATCGAGATGTTCATGGATGTGGGGACGACGGAAGAAATGAGCTGGCCGATCCCCGCGAACAATGATTGGCATAAGTTTTTAATCAAATACTGCAAATATTGTCAGTCGGACAAATATCCGGATGCCTGGAGATCGGACAAACTGCCTATAGGTGGATCCAACAGCTGCGACGAGTATCCATTCGCCTCGTCCAAGGAAGGGGCCGGCACCGCCCAGGGCAACTACTCGCTGCGGGCCCTGAACAAGTCCCACAACTCAACCCATGGCCGCAAAATCGGCCTACGGTACACTGAGTATCGAGTTGGGACAGGCAACTCCTTCTGGGTGCTCATTGACCCTGAGGCCTGACAAGAGGAGAGCTCCGAAAGAAGGGCGGCGAAAGGCGTACTGCCGTCCGCCGTCCTTCTTTCGGGCTCTCAGGCAGGGGAAGCTGGATAATTTCGTGAGTCTCTTTCCGGTCGAAAGCCAATTGCGTCTTCTGATGGAGCACGGGCTCGACGGGTGGTTCGGCGCCCTATGGGTCAGCATTGAGGATGGTCACGAGGTGGCCCGGCGTCTGGGCTTCCCGGCGGAGGCCACGGAGACGTGCGACTTTCAAACGGCCATGAGGTCGTACGATGCCGCAGGTTCTGAGCAGCGAGTTTGGATCACGTCGCATGCACCCGGCTGGTCCCATGTTCTTCTCCTCGCCGGTGGGCAAGAATCGTCTGCAGAGGCGCTCAGCCGCCATGGCCGGCGTGCATTTGAAATTTCCTACATCGGCGCAATCGAGGAACTGGATGAGCCGGTATATACGCACGATGGTGAGTATAGAAGCATCGAAGACGAGGAAGAATACCGCGCCCATGGGGAAGATCTGACCAGCGACCACAGTTTGTCGGACGCAGAGATATTGGACCAGTTTCTGATCATTCTGGGAAGAATTACCGGGCGATTCCTCGACCGCGCCTGGATTTCATCACAGGGACTCTTGTGCGTCATGCCCCACCCCAATGACTAACGGTTCGGTCATGTCGGCTGATTCTTTCGACCGCTTGGTGGCCCCAATTTCGTTTAGATAGAGGTTTGCGCTGTTAATGTGTGGGGTGCAAAAGCTGTGGGGCTCAATAATTGGATTCGGTGTCTGACCTTGTTCCTGCCGAAAACTACATCCATGCACGTCAAGCATGCCGCACATCGCTCTGAAATCGCCTGCAATTCCTGGCTTGCGGACGCGAACTCGCCAGCCGATGACTGCTCCGTGGTTGCTCGATCTACCGTGAAGCTCGAGCCCCATCCCGAAAGACTTGCCCACACGACACTGTCGAGATGCGATAAAATCGCACATCGTGCCGATGGTCATGAACGCATGGTTGCTCGGTGGTTGCTCGCGTGTATGCAATACGGGGCGACACGCGGCGGTACCGGCCGACACGATGATCGGGAGAATCACGGCCACGACGGTACAAAACAACCCTCTATAACACTGAGCGACACTCAGGGAACCAACTCATAATCCGTGGGTCGTGGGTTCAAGTCCCACCCGCCCTACCGACATCGCCGCAGGTCAGAGGCCTGTTTCGAACGATGCCAGCGGGTCGTTAATGATCAGCACAAGATCATGTTCCCTCGATGTTCCCGCATCTCGCCATGCGGCAGTCGACATTTGATCATCTGCGCGCGTCCCGCCGCCTACCAGCCCCAGCGTCCGTCACCATGCCACCAGCACGTCAACGGGGGGCACCGGTGGCGAGAATCATCGAACGCACGGCCAAGAACGGCGCGAAGTCTTGGCTGGTCAAATGGCGGATCAGCGGCGGCAGGAACAGCAAGGAAGACTTCGAGACCTGCTACGCCCGCCAGGTCGCCGATGACTTCGCCTCGCTGGTCACGCTCAGCGGCGAGAACCGACCCCACGGCTACCCCAAGGGCTGCCACGGCATCGTAGACCCCAACTACGACCCCACACACGACCCTGAGATGCCGAGCTTCGAATACTACGCCCGCCACAACTACGCCACCCGCCTCGGCGCCTCCCCCACCCAACGCGCCACCTACCTCTCCGAAGCCGAACGCCACGTCTTCCCCCGCTTCGGACACCTGCCACTCGACCAGGTCACCCGCCGCGTGCTGCGGGAATGGGTCGAATGGATGCTCACCAAGCCCTCCGCCGGCAACCAGCACCAACCCCGCGCCGCTCTGTCCGACGAACAAGCCGCGCGACGGTGGGCCCGCTCCCGGGGAACCGGGGAACCCCGCGACCTCGTGGTGGTACCCGCAGGCCACGTCAGGCTGAGGACGCGCTGCTCCCATAAAGGAGGCGGACCTCGCAGACGCGGCCCGCCCTTTCCCGCAGCAGCCATGTGCCCGCGGCCGGGTAGCCGTCCGGACGGCCCGACTCATAGATGGCGTCGGCCTCCCAGATCGTGATCCCGGGTGTGCTTGCCACACCGGTGAGCCGATGCGTGGCGCCCATCTGGTAGTCGCTGTGCAGGATGTCGTAGATGGGTGCCAGCCCGGTTGAGATCCGTCCGCTGGGCCAGTACATGACCAGGTCCTCGGCCCAGCGCTCATGAAGCGACGGAAGCGGTACGCAGTTCGCGACCGCGGAAAAGATCGCGGCGGCCTCCTCAGCGCGTTCGGTGCTGATCGCGCCCTGATCCAGGTGCCGATGATGGCTGGCCAGTGGAAGAACCGTGGCCAGCTGACGGCGGGCGTCACTCAGCCGGCTGCGTACGGTGCCGACCGGGATCCCGCACAGCATGGCGATCTCCTCGTAGGAGTTGCGGACGGTGAAGTAGCGGAGCATGGCCACCGGCAGCGTCGCGGGCGTCAGCTGCCGTAGGCCGTGCCAGACCAGGTCGCGCAGGGCGCTGCGTTCGATGGTCGCGACCGGGTCGTCGAGAGACGAGGCGATCAGTTCGGCGCCGGCTGACTCGACCAGGCCGGGCATACGGTTGCGCAGAATCATCCGGCAGTTGTTGCGGACGATGGAGTGCAGCCATGGGCGGATCTTGGACGGATCACGCAGGTCGCCGATACGTGCGAGTGTGGTGACCGCGGCGTCCTGGCAGGCGTCCTCGGCATCCGGTCCCGCGCCCAGAACCCCGGCCGCCACCGCCCGCATCCCCGGGTACTCATGCTGGAGAAGGCGGGCGAGCCCGTCGGGATCACCCTGTTGAGCCGCACGGACGAAAGGCTCCATGTCGGCGACCGGGTCTGGCCTGACCGAACTCATGGCGCCGACGGTATCGATGGCCAGTGAAGATTTTCTTCCTCCGCGATCCGAACTTCTCACCCCACCCGTACATCTGGCAAGAGGGAAGCACTGCATATGTACAGGTTGACCAGGGCCTGGAAGGGGTGGACAGACCCGTGGGAAGCACTCCAGAGATCGTCAACACATCATCCGGTCACCGAGTCATGGCCTCAAAGCGCAGAAAAGGATCAGTACGTGACGTCGCATCCTCTCCCGACCGATGGTGAACCAGCGTTGCGGGGTCCGAACACGCTACGCCTGCAGCTTCTTGGCCCGCTCCGGGTCTGGCGAGGTGACGACGAGCTCGATGCCGGCCCGCGGCAGCAATGTTGCCTGCTGGCGCTCCTCATGGCCCACGAGGGCCACCCCATCAGCATGTCCGACCTGGTCGGCCTGATCTGGGGATCGGACGCGCCAGCCAGTGCGGTCAACATCGTCCACAAGTACGTCGGCGACCTGCGCCGACTGCTGGAGCCTGACCTGCCGCACCGCACCTCGGGCTCTTTCCTCGTGCGGCACGGCAACGGCTACCGCTTCACGGCCGACGCCGGGACCTTGGACCTGATCGCGTTCCGGAGACTCGTCGCTGAGGCGAAGGCGAGCGTTTCCCAGGGGCGCCCGGAGAACGCGGTCGAACAATACGCCCGAGCCCTGCCGCTGTGTCACGGCAACGTGGGAGAGGCGCTCGCCGATAGTGCGGGGGCCACGGCGGCCTTCGCCGGCATCGACCGCGAGTTCTTCGACGCGGCGGTCTCCGCGGCCGACGTCGCGGTCCGGCTCCGTCGCCCGTCTCTCGTCATCGCACCGCTGCGGCTCGCGGCGCGGATGAGCCGGTACAACGAGCCCGTCCACGCCGGCCTGATCATCACTCTCGCCGCGCTGGGTCTCCGGGCCGAGGCACTGAGCGTTTTCCAGGAGATGCGCGCACGCTTGTCCGACGACCTCGGCATCGACCCTGGCCACGATCTTCAGGAAGCTCACCGGGTGGTGCTCACCCAGACCGTACCGTCGGCAGAAACAGCCGTCCCGCATGATGCCTCGCCAGGAGAACACGGAGAACACGATGCCCTGCCAGACGACCCGCGCCCGGTTTCGCTCGTGCATCCGGCCCAGCTGCCGCGCGGCCTCCCCCTGTTCGTCGGCCGGGAGCCCGAACTGGAAAGGCTGACGACATCACTGGGTCGCATGCGCGCGGATCGCAGGACCGGCCCGATGGCCGTGGCGCTGGACGGCATGGGCGGCGTTGGCAAGTCGACGCTCGCGACGCACTTCGCGCACGCGATCGCCGACGAGTTCACCGACGGTCAGCTCTATCTCGATCTGCGGGGGGACGACCGCGAGGAAGGTAGCCCGACCGCCGGCGATGCACTCAGCTCGCTGCTGTACGCCCTGGGCGTCCCCGCGTCGCATATGCCGGACACATTCGACGCACGCATGGGCACCTATCGCAGCCTCACCGCCGGGAAACGGTTCCTGCTGCTGCTGGACAACGTCCGAGACGCCGTGCAGGTCCGGCCGTTACTGCCGAACTCCGCCGACAGTCTCGTGGTGATCACCAGCCGTCCTCGACTGGCCGCCCTCGACGGCGCCTACCGGCTACGGGTCGACGTGCCCGATCACGCCACGGCACGGGAACTCCTCGTGCGCCGTCTTGCTGGACGGGCAGTGAGAGGAGCGGTCCACACCGCCGAGGGGAGCATCGTGGATGAGATCGTCGAGCTCTGCGGTCGTCTGCCTTTGGCGCTCGCGGTCCTGGCGGCGAGGCTGATCGCCCGCCCGACGTTGTCGTTGGACGGTGTGGTTGCCGAGCTCCGCGACGGCGACGGCGTCAATCGGCTCGGCGCGTTTCCTGGCGGCCGGGACATTCCCGACCTGCGTACCGCCTTCTCGTGGTCGTACCGGCAGTTGAGTGCGGAAGCTGCCCGCCTCTTCCGGCTGATGTCGTTGGCACTCGGCCCGGGGGTGACGGCCGATGCCTGCATCAGCCTGTCGGGCCGGGAGCCGCGGAGCACCCGAGCCGCACTGGCGGAGCTGACGGAGGCGGCGCTGGTGACCGAGGACGACGCCGGCTGCTTCTCATCCCATGTGCTGGTCAAGGCCTACGCGGAGGAGCTTCTCCTGGGCAGCGAGTCCGTCATCGAGCGCGATACCGCGACCAGTCGTCTGCTTCAGCACTATCTGCACAGCAGCCTCAACGCACAGGCGCTGCTGAAACCCCACCGGGCACCGGCTGTCCCGCCCCCACCGCTGCCCGGCGTCGTGCCCGAATGCCCGGCAACGTGCGACGACGCAGTCGCGTGGTTCGCCAGCCAGCGGCAGGTGCTCCTGGAGGTCGTTCGGCTCGCCGCCGACATCGGGTACGGAATCGTGCCGTGGCAGCTCGCGACCACCATGCATGGGTATCTCCAATGGGCCGGCTGCTTCCAGGAGTGGGAGAGCATCATGCGAGCTGCCTTGCGTGCGGCCCGGCAGGAGCATGACGTGATCGGGGAGGCACATGTCCTGCGCGGCCTGGCGGGCGCGAGGTTCTCGGTCGGCGCCCATGACGAGGCGGTCGGGCTCCTGACGGCGGCGCTGTCCATCTATGTCGAGCGCGGCATGGCGCTCGAGCAGGGACTGGTGCACAGCAACCTGCGCAGAGTCCATGACGTGGCCGGCCGCGACGAGGTCGCTCTCGACCACAGCCAGAAGGCCGTCGAGCTGTACCGGATCGCCGGGGACCGCCACACGGAGATCAGCGGTCTCTGGGAGACCGGTCAGATGCTGGCTCGGCTCGGCCGGTTGACGGAGTCGGCCGAGATTCTCGAGCGCGCGTTGGGTCTGACTGTACGACTCCTCAACATGCACGTGGAGAGCGAGATCCAGAACGACATCGCAGCTGATCTCATCCAGTTGGGTCGCACGGCGGCAGCCCTCGAGCGTCTCAGACATAAGGCCCGGAGCGAACGAGTACCTTCTCCATCCGCCCGCGAGCGTTCAACGGCCGACGATGCTCATGGCGAACGCGGCGATCAACAAACCATCCGCTTCCGGGTCAGAAACGATGGCGTTCTTCCTGGAATTCCTCCGTAGCGGGATCCCCCGCTGTCAGCCGAGGCCGGCCAGGAACGTCTCGGCGCGGCGGGCGAACAGGTGGGCTCCACGCGCGATCGAAAGCTCGCGCGCCTGTTCGCCCGCGCGCCGAACGGCGGCCTCCGGTTCGCCGCGGGCCTGAAGCAGCCGCGCCCGTTGCAGGAGGATCAATCCTTCCGGATAGCGCTGACCGTAGGCGTCCAGGCAGAAGTCCGCGCGGTCGAGGGCGGCAGCGGCCCCGACCGTGTCCCCGCTCATCAGCCGCATCTCGCCCAGCAGCCCGAACCAGGTGGCGACGCATGAACGCGGTGGGTCGAGGAGGTCCGTGGCGATGATCCGCTCGGCCTCCGCTGTGGCCCCGGCGGGGTCGTCACCGGTCATGGTCAGCGCCCAGCATCGTGCCAGCCGCTGGTAGGTGCCGAGGTAGGCGAAGGACAGTCCGGGATCCGCGGCGATCCCCAGCTCCGTCACGCCCAGCGCCTCGACCGGATCACCCGTCAGCGACGCGATCCGTGCGGCGAAGGTGGCCCAGATCGTGCGCACGTACGGGTCGTCGCCGGTCGATCTGTCGAGCATGCCGAGCATCTCGCGCGCCGCGTCGAGGTCACCGTGCAGCGCGGTGACCTCCGCGAGCAACCCGATCATGATGAGCAGGAGATCGTGCCGGACCGGATCCTCGTCACGTTGCGCGAGGTCGAGGAGGACGTCCTTGGATCGGCTGAGGTACCGGTACGCCTCCCCGATGTCGCCAAGGTGCCACTGGTAGATACCCCAGGCCTGCAGACCGCTGGTCGACACGAACGGGTCGGCGGACGCCTCGCCCGCGTCCAGCAACCGGCGGGCCAGCGGGCCGCTGCGGTCGAGCTCGATGGCCTGGGCATGAGCGGCCCACCGGGAGTAGAGAAAACTCGCCGCCTCGACCTCGCGGCCGAGTTCGCGGGCCAGGCGCTCGGCCCGCTCCAGCTGGGCGAACGATGAGAATCCGTACATCGATCGCATCCCGAGGACGGCGGTTAGTTGCGACAAGGCGGACAGCTCCAGTTCGGCGAGACCCGCCGTCCGTGCCACCTGTGCGGCTGACAGCAAATGCCGTTCGGCGGCTTCGAGCGCGGATTTCCCTGCCGCGCTGCGGCCCGCGCGTACCAGGGCGGTGGCGGTGCGGGCCGGGTCGGCCAGCGGTCCGGCCGCCCACAGATGGTGCGCCAGACGCTCGGCGGTGGACTCGCCACCGGCCGTGGCGATCTCCAGGGCGTCCGAGATCTGCAGATGCAACTGGCTGGTGCGAGGAGTGGGTGTCGTACCGACGACCGACTCGCGGACCAGGTCGTGCGTGAAGCGCAAGGAGTAAGGATTCTCCGGCGTCGACTCGATCATGCCGAGGGCCGCCACCGACTCGAGGCGTTCGAGACAGCTCTCGACCGTGAGGTGGGCCGCGCGGGCCAGGAGGCCGAGGTCGATGTCCCGTCCGATGAGGGCGGCGGTCCTGAGCAGATCCCGGGCATCGGTGTCGAGGCCGGACATCCGGTCGATCACGATGTCGCGTACGGTGGCCGGAACCGCGCCGGCGGCATCGGTGAGGGCGCCGTCGTGGGCGAGCATCCGGGACAGCTCCCGGATGAAGAACGGGTTGCCAGCGGTGCGGGCATGGATGCCGCGGGCGGCGTCGGGATCCGGATCCAGTCCGGTCTCCAGCCGGACGAGTTCGATCGCCTCGTCCGGGCCGAGCGGGCCGAGCCGCACGCGACGATGGCCGGACACCCGGCTGACCGCGGCGAGCGTGCGCGACAGCTCCGAGCCGGGGGCGGGGGCGCGATCACGGAGTGCTCCGATGACCGCGGTGCGGGCGGGCAACCTGGCCGCCACGTGGCTGAACAGCTGGAGCGAAGCGATGTCCGCCCACTGGAGGTCGTCGAGGACCAGGAGTACGGGCCGCCGCGCGGAGGACGCGCTGATGACGGTGACGACCTGCTCGAACAGCCGGAACCTGGAGCCGCTGTCCGGGATCATCGGTACGGCGTCCGCGTCGTCCGGCGCCTCGACGAGCCGTCCGAGCTCACCGGCGTGCCACTTCACCCGCTCGGGGGCGGCCAGATTGTCGAGGAGGGCGCCGATCACCTGCACCCATGGCCACATCGACGGTGTCCCGTCGCCGTCCAGGCAGCGGCCCCAGACGACGAGCGCTCCCTGCCGGTCCGCCTCGGCGGCGATCTCCTCCAGCAGGCGGGTCTTGCCCACGCCCGGCTCGCCCTCGACGACGCCGATCCCGCTGCCGCTGCCGCCGGCGAGCGCCGGTCCGAGCGTTCGCCGGAGCGTCGCGAGTTCGTCGGCCCGGCCGACCAGCCCGCCGGTCGTGGGCGGTTCATCACGGCTCGCCCCGCCGGGGACTGCGACGGCCTGCTTGAGCACCTGCGCATACGCGGCCTGGAGCGCCTGGCCAGGGTCGATGCCGAGTTCCTCGTCGAGGCGGGTGCGGACCGTACGGAAGACCGCCAGCGCCTCGGCGCGGTGCCCGGCGGCGCCGAGAGCGGTGACAAGGCTCGCCTGCACGGGTTCGTGCAGCGGTGCGATCGACGCGGCCAGCTGGAGCGCGGGGAGCACGCGTTCCGGCCTGCCCAGCTCGACCGCCAGCCCGGCGGCGGTCACGCATACGTCGAAGACCTCCGCGTCGAGCGCCGCGAAGATCGGTATCCCGGCGGTGCGATGGGAAAGCCCGCTGCCCGCCGGGCCGTTCCAGTGGCCGAGTGCCGCGACGTAGTGGCCCAGAGCTTCCTCGGGTCGCTCGGTCCTGGCCGTGGCGACGAGTTCGCGGAAGGCGATGAGGTCGAGCGTGCCGGGGCCGGCGGTGCACAGGTAGCTGTTCCCGCGCCGGTGGAGGTAGGCGCCGGTGTCGCGGGCGGGAAGCCCGGGTTCGAGTACGCGCCGGAGGGCGCCGATGTACTTGTGGATGACGTTGATGGCGGAGGCCGGAACGTCGTCCTCCCAGATCAGATCGATCAGGTCGGCGGTGCTGACCGGCTGTCCCGCGCGGGCGAGGAGAACCGCGAGGAGATAGGCCTGCTGGCGGGGACCGGGATCCCGTTCGACGCCGTCGCGCCAGATCCTCGGCGGGCCGAGTATCTCCAGCCGCAGAGACTCACCAGCCACCTGCCGCCCCCCGGACAGATCTACGCATTCAATGTTGCTCGTAGGCAGGGTACGCAGTCCGGATCCGGGATGCCAAAACCGGGTTCAGGTGGAAGGAAGAAAGTCTCAACTACGCACCGTTAGCGTCGCGACCATGCTGAAGTCACTCTCCATCCGCGAGCTGCAGCCACAGCTCGCAGCGAATCGCCGGTACTGGACCGGCCTGGCGGGTGCGGGGAATGCCGACGATCCCGGTGCCGGCCTGCCGATCTACCGCACGGGTATCGCACATCTTCTGATGAACGGGGTCCTACGGGTCCGCGACGTGCCGCTCGACGACGCGGTGACCGAAGCGCGGCAGCGGCTTGACGGCTCGGTGTGGGCCTGGTGGGTCGGCGCGGACAGCGCCGAGGGCACCGCGGAGGGGCTCATGGCGCGGGGCGCCGAGGAGATCATGACCCTGCCGATCATGGCGCTGGACCTTGATGGCACCGCGATGTACGAAGCGCCGGGCAGCGACCTGAGGTTCCGCACGATCACCGAGGCCGCGGAGATGGCCGAGTACGTCGCCACGTTCGCCGCACCGATGGGCATCGTGACCGACCTCGATCTGGTCACAGAGCGCGAGCTCGGATTCGGGGACCTCGACGTGATCCGCCGGGCCGCGGTCATCGACGGCCGCATCGTCGGCACCTGCACGCTGTCGCTCGGTACCGACGTCGCCGCTCTCTACTGCATCGCCACCACCCCCGATCTCCGCCGGCGTGGCATCGCCACCGCCCTGACCCTCGACGCGCTGCGGATCGCCCGGAACTCCGGCAAACGCATCGCCACCTTGCAGTCAAGCAGCGAGGGCAGGCCGGTGTACCGGCGGATCGGATTCGAGACCGTTTCCCACTATCGCCTCTTCGCCTTCGGCGCGTAGGCAAGTCAACCGAGAAAAAGATCGAGAGGAACCCATGTCCGCGCAAGCTTTCTACGACGACGATGCCGACCTGTCCATCATCCAGGGGCGCAAGGTCGCGGTGATCGGGTACGGCAGCCAGGGCCACGCGCACGCACTGTCGCTGCGCGACTCCAGCGTCGAGGTGGTGGTCGGCCTGAAAGAGGGCTCCAAGAGCCGGGCCAAGGCCGAGGAACAAGGCCTGAGGGTGCGGACGCCGGCCGAGGCGTCGGCGTGGGCCGACGTGATCATGGTGCTGGCGCCGGACACCGCTCAGCGCACGATCTACACCGAGTCGATCGCCCCGAACCTGACCGCCGGCAAGGCGCTGTTCTTCGGGCACGGGCTGAACATCAGGTTCGAGCTGATCAAGCCGCCGGCCGGCGTGACCGTGGCGATGGTGGCGCCGAAAGGTCCCGGTCACCTGGTCCGCCGCCAGTACGTGGACGGCAAGGGCGTGCCGTGTCTGGTGGCCGTGGAGCAGGACCCGACCGGCGAGGGCCTGGCGCTCGCGCTGTCGTACGCGAAGGCGATCGGCGGCACGCGCGCCGGCGCCATCCGGACGTCGTTCACCGAGGAGACCGAGACCGATCTCTTCGGTGAGCAGGCGGTGCTGGCGGGCGGCGTGTCCGCGCTGGTGCAGACCGGGTTCGAGGTGCTCACCGAGGCCGGGTACACCCCGGAGATCGCGTACTTCGAGTGCCTGCACGAGCTCAAGCTGATCGTGGACCTGATGTACGAGGGCGGCATCTCCCGGATGCGCTACAGCATCTCGGACACCGCCGAGTTCGGCGACTACGTCAGCGGCCCGCGCGTGATCGACGGCCGGGTCAAGGAGGAGATGAAGAAGATCCTCTCGGAGATCCAGTCAGGCGCCTTCACCAAGCTGCTCATCGCTGACGACGACGCCGGCGGGCCGGCGCTCGCCAAGTACCGCGAGGAGGGGGCCGCCCACCCGATCGAGGTGACCGGAAAGGAGCTGCGCGCCATGATGTCGTGGGTGGACCGCCCGATCACCGAAACCGCCTGATCCCAGCGAGGTGCCCGCGCCCGGCCGGAGCCTGCCGGCCGGGCGTGCCGGTTCAGTGATCGTCCACACTTCTTCAAGTTCATCTCATTACGGTTGCCGGAGTTCTGGCATCGAGGAGAAGGACGATTTGTGACCGACGGCGATCCGGGGCCGGGCGGCCCTCAGACGCTGCGCCTTCAGGTGATGGGCCCGCTGCGGGTCTGGCGTGGGGACACCGAACTCGACGCGGGTCCACGTCAGCAACGATGCCTGCTGGCCCTGCTCCTGGCCCGTGGGGGCCGGCCGATCGCCATGACCGACCTGATCGATCTCATCTGGGGTCCAAAGGCGCCGCCCAGCGCGGTCAATGTCATCCACAAGTACGTAGGCGCTCTGCGCCGGCTGCTCGAACCGGGCCTGCGTGCCAGGGCCACGGGCAGTTACCTCGTCCGGCAGGGCAACGGCTACCGTTTCCTGGCCGGCCCGGAGACCCTCGACCTGATCGCGTTCCGTCAGCGCGTCGCCGCCGGGCGGGCGAGCGCCGCCGCGGGCGATGTGGAGCAGGCGCTCGACCGTTACGCCGACGCCCTTCTGCTGTGCCACGGCCACGCGGGCGAGGGCCTGTCGGAAAGCGCCGCCGCCATGGCGACCTTCGCGACCGTCGACGGCGAGTTCTACGCGGCGGCCGCGGCCGCCGCGGAGATCGCCACCCGTGTTCGCCGGCCCTCCCCCGTGCTCGCGCCGCTGCGGCTCGCGATGAAGATGGGGCCGCTCAACGAGCCCGTGCACGCGAGCCTGATGACCGCCCTGGCCGCGGCCGGGCACCAGGCCGAAGCGCTGGCGGTGTATCGGACGATCCGGCACCGCCTGGCCGAGGACTTGGGCATCGACCCGGGCCACGATCTCCAGGAGGCCCATCGGCGGGTGCTGAACCAGACGGTGGCACCCGCCGGGGAGAATCCGCCGCTGCTGGAGGCGGGAAGAACGGCAGCTGTTCCGCTGGTGCGCCCAGCTCAGCTGCCGCCGGATCTGCCGTTGTTCGCAGGCCGCGAGGCCGAACTGGACGTCCTGCGCGGCCTGGTCGCGGGTATGCGCGACGAGCGGCGGAGCAGCCCGCTGGTGGTGGCGATGGACGGTATGGGTGGCGTCGGCAAATCGACGCTGGCGACGCGTCTCGCGCACCTGGTCGCCGCCGAGTTCGCCGACGGGCAGCTCTATCTCGACCTTCAGGGGGATCAGGACCGGGAGGCGGGCCTCCCGGCCCGCGACGCGCTGCCTTCGCTGCTGTACGCGCTGGGCGTTCCCGCGTCGAACATCCCGGACACCTGCGACGCGCGGATCGGCACCTACCGCAGCCTGACCGCCGGTCGGCGGTTCCTCATCCTGCTGGACAACGTTCGCGACTCGGAGCAGGTCCGGCCGCTGCTGCCCAACTCGGCCGGCAGCCTGGTCCTGATCACCAGTCGCCGGCCGCTCACCGCGCTGGCCGCGTTCGACGGCGCTCACCTGGTACGGGTCGACGTGCCCGACCTGTCGTCGGCCCGGGCGCTGCTCGCCCGCCGCCTGGCCGAACTGCCGGACGGGGCCGGAGCCGAGTCCGCCGATCCGGAGATCATGGACGAGATCATCGAGCTGTGCGGCCGGTTGCCGCTGGCCCTCGCGGTTCTCGCCGCGCGGCTCATCGCCCGCCCGCGCCTGTCGCCGGCCACCCTGCTCGCGGAACTGCGCGACGGCGCCCGCCGCATCGAGGACTTTCCCGGCGTCCGCGATCCCCGTACGACCTGCTCCTGGTCGTAACGGCAGCTCAGCGGAAGTGAGAACAGATCCACGATCCGTTCATAGTTCCTCCACTGGTGCTCCCTAGGTTGATGCCGTTGAGGAGCGATGGATCGAAGGGGAGACAATGAAAGCCGCAGAAGCCGTCGATTGGGTGGACCCCGGCCGGTGGAAAGCCACTCCGGCCACAGTTCGGCTGAATCTGCTCAAGCAGATCCGGCGCGGCATCGACCGGTATTTCGACGAGCTGGTGAGCGCCGACTGCGAGGCGAAGGGCATCGACCGCAGCGTGGCGGCCAACGCTCACCAGGTGGGCACGAGCGTTCAGGCCACCGTGGTACCGGTGGCCGCCAACGTGTCGGCCGCCATCGCCCTGTACGAGGGCCTGGTCAAGGGGCGGCCGCTCCAGCCGCTCGCGGTGCGTCCGGCCGGCGACGGCCGCTTCGACATCCGGGTCGGGCCCCGGGGCAGGGACCGTCTCCTCAACGGGGACCGGGCGGACATCCTGCGCGTCATCGGTGAACCGCGCAGGACCGATCCCTACCAGAAGCCCGGCGGCATCGTCGCCGTGCTCGGCGCGGGCAACTTCGCGTCCTCACTTGAGATGATCAACGCCCTCTTCGTGGACAGCTGTGCCGTCGTCCACAAACCCCATCCCCTCAACGTCGGCGCCGATCTGGTCTGGGAGAAGGTCCTCCAGCCCCTCGTCGACGCGCACGCGCTGGCCTTCTGCGACGTCGAGGAGGGGCCCGCGCTGACCCGCGACCCTCGCCTGACGAAGATCTACTTCACCGGCGGGGCGCCCTCGGCCAAGGCGATCATGGCTGCGACCGACACGGAGCTGGTCTCCGAATGCGGCGGCAACAACCCGTGCGTCATCGTCCCGGGCGACCGCAGGTGGACCGCGAGCGAGATCCGTCACCAGGCACTCCAGATCGCCACCATGGTCAAGATCAACGGCGGTTCCGTCTGCGGGCGCGTTCAGACGCTGGTGACCAGCCGGCACTGGCCGCAGCGGCGTGAGTTCCTCGACGCCGTCACGCTCGCCCTGCGGGACCAGACTCCGGCGACCACCACCTACTACCCCGGGGTGGACAAGACCTTCGCCACCTTCCAGAACGCCTACCCGGACGCGCGGATCATCGAGTCGCGGGACCACGCGCCCGCATCGCGGGTCCTGGTGATCGAAGACGTGGACCAGGACGGGTTCGCCGTCCACCACGAGGCGTTCTGCCAGGTCATGTCCGAGGTCGCGCTCGACGTGGCGCCCGACGCCGAGACGTTCACGCCCGCCGCGGTCGCCTTCTGCAACGAAACCCTGCTCGGCACTCTCGCCGTGACCGTCCTGGTCGACGAGGACACCAGGAAGGCCCACGCCCCGACCGTCGACCGCGCGGTCACGCAACTGCGCTACGGCGCGGTCGGCGTCAACACGATGCCACCGACGGTCTGGACGAACCCCTATCTGACCTGGGGTGGCAACGAGGAAGGGCAGGAACTCGTCTCCGGTCACGGCAATTTCGGCAACGTCCTGGGCTACGAGAACGTCGACAAGTCCATCGTCGTCAGCGGGTTCACCTCACCGGGTCATCTGATCAACGACCGTAAGCAGGGCTGGCTCGACCTGTCGGCCCGCTTCACCCGCTACACGATCGACCCGACCTGGAAGCGTCTGTTCGCGCTCGCCGGCACGGTGCTACGCCTACGTCTCCAGCGCCCCGACTTCCAGTCCTGATGAAGGGAACCCCTTGAACGCCGTTGACACTTCGGCCGCGCCCGGCCTCGGGCCTGTGCTGAGGCGCCTCTACCTCGCGCGCTTCGGATTCGCCCTCGTCTGGGCGGTCCTGCTGTTCCTGACCGCGTCGGATCTCGGCCCGGTCAGTTCCACGCTGCTCGTGATCTACCCCCTGTTCGATGTGGCCGCCGCCGTCATCGACGCCCGGTCGTCCAGGGCGACCGGTTCGCCCGCCGTCCTGTACGTGAACATCGCCGTCAGCACGCTCGCCGGCGTCGGCCTGGTCTTCGCCGTCACCTCCGGCATCCCGGCGGTCCTGCGGGTGTGGGGCGCCTGGGCCGTCGTGTCGGGGCTCGTCCAGCTCATCGTCGGCATCGGCCGCCGCCATCTGAACGGACAGTGGCCGATGATCATCAGCGGCACGATTTCCATGCTCGCCGGTGCGTCCTTTGTGCTACGGGCCGGTGGCGAGGGCGCGTCGCTGACCAACCTGGCCGTCTACGCCCTTCTCGGCGGCGTCTTCTTCCTGGTCTCCGCTCTCCGGCTCGGCCGTAAGGCCAGGCACCGCTGATCCGGCGTCCGCGCCACCGGTTCAGACCGCGGGGAAGCGCGGCCACCGCCGCAGGTCCGCGGCGACACCGGGGTCGATCGCGTGGATCGCGTCGATCGCCTCGTCATGGGTCAGCGGCGGTCCGTTCAGCAGGTCGATCAGACGTCGCAGCGCGGTGGCCTCCGCGTTCGCCCACAGCCGCTTGGTGAGCGTCTGAAGCCCGAACTCGAACCAGACGTAGTTGCTCCCGTCCAGCTCGGGCGCCCGGAACATGTCCTCCAGTTCGTACAGCGGCCACTGCCGGGACCCGCCCCAGACGATCCAGACGACGGTGAGCAGCGCCTCCTCGAGTTCGGGCTCGACCTCACTGACGTACCCCTGCAGCGCCAGGTTGGCGAGCATTTCCCGGAGCCAGAACGTCGCCGGATTCGCCGGCTCGCCCCACGGGTGCAGGTAGTGCCCGATCTCGTGGGACACCAGCAGGTCCGCGAAGCCGCTGAGCGTCACCGGGTCGCCGTAGACGCGACACAGCTCGGCCCGGTCGTGGTCGGAGAGGACCGGCGCGACCGAGTCGAGCACCACGTTCCAGAATGGCGCCGGTTCCTGCCCGACGACGATGCGATCCGGTTCCGCGTGCGGCATTCCGTACAAGGGGAACGCCGCCACGGCAGCCCAGTCGTCGGCGCCCACGACGTACAGAGTGGGGATCTTGAACTCCCCGACCACCTTGTTCAGCCACTCGACCATCCGCTCGGCCTGGTCCGCGATGGACCGGCCGCGGGCGTCCCCGCCCCGGCTCGCGTGGACGGGGAAACTCCAGCCCTCAAGGGCATTCAGCTCGTTCATGGCACGAACGTAGTGCGGGGTTGTGGAGAAGGACTGACAGCCCGGTTCAGAAGGGGCCGAGGTCGAGGCTCACGGTCTTGACCTGGGTGTATTCGTAGATGGCGGCGGCGCCTTTCTCCCGGCCGTACCCGCTGCGCTTGTATCCCCCGAAGGGGGTCTCCTGGGTCATGACGCCACCGTTCACCGAGACCTGACCCGCCTCGATCAGGTGTGCCGCGCGCAGGCCCCGGGAGGCGTCGCCGGTCCACACGGCTGCGGCGAGTCCGTACTCGGTGTCGTTGGCCAGCGTGATGGCCTCGTCGAAGTCATCGAACGGGAGGGACACGAGCACCGGTCCGAAGATCTCCTCGCGCGCGATGCGCATGGCCGGCGTGACGTCCTTGTACACGGTGGGTGCGACGTAGCGTCCCTGGGCGGCCGGTCCCTGGTGGTAGCAGGTGCCGCCGGTCAGGGCGGTGGCGCCTGCTTCGGCGGCGGACTCGAAGAAGCCGAGGACCTTGTCGAACTGTGGTTCGGTGATGATGGGGCCGAAGTCCACGCCGGGCTGCGTCCGTTCGAGGATGGCGCTGACGCGGCCGAGCAGCGCGTCCTGGGCGGAGCGTTCGACGATCAGCCGGGTGGTCGCCGAGCAGACCTGCCCGGAGTTCATCAGGGCTGTCGCGGCGGCGGCGCGGGCGGCGCGGTCCAGGTCCGCGTCCGCGAACACCACCAGCGGGGACTTGCCGCCGAGTTCGAGGGTCAGGGGGATGATGCGTTCGGCGGCGATCCCGGCGATGACCTGGCCGGTCGGGACCGAGCCGGTGAAGGTCACCTTGCGGACGGCGTCGTGGCGTACCAGCGCCGCTCCGGCGGCCGGGCCGGTGCCCGTGACGACGTTGAGCACGCCGTGCGGAAGGCCGGCCGCCGAGGCCAGGCGGGCGAACCTGAGGGTCGCGGCCGAGGTGAATTCGGAGGGCTTGAGTATGACCGTGTTGCCGGCGGCCAGTGCCGGAGCGATGCCGCGGGAGGCCTGGTTCAGCGGCCCGTTCCACGGGGCGATGATGCCGACCACGCCGAACGGTTCGTGCCGGGTGTAGGTGTGCTGTCCTGGTCCTTGGTCGATGGTCTGGCCGTGCAGGGTGCGTACCACGGCCGCGTAGTACTCGAAGTAGTCCGCGCAGGAGAGCATCTCGGCTCGGGCGTGGGCGATCAGCTTGCCCGTTTCTGCGATCTCCGCCTCGACGAGTTCGTCGAGGTTCTCGCGGACGGCCGTACCGACCGCGTGGAGCAGTTCGGAACGTTCCGCAGTGCTCGTCACGGCCCAGGCATGACGAGCCGCCGATGCGGCGGCCGCGGCGGCATCGACGTCACGCCCGTCGCCGTCGGCGATCTCGAAGGAGACGCTGCGATCGACGGGACTGGTCGTCGGCCGGTAGACGCCACCGGCCGGGGCGACCTCCCGTCCGCCGATCCAGTGGCCGAATCGCTCGGTCCCGCTGCTCGTGGCGCCGACGGCGTCAAGGGTCTCACTGGTCACTGACACGACCTCCAAAGATCATCTTTCTGGCGTCAGCAACCTACGTGCGGCGACTTCCTATTCAGTGGATTCGTGGTGTGTGCGATCTCGGCGAGGAACTTCTCGGCACGCCGCGCGAACAGATGCGCCCCTCGTTCGCTGGACAGTGCCACCGCCCTCTCACCGATCTCGCGGACGACCGAGGCCGGCTCGCCGTGCGCCCACAACTGCCGCGCCCGCAGCAGGAGGAGCAGGCCCTCCGCGTAGCGCTGGCCGTGATCAGCGAGATACCGGTCGGCGCGGTCGAGGGCGGCTGCCGCCTCGTCCGGCATCCGGGCCGACAACAACATGTCGGCGATGAGCCCCACGTGGAATGCCAGTCCGAACCGTGGCGGGTCGGCGAGGGTCGTGGTCAGGATCCGATCGGCCTCGGCCGCGGCGCCCGCGGGATCGTCGCCGGTCAGGGCTCGTGCCCAGCAGGTGGTGATGCGCAGGTACGGGTCGACGTTGGAGTGCAGGTGCTCAGGGTCCGCGGCGATCCAGGGCTGCGCCGCGGCCAGCGCCCAGCCCGGATCGCCGGCCATCGCCGCGGCCATGCCCGCGAAGTGCGCCCAGACGGCGATCGAGTACGGGTCGTCCCCGGCGGCCGCCCGCACCCCGTCGAGCAGGGCATGGGCCGCACCCAGGTCGTCGGAGATCGTGGCCACCACCGCCGCGAGCAGCGGCCCGAACGGACGCAGATCGGTCCGGAGGGGACTGTCCCCGGTGACGGGGACGCTCCACATGATCCGGTTGCCGTCGTTCAGCTGCCGTACGGCTTCGCCGATGTCGCCGGCCTCCCATTGGTGCTGGCCCCGGGCCTGCGAGCCGTACGCCTTGACTATCGGGTCGAGCGAGACGGTGCCCTGCTCATGCAGCCTGCGTGCCAGTTCGGCGCGGTCCGGCCGGACCGCGCTGTAGGCCTCGACCATACGCATGAAGAGAAAGTCGGCGGCGTCCCCTTCCCGGCCGAGACCACGAGCCAGGTTCTCAGCGCGTTCCATCATGGGGTGGAACGGATCCTGGAACATCGACTGCCGCCAGAAGACCGTGGCGACCGACGACAACGCGGACAGCTCCAAGTCGGCCAGCCCCGCCGCACGCGCGACCCGGACAGCCGACAGCAGATGCCTCTCGGCGGCCTCGAACGCGGACTTGAACGCCGCTCGGGCGCCGGCGCGGACCAGCGCACGTGTGGTGCGTGCGGGGTCGGCCAGCGGGCCGGCCTCCCACAGGTGAAAGGCGAGGCGTTCGGCGGCGAGCTCGCCAACCGGGCCGGTGCCCTCCAGCGCCTCCGCGATGCGCAGGTGCAGCCGGCCGGTCTGAGCGGGCGGCGTCTTCCCTGCGACGGACTCGCGGACGAGATCGTGGGCGAACCTCACGGAGTACGGATCATCCGGCGCGGACTCGATCATGCCGAGCGCCTCGACCGGCGCCAGGAGTTCGAGGCAGCCTTGCACGTCGAGCCCCGCGGCTCGGGCCAGAAGATCGAGGTCGACGTTCCGGCCGATGAGAGCCGCGGTCCGGAGCAGGTCGCGGGCGTCGGTGTCGAGTCCGGACATCCGGTCGAGAACGACGTCGTTCACGGTCTCGGGCACCGCCGGGTGAGCGGCGGCCCCATCAGTGAGCCCGTCAGTGAGCCCGCCGGTCAGCGCACCGCCGCCGGCGAGCATCCGGGACAGCTCCCGGATGTAGAACGGGTTGCCCACCGCACGCGCGTGGATGCCGCGGACGACCGCGGGCGCGGGGTCCTGCCCGGTCTCGTGCCGGACGAGCTCGGCTGCCTCGATCGGATCGAGCGGGCCGAGCCGGATGCGCCAGTGGCCAGGTACGCGGCCGGCCGCGGCGAGTGCACGCGACAGCTCGGTACCGGTGACGGGCGCGCGGTCGCGGGCCGCTCCGAGGATCACGGTCCTGGCCGGCAGCCGGGCCGTGACGTGGGTGAACAGCCGGAGGGACGCGGCGTCGGCCCATTGCAGGTCGTCGAGCACGAGCAGCAGGGGACGTCGTGCGGCGGCCTCGCCGATGACGGTCACGACCTGTTCGAACAGCCGGAACTGGAGACCGGCGTTCGGCAGGACCGGCGCGGCGGCCGGGGCATCGTGCGGTCCGACGAGCCGGCCGAGTTCGCCCGCGGTTAACCTCTGCCGCACGGCGGCGGGCAGGCTCTCGACAACGGCGCCGATCGCCTGCGTCCAGGGCCACAACGAGGGTGTGCCGTCCCCGTCGAAGCAGCGACCCCAGACAGCGAGCGCGCCACGCCTTTCCGCCTCGGCGGTCACCTCCTCCAGCAGGCGGGTCTTGCCTGCGCCGGGCTCGCCCTCGACGACGCCGATCCCGCTGCCGCCGGTGCCGGCCCGGCGTACGGCCTGCATGAGCGCCCCGAGCTCCTTGGCGCGGCCGACCAGGTCGCCGCTCGTGCCCGCCCAGGCTTTGGCTCCATAGGTAGTGGTGACCGGCATCGCGTTCCGCGTCAGCGCCTGATGATGGGCCGCCCGCATCGCCGGGCCGGGGTCGATACCGAGGTCGTCGGCGAGGCGGGCGCGGACCGCGGCGACGACGGCCAGGGCCTCCGCCTGGTTCCCCGCAGCGCTGAGTGCGGAGACCAGACTCGCCTGCACGGGCTCGTTCAGTGGCGCCATCGAGGCGGCCAGCTGTAGCGGAGGCAGGACCTTCGCCGGTTGCCCCAGAGTCATGGCCAGGGTGGTCGCTGTCACACACACGTCGAAGAACTCCGCGTCGAGGGCGGCGAAGGCAGGCTCTGCGGCTGTCCGGTGAGCGAAAGCGCTGCCCGCCGGACCGTGCCAGCGACCGAGCGCTTCGGCGAGAAGGCCGAGCGCCCTCTCGTCATGCTCGGATTTCGCCCGGGAGACGAGGTCGCGGAAGGCGACCAGATCGAGGGTCTCCGCGTTCGCGGTGATCAGGTAGCTGTTTCCGCGGCGGTGCAGGAAACTGCCCGCGGCACGTGCGGGTAGCCCGGGTTCGAGCAGGCGGCGCAGGGCGCCGACGTACTTGTGGATGACGTTGAGCGCGCTGGCAGGAGCCTCGTCGCCCCAAATCCGATCGATCAGCTCGGACGTGCTGACCGGCCGTCCTACGCGAGCGAGGAGCAGGGCCAGAAGGAAGGCCTGCTGACCGGGGCCAGGATCGAGCTCGACGCCGTCGCGCCAGATCCGGAGCGGGCCGAGAATCTCCAGGCGCAGGAGCCCATCGACCATCCCATCGCCCCCGGACCTACGTGTGCTCGTACACGACGTACGCGGGTCCGATATTACCGGGCTGCCGGCACGATCAAGAGTTTGTTCAGTCCAGGGCCTTAGCGTTTGTGCCCATGCCTACGACGCTTATGAGTTTCGACCCGCCGCTGGTTCGTACGGCGGTCCAGGTCAACGGCATCGAACGGAAACTGGAGTGCGACGCCCGGCTGACGTTGCTCGATGCCTTGCGTGACGTCATCGGCTTGACCGGGACGAAGAAGGGATGTGACCAAGGCGCGTGCGGCGCCTGCACGGTACTGCTGGAAGGACGCCGGGTCCTGTCGTGCCTGACTCTGGCGGCACAGTGTGACGGCCGGCAGGTCACCACCATCGAGGCTCTGGCCGGCGACGACCTGCATCCGGTCCAGGCCGCGTTCATCCGGCGCGACGCCTTTCAATGCGGATTCTGCACCTCCGGTCAGATCATGTCCGCGGTGGCGTTGCTGGACGAGGGCCGGGCAGGCTCGGATGACGAGATTCGCGAGTTCATGAGCGGCAACCTCTGCCGGTGCGGAGCGTATCCGAACATCGTCGCCGCGATCCGCGACGTCGCCGACAGGCGAGATCACGATGCGTGAATTCGAATTCGTCCGGTCCGAAGGGGTCGAGCAAGCCATCGAACTCGTGACCGGCGACCCCGACGCCGCCTACCTCGCCGGCGGCACGACGCTGATTGACCTCATGAAGGACGGGGTTCTGCACCCGCGGCGCGTCGTCGATGTCACCCGGCTGCCGCTGCGGGATGTGATCCGCACGAACCGCACCATCACCGTCGGCGCTCTGACGACGATGGAGGAGCTCGCCGCCGAGCCGGTGCTGGCCGAGCGCGCGCCCGTCCTGCGCGAGGCACTGCTGGCGGGTGCGTCGACGCAGTTACGCAACATGGCCACCATCGGCGGGAATCTGTTGCAGCGTGCCCGGTGCCGGTACTTCCGCGACCCGACGGTAGGGGCGTGCAACAAACGCAGCCCCGGCACCGGTTGTGCCGCCGTCGTCGAGTCGGCTCGGATGCACGCCATCCTGGGCGCCGGCGAAACCTGTATCGCCCTGCACGCTTCGGATCTGGCCGTCGCCCTGGTCGCTCTCGACGCTGTCGTCCACCTTCAGGGCACGACGGGCACTCGGCGGGTGCCTCTGACCGAGTTCTACTGCGTTCCTGGCGATTCCCCTGAGCGGGAGAACGTCCTGGAACACGGGCAGCTCGTCACCGCGGTCGAGATTCCGTTACCGGCGGCCGGAACCGCCTCGGGGTACCTGAAGATCCGCGACCGGGCATCCTACGAATTCGCGCTCGTCTCGGTGGCCGCGGTTCTGGAGATCCACGACGGCATCATCCATGACGCCCGGCTGGGGCTGGGCGGCGTCGGCACCATTCCCTGGCGGGCACACGCCGCCGAGAAGCTTCTCCAAGGCGCACGTCCCGGCACAGGGATGTTCCGGGCCGCTGCGGCGGCCGCCATCCGCGACACCTTCACCGTGCCCGGTACGGCCTTCAAGGTCGAACTGGCCCGGCGCACGATCGAGCGGGCGCTGAACACCGTCTCCGGAGGGACATCATGACGCCCGAGTCCCGGGTCATCGGCCTCGGCCTGGATCGCGTCGACGGACCGGCGAAGGTCACCGGCGCGGCCACGTACACGATGGACGTCACCGCTGACGGGCTCCTGCACGCGGCACTCGTCCGCAGCACTTTCGCGGTCGGCACCATCACCTCGATCGAGACCGCGCAGGCGGAGGCCGCTCCGGGCGTCGTCGCGGTCTTCACCCGCCACAATGTGCCGCGCTTGAAGAAGCCGTCCTGGAATCTGCTCACCCCGCCGCCTCCGGTGCCCTTGCAGGACGGCTCCGTGCATCACTACGGGCAGTACGTCGCCATGGTCGTCGCCGAGACTCATCAGCAGGCGACGGCGGCGGCGGCCTTGATCCGGGTCGATCATGAAGCCGCCGGCGCTTCTCTGAGCCTGAACGCCCCGGCGCTCAAAAGCCGGACGAACCCGTACTTCCTCGACGCCAAGCGCGGTGACGCCGAGTCCGCGCTGGCGGCGGCCGACGTCGTGATCGACGCGACGTTCACCACCCAGGCGAACGCTCACAATCCGCTCGGGCTCTTCAGCACGGTCGCCCGCTGGGACGGTGAGCACCTCATCGTTCACGACTCGACGCAGAACCCCTACCTGATCAGGGACAGCCTGGCCAAGGTGTTCTCCATCTCCAAGGACAAGGTCCAGGTTCTGGCGCCGTACGTCGGCGGCGGGTTCGGCGCGGGTCTACGGCTGTGGCAGCACGTGATCCTCACCGCGATGGCCGCCCGCGCCGTGGGCCGACCGGTCAAGACGGTCCTGACCCGCCCGCAGATGTTCACGGGGATCGGTCACCGTCCGGCGACGATCCAGCGGATGCGCGTCGGGGCGCGCCGCGATGGCACCATCACCGCGATCGACCACGAGGCGACATCGACCGCCGCCAAGGTCGCCAACGTGCTGTACCCGGTCACCCTGACCACCCCGGCCACCTATCGGTGCGACAACGTGCGAGGCCGCGACCGCCAGGTGCGGCTCGACATCCCGTCCCCGGCGCACATGCGGGGTCCGGGCGAGGCCGAGGGCAACTTCGCGTTGGAGACGGCTCTGGACGAGGTCGCCTGCGCGATCGGGATGGACCCGGTCGAGCTGCGGATGCGTAACTACGCGAAAGTACACCCGCAGACCGGCCTCGCATGGTCGAGCAAGGCGCTCGACGAGTGCTACCGGCAGGGTGCCGAGCGCTTCGGCTGGGCCGGACGAACGCCGCAGCCGCGATCCATGCGTGACGGCCAGTGGCTCGTCGGGTACGGCATGGCCGGCGTGACCTACAGCCACTTCCAGGCGAAGTGCCAGGCATCGCTCACCGTACGCGACGACGGGACCGTGCTCGTACGCAGCGGTGCCACCGACATCGGTCAGGGCACCTACACAGTGATCACCCAGGTCGCGGCAGATGGTCTCGGACTGGATCCCGCGAACATCCGGTGCGAACTCGGCGACACCGGCCTGCCCCGTGCGCCGCAGGCCGGAGGATCAGGTCTGGCGACGGCGCTCAGCAATGCCGTGCACGACGCCACGGTGAACGCGATCGAAGCCCTGCTCGCCTCGGCGAGCGCGGACCCCGCGTCACCCCTGCACGGTTGCTCCGCCCGCGACGTGGCCGTGGCCGGCGGTCGCATCCACCGCGAGGACGACGCATCGCGCGGCGAGACCTACGTCGCGATCCTTGCCCGGAGCGGCCGCTCCGAACTCACCGTTGAGGGCAGCAGCGCGCCTTCGCGTGCTGAGATCGGCGCGCTTCTCGGGTCCTTCGCGGTCTCCCGCATGGGACGCGCCGGTCGGCGGCTGGTGGAAGCCACGCATGCGATCGCCCCGGCCGGCGCTTTCGCCGCCCATTTCGTGGAGGTCCGGGTCGATCCTCAGCTCGGCCGTCTGCGGGTGCAGCGGATGGTGTCCGCCGTCGACGCGGGCCAGGTGCTGAACGAGAAACTGGCTCGGAGTCAGATCATCGGCGGTGTGGTCGGTGGCATCGGACAGGCACTGTTCGAGGGGATCACCACCGACGTGGGGTCGGGACGCATCTCCAACGCGACCCTGGCCGACTATCTGGTCCCGGTGAATGCCGATGTTCCCGACCTGGATGTCGTCTTCGTCGGCGAGCCGGACTCGGACAACGCGGTGGGCGTCAAGGGGATCGGCGAGATCGGCCTGGTCGGGGTTGCCGCCGCCATCGGCAACGCGATCCATCACGCGACCGGCAAACGCCTGCGGTCGCTGCCGTTCACCATCACCGAGTTGATGGACTGACGCATACCGCGGCGGGCTCCTTCCGCCGCGCCGCCATCGTGGGCGCGGGCGGCGCCGCCCTGATGACCGTCCTGGCCGCCTGCGCCGACACGCGACAGCAAGGAGGGGGTTACTACAGAGGTCGTCCGTCACCCCGCCCAGTCCCCATTGAGGAAGAGGGCGGTATGGAGCAGCATGAGCGGCCCAAGGATAAGGGCGTAGAGCGCCATCACCCACGCCTTCCTGGTCGCGACCTTGGCGATCAGCACCCACAGCGGGAAGTAGAGCAGCAGCGAGCGCGGGATCGACAGGTAGTACGTCGATGTCAGCAGGGCCGCGGCCTGCGTCCCGACGTAGACGGCCTCGCTCCACCTGCGCAGCACGAGCAGCCAGACCAGCACGCAGACGGCCACCACCGCCCCGACGATCTCCATCCTGAAGCCCACCGAGAAGTCGCCGGTGCCCATGGCCTCGCGCCAGGACGTCTGCCATGCCCGCCAGGGCCAGGCGAAGTTGCGACCCCAGCCGGCCTCCTGCGCGTGCTTCCAGGCCAGCCAGTCGCCCGACCTGCTGTAGTGGTAGGCCGAGTAAACCGCCAGCGGAACGAACGGCAGCGCCAGCCACCCCGCCCGCCGCGGCGACTCGCGGCGTACGCAGAACTCCACGATGAGCGCGAGCGCCAGGAACAACCCCGTAATGCGCATGCAGGAGGCTCCCGCGGCCAGCATGGCGGCTTGTGGCCAGCGACCGTGCCGGGCGGCCAGCCAGGCGGGAATCGCGAAGGCCAGGAAGATCGACTCGCTGTAGCCCGCCGTCAGGAACACCACCGTCGGAAAGAGCAGCAGTGCCAGCACCGCCATCCAGCCCGAAGCGCCCTCGGCCTCGGCCAGCCGGGCCAGCGCCACCATGGCCACCGCCCCGGCGGCCAGCGAGATCAGCATCCCGGCCGCCGTCCAGTCGGGAACCGCGCGGTGGATCAGGCGCATCAGGAGCGGCAGCCCGGGAAAGAACGCGGGCAGCCCAGGGTCATGGGGTTGGCCGGGATCGCCGTCGTAGCCGTGCTCGGCGATCGTGGCGAACAACACGACATCCCACTTGCGCCACTTGTCCACGTACTGGCCGAGCGCCGTTCCGAGAAGCGTGGACACCAGGATCCCCACGCGTGAACCGAACCAGAGCAGCAGCGCGTCCCGCCGGGCAGAGCTAGTGATCACCGGAGCGCGGGAGCCGCCGGCATGAACCCGGTCACGGGCGCCCTCGCGGAGCTCACCTCCGACCTCAGCGGGCACCTCCGCGGGCGGAGTGACGGAGACACCGTAGGATCCGGTCCTCATGCTTTCCCGTCCTCGGTGGGATGCTCCCTGCTGCCCTGATCAACAGGTTTGCGACGATGGACTCCCTGCAGGCCGGCATCGCGCCGATGCCGTACGGCGTGCTCATCGTTGACCTCCTCACCCAGTTCGAGCTTTGAATGGGCGTGGACGCACGGTAAGCCGTAGCTGCCGTGCGAGTCGGAATGCATCTGACGGATCATTGTGGTGAGTTGTTCATTGCGGAGCTCACACGGCGACCCGTGTACGTAGTCGCTTGTTGCGGCGGCGAAGCCCGGCGAGCTTCTTGATGGCCGTTCCACCTGCTGCATGATCTTCCCTGCTGGATACCTTCGGGCCATCTCACAGGACACGCATGCGCGCGCACTGTAAGACCTGACGCAGGCAAGATGCATCGATCAAGCGGAAAGTTCGGTTTCAGCTCCATCATTTCGCGGGCCTCTCGGCGAGGCGTACTTGATAATTACTGGACAGGAAGTTGACCGCGTCGGCCAGGAGACTTCCTCAGAACTCCGCGATTGACTAAATCCATCAAACTCGCCGCAACGGTCACCTGCACGCGGGAAGGTCGAATGTCATTAGTTGATGACGAGTGAACCATCACTTGATTCGCCGCCGATTCTACCGATACGAAACTCCGTGTGGCATTCATCACATGCCGAAAGTTAATTTCTGCACAGAACAGCCACTATCGTCATCCCTACTGTCTTCGGTGACCGAAATGCCGCAGGAAACGTCAAGAAAGAAGGATCACGATGAGGAAGTTGACGCAGGTGGAGCAGAGTCGAACGGCGTGGCGGCGCGCAATTGCGGGCGCGGCAGCGGGAGCGGTCGCGGTGATGGCCGCCGGCACGGTGATCGCCACCCCCGCACTCGCCGCATTCCAGCCCGCCAAGGCGGTCGCGCCCCCTGCCATGCACAGCCATGCCCACCTGACAAGCACCAGCACGACCAAGAAGTACTACTTCGCCGCCGGACTCCTCGGCAGGAACGAGGTGCGAGAACCGGGCAAGAAGGTGAACGACCGGAACGGCGTCGCCGCTGCCAAGTTCCGTATCAACGGCAACCGCTTCTACTACTTCGTTCAGTGGAGGAACACCGGCAAGCCCACCGCCTTCCACATCCACAAGGGCAAGGCAGGCGTGAACGGCCCTGTCGTCATCGACCTGCTGTCCAAGGGCACCATCCGCGGTAACACCAGCTTCGGCTCCGTTGCCGTCAAGAGCAGCCTGCTCAGGGACATCAAAAGGAACCCCGGAAACTGGTACGCCAACTTGCACACCGCCCAGTTCCCCGACGGCGCGGTCCGCGGCCAGCTCCACACCCACGGCCGCTGGTAGACCGATCTGCGACGGGCACTCCGCATTGGGAGTGGAGTGCCCGCACGCCTGCCCCATGAGGGGAAAGGCGGAGGTTTTGGGAGCGGCCTGGCCCAGGAGGAATGGACGCCGCGGATCCCATGAAACGGCTCTCCAGCGCCAGATCCACTCCGAACTCCAACTCTTGATCAACGGGCCGTTCTCTGGCCGACGACATGATCCGCACTCGCGGACGCAAATCACCGGCCGACGGCTGCTCAACAGTTGCTCATACGGCGTTCGACCTACCGTGAAACTCGAGCCTTATTACGAAAACCTGTCCGCACGCAGCAGCGCAAAATCCTGGACAAATGACGCATGATGCCTATGGTCAAGAACGCACGATTGCTCGGCGGTTGCTCGTGTGCAGGCGCCACAGCATGGCACGCGTCGGCACAGGCCGACACGACTACGGGAAGAATCCTGGGCACAGCGGCACAAACCAACACTGCACGACACTGAGCGACACCAATCGAACCGACTCATAATCCGTGGGTCGTGGGTTCAAGTCCCACCCGCCCTACTCACCAATACCGCGTTCTACCTGGGGTTTCTCAGTTCTCGCCGGCCTCGGATCTCGTTTTTGATCATGGCTGGTTGCTCGGTGGTTGCTCTTGTGTGCGGACCGTGTAGCGCGGTAGATCATTTAGAGCGGCAATGTCAGCTCAGACCTCCGAGACGATCATCGGAAGACCAAGCCAGAACGTCTCTGCGGGCTGGTCGGTCAATGATGACCATGCTGACGGTCAAGCATCGCCCGAGCTGGCAGTTCTGCCGAGTGGCCCTCTCATGACCAGCGGATAAACGCTCCGCTGGTCCATCCGCTCGGCAGGTGACACCCCGGACAAAAAGGCGGGCCCGCTGACGTGTCAGCGGGCCCGCCTGGGCTTCGATGGTTCAGATGGTGGTGTCGCCGGTCGTGACCGGCAGGTTGATCAGACGTGCTTTCCGGCCGCTGGCCGTTGCGGTGCTGATGAGCGCGGCGGTGGATTCGGCAGCGGCGCGGGCGACCTCTGGATAGACGCTGGTGTAGGTGTCGCGGGTGAAGGTGGAGGTGGAGTTGCCCCGGTTCGATAGACACATCAGGGCTTGTGACTACGCGGCAGCATAGTCGAGGTCGTGGGCGTTGTTGAGCGCGTGTCGGCGTT
>NZ_JBITLM010000028.1:0-38150 GCF_044465295.1 Nonomuraea sp. NPDC049714 | reverse complement strand
GAGGGTGTGGGAGAGTAGGTCACCGCCGGACAATCTTTCAGGTAGGGCTTCGACACTTTGGCTGTCGGGGCCCTTCCTGCTTTTTGGAGGGGGTTCCACGCCTGCGGGTGCGGAACCCCCTTTTTTTGCGTTCGAGGGCTCAGTCGCCGAACACCCATAGAGGGCGCATTGATCACGGTGCGTCCCTCTTTGGCTACGATGTCGACAAATATCAACTCTCTGGGTGAAGTATCGGTTAATACCCTGGACGTCCTGATCATCGGGATGGCAGCCTTTCCGCATGCGCATGAAGATCCTGATCGCGGGCCTCTGTGGCGTCGCTCTCCCTCTGGTGGGCATGAGCACCGCCGGCACCGCCAGCACAGCGGAGACGGAAGGCGTGCGCGCTGCCGCCCCCACGTTCCAGCTGCCCTTCCCCTGTAAGGAGACCTGGGTAGGCAGCACCGGCAGCTCGGCCCACACCAGCTATGAGATCGACTTCAACGGGTCGGCCACCGATGGCAACGGCGATGAGGGCAGGACTGTGGTGGCCGCCGCGGCCGGCAAGGTCGTGATGTCGGAGTACCGCACCACCGACGGCTTCGGGAACGTGGTGAAGATCCGCCACTCCGACGGCAGCGTCACCCTCTACGCCCACCTCAAGAAGCGTCGGGTCTCCAACGGCGCCAACGTCGCCCAGGGCCAGCAGATTGGCGAGCTCGGCAGGAGCTCGGCCAAGTACAAGATGGCCGCCCACCTGCACTACGAGCAGCGCAACTCCAGCGGGAAGATCGTCCGGGCGTCCTTCAACGGCGCCACCTTCGGGTACCCAGGCCAGAAGATCAAGTCCAACAACTGCGGAAGCGGCTCGACCCCGTCCAAGAGCACCTCGACCCAGACCAAGACGGGGTCGAACCCCTACAGCCCCGAGCGGATCTGCGGGTCCGGCTTCAAGCGCGTCGACTCCGCCAGCCTGGGCTCCCAGGGCAGCGTCTACCTGCTCTACTCCACCGCCACCGGCCAGAACTGCGTCACCGCCGTGCGCAAGAGCGGCAGCGGCAAGGCCAGCGCCCGCGCGTACCTGGAGGTCAAGGGTCACAAGCGCGTCACCGACGCCGGCTCCTTCCAGTACTACGCCGGCCCGGTCAAGGCCAAGGCACCGCGTACCTGCGTCAAGTGGGGCGGCGCCATCGGCTCGGCCATGTACGACAGCCCGTTCGAGCACTGCGACTGAGCACCGCGGCTGAGCACCCTGGCCCGGTTCCGCCAGGAGTGAGCCCGTACAGGCTGGACGGCGGCGGTCATCGCCGCCGTCCAGGCCGCGCCGTCACGGTCCCGGCTCCGGGATGCCTGGCCGCCGTCAGCAGAACGTGGAGCTGACCGCGTCCTGGGGCACCTCCGGCATGGCCTTGACGGTCTTGGTGGTCATCAGCGCTGTGCTGCCGCGCATGACCTCTGCCGTGTTGCCGTCCTCGCGCGTCATCTCCGTCCAACTGCGCCAGCCGAGGAAGCGGTACGTCTTCGGCTCGAAGACGAGCTCCTCCCGCTCCCAGGCGTCCGGCCTGTGATACCTGACAGAAACGCCCAGTCCGCGACGCCCCGCCGAGTCCGCCAGGTCGGGGATCAAGGTCGCGGTGGGCGACTGTGACATGGCCTGGAAGACCGTGGCACGCAGCCGGGAGTCGGCCAGTGGATTCTGCACCAGCTTGATCAGCCGCATGGTGACGGACCGTTCGATTTCGCGGTTGAGCCGGTGTGTGGCAGGGGGCTGTGCGGCGGCGGCCGTCTCGTCGGCGCGGATGCTGTCCACGAGTCGCTGAGGGTCCGCAGGTAGCTCGCCGATGGGGAGCGTGCCCGTGGTCGACGCCGTGCAGTGGCCGGCGCGCTGATACTCCACCTTCCCGGCCGCTCGGATGACGCGGTCGCTGGTGGACGCCGCGGTCCCGTACGTGACTCGTGCCAGGGCCCGGCCGGGATCGGAGACCGGCGTCCATATCTCCCTGCGCGCTTCCTGTGCGTGCTCGTGCCTGCCGCCGCCTCCTTCGAGGATGATCCCCCACCTGACGTCCTTGCGATCCTCGTACACGAACTGGCCCGGTCGGGGGTGCGGCTCCTTGGCGGACGCCGCTGCCGCGTACTGGAGCAGCTCGGCCGCGTTGGCGGGAGGCATGCTGAGGGGAGAGGTGACGTCGGTCCCGCCCACCATGGCTTCTGCGGTCATCGCGGCTGCCAGGCCGATGACGGCGCCGGTCCTGCGCGCGAGGGCGGAGAGGCGGCGTGGCCGTACAGGAGGGCTGAGCGGCTCCGTCGCGAGCAGGGCCCGGGCCCGGGCGGTCACGGCGGGGGCCGGGGCGGGGAGGCTGTCGTGGTACGCCCTGAACGGCTCGGGCGCGGGCGCTGGGACGGCCGGGGTCGTACCGGTCACGGCCGCGGAAGGCCCGCAGAAAGGTCTTGGCCGCGAGGTCGTCGGCCGCCTGTTCGCCCAGGCGCAGGTGTATGTAGCGATGGATGGTGTCGAAGTGGCGGTCGAAGAGCTCGCCGAACCGTTCGGGGTGACGCCGGGACTGCTCGATCACCTGGGCGTCGGTCATCGCCATGGCAGGTGGTCGTTCTTGTGGGAGGGCTTGTATGCACGCGGGCCTCTCGGTGGGTATGGCCGGATGCCCTTTGTTCGGCGATGGGCTGGTTCGTCTTCACACGGATATGCGGATGCGGGTGGGATGCGCGGTCCATGAGACTGCTGCGCATGGTCGACACGCGACGCTATGCCGGGCCCCGCGACCTGCGGGCGATGCAGGAGCTCACCAGCCGGATCTGGTCCCCGGAGTCCCGCTGGCATGTCGGGGATCTGGCCTGGGGGCGGTTCCAGCATGTGGGGCGCGAGGCTGAATGGCCGACCATGCTGTGGGACGCCGGCGGGCGGACGCTGGCGTGGGGGTGGATCGAGTTGCCGGGGCATCTTGAGCTGGCCGTCGATCCGGGTCGCCCGGAGCTGGCGGATGAGGTTCTGGGGTGGTTCGAGGAGACCGTACGCGACACCGATCGCAGCGTCGTCGTCTCCAGCGCCGAAACGCACCTGGTCGAGGCGCTGGAGCGGCGCGGTTACCTGCGGGCCGACGGCGGGCCGTTCTTCGTGCACCTGAGCCGGGACCTCCAAGCGCTGCCGGAGATCCGGCTGCCGGCCGGGTACGTGGCGCGGGCTGTGGGCGACGAGGACGTGCCGGGGCGGGTGCTGGCACATCGGGCTGCCTTCCACCCGTCGCGGGTCAGTGTGGAGAGCTACAGCGCCGTACGGGATGCCTGGCCGTACCGGCAGGACCTTGACCGGTGTGTGGTGGCGCCGGACGGGAGCGTCGCGGCCTACTGCCTGCTCTGGCTGGACGAGGCGGCCGGGGCGGCGAGGATCGAGCCGGTGGGCACCGTGCCGGAGCATCGCGGCCGGGGGCTGGCCGGGGCGGCGTGCTCGGCGGGGCTGCGCGCCGCGCGTGCGGCTGGGGCGGCGCTGGCGGTGGTGGCGCCGCGCGGCGACGACGCCTATCCCGTGCCGGCGCGGCTCTACCGCGGGCTCGGGTTCCAGGACAGGGCCCGGAGCCTGCACTTTCACGCCCACGCCGCAAGCGATGCGCAATCGTGACATGCGTGGAGGTGATTTGCGATCTGAATATGGGCAACCCCCGGGGTTAGTGGCTGTTGGGAGGCTAGATGTGCAAGGTGCCGGAGAGGACGGTGACGGCGCGTCCCGCGAGACGGACGCCGTCGCCGTCGAGCGCCTCCCGCACGACACCGCCCCAGGCCGGCCAGGACGAAGTGGCTTTGGCCGAGCACTCGACAAGTGTGGCGGGAGTCACTTTCGCAGCCCGGAAATCCATTGTGATCATGTCGTTGAGGTCGCGATTCACCATGAGGGCTCCGCCGCCGCGCGGAAATTGTCGGGGGCTGCCGTCATGATCGTCGAATACAGGATGTGGGTCGTGCCCCCGGCAGGCACGGCTCCGTGGCGGCCGACTGCGTCCACTCGTCGGCAATCGGATCCTCCAGCAGGCAGAGCGCTGCAGGATTACCCTTGAATGCTGTGCCGGTGAAGGCGTCCGCGATGAACGGACGCGTGAACCGACGCTAAACGAGCCCAGATATTGAGATGAAACCAGGACGCAAGCCGTACAAAATACAATTAGCGCTGGGCGTGTCGCAAGGCGAACACGGAATCGTCGGTTACCGTCCAATGTGTCGGGACGTGCCGATTGCGGTGAGTTCCTGAGGAAAGGACAAGCCGATGGGGGCAGTGCGTAAGGTAGCGGGCTACCTTGGCCTGAGCGGGATCGACCACTACGACGAGGGCTACGACGACGACGGGCAGTACGAAGAGGAGTACATGCCTGCGACCGAGAGGGCGGCTCGCAGGTGGCGCTCCAGCGCCGAGTCGTCACGGATCGTCATGGTCCAGCCGCTGAAGTACAACGACGCACCGTTGATCGGCCAGTACTTCCGCGAGGGTCAGACCGTGATCATGGATGTGACGGGGATGGCGATGCCGGAGGCGACCAGGATGGTCGACTTCGCCGCGGGGCTGGCCTACGGGTGCGAGGGACGGATCGAGCGCATCGCCGACCGGGTGTTCCTGCTGGCCCCGGCGCACGTGGAGATCGAGACGAGCTAGGCCGCGCGCGGGCCGCGACGGATCAGCCGGGAGAGTTCGGTGGAGTCGTCGGCGGCCTGCTTGGCGCGGCCTTCGGCTTCGCGGGCGTAGGCGTGCAGCGCCCACACCGCGCCGTCGGCCAGCTCCTTCAGCTCGCTGATCTGGGCGGCCACGTAGCGAGCGTCGGATTCGGCGGCCTTGCGCCGCCGCCAGTGCCGCCAACCCGCCAGGCCCAGCAGGGCCACTCCCGCCGCCGCGAGCAGCGGAGGGCCGAGCACCGCCGCCACCAGGCACGCCACACCTGCGACGATCAGCAGCGCCACGTCCCACGGGGGGCGGCGTGGCGTGGTGCCGGACAGGACGATCGCGGCCTCCGCGGCGGCCAGCGTGGTGGGGTCGGGGCCCTCCGGGTGGAGCTTGATGGGGTGGCCGAGCAGCGTCACGGTCACCGTGGCGGGCGGCTCCAGCCGGCAGTCGGCCTCCAGCTCCTCCGCGAAGCCGCGCAGTATCGGCCCGGCCACGTGCAGGGCGATGGCCGTCAGGTGCATGTCGGCGCCGGGGCGCAGGTCGTCGAGGAGATGCGAGCTGAGCGAGGCCAGCGGCCCCGGAGGGGTGCCCAGGCCGATCAGTGAGCGCAGCACCGCCAGCGGCTCGTCCTCGGCCCATGCCGTGGCCGGGCTGGCGGCGTCGTTGGTCAGCGTGGTGGAGGAGTCGTGGTCGGCCTGCCGGGTCGAGGTGATCTCCTCGCAGCGGGACCGCAGCCGGGCCAGCCGGGCGGCCGCCTGGGCGGGCCGGGCCAGCTCGGGGATCTCCGCCATCTCGGGGAAGTCGGTGAGAGAGGCCGGCACCACGACCGACGGCTCGCCGGGCACCAGAGCCTGCACCCACTGCTGCGGGTCGGCGTGCTCCTGCACCGCCAGCGCGTCCAGCTTGCGCAGCACGAAGATCTTGCCGGCCGGGCCGTAGGCGCCCCTGGCGGCGGCGAGCCACAGGGAGCGCTGGCCGTGGGTGACCGGGTGGTCGAGCGACAGGTCGCCGAAGGCGGTGCCGAGCCAGGAGGCGTGGACGCGGCTGCCGTGGCCCGCCACGGCCAGCGCCAGGCAGAGGAAGAGCGCCGTGCGCTGCTGGTCGCGGCCGGCCGCCTTGCTCAGCGGCTCCAGCGGGTCGTCCCCGCCGAGGATCGCCACCAGTGCCTCCACGGCGGGCGGCAGCCAGTGGCCGGGGATGTCGGCGAAGCCGGGCGCGGAGGGCGGCGCGGTGCCGTTGGCCGCCAGGTGCGACAGCAGCGCCTCCGCGTAGCGGCGAAGCTCCGCCGCTGCTTGGGGGCTCGCAGTCAGATCCGTGCTCAAGGCAGAGAACTCCCCCATGTCGGCCTCAGTTCATGACCGCGTAAAGCCTAACCCGGTGAGCGCGCCTTCGAGGCGGAGGCGCGCCCACGACGGGCCTAACGGCCTGCTTACATGCGGGCGGGGACCGGGACGCCCAGCAGGTCGAGCCCCGACTCCAGCACGCGCAGCGTCAGCGCGCACAGGGCCAGCCGATGTGCGCTGGTCTCGGCGTCGACGCCTTCCTTGACCACCGGGCACTGCTCGTAGAAGGTGCTGAACAGGCTGGCCGTCTCGAACAGGAACGCCGACAGCCGGTGCGGCTCGGAGTGGGTCGCGACCTGGCCGACGACCTCGCCGAAGCCCAGCAGGTGCAGCGCCAGCGCGCGCTCGGCGGGCTCGGCCGGGACGATGGACGCGGTGGCCTCCGACGGCTCCGTCCCGGCCTTGCGGAAGATCGAGCGGATCCGGGCGGTGGCGTACTGCATGTAGGGGCCGGTGTTGCCCTGGAAGGCCAGCATGCGGTCGAAGTCGAAGACGTACTCGGTGTCGTGGCCGACCGACAGGTCGGCGTACTTCACCGCGCCCATGCCCACCGCGTGCGCGATCTCCTCGCGGGTGGCCTCGTCGTAGCCGCGGTCGGCCAGCCGCTCCGAGGCCCGGTCGACGGCCTCCTGCAGCAGGTCGGCCAGCTTGACGGACTCGCCGGAGCGGGTCTTGAACCGGCGCCCGTCCTTGCCCAGCATCATGCCGATCTGCACATGCTGGGCGTGGACGGTCTCGGGGAGCCAGCCGGCCAGCCGGCCCGCGGCGAACACCATGCGGAAGTGCAGCGCCTGGTCGGCGCCCACGACGTAGAGGATGCGGTCGGCCTTGAGGTCGTGCACGCGGTAGCGGATGGCCGCCATGTCGGTGGAGGCGTAGCCGTAGCCGCCGTCGCTCTTCCTGATGATCAGCGGGAGCGGCTTGTCGTCGGAGCCGATGAAGCCGGGCGGGAAGACGCACAGCGCGCCGTCGCTGACGACGGCCACCCCGGCGGCCTCCAGGTCCTGGCAGGTCTTCTCCAGCATCGGGTTGTACATGCTCTCGCCGGCGATGTCGGCGTCGGTGAGCGTGACGCCGAGCATGGCGTAGATCTTGTTGAAGTAGCGGACGGTGGCGTCCATGAAGACGTGCCAGAGCCGCATGGTCTCGGGGTCGCCCGACTGCAGCGTCGTCACCCGGACCCGGGCGCGTGTCTTGAACGCCTCGTCGGACTCGAACTTGGCCCTGGCCGCCTGGTAGTACTCGGTGCCCTGGCCGGCTTCGAGCTGCGCGACGGCGGCCTCCTCGCCGATGTCGAGGAGGTGCTCGATGAGCATGCCGAACGGGGTGCCCCAGTCGCCCAGGTGGTTCTGCCTGACGACGTGGTTGCCGAGGCGCTCGTGGACGCGCGCCAGCGCGTCGCCGACGATCGTCGTGCGCAGGTGGCCGACGTGCATCTCCTTGGCCGCGTTGGGCGCGGAGTAGTCGATCACCACGGTCTGCGGCGGGGTGACGGTGGGGACGCCGAGGCGCTCGTCCGCGCGCATGCCGGTGGCCTCGCCGGCGATCCAGGAGTCGTCGAGCGTGATGTTGAGGAAGCCAGGGCCGCTGACCTCCACCGTGCCGGGGAAGCCGGTCAACGCCGCTCTGATCGACTCGGCGACCTCCCGCGGGGACCGTCGCAGGCGCTTGGCCAGGCTCATCGCGACGTTCGCCTGAAAGTCGGCGAACTGGGAGGGCCGGATCAGCGGGTCTGCGTCGGCGTGCTCGGAGCCGAACGCGGACGCCAGCGCCTGCTGGACGCGCTCGGTGAGCACTATCTGCGGGTCGGTCATGGTCTAAGGGTACCGGCGAGCCTGACCGCGATGCTGATCGCGGCGGCGGCCACCACGGAGATGCCGACGGCGGTCAGATCGTCGGCGAGATCGCCGGGCCGCAGCGCGAACAGGTCCCGGACGAACGGCAGCGCCAGGGCCAGCCCGAACAGCGCGGCCATGGCCGCGACCAGGATGATCCGCCACCGGTTGAGCGGCCTGGCGACCAGCACGAGCACCCACCAGGTGGTGAGGAAGAGCGCGAGCACCGCCGAGGTGCGGTCCTGCTCCAGGCTGCCGCTGCGAGCCGCCGCGTACGCCAGCAGCACGGCGACGGCGCAGATCACCCCGGCTGGCACGGCCAGCCGGAGCACCCGGGGCACGAAGCCGGAGCGTGCCCGGTCCAGCGTCGGCGCCAGGGCCAGGAACAGGGCGGGGAAGCCGATGGTCACCGCGTTCACCAGGGTCGAGTGCCGCGGCGTGAACGGGAACATCATCCCCAGAACGCCCGTCGCCAGGGAGAGCACGATGGCGTAGAAGGTCTTGGTGAGGAACAGGCCGGAGACCCGTTCGATGTTGGCCAGCACCCTGCGGCCCTCGCCGACCAGGTGCGGCAGCGTCGCGAACCGGTCGTCGAGCAGCACCACCTGAGCGACGGCCTTGGTCGCCGGGCTGCCCGCGCCCATCGCGATGCCCAGGTCGGCGTCCTTCAGCGCGAGGACGTCGTTGACGCCGTCGCCGGTCATCGCCACCGTGTGGCCGCGCGCCTGGAGGGCACCGACGAAAAGGCGTTTCTGCTGCGGGGTGACGCGGCCGAAGACGGTGTGGGTGTCGACCAGCTCGGCGAGCTCCTCCGGGTCGTCGGGCAGCGTGCGGGCGTCGACGGCGCGGTCGCCGCCGGGGATGTTCAGGCCGGTGGCGATGGCGGACACGGCGGCGGGGCTGTCGCCGGAGATGACCTTGACGGTGACGCCCTGCGCGGCGAAGTAGCGCAGCGTCTCCTCGGCGTCGGGCCTGATCCGCTGTTCCAGCGTGATCAGCGCGACGGGCTTGCACCCCTCCGGCGCCGACAGGCTGCTCGTACGGCACAGCGCGAGTACGCGGGCACCGGTGGCGGACAGCTCGGCGGCTTGGTCGTAGCCGTCGTCGCCGGGGGCAAGCAGGACGTCGGGCGCGCCCAGCAGCCAGGTCCCGTGCGGTCCGAAGTCGGCGCCGCTCCACTTGCGGGCGGAGGAGAACGGCACGGTGTCGAGCGCCTGCCAGGGTGCGGCGGGGTAGCTCGCCCGGATGGCCTGGGCGGTGCCGTTGGGCCGGCTGTCCGCGCCGGCCAGCGAGGCGAGCGCGTCCTCCACGGGCAGCCCGTCCCGCAGGGGCAGCACCCGGTCCAGCTTCATGCCGCCCGCGGTGAGCGTGCCGGTCTTGTCCAGGCAGAGCACGTCCACCCTGGCCAGGCCCTCGATCGCGGGCAGCTCCTGGACCAGGCAGCCGCGCCAGCCGAGCCGTACGACGCCGACGGCGAAGGCGATCGAGGTTATCAGCACCAGACCCTCGGGGATCATGGTGACGATGCCCGCGACCGCGCCGGTGATGGCGGTGCCGAAGTCGACCGAGTTGCGCAGCTGGCTGTACATGAGCAGAGCGCCGATCGGGATGACCAGCCAGGTGATGTACCTGATGAATCTGGCCACGCCGTCGCGTAACTCCGAATGCGCCAGGTGGAAGCGGCTGGCCTCCTCGGCCAGCCGTACGGCGTAGGCGTCGGCGCCGACGGCGGTCGCCGTGAACGCGCCGGTCCCGGCGACGGCGAAGCTGCCCGAGAGGACCCGGTCGCCCGGCCGCTTGTGCACCGGGTCGGCCTCGCCGGTGAGCAGCGACTCGTCGATCTCCAGCCCGTCGGACGCGACGACCTCGCCGTCGACCAGCAGGTGGTCGCCGGGGCCGAGCAGGATGAGGTCGCCGAGCACCACCTGGTGGGGCGGGATCAGCCGGTCCTGGCCGTCGCGGCGGACCGTCACGGGGCTCTGGCCGACGACCGCCAGCTTGTCGAGGGTGCGCTTGGCGCGCAGCTCCTGCACGATGCCGATCAGCACGTTGGCGACCATGATGAGGCCGAACACGCTGTCCTGCCACTCGCCGAAGATCAGGATGAGCGCCCACAACAGGCCGATGACCAGGTTGAAAAGGGTGAGGACGTTGGCTCTGACGATCGCGCTCAGAGACCTGCTCGACCGGCGCGGCACGTCGTTGGTCTTCGCCTCCGCGACCTGTGCGGATGTCAGCCCATGCACGCAGACCCCCCGATGTGCGAACGGGGCTTCACCCTACCGGGGGTCAGCGCGACCTGTGGGAGCGTTGGACGGTGGTCACCCGCTCGCCGATGCCGGCCACGAGGCCGGCCGATGACAGGTCGGCCGCGAGCCGGCAGGCGGCGCTGATGCTCTTGGCCTTGGCCGAGCCGTGCGCGATGACAACCGTGCCATTCAGGCCGAGCAGCACCGCGCCGCCCTGGGCCTCGGCGTCGAGGCGGTCGCTGAGCGCGCGCAGGCGGGGGCGCTGCATGAACGCGCCCAGCCTGGCCAGCGGGCTGCCGCCGATGGTCTGCCTGAGCTCGTCGAAGGCGTAGCGGACCGCGCCTTCCATGGTCTTGAGCGCCACGTTGCCGGTGAAGCCGTCGGTCGTGATCACGTCGGCCTTCCCGGTCAGCAGGTCGTAGCCCTCGACGTTGCCGACGAAGTGCAGGCCGGGTGCGGCCTCCAGCAGCTCGTGCGCCCGCCTGACGACCTTGCTGCCCTTCTCCGCCTCGCTGCCGATGGTGAGCAGGCCCACCCTGGGCGACTCGATGCCGTACGCCAGCTCGGCGTATGCGGCGCCCAGGTGTCCGAACTGCACCAGCACCTCGGGTTTGACCTCGGCGTTCGCGCCCGCGTCCAGGAGCAGCGTGGGGTGCGGCAGGGTGGGCAGGGCGACGGCGATGGCCGGTCGCAGCACGCCCTGCTGGGTCTTGAGCCGCAGTTTCCCGGTGGCGACGATGCCCGCGGTCGAGCCGGCCGACACCACCGACGACACGTCGCCGCGCCGCAGCAGGTGGCAGGCGATCGCGATGCTGGAGCGGGGGCGGCGCAGGCTGGCCAGCGCGCCCTCGTCCATGGCCAGCGCCTCCTCGGCGCGCACGATGGGGATCTCGTGGGTGGCGTCGAGCTCGGCGAGGGACTCGTAGAGCACCCGCGGGGAGCCGACGAGCACCACCCGCAGTCCACGCTCCCGTACGGCGTGCACGGCTCCCGCGACGATCTCGTGGGGTGCGTGGTCGCCGCCCATGGCGTCGAGCGCGATCGGCCTGCTGTCGGACAAATGGTCACCTCGTACGGCCAGCGATCCGGTTCGTGTCGCGTGGCCGGAGCGCGGTTGTGCCTGATGTCCGCATCGTAGGCACGGCCGACCTCAGGGTAACCGGTGGGTGGACCGTCAGGCGTCGCCGTGCAGGTTCCAGTCGGAGACGGTGCGGGCCACGATGACCTTGCCGAACGTGGCCTGGCCGACGACTCTGATCACCGGCCCGTCGCCGCCCGCGCCGCCGGAGACCTGCCGTTTGGCGAACAGCGCGCCCACCTCGTCGATGACCTGGGCGTTCGGCGGCACCCGGATGATCATTTTGGCGCAGAAGGCGCTGACGGACACCGTGATCTCGCGCCCCGGCAGGACGGCCTGGGACAGGTCCACGATGAGGGCGCCGAAGGTGGCCGCCAGATGGGTGTGCCGGGAGGCGATCCAGCGCCCGCGCTTGATGACCTTGCTGAACACGGCGTTGACGGTCTGCTGCTTGAGGGAGGCGGGAGTGCCCGTGTCGCCGGACAGCTGGGGGAGGTCGCGGGTCAGGGGGGCGAGCTCGCCCATGGTCTTGGCCGTGTACACGGCTTCGAGCCGGTCGGCGTGCTCGACGGTGGTCAGTCTGCCGGTGGCGTAGGCCTCGCCGAGCAGCGTGGCCACGTGGTCACGGTCGGCGTCGGAGGCTCGCAGGACGGGGTCGTCGGTCACGATGGCCAGTCTAGGTCGAATCACGATATGTCGTGAGTTCTTAGGTCACGAACCTCCCAAGAAACTTGGAGCTCACACGGAACCGTAGCCGTGGCGTGCCGCGTCCCGATATAAGAGCCCTAGACGCACGACGGGGGCCTGAGGTTTACAGCAGATCGAACAAAAAAGATGGGAACGGCCTAGTGATCTTGAACCAAGCAGGAACGCGACGCTTCCGGGCATACACGTCCAAGCATCTCGATGACCTCCTGCTGCGAGCTGGACTCGACGATGAGGAGAGGCTGAAGGTGCGCGCCGTCGCGACGGTGCTGCCCTTCCGGACCAACGCCTACGTCGTCGACGAACTCATCGACTGGTCGGCGGCGCCCGACGATCCCATATACCGCCTGGTCTTCCCGCAGGAGGACATGCTCCCCGCGGCCGACGTCGCCAGGCTGGCCGACCTTCTGAAGGCCGAAGCACCCAACGCCGAGATCCAGGCCGAGGCCAACAAGGTGCGAGCCCAGCTCAACCCGCACCCCGCAGGCCAGAAGGAGCTCAACGTCCCGCGCATCGGCGACGAGCCCGTGCCCGGCCTGCAGCACAAATATCCGGAGACCGTGCTCTTCTTCCCCAAGCAGGGGCAGACCTGCCACGCCTACTGCACTTACTGCTTCCGCTGGGCCCAGTTCGTCGGCGACGCCGATCTGAAGTTCGCCTCCGACGACATCGACCAGATGGTCGGCTACATCCGCCAGCATCCCGAGGTCACCAGCGTCCTGATCACCGGCGGCGACGCCATGATCATGGGCGAGTCGGTGATCAGGCGCTACATGGGCCCGCTGATCGAGCTGGAGCAGTTGGAGTCCATCAGGATCGGCACCAAGGCGCTGGCCTACTGGCCGCAGCGCTTCGTCACCGATCCCGACGCGGACGCCACGCTCGGCCTGTTCGAGGAGGTCGTGCGGTCGGGCAAGAACCTCGCGTTCATGGCCCACTTCTCACACCCGCGCGAGCTGGAGTCACCGCTGGTGGAGTCCGCGGTCCAGCGCATCCTCGGCAGCGGGGCGACGATCAGGACTCAGGCGCCGCTCATCAGGTCCATCAACGACGACCCCGCCGTGTGGACGGCCATGTGGCGCAGGCAGCACGCGATGGGGATGATCCCCTACTACATGTTCATCGAGCGTGACACCGGTCCTCAGGACTACTTCGCGGTGCCGCTCGCCCGTGCGTACGAGGTCTTCAGGGACGCCTACGCGAGCGTGTCCGGGCTCTGCCGGACCGTACGGGGACCGTCCATGTCGGCGACGCCCGGCAAGGTGTGCGTCGACGGCGTCACCGAGATCGACGGTCAGCGTTATTTCGTGCTCCACCTGATCCAGTCGCGCGATCCCGCGCTGGTGGGGCGGCCCTTCTTCGCCCACTACGATCCGTCGGCGGTCTGGCTGACGGACCTGCGGCCGGCATTCGCCGACCGTTTCCCGTTCGAGGTCTCCACTGAGGACGCCCTCCTGCCGGTCTGAGCGGTCAAGCGCGTCTACCGCAACCGGAAAATCTGCGCCCCCGGCCCGCGACATTTGTTTGTCGACGCTTGTTGACGGGCCGTGTGGGCGCGCTTCCATGTCGGCGGAGACGTCCGCTGAATAACCGAAATAGCCTCCTGCTATTTCCCGACTTGTCCTCTCGCTCATTACCCTTACGCCGTTACGTAACTTGCCCACAAAGCCCGTGTCACGCAGGCTTTTAGTGGCCGACGCGGACCTTCCGAGGGTGATAGAACTGCGTCAGTAGCTCAGCCGGGACGACGTGCTTCGTGTGGTGCCCATAGCGCGTACGCCACGGCATTCGGGGGTTATCGATTCGCATTTCCACTGCATTCGAGCGCGATCGATCACGAGCCGGGAAGGCAATCATGAAACGTGTAATCAAGACGGCGGTCGCCGTCACATCATTTGGGCTGGCGGCGGCTCTGGCCGCGCCGGTCCACGCCGAGGTCAACGACCACGGCGTCAACCACGCACCCAGTGACGACCCCATCGGCGGCCTGCTCGGCGGGGACGACGGAGGCATGGGGAACCTGCTCAGCCAACTCACGGGCGGAGGGGTGCTCGGCGGTCTGCTCGGCGGCGGCGCCCTTCCACTCGGCGGTCAGGTGGACGACGCAGAGGACCAGGCCGAGTACATGGGCGGTCCCAACTCCTACGAGGACATCACCCCCGACTCCGAGCCGAGGCCCGAACTCGGCCCCAAGGTCGCCGGCCTGCCCTTGGGCGGCGAGCTGCTGGGCAACCTGCCCGCACTCGGCGGCATGGTGCCCGGTGGCACAAAGCCCGGCGGCGCCTCCCGCATGGCGGCGCCCGGCGGCGTCAAGCAGGTCCAGAGCTTCCAGGTCAAGGCCGCCGAGCAGCAGACGCTGCACGGCGCCTTCGCCTCGGTGGCCGACCTGGTGGAAGGCTCCCTGGGCGGTGCGATGGCCCAGCTGTCCAGCACCAGCCTGCTGCCCGACACCACCGGCACCACCAGCAGGACGATGAACGGCACCACCCAGGGCGTCGGCAGCCTGTCCATGGAGAGCACGGTGGCCGGCCTATCCGAGGCGGCCAGGCACGCGCTGCCCGCCGCCTCCAACGGCAAGCTGGCCCCGCTGATCGGGCGGGTGGTCCCGGCCGAGCTGGCGCCGCTCGTCGAGGTGCTTCCTGGCGCCACGCAGCTCGCCGCCATCGACGAGATCTCTCCTCTCATCGAGGACGCCTCCACGGTCGTCTCCGCCAACGGGACCAAGGCCGCCGGGATCTACGCCGACGCGATCACCTCGCTGGGCTGGACCACGGCCGCGCTGACCAGCCACGTCACGGGCCGCTAGGTCGCTGAGGTCGCTTCGGTCGCTGCGGTCACGCGTTACTGCGGCCACCGAGGTCACCGCGGTCACTGCCGACCCCTATCGAACAGCGTGTTGAACGCCGGCCGGCCGGCGGCGATGCGGCGGTTCGCGAGCGTCAAAGGTGCCGACGTCTCGTAGACCACCGCGCCGCGGGAAGGTGGCGTTCACGCGCGACAGGTGCCCTTCGGCGGCGCGTCTCACGCGCCGGGGACACCGTCGCACCGGACGCGTCAAGCCTTCGAAGCCCCCTGAGATGCCAGGGCGTCGAAGCCTGACGCGTGCGGGTCAAGAGCCCTCGCGACAGCGAGCGAGCTCACCCCCAAGCCGGGCGGCCAAGCCCGGCCGGACTCGTGCGGCGCCGCTACTTGCAGGGCAGCGTCGCCGCCGAGCCCCACCCGCCGCCGGCCCCGAGAGGGCCGGCGGCCTTGTCGTTTCCGTCAGGCCGACCGGACCGTCAGGCCGACCGGGCCGTCAGGGCCGTCAGGCGGGGCTGGATCGTTGTCGTCAGGGCAGTCGGATCCCCGTGCGGCGAGCGATCTGGGCCTGCAGGCGCGCCATCTGCCAGTGCAACTCGAGCAGCTGCTCAGCCAGCTGCGTCCGCGGGATCTCGGACACGTCCTCGGTGTCCAGGTGGTCGATCGCGGCCGAAAGCTCGCCCATCGCGTCCCCCACTCCATCGCCGTTCCCATGCTCGAACCGACGTTCGAATCCTATCGGACACGGGTTGGCGATGTCAGTCTCTTACGCCACACCTGACTCGGTTTTCGCACACAACAGCGAATGAAGTGGCACGGGAGGATCGGTTCAGTGGCAGTACGGGACTAGCCCTTGGTGTAGGCGGCGAGGACCTCTTTGGGGTCGCCGTCCATCTTGATCTTCCCCTTGTGCAGCCAGATCACCCGGTTGCACGTCTGCTCGATCACCCGCAGGTCGTGGGCGACGAGGAAGACGGTGCCGGCGGACTCGCGGATCTGGCGGATGCGCTGCTCACTCTTCTTGCGGAACTCACGGTCGCCCGTCGCCAGTGCCTCGTCGATGAGGAGCACGTCGTGGGTCTTGGCCGAGGAGATCGCGAAGCGCAGGCGGGCGCCCATGCCGGAGGAGTAGGTGGACATCGGCAGCTGGACGAACTCGTCGATGCCGGAGAAGTCGACGATCTCTTGGTACTTCTCGCGTACCTCGGCCGGGGTCATGCCCATCGCGTAACAGCCGAGGACGATGTTGCGCTCGCCGGTGAGCTCGCGCATGAGCGCGGCGTTGACGCCGAGCAGGGACGGCTGCCCGTCGGTGTAGACGGCGCCCTCGTGCGGCGGCAGCAGGCCGGCGATGGCGCGCAGCAGCGTCGACTTGCCGGAGCCGTTGCGCCCCACGACGCCGATCGCGTCCCCGTGATAGGCCACGAAGGACACGCCCTTGACGGCGTGCACCTCTTTCATCTCCGGCCGGCCCTGGCGCTTGAGAATGCGCGTGAGGGCGTTGACCGCGTTGCCCTTCTCGCTCTCCGACGCCGCGCCGTAGACGCGGTAGACGATGTGCAGGTCGTCGACGATGACGGTCGGCGTACCGGTGGGTGCGTCCAAGGGGCCCTTCGCCGGAGGCTCCGGGTTGGGGTGCACCCTGACGTCCTTGCCGCGGACGGCGGGCTCCTTACCCTTCACCTGTGACAGCTCCTTGGTCAGTTCAGCCACGCCCGTACCTCTCCTCGGCTCGCCAGAAGTACCAGAAACCGAAGCCGAGTGCGAACACTGCCCAGAATACGCAAGAGACCCACACCATTGTCGGGGGGTGGTGCCCCACCGAGTCGTTGTAGGTGCCGATGAGGATCTCCCGCATCCACTCGATGTAGGAGGCCGCCGGATTGAGGTACATCACGTTGGCGACCCACTGCGGGAGTTCGAGGCTGCCGACCACCTTCTCCTGGATGGAGAAGAAGACTCCGGACGCGTAGAGCCAGGTGCGGGTGATGAAGGGCAGGAGCTGGTTGAGATCCCGCATGGAGGAGCCCAGCCGGGCTATGACCAGTCCCGCGCCGACGTTGAACATCGTCTGCAGCAGCAGCACGATCGGGATCATGAGCCAGTACCAGTTGGGCGCCTCGCCGGTCATCACCACGATCAGCCCGAGGACGCCCATGGAGATGGCGAGCTGCTGCAACTCCTGGATCGTGTAGGCGAGGGGCAGTGCGGCCCTGGGGAAGTGCAGGGCGCGGATCAGCGAGAGGTTGCTGGAGATCGATTTGGCACCCGCGGTGAAGCTTCGCTGCGTGTAGGTGAAGACGAACATCCCTGTCAGCAGGAAGGCGGGGTAATTGACGATGTCGCCCTTGCCGCCGAGGATGAGGCCGAACATCACGTAGTAGATGGCGGCGTTCAGCAGCGGGGTCAGCACCTGCCAGAGCTGGCCGAGCGCGGAGCTGGAGTATTTCGAGACGTTGCGCGACGTGGCGTACGTCAGGATGAAGTGTCGCCGCTCCCAGAGCTGGCGAACGTAGACATGGAACCTCGGCCGCGCGATGGCGCGGCGAAGACCGTATCTCTGGGCGAGCTTGGCCAGCGGCTCCTGCGCGCTTCGGCCGCCCGCCTGGGCGTCCGCGACAGCGGATTCCGGCTGGCTCATGGCAAGGACTCTATTGGATCCGGGTGGTTGGGGTGCCTGCCACAGCGGACTGCGGCGACAGTTGGACGGACGCTCGGGGTGCTCGGTTCCAAGGCACCGTCAAGAGTCGCTCAACCGTAGCTCAGCGGCGGCGTCCGCGTCGGCAACGGCGCGAGCACCGTCTGGTAAGAGGTAATTTTCATCGTGCGTTCACGTCCTGGCCTATACCTGTCTGACCGTTTCGTTCGGTCTGGGGTCGTTTGGTGGGTATGGGTGTGACGCTGCATAGGCGCACGTGTGACCGAACTGCAACGCGCCAGAGACTCGCTGGTGGCAAGTAGTAAGGGATAGTCGCGATCGACTGGCAGGGCGTCAGCTGGTTTGACCAGGTCAGCCAAATCCGGGGATTCACCAGGAACCCCCCGTCAGGCTGCTCACGATCAACGCAGCTCAGGGCTTACGTCCACTTGGTTAGAGGGAGGATTTTTTTACCATGCGTGTTACTAGAGGCGCACGGATCGTCGCCGGTACCGCGCTGCTCGCCCTCGCGGTCGCCGCGTGTGGCGGCGGTGCCACCCAGTCTGGCGACTCCGCGACGGGTGGCGGCGACACGCCGGTCCGCATGGAGCTGGGCGAGCCGCAGAACCTGCTGGTTCCCTCCAACACCACCGAGTCCGAGGGCGCCGAGGTGCTCGCCGCGGTGTTCGAGCCCCTGGTGAACTACAACGACAACAAGGAGGCGGTCGAGGCCGCCGCCGAGTCGATCACCAGCGATGACAACATCACCTGGACGATCAAGCTCAAGCCGGGCTACACCTGGCACAACGGTGAGCCGCTGGTCGCCCAGAACTACGTCGACGCGTGGAACTACGCGGCCAACCAGGACAACGCCCAGGGCGCCGGCTACTTCTTCGGCCGCGTCGAGGGCTACGCCGACCTCAACCCCGGTGAGGGCAAGGAAGTCACGACCAAGGAGATGTCGGGTCTCAAGGTCGTCGACGACACCACCTTCACCGTCAAGCTGGCGGCTCCGTTCTCCCAGTTCAAGGTGATGCTCGGCTACACCGCGTTCTACCCGCTGCCCAAGGCCGCCTTCGGCGCCGACGGCAAGGTCACCGCGGCGTACGGCGAGCAGCCCATCGGTCAGGGTCTGTTCAAGCTCGACAAGCCCTACAAGAAGGGCACCGACCAGAGCATCGACATGACGGTGTACGACAAGTACCCCGCCACGAAGCCGAAGGGCTGGACCAAGCTCCAGTTCAAGCTCTACAACAGCTCCGAGACGGCCTACAACGACCTCCAGGCCGACAACGTGGACATCCACGACGCGCTGCCCGCCTCGGCGATCGCCAGCGCGAAGACGGCCCTCGGCGACCGCTACCAGGACCAGCCGGACGCCGGTGTCGGCTACATCGGCTTCCCCCTGCAGTACAACGACGAGTACAAGGACATCAAGGTCCGCGAGGCCATCTCGATGGCCATCGACAGGAAGACCATCGCCGAGACGGTCTTCTCCGGCACCCGTGCCCCCGCCGACGACTTCATCAACCCGGCCATCGCGGGCTACCGTCAGGGCGCCTGCGCGGCCTGCACCTACGACCCGGGCAAGGCCAAGGAGCAGTACGCCGCGGCCAAGGGTCCGGCGAAGCTGGAGCTCGGCTACAACGCCGACGGCGGCCACAAGGAGTGGATCGAGGCCGTCGCGAACAACCTGCGCGCCAACCTCGGTGTCGAAGTGACCGTCAAGCCGTTCGAGAAGTTCGCCAACATCCTCGACGACCTTGACGCCAAGAAGTACCAGGGCATGTTCCGCATGGGCTGGGCGATCGACTACCCGTCGGCCGAGAACTACCTGTCGCCGATCTTCTCGACCGGCGCGATCAAGACGGGCTCCAACTACGCCGGCTACTCCAACAAGGAGTTCGACGACCTGGTCGCCAAGGGTGACCAGGCGGCGACGGCCGAAGAGGGCCTGAAGTTCTACCAGCAGGCGGACGACGTCCTGATCAAGGATCTCCCGTACGTTCCGGTGTACTTCTACCGGAACAACTCCGGCTACTCGAACAAGGTCAAGAACGTAAAGATCAACCTGCTCAACCAGGTTGAATGGGCCGAGGTCGAGAAGGCCTGACATTGTTTTCGGAGGGTGGGCGACACTGGCGTCCCACCCTCCGGGAGCCCGCTTCGAAGGCAGTCGCCCTGGGCCCGAGTTGACCCTGGTTCCCAGGCACTGCCTTCTGGCATGTACGGGAGACTTGTATGGGCCGATACATCATCAGGCGCCTCATCCAGGCGATACCAGTCCTGCTGGGCGCCACCCTGTTCATCTTCGCGATCGTCTTCGCACTGCCCGGTGACCCCGTGGCGTCGCTGGCCGGCGAGAAGAGGCTGGACCCGACCATCGTCGCGATCATTCGCGAGCAGTACCACCTCGACGATCCGCTGCTGCTGCAGTACTGGTACTACATCAGCGGCATCTTCCTGCGCGGCGACTTCGGCGAGACCTTCGCGGGTGTCCCCGTCACTCAGTTGCTGGCGGGCAAGCTGCAGGTCACGCTCAACCTGGCGCTGGTCGCACTCGTCCTCGAAGCCGTCATCGGCGTCCTGCTGGGCCTGTGGGCGGCGCTGCGCCGCGGCAGGGCCACCGACACCGCGATCCTCGCCTCGACGCTGCTGCTCATCTCAGTCCCGACGCTGGTCAGCGGTTTCGTCCTGCAGTTGTGGCTGGGCGTCTGGCTCAAGCAGACCGTGGGCTTCGAGGTCTTTCCGATCGCGGGTGTCTCACAGGGGCTGAAGTCCTATCTGCTGCCAGGGTTCGTGCTGGCCGGAGGGTCGATCGCATATCTCACCCGGCTCACCAGAACGAGCCTGGTGGAGACACTGAGATCCGACTACATCCGCACCGCCACGGCCAAGGGCCTGTCCAGGCGCAGAGTCGTCGGCAGGCACGGGCTGCGCAACGCGCTGATCCCGATGGTCACCTATCTGGGAGCCGACCTCGGCGCCCTCATGGGCGGCGCGGTGATCACCGAGACGATCTTCAACCTGCCGGGCATCGGCTTCCAGCTCTATCAGGGCGTTTACCTGCGCGAGCAACCGATCGTCGTGGGTATCGTGACCATCCTGGTATTGGTGTACATCGTGGCGAACCTGGTTGTCGACATGTTGTACGCAGTGCTCGACCCGAGGATCCGCTATGAGTGACACGCCACAGGCCGGGCCTGTGCCCCAGGACACGCAGACGCTGACGACGGACGAGAAGGCCACGGCGGGTCCGCCGCAGGCCGAGGGCGGCAAGAAGAAGGCGGCCCGCTCGGCGAGCCTGTGGAGCGACGCCTGGTACGACCTGCGCCGCAGGCCGATGTTCATCTTCTCGCTGATCCTCATCGCCATTCTGCTGGTCATGTCGTTCTGGCCATCGCTGTTCACCTCGATCGACCCGCTCGACGCGCGCACCTGCGAGCTGTCCACCGCCCGTCAGGGGCCGAGCCCCGGTCACCTGTTCGGCCGCGACAGCCAGGGCTGTGACGTGTACGCCAGGACCATCTACGGCGCGAAGAACTCGATCATCATCGGGGTCACCACCACGGTCATCACCGCGCTGGTGGGCGGCCTGCTCGGCCTCATCGCGGGCACCCGGGGCGGTCTCACCGACACGATCACCTCCCGGATCACCGAGGTCTTCTTCGCCATCCCCGCGATCCTGGGCGCGCTGCTCATCACGGCGACGTTCCGGGGCGCCGACCTGGGCATCTGGCTCGTGGTGATCGCGCTGTCGGTGCTGGCCTGGCCGATGACGTTCCGCATCATGCGGGCCGCCGTCCTCACGGCCAGAGGCCAGGACTTCGTGCTGGCCGCACGGGCGCTGGGCGCGGGGCAGAGCCGGATCATGTTCAAGCACCTGCTGCCGAACGCGGTCGCTCCGGTGATCGTCGTGGCCACCATCAACCTGGGCGTGTTCATCGCGGCCGAGGCCGCGCTGTCCTTCCTGGGGGTCGGCGTCCAGTCGCCCGACATCTCATGGGGTCTGATGATCGCCGACGCCCGCGCGCGGTTCCTGGAGGCGCCGTTGCCGCTGGTGTTCCCCGCGGTGTTCCTGAGCGTCACCGTGCTCGCGTTCATCATGATGGGCGACGCCGTACGCGACGCGCTCGACCCGAAGCTCAGGTAGGAGGGGGGATCAAGTGAGAAAGACATCGCTGGAGGAGTTGCCCGCCGAGGGAGGGCAGGGCAACGGTCCCCTGCTCGAAGTCGTCGACCTGCACGTGGAGTTCGCCACCCGCGCGGGCGTCGTACGGGCGGTCAACGGGGTGAGCTACTCGCTCAACCCCGGCGAGACGGTCGCCGTGCTGGGCGAGTCCGGCTCGGGCAAGTCCGTGACGGCCCAGGCCATCATGGGCATCCTCGACGTGCCGCCGGCGCGCGTCCCCAAGGGGGAGGTCCGCTTCCACGGCACCGACCTGCTCAAGCTCTCGGAGGAGGCGCGCACCCAGGTGCGTGGCCAGCGCATCGCGATGATCTTCCAGGACGCGCTCTCCGCGCTCAACCCGGTCTTCACCGTGGGCTGGCAGATCAGCGAGATGTTCCGGGTGCACCGCGGCATGTCCAGGCGTGACAGCCTGGTCAAGGCCGTCGAGCTGATGGATAAGGTGCGCATCCCGGCCGCCAAGCAGCGCGTCAACGACTATCCGCACCAGTTCTCCGGGGGCATGCGGCAGCGCATCATGATCGCCATGGCGATCGCGCTGGACCCCGAGGTGCTGATCGCGGACGAGCCGACCACCGCGCTCGACGTGACGGTCCAGGCGCAGATCATGGAGCTCCTCGCGGAGCTGCAGCGCGAGAGCAACATGGGCATGATCCTGATCACGCACGACCTCGGCGTCGTCGCCGACGTCGCCGACAAGATCGCGGTCATGTACGCCGGGCGCATCGTGGAGAACGCCTCCGTGCACGACATCTACAAGGCGCCCGCCCACCCGTACACGAAGGGCCTGCTGGAGTCGATCCCCAGACTCGACCACAAGGGCCACGAGCTGTACGCCATCAAGGGGCTGCCGCCGAACCTGCTCGACATGCCGACAGGCTGCGCTTTCCATCCGCGGTGCCCCTACCGCCAGGACAACTGCGTGACCGACGCCCCCCCGCTCTACGAGATCGGCGGCGCCCGTAACAGTGCCTGCCACTACTGGAGGGAGGTCCTCGATGGCGACCAAGGGTGAGCGCATCCTCGAGGTTCGCGATCTGGTCAAGCACTTTCCCCTGACCCAGGGGATCGTGATGAAGAGGCAGATCGGCGCCATCAAGGCCGTGGACGGCGTCTCGTTCGACCTCCACAGGGGTGAGACGCTGGGCATCGTGGGCGAGTCGGGTTGCGGCAAGTCCACGCTGGCCAAGCTCCTCATGGCGCTGGAGCGGCCGACCTCCGGCTCGGTCATGATCGGCGGCCGCGACATCGCCAAGGCCAAGGGCGGCGAGCTCAAGCGGATGCGCCGCAACATCCAGATGGTGATGCAGGACCCGTACACCTCGCTGAACCCGCGGATGACCGTCGGCGACATCATCGGTGAGCCGTTCGACATCCACACCGAGGTGGCGCCCAAGGGCGACCGCGCCCGCAAGGTGCAGGAACTGCTGGAGGTCGTGGGCCTCAACCCCGACTACATCAACCGCTATCCGCACCAGTTCTCCGGCGGCCAGCGCCAGCGCATCGGCATCGCCCGTGGGCTGGCGCTGCAGCCGGACATCATCGTCTGCGACGAGCCGGTCTCCGCGCTCGACGTGTCGATCCAGGCACAGGTCATCAACCTGCTGGAGCGGCTGCAGGACGAGTTCAACCTGGCGTACATCTTCATCGCCCACGACCTGTCGGTGGTGCGCCACATCTCCGACAGGGTCGCGGTGATGTATCTCGGCAAGGTCGTCGAGATCGGCAACGACGTCGACATCTACGACAAGCCGGCGCACCCGTACGCCCAGGCCCTGCTGTCGGCCGTGCCGGTCCCGGACCCCGAGGGCCGGGAGCAGCGCGAGCGGATCATCCTCCAGGGTGACCCGCCCTCGCCGGCCAACCCGCCGTCGGGCTGCCGGTTCCGCACCCGGTGCTGGAAGGCGCAGGAGATCTGCGCGACGGAGGAGCCGTTGCTGCAGATCAGGCCCGGCACCACGCACGAGAGCGCGTGTCACTTCGCCGAGACGCACGACGTGGTCCACGTCAACTAGTCAGGCGCGAAGCAGTCAGGCGCCGAGTAGTCAGGCGCCGAGGCCCTCCACGGGATCACCGTGGGGGGTCTCCGCGTTCGCCGGGTCCATACCGGCAGTGACGCCGCCGCTGCCGCCCGACCACCCGGGCGGACAGCCCCGCCACCAGCAGCACCATGCCCACCACCACGGCCATCCGCGAGGCGGGCGGCTCGGCGGGCGGCCCGTCGCCGAAGTATCCGCCCGGCAGCGGGGGCATCGAGACAGCGCCGGACCCGCCGGACGCGCCGGGCAGCGCGGGCAGTGCGGGCGTCGCGGCCAGCCGTCCCGCCTCGCGCAGGGCCAGCACCGCGTTCGCCACCCCGTGCCCGTAGGACCTGTCGTAACCGCCGGGCGGCCGTTGCCGGGTGCCGCGCTCGATGGCCCGGCGCACCTGGAAGGGCGACAGCTCCGGATGGGCCGACTTGATCAGCGCGGCGATGCCCGCGACCATGGCCGCCGCCGAGCTGGTGCCGTCGCCGACCACGTAGTCGCCGAAGGCGCTCGCGGTGACGATGCCCGTGCCCGGCGCCACGACCGACAGATAGTCCCGCCGGTTGGAGAACCCGGCCGGTCTGAGTCGTCTGTCGATCGCGCCGACGGCGATCACGCCCGGGTAGGCGGCGGGGAAGGTCTTCTTGTTGGCCGTGTCGCCGTCGTTGCCGGAGGAGGCCACAAGGACGACTCCGTGGGTGATGGCGTACTGCACGGCCTCCTCCTCGGGGGCCGAGCCCTCCCACGCGCCGCTGCCTCCGCCCAGCGACATGCTGATCACGTCCGCGCCGTGGTCGACCGCGTAGCGGATGCCCTTGGCCAGTGCGTGACGCCCGCCCGCGCGCAGTCGCTCGCGCCGAGGGTCGGAGCTCTCCAGCGTGACCCTGACCGACAGCACCCTCGCCGCGGGTGCCACACCGATCACGCCGAGGTCCGGGCCGTGGCCACGGCCGGCGATCAGGCTGGCCATGGCCGTGCCGTGGTGCCCCCACATGCCACCGGTCCTGGAGGCGCCGGTCAGGTCGGGGCCCTGCACCACGGCGCCGCCGAGGTCCGGATGGTCGCCGCGGACGCCGGTGTCGAGCACCGCCACCAGCGCACCCTCGCCTCTGCTCGTCCGCCACGCCTCGGGCAGCCGCAGCAGGGAGATCTGCCACTGCCGGGCCCGCGCCATGGCCCCCACGTCGTCGTGGACCGTCTCCTGCGCGGACACCGTCTCCTGCGTGGACACAGCCGCCGTGGTGCCGCCGGCGGGCAGCGCCGCCACGCAGCCCAGCAGCAGCAGGGGCATCAGCGGCAGTAGGACGGTTCGCGGCGGGCGCCGCCCACGCCTCATCCGGTCAGACCTCGGTGCAGCTCGACGGCGAGTTGCCTGGCGATGCCGCGCAGCCGGCTGCCGGCCCGGTCGCCCGGCCGGTACGGCCTGCCGTCGGCGTGCCCGGCGGCCGTGGCCACCAGGTAGCGCTCGTGCGAGGCGATCACCACCCCGGTGACGTACTGGAGCTCGCCGAAGCGCTCGGCGGGCCCGCCGGGGAAGGCCACCGGCCGCACCGTGGGCGGCCGGGACGGGCCGGACACCGCGGGCTCGCCGTAGCCGGTCAGGACGGCGATGCCGACCGTGGCCACGAAGGTGGACGTGCTGTCGGCGTACGTGGCGCGCAGTGCGGTGACGCACGACGGACGCGCGGGAAGCGCGCCGGGGTGGAACGCGGACCGGCAGGGCGCCTCGGGCGCGACGCCGGTCAGCAGGTAGGTGACCCGGGCCCCTGAGGGACTGATGCCGGGCACGGCCGCCGGGAAGACCCGGGAGACCGGCCACGAGCGCCAGCGGTCGGGGACGGGCGGTCCGGTGGCTGGCCAGACCGCGAACAGTATGGAGATCAGGACAACGCAGACGTGATGCACGGCGACCTCGAACGGGGGGAGGGGGCGCCCGAACTGCCGTGCATTCTGACACGCGATCGATGATTCAATCCGACGCTTCGGTAAACAGTCCGATACGCCGTGTAATTACCGTTCTGTGGCTTTCGTCTTAGCTCGTGGGGGAAAGCCTGACATGTGCACCTGGTGGCAGGCCCAGTCGCTGGGCCGCGTCACCGCTGTTCACGGCGAAGGCGATCAGCCCCGCCGAGTCCGCGAAGGCCACCAGCTCGCCCGGCGGCACCGCGGTGTACGACTCGCGGTAGGGCATCGACAGGCGGCGCCTGCCCAGCATCACCCCGAGCGTGTCGCCCACCCGCACCCCCAGCGCCTCCAGGTCGCCCGCCGAGATCGACAGCTGGGTGTTGCCGTAGCGGTCGACCGAGACGACCTCGCCCTCCACCGCCCCCTCGCGCAGCACCGAGGTCGGCTCCGGCAGCGCCACCAGCCGCTCCAGCGGCACCGCAGGGCCCAGGTCGGCCGGGTCGAGCCCGCCGCACAACCGGCCCGCGACCGGGGCGTACACGTCGCGGCCGTGGAAGGTGGGCGAGACCGGCCGCAGGAAGTGACGCTCGTCGCTGATCTCGTACGCCGCCCGCGCGCCGCCGCTGGCGTGGATGGCCCACGACAGCAGCCCGTTGTCCGGGCCCACGAACACGCTGCCGCCCGCCTCCACGGCCACCGCGCGCCGCGCCACGCCCGCCCCGGGGTCGACCGCGCCGATATGCACCCCGCTGGGTAGGTACGGGATCGTCTGGGCGAGAATCGCCGCACCGCGCCGTACATCACCAGAAGGGACGAGGTGGCACACGTCGATCACCCGGGCCGACGGCGCGATCGTGGCGATCACTCCGTGGCAGGCGGCGACGTAGCCGTCCTCCAGCCCGTAATCGGTGAGAAGCGTGATGACAGAGGTCACACCTGGTGACTGTACGTCTCCCGATACGCCATGAACAGCCGCACCACGCACATTACGATGGCGACGGGCCGCGTGCGCCGCCAATCTCTACGGTGCTCGCGCGCCCCTTCCCGAGGAGGACACCATGGACACTGCGCCGGCCGGCGGTGACAGTGCTGCCCCAGGACCCGATCGACAGCCCCTCACGGACCGCGAGCTCGAGCTCCTCGCCTTCGAACGCCACTGGTGGCGCTACGCGGGCGCCAAGGAGCAGGCCATCAAGGAGACCTTCGGGTTCTCCACCACCCGCTATTACCAGTTGCTCGGCGAATTGATCGACAGACCTGAAGCCCTGGAGCAGGACCCGATGCTGGTCAAACGCCTGCGCAGGATCCGCGCCGACCGCCAGCGAGAGCGCGCGGCCAGGCGCTTCGGCATGCGTCCCTGACACGCTGGGTAGGGCAGGCGCGTGACGAACATCCCTGGTATGGAAGCGATCCTGAAAGATCCGACGGGCGCCGTCATCGGGCTCGACTTCGACGGGACCCTGTCCCCGATCGTGGCCGACCCCGCGACGGCCCGCGTCCATCCCGACGCGCCTGCCGTCCTCGCCCAGCTGGGCGCGTACGTCAACGCGGTGGTCATCGTGACCGGCAGGCCGGCGGCCACCGCACTTCAGCTGGGCCCCGGGCTGGAGCGCGTGCCGGGCCTGGTGGTGCTCGGCCACTACGGGTTCGAGCGGTGGGAGAACGGCCAGATCTCCGCCCCACCGCCCCCGGCCGGAGTGCCGAGGGCCGAGGCCGAGCTGCCGCTGCTGCTCGACTCCCTCGGCCTGCCCGGGGTGACGGTCGAGGACAAGGGCCGCGCGGTGGCCGTGCACACCCGGCGCGACGCCGACCCCGAAGGCGCGCTGGCCGCGCTGCGCGAGCCGATGGCCAAGCTGGCCGAGAAGCACGGCCTGGTCGTCGAGCCGGGCCGGCTGGTGCTGGAGCTCAGGCCGCCGGGCATGGACAAGGGGCACGCGCTCAGCCTGTTCCTGGCCGAACGGGCCGCCAGGTCCGTGCTGTTCGCCGGCGACGACCTGGGCGATCTGGCCGCCTTCGACGCGGTCAGGGCGTCCGGCCTGCCCGGCGTGACGGTCTGCAGCGGCTCGGCCGAGGTGACCGCGCTGGCCGAGCGGGCGGACATCGTGGTGGACGGCCCTGACGGGGTGTTGGCGCTGCTGAGAGAGCTGACGACGGCTTTCAGTCGATCGTGAGTGGCTTGCAAGTGCCTCGTTCTAAGGTCGCCTCATGTCGAAGCGATCCCTTGCCGTCGTGGCGGTGGCCGCGGCCGCCGTCCTCATGGCGCCCGCCGCCGCCACCGCCACCACTGCCGCCCCCGCCCACCAGCTGAAACTGCGCAACGGCCTGACCCTCTACCTGCCGATGAAGTGGCGGATCCACGGCGGCGGCACCGACTGGATCCACGTCGTCACCGGCAAGTGCGCCCACCCCGAGGGCGGCTTCTTCACCACGGACTGCAAGGGTTTCTGGATCTTCGGGCCGAAGGCGATCAAGCTGGGGGCCGAGGGGTTCGGGCCGTACAACGTGGACCGGGGCGGCTACTACCCCGCCTCGGACGTGCAGCGGTGCCCGGTCGACGGCAAGCTCCTGCGCGTGGAGAAGATCGGCCCGCACAAGAAGGGGCTGCGCCAGGTCGGGCCCGGCCACAAGGCCGCCTACCACGAGTTCCAGACCCGCTGCCGGACCCACTCGGGCAAGGCCACCAGCACCCGCTTCACCACGCGCGAGTGGTATCTGCCGAAGACCAAGATCCTCGTCGTCGACACCTGGAAGACCCCCGGGCTGGCCACCGCCCTCCGGAACGCCGACTGGAACTGACCGCGCTCAGCCCAGCGCGTCGAGCTGGGCGGCCAGCCACTTCTGCGGGGGCAGCGCGGTGGCGGCCGACTCCAGCCCCTCGCGGCGGCGGGCCCGCTCCTCCTCCGGCATGACCAGCGCCTGGTGCAGCGCGCCGGCCGTGCCGCTGATGTCGTAGGGGTTCACCATGAGCGCGTGCGGCCCGAGCTCGGCCGCCGCGCCCGCCTCGCGGGACAGCACCAGCGCGCAGCGCGGCGACAGCACCGGACCCTCCTTGGCGACCAGGTTCATGCCGTCGCGGATCGGGTTGACCAGCAGCACGTCCGCCATCCGGTAGGCGGCCAGGGAGCGGGGATAGTCGTCCTCGACGTTGAGGATCAGCGGATCCCAGTCCTCCGTGGCGTACTCGTCCTCGATCTCCTGCGCGCAGCGCTGCACCGACGCGGTGTACTCGCGGTATTCGGGCAGGTCGTGCCTGCTGGGATAGGCGAACGCCAGGTGCACCACGCGACCGTGCCACTCGGGATGGGCGGCCAGGAACTCGCGGTAGGCGAGCAGGCCGCGCACGATGTTCTTCGACAGCTCGGTGCGGTCGATGCGCACGATGAGCCGGCGCTCGCCCACTTGCTCCCGCAGCGCCGCCATGTGGGACTCGACGTCCGGCTCGCCCGCTCGCGTCCACAGCGCCTTGCCGTCGACGCCCAGCGCGTGCACGCCGACGCGGGTGACCCGTCCCTCATGCGTGATCGTACGGTCCACACGGTCCACCCGCGCGCCCAGCACGGCCTCGCAGCAGTCCATGAACGCCCCCGCCCACCGGTGGGTGAGGAAGCCCGCGTGATCGGCCCCCAGGATGCCTTCCAGGACCTCGCCGGCCACCTCGTCGGGCAGCAGCGAGAAGTACTCCGGCGGCGCCCACGGGGTGTGGCTGAAGTGCGCGATGCGCAGATCCGGCCGCTCGGCCCGGAGCATCGCCGGGGTCAGCGTCAGGTGATAGTCCTGCACCATCACGCGCGCGCCGTGCCCGGCCTCCTCGGCCAGCGCCAGCGCGAACGCCCCGTTGTAGTCGCGGTAGGACTCCCAGTCGCGCTGGAAGCGGGTGCCGAAGTGGGGTGCGTTGGGGATGTCGTAGAGCAGGTGGTTGACGAACCACAGGGTGGAGTTGGCCACCGAGTTGTAGGCGCGGTGGAAGACGGCCGGCGCGATCTCGAGCATCCGCAGCGCCCCGGTCTCGTAACCGGCGTGGTCGAGTCTGCCGCCGGGGGCTTGGCGGACGGCGCCCCGATCGCCGTCGGACAGGGCGGCGCACACCCAGAGCACACCCTCGTCCTTGGCCACGCCGGACAGGCCCGACACGAGCCCGCCACCACCGCGTTTCATGGTCAGGTCACCGTCCTCGGATACGGTGAACGAGACCGGGCCTCTGTTCGAGGCGAGCAGGATGCTGTTCATTAAAGCTCCCTCCGACCTTAGGATCCCAGCTATGGCGCTTGATGAGCTAACCGAGGAACTGGCCCGCTCCGCCGCCGTCGGAGATCATCGCGCACTCGGCGAACTCCTGCGGAGGATCGAGCCGGACGTGCTGCGGCACTGCGCCCGCATCCTGCCCTACCACCAGGACGCGGAGGAGGCGGCGCAGGACACCTTGCTCGCCGTCGCGCGCAACATCGGGCGGTTCGAGGGGCGGGCCAGGTTCAGCACCTGGCTGCACATCGTGACCGCCAACTGCGCGCGCACCACCTACCGCTCGCTGAAGCGCAGGTCGGCCGAGCAGACCTCCGACGAGCTGCCCATGCAGAAGCCCGACGTCCGCCGGGTCAGCGTGATCGCCGGATCGCGGCTCGACCTGCTCGACGCCATGGAGGCGCTGGAGGCCGACAAGCCCGATCTGGCCCAGGCGCTGGTGCTGCGCGACATCGTCCAGCTCGACTACAGCGAGGTGGCCGAGCAGCTCAAGATCCCGCTCGGCACCGCCAAGTCGCGTATCCACCAGGCCCGCAAATATGTCCAGGCGGCGCTGGGCGAAGACTACCGATGAGACCTCATATCTCGCATGCTGAGATGACCGGGCAGGTCACGCGATTGATTGGGTAGAGTCCGGTCAGCAGCAACAACTGAATATTGCTCATCCAGAGGGGTGGAGGGACCGGCCCTGCGAAGCCCCGGCAACCCTCCCGGCTTGTGACTCGCGACCTGGCGAGGCCGACCGGGACTAGGTGCCAATTCCGGTCCGTGGTCAGGGTGGCCACGGGCGAAGATGAGGGAAGGCCTCGCTTCATGTCGCTCGACTTCGGTCCCGCCGTCGCTCTCTCCTGCCGCGAGTGCGGCACCCGCTATCCGCTCGGCCCGAGCTTCGCCTGTTCGGAGTGTTTCGGGCCGCTCGAAGCGGCCTACGATTTCGGCAACGTCACCCGGGCCTCCATCGAGGCCGGACCGGCCAACATCTGGCGGTACCGCGCGCTCCTGCCGGTGCCGGCCGACGTCGCCACCAAGCCCAACATGAACCCCGGCTGGACCAAGCTGGTCAAGGCGGGCAACCTCGGCAAGGCGCTGGGCATCAGGTCCCTCCACGTGAAGGACGACTCCGGCAACCCCACCCACTCCTTCAAGGACCGGGTGGTGGCCATCGCCGTCGAGGCGGCGCGCAACTTCGGCTTCCACACCCTGTCCTGCTCCTCCACCGGCAACCTGGCCGGCGCCGTGACGGCCGCGGCCGCCAGGGCCGGGCTGGACGCCTGCGTGTTCATCCCCGCGGGGCTGGAGCAGGCCAAGATCGCCATGGCCCGCGTGTTCGGCGGCAGGCTCGTCGGCATCGAGGGCACCTACGACGAGGTCAACCGGTTCTGCTCCGAGCTCATCGGTGACCCGATGGGCGACAAGTGGGGCTTCGTCAACGTCAACCTGAGGCCCTATTACGCCGAGGGCTCCAAGACGCTCGCCTACGAGATCGCCGAGCAGCTCGGCTGGAAGCTGCCCGAGCAGATCATCATCCCGGTGGCCTCCGGCTCTCAGCTCACGAAGATCGACAAGGGCTTCAAGGAGCTGATCGAGCTCGGGCTCGTCGAGGACGGCCCGTACAAGATCTACGGCGCGCAGGCGCTCGGCTGCTCGCCGGTGTCCACGGCCTACAAGGCGGGCCACGACGTGGTCCAGCCGGTCAAGCCCGACACCATCGCCAAGTCGCTGGCCATCGGCAACCCCGCCGACGGCCCTTACGTGCTCGACATCGCCCGCCGCACCGGCGGCGCTGTGGAGGACGTCACGGACCCCGAGATCGTCGCGGCGATCAAGCTGCTGGCCTCGACCGAGGGCATCTTCGCCGAGACGGCGGGCGGCGTCACGGTGGGCGTGCTGAAGAAGCTCGTCGACACCGGGCGGCTCGACCCGGAGTTGGAGACCGTGGTGCTCAACACCGGCGACGGGCTCAAGACGCTCGACGTCATCGCCGACGACGCCCAGCCCACGGCCGTGATCCGGCCCTCTCTCGACGCGTTCCGCGCGACTGTCTGACAATCAGGAAAGGCGAGGTTTATTCATGAGTGTTTCTGTGCGGATTCCCACCATCCTTCGCACCTACACCGGCGGTAGCGCGGAGGTGAGTGGAGAGGGCGCGACCCTGCGTGACGTGCTCGCCAAGCTCGACTCCGACTACCCGGGGATTGGCGCCCGCATTCTCGATGAATCGGGCAAGATTCGGCGTTTTGTCAACGTTTATGTTGGCGAAGAGGACGTCCGTTTTGCCCAGGGACTTGACACTCCGGCCCCTGAAGGCACTCAGGTCTCCATCATCCCGGCAGTCGCCGGCGGCTGAACCCGGTCACTGAAGAAGGCGCCCGCATGCGGGCGCCTTCTCTTTTTTTCCGCAATCAAATTCAAGGTTGAACTACTTTCCGCACATGGTGAAATTTCCGGTTTGTCGGTTGACTCTGGTGCCAAACGTCGTGTCGCAGGTATGGTCGAGTGCGGTCGTCTGACTGATTCCCCAATTGTCATGACGATTGTGGGTCTCGCGGAGGAATGGGCGGGACCTATGAGCCCAGTAAGAGGAGTCGGAAGTGGCGCAGGGCACCGTCAAATGGTTCAACGCGGACAAGGGCTACGGCTTCATCGCGGTAGACGGTGGTAAGGATGTATTCGTCCATTACTCGGCAATCATGATGGATGGCTATCGATCTCTCGAACAGGGGCAACGGGTCGAGTTCGAGATCACGCAGGGCCAGAAGGGGCCGCAGGCGGAGTCCGTCCGTGCGGTCGCGTAGCTGGTAAGCCCCGGCAGCCCGCACGTCAGCGCAGTGCGTGCGGCCTGCCACCCCCTCGGTGTACGGCGGGCCGCCCTGGCCCGCCGTTCGCGCTGTACGGACTTGACCTGGGCGTGGGTGGCGTCAGCTTGCACTCGACAGGGTAGAGTGCTAAACAATTCGTTGGCACTCTCTGTTGCAGAGTGCCAACCTGGGATCGAGACGATGGGGTCTGCCGACGGAGTTGCGGACCCACATGCCGTCGCGGGCGTCGGCTCGGTCCACAGCCAGCCACCCTGCAACTGGGAGGTCTAGCCTTATGGCAGCCAAGATGATCGCGTTTGACGAGGACGCCCGGCGCGGTCTCGAGCGTGGTATGAACCAGCTCGCCGACGCCGTCAAGGTGACCCTGGGGCCCAAGGGCCGCAACGTCGTGCTGGAGAAGAAGTGGGGCGCCCCCACTATCACCAACGACGGTGTGTCGATCGCCAAGGAGATCGAGCTCGAGGACCCGTGGGAGAAGATCGGCGCGGAGCTGGTCAAGGAAGTCGCCAAGAAGACGGACGACGTCGCTGGTGACGGCACCACGACCGCCACCGTGCTCGCCCAGGCGCTGGTGCGCGAGGGCCTGCGCAACGTCGCCGCCGGCGCGAACCCGATGGCCCTGAAGAAGGGCATCGAGGCCGCTGTCGAGCGGGTGAGCGAGGAGCTGTCCAAGCTCGCCAAGGACGTGGAGACCAAGGAGCAGATCGCTTCGACGGCCTCCATCTCCGCCGCCGACCCCGAGATCGGGGCGCTCATCGCCGAGGCGATGGACAAGGTCGGCAAGGAAGGCGTCATCACCGTCGAGGAGAGCAACACCTTCGGTCTGGAGCTTGAGCTCACCGAGGGCATGCGCTTCGACAAGGGCATGACGTCGATGTACTTCGTCACGGACTCCGACCGTATGGAGGCCGTGCTCGAGGACCCGTACATCCTGATCGTCAACTCGAAGGTCTCGGCGAACAAGGACCTCCTGCCCCTGCTCGACAAGGTCGTGCAGTCCGGCAAGCCGCTCCTGATCATCGCCGAGGACGTCGAGGGCGAGGCGCTGGCGACCCTGGTCGTCAACAAGATTCGCGGCCTGTTCCGCTCGGTGGCCGTCAAGGCCCCCGGCTTCGGTGACCGCCGCAAGGCCATGCTCGGCGACATCGCCACCCTCACCGGTGGTCAGGTCATCGCCGAGGAGGTCGGTCTCAAGCTGGAGAACGCCACGCTCGACCTGCTGGGCCGCGCCCGTAAGGTCGTGGTGACCAAGGACGAGACGACGATCGTCGACGGCGCCGGTGACGCCGACCAGATCGCCGGCCGGGTCAACGAGATCCGCGCCGAGATCGACCGCACCGACTCCGACTACGACCGCGAGAAGCTCCAGGAGCGTCTCGCCAAGCTGGCCGGCGGCGTCGCCGTCATCAAGGCCGGCGCGGCGACCGAGGTGGAGCTCAAGGAGCGCAAGCACCGCATCGAGGACGCCGTGCGTAACGCCAAGGCGGCCGTCGAGGAGGGCATCGTGCCCGGCGGTGGCGTCGCGCTGCTGCAGGCCGGCGCCAAGGCGTTCGACAAGCTCGAGCTCCTGGGCGACGAGGCCACCGGTGCCGCGATCGTGCGCAAGGCTCTGGAGGAGCCGCTCAAGCAGATCGCGGTCAACGCCGGCCTCGAGGGCGGCGTCGTGGTCGAGAAGGTGCGCAACCTCACCCCCGGTGAGGGCCTCAACGCGGCCACCGGCGACTACGTCAACATGTTCCAGGCGGGCATCATCGACCCGGCCAAGGTGACGCGCTCCGCGCTGCAGAACGCCGCTTCCATCGCGGCGCTCTTCCTCACCACCGAGGCCGTCATCGCCGAGAAGCCCGAGAAGTCCCCCGCAGCCCCCGCCGGCATGCCCGGTGGCGGCGACATGGACTTCTAGCCCTTCAGCAGTACCACGCGCCGGGCTTTTCCGGCACGTACAGCATCACATCAGAGCGGCCCGAGACCTTCCGGTCTCGGGCCGCTCTGGCGCTCTCCCCACCTTTGCCCCGCTTTACGGCGCGGGCTTTTTTATTTACGGCCAGCCCGGTTCGGCCGCCCGCCGCACGGGGCCGAGGGCCTCCAGGGAAACGGCCGCTGACCGGGTGACGGCGGGCCGCCGTTACGCGAGCCCGCACTTGACCATCCGCCGAGTAACACGTCATCCCTCCACGTCCAGCCGCAGGCCGGCCCGATCGACCTAGGGAACTAGGCGAAGAAGCCGACCACCCGGCGAATGCGGTCGCCGGTGAAGTCCACGACGTCGTAGCCGGTTGCCGCAGGTGTGTCCGCGTTCGGTGCGCCCAGTTCCCAGGTGAACAGCGCCGTGTCATGGTGGGCGTTGATCACTCTGCCGAGGGTGAACACCATGTCGCCGAACTGCTCCTGGGAGCGGCCGATCGCCTCGGACAGCTCGCCGTGGCCGTGGAGACCGGCGTGGTCGGGAGCACTGTAGAACGAGTCCTCGGTGAAGACGGCCTCGATGAGGGCCTGGCGGGCGGCGGTGTCCCGCTCGTTCCAGATGTCGAGGTACCTGAGGATCAGGTGCGACCTCAACGCCACGCCCCCGCTGCCGCCGCGCGCGCGACATAGGTCTCGAAATCGCGGGGTCGGCGGCCCAGGACGCGGTGCACGTCGTCGGTGACCTTGGCGGTCGCGCCGCCGCGCATCAGGTCGAACATCTCCCCGACGTAGCTCGCGGTCTCGGGCGGAACCCCCTGCGCCACGAACGCGGCGACGTACTCCTCGGGCGAGACATCGAGGTAGCGAACCGGCCGACGCGACACCCGCGCGATCTCCTCGATGGCCTCCCGGAACGTGAGCGCTCGCGGGCCGGACAGCTCGTAGGTGTGGCCGGCGTGCCCGGGCTCGGTGAGCGTCGCCACCGCGACGTCGGCGACATCGTCCACGTCGATGAAGGGCTCCACGATGTCGCGGGCGGGCAGTGCCAGCTCACCCGCCATGATCGGGGCGTAGAAGAGGTCCTCGTCGAAGTTCTGGTTGAAGTTCGTCGGGCGCAGGATCGACCACTCGACGCCGGACGCGCGCACCGCCTCCTCGGCCGAGCGCATGTCCAGGCCGAAAGTGGAGTCGCCCCAGGTGTCGGCGCCGCGGCCGGACAGCAGCACGAACCGTCGCACGCCGGCGGCCACCGCCCTGGGGACGAAGCCGTGCGCGGGACCCGGCACGTCGGGCGCGATGACGTACACCGCGGAGACACCGTCGACCACGTCGTCCCAGGTGGACGGATCGGCCCAGTCGAAGCGCGCCGCACTCGATCGGGAGGTCGCCCGAACGGTCCTGCCGGCGGCCCGCAGCCTGGCGGCCACCCGTCGGCCGGTCTTTCCCGTGGCGCCAAGGACAAGGAATACGTCTTTACTCATGGCTCCCATGAAACCGTGGCGGACGTGGACTCACCATGGGTGAAAACGGCGTATGCATGTCCATTCGTCTACGCTTCAGTCATGGACGCCTTTGCTGATCTCCTGCGCGGGGTACGCGCCGACGGCTCTGTCTTCGGGCACACGATGCTGTCGCCGCCGTGGTCGTTGCGGTTCGTCGACGGCGCGCCGCTGACGCTGTGCGCCCTGCTGCGAGGCGAGGGGTGGATCATGGCTGAGGCACAGGCGCCTCAGCGCATCACGGCCGGTGAGACCGTGGTGGTACGCGGTCCACGACCGTTCCTGTTCGTTGACGACCCGGCCACGGACGCGCCAGCGGGCATCGACTGCGGGGAGCACTGCGCCATCCCGGCGAACGGCGGCACGGTCCACCATCTCGGCTGGACCTGCGGCGACCCCGACGGATCCACGACGCTGATCGTGGGCGCGTATCCGGTGCGCGGCGACGTCGGGCGGCGGCTGCTCAAGGCGCTGCCGCCGGTGCTGACCGTGTCGGAGGACGGCGACACCGCCGCGGTGAGCGCGTACATCGCGGCGGAGGTCGCGGCCGACCGGCCGGGACAGCAGGTGGTGCTGGACCGCCTCCTGGACTGGATGCTCGTCTGCACCCTGCGCGCGTGGTTCGACCGCCCGGAGACCAGCGCGCCGGCCTGGTACACGGCGCTGAGCGATCCGATCGTGGGCGAGGCGCTGCGCCTCATGCATGACGATCCGGCGCGCCCCTGGACGGTCGCGCAGCTGGCCTCCCGGGGCGGCGTCTCGCGCTCCGCCTTCGCGCGGCGGTTCACCACGCTCGTGGGCGAACCCCCGCTGGCCTACCTCACCCAGTGGCGCATGACCATCGCCTCGGACCTGCTCATCGAACCGGACACGACCATCGCCGACGTGGCCAAGCGGGTGGGCTTCGCCGACGCGTTCAGCTTCAGCGCGGCGTTCAAGCGCGTCAAAGGCATGAGCCCCAGCAAGCACCGAGCACAGCACACGCGACCGGTCGCATCCACCCGCTCGGCCCTCCTCACGCATGACCAGCGTGACCTCACGCAGTAGTCGACGCCCCGCCCTGCCGGCCGTGAAGGGGACAAGCGCCCGCGTGGTCAGGGGAGCGGCTTCACCCAGCGGGACCATTCGGGTTGGGGGGCGTAGCCGGCGGCGGACCAGGCCGGATGGGCGAGGGTGTTGTCTCGGAGGACCATGGCGTCGGCGCGGAAGGCGCCGAACTGGACGAAGCGGTCCTCGGCCGCCGCCAGGAGCGCGGTGGCGATGCCCTTGCGGCGGTGGGCCGGGTGGACGGCGAGGCGGTAGAGGTGGGCCCGCCAGCCGTCCCAGCCGGCGATGAGAGTCCCCACCAGCTCGCCCCCAGGCTCGCCAGGCCGCGTGGTGCTCGGCTCGGCGAATTCGGCGAGCAGCAGCGCGCCGGGGTCGCGGTGGAGGAGGGCGGTCACCTTGGTGGGGGAGTCGCGTCTGTCGGTGCCTTCGGCGGCCTGGAGCCAGAAGTCCAGGATGCGGTCCACGTCGTCCAGGCCGCCGGCACGGATGCTGATCCCCGGAGCGTTCATGGCCGCTGAACCTACCAGGCCCCGGAATCGGCCCGGCTCAGGTGCTGTAGAGGGCGACGATGTGGCCTCGGGCCAGGGTGTTGGCGGTGATGTTGAAGCCGACCACCGCCGGGCTGGTGTCGCTGTCCACGCCCAGGGAGTCCACCGACAGGGCGTGCACCGTGTAGACGTAGCGGTGCGGGGCCCCGGGCGGAGGCGCGGCGCCGCCGTAGGCCTTGGTGCCGTAGTCCGTGCGGGCGTGGGTGGCGCCCGGTGGCAGGCCCTTGAACTCGGGGGCCGTGCCCGCGCCGGTGGGCAGCTCGGTGACCGTGGCGGGGAGGTCGAAGAGCACCCAGTGCCAGAAGCCGCTGCCGGTCGGGGCGTCGGGGTCGAAGCAGGTCACGGCGTAGCTCCGGGTCTCGGCGGGGGCGCCGGACCAGCGCAGGTGCGGGGACAGGTTCTGGCCCCGCATGCCCCAGTCGTTGAAGACGTGGCGGTCGTTCAGCCTCTCGCCGTCGGTCAGGTCGTCGCTCTCGACCACGAGCGCGGGGACTGGCGGCAGGTATTCGTGGGGCAGCGGTGCCGGCACGGCATCCTCCTCGGTAGATCGTCCTGTCGTCATCCTAGAAGTCGAGGGGGCGGGGGCGGGCCCCCCCCCGGGGGGGGCGGGGGGGGCGGGGGGGCGCGGGGGGGGGCGGGGGGTGGGGGGGCGGGCCCGGGGGGGGGGGTCGGCCCGGGTGTGC
>NZ_JBITLM010000027.1:0-38948 GCF_044465295.1 Nonomuraea sp. NPDC049714 | reverse complement strand
ATCCGCTGTCTCAAGCGCTATATCGCCCGCGAGCTCTACCGGATCATCACCAGCAACGATCAGGGTCCCAACGGTTGACATCAATAGGAGCATCCACGCGAGGCGACCTCACCCCCGCCCTGCTGCCGGACCTGCCCACCCAGGTGGCCGACGCGGTCCGGCTGGCCGTCACCGGAGGCCTGCACGTCATCCTCATCGGCGCCGCCGCCTTGTCCGTCGCCGGCTTCGCCATCGCCTGGCTGATCCGCGAAACCCCTCTGCGCACCGGCCCCGCCGACGACCCCGCCCCTGCCGCAACCCGTGATAGATAGGCTCAACATGCAATTCTTCTGTTACCACCGTGACCGGCCCGGCTCCGCGGCACTGCGCGAGAAGCTCGCCGAGGAGCACTGGTCCTACATGGACCGTTACGCGGCCGAGTTGATCGCCCGCGGCCCAACCCTCGACGGCGACACGGCCACCGGCAGCGTGCACATCGTCGACCTGCCCGATCCCGCCGCCGCGCGGGCGTTCGCCTTCGACGAGCCCAACCACCAGGCCGGCGTGTACCGGGACGTCCTGTTGCGCCGCTGGCGCAACATGCTGGGTCGCACTATGTGGGACTTCCCAGGAGGCCGCGAAGGCAGTAACCGCTACCTGGTTCTGGGCCTGGGCACGGGCCAGGCCGCCGACCTCGTTCCACCGACCGACCGACGGGACGACCTGATCGCCTACGGGCCGCTGCTGTCCGACGACGGCGCCATTTGGCTGGGCACCGCAGCCCTGGTCCGGGCGCCGGATCCGGGCACGGCCCGCACTTTCCTGACCTCGGCCTTGTACGCCGGCATCGAAGTCCACGAGTGGGAGTTCGGCGGACGACGATGATCACTGATCACCACCGGCAGACGGCGCCGCCCGGCCATCACCCAGGGCACCAAGGGGCCAGCGCCCCTCCCTGGCCATCGTCATTGTCAATACCCTGAAATCGTGGAGACGTTCTCTGCCACAGCGGTCCTCAGCAGGGCCGATGAGGCTTTGTCTCTTCTCGATCATGTGACGTTCGAAGGTGGTGGGCGGCAGGCCGTCGTTGGCGCTGTGCCGCCGGCTGGTGTTGTAGAGGTCGGCCATCCAGGTCGCGATCTTCATCGGAGGGCACCTCACTTCTTTTCGCGGCTCTCGCCTCGAGTTTCACCGCCGTGGATCCAGGCTGAGCAGCAGGAACATACCGCGCTCATACCGGCTTCTGCTTTGCTCACCGTGTGGATCGAGTCCAAGATGCTACGAACGGAGATCGCATGCGAAAGCTGGCACCGACACTTGCTTTGACCGCCACGCTCGGCCTGGCAACGATGGGCTCAATCGCCCTGATCAGCTCCACACCCAGCTCCGCATCAGCGGGCAGCGTTGCGGCGGCCAAGCCCACCTATTCAGTGACATGCAGTGCAAGTGCCGACCGGACCCCCAAGATCGACATCGGCAGAGCAGCGTGCAAGAACGTGCACACCTTCCGGGTCGTGATCCGTTGCAAGACCAAGGGGAGCGCGACGACGTCGACAAAGATCAACGGCCCGTGGAAGGAGTCCGGAGAGACATCCACGAGGCAGTGCCCTGCCGCGCTGCCATACATTGCCTCGGCGACCTACTCCTACTTGCTGGACACCTGACAATCGACGAGATCGCCAAGCTGTGAGGGTATGCGGGGCGCGCCGCACCACCTCCACGTCGATGCCCAGACCGGCACCGTGCGCGGCGACCGCGTTCTTGCCCCGGCATCGGTCCACGCTTTGGTCACGCTCGGGTTGGCGGCGGCGACCTGGGGTGCGACCGGAATACGGCCGAGACGTACCGCGGGCCACTGCCCGGTTGCCATAAGGGTGGATATCGAGCACGGCGACCTGCGCAAGATAGACAGTCGCGGAGTGATGCCCGAATATCCATCAGTGTTCGAGCCGGAACATCAGGCCCGCGACCAGGGCCGCCACGGAGGGTGGCCCTGGTCGCGGGCGTATTCCGGCCGTGCCCCAGCAACGAGGGGCTGTCCCCTCACGCATATCAACTAGGGATGGTCGCCCGCCTGGGCGTTAACCCCGCAGGTGACACCGTCCTCCGGACGGGCACCTACGAGGGATGGGAACTGAATACGTGAGAAAGGGGCCATGGCCCGATCTTGGCAGCGCTTTGAGAAGCTCAGGGTCTGCCGGCCAGGACCTGCAGTCTCGTGTTCGCGGCCTCGTGAACCTCCGGTGCCAGGGGATCGCCAGCCAACTCCCGCAGACGCGAACGGAATGCGGCCGTATCTGGTGCTGCCTCACACGCGCGCTGCTGAACCGTTGGCTCGCAATCGTCAAGTCCCTCGACCGCGACGATTTCGGCTTCATGTGGCGCGCATCCCCGAAGCCCGTCCAGAAATGTCTCCCGCGCACGTGAATGAACCGTGTCTTCCCACGCGGCCATGAGCTCGCTCGCGGCTTCGCGGATCTCCAACCGGCCCAGGCCTCGTGCTGGGATCTCGGCAGCGCACCATTCCCCAGCGGTGACTGTACGGTGCAGCGCGGCCAGCAACACCGGGGCGTCGCCCCGGTCTCCGACCTCTGCCACCACACGCTCCCCGAACGCGACGAGTGTGTCGTCGCCGCTGCCGATCCACGTGCGGGCGTGTGGCAGAGCGTCTGGCCCGAGGTGGTGGAGCGCCTGTGGGATGCCCGGCAGCCACCCTGCCGCGTTGCGTAGGCCCGGGTCTTCGGCGAAGTCGAAGACGATGCGATCGCCGCGCCTACCCAGTTCCCCCAGCGCCCGCCGCCGTTCGGAGCCGCCGGCAGCGACAAGCGCGACCAGGTCTTCGTTGTCGATGCCGGCGATTTCAGGTGGTGTGTCGCGTCTGGCCGGTCTGGGTGAGCGGGAGGCCTTGAGCTCGTCGATGATTCGCCGGACCCGTGGCTGGGACTGCGCGAACGTCGTCCACGGCTCCGTGTCGCACCAGATCGCCTGTGCAAGCTGCGCATCGTCGCGATTGGCGATGACGTCGTCAGCGAGCCCGTCCCAGATCGCGGGGAGCTTCATCGCCCCGCTGTAGCCGATCGCCTCAAGCGCCGTGAGCCAGTGCGGCCCGTCGGCGGCGTACCCACGCAGCACGGCCACCGCATCGAGTCGACCGACCATCGGAAGCAGGGCAAGGACCTGCAAGGCAAGCTCAACCGGTTCGACATCCTCGCCGTCGTACGTGACCAGGTGCTGTTGAATCGGTGCCAGTGGCAGATCGAGCCGAGCGACGAGACCGGCGAGATAGCTGCCGCGCTGGTCAACCTGTCGGTCCCAGCGCGTGTCCGTAACTACGCACTCATACACCGCGTCGGCGGCACCGGGGACGGTCGACGTGCGACGCACTGCGGCACCGCGTCCCCGTTGGAGCTGGCCACGGAAGGAGGCCGGACTGTCATATTCGATCATCGATATGCAGTATCCCCGTGGTGGAGGCGCTGAGCGAGCGAACAGCGGCCATGGCCATGATGCCCGGGCCAGGCCGCCATCATCGACGACCGGCGTACTGAGCTGCGCCGACGCCTGGCCGAGCCGGACCTGTCGTATGCCGCCTTCAACCGTGGGTACCGCGAACGGACCCGGTCCCGAGTCGGCCTCTGTCAGTGGCACCGGGGCGTGGTAGCAACATCTGGCGGGCCTACCAGATCGAGCTGCGCGAGCGCGGTGAGCCGCACCACGACCCTTGGGGAATCAATCCCTTCGAGCGCCGCTGAACTGCGCCGCTCCCATAAGGGTGCCACCGGAATATGGCAGAAACGGGCTGCGGGCCAAGGTAGTTGCTGGTCAGCGGATTGGCGTTGGGTGGCGTAGATCGGTCAGGTGCCAAGTGTCATTGCTGGCCGGCGTTCGTGATGCGGGCGGCGTACACGCGGTGTGCCTGGCGTTCGGCCGGTCCGGCGGAGCTGGCGGCGAGAGCGGCGCTCTCCTCTAGTGCAGCGCGAGCGGGGCGGTGACGGGGAGCGTGTGGTCCTGGCCGGGGATGGCCAGGGGTGCGTCGAGCTGGTTGGCAACTCGCGGGCGCGGGCGGCGTCCAAGACGGGGTGCCTGTAAGAAACGTGTCATGAGCCACAAACGGCGTTGATCTCACAGCTCACCGATCCAGGACCGCCCAGGCGGTAGAGGTCTGAGATCAGGGCCCTGTCTCGCGGCGTCGGCGGGCGGCGCGGATCTCGGCGTCGGCGACCTTGTCGTCGAGCAGCGCGTACAGCTGCGTCGTCTCGGTGGAGGCGTGGCCGAGGCGGCGGCGGACGGCCTCGATGGAGACGCCGGCATTGATCAGCTCGGTGGCATGCGCGTGGCGCAGCTGGTGGATGTCGATCTCGGCCTCGGCCTGCGCGCAGTAGGTCTGCCAGCGGTGGTGGGCGGCGTCGTAGGACAGCGGTCCGCCGCGGCCGTTGATGGAGGCGCGGAACAGTGGCCCGGCGGTGTAGCCGGCGCGGACGAGGTAGAGCTTGAGCAGGGTGACGTAGCCGCGGTCGTCGAGCAGGACGGTGCGGACGCTGCCGCCCTTGCCGTGGATGCGGACGTGTTCGTCGTCCAGGCGCAGGTCGAGGTCCTCGACGTACAGTCCGCAGACCTCCGAGGCACGGGCGCCGCAGACGTAGGCGGTCTCGAACAGCACCCGGTCCCGCAGCCGGTCCAGCGGCAGGTCCTTGCGCGGCCGCCGTGAGCAGATCACCGCCAGCACCTTGGCGACATCGGCGGCCGCGGCCGGGCGCGGCAGGGTCTTGGGCACCTTGACGGTGTCGATGCGGTCCATCGGGTTGGCCTGCAGGAGGTCGTGGCGGACGGCCCACTTGGTGAAGGAGGCGACGGCGGCGCGTTTGCGCTTGCGGCTGGCCGGTGACAGGTCGGCGAGCTCGGCCAGGTAGGCGCGGACCGGCGCGGCGGTCAGCTCGGCGAGTTCTTCGCCGTGGTGGGCGGCGAAGGCGATCAGGTCGCTGCGGTAGGCGCGCCGGGTGTGCGCCGACTTCCCGGCGTTGGCCAGGTCGGTGAGGAAGTCGTCGAGATGGCGGGCGAGCGGGTGGGAGCTGCCGAGCTGCTCGGCGATGACCGGATCCACCGTGCCGACCTCCACCATCCGCCGGGTTGCCAGATAACCGGGAAACGAAGCGTTCGCGCCGGACGGCGGTTGCCCAGCTCGGGCCCAGCCCGCAGTGGCCATCTTGCCAGATAACAACAGTTATCTAGCAACCGGTGGACCGGTAGCCGCTGGGGCGTCGTCTGCTGATTGTCAGTAAGGTGCAACCATGGTTACTGTAACTATGGTTACCGAAGAAGTTTGGCATGGTGTGGAGGAGACGATGACGGGCACGGCTGGGCAATGGGTGCTGCTGGCGTATCGCATTCCGCGTCAGCCATCGACGTTGCGGATCACGATCTGGCGCAAGCTGTACCGGCTCGGGGCGGCGCGGCTGGGCGACGGCCTGGTCGCACTGCCCGCCGACGCCCGGACCCGGGAGCAGATCGACTGGATCGCCGAGGAGATCGGCGAGATGGGCGGCAGCTCCACCGTGTGGCTGGCCGCCGCCGGCAGCGCCGCCCAGGAGAAAGCGATCGCCACCGAGATGCGCACCGCGCGGGCAGCGGAATACCGGGCGGTCCTCGATCAGGCCGAGGCGGCCGCCCGGGCCCGGCCGGGCGAGCGCAGCCGCGCTGCGAAGCGGCTGCAGGCCGAGCTGCGCAGGATCGGCCGGCGCGACTACTTCCCGCCCGCCGAGCGTGAGGCCGCGCAGCGCGCGGTGCGAGCGCTGGCCGACACCGTCTCCGACATCGATGCGGACACCGGCGTTGGTGCTGGTGCGAGCGAGGTCACGCGATGAGGTGGGCCACGCGCGCCGGCGTGCACATCGACCGGGCGGCATGCGCCTGGCTGATCCGGCGGCACCTCGATCCGGAGCCGGAGTTCGTGTTCGTCGACGACCCGTCGGCGGTGCCGGTCGGCGCGACGCCGTTCGACATGCGCGGGGCCGAGTTGTCGCATCACGGCGGTGACTGCAGCTTCGAGACGATCCTGCGCCGCTACGAGCTGGACGATCCGGTGCTGTGGAAGCTGGCCGAGATCGTGCACGAGGCCGACATCGACGACGAGCGCTTCGATGCCCCCGAGGCGCCCGGGGTGGATGTGATCCTGCGCGGGCTGTCCATGATCTGCGACGACGAGCGCGTGCTGGAGATCACCGGGCCGCTCTTCGACGGGCTGTACGAGTTCCACCGGCGGGCCCTGCTGCTAGGGCGGGAACCGGCATGACCCGTGCGGTCGGCTTCCTGCTGCCCCTCGGCCTGGCGCTGCCGTCCGTCATCGCCGGGGCCGCTAAGACCGCCTACGACCTGACCCTGTGGCGGATCTTCCGATCCGTTCGCCTGCCCGCCCCGCCCCTGGAAGGCCGTCATGACGATCGAAGCAACCCGTGATGTGATCCCGTTCCGCCAAGCCGTGCGGGCCTGGTTCCTGATCTCGCTGCAGACCTTCGGCGGCCCGGCCGGGCAGATCGCCGTCATGCAGCGCACCCTGGTGGAGGAGAAACGCTGGATCGGCCAGCAGCGTTTCAACCACGCGCTCAACTACTGCATGCTCCTGCCAGGGCCGGAGGCCCAGCAGCTGGCCATCTATGTCGGCTGGCTGCTCAACGGCACCCGGGGCGGGCTGGTGGCCGGGACGCTGTTCGTGCTGCCCGGCATGCTGGCGCTGCTGGTGTTGTCGGCTGTGTACGTCTTGTGGCAGGACACCACGGTGGTGACGGCGCTGTTCGCCGGGATCGCCCCGGCGGTGCTGGCGATCGTCGCCCAGGCCGTCATCCGGGTCGCCAAGCGTTCACTCACCCACCCGTTCTTCGTCGCCCTGGCCGTGGTCGCCTTCGCCGCGCTCGCGCTGTTCGCCGTGCCGTTCCCGGTCGTGGTCGCCGCCGCGGCGCTCGTCGGATGGCTGGTCCACCGGCTGGCCCCGCATGTCTTCACGGCGGGCAACGGGCACGGCGGGGACGGCGGGCCGGCGCCGCTGATCCCGGACGACGCCCTGCATCACGCCCAGCCCAGTGGGCGCTCGGCGGCCAAGATCCTGGCCATCGGGCTGGTCGCCTGGTGGCTGCCGGTCGCCGCGGTGGCGCTCCTGCTCGGCACCGACAGCGTGTTCACCACCCAAGGCCTGTTCTTCTCCGGCACCGCCCTGGTCACCTTCGGCGGCGCCTACGCCGTGCTGGCCTTCGTCGCCCAGCGGGCCGTCGAGGTCTACGGCTGGCTGACCCCAGGAGAGATGGTCCGCGGCCTGGCCCTGGCAGAGACCACCCCCGGGCCGCTGATCATGGTGGTGCAGTTCGTCGCGTTCCTCGGCGCCTACCGCGACCCCGGCGCCCTCACGCCGTGGGCCGGTGCGCTGCTGGGGGCGCTGCTGACGACCTGGGTCACGTTCGTGCCGTGCTTCCTGTTCATCTTCCTCGGCGCCCCCTACGTCGAGAAGCTGCGGCACAACACCGCCATCAGCGCCGCGCTCACCGGCATCACCGCCTCGGTCGTCGGCGTCATCGCCAACTTGGCTCTCTACTTCGCCGAGCACACCCTGTTCGGGCAGACCTTCGCCTGGGCCTGGGGTCCGTTCACCGTGCAGGTCCCCGAGCTCGGCACGCTCAACCCCGTCGCCCTGGCCATCACGGCGGCGGCGCTGGTCATGACGTTCGTGCTGAAGTGGCCGATGCTGCGCATCCTCGGCATCTGCGCGCTGCTCGGCATCGGCACGGTGCTCCTGCCCGGGTAGCGGCCACCAGCGCCGCGCCGGCCCGGCCCGGCACGTAGGGGAGGAACCGCAGGATCCGGGCTACTGCGGTTCGCGCTGCTGGGCGGCATCCGCGCCGCCGCTCAGCGGCAGACGCTTGGCCACGTCCAGCCGCACCTCGCCGTAGGGCTGGACGTGCTGCCAGAACAGCGGGGTCAGCCCGCGCCGGTCGGCCGGTTTGAGCAGCTCAGCCGACTCGGGGTCGGCCAGGACGTCCTGCAGCATCAGGGTGTTGATGTACACGAGCGCGGCCTGCAGGATGCGCAGGCACAACACGCTCATCTCCAGCTCCTCGCGCCGGTTGGTGGCGATGTCACCGCCCTTGCCGTAGAAGATGACCGAGTTTGCTCCGTTGGAGGACTCCACCACGTTGAGCCCTTCCTGGATCTCCCGCTGCAGCTCGCGCAGGCGCAGATAGCGGGCCACGAAGATGGTCTTCTGCGCGCGGCCGACCTCTAGCATGGCCTGGTAGGTCGGGTGCGAGGCGGACTCGGTGAAGCGGCGCAAGATGGCCTCGGTGGAGGCGGTGCCCTGCTTGATCGCGGTCGCGTATTTGATCATCTGATCGTAGTTCTGCTCGATCAGCTCCCACCTGATCGGCCGGGTCATCGCCGGCGTCAACCGCGGGTACAGATCGCTCTCGCCGCTCTCCACCCGGTACAGCTTGACCTTGTTGATCTGCTTGATGCGCGGCAGCAGGTCAAAGCCCAAGAGCCGGGTCACGCCGAACCCGATTTCGGTCTGGCCGTGGGAGTCGACGTAGTTGCCCTCGACCTTCATGGTGGTGCCGTGCCGCACCGCGCCCTCGATCATCGCGTGCACCTCCGAGGCCGAGGCGCGCAGGGCCTGGGAGTGCACCACCATGGACCCACGCTCGATGTGCCAGTAGATGAGGATGCCGCGGCCTCCATACCGCGAATGCCACTCGGTAAAAATATTCTGATCGTAGGCGCGCACGTGCGTGGAGTCAGAGGCCACGGTGGTCGTCCCCTCGCCCCACAGCTCGGTGTCCCGGGCGGTGAAGGTGGCGTTCGCGATGGCGATCGCGATGTCGGTGGCGACCTGCGGGGTCAGATAGCGGCGCCGGACGTAGCGGATGTCGTCCTCGCTGTGGGCGTGGCCACCGGAGGCCACGGCCCGGATGCCGGTGTTGGTGCCGTATCCGAAGATCGCGAGCATCAGCCGCTCGGCCAGGACCTCGGGGGCTTGAGACTGGAGGTGCCCGCCACCGAGGTGACCGCCTTCAGGCAGCCGGTGCGCAGCACCGCCTCCTTGAGCATGTCGATCAGCGGGACCGAGCCCCAGCGGCGGCCCACCTCGTTCTTGATCCGGCGCAGGTTCCGCGGCTCATCCGCCGGGCCGATCTTCGTCAGCTTGATCGCGCCGGACTTGCGCTCGGAGATCGTCACCCAGTCCAGCTTCGGCAGTGCGGTGTCGAGCGCCTCCAGCTCGGCGCGCATCTCGGCCTTCAACTCGGCGATGAAGTCGGCCGGGTCCAGCGGCTTGCGCAGCTCGGCGTAGTTCTCCACGCGGCGGGCGGCGAAATCCTTGGGCAGGTCCTCCTCCGGGTCGCGGAAGGAATGGGCGCCGGCCACCCAGATCTCCTTGCACCGCAGGGCCTCGCGCAGCGCCTGGAAGGTGACGATCTCATACACCATCCGCACCACCCGCCGGCGTCCGCGCTTGTCCTTCTTGAACACCAGGTCCTCCCAGTCGCCGGCGGTGCCGCGGTGCTCGGGCACCACCTCGCCGCGCGGGTAGTAGGTGGTGTTGCCCGCATTGGCGTAGCGGCGGATCAGCTTCAGCGCCTCGATCACCGGCTGGAAGGCGGTGTTGTTGCTCTTGAACTCCAGGGTGTCCAGCAGCGCGATCAGGCCGCGCCGGTAGTGGTTGGTGTAGGAGGCGCGCAGCGTGGTCTGCACCGTGGTGCAGTAGGCCGGGCCCTTGGTCTTGAACTCGTGCACCAGCTCCTTGAGTGTCTGCTCGCCGCGAACTCAGCCGGGAGGCGATCCGCACCGACCAGGCGACCTCCGCGCTGTGCAGGGCCGAGGCCACGATCCGGGAGATCCGACCAGGCGCCGACGGTTCGATCCGTTCCTCGCGCAGATGCTTGAGCAGTTCCTCCCGGACCCGTTCAGGCCGTCGCTCGGCGTGTGCGACCTCCTCGGCCAGCCACACCGCCAGCTTCGTTGCGTCCTCGGTCGTGCAGGTGCGAAAGCCCAGGTGCGTGCGGATCTGATGGCGGTGGTACTCGATCGTGGAGCCGGACCACTCGTAGAAGCCGAATTCCGAGGCAGGAACCCGGACCTGCTTGGCCACGTGCTCAACCACGTCGTCCGGCAGCTCTGAACGGCCGCGCGGGAACCTGCCGTGCTGCGTGTAGAACTTCAGCAAGATCGCGAATCCGAGTCGAGTGGCGTCGCGCTTTCCGGCGATCAGGTCGCGCTCTTCGTCCAGGATCGTCCAGTGCTCGACCAGATCGTCGATGTGCATCGGGGGGGTGTTTCATGACCAACCAGCATTGACCAGGCAAGTCACAGCAAGATCAACGCCGTTTGGGGCTCATGACACGTTTCTTACCGGCATCCCAAGACACGGCGGATGGTCTTGGGGGCGACCTGGTGCTGACGGGCCAGTGCTTTGACGGCGGCGACGCCTTCCCGGGTGTTCTCGCTGATCATGTCGCGCTGGAACTCCAGCACGGCGGCAAGGACCGAGACCACCATCTTGGTGCCGGGTCATCGCTGGCCAGGTCGATCCCCGACAGGAGCTCGGATTCGACCCGCAGGCGCAGGCCCCAGAAGAAGCGGCTGTGGCTGGCGCAGTAGCCGTATTCGGCCCACCCTGCCAGCTCGGAGCGTTTGACGGTCTCGCGGGAGCGGCCGCATTCCACCGAGGTGGTGGTGGCCAGGATCCGGTTGACGCTTCGCATCAGACCGGCGGACTTGCGCGGCCGCTTGGTGTAGCCGGGCTGCTGGGGCAGGTAGGGGAAGAGGTGGCGCAGGTGGGCACGGGCATGGCGGAGCCATTTGGCCTCGGAGGTGTAGCCGAGTATGACCTGCATCGTGGCGAGGGTGACCAGTTCGGCATCGCTCAGGCGGGGCGTAATGCCGACCCGCGGGCGCCACGGCGCCAGGTCAGGCTGCTCCTTCAGCATGTCGTCGGTCGTCGCATAGAGTGCTGTCGCGAGGGTGTCCACGTCGTTCGTCACAGAACGATCTTGGACACCCTCGTTCTCGTCTCCGCAGGCACCCCTTGGACCACACCACCAGGAGGAGGAACCAGTGTCATGCCCGCAACTGCTCACCCCCGAGGAGAAGCTCGCCGACGCGAAGAAGCTGTTGAGCCTCCCGCGTATCGTCGTGATCTGCGGCTCCACCCGCTTCATGACCGAGATGAACGACGCCGATCTGCGGGAGACCAAAGCCGGAAAGATTGTCGTCAAGCCGGGCTGTGACTTGAAGTCGCCGCACGAACTTTGGTCCGATCCTGTCGAGGCCGAGGCGCTGAAGGTTCGACTCGACGATCTGCACCGGGCGAAGATCCGGCTCGCTGATGAGGTGCTCGTAGTCGGCGACTACATCGGAGACAGCACCCGAGCCGAAATCGCCTACGCCCGGTCGCTGGGCAAGCCCGTGCGGTTCACGCACCCCGAAGTCGACCCTGACGCCTGACCGCCCGCCGCCCACCCCACACCCTCCGCAGGCATCCCTTGGAATTGATCATCTAGTAGGGCGGCCATGCCCGATCGTGCCCTTCCCAGGTCGCCCGGGGTTGATTTCGGGAGTCCTGCGCGGGGTCCTCAAGGGATGTCTGCAGGAGGTCGGCAGGGATTCGGTCGACGGCGATGGAGATTACTTCGGCGGGTGTAGGGATCTCCATCGGGTCGGGGTTGTTGCGCCCCTTGCTGATGGTGTACCCACCGGCTCCTCGTGGTGCGTCAATCCAGGCGAAGGGCCGGGAGAACGGGTAGTCGGGCTTGCTGGAGAAGCCCAGCGCCCAGTGGCTGGTGTAGGGGTAGAGCCGTCGCAGCATGGGTTCGGCGTAGGCGGCCTCGATGAGTGCTCGGTACGCGGGCCAGTCGGCGTCGCGGGCGTCTTTGAGCAGGTACTGCCACTCTGAGGCGATGATGGCGGCGGGGTTCTTGTCGGGGACCTCGAAACGTCCGGTCAGGAGGTCAAAGGGCGCAGCCTGGTCGATCTCGTCGAGGCTGGTTCCTTCGGCCCAGCCACGAATCACTTCGGGAAGCTCACGCATGTCCTTGGTGTCACCGCAGATCATGAGTCTGTCGTTGGACGAACCCCAGATGGCCCAGCGCCGTTCGTGATGCCACGCCGTGACGTAGGACGAGTGGCGGTGCGGGACGACGCTGGCGATCGTGGCATGGCGGAGTGGATCAGAGGGAGTGACGGCCAGGGGAAGGGACAGGCCCCGGCCGGCGGCTGCGGCGTGGAGTGCTGCGGCGAGGCTGCCGTGGGCGGCCACGTCCGGGTAGAGGACGGCTGGGTCGGGTTCGCGGCTCATAAGATTCCGATCTTCTGCCCGTGCAGTGTTGCCGTGGCGGCCATCGTAGGAGGCGAAAAGGGGAGGCGTAAGTCGGGATCGGATTGGATCGACGGCCCGTTCCATCAGGTCGGGCATGGCATGCAGATCGGATCCGGCGAGGGGGCGGAGTCGACCGATTCCGCCCCCCTTATCCATCGCGTCGCCCGTCCGTAGGGCAGCGCCTTTACGGGGCGAACAAAACGCGAGACTCAAGATCGAGGCTCGTGGTCGGGGCGGTCGCCGGTGGCGTGAGGTTGAGGATCCAGTTGCCGAACCGGCGGATGATGTGGGTGATGTAGGGCGAGATGATGGCCAGGTCGTCGAGGTCCACGGGGTGGCCGTCGGCGGCGATGACGTTGGCGGAGTCCGTGATGTCCTGGGCGGTGGAGTAAATCACGCAGTTGGCCAGCAGAGCAGCTCGTTGAACTCGATGATCTTCTCTTGATAGTCGGGGTCGTTGTGGCCGATGAGCTTGCCGCCGAACCTCAGCCAATCGGCGAAGTTATGGAAGGACTCGTTACGGTTGGTGACCTGGGTGATCTGCTCGCGAAGGTCTGAATCCGACAGATGCCGCAACAGCGTGATCGTCCTGACCGCACGGCCGAGCTCGCGAAGGGCCCGGTAGAGCCGGTTCTCTCTGATCGAGATCGCGGTGCGCAGCAGGTCTGTCCAGTGTCTTCGTGGATGGTGTCGGCTGGATCTCCGAGGCGTTCCGTGACAAATTTCGCCCCACACACAAACGCGACTCGCCCCGTCCGGCCCCCCTTAGGCAGGCGCAATGTCGACATCACGCCTGGCATTGATGGCAAGCCTAGACTTTGACGATGCTCGAGATCCTCGACAACCTGGACATGTTGTCCCGGCCTCACCTTGACCTCACGACGGTCGAGATGGGTGGGATAACCCTGGGGGCATCGACAGCCAGGATTCCACGCCGGAGCATCATCGACGCTCAGTCCTCCGTAGTCACCCGATACCACAGCGGAGCCGGCGTCGACAGGGAGTATTACGACGCTGACGGGCGGCGGCTGACTCTCGACGAGGTCGTCGACCATGCTTCTCGGTCAGAGGGATTCTTGTACTGCGCCGACAAACTCACCTACAAGGTTCGAACCGGGGCAGTCGTCGGTTTCACGATCTACGGCCCTCATCTGTCCTACTTTGACCATTTGACCTCGTACGAGGAATTCCTGACCGCGTTCAGCAGACCCGACCGGGTGCGCGAAGACGAGGCTTACGGCGACCTCATGGGCTTCGACAATTATTACTGGGGCGCGCACAAGTATGTGAGGTGGGACGCCTGGGACCACCGCGTGAGCCTGATCAACCTGGGCTCCTTCGAGGGAAACGCAGGCCCGTGACCGGGCGCACCCGTCCAGCGTGGCGTGATCTTGGCAAGACCTGCTGGATGGAGCCGTTCTGCTGAGGTTGAAGACAAGCCAGCCGTCAGTGTCTGGGCCGAGGTCATCGAGCAAGCATCGCAGACGCCTCGCTATGGCGGTGTGCCGTTCGGTCTCGCGGTCCCAACTCGGGAGCGCTGTCGTGAAAGGGGCGCAAGCCCCGCCACGTCGGCGCGGGCGAAGGCGTAGCGGCCCAGAAAGTTGATGTGCTCGTGCTGGAGTGGCGACAGCCGCGCGCACATCTCATCGGTGACCGGGAAGCCCTGCTCGCGCAGGTGCTTGACGGCGGCGTGGTTGTCGCCGCGGAACTCGCCGCCGAGGCGGAGAGCCAAGGGCACGCCCTGCACGGTTTCGCGGCCCACCCCAGCGTGAGCACGCTTGCAGCACAGACATGAGTAAGCCTCGGATGTCGGGGGCTTTGACACGGCCTTGTCACGATCGCGGTAACAATGGGTCGCTATCTACTCATCCTCTGTTATGGTCCCAACTTGTCCCTAATTGGGATGACCTTTACCTGAGGAGGAACATGAGGAACGCGAAGAGGGTTGCCGCCCTTACCGCGGCGGTGGCGACCGCCACCGCACCCCTGCTGGCCCTCGCATCCCCGGCGATGGCCGAGCAGTCCGCCAAGCCCACCCAGACCGTCCAGAACCTGCCGCTGGAGTGGCTCTCGCTCGACGCGCTCAGCGGGACCAAGCTGCTGCAGCGTGGCAAAGACCTGCTGAGCAAGGGCTATGTCCCCACGGCGCTGAACGTGACCAACGTGGCCAGCCCGCAATACACGTCCCTGTGGACCAAGGACGCCACCCGCAAGGTCAACGTACTGCAGGGCCTGTCGGCCACGGACCTGCCCAAGCGCATCAAGGAGCAGCTGGCGGCCGGCTACCAGCCCAAGCTGATCAGCGGCACCGGCTCGGGCGCGGGCGCGGTCTTCGGGGCGGTCTTCGAGAAGACCACGCAGCTGGCCAAGTCCCAGCTGAGCATGTCCAAGGAGACCTTCGCGAAGGTCAACGCCGAGTTCACCGCCGCCGGCTACAGCATCGCGTCCCTGGACGTGTACGGCACGGTGGAGAGGCCCCTGTACGCGGCCGTCTGGGTGGCCGGCGGCGCCACCGGAGCCGTTCAGGTGACCCTCGGCCAGACCGTGCAGGAGCGCGGCCAGGAGCTGCTGGCGAAGACCAAGCAGGGTCTGCGTCCGGTCCTCATGGCCGTCGAGCCCGGCAAGCTGTACACCACCGTGTGGAGCAAGGGCAGCGCGACCGGCCTGAAGGAGTACCTGAGCCTGTCCAAGGTCACCTACACGGTCAAGTCCGCCCAGTTGAAGGCGCTGGGGTATCGGCCGCAGATCCTGAGCGCCGAGGACGGCGTGATCGCGTCGATCTGGAGCAAGAGCTAGCAACCGGTGATCTGCCGGGTGAGGGCGGCGCCTTCGACCGGCCGGAAGATCACCCGATGACGTCGCGGCCCGCGGTTCCGGCCTGAGTCCGACACCGCAACAGTGTGCTGGTCACGCTTGCCGATCCCCGCGAGTTCCGGCCGCGATCTCGTACGTCCGCTCCCCAGTGCTACGGGAACCCCGAGAGCCTCTCTTCGAACACATGGTCCTCCACAGGCGGGGGACCATGTGCGTGACCCGTCACGGAGAGGCAGAACTCGGCGACCGACAGCATTGGGGAGCGCTCGTCGTCCGCACCCTTCAACACCTTCGACGGCCGATGCCGGCGGCGCGCAGCTGCTCGACCAAGGAGACGGCCTTGTCGAGTTCGGGACGGGTGGCGGCGCGGGTGGAGATCTTGGCGAGGGGGCAGGCGTGGGCCTCCACGCGGACGTGGTCGTCGTCGCGCACCGCGGAAGTGCTTCAAAAGACACTCAGTCAGACAAGGTGCGCCTCATATGCGGCGATGACCAGGTGGACGCGGGTCCGGGCATCGAGCTTGGTCAGCAGGTTGCTGACGTGCGTTTTCACCGTGCTGAGGCTGACGTACAGGCTTTGGGCGATCTCTGCGTTGGACATGCCCCGGGCGACCAGGACGAGGACCTCACGCTCGCGGTCGGTGATGTCGAGGCCACCTGCCCGCGATGGCGGGTTCACGAACCGCTGGATCAACCGCCGCGTGGCGGTCGGCGCCAGCAGCGACTCGCCCGACGCGATGACGTTCATGCTCCTGATCAGTTCGGCGGGTGGCGTGTCTTTGAGCAGGAAGCCCGCGGCGCCCGCCTGGAGCGCTCCGTAGACGTACTCGTCCAGGTCGAACGTGGTCACCATGAGCACGCGCGTCCTCGGATGGTCGGCGCAGATGCGACGCGTGGCCTCGATGCCATCCATCTCCGGCATACGCACGTCCATGAGCACCAGGTCGGGGTGATCGCGAGCGCTCGCTGTCACCGCCTGCGCGCCCGTCGCGGCCTCGCCGACCGTCTGGAACCCCCGCGTGGAGTCGATCAACCTGCGGAAGCTCGCCCTGATGAGCGTCTGATCGTCGGCCACCAGCACCCTGATCACAGCGGTAGCCTCGCCATCACACGGAAGCCGCGTACGGGGCGAGCGCCTGCCTCGAACTCGCCGCCGAAGAGGTGCACGCGCTCGCGCAGCCCTGTCAGGCCGTGTCCGTACGGCTGTGCCCGGCCTCGCGTGCCGTCATCGGTGACCTGCACCGTCAGCCCGTCCGCTTGCCGTTCGATCCGCACCAGGACATGGCGGGCTCCAGCGTGTTTGAGCACGTTGGTCAGCGCCTCTTGCACGATCCGGTAGACCGTCGGCTCCATCTCCCCGCCCACATCGCCGTTGATCTTCATGTCCACCTCCAGGCCCGCCGCCCTGGTCCTGTCGACGAGCGCGTCGAGATCGGCCAGTCCGGGGGCGGGCGCGAGTTCGGCCTCGCCGTCCTCACGTAGCACACCGAGCAACTGCCTGGTTTCCCGCAGGGCCGACCTGCTGGTCTCCTCGATCGAGGCCAGCGTGCGGCTCATCTCCTCCGCCCTGCCCACATGGCCTGCCACGCCCGCCTGCACGGCGATCGTGCTGAGACTGTGGCCGATGAGGTCGTGCAACTCCCTGGCGATGCGCAGCCGTTCCGCCATCGCCTCCGCACGTGCCCGCTCTTCCGCCTGCGCGGCGAGTTGCTCGGTGTAGAGCCGGCGCTGGCGTACGGCCGTACCGGCGGCCCATGAGGCAGTCAAGATCGCCAGTACCAGCCCGAGCCGGTCACGCACCACGGCCGAGACCGGGACTTCCACCACGCCCTGCATGGCGACCACGCCGGCCACGAGCAGCGGGAGCACGGCCTTGCTGCGCGTGGCCAGCGTGTACAGCGCAAGAGGCAGGCAGAGCAGGTCGGCGTGCGGGATGAGGAATTCGCGCATCCCCAGGCCGCCCAGCAGGACGATCACGAACACCGGGAGCGGCCACAACCGCCTGACCGCCACCGGCAGGCTCGTCGCGAGGGCCGCCGCATAGTCCAGCACGTCGGGCTCCGACACGTTCCTCGATGCGGCGAGCCCGATGAAAGAGGCTGCGAAGACCAGGGCGATCCCGGCGTCGATCGTCACCCAGGTCCAGGCCGGCACCCGGCTCAGCAGGGGAAGTCGGATCTGTTCGCGCACGGTATGAACCTAGCCCGGTCGCCGGGCCGGCCGTATCGGTCCCAAGACCGATGCGCGACGGGTCGGTCACGGCAGATCGTGAGAGACATGATCGAAGTCACCGGACTGACCAAACGCTTCCAACGGACACTTGCCGTGGACGACCTCTCCTTCACGGTCTCGCCCGGCAGGATCACCGGCTTCCTCGGTCCGAACGGCGCCGGCAAGACCACGACCATGCGGCTGCTCCTCGGCCTCGACCAGCCCACCGCCGGACGGGCCACGGTGAACGGCCTGCCCTACCGGGAGCTGAAAAGGCCCCTCACCCAGGTCGGCGCGCTGCTGGACGCGACCGCGGTGCAGGGCGGGCGGCGGGCGGAGCAGCACCTGTGGTGGCTGGCCCGCTCCAACGGCATCTCCCGCACCCGCATCGGCGGGCTCTTGGAGTTCGTGGGGCTCGGCCACGCGGGAGGCAAGCGCGTCGGCGGATTCTCGCTGGGCATGAAGCAGCGGCTGGGGCTCGCCGCGGCTCTGCTCGGCGATCCGGAGGTGCTCGTGCTCGACGAGCCCACCAACGGACTCGACCCCGAAGGCATCCGCTGGATGCGCGGCCTGCTCAAGTCCCTCGCCGCCGAGGGCCGCACCGTGCTCGTGTCGAGCCACCTGATGAGCGAGATGGCGGTCACGGCCGACCACCTGATCGTCGTCGCCCAGGGCCGGTTGCGCGCCGACGCCGCGATCACCGAGCTGGTAGGCCCGGGCATGTCGCTGGAGGACGCGTTCATGAACGTCATCGAAGGGAGCGCCCCGTGAGCGCGGTCGCCGCCGAGTGGATCAAGCTGCGGAGTATGCGTTCGACCTGGTGGGCGCTGGGCATCGGGGTGCTGGTGTCGCTCGTGCTCACCGTGCTGGGCGCCGCCACCGTCATCTCGCGCTGGGATCCCGCCCGTACGAGCGATCAGGCCGCCATGGGAATCGTCGTGGCCGTGTACGTGGGAGTGGTCCTGGCTCAGCTTCCGCTCGGCATGCTGGGCACGATGAGCATCAGCGGCGAGCACGCGTCCGGCATGATCGACACGACGTTCGTCGCAACACCGTCCAGGGCCAGGGTGTTGATGGCCAAGGCGGTAGTCCTGAGCGGAGCCGCGGTCGGCGGTTCGCTGCTCATCTCCGTGCCTGGCTATCTCTTCGGGCGGTTCGTCGCCGCGGAGTTCCGCCCCTCGCTGCTGCCTGCCGGAGCCTGGACGGTGATCGCCGGCGGCACGCTGATGATCGTGGTCACCACGCTGCTCGGACTGGCACTCGGTACGATCCTGCGCAACGGCGCTGTGGCGACGGCGGCGCTGGTGGCGATCGTTCTCGTGCTGCCGTTCCTCGCCATGAACCTGCCCTGGGGCGAGCAGATCAGCCCGTTTCTGCCGGCGTACCCGGCGCTCCAACTGATCGAGCAGGTCCCAGGCATCATGCCGACCTGGACGGCGTTCACTGCGCTCGCCGCGTGGGCGGTGATCCCGCTGTCGATCGCGATGATCGCCAACGAGCGATCCCGCCACGGATCCTGACGCCCAGGTCCTGCCTGAGCCGCCACACTTGCCGGGCCAGAGCCAGAGAAGGTTCATCCATCGGCATGCTTCTCGTCCCGGCGCCGGCGCTCGCGCCGGACTGAGGCGGTCAGTGGCGGTGTGCCGAACCGGCCTGACCTACCGGCGGGGTGGCGTGGAGCGGACCAGCACATCCCGCCGGCAGCCATGATCATCGCTCGTACTTCAGGAGCCGTCCTCGTCGAAGTCCTCCTCCTCGTCGCGAGCATCAGGGGTCCCGGTAGTAATGACGAAATTTCCAACGAGGTACCGCCTGACCTGCGGCAACGGTGTGCCCTGCGGATAAGGTCTCGGTTGGATTACGGTGGTGGGCCACGTGCCCAGCGCTCACATCTGGATCTTCGCCGTGTTCTGTTCGTCGTGGTCGCGAGCATGCGCAAGACGGTGGCGGGTGAGGGGCGCCGGCCTTTCTTCCTGCCCTGGGCGATGACGAGGCGGGCGGCGATCTCGCGGAGACTGAGGTCCTGCTCGCGCAGGTGGAGGGCCATGGACAACATGGCGGGATCGGTGACGGTGGCGCCGCCGATGGCCTTGCCGTTCTTGCGGGCGGATTCGTGGCCTTCTAGCGTACGGTCGCGGATGTATTCGCGTTCCATCCCCGACAAGGCGGCCAGCACGGTGAACACCACGCCGGAGGGGTCGTGGACGCCTTGAAGTTCGCCGGTGAGGAACTGCAGGCCGACGTCGTGGGCGCGCAGTTGTTCGGCGAGTTCGGCCAGGGCCAGGCCGCGGCCGAGCCGCTTGTGCTCGTGGACGACCAGGGTGACGGCGATGCCGGAGGCGCGCATCTCGCGGGCCAGGACCACGGCCCGCTCGAGTTCGGGTCGTCTTGTTGCGCGGGTGGAGATTTTCTCGGAGAAGATCCGGCTCACTTCGGCGGCCTTGAGGGAGTCGAGCTGGGTGTCCAGCGACTGCCGCAGTGTCGAGGCGCGGGCGTAGCCGATCTTGGCGTGCCCGGACGTCTGGGTCGCGGCGGCGGCAGGGCGGGGCAGTTCCGTCCAGGTCGAGCCCGGTCTGCGCAGCGCCGGGGTCGGCACGTTGAGCGCCTTGGCCAGGGAGGGGGCGAACCGGAAGCGGGCGGTGTGGTACTGGGTGGCGACCTTGCCCTTGCCGGTGCGGCACGGGGAGCCGGCCGGGGCCGCGCAGGAGGACATCGGGCAGTCATGGGCCTCCACGCGGAGGAAGTCGTCATCGCGTACCCCGAGATTGTTTCATGGGTGCGTTTCATTCGCACAGTGTTTCGCACCGACCTATGAAACGGCGAACGTCCAGCATGCTTCCGAGGCGGGCGGCTGTTTCACAAGCGAGCGCTTATGAAACAGCCGCAGGGCACTCACTCTCGGGGTCTGAACATTGGAACCGGATCGTGCGCTAAGCGTTTGTCTTGGTGACCCCTGGTTTGACCGCTCGTGATCGCTACCAGAAGCCTTCGAGGGTCTTGTCATAGACCTACGGGAGGTTCGCGGTGCCGGTCGAGTTCTTGTCCGATGAACAGGCTGCGGGGTTCGTCTCGTTTCAGGGGCCACCTACGCGTGTCATCTGGAAAGTACTTCTTCCTTGATGACGCCGACCGTGAGGCGATCGAGTCCAAGCGCAGGCATCTGGCTCGATCGTGTAGTCAGCAGCCACATACGGCTGGGGCGGAACGAAGAAGGTGTCGTCCTCACGCCGCACTTCGACTTGGGCATCCTGATGTTCGGCTGAGCGTGCTGGCGCTGGTGCGGCGCTGAAGTCCGATCCGGGATCAGATGGGGCCCGTCCCGGCGGATCAGGCCGCGTCACCCCGTCTACGAGTGCGTATGAGCCTCTTCGTGGGCCTCTTCGAGAGAAGATCCCGCCAGGAGCGCCGCGACCCCACTGGCGAATTTGGAGCACTCGAAGATGTCCTCGTGCGGGCAGACCAGGCCATGGGCGATGGCCGTACGTGCCACTTGGGCCTGCGCGATCCGTTGATCCAGCTCGGCGAGCTTGCGCTGGTACAGCTCCCGCCAGCCGTCGCTGGCCGGCGAACGAGACGCGAGCAACGTTTTGATCTCCCGCAACGTGAAACCGACATCTCGCAGCGCCACGACCACGCCGACCAGCCCGACCGCCGATGGCGGATACCGGCGTTGGCCTGAGACCCGGTCCGGTGCCGGGACCAGGCCGAGCTCCTCCCAGTAGCGCAGAGCGGAGGTGGCGAGACCGGTACGGCTCGCCAGCTCACCGATCGTCAGCTGCTCCTCCATTTGACTTCAAGCATACTTGAAGCCGTTGACTTCGATCATGCAGTCAACGGGTACATCTCTCAAGCAACGCGCGATCAGATATTTGGTGCGCCAGGCGCACCATCCCCAGGGCATCGTCGGGTGGGCGGTCGGCTGGATGTTCGCTCATCGGCCCTCCAACCGGCAGCGCAACGTCTGGGCGGTGTCGTTGCTGGACGTGCAGCCCACCGACCGGGTGCTCGAGGTCGGCTTCGGTCCCGGCGTCGCGATCGCCGAGTTCGCCGCCCGCGCCACCCGGGGACACGTCTTCGGCATCGACCACTCTCAGGCCATGGTCCGGCAGGCCGCCCGTCGCAGCGCCGCCGCCGTCCGCGCCGGCCGTGTGCACCTCACGTGCGCCTCCGTGGAGCAGTTGCCGAGCTTCGGCGATCCCCTCGATGTCATCCTCGCCGTCAACTCCGCAGGGTTCTGGCCCGACCCGGTGGAACGGCTTCGCGAGCTGCGCCGCCTGCTCCGCCCCGCAGGACGCATCGCGCTCGTGAGCCAGCCGCGCTGCCCCGGCGCCACCCGGGACACCACGGCCCAAGCCGCCCAAGAACTCCAGGACGTGCTCACCCGGGCCGGCTTCACCCATCTCCGGGTCGAGACTCTTGAGCTCGACCCGCCCGTCGCCTGCGTGATCGCCGACAATCCGACCGGGATGTCGTCATGACCGCAGACAACACACCAACCGGCTTGCCCGCCGACATCCGACTCGACGGGCTCGGACTCGTGCTGCGGGAGTGGACCGCCGACGACCTGCCTGTGATGGTCGAGCTGTTCGACGACCCCCAGGTCGACCACTGGACCCCGCTGCGCTCCCCCTTCGACCTGGCCGCCGCACACGCCTACCTGGACAAGGCGCATCACAACCGCATCGAAGGCCACCGCCTCCAGCTCGCCATCACCACCGACGGGTACGAGCCCAAAGGCGAGATCCTGCTCGCCCGGACAGGCGATCACGGCCGCGGCGCTGAACTCGCCTACGCCGTCGGTCCCCGACACCGCCGCCAACGCCTGGCCACGCGCGCGGTACAACTGATCACCACCTACGCCTACGACGTCCTGGCGATGAAGCAGGTCATCTTGCGCATCGCCCACCACAACCAGGCCAGCACCGCCGTCGCCCGCAGCGCCGGGTTCGAACTCACCGACAGCGAACCCATCACCCGAGAAGGGAGCCTCCACCCCCTTCACACCTGGCGACATCCGGATGATGCCCAGGCGGCAGCGGACACCATCTCGTGACGCCCTGGCGGTCGGTCCGATCAGTAGGGCTGGCTCAGGGCATCAGTCCTAGCTCGCGCAGCTGCGCGGGCCGCAAGGGCCGCCAGCCGCTGGTGTCGAGCTTGGCCAGCTCCGCCTCCACATCCACGTTGATGACGCCGAAGAAGTTGATGTTGTCGCTGTGGCCGGGCGAGATGTGCGACAGGATCTCGTCGCTCACCTCCCGGCCCTGGGAACGCAGCTCCAGCACCGCTCTGGAATAATATTCGGTCGTCCCAGCGGCGGGCCGTCATGGTCGTCCGCGTGATCGCGGCCAACCGGGGCGACCGCCTGGAAAGGTTCCAGCCGTCGGCCGACCCCGCCCGGCGCGATTCTGCCCGCCGCCGGGTCTGGACCACCCGCTACATGCGCGAGGGGCACGGCGACGAGTTCAGCGCCCGCGACGCCATGTCCGCCGCCCGCGCGGCGATGACCTCGGTCAAGGACATGCACCGCGCCACCACCTTCGAGGCCGCCAACCCGCACTCGATCGCGCGCAAGGAGTTCGAAACGATGGCCCAAGCCTCCGACGAGTGCATCACCAAGGTCGCCGGCCTCGACAAGGTCGGCCCGCAGGTGGTCCGGCGCGAGAACACCAGCCTGCTCACCCAGATGATCGCCGATCTGGAGGCCCGGCTCACCGAGCCGGCGAGAGGCTGACCGGGCAGCTCAGCCGTCGCGCTCGGCCTACAGGCAGCTTGGCGCCCGCCTCCTCCCAGTGCCAGAGCTCGACGCACAGCGTCAAGTTCGTCTCCACCATCACTCCTGAGCACATGTGTCATTGCATCACAGCAGCGCCCCAAGGATGATCTCTTAGCACGGCCCGGTGACACTGATCGACGCACCCTTCGGCATGCTTCCTGGGAGCTGGACATGAACGATCCCTTACCGAACATCCTGGCGGCACTGTCGCTGTTAGCCACGGCGTTAGGCCTTTTCGTCAGCGGACACTGGGCCATTCGCCGACAGACCCGTCCCAAGCGTCAGCTGACCTTCAGCCTGGGACGCTCGTCGCCGCTACTGGCCGACAGCGGCCACTCCGTGACGGGCCTGAAAATCAGCGTCAACGACGTCGAAGTCACCCACCCCGTAATCACCATCCTCACTATCACGCAGACCGGCTGGAACGACATTCCGTCGAGCGACTTCGACCAGGGCCGACCCATCGAGATCTCCTCCTCAGCTCCCATCGTCCAGGTCGTGGACGCCTCACCTGACAAGTCGCCCCTCGGACGCTCCCTCACCTTCTCCTCTGGTCAGATCACTCTCGGACCCGAACTCGTTCGCCGCGGCACCGAAGTGGAACTGGCCATTCTCACCGATGCCGAGCCCGAGTTCGGATTCGACCAGCACATCCTCAACTGCCGGCTCAAGAGGGCAACCTCAGCGCCCCGAGATCCCCAACTCATGCAGGCGAAAAGGGTCATTACCTACGCCATAGTCGCATTCGTGGTCTTTTATCTGGTCACCTGGTCAGCCGAGGTTGCTACTGCGGTTAACGAGATGATCGATTGGCTCGCGGTGTTCTACGCAGATTCTCTCTCTTGAGCAGCATCTAACCGCAGCCTGGCGGCAACGGTCGCTCAACGCACCGCCGCAGTCGAGACTCAGCCGATCTTCGAGCCCCCAACACCTTAAGCCCGCGTCTTGAGCGCAACGCCGAACATGACTGCTCGAGCACCGCTGGTGGACCATCGCCGACCTCGAACTCGCTCGGGAGCTCGTCCTCCCATCTGGGCTGGCACGCCTGCTCCGACAGCTCTTGCAGGGCCAACCGTCCGAGGAACCAGCGCTCGCGCCGGACCTCACCATGCTGGGCTACTTGCCATACGTGAAAGAAGAGATCATCGTCCTCTGAGCTGCTAAAAGGGTTCTACAACCCTAGATAACGATCGCCGCCTTGCGGGCCGTGCCGACCATCTTGGCCAAGATGAGCACGCCGGGCCGGATCACCTTGGCCGCCATCAAATACTCGCGCGCCAGGTTGAACAGCAGCGTCGGCGAGTCGTGCTCCATCGCCCGGTCCAGCAGGAACTGCTCCAGCTCCTTCATCGCCTGGCCGCCCGCCGGGGCTGTCTGCCACTCCAGATACTTGGCGATCAGGCCCAGATGATCCGACCGGGTCTGATCGCGCTTGCCGTACAGCCGCAGCGCCGCCGACGCCATGCCCAGCCGCTCCGCGACCCGGGCCACGGCCGCTGGCGGCGCCGCAGTCACATCGTCGGGCACGAACCCGAGCCAGGGCAGGGTGCACAGCTGGACCAACATGCCCAGCCGATCGACCGGCCCCCACCCTTTCCCCGGATCGACGAAGGCCCACATCAGCCGCCGTCGGCGTGAAATACCGGATCAACTCATCTGCGCTGATCTCCGGGAACGAACGCAGCTGCTCCAACTGCTCCTCGGAGAACATCCTCTCGGACAACGCACCACCTCTACCTGCCGTACCGGACGAAACGGGAACGAACGTAGCGGCAGTGATCACCAACCCGTCAAACGCGTCCGTTGCCGCAGGCCAGGTGCTACTTCGTTGGAAATTTCTTCATTGCTACCGGGACCCCCATCGGGGTCGCGTCGCTGCCGGGTGGCGGTGGCGCCCTTGGCAGGGCCGGCGGAGTCCACGGCCGTGAAGGAGTACTTCCCGTGGACGTTGATGTGCTTTCGCATGCGCGGGCTGATGCGTGCCACGTCCTCGTCCCGCACCGGATATCCCTGGGCGCGTAGCTGGCGCGCTGGGGGTTCGTAGGGCGGGCCGGCCTAGAGGTGGTGCCAGGGATGGTTGCATCCGTTGATGCAATCTTGCAGTCGTCTGCGCATGTCAGCGATGCCGAGCAGTGCGATCAGGAGCCGGAAGGATCTGATCCGCTCGGCCTGCGGCAGATGGATGATCTTGTTGAGCTGTCTGGGGAGGCCTGGGCGGATGATGAGCATTGCAGGCGTATGGGTTGGGCGAAGCCCGGCGCGGCGGATGCTCTCGGCGGTCTCTTCCTGGCTGGGGTGGGCTTGGATGCAGCAGTTGGAGAGCTCACGGAGGACTTGGCCTTGTTCGGCGGGGTTCAGGGAGCTGACTCGTCGGCGTAGGGCTTGAAGAGCACGTCGCGTTCCATCCACGACTCGTTGAGCAGCTCACTGTGCACCTCGCCCTGGACGATTCCCAGGAGAAAGTCGGTGGTGAGCAGGTCGTACCTCTCCCACACGTCGCCGTGCCGGTCCGAGATCCGGATCGGGTACGAATCGGCCGCCGCCTCGGATGAGACCTGCCAGTAGAGCGTGACCCCCGTGCCGGTCGAGGCCCAGGGCAGCAGCCTGGAATCAGGGTCGAGATCGGCGGGCGGTCCCACGACCTCGTCCTCGAACAGGTCCTGGAGCTGTGCGAACTCCAGCCCCGACCGCTCGAGATCGACGTGCTTGAGACCGGGGCCGGGCGCCGGAACGTAGAGCCTCAAGTAGTCCAGCCAGAGTCCGCCACCCCCTGCGTCGAGAAGCTCGCGGTAGTCCTGCGGCACGGGCGCCCCGAGCCGGTGCTCGACCTGTTCCCAGTCGAACGGGCCGGCCAGCGGTGCGAGACGTGCCGTTTCGATCAGCTGCTGAGCACTGGTTGTCATGAGGGTGCATTCCTCGGGGTTGCTGGTCCAGGTCCGATCTGTCCGAACCGGATCCCGCCCGCGCCCGGCCAGGAGGGGCGCCGCGGGGGCAGGAGCGGTGCTCGACATGGTCCACGGGTTCTGAGAACCGGCCGTCACGGCGCGAGCAGTTGCTCGCGAGGACGAACGCCGGGCGGTTTTCAGGGGAGGGGCCAGGTGCGCAGGGCGGCGTCGGCCATCTCCTGGAGCTCGTCGCGGCCGACACCGCTCGCGGCTTGCACGGCAATGCCGAATGCCAGGGTGGTGACGTATCGGGCCAGCAGGCCCGGATCGGTCTCCGGAGGCAGCTCGCCGTCGTCGATGGCTACCTGGAACCGCTCTCGGACGCGGGAGCAGCCGTTGTTACGCCAGGCGACGAGAAGGTCACGGACCCCGTACGCGGAGTCGCCAGAGGCCAGGGCGCCCTGGACACCCATGCACCCATGGGGGTGAGCCGGGCGGGTGGTGGTCCGGACGGTGCCCGACAGGATCGCGGTGGCGACGCCGAGGGCGGTCGGCTCCTCCAGCGCCTCGGCAAGGTATGCGCTCGGGCCTTCGGTGTAGCGCTCCAGGGCCTTACGGAACAGCTCCTCCTTGTTGCCGAAGGCTGCGTACATGCTGGTGGTGGAGATGCCCATCGCGTCGGTCAGCCTGGTCAGGCTGGCCCCTTCGTAGCCGTGCTCCCAGAAGACCAGCATGGCGCGCTCAAGGGCTTCGTCGGCGTCGAATCCTCGCGGCCGGCCGATGGGGCCGCTCTGTTTGGTCTCCACATTCCGCAGTCTACCCCTTCGGCATCGATCGCTGCAGAAGTGCTACTGTTTTATTTCAGCATCGATCGATGCGGAAGTCTGAGGAGGTTGTCCGTATGGGACTACTAGAGGGTAAGACCGCTCTCGTCACCGGCGGCGGCACCGGAATCGGCCTGGCCAGTGCCGTACGACTGGCAGCCGAGGGCGCACACGTTTTCATCACCGGTCGGCGCAAGACCGAGCTCGACGCGGCGGTCGAAGTGATGGGTTCGGCGGCTACCGCGGTGATCGGCGACATCTCGAACCTGGCCGACCTGGACCGGCTCTACGAGACGATCCGCAGCCGGGGACGGGGTCTGGACGTACTGTTCGCGAACGCCTCCGTCGCCGAGTTCGTGACACTTGAGCAGGTCTCCGAGGAGCACTTCGACACCCTCTTCGGGATCAATGTCCGGGGCACGCTGTTCACCGTTCAGAAGGCGCTGCCCCTGCTCAACGACGGCGCTTCAGTGATCTTGAACGGTTCCACCAACGTGGATGTCGGCGATGAGGCGTTCGGCGTGTACGCGGCGACCAAGGCCGCCACCCGATCGTTCTCCCGGACCTGGGCCAACGAGCTCAAGGGACGCGGCATCCGGGTGAACACCATCACGCCCGGCCCGACCGACACCCCTGGTCTGTCGGGGCTCGCTCCCGACTCGGAGCAGGCCGCCGGCCTCAGGCAGCACCTGGCCGCGCAGGTGCCGCTGGGCCGGCTCGGGCGCCCGGAGGAGATCGCCGCTGCCGTGACCTTCCTCGCCTCGGAGCAGAGCAGCTTCATCACCGGTTCGAGCCTGTACGTCGACGGCGGCCTGAACCAGATCTGAGCCCCATGGCCGCACATCCGGGAGCCGGGCCCTCGCAGGCGGGCGAGCCCGGCAGCCCCGATCCCCGGCAACACGCGACGTGACCACGCCGGCCGACGACCCAACAGGTTGAGGTGAAGGACCCATGACAGTAATCGGCATCATCGGCGCAGGTGAGGTCGGTGGCCAGGTCGCGCGGGCGGCGATCGCGAGCGGCTACGACGTCGTTATCGCCAATTCACGAGGACCTGAGACCTTGAAGGACCTCATTGACGAGCTCGGACCGTCAGCGCGTGCCGCAACCGCCGCCGGCGCTGCCGCTGCCGGTGAGTTCGCAGTCGTGGCGGTCCCCCTCAAGGTGGTCAACGACATGCCTGCGGAGGAGCTGGCAGGCAAGATCGTGCTTGACACGAACAACTACATGGTCTGGCGCGATGGGCATATCCCGGTCATCGACTCGGGCGAGAAGACCGTTCACGAGTTACGCCAAGAACAGCTTCCGCGCTCCAAGGTCGTCAAGGCCTTCACCCACATCCAAGCTCCCCGCATCACCACCGCGGGCCAAGCGGCGGGCGCCCCCGGCCGACTGGCGCTGTCGGCCTCGAGCGACTTTCCCGAAGCCGTGGAACTCGTGACGCGACTGTACGACCAGTTCGGGTTCGACACCGTCGACAACAGCCCGCTCAGCGAGTCGTGGCGCAGCGGCCCCGGTCAACCCGCGTGGGTCGCGCACGAGCACCAAACCCGTTCGGAACTGATCGCCAACCTCGCCAGGGCACGACGGATCATCCTGAGGTGAGTCTGTCCCTGGAACGGCCGGCATAGGTTCCTCTCCGCGTTGCGCTGTTGCTCAGAAGGTCCCCGGTCGTGTCCTGGCAGGGAGGCGAAGCGGATCTGTGGCCGTAAACCTCGATGGTGACCGGGTCGGGGTGGGCGGCGAGGTCGAAGAGACATGATCACGAGGCCGCGCATCTGGGCACGACGAAGGTGTGGCAGGAACGGCGACGCTAACTGTGGTGCGTCACCGCCAGGGTGCGCAGGACGCAGAACTCGTTGCCCTCGGGGTCGGCCATCACCACCCAGCTCCGGTGTGGGCCCTGGCCCACATCTCTCTTGGTGGCGCCGAGGCCGAGCAGTCTGGTCACCTCGTCATCGGTGCCGGCGTCGATCGGACTGACGTCGAGGTGGAGCCGGTTCTTCACGGTCCTGCCCTCGGGCACCTGGACGAACAGCAGGGTGGGCGGCATCTGGCGGGCCCGGACCTCCTCGACGGTCGGCTCCCAGGAGCCGATCTCGACCTTGCCTTCGTTCCGGTCGATCACTTCGAAGTCCAGGACCTCGCACCAGAAGGCCGCGAGTCTCTCCGGATCGTGGCAGTCGATGGTCAACTCGGTGAATCTACTGGTCATGTCTCTCTCCCATACGTTTCACGGCGTTCCGAACCATGCGCAGAGTGCCTGACGCAGCGGGGGCGTGGCGCTGTCCGCGGATTCGTCGAGGCCGGCGGCCCAGGCGATGTGCCCGTCCGGGCGGATCAGCAGCGCGTCGGCCGGTCGATCGTCGGTCTTGGCGGTGTGGACGTCGAGGAGATGCCGCCAGTCCCGGGCGGTCTGGCGGAGCTCTGGGCGGTCGGCCAGGTCGAGCAGGACGGGCCGGGCGGTGTGCATGAGCTCGGCGACGCTGGTGATGCCCTGGCCGGTGTGCAGGGTGAGGTCGGGGGCGAAGGCGCCGGCCAGCGGATGCCGGCCGGCGCCGGGCATCGGGTAGCGGATGTCGCTGCCGCCGACGAGGGCTCCCATGCGGCGCAGCGGTTGTTCGTCGGTGAGCAGTTCGGTGAAGACCTCCCGCAGTGCTTCAGCGGCCGCGTCGTGCCCGCGCCGCAGGGCCACCTGCGCTCTGGTGTGCAGCAGGGTGCGGGCGCCGGCCAGGTGGCGTTCGGCGTGGTAGGTGTCCAGCAGGCCGGCCGGGGCCGTGCCGTGGAGGTCGGCGGCCAGCTTCCAGGCCAGGTTGACCGCGTCCAGCATGCCGGCGTTGAGCGCCACTCCGGTGGCGGGGAACAGGTGCGCCGCGTCACCGGCCAGCAGGATCCGCCCCTCGCGGTAGCGTTCGGCCTGGCGAGCTTTGAAGGTGAAGCGCGACAGACGGGTCGATCCGACCAGGGGGAGGTGGGCGCCGAGCACGCGGTGGATGCTGTCCTGCAGTTCGGTGAGGGTCATCGGGACGTCGTCGTCGTATTCGGTGGTCTCGTCCTCGATGGTGTAGAGGGAGACGGACCGGGCGCCGGGTGAGGAGCCGACGCCGAGCAGGCCCTGGTCGGTGCGGGTGAATCCGGCGCGGATGGTGCCGAAGCCGGGGACGTCGAGATCGCCGTTGCCGAGAACGGTGACGGTGTCGGGCAGGGTGACCTGGGCCAGCCGGTTGACCTCGGGATAGGTGGTGCCGGGGAACGGGATGCCGGCCCAGTCGCGGATGCGGCTGCGCGCGCCGTCGCACCCCACGAGGTAGCGGGCGCTCACCTGGTAGGAGCCGTTCGGACCGCGCACGTCAACGCTGACCGCGGCGTCGTCCTGGTTCACCGCGGTCACTTCGTGTCCGCGGCGGAGGTCGACGCCGAGTTCGCCGGTGCGTTCGCCGAGCAGCCGCTCCAGAAGTTGCTGCGGCAGCGGCAGGGCGTGCATCGGGGGATCCGGCAAGTGGGTGAAGTCCAGATGCACCCCGCCGAAAGGGAACCGGGGAGCGGGCATCGGGCCGGTGCAGGCGGCTTGGAGACGTTGCAGCAAGCCTCGGTAGCGCAGCAGTTCCAGGATCTGGCCGCCCAGGCCGCCGGCCTTGGGGGTGTCGCGGGGCCGCGGCTGACGTTCCAGCACCAGCGGCCGCACTCCGGCCAGGCGCAGTTCGGCGGCCAGCATGAGACCGGTCGGGCCGGCCCCCACGATGATCACGTCGGCGTTCCCCGCCGGCCGTTCTTCTCGCAGGTCTTCTTCCGCGGGCTGGGTGGCGTCGTGATGCTTCATCATCGATGACCTTTCGATCGTGTCGTTCGTCGCGTCGTGACGCGCGCGAACCGGGACGGAGCTGTCAGCCGAGAGCCAGGCGGCGCCACGTCGCGGGCCGCGGCCACGACACGATCTCCTCTGCTCAGCTCCGCCTCCGCGAACGCTCTGCCCAGCCCCCTGGACGCGCCCGTGATGAACCGGACACGCATGACACTCACTCCTTGCATCAGTCTTCGATGGCCTGGTAGACGGTGGTCCAGAAGTCGTTCATCAGGTGAGCCGGATTGGGCACCGTGTAGCCGAGCTGGCAGAGCAGGATGCCGGTGAGCTGGTTGGTCGGATCGGCGTAGGCGGAGGTGCCGCTGCCGCCGTCCCAGCCGAACTGGCCGATCGGCGCGTAGTCGCCGCGGTAGGTGCGCACCGCCATGCCCAGGCCCCAGCCGCCCTGCTGGCCCTGGCCGAAGGAGATGTGCACGGCGTTCGTGGCCAGGGCGGTGCGGGCGGCGTTCTGCTCGGGGGTGAGCCGGTTGGTGGTCATCAGCTCCACGGCCGGCCGGGACAGGATGCGCCGGCCGTTGTGGGTGCCGCCGTTGAGCAGCATCTGGAAGTAGGCGTGGTAGTCGTCGGCGGTGGAGACCAGTCCGCCGCCGCCGCCCTGGAACGCCGGCGGCTTGCTCCACCGGCCGCCCTCGGGCTCGTCCCAGGCGAGGAACTCACCCGTGGCGGGGTCGGGGGCGTACAGGGTGGGCAGCCGGTCGATCTGGTCGGAGGGCACGTGGAAGCCGGTGTCCTTCATGCCGAGCGGCTCGAAGATGCGCTCGCGCAGGAAGTCCTCGAAGGTCTGGCCGGTCACCCGGGAGACGAGCACGCCGGCCAGGTCGCTGCTGATCTGGTACTGCCAGTGCTCGCCGGGCTGGCGCATCAGCGGCAGCTCGCCCAGGCGGCGCATCCACTCATCCTGCTCGGGCACCTCGGTCGGCAGGTTCGGGGTCAGCCCCCGCTCGAAGACGGCGTTCAGGATCGGGGTGCCCAGGGCGGTCATGTCCATGCCGAGGCCGAAGGTGGAGGTCAGCACGTCCCGCACGGTGATCGGGCGGCGGGCCGGCACGGTGTCGTCCAGCGGGCCGTCGATGCGCCTGAGCACCCGCCGGTCGGCCAGCTCGGGCAGCCACGGGTCGACCACGTCGTCCAGCCGCAGCCGACACTCGTCCAGCAGCACCATCGCCGCGGCGATCGATACCGGCTTGGAGGTGGAGGCCATCCGGAAGATCGTGTCACGCTGCATCGGCGCGCCGCCGTCGTGCCGCATCGTGCCCAGCGTTTCGACGTGCGTCCGGCCGCCGCGGCTGACCAGGGCCACCAGCCCGGGGATCTTCCCCGAGTCGACATGCCGTGCCAGCACCTCACGCAGCCTGCGCAGACCCTGCTCGGAGAAGCTGTTCCTGCCGATTGCCATAATCCTTGTCTCCTTGTCGTCATGATTGGTCCGCCGGTTCCGTTCCGATCCGGCGTTCGTGCGTTAACTCTCGCGGAGGGGCCTGACATCGGGCCGTCGCCGCCCTGACGCCGCCCTGACGCCGCCGTTGACACGGCAGCGCCAGGTCAGCGGGCGGTCCGGCCGGGTGCAGGCCGCTCCGCGGCGAAGCCGGGAGCGTAGTTTTTGAGCCGTACGAGGTGCGGGCGGGCCGCCGTCGTGCGGTCGAGCCCTTCCTGCGGAGGCGTGCCCAGGAAGAACCGGTCGGCGCCTTCGCGCCCCATGTGCTGGTGCTCGGCGACGAAGCCGCGCATCTCCCGCTCGTAGGCGGCGAACGCCTGCGCGTGGCCGCCGCCGGCGGCCAGTTCGCCGGCCAGGATGTAGGCCCCGATCAACGCCTGGGAGGCGCCGCGACCCGAGGCCGACGCCGCACCGTAACCGGCGTCCCCGAGCAGCACCACCCGGCCCGAGAACCAGCGGTCCATCTCAACCTGGGCGTTCGCCTCGAAGAAGAGGTCATCCGCTTCCCACATCTCCTCCAGCAGGCGCCGGACCAACCGGCCTTCGCCGGCGAACCGCTCGGCCACGATGCGCTTGTGCTCCCCGGCGTCATCGCGATCGTAGATCAGCGCCCCGGAGGCGAAGTGCAGGGCGGCACGCGCTCGGGCGCCGTCACGGGTGCTGAGCACCGCGGCCGCCTTTCCCGGCACGCGGTGCACCCGGCTGCCGTCCTCGGCGCCGAGGTGGCCGCGTAAGCCGAAGAGCGCCGTGTAGAGGCCCAGGTGCCGGACGAAGCGCTCGTGCGGCCCGAAGGCCAGCGAGCGGGTGCGCGAGTGCAGCCCGTCGGCGCCGGCCACCAGGTCGAAGCGGCGTGGCCGACCGCGGTCGAAGGTGACCCGCACGTCGTCGGCGGTCTGCTCCAGGGTGGCGATCGAGTCGCCGAAGACGTACTCGACCTCGCGGCGGGTGGCCTGGTACAGCAGGCCGGCCAGGTCGTCCCTGAGGATCTCCAGGTCGCCCGCGCAGATCGCCATGGGCATCGCGGCGTACTCGTCCGCCATCGCCGCATCACCCAGACGCAGGTCCAGCGCTTCAGCCTGCTCCAGCAGGGCCATCCGGTCCAGCACGTCCAGCGCCTCGCCGCGCAGGCCCGCCGCGTACCCGCCCGTACGCACCCGCGGCGCGCGTTCCACCACGGTCGCCGTGAACCCGTGGTGGCGCAGCCAGTACGCCAGGGCGGCCCCGGCGACGCCGGCACCGCAAACAAGGACGTCCATCCACGTGCTCCCTCGACCAGGCGAATCGTACGCATCGAGGATCAAGTACGGTGAACATCCCGAACAACGACGAACCCCGAAAGATCACCTTCAGTGGGAGTGAACGGAGCAGGTCAGGCGTGGAACTGCGGGACATCGAGATCTTCCTGACCCTGGCCGAGGAACTGCACTTCGGCCGGACCGCCACCCGGCTGTGCCTGTCGCCCGCTCGCGTCACCCAGGCGATCCAGAAGCAGGAACGGCAGGTCGGCGCTCCGCTGTTCGAGCGCAACAACCGCACGGTCCGGCTGACACCGGTGGGGCGGCAGCTCCGGGACGACCTCCGGCCGCTCTACGCCGGGCTGAAGGACAGTATGGAACGCGCCCAGCTCGCCGGTCAGGGCATCACCGGCACGCTGCGCGTCGGCATGCTGCCGCTCAACGCCTACGACATGCGCCCCTACTGGGACGTCTTCCGCCTCCGCCACCCGCAGTGGAAGCTGCGCATCCACAGCGCACAGCTGGGCCAAGCCTTTCCCGCGCTGCGCCGCGGAGACATCGACGTCCTGGTGAGCTGGCTCCCCATCGACGAACCTGACCTCACCGTGGGGCCGGTCGTGTTCGCCGAGCAGCGCGTGCTGGCCGTCGCCGCCCACCACCAGCTCGCGCCGCGCGCGTCGGTCTCGCTGGAGATGATCTCCGACTTCCAGCACCCGCACGCCGACTCCGGGCCCGGCTACTGGTACGACGCCTACGCCCCGCGCCACACCCGGCGGGGCCGTCAGATCGAGCGCGGCCCCGTGGTGAGAGACGCGGAGGAGGCCATGACCCTCGCCAGCATGGACGGGCTCGTCGTGCTCTTCCCTGCCCACGTCACCCGCTACTGGGCACGACCGGACATCGCCTACCTGCCGGTCACCGATCTGGAGCCGCTGCCGTACGCGCTGGTGTGGCGGAGCGAGGCGGAGAGCGAGCCCATCCGGGCCCTGGCCGGGATCATCCGCGACCTGGGCCCTCTCTCGTCGGCCCCTGCCCTTTGAGGGGGCGTCCGCGGAGCGGTGTAGACAGCTCGACGAGGTAGGTGCCGTGAGTGGATCTCAGGCGGCCTCGATGGCGGGTGCCAAGGCAGGGTCGTCGGCGGGGAGGCGCGGCTGAGTGGCGGGTGGAGCAGGGCTCGGCGGAGGTCAGGCAGGATGCCCAGGCCCTTGCCGGCGACAGCAGCGATGTGCACACGCGCCCGGTCGAACAACGCCTGCGGTGGCCGAGCGCGCGCCATCGCCCTGGGCCGCCTCCGCGACGTCTTAATTGCATTGCGGCGAGGTGGACGCCGGTGTCACCATTCGGAAGCTCGTCGCCTCGCCTGGCCGGATCGAGTTCGGTGTGGGAGTAACCGTCTCCGATCTGGACGAGGCATTCGAGCAGCCCGAGGTGCCCGCGACAGCGCTGTCCTCGCTCGTGGGCCGGGAGTTCCCCGAGAGCGGCCATGAGTGAAGCCCCCGCTCGACCAGGGAGGAAAGATGTCAAGCGCCCAGGTCCGGGCCACGCTCGCCGGTGACCTCGACGACGAGGAGCAGGCATGACCGCGGATACGAGTCGGCTGCCGCCCCCGGCGACTCGGTGGGTGATGCCCGCCCTCATCGGATACTCCTTCTCGGTGGCGCCGGCCGCGACCATTCTGACCGCGGTCACGGCCGTCGTCGCCGGTGCGGCGCCGGTCGGCATCACCGTCGCGATCGGCGAACTGGTAGATGGGCTCACCTCGGCGATCGGCCAAGGCCTGGGCACCCCGGCGGCACGGGAGTGCTACCGCTGGGTCGCCGTCATCGTCGTGCTGTTCTTCCTCACCCACCTCGCCGATTCGGCGCGGACGGCTCTGGGCCGGGCGCTCGGCCGCCGGGTCACCGGCCGGCTCGGCGAGCGCGTGATGATGGCCGCCTCCGAGCCGGCCACCATCGGCCATCTCGAGGATCCTGCCTACCTCAGCCGGCTCGGGCGCGCCCGGGGCGACGGAACCATCGACATGCCGCCCGGGGAAGCGGTCTTCGGCTTCTCGACCAAGGCGTCGATGTGGGTGACCAGCATCGGCTCCGCGGCATTGCTCACCCAGGTCACCTGGGGACTGGGGCTGATCGTCTTCGCGGTCTTCGCCGTCATCCACTCCCGGCTGGTCCGGAACTACCGGATAGCCGTCATCGAGACCGTGGATCAGACGGAGAAGCTCCGCCGTACGTCCTATTTGCGGGACGTGCCGACCACACCGGGCGCGGCCCGGGAAGTGCGGCTGTTCGGCCTTGCCGCCTTCTTCCGTGATGCCTACCAGTCGGAGTGGCGTCCGAACATGACGGAGGTCTGGCAGAGGCGGCGTGAGCACCGCTTGTTCGTCGTCGTGGTGGTCGTGGTCACCGGCCTCACGGTCGCCTCGGTCTTCTACTACCTGGGATACCGGGCCGCCACCGGAGGTTCGACGGTGGGTGATCTGGCGATCGGCGGCCTGGCCGTCCGGGCGCTCCTTCAGGTGCTCCGGGCTGATGACGATGATCTCCGTATGGGCTTCGGCTCGAAGGCAGCCGCCGAGGCGTTCGCTTTTCCGGTCGTGGCGATGCCGGTCGCGCCGGACGAGGACCCCTGGCCGGCTCCGGTCGGGACCATCTCCTGCGAGGAGTTGCGCTACCGCTACGGCGGCGCTTCCGACGAGGTGCTGCACGACGTCGACCTCACCGTTCCAGCGGGTCAGTCGCTCGCCATCGTCGGTCTCAACGGCGCCGGCAAGACGACGCTGGCCCGGCTCGTCGCCGGTCTGGACGCGCCTGGCGGGGGCACCGTACGCGTCGGCGGAACCCCGATCGAGGATGACAACCGCCGGAACTGGCAGCGTCAGGTGGTCGCGGTCTTCCAGGACTTCGCCCGCTATGAACTGACCGTGCGGGACAACATCGCCTTCGGTTCTCTGGCCCACGCGGACGACGAGGAGGGCCTGCGCGCCGTGGCGCGCCAGGCCGGACTGCTGCAGTTCGTCGAGGGACTTCCGGACGGCTGGGACACGGTGATGTCCAGTGGGTACACGGGCGGGGTCGACGCGTCGGGTGGCGAGTGGCAGCGCATCGCCATCGCCCGGGCGCTGTTCGGCCTGCGGCACGGCGCCCGGTTGCTGATCATGGACGAGCCGGCCGCGAGCCTCGACGCCCGCGCCGAGGCTCAGCTCTACGACACCTTCCACGAGCTCACCGCCGGTGCCACCACCGTCGCGATCTCGCATCGGTTCGCGACCGTGCGCAAGGCGGAGCGGGTGGTCGTGCTCGATCACGGCCGGATCATCGAGGATGGCACGCACGAGGAGCTGATCAGCGCCGACGGCCGGTACGCCGAGCTGTTCCGCCTGCAGGCGAAGCGTTTCGAGGAGGCACCGTCTTGATCAGCGCCCTGCGCTTCGCCCTCACGACCGGACCCCGCATCGACCGGGTCCGGTCCCTGCTCGCGGTGGCCGTGGCGATTCTCGAACAGGCCACCGGGGTCGGCCTCGCAGTGCTGCTCGGACTGTTCAGCGAGCTGGCGAGCCGGCGTTCGACCAGCGGCGTGGTGGTACTCGCGGTGTGTGTGGCGATCTTCGTGATGCTCACCCAGGGCACCTTCATCGCCGGCTATTTCACCCGCCTTCGCCTGCAGGAGGAGATACAGAACGAGGTCGAGCGCCGGTTCATCGACGTGGTGGGCACGACGCCGACGCTGGAGATCCACGAGCGTTCGAGCCGCTCCGACAAGGTGGCGCTGGTCCGTGGTGCGCGGGGCGACATCGGGCCGGCCTTCGACCGGCTGGTGTGGCTGGCCGGAGCCGCGCTGGCCCTGATCGCGTCGGCCGTCGTGATGGCCTCGGTCGTTCCCGTTCTCGCTGTCCTGCCGCTCTTCGCCGTACCCACGGTGCTGGCCACCCGGGCGGCCGACAAGAAGCGCGGTCAGGCCGTGCAGCGCGCCATGCCCCGGACCCGGCTGGCCGGTCATCTGTTCACGCTCGCCACCACGGCCGCACCCGGTCGCGAGACCCGTCTCTTCGGACTGGCGGGCGAGCTGCGGCGCAGGCACCGCGAGGAGTGGGACTCGGGAGGCCGTGACATCGCCCGGACTGACCGACGGGCCCGGGCACCGGTCGCGCTGGCCTGGCTGTTCTTCGTGCTGGCGTACGCGACCGCCATCGTCCTGATGGTGCGGGCCGGCCTGACCGGCGACGCCTCGCTGGGCCTCGTCGTCGCGGCCGTCGCCGTCACCAGCCAGATCACCGGGCAGGTGCAGAACGTGTTAAGCATGACCTTCTGGACGCTGGAGTCACTTCGGGCAGTCCGGGCGTTCCTCGACGTGGTGGAGGACGGCGCGGTGGAGCGCGCGGCCGTCGTGCCGGCCGCGCCGGTGACGGTGCCGGCCCGGCTGAACGGCGGCATCAAGGTGGAGGGTCTCACCTTCCGGTACTGGAACCGTGATCAGCCTTCACTGAACGACATCGACCTCGAACTCCCCGCCGGCGCCGTGGTGGCCCTGGTCGGCGAGAACGGCGCGGGGAAGTCGACGCTCGTCAAGATGCTCAGCGGTCTCTACCGGCCGAGCGAAGGGCGCATTCTGGTGGACGGGACCGATCTCGCGCGGTTCGCCCCGGAGGCCTGGCGCGCCCGGATCACGGCGGCCTTCCAGGACCCGGTGCACATCGAGATGTCCCTGGGGGACTCGATCGGGCTGGGCCGGCTCGAGCGTCGCGACGATCCGGAGCGGATCACCGAGGCGCTGCGGACGGCGGGCGGCGACAAGCTCCTCGCTTCGCTGCCCGAGGGCCTGGAGACCAGGCTCGGGCGAACATCGTGGGACGGCGAAGGGCTGTCCGGGGGCCAGTGGCAGACGGTCGCCAACGCCAGGGCGGCGATGCGACAGGCGCCGCTGCTGCGGGTTCTGGACGAGCCCAGCGCCAGCCTCGACGCGCGGGCCGAGGAGTGGCTGTTCCAGCAGTACACCGGCTTGAGCCGCTTGGAGGGCGGCGTGACAGTCCTCGTCACGCACCGCTTCACCACCGCCCGGGCGGCTGATCTCATCGTCGTTCTGGACGGTGGCAGGGTCGTCGAGGTCGGCACCCACGACACGCTGAGTGACGCCGACGGACTTTACGCCGAATTGTTCCGCCTGCAGGCCCGGTACTTCGTCTGACCGAAAACCGCCTCTGCGTCCAGAGCGGCCCCGACTTCGGAAGGTCGGGGCCGCTCTCCTGCATTCGGGTGAGAGCTCGATGGGACTGCTCCATCCGGTCGCGCCTGTCAAGCGCCTCAGCTCGGCTGGGCCGATCCGGTCTGCCCGCCGCGGAACACCTCGTTGACGAGTCTCTGCGTCGCCTTCTGGAACGCCTCCGACAGAGGCAGATCGGAGGCGTCCACATAGTTCAGCGCGGCGGTCAGGGTCTTGCTGCCGTCGGGGGTGCTGTACATCAGCGCCGCGTGGCCCGAGATGCCGCCGTTGTGGGTGATGACGGTGTGGCCGTCGTCGGTGGTCATCACGAACACTCCCAGACCGTAGTCCATGTTGGGGATGCCCGTCGGGTGCGGGGCGCA
>NZ_JBITLM010000026.1:0-40399 GCF_044465295.1 Nonomuraea sp. NPDC049714 | reverse complement strand
ACCCTCAACATCCCTAGTCGCACTAGTCCGCGGTACTGTCATCCACACGACATACTAAAGATCATCTAGCTGGAGTGTCACCTACCTCCCGAGCCGGATCTGTCGCACGGGTCCTGAGACCTGACAATCTCGGTCTGTGTCCCGGCCTGGTCTTCTGATGCGTCGTCGTAGGCTCGCTGCATGGGTGTTGAGATTGAGGTCATCCGGGAGGCGAGTCAGGAACTCGTGGTGGCCTTCGGCCGGCTACTGCCACAACTGTCCTCGTCGGCTAAGCCGCTGGACTTTGAAGCGGTTGAACACATCGTGAGAGGTCATGGCAATACGATCGTGGTCGCTCGTGCGGGCGGTGAGATCGTTGGGACGTTGACCTTGCTGCTGTTCTCCATCCCCTCCGGGATACGTGCCCGGATCGAGGATGTGGTGGTCGACACCTCGGCGCGTGGCCAGGGAGTCGCTGCGAAGCTCACCCAGCACGCTCTACGGCTGGCTCAGGAAGCGGGAGCACGAACCGTCGATCTCACCTCACGCCCGGATCGCGAGGCGGCGAACCGGCTGTACGAACGTCTTGGCTTCCAGGCCCGGGAGTCTACGGTCTACCGGTTCGCGATAGAGGGGCAGTAGCACCCGCCCTCTTACCTAGCGGTAGGCCGGTGATGGGACCTATGTCAGTCAGGCCGGTCCCTTGTGGATGGGCTGGGTGGTGTCCCATACGCGCTCGAAGCTGGTGACGTAGGCGTCTGCCGGTCCTTGGTCGTCGGTGTGGGTGAGGTGCATGACGGGAGCGTTGGCTGCTGGTGTGCCGTAGGCGTGGGTGTTGACGAGAAGGTGATCGTCGGCGCGGTAGATGGAGTTGTAGAGCACGGTCCGGTGTAGGCGGATCTCGATGCCTGGGACGTCTCTCAGCGATCGGTACAGCGTGAGCGCGTTGGCCACTCTCGCTGCCATGATCTCGGCTCCGGTCCCCTCGTTGACGCCACGCGTGGCCACTTCCTCCCCCTGAGGGTCGCCGAGGAGGATGCGCACTGTGACTCCGGCCTTAGCGCGGTCGGCCAGGGTGTCGAGGATGCCCCGGTCTTCGGCGAGGAACAACGCGCTGTAGGCCAAGATGCCGATCTCCCGCCCGGCTCCGCCGAAGAGGTTGCGCCAGACCGTCTGGGGGACGGCCCAGCGGTGCGGGTAGATCGCTTGTACGCCGTCGGCGAGTGCCTGGTGTCGTGGCGCGACCTCAGGCCATAGCTCGGCCTCGTCGACGTGGAGCAGGTCGGCGACGGCCCATCGGTGGCGTGGGTAGGGGATGCGCCCTTGAAGCCATCGGCTGACGGTTTTGGGGTCGACGGCCAGGGCGGCGGCGACGTCGGTGGTGTTGAGGCGGGCGGCGGCCAGTGCGTAGCGGAGGTTGTCGTTCATGGGGCCGGCCTGTTCCTCTCGCAAGTTGACCCTTGTGCTGCGACGTTAACATCAGACGTCCCTAGACGTCCCCAAGTTGTGGTGTTCCCGCCCCCGGCCGTGGGGCGACGCTCGACGCACACAACACCGGGCACGAATGTCAGGGAGGACCACGATGCAGGCGAGCCAGACCGTCAAGGAGCAGCAACGGGCCTACACCGAGCGGCTGCTGACCGCGCTGGGCGAACAGCTGAACGCACGCGATATCGCGGCGGTCCTCGTAGGCACCCAGGACGGCCGTCCGGCGCTGGATGTGATAGACAGCCGATGCCGGATGCGGCGAGTGTTCGTGCACCTGTCGTTCTGCTGGTTCTACTGGGGCGACCAGGACGACGAGCGGGTGTCGTTCCTGCAGATGGCCCACGCGGTGGACCGGATCGAGCAGGCCGCCGAGGACGGCTGGCATGACGGCGAGCAGGGTGATCTCACGGTCGACCTGGACAAGATTCTCGACGCTTACCGCGGCTGACCCCGGTGACCGGCGGCCGATGGCTGACGGGCGGACTGGTCTACCCGCAGATCGCCGCCCGCCTCCGTGAACAGATCGTCGCGGGCGAATTCGCGCCGGGCTCGGTGCTGCCGTCTGAGGCGGAGCTGTGCCGCAGGTTCGGGGTGGCGCGCAACACGGTACGGCGCGGCCTGGCGCTCCTGGAGGACGAAGGACTCCTGATCACTGTCCCGTCCAAGGGCCGCGTGGTGGCTGCCGACGGCGGCGCGGCCCCGTACCGCTATCAGCAGATCGCCACGAGCCTGCGTGAGCAGATCGACGGCGGCGAGCTGGCTCCTGGTGCCGCGCTGCCGAGTGAGGCCGAGCTACGCCGCCGCTTCGGGGCCTCGCGGAACACGGTGCGGCAGGCCTTGGCCGTGCTGGAACGCGATGGGTTGATCGTGGCCGAGCACGGGCGGGGGCGTTTCGTCCGGGGTTGAGACGTCCTGGGACGTCTCGTCTGCCCCTCTGGATTCGCCCCTGCCTGTGCTGCCTATCGTGAACCTCGTGGGACAAGTTGAATGGGCCTACGGCCTGGCCAAGGATCTGCTGGACACGACGCTGCCCCGACGCTGGGCACACACCCAGGGAGTGGCCGACCAGGCCGAGACCCTGGCCCCGATCCTCGGCGCGGACACCGACACCCTGATCGCCGCGTGCCTGCTGCATGACATCGGCTACGCCCCGGACCTCGTCGACACCGGTATGCATCAGCTCGACGGCGCCCGCTACCTGCGCGACGTCGCCCAGGCCGATGAGCGGCTGTGCCGCCTGGTGGCCTACCACTCGTGCGCGGACAACGAGGCGCGGCAACGGGACCTGTTCGACGTGCTGGCCAAGGAGTTCGATCAGGAACGCCCCGACCTGGCTCGGGCGCTGACGTACTGCGACATGACCACCAGCCCGGACGGCCGGCACCTGGACGTACGCGACCGGCTGGCCGAGATCCACTCCCGCTACGGCCCCGAGCACGTGGTGAGCCGTTCGATCACGGACGCGACGCCGTGCATCGTGTCGTCGGTGCGGGCGGTGGAAGCGGCGCTCGCCCACGAGACAAGGACTGGACCGAATACCCCTCCCGAATGAAGTCAGGCACCTAAGCTAAGCCGCTTTCCGTGGGGCTGGCCTGTGAGCGACTCTGACCTCAACCGACGTCCGGCACGGTGGAAGAGTCCGGATCCTCAAGCGCGAAATCGGGAAACATGCCGGTCATGAGATCCCAGAACGAGCAGTACTCGATCTCTCCGGGACGCCAGGCGGCCAGGTCAAATGCTTGCCACTCGCCGTCAGGTCCTACAACGTGCGGGTTGAGGAGGCAGATCTGGCCGTCGACGTCCTCCGAGATGCAGAGCATGTCACCGACGGACTCGCCCCATACAGCGAGGTAGGGGGCTATATCCCGAACCCAACTGATCTCAGCCAAGGACAGTAAGCGCAAGCACGAACGGCTTTCCTCATCCCAGCCGTTGGAAACTCCGAGAAACTCCCTGTAACTCGGCGGAAGACGCATGCCGAGACGCTCCTCGCGATGCGCCAGCTCTGCCTCACTGGCGCCGGTCGTCCCGAGCCAGTCCGGAGGCCGTTGCGCCTCCACCAGGTGCCGCGATCCCGACGGTGTAGAAGCTTCGCTCTGCGCGTGCTGCTGGTGGATTCTGCGGTTCACAGTCTGAAGAAGATCGGCCCAGGGGTAGCGCGGACCGTCCGAGGCGTGGGGGGTGATCACGACGCCTACCCTACGATCTCAAGATCGATAAGGGCTATCCGATGTGCGGTAGGCCGCTGCCGGTCAGGTAGTGCTCGATCCGCAGCCGCATCGAGCGGTCCATCTGGAGCCCGGCCACCTGATCGCGGGGCACCCAGCGGACTTCGCGCGACTCGTCGCTGGGTGTCGGTTCGCCGCTGACAGGTCGGGCGGTCAGGACGATGGAGAACTCCTGCCGAGCCTCGCCATTCGAGGTGTAAAGGATGATGTGGTGGGGGTCGCTGTAGGTGCCGGTCAGGCCGGTGATCTCGCAGGTGATGCCGGTCTCTTCGAGGGTTTCGCGGACGGCGGCCTGCGGGATGGACTCGCCCAGGTCGATGGCTCCCCCGGGCGTGGCCCAGTTGTCGTTGTCGGTGCGGCGGATCATCAGCAGGTCGCCGGCCTCGTTGGTGACGATGACGTTGACCGAGGGGATCAGGCTGTTGGGCTCGGGGGCGTCGGGGTCGTCGTAGAAGTCGATGCGTCGTGCCATCAGGGCTCCACCGGGGTGGCCTGGGCCCATACCTTCTCGAAGCTCTCGGCGTAGGTGGCGACCATGTCGCCGCCGGCCACCCGCCGTAGGTGCAGGACGGGCGCGTTTCCGGCGCGGGTGCCGTACACGTGCATGTTGATCAGGAACTCGTCGTCGGCGCGGTAGATCGAGTTGTACAGCACCGTGCGGTGCAACCGGATCTCGACGTTGTCCAGGCCGGTGATCGGCCGGTAGAACACCAGCGCGCTGCGGATCTGTGCCGCCATGCTGTCGCCCACGCCCTCGTCACTCCCGCGCTGCGCCACCTCGGCCGAGTCCGGGTCGCCCAGCAGGATGCGCACGCGCACACCGGCCCGCGCTTTGTCGGCAAACAGGCGCACCATGCCACCATCGTCGGCCAGGAACAATCCGCTGAAGGCCAGGACGCCGATCTCTTCGGACGCCGCACCGAACAGTCGTCCCCAGATGTCCCGTGGCACCGCCCAGCGGTGCGGGTAGATCGCGATGATCTCGCTCTGTGAGGCGGAGGTCACCTGTTCGGGGCTGAGCGCGTCCGGCCACAGGTACGTCTCGTCCACTCCCAGGTAGGAAGCGGTGGCGAAGCGGTGTTTTCGGTACGGCTCGCGCCCCTTGGTCACCCAGCGTTCGACCGTCTTGGGGTCCACCTCGATCGCCTCGGCCAGATCGGCGATGGACACGCCTTTCTGGAGCAGGGCCGCGCGTAGCCGTTCGTTCGCCATCTCACCCGCTTCAAGGGGACGTCCGGGGACCTGGCCATCGTAGGCCGGACGTCTTGAACATGTCCCGTCGTGTAGTGATCTCGTCCTGACGCTCCGCAGCATTCTCGGTTCGCAAGCAAGAACAACCGACCGAGAGGAGTGGTGATCACATGACCGAGGAGATCTACCCGGAGCCCACCTGCCAGTGCAGCGCACGTCTGGAGCAGGGACAGACGCGGTGCCGTAAGTGCCTGGCCCGTGAGCGCTGGATCAAGAAGCAGGCGGCCAAGCGCAACCGCGACGGCCAGCGGCGGAGTGAGACCCGCCGTCCCCCGCGCGCTCCTCGCGGCCTGGCCGTGGCGGGGGTGATCTGGTCATGACCACGATCCCGCTGATCATCGCCGGAGTGCTCGGCGTCGCGCTGCTGGTCGGGTACGTGACGGTGCTGGTCGGCATCCGCCGTGAGGACAAGGCGCTCAGCCTGCGGCGCAACCCGTCGGGGGCGTCGGCGTCGCTGGCCAGGAAGGTTACCGGCTGCTACGTCCGGGACGGGGTGTCGTGGACGTAGCCAACTGCTCCTCGACCTTGGCCAGGCGCACGGACAGGTCGTGCACGGTGGCGCGCAGGTCGGCCAGCTCGTCGCCGGCGGCCTGGGGGTCGTCGGTGTCGCGGACGAACACGCCCTTGCCCTGCTGGCCGATCACCAGGCCCTCGGTGCGCAGGACGCCGACGGCCAGCTTCACCACCGACAGCGACGCGCCGTACTGCTCGGCGAGTTTGGCCGTGGACGGCAGCGGGCTTCCGGGCTCGAGGGAGCCGCCGCGGATCTGCGCGCGGAGATCGTCGGCGATCTGCAGGTAGCCCGGCCGGCCGGTGTTCTTGACCATCGCCCTCAATCTCACCACGAAAGTTCGACCAAGCCAACCGAGAGAACATTGACAACCAAGCCAACTAGGTTAACTATGTTGGTGGCGACGAAAGAGGAGGTCACAGCCCATGCGTTCCGTCCCCATCCCCGTGGATGTCAGCAAACTCGCCATCACCTGCGTCAAGGCCCCGCGCCCGCGCGTCCTCAACCGCGACACCGGCGAGATCAAGACCGACAAGAACGGCAACACCGTCTACGAGGTCACCGTCTCAGTAGAAGACGAGTTCGGCCGGATCGAACTCGTCAAGATCGGCACCACCGGAGAGCCACCCATCACCACCGGCGACCAAGTCACCGCCATCGGCCTGCTCGGCTACGTCTGGGAGATCTCCGGCCGGTGGGGCATCGCCTACCGCGCCACCGCTCTCCTCCCCGTCCGGGAGGCCGCCGATGCGTGACGCGCTGCTCGTGCTCGCAGCCCTCGCCGCCGTCGCGGCCGGGCTGTGGGCCTGGCGCCGCTTCCACTACCCCTCCTTCTGGCTCGCGCTCGGCTTCCCGCTCACCGCTGCCTCGGTTCGGGCATCCTGGCGGCGGGTCGCCCTTGGCTGCGGGCTGACCAAGAAGCGGCAGCGCTGGTGGTTCACCACCGTGCCCGGCCTGGTCGCCTCGACCGGCATCGTCAAAGTCAAGCGGCGTTTTCAGCGGGTGGCCGTCGACACCAAGCCATTCATGTGGCTGCCCAAGCCGACTCGGCACGGCTGGCGCGTCACCCTGTGGACGCTCGAAGGCCAGACCCCCGGCGACTACGCCGACGCCGCCGAACGCCTGGCCCACTCCTGGGGCGTGCACGCGATCCGCGCCTCCTCACCCCGCCCCGGCCGCGTCGTCCTGGCGGCGACCATGCGCGACCCGCTGATCAAGGTCGACCAGCTCCCGCCCTCACCTGAACTGCTCAAGGTGACGGTCGGGCAGTTGGAGACCGGCAAGCCCTGGGTCATCGACTTCCGGACGGTGCCGCACTGGCTCAACGCCGGAGCCACCCAATCCGGCAAGTCCAACCTCGCCAACGCCCTCATCGTCGGCCTCTCGCCGCAACCGGTGGCGCTGGTCGGCTTCGATCTCAAGGGCGGCGTCGAGTTCACCCCGTACGCGCCCCGGCTGTCGGCGCTGGCCACCTCACGCGCAGAATCGGTCGGCCTGCTGGCCGATCTGGTCGGGCTGATGATCGACCGGATGGGGTTGTGCCGCCAGGCGTCCGCCCGCAACATCTGGCAGCTCCCGCCCGCCATCCGGCCCGTGCCGGTCGTGGTCCTGGTGGATGAGTTGGCCGAGCTCTACCTGATGGCCGACAAGTCCGAGAAAGACGAGATCGCCAAAACCTCCACAGCGCTGCTGCGGGTGGCCCAGCTCGGCCGGGCGTTCGGCATCTACCTGTTCTGCTGCGGCCAAAGGATCGGCTCCGACCTCGGCCCCGGCGTCACCGCCCTACGCGCCCAGTGCTCCGGCCGGATCTGCCACCGAGTCAACGACCCCGAAACCGCGACCATGACCCTCGGCGACCTCGACCCGGCCGCCCTCGTCTCCGCCCGCGCCATCGCCGCCGAGACACCCGGCGTCGCCATCGTCGCCTCACAAGACGGCCAGTGGTACCGCGCCCGCTCCTTCTACGTCACCGACGCCACCGCCGAACACGCCGCCCACACCCATGCGCACCTCGCCCCGTCCTGGGACGAGATCACCGCCCACCTGACCGAACACGCCAACGCCTGAACCTCGAAGGGAGGGCACCGATGCGACGCTTGGCCTGCCGACTGCTCGACACCGGCCCGGTTCTCGTCCTGGCCGTCATCGCGGGCGCCGGATCGTTCACCCACATCCGCGAGACCGCCACCGAGCACGGCCAAACCGGCTGGATGGCCTGGGCCGTCGCCGTCTGCATCGACCTCACCTGCGTCATGGCCGCCCGCGAACGCCAACGCGACAAGAAGACCGGCAAAGGCCGGCAAGGCCGCATCACCTGGCCCGTCCTCGTCCTGACCGGCGGCATCGTCCTGTCCCTGGCCGCCAACCTCGCCCAAGCCGACCCGACCGTCTGGGGATGGATCACCGCCGCCACCCCGGCCGCCGCCTTCCTCATCGCCGTCTCGATGCTGGAACGCCGCGCCACCCACCCCGACCCGCCTCCGGCACCGGCCGCCTCGCCCTCGCCCGCGCCCGTCCTGGCCTCGTCGCCGGTCCCCGAACTCCTCCGCCCGGACAACAACGACACCCCAGGCGACGGCCTGGCCCCGGCGCTCGTCGACTACGCCCGCCGCGTCGCCGACGACCACCACGCCAAACACGGCAGACCGATCACCCGCGACACGCTCCGCGCCCACCTCGGCGTATCCGACCAGCTCGCCTCAGACCTGCTGCGCGCCCTGCCCACCGCCTGACCAGAAAGGAGGGCAACGACCATGCGCATCCGCATCGACGGCACCCGCGCCGAAATCGTCGACGCCCTGTTCCGCCTGCGCCTGCACTTCACCGTCTACGCCGTCTCCCGCGCCTACCCCGACCGCGCCCGTCCCCACCACTGGCGCGTCTACCTCACCACCCGCCCGAGCGAAAGAAGGTGACCATGCCCGATGACCTGCCGGTGATCCACTACCGCTGCTGCTCCTGCGGTGGTACCGGCCTGCACTCCGAAGGCGACCGGTGCGCCGACTGCGACGGCACCGGCATCGACAACCACGGCGCATAAGCGCAGCGCCCCCGGCCTGGCCGCACATCCGCCAAGACACACGCCAGGTCGGGGGCTATCCCTATCACCCGAACGAGTGAGAGGAGGTCTCCATCTTGCCCGCAACTCCTGCCACCGCGCACGCCATCACCGGCATGATCAAGCGCCTCAACCGGGCCGACTACGACCGCTGGGCATCCCAGATCCGCGCGACCGGCGGCTGCCGACAGCCCATCCACCTACGCGGCAAGGTCGAACACTACGACCAGGCCACCGGCCAACTCCTGCACCGCTACACCACCAACCACGAGCCCGACGGCGTACTACGGGTCCCGTGCAAGACCCGCCGCGCCACCCGCTGCCCCGCCTGCGCCGAGACCTACCGAGCCGACACCTACCACCTCATCCGCGCCGGTCTCATCGGCGGTAAGGGCGTCCCGGAGACCGTCACCGGACACCCGACCCTGTTCGTCACCCTGACCGCTCCGTCCTTCGGCACCGTCCACACCCGCCATGAGAAGAACGGCAAGGTGCAGCCCTGCCACGCCCGCCGCAACGCCGAACCCTGCCCGCACGGACGTGTCATGTCCTGCACCGAACGGCACAGCAAGGACGACCCCCGCCTCGGCGAACCACTCTGCCCCGACTGCTACGACTACACCGGCTCCGTCCTGTTCAACGCCCTGGCGCCGCTGCTGTGGAAGCGCTTCGCCGACTCCGTCCGCCGCCACCTCGCCAAGACCGGCGGCCTGGCCCTCAAAGACCTCCGCCACCACCTGACGCTCTCCTTCGCTAAGGTCGCCGAATACCAACGGCGCGGCGTCGTCCACTTCCACGCCGTCATCCGCCTCGACGGCCCCGGCGGACCCACCGCATCGCCCCCGGCCTGGGCCACCACCGACGCTCTCACCCAAGCCGTCCAGCACGCCACCCACGCCGTCACCGCCACCGCACCCGCCCACCAGGAGCAGCCAGAGCGCACCCTGCGCTGGGGCTCTCAGCTCGACATCCGCCCCATCACCCTTAACGGCGACCTCACCGAGCAAGCCGTGGCCGGCTACATCGCCAAGTACGCCACCAAAGCCGCCGAATGCGTCGGCACCCTCGACCGCCGCATCAACCCCCTCGACAACCTAGAAGCCTTCAACCTCCGCGACCACGCCCGACGCCTCATCACCACCTGCATGCACCTCGGCACCCTGCCAGAGCTGGCCGACCTCCGCCTCGCCGACTGGGCCCACATGCTCGGATTCCGCGGCCACTTCTCCACCCGATCCCGCCGCTACTCCACCACCCTCGGCGAACTACGGGCAGCCAGAGAGCGCTTCGTTCACACCGAAGAGGTCACCCACGGACGGCTTCCCCTCTTCGACGAGGACACCGTCCTCGTCATCAGCGAATGGGAGTACGCAGGCAAGGGCCACTCCCTCGGCGACCAACTCCTCGCCGCTGCCATCACCGGAGGGTGCCTATGAACACCCTCGCCAAGCTCTGGACCGTGGAGGACGTAGCCACATTCCTCGGCGTCCCGATCACCACCCTCTACCAATGGCGACACCACCGCACAGGCCCGACAGGCCACAAGATCGGCCGTCACCTCCGCTACGTGCCCGAGGACGTCATGTCCTGGGTCCAGGACCAGGAGTAAGCCCATGGCCTTCGTCAAGGACCTGTGGACCAAGACAGTCCGGAACCCCGACGGCAAGCGACAGAAGGTCAAGACCGCACGCCACGGCAAGGGCAAGCGCTGGCTCGCCGTCTGGGTGGACCCCGACGGCAACGAGCGCTCTACCGCATATGACCGCAAGGCCGACGCCGAGCGCAAGATCGCCACGATGGGCGCCGACATCGCCCGTGGCGACTACATCGACCCCAACGCGGGCAAAGTGCTGTTCGGCGAGGTAGCCGAGCGCTGGTTGGCCTCACGCATCGTCGACCCGGCGACGAAGATCCGATACGAGTACATCCACCGCCTCCACGTCTCGCCGGCCTTCGCCAAGCGCCAGGTGAAGAGCATCAAGCCGTCGGATGTCCAGGCGTGGATCAGTGACCTGAGCAGCCGTTTCGGCACCTCGACCGTACAGACGGCCTTCCTGGTCCTTCAGGGCATCCTCAACCTCGCCGTAGCCGACGAGGCGATCAAACGCAGTCCTGCCAAGTCGCCGATCGTGCAAGTGCCCAAGCGCGCCACCGAAGAGATCGTCGCGTGGTCGGACGACAGAGTCAGCGCGGTGATCGACGCCCACCCTCCGCTGTTCCGTCTGCTCCCTATGATCGGCGCGGCCTGCGGGCTGCGGCAGGGTGAACTGTGCGGGCTCGCCCTGGAGGACATCGACTTCGAGGAGCGCGTTGTCCGAGTACGTCGACAGATCAAGAAGCTAGGCAGTGATCACGCCTTTGCTCTGCCAAAGAACGACCGGGAGCGGGTCGTGCCGCTTCCGGACTGGGCGGCCGAGGCCATCAAGCGGCACGTCTCGACCTATCCCCCACTGGTCTGCTCACTGCCCTGGGAGAGGCTGGACGGCAGGTTACGCACCCACAACCTGCTCTTCCGCTGGACGGACGACCGCCACATCAGATCCCGGACCTACAGCGAGATCGTGTGGAAGCCCGCACTCGTCCAGGCGGATGTGATCCCGCCACCGGGCAAGGACCCTCGCCAGCGCAGCCGCTACATCACCTCACGCAAAGAGGGACTGCACCAGCTCCGCCACTACTACGCCAGCGTCATGCTGGCCGGTGGCGTCTCGGTGCGGGAACTCGCCGAATACCTCGGCCACGCCGATCCAGGGTTCACCCTCCGCGTCTACGCCCACATGATGCCCGGTTCCCACGACCGCGCCCGCAAGGCCATCGACGACCGGCTGTTCCGTCCGCGCGGCGTCTCCCACGGAACAGGTACGGAACAATGATCATCTAGGACACGACCTGAAGACGAGCGAACCCCGCTTCCCAGTACCGGGAGGCGGGGTTCTCGCATGTCAGAGGCTACTTGGCCAAGTGCCTACTGATCACCAGCCGCTGAATCTGATTCGTGCCCTCGAAGATCTGCATGATCTTCGCCTCGCGCATGTACCGCTCGACCCGGAACTCCCGCGTGTACCCGTACCCCCCGAAGACCTGCACCGCGTCCGTGGTCACCTTCATCGCGGTGTCCGTGGCCACCAGCTTCGCCACACTGGCCTGCCGGCTGTAAGGCAGCCCGGCATCCCGCCGTCGAGCCGCATCCACATAGGTAGCCCGAGCACAGTCCACCCCGGCCGCCATATCAGCCAGCAGAAACCCCAGCCCCTGATGGTCGATGATCTTCTTCCCGAAGGTCTGCCGCTCCTTGGCATAGGCGACGGCCTCGTCCAAAGCAGCCTGAGCCAACCCGGTGGCACAAGCGGCGATCCCCAACCGCCCGGAGTCCAGAGCGCTGAACGCGATCTGCAACCCCTGCCCTTCCTCCCCCAGCAGCCGGTCATCCTCCAGCACGACCCCGTCATAGTGCGCGCTGGTAGTGGGCACCCCGTGCAGTCCCATCTTCTCCTCAGGCCGCCCGAAGGTCAGCCCTTCAGCGGCCCCGGGCCCCAAGAAGCAGGAGATCCCCCGGCTCCCCTCCCCGGTCCGCACGAACAGGGCATAGAAGTCAGCCTTCCCCCCATGGGTGATCCACGCCTTGTTCCCCGTGACCCGGTAACCCCCCTCGACCTTCGAAGCCTTACAGGTCAGAGCAGCGGCGTCAGACCCGGCCTGCGGCTCCGACAGGCTGTACCCCCCGACAAGCTCCCCGGCCAGCATGGCGGGCAGCCACCGCTCCCGCTGCGAAGGGCTCCCATGGGTGGCCACCGGAAAACAGGCCAGCGTATGCACACTGGTGGCCACCGCCACGGCCGCCCACCGCGCCGCCAGCTCCTCGATCACCTGCAGGTACACCTCGTACGGCTGCCCACCCCCGCCGAACTCCTCCGGATACGGCAACCCGAGCAGCCCAGCCTGCCCCAAGGTCGCGAACAGCCCCTCAGGATAGGTCTCGGCCCGCTCGTGCTCATCGACCCGCCGCCCCAGCTCCTTGTCGGCGATCTCGCGGGTCAGCTCGATGAGGTCCTCGGCGTCCTGGCCGGGCAGCAGGCGGTCAACGGTCACGTTCGCTCCTCAGGAGGCGGGGTGCACGGCGGGCTCGTCCAGCCGGGCCAGCAAAGCCCGGCACTGCTCACGCCACTCGGCGACGCGCGCCAGCTTGATGTCCTCATAGCCCCGGATCATCTCCGGCAGCGAGGCCAGCGAGCCGACGGCGTCGGCGGTGTCCGGATCCAGCCGGACCAGCGCGTCACGCATCACCTCACGATATTCGGTGATCAAAGCCCGTTCGACCCGCCGTACCCCTGCGTACCCGAACACGTCGAGCGCGGTGCCGCGCAGCACCCGGGCGGCACGCAGCCCGCGGAACAGCACTCCCGCCGACCGGCGCAGCTTGATCTTGCGCTTCATCCCCAGCGCCCGCAGCACCGGCGGGTGCAGCAGCACCGACACCACGGCGTCCGCGCCGAACTCCCGCTCCCGCACGGCCTTCTCCTGCGGGTCCAGGTGCAGCCGCGCGACTTCGTACTCGTCCTTGTACGCCATCAGCCGGTGCAGGCTCCTGGCGTAGGCGAGCGCGATCCGCTCCCCGGCCTCCTGGCCGGCGCGCGAGGTGGCGACCGCCGTCACGTGGCTCACCTCTTCAGCGTACGTGCGCGCGTACGCGGCGTTCTGGTAGCCGGTCAGGTCGGCGACCCGGAGGGCCACCGTCTCCTCCAGCCCAGCGGGTTCGCGATGCGCCGGGGCAGGAGCCGCCGAAGAGAGCACCGCAGCGAGGTCCACCACGGCGGCGCGCCCCCAGCGGAAGGCGGCGAGGTTCCGCTCGACGGCGGCCTGGTTGAGCCGGATCGCCCGCTCGATGGCGTCGGCCGAGATCGGCAGGCAGCCGTGCTGGTACGCGGCGCCGACGAGCAGCATGTTGGCGGGCATGTGGTCGGCGAACAGCGCCTCGGACAGGCCGTGGGCGTCGAGGTAGAGGTTCTCGCCGGACCGGGTGGCGGACTCGACCCGGACGATCGCGTCGGCGGGCGAGCCGGGCAGGGCGGCGCGGCCGGTCACCATCGCGGCGGTGGGCACGATCGAGGTGTTGACGACGGCGACCGTCCGGCCGGGCGAGGCGACGGCCAGGTTCCCGTCGGCGGCGGCCCCCAGCACGTCGAACCCGATCAGCACGTCGGCGGTGCCGCGCGAGGCCCGCACCGAGCCGTCGACCGGCCGCCGCGAGACGCGTACGTCGCTGACCACCGGCCCGCCCTTCTGCGCCAGCCCCGTCTGCTCCAGCCCGGCCGCGTGCAGGCCGTCGAGGTGGGCGGCCATCTGCAGGATCTGCGAGACGGTGACGACGCCGGTGCCGCCGATGCCGGGCATCCTGATGAGCACCGACTCGCCGCCGACCCGGCTGACCGGCTCGGGCAGCGCGACGGTCAACTCCCTGGGCAGCTCGGGCACCGGCCGCGCCTGCCGGGTGCCGGGCTCGACGAGCAGGAACGACGGGCAGTCGCCCTTGAGGCAGCTCAGGTCGGTGTTGCAGGACGCCTGGTGGATCCGGGTCTTGCGCCCGAACTCGGTCTCCACCGGCTGCACCGACAGACACGTGGACTTCTCCCCGCAATCGCCGCAGCCCTCGCAGACCCGCTCGTTCACCACGACCTTGGCCACCGGCGTGGGCAGTTTGCCGCGCTTGCGCAGCCGTCGCTCCTCGGCGGCGCAGCGGTCGTCGTGGATGAGCACGGTGACGCCGTCCAGCGCGGCGAGGTCCCGCTCGGCCTCGGCGAGGTCGTCGCGGTGCCGCACGGTGGCGATCTCCGCGAGCCTGACCCCTCGGTACGTCTCCGGCTCCGGCGTCGTGACGATGATCCGCCGTACTCCCTCGACCTCCAGCGCCCGCGTCAGCGCGGGCACGTCCAGGCGGCCCTCGGCGCGCTGCCCGCCGGTCATGGCGACCGCGTCGTTGTAGAGCAGTTTGTACGTGATCCGCACGCCGGCGGCGACGGCGGCCCGGATGGCGAGGGAGCCGGAGTGGTGGAAGGTGCCGTCGCCGAGGTTCTGCACGAAGTGGCGGTCCTCGGTGAAGCTCGCCAGGCCGATCCACTGGGCTCCCTCGCCGCCCATCTGGGTGATGCCGACCTGGGTGCCGCGCCCGCCGCCGTCCAGCGCGATCATCGCGTGGCAGCCGATCCCGACGCCGACCAGCGTGCTGTCGTCGGCGCGGGTGGAGGCGTTGTGCGGGCAGCCGGAGCAGAAGTACGGGGTCCGCGCGGCGACCATCGGCAGCATGCGGCGGGCGGGCCTGACGGATGACTCGGCGGACGACAGATGGACGGCCTGGCGGGGCAGGCGGTCGGCGCCGACGCAGGCGGCCAGCGCCGTGGCCACGTCCTCGGCGCCGAGGGTGCCGCGTGCGGTGAGCAGCTCGCGGCCCGTCACGGCGGGGGTGTGCGCGCGGCCGTACAGGGCCTGCTTGAGCTGCCCTTCGAGGAACGGCACCTTGTCCTCCACGACGAGCACCCGCTCCAGGTCGCCGGTCATGGCGGCCAGCTCGGCGGGGTCGAGCGGGAACGGCATGCCGAGCTTGATCAGCCGCAGCCCGAGCGCGTTCATCGCGGCCTGGTCCACGCCGAGGTCGGCCAGCGCCCGCTGGACCACGGCGAAGCCGGTGCCGGAGGCGAGGATGCCCAGGGTGGCCTCCGGCGCGGTGGAGACCACCCGGTTGAGTCCGTGCGCGCGGGCGTAGGCGCGGGCCAGGTCCAGCCTGCGGGTGAGCATGTCGTGCTCGGCGTCCAGCGAGGCCGGGCCGACCAGCACGGGGGACTTGCCCCGGTCGGCGCGGCCGGGGGCCGGGACGCCGTCGGACAGGGGGCCGAGGTCCACGGTGGCGGACGCGTCGGCGATGTCGGCGACGATCTTCAGGCCGGTCCACAGGCCGGTGGCGCGGGACAGGGCCACCGCGTGCAGCCCGTACTCGATGATCTCCGCCACCGAGCCGGGCGCCAGCAGCGGCATGGACAGGCTCTGCACCATCGGCTCGCACGAGCTCGGCACGGTGGAGGACTTGCTGCCGGGGTCGTCGCCGATCCAGGCCACGGCGCCGCCGAGGGCGGAGGTGCCGGCCACGTTGCCGTGCCGGATGGCGTCGGCGGCCCGGTCCAGGCCCGGATTCTTGCCGTACCAGAAGCCCGTCACCCCCTCGTGGCGCTTGCCGGGGAGCTGACCGAGCAGCTGGGTGCCGGCCACGGCGGTGGCGGCGAGCTCCTCGTTCAGGCCGGGCCGGAACACCACTCCCGCCGGGTCGAGGAAGCGCGCGGCCCGGCCCATCTCCATGTCGACCCCGCCCAGCGGGGAGCCCTGGTAGCCGCTGACGAAGACGCGGGTGTCGAGTCCGCGTCGCTCGTCGAGGCGGCGCTGCTCCAAGGTCAGGCGGACCAGGGCCTGGATGCCGGACATCAGCACGCGGCCGTCGGCGGCGGTGTACCTGTCGTCCAGCGACACGGGGGTCGTGCTCACGCCGGAACCTCCTGGGCTTCGTGGTGTGACCCATAGCACAGCAACGTCGGACGATGGTGCGCAAGTATCCGACGACCAGATCGGACAAAGACGCAAAAAGTTATAGTTACGGCTAGGAATAGCCGAGGTTCTTTGCGTCTGATGGGATGGTTCCGGCATGCCCGAGGTGGATGAGATCGATCATCATGTGCTGCGTCTGCTGCGTGAGGACGGGCGCAGGACCTTCTCCGAGATGGCCGACAAGGTGGGGCTGTCCGTAGCCGCCGTCAAACGGCGGGTCGACCGGTTGCGCGACATCGGCGTGATCACCGGCTTCACGGTGCAGATCGACTACGCCAGGCTCGGCTGGGGCATCGAGGCCTTCACCGAGCTGCGCTATCCCGGCACCACGCCGGTCAGCGACATCGTCCGCACCACGGTCGGCGTGCCGGAGGTGCAGGAGGTGTTCACCATCGCGGGCGATCCGGACGCGATGATCCACGTACGGGCGCGCGACCTCGGCCATCTGCAGCAGGTCATCGACCGGCTGCGCCGCGCCGGGGACGTCACGGGCACCAAGACGCTCCTGGTGCTCGGCTCCTGGACCCACGAGACGGTGCCGGAGGCCTGAGCGGCACGTTCGGACTCCGTGATGCAACAGAGACATCCTTCCCTCTCCTGTATTTCAGGATTTATCCGTACGTTCAGGGAACGCGCGCACTTTGACCCGGGTCACCCCCCACATGGTTCCGAGGAGCAATCATGCGTTCCCGCTTCCGCAAGGGCGTGCTCGGCGTGGTCGTCGCCGCCATGACGCTGTCCTGCGTCGCCTTCACCGGCACGGCCAACGCCCACCCGCGCCACCACAAGGACCCCGTCCGGGACCTGGTCAAGGCCGTCTCGGGCAAGAACGTCAACAAGCACCTCAAGGTGTTACAGGCGATCGCGAAGGTCAACGACGACACCCGGGTGTCCGGCACCCGGGGCTTCGACCTCTCCCGCGACTACGTGGCCCGGAAACTGCGGGCGGCCGGTTACAAGGTGACCGTCCAGCCGTTCGAGTTCCTGTTCGAGGGCTATCGGACCCCGCCGGTGCTCCAGAGCACCGGCGCCGATCCGAAGACGTACACCTACGGGTTCTTCAGTGACTACGTGGCCATGGGCGACTCGCCGGCCGGCTCGGCGAGCGGCCAGACACAGGCCGTGGACGTGGTGCTGCCGCCCGGCGAGCCCAACAGCTCCACCTCCGGCTGCGAGGCGAGCGACTTCGACGGCTTCGTCGCCGGCCGCATCGCCCTCATGCAGCGCGGCACCTGCAACTTCCGCGTCAAGGTGGACAACGCCATGGCGGCGGGAGCCTCCGGCGCGATCGTGTTCAACGAGGGCCAGGAGGGCCGCACCGAGGTCGACCTGAACCCGGTGCTCGGCGGCCCCGGCGTGACGATCCCATCCTTCTTCACCAGCTTCGCCGTCGGCCAGGAGCTCGCCGCCACGGCGGGCGGCTCCGTCACGATGAACTGGGACCCGGTCTCCGAGACCAGGACCACGTACAACGTGATCGCCGAGACCAGGAGGGGCGACCCGGGGAACGTCGTCATGGTCGGCGCGCACCTGGACAGCGTCCAGGAGGGGCCGGGCATCAACGACAACGGCTCGGGCAGCGCCGGCATCCTGGAGGTCGCGCTCAAGTTCGCCAAGGCCAAGCCGAAGAACCAGGTGCGCTTCGCCTTCTGGGGCGCCGAGGAGTTCGGCCTGCTGGGCTCGCAGCACTACGTGGACGCGCTGCCGGCCGAGGAGCGGGAGAAGATCGCTCTCTACCTCAACTTCGACATGATCGCCTCGCCGAACTACACCTTCGGCGTCTACGACGGCGACGGTGACGCCTTCGGCACGGCGGGGCCGGAGGGGTCGGCGCAGATCGAGGAGGACTTCGAGAAGTTCTACGCCGGGCGCGGCCTGCCGTTCACCGCGACCGCGTTCACCGGCCGCTCGGACTACGGGCCGTTCATCGCCGCCGGCATCCCGGCGGGCGGCCTGTTCACCGGCGCCGAGGTGCTCAAGACCGAGGAGGAGGCCGCGATCTTCGGCGGCACCGCGGGCATCCCCCTCGACCCCTGCTACCACAGCGCCTGCGACACCATCGAGAACGTCAGCGCCAAGGCACTGGACGTGAACTCCGACGCCATCGCGACCCTGGTGGCGACGTACGCCTTCGACACCGGCACGATCGGCGCCACCGCCCCGACCCCGGCCGCCGCCCGCACGGCGACCCCCCACCGGCACGGCCCCGCCGAGTCCCGCAACTAGCCGGCCCACCGGCGCCCGCCCCTCATAGCGCGGGGCGGGCGTCTTGGGCGGGGTGGCTTGGTGCGAGGGCCGGGGTTCTTGGGCAAGGTGGAAGGATGCGCCTGGCTACCTGGAACGTGAACTCGGTGAAGGCCCGGCTGCCCCGGCTGCTCGCCTGGCTGGCCGAGGCGGAGCCGGACGTCGTCTGCCTGCAGGAGACCAAGTGCGCCGCCGCGAGCTTCCCCGCCCAGGAGGTCGGCGAGCTCGGCTACGCCACGGCGGCCCACGGCGACGGCCGCTGGAACGGCGTCGCGGTGCTGTCGAGGGTGGGACTGAGCGAGGTGTCGCGGGGCTTCCCCGGCGAGCCGGCGTTCGACGCGGTGCCGGGCGCGGTGCCCGGCGCGGCCGACGCCTCCCCCGAGGCGCGGGCGATCGGGGCGAGCTGCGGCGGGCTCCGGGTGTGGTCGCTGTACGCGCCGAACGGGCGGACCGTCGACTCGCCGCACTACGGCTACAAGCTCGCCTGGTTCGCGGCGTTCACCCGGGCGGTGGAGGCGGAGCTGAGGCAGGGGCGGGCGCTGGTGGCCTGCGGCGACTACAACGTGGCGCCGACCGACGCGGACGTGTGGGACCCGAGCCTGTTCGCCGGGTCCACCCACGTCACGCCCGCCGAACGCCAGGCGCTGTCCGACCTGCGGGCGCTGGGCTTGCGCGACGTGGTGCCCACGCCGATGAAGGGGCCGCACCCGTTCACCTACTGGGACTACCGCGCGGGCATGTTCCACCAGAACATGGGGATGCGGATCGACCTGGTGTACGCCGGCGCGGGCGTCGCGGACCGCGTACGGTCGGCGTACGTGGACCGCGAGGCCCGCAAGGGAAAGGGCCCGTCGGACCACGCCCCGATCGTCGTGGATCTCGGCCCGGAAAGCTGACGCCGCACACCGGGCGGTCGGCTTACGGCGCGACGTCCGTACGCGACCTCGGTCCTGGCGCCGCACGCCGGGATCGCGGCGTGCGGCGCGACATCCTCACGCCTCCTTGGCCTTCGCGTATTCGGCGGCGCCGCCCGCGAAGTCGAACACCAGGGCCGCCTCGTCGCCCACCACCCAGGCGTCGTGTCCGGGCGGAGCGACGAAGACCTCACCCGGGCCGATCTCCGCTTCGGTGCCGTCGTTCATCCGGATGTGCAGCCGCCCCTTGACGACCATCCCGTTGTGGTGGACCTCGCAGGACTCGGTGCCCGCGATCGGCTTGACCGACTCCGACCAGCGCCAGCCCGGCTCGAACGTGGCGACGCCGAAGTGCAGCCCGCTGAGCTCGCACACGTCGAGGTGGCCCATTGGGAAGTCTCTGCGCTCATCCGGCTTGTCGATGCTCTTGACTTCGATCATGACGTCCCCCCTCCGTCAGCTCAGTCTCTCACCGGCGAGAATGCCTCACAAGGAAAGAACGCCCAAGTCAGAACCGGTGTGGCGGACGCCGCGATGATCAGTGACGACGTGACCGGAACTTGTCCAGGAAGCGCCGGGCCTTCTGCTGGTTCTGTGGGTCGTGGGCCATCCGCTTGGCCTTCTCGACCGTCTGCCTGCCTTGAGGGCTGCGCATGTACGCGCGCACCCGATCCATGAGCTTCATGTGGCTCCCCTACCCAGGACAGTGACAAGAACGCGGCCTTGTCGTGAGGCCCTGAGGCAAGACCTGTGGCAAATGGGGAGCATACTAGAAGGAGTGAAACCCAGAAAAGCCGCGGCCCGGCGTCCCCTGCCCGGAAGTCCCTTCAACGTTCCCGAGGTGCCACCCCCACCATTGCCGATTTTCGTCGTTCAGGACAAGGTGAGCCACGACAAGTACGGGCTCGGCCATGTCGTAGGAGTCGAGGAGGACATCGCGGTGCTCGTCGACTTCGGCACCGAGATCCACCGCATCATCGCGCCGTACCCCAGGCTCTTCAAGCTTTGAAGGCCTGGCGGTCCTGGGCCCCGAGACCTCGGCGGGCGCGCACGCGGGAGTGACGGCGAGCATCCGTCAGGAGCTCGTCGGCCCCTTCGCGGTCCCGGGTCCCGTCATGGCACCGGGAGTGCGGGCGTGCGCGCCGGTCCGGTCATGGGCTGCGCCCTGTGCAGGATGAGGACGGCGACGTCGTCCGGCGGGGCCGCTCCGGTGAACGCGCGCAGGTCGGCGTGGAGCGTGTCAGCCAGCCGCGTGGGCGGGACGCCGACCCACTCGTGCAACCGCTCCTCCAGCGGATAGAAGGATCTGCCCGGTCCACGGGCCTCGGTGACGCCGTCGGTGCACAGCAGCAGCGTCGCCCTCGGCGGGAAGGCGAACCACGCGCTGGTCCGCGGCTCGGGAGCCAGCCTGGCCAGGCCCAGCGGCACGCCGGGCTCTCCGAGGCTCACCTGTCCGGCGCGGCCGTCGTAGATGAGATACGGCTCGATGTGCCCGCAGTTGACCGCCTGGACGCCCTGGCCCTGGCCGATGTGGAGGACGAGCGCGGTGACGAAGCGCTCGGGCTCACCGGTGTGCCGGGCGTAGGCGTTGTGCCTGATGACGGCGTTCTCCAGGGCGTCCACGACGCCCATGAGGGTCCTCTCCCGGTAGGCCGCCTCCCTGAACGCGCCGACGACGGCGAGGGCCTCCCCGATCGCGGGCAGTCCTTTGCCCTGCACGTCGGCGATGAGCACCCTGGTGCCGTACGGAGAGGCGGCCACCTCGTACATGTCGCCGCCGACCATGGTGTCCTCCTCCACCGGCTGGTAGATGCCGTCCACGATCACCTGCCCGGTGCGCAGCGGCAGTGGGCTCATGATCGCGCGTTGCAGCGCCGCGGCGGCGGAGCGCAGCCGGTGGACCTCCTCCTCGCGGTTGATCCGGTAGCGGCAGCCGAGGACGCTCAGCACGCCGAACGCGGCGGTGAAGCCGACCGCGCCCAGGTTCTCGCCGAGTCCGCCGCCCAGGAAGGCGGCGGAGGCGGACACCGTCAGGAGCACCCAGACCGAGGCGACGGCCGTCTGCGGCGTCGTGCCCAGCGCCGCGACGATCGCCGGCAGGAAGATCAGCAGTGGTACCAGTCCCACGGCCGTGCCCAGCAGGGTGTCGACCCCGGCCACGAGCGCGGTGACGGCGACGAGCGTGACGGCGAACAACCAGGTCGGCAGGATGACCCGCCCGCGTTCGCGCCGCCTACTCCGCCACACCGCTACCTCCGGAATCCACCTTCTACCGGGGGGTTCGCGCAGCCGGAACCGGACACGCCCACTTGACGGCACTTTGCCCTGGACGCTTCGCCTTGACACTCATTGACGCTGGCGCAGGCAGCGGCTACGGTCGTCGTACAACTAAAAGGAAACTTTCCTAAGAGTTGAGCCGCACGTCCTCCCATCCCACCCCCCACACACCGGATGCCGGAGCAGCCATGAAGAGAACCATCCTGAGCAAGGCCCTCGCAGGACTGGCGGCGTTACTGCTGCCCCTCACCGCGGCGGTCGCCATCCCAGCCGGCGCGTACGGCGCCACCTCCACCTCGAGCAGCACCGTGGCGGCCCTCGCCGACTGGGCGCCGAACACCGCCTACACGGTGGGCACCCGCGTCACCTACCAAGGCATCGAGTACGAGTGCCGCCAGAGCCACACCTCGCTGACCGGCTGGGAGCCGCCGAACGTCCTGGCGCTCTGGCTGCCCACGAGCGGCGGCGGCGTCGACACGACCGCGCCGTCGGTGCCTGGCAACCTGCGCTCGACCGGCGTCACCTCCGGCAGCGTCTCCCTGGCCTGGAACGCCTCGACCGACAACGTCGGCGTCACCGGCTACGAGATCTACCGCGGCGCCACCCTGGTCACCACGGTCACCGGCACCACCCACACCGACACCGGCCTGAGCGCGAGCACCGCTTACACCTACACGGTCCGCGCCCGCGACGCCGCCGGCAACCGCTCCGCCAACAGCGCCGAGGTCAGGGCCACCACCTCGGGCGGCGGCGGGAACGACACCGCCGCGCCGTCGGTGCCCGGCAACCTGCGCTCGACCGGCGTCACCTCCAGCAGCGTCTCCCTCGCCTGGAACGCCTCCACCGACAACATCGGCGTCACCGGCTACGAGATCTATCGCGGCGGCACCCTCATCGAGACCGTCACCGGCACCACCCACACCGACACCGGTCTCAGCGCGAGCACCGCCTACACCTACACGGTCCGCGCCCGTGACGCCGCCGGCAACCGCTCCGCCAACAGCGCCCAGGTCAGGGCCACCACCTCGGGCGGCGGGGGTGGCGGCGGTGACAAGGTCCTGGGCTACTTCGTCCAGTGGGGCGTCTACCAGCGCGGCTACCACGTCAAGAACATCGACACCAGCGGCTCCGCGGCCAAGCTGACCCACATCAACTACGCCTTCGGCAACGTGACGAACGGCCAGTGCGCGATCGGCGACAGCTACGCCGACTACGACCGCTTCTACAGCGCGGCCGAGAGCGTGGACGGCGTCGCCGACACCTGGGACGCGGGCGCGCTGCGCGGCACCTTCAACCAGCTCCGCAAGCTCAAGCAGAAGCACCCGCACATCAAGGTGCTGTTCTCCTTCGGCGGCTGGACCTGGTCCGGCGGCTTCGGCCAGGCCGCGCAGAACCCGGCCGCCTTCGCCGAGTCCTGCTACCGCCTGGTGGAGGACCCGCGCTGGGCGGACGTGTTCGACGGCATCGACATCGACTGGGAGTACCCGAACGCCTGCGGTCTGAGCTGCGACAGCAGCGGCCCGGCGGCGTACCGGAACCTGATGTCGGCGCTGCGTTCCCGCTTCGGCTCCGGCAACCTGGTCACCTCGGCCATCACCGCCGACGGCACCAACGGCGGCAAGATCGACGCGGCCGACTACGCCGGCGCCGCGCAGTATCTCGACTGGTACAACGTCATGACGTACGACTACTTCGGCGCCTTCGCGGCGCAGGGCCCCACCGCCCCGCACTCGCCACTCACCAGCTACAACGGCATCCCGACGCCGGGCTTCTACTCCGACAACGCCATCCAGAAACTCAAGAGCAAGGGCGTCCCGGCGAGCAAGCTGCTGCTCGGCATCGGCTTCTACGGCCGCGGCTGGACCGGCGTGACCCAGTCCGCGCCGGGCGGCACGGCGACGGGGGCAGCGCCCGGCACCTACGAGGCGGGCATCGAGGACTACAAGGTGCTCAAGACCCGCTGCCCCGCCACCGGCACCGTCGCGGGCACCGCCTATGCCCACTGCGGCAACCAGTGGTGGAGCTATGACACGCCGAGCACGATCGGCGGCAAGATGGGCTACTCGAAGAACCAGGGCCTCGGCGGCGCGTTCTTCTGGGAGCTCAGTGGTGACACCTCCAATGGAGAGCTGATCACCGCGATGAGGAACGGCCTGGGATGACCTCCCGGTAGCAGCCTCGACGGCCGCCCTGCCCGCGCATCCGCGGGCAGGGCGGCCGTTATCATGCACACTGAGTACGTTCGAGCTGGATAAGGCCTTGGGTCCGCTATAACCTTGAGAATGCCTTTCTATTAATATCTATGCGTATTCTTCCCTTATGGGTATTTTTGGGCATTCACCCGGATCCCGTGCCAGAAGCGAGGAGACCTAGGGCGTGCGGCGCGACACCGTCGCCGCCACCACCCCAGGACGCGACGTCGCCGATGACCTGCACACCCTGCTGATCGAGGCCATCAACGACTCCGGGGCGCACATCGGCTCCCTCTACCTGCTCGACGAGGAGGGGAGGGTGCTGTTGATGGACGCCTCCCTGGGCTTTCCGACCATGATCGCCCGAGCGTGGGCCAGGATCAGGCTGAACGGCCCGGTCCCGGCGGCCGTCGCGGTGCGTGAGCGGCGCCTGGTGTGGCTGGCCAACCAGGAAGAGCTGGCACGCACGTTCCCCGGCGCCGCGCTGGCGCTGCCGTACCACTTCTCCGTCGCGGCGGCCCCGATCCACAGCGGCCCCACCGACTGGGGAGCGCTGCTGCTGCTGTGGCCTTCCGAGAAGACCTCCGAGCTCACGCAGCACAAGCTCGACATCATTCAGCGAACCTGTCGCCAGATGAGCCTGGTCCTGGGGGAGGCGGCCAGGGAAGGGAAGCCGATGACACCCCGCCACCGACCGCGCATACTGTCGCCCTATCGCGGCGCGCAGGAGGACCTCGACGCGGGCATGGCCGCGCTCGACTGCCTCAACGGCCTGCCCGAGGGCTACTTCGCGATGGACATCGACGGCCGCATCACCTTCCTCACCCCGCCGGCGGCCGACCTTCTCGACGGCGAGGCCTCCGAGTTGCTGGGCAAGCGCCCCTGGGAATGGCTGCCCTGGCTGAACAAGCCGGTCTGCGAGGACCGCTACCGCGCCGCGGTCATCAGCCACGAGACCACCTCGTTCATGGCGGAACGCCCCGACGGGCAGTGGCTGGCCTTCCAGCTCTATCCCGCCCCCTTCGGGGTCAGCGTCCGCGTCACCCCCAGCACCATGGCCAGGGATCCGGACCACCTGATGCCGGACGTGCCCATGAGCGCGGGCCGGCCCGCGACCGGGCCCGCGCTGTACGACATGCTGCATCTCACCACCGCCCTCAGCCAGGCGGCCACCGTCCAGGACGTGGTCGACCTGGTCGCCGACCATGTGATGCCCGTCTTCAACGTCCAGGCGATGGCGGTCCTCCGGGCCGAGGGCGGGCGCATGCGGATCATCGGCTCACGCAACTACGCCCAGGAGACCATCGACGACTTCGACGGCCGGCCGGTGACCTCACCGACGCCCAGCGCGCACGCCCTCCAATCCGGCGTGCCGATGTTCTTCGCCACCTGGCACGAGCTCGAACAGGTCTACCCCGAGACCATCCGCTACGACAACATGTCCGCCTGGGCGTTCATGCCGCTGATCGCCTCCGGCCGGCCCGTGGGCGCGTGGGTGCTCGCCTTCGACCACCCTCACCACTTCACCCTCGACGAGCGCGCCCACCTCACCGGACTGGCGGGGCTGCTCGCCCAGGCGCTCGAACGCGCCCGTCTGTACGACGCCAAGCACCAGCTCGCGCAGTGCCTGCAGAGCAGTCTGCTCCCTCGCCGGCTGCCCGAGCTGCCCGGCCTGGACGTGGCCGCCCGCTATCTGCCCGCCACGCACGGCATGGACATCGGCGGCGACTTCTACGACCTCATCGACCTGGGCGACTCCATGGCCGCGGCCGTCATCGGCGACGTCCAGGGGCACGACACGACGGCCGCCGCCCTCATGGGGCAGGTGCGTTCGGCCATCCACGCCTACGCCAGGGCGGGCGCGACGCCCGGTGACGTCCTCCGGCACACCAACCGGCTGCTCATCGACCTGTCCCCGAACCGGTTCACCAGCTGCCTGTACGTCAGCCTGGACCTGCGCCGGGGTGTCGCCTGCATGGCCAGCGCCGGCCACCTCCCGCCCCTGCTGCACCCGCCCGGCGCGCCCGCCCGCATCGTCGAGTCGCCCTCGGGCCTGCTGCTCGGCATCGACCCCGACGCCGAGTACCTCACCACGGAGCACACCCTGGCTCCCGGCAGCGTCCTGGCCCTCTACACGGACGGGCTCATCGAGACCCCGGGCATCGATCTCGGCGACGCCATCGTCGAGCTCGCCGCCGAGCTCGGCCGGCACGCGGACCAGCCGATGCAGTCGATGGCCGAGGCCCTCATCGCCCCCTCGGCGGCCGTCCACCACCGCACGGACGACATCGCCATGCTCCTACTGCGCACGTCGCTCCTGCCGGAGGACTGACCCCTGCTTCCGGACGACTGACCCCTACGTCACCTTCTCGCCGTAGACCTCCGCATGAACGGCCCGGCAGGCCGGGTCCTCCTCCGCCGCGCGTTCGAGGCGCTCGGTCAGGAGGTCGGCGGCCTCGGCCAGCAGGGCCAGGCGCTCCGGCCCCAGGGTCTCCAGGACGAGGCGGCGTACGGACTCCTCCCGGACCGCCCGCGCGCGGGCGGCGGCCTCGCGGCCCTCGGCGGTGAGTGAGAGGTCCCAGCCGCGCGCGTCCTCGCTGCAGGCCACACGTTCGAGCAGCCCGCGCGCGCTCATCCTGGCCACCTGGTGGGACAGGCGGCTCTTCTCCCACTGCAGCGCATAGCGCAGCTCCAGCGCGCGCATGCGGGTGCCGGGCGCGTCCAGGAGCGCGTCCAGGATCTGGTGGTCGGCCTCGGACAGGCCGGTGGCGCGGGTGAGCTCGCGGGCGAGGTGGGCGGCGAGCTGCCCGTGGACAGTGGTGTGGCGCCGCCACGCGTCCAGCTCTGCGTGGCGTCCTCCCACGTCCAGCTCTGCGTGGCGTCCTCCCGCGGCCAACTCTGCGTGGCGTCCTCCCGCGTCCAGCTCTGTGTGGCGGGGGCTCGCCGGTCGCTGCTCGGTCATCTTCGCAGCGTACGTCACGAAAGGTTGATACGTCACCCAAGAGGTTGACATGTCATCCAATCTGGATATGGTTGACACATCTACCAGTTGTCTGGGAGGCCCCCACATGCCTGACTATGGCCACGATCTACGCTTCGGGTCGTTCATCACCCCGCAGAGCGAACGGCCCCAGCTGGCCGTCGAGCTCGCCGTCCTGAGCGAGCAGGCCGGCCTGGATCTCGTCACCTTCCAGGACCATCCGTACCAGCCCGGCTTCCTGGACACCTGGACGCTGCTGAGCTGGGTCGCGGCCCGGACCGAGCGCGTCCACCTGTCCGGCAATGTGATCAACCTGCCGCTGCGTCCTCCCGCCGTGCTGGCCCGGTCGGTGGCCAGTCTCGACCTGCTGTCGGGCGGGCGGATCGAGCTCGGCCTGGGAGCGGGCGCGTTCTGGGACGCGGTCGAGGCGATGGGCGGTCGCCGGCTCACCCCCGGCCAGGCGGTGGAGGCGCTGAGCGAGGCCATGGACGTGATCCGCGGGGTGTGGGACGCCGATGAGCGCGGCGTGCTGAAGGTCGACGGGACCTACTACTCCGTCCACGGCGCCAAGCGCGGGCCCTCCCCCGCGCACGACGTGCCCATCTGGCTCGGCGCCTACAAGCCGCGCATGCTGCGCCTGATCGGCACGAAGGCCGACGGCTGGCTGCCCAGCCTCGGCTATGCCCAGCCGGAGGACATCGGCGCGGGTAACAAGATCATCGATGAGGCGGCCGTGGCGGCGGGGCGCGATCCGCGCGACATCCGCCGGCTGCTCAACGTCATCGGCGGCGCGCTCCAGGGTCCGGTCGCCACCTGGGCGGAGCAGTTGCTGCCGCTCGCGCTGGAGGACGGCGTCTCCACGTTCATCATCGGCTCGGACGGCCCGCGGGTCATCCAGGCCTTCGCCCAGGAGGTCGCCCCGGCGCTGCGCGAGCTCGTCGCCGCCGAACGCGGCACCACCAGCGACACGACCGGCACCCCGACCGGCACGCCGACCGGCACCCCGGCCGGCGCCGGGACCGGCACTGGGACCGGCACTGCGCGCTCGTCCCGCGCGCTCGCGTTGCGCAGTCCCGGCATCGACTACGACGCGCTGCCCGCGTCGCTGGCCGCCGTCGCGGTCGAGCCCGGCGACCGGGCGTACGACAGCGTGGCCTCGTCGTACATCTGGGCCGGCTCCCCCGGTCTGGTGCTGCGCGTCACCACGCCGGAGCAGGTGGCCGAGGCCGTGACGTTCGCCCGCGCGCAGGACGTGTCGCTGGCGGTGCGCAGCGGCGGGCACGGCATCAGCGGGCGCTCCACCAACGACGGCGGGATCGTCATCGACGTCGGCGCGATCAACGGCGTCGAGGTGATCGACCGCGAGCGGCGGCTGGTCCGCGTCGGCGCGGGCGCCCGCTGGGGCGACGTCGCCCAGGCGCTCGCACCGCACGGGCTGGCGATCAGCTCCGGCGACTACGGGGACGTGGGCGTCGGCGGCCTGGCGACGGCGGGCGGGCAGGGGGCTTCCTGGCCCGCTCCTACGGGCTGACCCTCGACCACGTACGGGCCGCCGAGGTGGTCCTGGCCGACGGCCGGATCGTGCACGCCGACGCCGGCGAGCATCCGGACCTGTTCTGGGCGCTGCGCGGCGCGGGCGGCAACATGGGCGTCGTCACCTCCTTCGACATCGAGGCCGCGGAGGTGGGCGACGTCGTGTTCGCCGCCTTCGTGCACGACGCCGCCGACACCGCCGGGTTCCTGGAGAAGTGGGGACGCCTGGTCGAGGAGAGCCCGAGGAAGCTGACGGCCTTCCTGACGGTGTTCCCGGGCCAGGCGGACGCCGCCGTCCTGGCGCAGACGCTCGTCACCTGGGCGGGCGACGACACCGACGCCGCCGTGTCGGCGTTGGAGCCGTTCCTGGAGCTGGGCCCGGTGCTGCAGCAGCAGGCCCAGCTCACCCCCTACGCGGCGCTCGTCGAGCCGCACCGCAACCAGCATCACGGCCAGTCACGGATGTACACCCACTCCGCGCTGGTCGAGCACCTCGACAGCGCCACCACGACACTGGTGGCCGACATGTTCGCCAGGGGCGAGATCAGCATGTTCCAGGTGCGCTCGGTCGGTGGCGCGGTCAACGACACCGCCCCGGACGCCACCCCCTACGCCCACCGCACCCAGAACTTCTCCCTGAACGTGCTGCTGCGCCCCTCCCGTCGGGCCGACGCCCAGCGGTCGTGGGAGCGGCTCGACGTGGCCGCCATCTACCTCAGCTTCGAGTCCTATCCCGACGACACGCTGCTGACCAAGGCGTTCCCGCCGCGCACACTGGACCGGCTGCGGCGGATCAAGGGCGTCTACGACCCGCACAACGTCTTCCGGCACAACTTCCCGATCGCCCCAGTTGTAGGACAACAAGCGATTTCGGATGATGGCACCCATGACCAAGCCTCTTGACCGTATTGCCGGAATCCGCCTGTCGTCCGTACGCCTGCCGCTGAGCACCCCCGTCAGCGACGCGAAGGTGCTCACCGGGCGGCAGCGGCCGATGACCGAGATCGCGTTCCTGTTCGCCGAGATCGGCACCGAGGGCGGCCTGGAGGGCATCGGCTTCGCCTACTCCAAGCGGGCCGGCGGTCCCGGTCAGTACGCGCACGCCTGTGAGATCGCCCGTGAGCTGATCGGCGAGGACGTCAACGACATCCCCCGGTTGTGGGAGAAGCTGGTCTGGGCGGGCGCGTCCGTCGGCCGCAGCGGGCTGGCCGTCCAGGCGATCGCCGCCTTCGACACGGCGCTGTGGGACCTGAAGGCCAAGCGGGCTGGGCTGCCGCTGGCCAAGCTGCTGGGCGCGCACCGCGACTCGGTGCGCTGTTACAACACCTCGGGCGGGTTCCTGCACGCGCCGATCGGTGAGGTGCTGGAGAACGCCTCGGCCGCGCTGGAGCGGGGCATCGGCGGCGTCAAGATCAAGGTCGGCCAGCCGGACACCCGGGCGGACCTGGCCCGCGTCCGCGCGGTGCGCGAGCACCTGGGCGACGGGGTGCCGCTGATGGTGGACGCCAACCAGCAGTGGGACCGGCCCACCGCGGCGCGGATGGGCCGGGCTCTGGAGGAGTACGGGCTGACCTGGATCGAGGAGCCGCTGGACGCCTACGACAGCGCCGGGCACGCCGAGCTCGCCGCCGCCCTGGACACGCCGGTGGCCACCGGCGAGATGCTGACCAGCGTGGCCGAGCACGCCGAGCTGATCCGGGCGGGCGGCGCGGACATCATCCAGCCCGACGCGCCCCGGATCGGCGGCATCACGCCGTTCCTGCGGCTGGCGGCGCTGGCCGAGCACCACCGGTTGCAGCTCGCCCCGCACTTCGCCATGGAGATCCACCTGCACCTGGCGGCGGCGTACGGGCTGGAGCCCTGGGTGGAGCACTTCGAGTGGCTGGAGCCGCTGTTCCAGGAGCGGCTGGAGATCCGCGACGGCCGGATGCTGGTGCCGGACCGGCCCGGTCTCGGCTTCACGCTGAGCGAGCAGGCCGCTCAGTGGACCGTCGAGCGGCGCGAGCTGACCGGCTGACCTCGCCTCACCAGGCGACCTCCAGCGACGCCAGGCCGTACACGATGCTGAACGAGCGGAACTCGGGCTCGGCGCCGGTCGTGCGCAGGCCGGGGAAGCGGTCGAGCAGCGCGGGGAAGGCGATGCGCATCTCCATGCGGGCCAGCGGCGCGCCCAGGCAGTGGTGCACGCCGTGCCCGAAGGCCACGTGACCGGGCTCGCCCCGGGTGATGTCGAGCCTCTCCGGGTCGGCCAGCAGCGCCGGGTCCCGGTTGGCGGCGGGCAGCGCGCAGGCCACCAGATCTCCGGCCGCCAGCTTCTGGCCGCCGAGCTCCACCTCGGTGGTGGTCACCTTGAAGGTGCCGGAGTGGACGATGCTGAGCCAGCGCAGGAGCTCCTCCAGCGCGGCGTCGATCCGCTCGGGCTCCTTCCTGAGCAGCTCCAGCTGCTCGGGGTGGCGCAGCAGGGCCAGCGTGCCCAGCGAGAGCATGTTGGAGGTCGTCTCGTGCCCGGCGAGCAGCAGCAGGGAGCCGATACCGACGAGCTCGTCGGCCGACACGTCGTCGCGGTGCTCGCGGACCAGCATGCCGAGCAGGTCGTCGCCGGGCTCGACCAGCTGGCGGGCGACCAGCTCACCCATGTAGGCGCGCGACTCCAGCTGCGTCCGCACGCGCTCCTCGATCGGCACCGACATGTCGATCATGCGGGAGGTGCGGTGCTGGAAGCCGGCCCGATCCTCGTACGGCACGCCCAGCAGCTCGCAGATGACCAGCGACGGGATCGGCAGCGCGAAGGAGCTGACCAGGTCCGCGGGCGAGCCGGCGGACTGCATCGCGTCCAGGTGATCGGTCACGATGTCCCTGATCCGGGGCTCCAGCCGGCGCATCCGGCGGATCGTGAACTCGGGCGTCAGCAGCCGGCGCAGCCGGGTGTGCTCGGGCGGGTCGGTGGAGAGCAGGTTGCCCGCCCGCATGGCGGCGACCTCCTTCTCGGTCATCTTCGGCGCCCCGGGCAGCGCCATCATGTCCCGCCTGGCGATCTTGAACCGCTCGGCGTCGCCCAGCACCTCGCGCACGTCGGCGTGGCGGGTGACCAGCCAGGCGTCGACCCCGAACGGCGTGCTGATGCGGCGGACGCGCTCCTCGTCCCGCACGGCCGCCAGCTCGGGTACGGGGTCGAATCCGTCCCTGCGCATGTAGATCGGGTACATCGATGACTCGCTCACGTGACCCCCTGGATGGCTTCGTCGTCCACCTCCACTCTGATCCATGGACCGGCGGCCCGCCAGGGGCGGTGATCTTTTCGGCCCTCAGCCGGCGCTGTAACGGGCGTGCCTGGCGGCGGCGGTCAGCGCCGCCGCCCTGGCGGCCTCGGTGGGCGTGAAGGGCAGTCCGGGCCGCCTGATCAACAGGGCGCGGTCCGGGTTCACGGAGATCACCATGGTGGTGTTGAGCTCGGCGCCCTCGTCCACGGTGTCACCGGGACGCCGCCATTCGATCTCGGAGACGCGCAGCAGCTCGGCCAGGGCCTCGGGGAGCCGGTCAGGGTCCGCGCCGACCCGCTGCGCCAGCACCAGCGCCTGCACCGCAGGGTCGGTCAGGTCCTTGACCTGCGCGGGCACGATGATGACGTCATACCCACCCGCCTCGGACAGGGCGGCGCTCAGTACGCCGGGCGCCAGGTCTCGGGGGGCCTCGACGACGAACTCGTCCAGGGCGTCGCAACCGGCCGGGGTGATGGCGCTGCTCCCGGTCGGCGCGATGTGCAGCGCCAGGATGTCGCAGCGCAGCCGGCCGAACGCGGCGGCCACCGCGGCCAGGCGGCCGGGACGCTCCACCACCCGCATCCGGACGCGCCACAGGGCCATCGGAGACCCGGCGTCGTCCGCGACCGGAAGGGCCGGCCCCTGCCGGGACTTCCTCCCGGGCAGGCCGAGCCGCTTGTGGATCGCGGTGCCGGTGATCAGGGCCACCCCGAGCCCGACCAGCACCAGCGGGCCCGGCTGCTGGTGCCCGAGAAGGGTGGCCAGGAGATGCGCCACGCCCACGGCGAAGAACAGCGCGGCCAGCTCCAGGATCTCCCTGCGCCAGGACCGCGCGTGATGCTGGAGGTGCCGCCCGCCGATACGTTCGTGAACCGTCCTGTGTGCATCGCTCATGCGACCACCTTGGCTACGGAGTGTTACCGGAAGGCGGCGGATGTGATTGCGGCGGCATTAAACGGTCCGCACCATCCGGCCACCCGTGACGGTCAGCCGGTCGGCACGATGACGCGCCAGGCCGCCGGGTGCAGGGTCCAGGTGCGGCGGGGCGCGGGCGGGGAGAGCTCGCCGTCGGCGTTGGCCGGGACCGGCTCGCCCTCGACGGTGATCGTGCTGCCCCGGACGGTGAGGACATCGGCGCGTTCGGGGTGTTCGCCACGCCGCAGCAACATCCCGAAGCTCAGCCGCGCCAGCGGGGACACCGCGTAGGAGACGAAGACGTCGGCCAGGCCGTCGTCCGGGCGGGCGTGCGGGGCCAGCGGGGTCCCGCCGCCGATGGAGACTCCGTTGCCGACGCCCACCATGAGCACGCGCCTGCGGCCGTCGCTGATGACCTCGTTGTCCACCCGCACGCGCAGCCGCCAGCCCTTGGTACGCGCCCCGGCGAGCATGGCGCCCACCGCGTACGCGGCCCGGCGCAGCACGGGCTTGAGCGCTGCGGCCTGCTCCGAGGCTCGGGCGCCGACGCCGACGTGCACGGCGTTGACGACGATCCCGCCCTCGCCGTCCACGAGGAGGTCCAGCGCCCGCTCCCGGCCACGGGCGACGACCTGAGCCGCCTCGCGGGGATCGAGCGGGATGCCGAGAGCGCGCGCCAGGTCGTTGCCGGTGCCCAGCGGCACCAGCCCGATCGGACGGGTGGCGAGCTCCTCCCTGGCCAGCAGCGCCGCCGCCACGGCGTGCACCGTGCCGTCACCGCCGAGGACCACCGGGATTCGATCGGGGTGCTCGCCGAGGATCCGGCCGAGGTCGCCGGGCTCCCCCACGTCACGGGACAGCACGTCGGCTTCGTCGGCCAGGGTGGCCAGGACCGTCTCGCGGGTCTGCCCGTCGGCGCCGCCCGCCGACGGGTTGCCGATCACCAGAAGCCTGCGCGCCGCGCCGGGAGGAGTCATGGCCGCTAGGTGCCCTGGATGTCGCCGCGCTAACGGACCGGCGGGCTCACTCCGTGAAGCCGACACGTTCGAGTATCGGCCTGGGGTCGGGGTACACGCACACCCGCGCGCCGCCGGACGCCTCCTCAACGATCTTCTGGAAGCCGAGGGTGTCGAACAGCGGCAGGACCGGCCGGATCATGTGCATGACGCAGCCCGGCCAGTCGTCGTCCACGAGGTCGGCGACCGCAGGTCCGGCCGGCAGCAGCACGCCGGTGGCGGCGAGGGCGAATGCGGCGATGGCACGTTTGTACATGGCGTTCTCCTGCTGGAGTCGATCATCTCGGGCAGGTTGATCGATACCCCGAGTGACGTATCGATTACGCCAAGCTTTTGATAATGGTTACTGAGGTAGAGTAGAGGGACCGAGGATCTCTTGTGCGCCGGCATTCGGCCGGCGTCGCCCCCGGCGATAGACGCTCTGGCTCCGGTTTCCGTGAGCCTCGACAGGCCGGCGATCACGATACTGTCTCTCATTCCCGCCCCGACGTCCCGCCAGCTCCCGACCACGGTTCACCTGGCGGGCGAGATCGACATCTTCTCCAGCCACGCCCTGCGCCGACGCCTTCTGCGCACACTGAAGCACAGCACGGACCAGCTGGTGCTGGACCTGTCCAGCCTGTCGTTCTGTGACACCGCCGGGCTCGGTGTGCTGGTCGGCATCCAGAGCCGGGCCAGGTCGCAGGGCATCACCGTCACCCTCGCCGCGCCGCGTCCGTACATGTCGCGACTGCTGCGCGTGACCGGGCTGGACCGCAGCTTCACGATGGCGTGACAGACCATGAGATAATGGGGTGCGTACCTCGCCCTCTCGGCCCTCCGGCCGAGAGGGTTTTTTCATGCCCGGATTCCTGAGGAGCGCTCGATGAGACTCGGTCTGACCTGCCCAAGCTTCACCTGGCCCGGAGGCGACGCCGCCATCGCCGGCCGGTTCGCGGACGTCGCCCGCGGCGCCGACGAGGCGGGGCTGCACAGCCTGTGGGTGATGGACCACTTCTTCCAGATCCCCAACTTCGGCGCCGCCGAGGAGCCGATGCTGGAGGCGTACGGCGCGCTGTCCTACGCCGCCGCCCTGACCAGCCGGGTGCGGCTGGGCGCCCTGGTGACCGGGGCCGTCCACCGTCCGCCCGGCCTGCTGGTGAAGCAGGTGAGCACGCTGGACGCGCTCTCCGGCGGCCGCGCGGTGCTCGGTCTCGGCGCCGCCTGGCACGAGGAGGAGGCCCGTGGCCTGGGGTTGCCGTTCCCGCCGCTGCCCGAGCGGTTCGAGCGGCTGGAGGAGACGCTGCGGATCGCCGTGCGGATGTTCGGCGAGCAGGACGGGCCGTACGAAGGCCGGCACTACAGGTTGTCGCGCACGCTCAACTCGCCGCAGGCCCGCCCGCCGATCCTGATCGGCGGCAGCGGGGAGACCAAGACGCTCCGGCTGGTCGCCCAGTACGCCGACGCCTGCAACCTGCTGCACGGCGCCGACGTCACACGCAAGCTGGGGGTGCTGCGGGCCCACTGCGAACGGCTCGGCAGGCCGTACGAGGAGATCGAGAAGACGCTGCACCTGCGCATCCCCGACGGGCAGAGCGTCGGCGAGAGCGTCCAGATCTGCGGCGAGCTCGCCGCGGAGGGCATCGACCACGTCATCGCCGCCGTCCCGGACGCCTCCTCCGGCGCCGCGCTCGCGCACCTGGCCGCCCTCGCCGAGCAGATCTCCGGCATCACCCCGGCGGGGCGGTGAGCCCTGGGGCGACCAGGGCTCTCGACGTCACCGCCCCCGACGTCGTGCAATCAGCGAGCAAGCCGCGTGCAATGACCGATCGCTACAACTGCCTTCTGAGATCCGTCGAGCCGGAGAGCGGGAGCAACGGTGAGCGTGGGGCAGAGCATGCTGATGGCATTGCTGATCACCGGCGGCACGACGCTGATCCTGGCGTGCGTCGGGCTGCCGTTCCTGATCCGGTCGCGTAACGCGCGACGGCTGCTGGTCACCGGCCTGCCGGCGCAGGCGGTGATCGAGACGATGACCGACACCGGCATGACCGTCAACGGCCGGCCGGTCGTCGGCTTCGGCCTCACCGTGAGCATCGCCGACACCCCGCCCTACCACGTCTTCCACCGCCAGTCCCGGCCCCGCGTCCCGATGGGGACGGTGGCGCCCGGGGCCGTGGTGCCGGTCAAGGTCGACCCCGCACGCCACGACCGGGTCCGCATCGACTGGGCAGCCTGCCGCCCGGTCCGCCGGTGACCAGGCGCCAGGGGCGGGTGTCGGAGTTCACGGCCATCTCCTCTCTGGTGGATCGTGAACGGCGTATGAATTCTGCCGTACGGTCACCGTACTGACGCTCTTGACTGCCCTTTTACGTCCGATAATCCAAATCCTGGGATATTTGGCGAAATGGGGTGCAATGAAGCGGTGGATCGGCGTCGCTCTGGCAGCTGTTCTGGTCGGGGTGGTGGTGGTCGCCGTCCTCGCCGGGACCCGGGGGGCCGAGACCGTGCAGCCGACGGTGGTGCGGGGGGTCATCGGGTCGGAGAAGGAACCGTTCTTCGACGATCCGCGCGTGCGGGCCGCCTTCGCCGCGCACGGGCTGCGGGTGGAGGTGGACACGGCGGGGTCGCGGCAGATCGCCACCGGCGTGGACCTGAGCCGGTACGGGTTCGCCTTCCCCTCCAGCGTGCCGGCGGCGGAGAAGATCAAGCGCGACCGCAAGGCCACCACGACGTACTCGCCGTTCTACTCGCCGATGGCCGTGGCCACCTTCGAGCCGATCGCCGAACTGCTCACCAAGGCCGGCGTGCTGAACGATTCCGGCAAAGGGTATAAAACCCTCGATATAAAGAAATATCTGGAATTGGTGACTAAAGGCACTCGCTGGGATCAACTTCCCGGTAATTCGTCTTATCCCGCTCGAAAGCGGGTCCTGCTCACCACCACCGACATCCGTACCTCCAACTCCGCCGCGATGTACCTGTCCGCCATCGCGTACGTCGCCAACCGCGAGAACGTGATCGGCTCCGACGCGGAGATCGCCGAGATCGCGCCCACGCTCGCCCCGGCCGTGCTGGACCAGGGCTTCGCCGAATCCACCAGCGAGGCGTCGTTCGAGGACTATCTGGCGCTGGGCGCGGGCAAGACGCCGATGCTCGTCGTCTACGAGGCGCAGTACCTGTCCCGCGTCTTCGCCGGCGACGGCGCGATCCGGCCGGACATGCGGCTGGTCTACCCCTCGCCGACCGTGCACAGCAAGCACACGCTGGTCCCGCTCACCGACGCCGGCACCCGGGTCGGCGAGCTGCTCACCAAGGACCCCGAGCTGCTCGGACTCGCGGCACAGCACGGCTTCCGCACCACCGACCCGCGCGCGTTCGCCGACCTGGTCGCCAGGACCAAGGCGCCGGCGGCGGCCGACCTGGTCGACGTCATCGAACCACCCACCTACGAGCGGCTGGAGAAGCTGATCACCACGATCGGCTCCGAGCCCTGAGCAACAAGGAGTTCCCACCGTGTCAGATCCGGTGCTGCCGCCACCTGTGTCCGATCTGGTGCTGACGCCACCCGCGCCGGTCACGCCGGTGCCCGCCGAGAAGGCGGCCACCATGATGCCACTGTCCGACGAGCGCGCGGCCGAGCTGGCCGCCACGGCGCAGGGCTTCGCCGGTGAGCTGGGCGCGCTCGATCCGCGCTCGCCGGAGTTCGCGCGCAAGGTGCACGACATAGCCTCGATGGGCGACACCGAGATCAAGGCCGCCTCCCAGGTGGCCAACCGCATGCTCAAGCGACCGGTCGCCGCCCTGCACGCGGCCACGGGCGACGGCGCGGACGCGCAGGCCAAGGTGGCCGGCGACCTCGTGGCGCTGCGCCGTACCGTGGTGGACCTGGACCCGAAGCAGGCCGCGAGCGGGACCCGCAAGCTGCTGGGGCTCATCCCGTTCGGCGACCGGCTGCGCGACTACTTCGCCCGCTACCGGTCGGCGCAGCAGCACCTCGACGACATCATCCGCTCGCTCAGGTCCGGCCAGGACGAGCTGCTGCGCGACAACGCGGCCATCGAGGGCGAGAAGGCCGGGCTGTGGGAGACGATGACCCGCCTGCAGGAGTACGCGGTGATGGCGCAGGCGATCGACGCGGCCCTGGAGGAGCGGATCGCGCTGGCCGACGAGGAGCGGGCGACCGCGCTGCGCTCCGACGCGCTGTTCACGGTGCGGCAGAAGCACCAGGACATCCTCACCCAGCTCGCCGTGTCGGCCCAGGGCTATCTGGCGCTCGACCTCGTACGCAAGAACAACCTGGAGCTGAGCAAGGGCGTGGACCGGGCCACCACGACCACGGTGGCGGCGCTGCGCACGGCGGTGACGGTGGCGCAGGCGCTGGCCAACCAGAAGCTGGTACTCGACCAGATCACCGCCCTGAACGCCACCACCAGCGACCTGATCCTGGCCACCAGCGAGATGCTGCGCACCCAGGCCGGAACGATCCAGAACCAGGCGGCCACCACCACCGTCGACATGGACACGCTGCGCAAGGCGTTCGACAACGTCTACGCCACCATGGACATGATCGACACGTTCAAGGCCAAAGCCGTGGAGAGCATGGCGATCACCGTCGACAGCCTGACGGCCGAGCTCGACCATGCGAAGACCTATCTGGAGCGGGCCCAGGAGCCGCAGCGATGAGGCGGATGCTGGCGGTCCTCTCGCTGCTGCTGGTCGCCGCCTGCGGGGCGGAGGCCGAGCCGGTCGACGCCCCGGACCTGATCAGGGTGCTGGCGGGCAGCGAGATCAAGGACCTGGAGCCGCTGCTGCGGCGGGCCGAGACCGAGGCCGGGGTGAAGGTGAAGCTCACCTACACCGGCACGCTCGACGGCGCGGAGCAGGTGGCGAGCGGGCGGGCGGACGGCGGGCTGGACGCGATTTGGTTCTCCTCCAACCGTTACCTGTCGCTGATCGACGGCGCCCAGGCCAAGCTGTCCACCCAGACCAAGGTGATGATCTCCCCCGTGGTGCTCGGCCTCAAGCCGGCCAAGGCCGCCGAGCTCGGCTGGGACCAGGGGCCGGTGTCCTGGTCGGACATCGCGGCCGCCGCTCGGGCGGGCACGTTCACGTTCGGCATGACCAACCCCGCCTCCTCCAACTCCGGCTTCTCCGCGCTGGTCGGGGTGGCCGCGGCACTGTCCAAGGCGGACCGGGCGCTCAGCGCCGAGCAGGTCGGCGCGGTGACGCCGGCGCTCAAGGGCTTCTTCTCCGCGCAGCGGCTGACGGCGGGCTCGTCGGGCTGGCTGGCCGACGCCTACGCCCGCGACCCGGCCGTGGACGGCCTGATCAACTACGAGTCGGTGCTGCTGGGCCTGCGCGATCCGCTCACGCTCGTCCACCCGAGCGACGGCGTGGTCAGCGCCGACTACCCGCTCACCCTGCTCGCCTCCGCACCGGAGGAGAAGAAGGTCCTGTACGGCAAACTGGCGGCGTGGTTGCGCACCCCGGCCGTACAGCGGGAGATCATGACCACGACCCACCGGCGGCCGATCGTCCCCGAGGTGCGGCCGGACTCCCGTTTCGGCACGACCCAGCTCATCGAGCTGCCGTTCCCCAACCGGCGCGGCACGGCCGACGAGCTGATCAAGAGCTATCTGAACCAGTTGCGGGTGCCGCCCGGCACGACGTTCGTGCTGGACACCTCCGGCTCGATGCAGGGCGATCGGATCGACGCGCTGCGGCAGGCGCTCGTCGCGCTGACCGGCGCGGACACCTCCATGTCCGGCACGTTCAGCCGGTTCAGCAACAGGGAGTCCGTCACGATGCTCCCGTTCAACAGCACCCCGGGCGCCCCCGTCCCGTTCGCCGTCCCCGCCGGGAACCCCGAGGAGGTGCTCGCCCGGATCAGGCGGTTCGCCGAGAGCCTGGAGGCCAAGGGCGGCACGGCGATCTACGACAGCCTGATGGCGGCCTACGACCGGCCCCTCACGCCGGGCCGCTACAGCTCGATCGTGCTGATGAGCGACGGTGAGAACGCCAACGGCTCCGGCTACGACGACTTCGCGGCGCACTATCGCGCGTTGCCGGAGGAACGCCGCCGCGTCCCCACGTTCGTGGTGCTCTTCGGCGAGAGCGACGTCGAGGAGATGAGCGAGGTCGCCGCGCTGACCGGCGGCGCGGTGTTCGACGCGCGATCCACCTCGCTGAGCGAGGTGTTCAAGGAGATCCGTGGCTATCAGTGACCGGGTACTGCGCTACCTGGGCTCCACGAAGAACATCGCGGGCTCCGCGCTGGCCCTGCTCGGGCTGGGTGCGCACTTCCTCGGTCTGGCGGGAGCGTACTGGCCGGTGGTGGTGGCGGGGCTGTACGGCGTGGGCGCCCTCCTCGCCCCGCCGGAGCGGGTCCGGCTGACGATCTCGCACGCGGAGGTGGAGATCCGGCAGCTGCGGGCCGACCTGGACACGCTGCTGCGCCGGATCGACGGCCGCTTCCCCGCCGACGTGCACGCCGCGGTGCACGGGCTGGCAGAGGTGCTCGGCGGCGTGCTCGGCCGGGCCGAGCAGCTGACCTCCTCACCCGACGAGTTGCACGTCGTCTCGCAGACGATCCGCAGCTACCTGCCGGCCAGCCTGGAGTCGTACGCGAACCTGCCGCGCGGCTACGCGCTGACCCGGCGGGCGGACCGGGAACGCAGCGCCCACGAGGAGCTGCTCGCCCAGCTCGCTCTCCTGGACGCGCAGCTGCGCAAGGTGGCCGACGCCATCCACCGGGGCGACGAGCAGGCCCTGCGCGACCAGGGCCGCTTCCTCCAGGACAGATTCGGCGGCTCCGACCTGGATCTCTAGCAGCCACCCGGTTACCCGCGATCGCCGGCACGTACCCCATCCGGCGAAGTGCCACTGGAGTGATGCTCCTATTGATGTCAACCGTTGGGACCCTGATCGTTGCTGGTGATGATCCGGTAGAGCTCGCGGGCGATATAGCGCTTGAGACAGCGGATG
>NZ_JBITLM010000025.1:0-71276 GCF_044465295.1 Nonomuraea sp. NPDC049714 | reverse complement strand
GGCATGTCCATCGAGATGCGTGACACCGACGAGGACGTCTTCCGCGCCGCGGAGGAGCTCGGTATCGACCTGTCCCGGCGTGAGCCGAGCAGCGTCGAAGAAGTCTGACGGTGCGTGACCCACGGAGTCCGTGAAGCGGCCGATGCGGAGGACTTCGGACGGGGTGGTGGGAGCAGCGCGACCCTCACCACCCCGCGGCCTCAGCGCCCTTCGACGCCGGCGCTCGCCCCGGCAGGCTCCGCAGGAGCGTCTTCTCGCGGGAGGAGAAGGCGCCGAACGACGCCAGGCCCGCGTCACGCGGAACCAGCTCGTCGTCCCACTGAAGCAGGAACTCGACCGGCACGGCCACCCAGGCCGCTGGCCCGCTTGTGCTGTCCGCCGCCATGGCCCAGCAGCACCAGGGGACGGCTGCCGGTGGCGTCGATGGGTGACCAGAGCACGCGGGGGACGTCGCCGAGGGTGAAGAGACGTTCCGAGACGCCGTTCGAGGTCGTCTCCGAGATGAAATATGTGGGCCGGTCACGTACGGAGGAACGCTTTCGGGGCCCGCCCGGCGGCGGGGGCGGTCACACCGTCACCTCCCGCCACAGGGATCGGAACGACCGGTGAGCGACCCCGTCTGCAGCTCACCGGTCGTTTCGATGGGTCAGACCCCGAAGGCGGCCGGGTAGCGGATGGTGCCGGACGGCACGGGCCGGGTGGGGTTGAGGGCGAGCGCCATCATGTACTTGTCCTCGACGTCGAAGGGCGGCCGGATGGCGTGGCCCGAGGCAGGGACGAAGCCGAAGCGGGGGTAGTACTCGGCGTGGCCGAGCACGAGCACGAGGTTCTCCCCCTGTTGCCGGGCGGCGTCGAGGGCGGCGTGGACGGCGGCCGAACCGGCGCCGCGCCGCTGGTGCTCGGGCCTGACGGCGCACGGGCCCAGGGTGAGCGCCGCAGAGCCGTCAACGTGGCATCGGGTGAGGAGCGCGTACCCGGCGATGGTGCCGTCGGGTGCCTCGGTGACCCAGGACAGGCCGGGGATCCACGCCGCCGGGTCGGCGCGCAGCGCCTCGACCAGGTCCGCCTCCAGCGGGGTGGGGAAGGCGGCGAGGTTGACCTCGCGGATCCGGTCGAGGTCGGCGGCGGTCTCGGGACGGGTGATCCAGGAGGTGGTCATGGCAGGGTTCGCATCCGTTTCTTCGCTTGCCCGCGGGCGCAGGACGTAGCCGGTGTACTGGTAGTCCATGCCGTGCTCGTGGCGCATGGTGATCTCTCGCAGGGTGGCCGTGACCGCTTCGCGCATCCCGGCCACGGTCAGGTCGGCCGCGTGGGCTCGTGCCGACAGCGGCGTGTAGTACTCCGCGAACCAGTCGCGGTCGGGGAGCGGGTGCAGCGCGGCGACGGTGTATCCGGCAGCGCGCGCCGCAGCGGCGTTCCGGTCGTGGGTACGCAGCGCGTACTGCCCGTCCCAGAACGCCCGCGCCTCGGCGGACGGTGAATCGGTGGTCCACTCGCACTCGGTGACGACCAGCGTGCCGCCGGGGGCGAGCAGCCGCCGCCAGGAGCGCAACGCGGTGTCGAAACCGATGGTGTAGACGGATCCTTCAGCCCAGATCAGGTCGAAGCTCTCATCGGGGAAGGACAGCTCCGCCATCGACGCCCGGAGCGTACGGATGGCGTGGCCGACGCCGCGGGCGGCGGCGGCTTCGGTCAGCTCGTCGAGGAACGGCTGGTGCAGGTCCACCGCGGTGACCTCGACGGCGGCCTCCTCGGCCAGCACCAGGGCGGCGCGGCCCGGCCCGCAGCCGAGATCCAGCACGCGCGGGCGCGGCGGCAGCGGTCCGGCCAGGGCGAGCAGGCGGCGGGTGGTCGCGTCGGAGCCGGGCCCCTGGCGGGGCAGGCCGTGGTGCAGGGCGAAGAACGCCGCCGCGACGGGACCGGCGATCGCGTCGTGCGGGGCGACGACCGTTCCTTCGTCGGAACGATCTGTGAAGCGGTTTGACAACGTGAGACCCTTTGCGGGAAGGGGCCCCGACGAGACGCAACCGTCACCCCCGCCTCGGAAGCCGGACGGCTACGGCGAGGGGAAGAAGTGGGTCAGACCGGGGCCCGGGACGTGAGGAATGTCCGGGCGCTGCGCATGGCAGCGGTCTTCACCGCGGTCATCGAACCTCACCTCCCTCTCACCGGAATCCAACACCGATCAGGGGAGAGCTTAGCAGCTCGTGGCGGCACGGCTTTGTGGGAGATGAACGACGAGCGAGCCGGCGGGGTCGTCAAGCCGAGCAGGAACGGAGAAGCGCCCGCCACCGAGTCGTACCTACTGTGACTGCCATGGACATCACCTCGACCGATGGGAGTGGCCAGTGACCCAGGACCAGCGGGCAGGCAAGCGCAAGCCCGGTACGCCGGGAGCGTTGTCGCGGTGGATGCAGCGGAAGGCGAACGCCCGGATGGTTCGCAAGATCCGGCGTGGCCGCGGCACGTTCATGGGCATGGACGTGCTGATCCTGAACACGGTGGGCCGCCGGAGCGGGCAGCCGCGGGAGACGCCTGTGGCGTGGTTCGCCGGCGGCGAGGACGGCTGGCTGATCGTCGCGTCAGGCGGCGGGAGTCAGCACCCGGACTGGCATGCCAACCTGATGGCGCACCCCGGCCGGGCGTCGATCGACCTGCCCGGCCGCGGCCCCGTCCCGGTGACGCCACACGTGCTCGACGGCGCGGAACGAGAGCGGGCATGGCAGCGCATCGCCGCCGCCCAGCCCCGCATCGCGAAGTACCAGAGCAAATCCGACCGGCGGTACCCGGTGGTCCGGCTCACCCGCCGGTGACTCCGGTGACCTGCCGGACGGCTGAACCGGGCTCAGGGGGTAGTGCCGGGACATGCGCGTCGCCACACTGAACCTCTGGGCTCGGCACGGCTCCTGGAGCGAGCGCCGGGAAGTGTTGATCGCCGGGTTGCGTGACCTGCGCCCCGACCTCGTCGCCTTCCAGGAATCGGTCGTGACCGACCACTACGACCAGGTCACCGACCTGCTGGGCGCCGGCTACCACGTCGTTCATCAGGAGCAGGGGGAGGCCGACGGCACCAGGGCCTCGATCGCCAGTCGCTGGCCGCTGGGCGAGATCCGGCAGATGAGACTGGCCGTCACACCTCGCGTGAACCTGTCGGAGTTCGCCGGCTGGATCGGCCTGGTGGAGGTCATGGCGCCGGAGCCGCTGCTGTTCGTCAACCACAAGCCCTCCTTCCGGTTGGGCCACGAGCTTGAGCGTGAGCTTCAGGCCGTCCAGGCGGCGCGGCTGGTCGAGGAGATGCTCGGTGATCGGGATCTGCACGTGGTGGTCGCAGGAGACTTCGACGCGACGCCGGACTCGGCCGGCGTCCGCTTCTGGAGTGGCCTGCAGTCCCTGGGAGGAATGAGCGTGGCCTACCGCGATGCGTGGCAGTGGGCCCATCCTCATGACGCGGGACATACCTTCACTCCGGTCAATCCGCTCGTGGCGGGCGGGAACTGGCCGCTGGAGACGGGCAGGCGCATCGACTATCTCTTCGTCCGCTGCCACGGGAACGGCCCCACGCTGCGCCTGGTGGACTGCTGGCAGATCTTCGACCAGCCGGTCGACGGCGTCTGGGCCGGCGACCACTTCGGCGTCGCGATGGATCTGGAAACGCTGCGGTAGCGCCTCGGCGTGTCAGGCGTCCTGCGTCTCTGTGGCGTTGGCGCGGTGCGTCGCGGCGATCACCCGCGTCAGCGACCGGTGCAGGTGCTCGAGCTCTTCGAGGTCCATGCCGAGCCGGGCGACGATGGCCGGGGGGATCTTCTCCGCTTCGGCCCTGAGCTGCCGGCCGGTGGGGGTGAGGGTCACGGCCAGGGCGCGTTCGTCCTTACTGTTGCGCTCGCGGCGTAGGTAGCCCAGGGCTTGGAGGCGCTTGAGCAGCGGGGACAGCGTGCCCGGGTCGAGCTGGAGCAGCTCTGCCAGCTCCTTGACCGACAGGGGCTCGTTCTCCCAGAGCGCGAGCATGACGAGGTATTGCGGGTGGGTCAGCCCCATGGGTTGCAGCAGCGGCCGATACAGGCCGATCACGCTGCGGGAGGCGATGCTGAGGGCGAAGCACACCTGCCGGTCCAGCGCCAGGAGATCTGTTGCCTCTCTCACAGCGGCCATACGCGCACTCCTCCGGTGAACTCTGCTAAATTAGTTGGTGTACAAATCAATAGTACACCAATATATGCCACGCAAATCGAATGCGGGCCCGGCCCCGGGAGGGACTCCCATGTTTAACCGCAAGCCGATCGAGGAGCGCATCGCCGAGCGCCAGGCCAAGCTGCCTCCCCTGAAGGAGGGCAAGCACTTCGAGCACGGCCCGGCCAAGTTCGTGTTCGTCGCGCTGCTCACCGCCGTGGCGGCCATGCACATCGTCGGGCTGGCCGTGGTCATGCACTTCTCCTGAGTGTCGTGGACGACCTCGGCCCAGTCACTGCTACTATCGAAGTGAGTCGATTCGATTTCAGAAGTGACTGGTACGTCCGCTCTTGACATGCGAGGAACACCGATGCCACAGAACCAGGCCATCGCCTTCGACGCGCTGCCCGGCGCCGTCACCGCCTACCTGGCCGCCCACCGCGACCACGACACCACGGCCCAGCTGGACCTGTTCGCCGCCGATGCCACAGTCGTCGACGAGGGCCAGACCCACACCGGGACCACCGCCATCGCCGCGTGGATGGGGGATGCCTCCGTCGCCTACACGTACACGATCACGCCGATCGCGGCGGAGCGGTCAGGCGAGGAGGACTACACCGTCACCCAGCACCTGGCCGGTGACTTCCCCGGTGGCACCGTGGACCTGCGCTTCCGCTTCTCCCTGGGCGACGGCCTCATCCGCCACCTGGTCATCGAGCCATGAACAGGACCTGGTTCATCACCGGAGGCACGCCCGGCGGATTCGGCATGGCCTTCGCCGAGGCGGCCCTGGAGGCCGGCGACCGCGTCGCTCTGACCGCCCGCAGACCCGCAGAGCTGCGCGACTGGGCCGAGCCGTACGGCGACAGGGTGCTGACGCTCCAGCTCGACGTCACCGACACCCGGCAGGTCCAGCAGGCCGTGGCCGCCGCCGAGGCGCACTTCGGCGGCATCGACGTCCTGGTCAACAATGCCGGACGCGGATGGTACGGCTCGGTGGAGGGCATGGACGACGCCGCCGTCAGGCAGCTGTTCGAGCTCAACTTCTTCAGCGTCCTGGCGGTCACCCGCGCCGTCCTGCCCGGCATGCGCGCCCGGCGCGACGGCTGGATCGTCAACGTCTCCTCCGTCGCCGGGCTGAGAGGGGTGCTCGGCTTCGGTTACTACAGCGCGGCCAAGCATGCCGTCGAGGGCATGACCGACGTCCTGCGCCAGGAGGTGGCACCGCTGGGAGTCAAGGTGCTGGCCGTACAGCCGGGGGCCTTCCGTACCCGCGCGTACGCCGGATTCGCCGGCGAGCCGGTGCGAGAGAGCATCGAGGACTACCGGCCGATGCTGGAGAGTGTCCGTACGGCCATGATCGAGCAGGACGGCGGCCAGCCCGGTGATCCCCTTCACGGGGCGCGGGCCGTCGTGACGGCGATCGATCAGGACGATCCGCCCCGCCGCCTGGTGCTCGGGGGCGGCGGATACGACGCGGTGATCGACGAGCTGGAGAGCACGATCACCGAGATCCGCGCCCACGAGAATGTCTCCCGCTCCGTGGACTTCGCCCCAGGCGGATGACCTGACCCCGGTTGCGCGCCCTCGATCACGGACGGGCACGGCCGCTGGATCGGTGCCGGCCCGGCGGCGGCCATCGTGCCGGTCGTTCTTCTCGACCGGACTTCTCGCATCACCGCGGATGAGCCGGCCGGATCCGTTCCGGGGTCGCCGGGCCCCGCACCCGGTATCGGTAGCGCAGCGGTGATTCGCCCACCTCCCGTTTGAACGCGGTGCTGAACGCGCTCTCCGAGGCGTAACCCAGCTCGCCCGCCAGCGAGCCGACGCGGACATCGCCGTCACGAAGAGCTCGCTGCGCCAGGAGCATCCGCCAGCGGTTGAGATAGGTGAGCGGTGGGACGCCCGCCACGGTCCTGAAGCGCTCGGCGAACGAGGTCCGCGACATCGACGCGGCGCGGGCCAGTTCCTCCAGGCCCCACGGCTTCGCGGGGTCGGCATGCAGGAGGGTGAGCGCCGGACGCAGCCGTTCGTCGGTCAGCAGGCGCAGCCATCCCGGGGGCAGCTCGGCCTGGCCCACGTAGGCGCGCAGCACCTCGAGCAGCAGGAGCTGGCCGTACTGCCGGATCGCGAACGCGGCGCCCATCCGGTTCCCGGTCACCTCGTCGAACAGCCGGTCGAGACTGCCGCGCAGGCCGGTCGCGGCGGCGGCCGATGCCCGGACATGTCCCACCGGCGGAAGCGCCTGCAGCAGCAGCGCCCGGCCGGCCGGGTTGATGTCGACCGAGGCGCCGATGACGACGTCGTCGGTGCCGGGGTCGGCGCCGACGAGCCGGGTGAAGTTCTGCTCGGGCAGGATCTCCTGGCGCGGTCCGTCACCGGTGCCGCCCTCATGGTGCAGCCACGACCGGTCGTTCAGGATGGCGACGTCGCCCGGTCCGAGCTCGATCGGCTCGTCGATGCCGTCGGTGATCAGCCGGCCTCGGCCGCACACCATCGCGATGAGCTTCAGCGGGTCCTGGAGATCGGCCCGCGCCACCCAGGGGCCCCGCACCGCGAAACCGCCCGACACCGCGCTGCGGACCTCCACGACGTCGAACACTTCCGACAGGTGGTCAGCGGCCATTTCCGTACTATCGCGCAAGAAATGCGGACTGACAACTATTCAGAGTGTGGGAGGCCGTACGCAGACTGGAAGGCATGACACACAAGCAGCACCCCTTGAAGTCGGGTTTCACCGCGGCGTCGACGGCCGGCGAGGTTCTCCAGGGCATCGACCTGTCGGGCAAGAACGTCGTCGTCACCGGTGGCCACGTCGGGCTCGGCCTGGAGACCACGCGTGCGCTCAGCCAGGCCGGCGCGTCCGTCACCGTGGGCTCGCGGAACCCGGACCGCGCCGCCCCCGCGCTGGCCGGAGTCGAGCGCGGCGAGATCGACCGGCTGGACCTGCTCGACCCGGCGTCGATCGACGCCTTCGCCGCCCGCTACCTCGCTTCCGGCCGTCCGCTCCACATCCTGATCAACAGCGCCGGCATCATGGGCGGCCCATTGGTACGGGACGCGCGCGGGTACGAATCGCAGTTCGCGACCAACCATCTCGGCCACTTCCAGCTGACGTTGGGCCTGCTGCCCGCGCTGCGCGCCGCGCACGGCGCCCGGGTCGTCAACCTGACGTCCGGCGGCCACCGGCTCTCGGACATCCGCTGGGACGACCCGCACTTCACCACCGGTTACGAGGGCCACCTCGCCTACGGCCAGTCCAAGACGGCCAACGTCCTGTTCGCCGTCGAACTGGACCGCCGATGGGCCGAAGAGGGGATCCGCGGCTACGCCGTGCACCCGGGCATCGTTGTCAGCACGAACCTGGGCAACTCGATGCCCGAGGACCAGGTGCGGGCCATGAACCTGGCCATGGGTCTGATCGACGCGTCCGGCCGGCCGATCATCGACCCCGAACGTGAGAAGAAGACCGCGGCCCAGGGGGCCGGCACCATCGTGTTCGCCGCGACCAGTCCGCTGCTAGCCGAGATCGGCGGCGTCTACCTGAGGAACAACGACATCTCATCGCTCGACGAGGCCCCGGAGCCCATCACCTTCGGTACCGAGCCGATCGTCTCGTCCGACGTCGTGCCGCACGCCATCGACCCGGTGTCGGCCCAGCGGCTCTGGGAGCTGAGCGAGCAGCTGATCAAGGCGTAGGCGAGGCGCCTCGTGGGCCTTCCGTCCGTGTGGCACCCGGCTGCCGCACCATGTAGACGTCGATCGGGTCCTGGGTCTCCACGGTGAACCCGTGACGTTCGTACAGCCGCTGGGCGGCGCTGCCCTGCAGGACGTTCAGGCGGACGAGCGCTTGGTCGGCGTCGATGCGCTTCAGCAGGGTCCGCAGGACGGCCGATCCGAGTCCCCGGCCCTGCAGGGCCGGAGCGAGATAGAAGTGCTCGAGCCATCGCCCGTCCTCGGCCGGGCGCACGGCGACGCAGCCCGCCAGAGCGCCGGCGGCCACGATGACCGAGGTGTGCCGCGGGGAGAAGGAATCCCGCAGCCGCTGCCTGACCCGATGCTCGTCGAACCGTCCCAACCGTGTCAGGTCCGGCCGCATCACCGTCGCCCGCAGCTCCGCGATCACCTCGACGTCGGCCGGCTCGGCGGAACGCAGCGCCCACACCAGGGGACGGCCCGGCTCGGTCTCCGGCGCCTGGCCCCGCCGTGTCCGGTCCGTCCTCGCGCTCGTGTCCATGGCCGGAGTATCCCAGCAGACCGGTCCCGCTACGGCACGGTGACCATGCACCTCGTCACCGCCCCTAGCTCAACGAAGCGTGTCCGGTTCGTTGAGCCACCTGCCGTCGAGCATGAGATCGCGTTCGGCGAGCTCGTTCACCTCGCGCCAGGCCTGGATCTGGCGCGGGACGACACGGTAGTAGGGGTAGGCGCCCCGCTGCTCGCGGGGGTCGAAGCCCGACTTGGCGGCGAAGGCGTCGCCCACCTCGGCAGGGAGCTCGGCGGCGGGGATCACTTCGCGCAGTTCGGCGTCGATCAGGACGACGTCGCGCGTGGGCCCGAGCGCCACCCGGACCTTGCCGGTGGCCTCCAGGAACCTGGCCGTCGGGTTGGTCCTGGCCGTGGAGATGAGCAGGGCCTGGCCGTCCCAGAGGAACGACAGCGGCATCAGGTACGGCAGGCCGGCCGGATCGGCGGTGGCGAACCAGGCGTCGACGTCGCGTTCGAGCCGGTCCAGGGTGTCCCGGATGCGGCGGTCGAGGGAGCGGGCAGGAAGATTCACGGTGGTCAGGGTAGCGCCCATCGGTCAGCACCAGGACCCGGCGATCTGCCCCGTCGAGCCGGTTGAACGACTGGCGGCAGGCGTCGTTTCACGGGGTGGGCCCGGAGATCGCTGAATGGACCGCGGCGACGCGGTGGGCCAGCTCGCCGGCGGAGACGTCGATGAGTTCATAGCCGAACGCGCGGTAACTCTCTTCGTGGATCTTCTCGAAGGCCAGCGATTCCTGGAAGCTGATCCGCCGGGCCGCGGTCGGCTCACAGAACCCTAGATTACGGACGAAGAGCACTTGTCGCTCGTAAATCCTTTCCGAGGTGATCCGTTCGAGCTCCGCGGTCAGCGCCGGGGACACCGGCCACCCCGAGTAGGTGGCGAGGGCATGGGTGCAGACCGGCGACCGGTCGAACACCTGAACAGGGCCAGTGGCCGCCAACTGACGCTGACGCTGCAGAGCGACGATCTCGTCGATGAAGGACGCCTGAGTCCACGGCTGCTCCTCACCTCGCGCCTGCGCCTGTGCGATGACCGACGTCGCCGCCTCCTCGACGACCTCATGGCCGAGCCCGCCCAGGCGACGCAGGATCGATGTCTTGCCCGCGCCCGGCGTGCCGGTGAGAACGTATCGCCGCATGTTCAGAGACCTTTCGTGCAGACGGGAAACGGCGGGGGAGCGTCAAATGGGTCGCGGCCGACATTCCATGGACCGTATCTTCAGCCCATCCCCTATCGTTCCGGCAGGAGATCATGAACGAAGACCAGCATGCTCAGGCAGGCGGCGACGATCGTCTCCCTGAGACCTATGACGAGTTCATCGCCCATCCCATGGCCCGCAGGCGCGCGATCTACGGCCAGCTCTCAGCGGGGACACGCAGCCGGTTATGGCTGGAGCAGCTCATTCGATACCGAGCCACGCACCCGGAGCTGACGGCGGAGCAGCGGCGCATCCTCGACGAGATCGAAGTGACCATGCGCGACGAAGAGACTTTCCGGCCGGGCAGCGGACCCGACCCGGAGCTCGACCGGCTCAGCGAGGCCACCATTACCGCGTTCGGCAAGGACGAAGCCCGCAAGCTTCTGGCCACCCTCGGACCCGAAGACATCGGGGGAACATGCGCCATCAGATGATCGGCCGGGCCGGATCTGCCGATCGCGCACCCCTCAGGGAGGTGACCGCTGACTAGACTCGGGGGGTGTTCGACTCGCCTGACTTCGATCTGGCGTCCTATGCCGGCTTCGACACCTCGGCGTACGTGCGGCACACGTACAACAGCTGGGACGACGCCGGGTGGCGATCACTGCTCGTACAAGGCTTCGACCATGCCGCCGAAGCCGAGCACCTTCCGCTCCCCGCGGTCTCCGACCTGCATCTCGTGCTCTGCGTGGCGGGGAACGCGGACGTGCGGATGCACGCCGGTGGGAAACCGGTCCGGCGCCGCTGGGTTCCGGGCCATCTGGAGATCATGGTCCCTGGCCGCGCCACCACGGTCAGCTACCGGGCGACGTCCGGGTTGAGCACCGTCCAGGTGCACATCCCCGCGCCGACCGTCCAGCGGACCATCGGAGCGCTGGGCGGTCATGAGCCCGACTTCGAGGCGCTGTCCGCCGGCCTGGGGGCCGGGGATCCGGTCGTCGAACAGGTGCTCCGCTCGCTGGCGGGCACCAGCGGCGTCAGCGACCTGTACGCGGAGTCCGCCGCGGCGTTCCTCACGACGCACCTGCTGACCCAGGGCGGGAGCGAGCGCCTGCCCGGTCCCGAGCACGCCGCCGTCCGGGCGGGCGTCGCCATCATGCGGGAGCGTCTGGCAGAGCCTCTGACGCTGGCCGTCATCGCCGCCGAGATCCACCTGAGTGTGTACCACTTCGTCCGCGTCTTCCGGGAGGCCACCGGCCAGACGCCGCACCGGTACCTCACCCGGTTACGGATCGAGCAGGCGCAGCGGCTCCTGTCCACCACGTCCCTCAGCATCGAGCGGATCGCCCGGCGGTGCGGGTTCGCCAGTCCAGGCGCGTTGTCGTCGGCCTTCCTGCGCCAGACCGGTGTCCGTCCCTCGGCATACCGCAAGAATTGATCGATCATCGTCAATCGCGCGCATGTCCCCGGAAGGCGGCCGCCCCTACGTTCGGAGCATGCCGTACTCCTTTCGTGTGACCGCACGCTCGCAGGCCGCCCCTGACGCCGTCTTCGCGGCGCTCACGCACGCCGCCACCTGGCCGTCGTGGTCGCCGATCGACTCCGCCGACGTCGAGGACGGCGACCCCGGGGGCCGGCAGCAGGTCGGCGACACCAGGATCTTCCGCACCGGCCGCAACGTCGCCCGGGAGCGGATCGTCGAACTGATCACCGACCGGCGGTTCGTCTACGACAACGCGGGCGGGCCCTTCCGGACCTACCTCGGGACCGTCGATCTCGCCCCCGCACCCGGCGGGGGCACCGACATCACCTGGTCCGCCACCTTCGACCCCAAGATGCCGCTCTCCGGTGGTTTCTGGCGGTGGTACCTGACCCGTTTCATGCAACGTATGGCTGACGGTCTCGCCGCATATCCCACGAACCCGGGTTGACCTCGTCAGCCGCGTAGGCTCACCGGGAGAGCGGTCAAGCGGCCCCCCTGGATGCCGCCGGTGCAGTATGCGGCCCTGGCGGTTTCGACGCGCCCTGAGGCCGGCCCGGCTCGTGGTGCGGGAGCCGGGCGGTGGGCGCAGGTCAGACAGCCTGCGCGGTGGGCAGGATGGTGATCTCGGTGAGGTTGACGTGGCGAGGCGAGGCGGCGACGAACGCCACGGTCTCGGCCACGTCCGCCGACCGCAGCGGGTCGATCTCGGTCAGCAGCCCCTCCATGAGGGCGCTGGCGTCAGGGTCCGTGACGTGGCTAGGCAGCTCGGTGTCGACCATGCCGGGCTCGACCGTGGCCACCCGGATGTTCTTGGGGCCGAGCTCGACGCGCAGCAGCCGGGTGAGATGGCTGATGTAGGCCTTGGTGCCGGAGTAGACGGAGAACTTCTCCAGGATCCGGGTCGCCGCGATCGAGGACGTGGTGATCAGATCGGCGGTCCGTCCCGCGTCGGCGGCGGCGGTCAGGTGCGGCAGGAAGGCGCCGATGACGTTCATGACGCCGGTGATGTTCAGGTCGATCTGGCGCTGCCAGTCGTCCTGCTTCAGCTCGGTGATCGGCGAGATGAGCTGGACACCGGCGTTGTTGACGACGAGGTCGGCGGTGCCGAGCCGCGCGGCGACCTCGGCCGCCGCGTCACGGACGGCTTCCCGGCCGGTGACGTCGACGGGGACGGCGAGCGCGGTGCCGCCGGCGGCGTTGATGGACGCGGTCAGGTCGTCGAGCCGGTCCTTGCGCCGGGCCAGCACGGCGACCTTCGCGCCGAGCTCGGCCAGCCGCAGCGCGGTGGCGGCGCCGATGCCGCTGGAAGCGCCCGAGACCACGGCCACGCGGTCGGACAGCGGGGTTCCGGTGAGGAGAGCGGCGGTCATGGCAGAAACCTCCTGAGTGCGAGAACTTCCTGATCGGATGGGGTCAGGCGGCGTCGTCGTACGCGGTGGCCGCCGACTTCTCCCGCCAGGAGGCCACGTCCCGGTCGATCTGATCCAGCTTGACCCGCAGCCGGTCGAGGGTGTCGGGCCCCAGGTACAGGTGCGTGGGCAAGGTCTCCTGCGAGGCGACCTCGTAGATCAGCGCCGCGTTCTTGACCGGGTCGCCGAGCTGGGTGTGGTTGGCGGTGCCCGCCCAGTCGAGGGTCACATGGGCGGGCGTGCCGTCGTAGTCGGCGATCCGGCCGGCCGGCACCGACAGCGAGCCGGCGTCGAGGAAGTCGGTACGCAGGACGCCCGGCTCGACCACCATCGACTGGATGCCGAACGGCGCCAGTTCCTTCGACAGCGACTCGCTGATCCCGGCCACGGCGAACTTCGAGGCGCAGTACATGCTCACCCCCGGCTCGCCCTCGAACCCCGACCGGGAGCCGATGTGCACGAGCTTGCCGGAGCCCTGACGGCGCATGACGGGCAGCACGGCGCGGGTCATGTCGATGAGGCCGAAGACGTTCAGGTCGAACAGCGAGCGGGCCTCGGCGTCGGTGATCTCCTCCAAGGCGCCGAGCAGGCCGCGGCCGGCGTTGTTGACCAGCACGTCGATGGTGCCGAAGCGATCGACCGCGGCCTGGACCGCGGCGGGGACGGCCGCGCTGTCGGTGACGTCCAGGGCGACGGTCAGTACGTTGTCCGCCTTCCTGAGGTCCTCCGGGGCGCGGGCCGGATCGCGGACCGCGATGACGACGTCGTCGCCCTTGCCGAGAGTGGTGCGGGCGATCTGGGCGCCGAGGCCGCGGGATGCTCCGGTGATGAACCAGGTGGTCATGACGGTGTCCTTTCGTTCCGTCGCCTTGGTCTGACCCCCACCACTCTGCCGAGGGCGGTGCCTGGGTTGAAGGCTGAGAACTTCCTGGGAGTGACGTACCCAGGAACCCTGAGGGGCGCGCGCGCCGGAGACCCGCAGGGCGCGGGCGAGCGCGTCGTCGGCCCGCGCGCGCAGCCGTTCGAAGGCCTGCGCCGTCGGGCCGGCCGGTTCGGCCTGGTAGACGACGAGCTGCTGGTGCGGCGCCCCGTTCACGGTGAACGCCGAGAACAGGATGTGCAGATCGCCCACGTGCGGATGGCGCAGGTGCTTGCCCTCCTGGGTCTTGGGTTTGACGTCGTGGCGAGCCCACAGCTCGGCGAACTCCGGGCTCCGCTCCGACAGGTCCGCCACGACCTCGGCGATGCGCGGGTTGTCCGGGTCGTGTCCGTAGGCGGCGCGGATCTCCGCCACACAGGAGTGCGCCGCCCGCTCCCACTCCTGGTAGAACTCCCGCCCGGCGGGATCCGCGAACACCATGCGGGCCAGGTTGTCGGCCGGGCCGAACCCCTCGTGCAGCGCGGCGGCCATGGGGTTCCAGGCCAGGATGTCCAGGGCGGGGCCGAGCACGAAGGCGGGCGAGGTGGACCAGCCGTCCATGAACTGCAGGAGCTGCGGGCTGACGGTCGTGTCCCGCGCCCGCCGCCAGGTGCGCGCCTCCGCGGGGCGGACCAGCCGCCACAGGTGCGCGGTGGCGGGCGCGTCCAGGCACAGCGCGCGGGCGACCGCCTCGACGACCTGCGGCGAGGGGCTGGACTCGCGTCCCTGCTCCAGCCGTACGTAGTAGTCGATGCTCATGCCGGCGAGCAGCGCCACCTCCTCGCGCCGCAGGCCTTTGACCCTGCGTCGGCTGGTCTCGGGGAGCCCCACGTCCTGTGGCTTGAGCGCTTCGCGGCGGGCGCGCAGGAAGTCGCCCAGCGGGGTCGCGGTCATGTCCGTCCTTCCGGTAGGAACATCAGCAGGTGATGGTCGCCTTCCCCAGGTCGTGCCCGCGTAGTCCCGGCGCCGGTCTCACCGTCGTGCGTGGCGGATCTTCAGGCGTCCCAACCCCAGGGTCCCGGAGATCCGGATCGTCGGCCCGCCGGATGCTCGATGACCGCCCGGGACAGGTCCAGGCGCCCCGGCCGACGCGAGCTCGCCGCCCGCCGGTGGCCCGCCGGTGGCCCGCCCCACCGGGCCGGTCGGTCACCGGCCCCTGCGCTCGTAGGTACGGACCGACAGCGGGACGAACACCACCAGCAGCGCGGCCGACCAGAGCAGGACGGCGGCCACCGGATGCGCGAGAGGCCAGGCCACGTCTCCGGACGTCACCCCCGGATTGCCGAACAGCTCCCGGGATGCGGCGGTGAGCGCGCTCACCGGGTTCCAGTCGGCCAGGAAGCGCAGCCACCCCGGCATGCCGTCGGTCGGGACGAACGCGTTCGACAGCATCGTGAACGGCAGGAACAGCGGCACCATCGCGTCGGCGATCTGGTCGTTCTTCACCGCCAGGCCCACATGGACGCCCACCCAGCTCAGCGCGTACCGCAGCACCATCATCAGCAGGAACGCCTGGGCCGTCGGGATCAGGCCGCGGTGCGGCTGCCAGCCCACCAGCAGGCCGGCGCCCACCATGATGGCCAGCATCAGCAGGCCGGTCAGCAGGTCGGCGCCCGTCTGCCCGAACGGCACCGCCAAGCGCGCCATCGGCATGGAGCGGAACCGGTCCATCACCCCCTTGGAGGCGTCGGAGGCCATCCGCTGCATGACCCCCATGAGCGACGAGAACGTCACCATCGAGAACAGGCCGGGCATGAGGTACTCGCGGTAGTCGCCGCCGCCCGGCACCTGGATCGCGCTGCCGAAGACGTACCCGAACAGCACCACCATGACGGCAGGGAAGATCAATGCGGCGACCAGCTCCCCGGGCTCCTGGCGCAGCCGCCCCAGCTCGCGGCCGACCAGGGTCAGCCCGTCGGCGAACGTCCAGCGCAGGCGGTGGCCCAGCGGCAGGGTGCGGGCGGTCATCGTACGGACTCCTTGCGGTCGGTGAGGCGCAGGAACACCTCGTCGAGGGTGGGGCGGCGCAGCCGCACGTCGGCCGCGGCGACCTCGGCGCGGTCGAGCTCGCGCACGATGTCGGCGAGCCGCAGCGCGCCGCCGGGCAGGGCGACGCTGAGCCGGTCGGCGCCCGTCAGCGTGGGCTCGGTCCCGGTCAGGGCGTTCAGTGCGGTCGCCGCCGGACGCAACGCGGCGGGGTCTTCGAGGACGACGTCGAGGCGGTCCCCGATCGTGGCCTTCAGCTCGTCGGGGGTGCCGGTGGCGATCACCTGCCCGTGGTCGACGACGGCGATGGCGTCGGCCAGCCGGTCGGCCTCGTCCAGGTACTGGGTGGTGAGCAGGACCGTGGTGCCGTCCGCCACCAGCTCGCGGACGCTGTCCCAGATCTCGCCGCGGCTGCGAGGGTCCAGGCCGGTGGTCGGCTCGTCCAGGAAGAGCACCTCGGGGCGCAGGATGAGGCAGGTGATCAGGTCGAGGCGGCGGCGCATGCCGCCGGAGTAGCCGGCGACCTGGCGATCGGCGGCGTCCATCAGGCCGAAGCGGTCGAGCAGCTCGTCGGCCCGCTGGTGCGCCTGGCGCCGGGACAGGTGGTAGAGGCGCCCGAACATGCGCAGGTTGCCGCGGCCGGTGAGCTTCTCGTCCACGGCGGCGTACTGGCCCGCGAGCCCGATCCGGGCCCGCACCTCGGCGGCGTCGCGGACGACGTCGTATCCGGCGATGCGGGCGTGCCCGGCATCGGGATCGGCCAAGGTCGCCAGGATGCGCACCGCAGTCGTCTTGCCCGCGCCGTTCGGTCCCAGCACGCCGCAGACCGTTCCCGGCGGAACGCTCAGGTTCAGGCCCCGTAGGGCGTGGGTGCCGCCGAAGGACTTGTGCAGCCCTTCGGCGACCACGATCGGATCCGCCATGATCCCTCCAACTGGGTACGTTGTACGCGGTTATGGCGGTCACACTAGATTATTGGGTACGATGTACGCAAGGGGGAGGTGGAGCGGTGACCGACGCCGAGTACGTGAGCATCTGGATGCGGCCCGAGCGCCCGGCCCGTGGGCCCAAGCCGGCCTACAGCCGCGCCCAGATCGCCGAGGCGGCGATCCGGATCGCCGACGCCGAGGGGCTGGAGGCCGCCACCATGCGGCGCATCGCCGCCGAGATCGGCGCGGGCGCGATGTCCCTCTACCGGTACGTCCCCAGCCGCGACGACCTCGTCGAGCTCATCGCCGACCGGCTGCAGGGCGAGATCGACGTCGACGGCATGCCCTCCGGCGACTGGCGCGCGGACCTGACCCGCTACGCCGAGGGGCTGCGGGCGATGTGGCTGCGGCACCCGTGGATCGCCACCGTGCAGCGGTCGCTCCCCAGCTTCGGCCCCAACCAGCTGCGCCTGATCGAAGGGGTGATGGGCGCCCTCGACGCCCACGTCTCCATCGACGAGAACTTCGGCCTCATGGCCATGCTGAACGGTTACGTCGAGGGCGCCGTCCGCGAGGAGGTCAGCTCGGCCGAGGAAGTCCGCCGCAGCGGGCTCAGCGAGTCGGAGTGGATGGCACGGAGCTCCGCGCGCGTCCACCAGCTGCTGGAGAGCGGGGAGTATCCGATCTTCAGCAAGATCGTGACGCAGGCCAGCCGGCCGCATCTGAGCCGCGACGAGCAGTTCCGGCACGGGCTGGAACGCGTCCTCGACTGCATCGCCGCGGCCCTGCCGGCAAAGTAGCCGGGCTCCGGGACTCCGGCGCGGCCCGTGAAGAGGTCCCGTCCTCCTGCTGGAGGGCGGGACCTCTGCTCCTCGCTGAGGTGCGGGTCAGGCGTGCCGGTCCCGGCTCAGCAGTGCTTGCCCAGCGACATGCGCTTGATGAGGTGGTACTTGGCGGCGTTGAAGCTGCCGGAGGCGAACCATCGGTATCGCTGGGTGCGGCTGGGCAGGTTCTTGACGAACTTGGCCCTGTCGGCGGGGTCCTGGATGTCGGCGTTGGCCAGTGAGCCGAGCACGGCGCCGTTGGCGTCCTTGAGTCGCGCCCACATCAGCCAGGCGTCGTTGTTGCCGCTGCTGGTGACCGTGGCGTCGAACGTCGCCGTGCCGTTCGAGTACAAGATCCACCGTGCGCCATGGAACATCGTGCAGTCGCCCGCCGTCATATGGTTCCAGGTGAAGCTCTTGGAGGCGAGCGCGTTGTCGCCGTGGGCCGTCCCGGTGGCCGGGAGTGACAGCCCCGCGGTCAGGGCCAGCGCGGCCAGGGTCGAGCCGACGAGCGTGCGGATTCTACGCATGACACTGTTTCCTTCTCTTTAAGGGGATTTTTGTGGATATATCGAGCAGATTCAGCGAGGAGCGCTGAACCCCTGCGGCTCGTAGTCGTCGTCGCGCATCCTGGCCAGGGTGAGCGCGGCGGCGGCGAAGCCGAGGGCGGTCAGTCCCCAGGCGGCGCCGTCGAGGAGCTTGGGGCCCGCACTGACCACCACGGCCAGGTGCAGCGGCTGGGAGGCGATCAGCGCCACCCCGGCCCAGGCCGGGACGGCCCCGGACCGCCAGAGAGCCGCGCCGAGCAGGACGGTCCCCACGACATGGCCCAGGACGAACAGGCCGACGGAGGTCGCGAGCGCCGGCTGTTCCGCCAGCTCGGCCAGCAGCGCGGTGCCGTCCGGCGGGCTCAGCCCGGCCGTGACGGCGGCCAGTGCGGCGGCGTCCGAAACACCGAGCGCGGCGATGCCCAGATAGCCGGGCACGGCCAGCGTCGTGGCCACGATCGCCAGCACGGGCGCCCGGCGCATCGCCATCCGGGTGAGCGCGAACAGGCCGGGGACCAGCGCGATCAGGGCCAGCGGGCCGAGCCAGAGGACGGCGGCCTGCGCCTCCTGGCCGGCGGCGACCGCCGCGAGCTGAGCCGACGGGCCGTCCGTCGTGCTGTAGGGGAGCATCACCCGCAGCGCGGCTACGCACAGCGGTCCGATCGGCAGGAGCACGGCGAGAGCGTGCCGGCGGAAGGCACGCGTGTCGCGCACCTGCCGGGTGGCGGAAGTGAGGGTCATGACGTCTCCCATGAAGGTCGGTGACGCACTCATGCTCCGGCTCGGGCGGGCGCCGCGACACGGTGCGGGACCCCGGGGCGGCCGGGCGATCGTCCCGGGCGTCCTGGGGGCCCGCCCCTAGGCACGAGCGGCGGCGGGCGGCCATCATGACCGTGTGAAGGTGCTGGCCTGGATCCTGTTCGCGACCGCGGCGACCGAGGCCGTCGTGGGCGTGGCGGGCGCCGTCCTGGCGGGAATGAGCTTCCAGGGCGCCACCGACAGCTTCATCGTGACCAACTCGGCCATCGGCCTCACTCTCGCCTGCGCGGGTGTGCTGATCGCCTGGCACCGCCCGCGCAACGCCATCGGCTGGCTGTTGCTCGCGGCGGCCGTCACCCAGGCGGGCACCGCCCTGGGCGCCGGCCTGTGGGCCGTCGGCGAGGTGCACGGCTGGCCGGAGGTCCTGCAGCGGACGATCATCACCTTCGCCGCCTACTCCTGGCCGTGGTCGATCGCGCTCTGCCTGCCACTGGTACTGCTGCTCTTTCCCGACGGGCGGCCGGTGAGCCCCCGATGGACCTGGCTCGTCCACCTGACGATCGTCACCGCCCCGTTCTTCGTGCTGGAGATGGGCGCCTCTCCCAGCGGGCTGGGGGAGGGCCCGTCCGGCGTCGGCTATCTGACCTTCGCGTTCCACGACGACCTGGCGGTGCTCTGGACGGTCACCGAGATCCGCGGCGCCCTCCTGGTCCTGGTCGCTTTCGGAGGTCTGGCGCTGCGCTACCGGCGGGGCGGGGAAAGGGAGCGGCGTCAGCTCCTGTGGCTCCTGCTCGCGGTGCTGCTGCTCGCGGCGGTCGTGCTCGTCTGGGGCGTCTTCCAGGCGGGGCCGGTGCTGATGCTGCTGGCCATCCCGCTCGTGCCGATCGCGATCACCATCGCGATCCTGCGCCACGGCCTGCTCGACATCCGCCTGATCGTCTCCCGCGCCGTGCTGTACGCCCTGCTGACCTCGGCCGTGGTCGCCGCCTACGCCCTCCTGGTGACCGTGCTCGGCAGCGCGGGACTCGGCGGCTCGGCGTTCGCCACGGTGCTGATCGCCGTCGCCTTCAACCCCGTCAGGGTGCGGCTGCAGCGCGGGGTCGACCGGCTGCTGTACGGCGACCGGGTGGATCCCGCCCGTGCCCTGTCACGCATCGGGCGGCGCCTGGCCGATCCCGCACCCGGGCTGGCCGGGCTGGTGGCCGCGATCTGCGAGGTCCTGCGCCTGCCGTTCGCCGCGCTGCGGTCCGCTGACGTGGAGCGCGCCTCCAACGGCACGGCACCCGAACGCCTGCACACCGTGCCGCTCGTCTACGAGGGCGACCGGGTGGGCGAGCTGATCGTCGGCCTGCGACCGGGCGAGAAGACGGTGTCGCCGGCCGACACGCGGGTCCTGGAACTGCTCGCCGTCCCGCTGGCGGTGGCCGTACACGCCACTGATCTGTCGGCGCAGTTGCAACGCAGCCGTGAGCACATCGTGGTCGCCCGCGAGGACGAGCGGCGGCGGCTCCGGCGTGACCTGCACGACGGCCTCGGCCCCACGCTCACCGGCGTGGTCTATCGCGCCGACGCCGCCGGGAACGTGATCGCCGACGATCCCGTCCGGGCCAAGGAGCTGATCCGCACCCTGCGCTCCGAGGTCACGACCGCGATCGAGGACATCAGGCGCCTGGTGTACGGCCTGCGCCCGCCCGCCCTGGACGAGTTCGGCCTGGTGAGCGCGTTACGGCAGCAGGCCGAGCGGCTGTCGCTCACCGTCAGCGTCCAGGCCCCCGAGGATCTCTCCGCACTCCCCGCGGCCGTGGAGGTCGCCGCCTACCGCATCGTCACCGAAGCGCTCAACAACGTGGCCCGCCATGCCCGTACCTCCAGCGTGCGGGTGAGCCTCACGCTCCGCGACCTCCTGCACGTCGAGGTCAGCGACGACGGCGGAGACGGCGGCGGCGAGTGGCGAGCGGGGGTGGGCATGCGCTCCATGCGCGAACGCGCGGAGGAACTGGGCGGCACCTGCCAGGCGGGGCCGTACGCCGGCGGCGGGCGCGTCGTGGCCCTGCTGCCGCTGGCGGCGACGTCATGACCATTCGCGTCGTCATCGCCGACGACCACCCGATCGTCCGCGACGGACTGGCCGTGCTGCTGTCCACCCTGCCCGGCATGCAGGTCGCCGGCACCGCCGCCGACGGCCGCGAGGCGGTCCGCGCCGCGGTCACCCTGGCGCCGGACGTCCTCGTCCTCGACATCCAGATGCCCGGCATGACCGGCATCGAGGCCGCACGGGAGGTGGCCACGGCCGCCCCGAAGGTGGCGGTCCTGATGCTGACCATGTACGAGGACGACGAGTCGGTCTTCGCCGCCATGCGGGCGGGAGCTCGCGGATACGTGCTCAAGGGAGCTCAGCAGGACGAGATCGTCCGCGCGATCCGGGCCGTGGCCGCCGGTGAGGCGATCTTCGGCCCCGGTGTGGCCCGTCGCGTCCTGAGCTACCTCACAGCCCCGCCCCAGGGCGAGCCGTTCCCCGGACTCACCCGGCGGGAGCGGGACGTGCTCGATCTCATCGCCGCCGGACGCACCAACACCGCGATCGGAGCGCACCTGACGCTGGCGCCCAAGACCGTGAGCAACCACATCTCCAGCATCTTCGCCAAGCTGCAGGTGGCCTCCCGCGCGCAGGCCATCATCCTGGCCAGAGAGGCGGGACTGGGGCGATCCACGGACGTACCCGAGTGACACCGGCCCCGGAGCCCTGACCCGAGGCCGGCGGGCCGGTTCATCCCCGTCCGGCCCGCCAGTATCCGCAGAACACGATCCGGTCCTTCGGCAGGCCGGCCGTGATCCAGTGGCGGCGAACCGCGACGGGCAGGGCCTGTTCGCCCACCACCCAGCCGAAGGCGGGTCCGTCCGGCAGGGGCATCAGCTCGGCGGCGGCGAGTGCCGCCCGGCCGGGAAGGGCGTGCGGGTCGTCGCGGATCACCCAGTCCAGTCGCACCCCGGGAGGTGAATCCAGCTCCTGGACGTCGGCGGACGTGGGCACCTCGATCACGGCTCGGCCGCCGATGTCGCGCGGCAGCGAGGCCAGGATGCCCGCCACGGCCGGCAGGCCGCTCTCCTCGGCCACGAGCAGCACGGCGGCGGTGCCGGTGGGCGGGTTGAAGGTCACTCCCTCGTCGATGATCGCCACCTGATCGCCCGGCCGGCAGTTCTGCGCCCAGAAGGCGGCCGGCCCCGGCGTGCCACCCGCGGGCGGTTCGTGCAGGACGAAGTCCACGTCGATCTCGGGACCCTCGGCGCGGTAGGCGCGCACCGTGTAGTTGCGCAGGATCGGGCGGTCCTGCTTGGAGATCGTCAGATACCTCAGGTAGGAGGCCGCGGTCAGCTTGCCGGGCAGACGTGGCAGCGCTTTGCCGGAGATGGGGATGAACAAGCGGAACCACTGGTCGTAACCCATGGGACGGAACCGGGCGATGTCGCCGTCACCCAGGGTGACCCGTACGAAATGCGGCGAGATCCGCTCCGTGCGCCGCACTCGCAGGACGAGCGTCTCGGCCGCCTCGGGTTTGATACGGACCGCCCTGATGTTGGTCTTGGTCATGGTCTCGTCCTTTCGCCGCAGCCATCGCACTCGCTGGAGCACGCTCCGCGAGAGGCCGCCAAGACGCGCCAGGCCATCCGCGAGGCAAGGAAAGGCTAACCTAAGTTGGCCTCCGGACCGGGCACGTTTCGCTGAGGGGAGAGCGGACATGTCGGTCGAAGATTGGGTACGTCACCCACGAGGGAAGGGACCGAATCATGGCGCACAGAGCACGGGTCGTAGTCGTGGGCGCGGGTTTCGCGGGGCTCGCCGCCACGAAGAAGCTGGCTCGGACCGGGGCGCTGGTGACGCTGGTCGACCGTAACCCGTATGCGACCTTCCAGCCCCTGCTCTACCAGGTCGCCACGGCCGGGATGGGCACGTCGGACGTGTCCTATCCGATCCGCACCTTCGCCGCCAGGTGGCCCAACGTGCGGACGCGCCGGGCCGCCATGAGCAAGGTGCTGCCGGGGGAGCGGAGGGTGGAGTTCGAGGACGGGAGTGGGCTGGACTACGACTATCTCGTGGTGGCCACGGGCGTGACCACCAACTGGCTCGGCGTCGAGGGGGCGCAGGAGAACGCGCTGCCGATCTACTCGCTGCACGACGCGGCGGCGCTGCGCAACCGGCTGGGGCAGCTCCTGGAGGAAACGGCGCTCGGCCGCCGCGAGAGCACGCACGTCGTGGTGGTGGGCGCGGGCGCGACCGGGGTGGAGATGGCGGGCACCTTGGCCGAGCTGCGCCGGCGTACGCTGCCGTTGACGCATCCCGAGATCAAGCCCGGTCAGACCAGCGTGACGCTGGTGGAGCGGTTCGACTACGTGCTGTCGCCGTACAAGGAGCGGCTGCGGAACGCGGCCGCGGCGGCGCTGGGCCGAAGAGGGGTGAGGCTGCGCCTGGGGTCCACGGTGGCGGCGGTGCACCCGGACGCGGTGGTGCTGACCGACGGCACGCGGCTGCCGAGCGACCTGACGGTGTGGGCGCTCGGCGTGACCGCGCCCCCGCAGGTCGCCGACTGGGGCCTGCCGCAGGGCAAGGGCGGCCGGATCACGCTCACCGAGGCGCTGAACGTGCCGGGTCACCCGGAGATCTTCGTGGCCGGCGACCTTTCCGGGCAGCCCACGCCACAGCCGCAACTCGCCCAGCCGGCCATCCAGATGGGCGAGCACGTGGGCAGGCAGATCGCCGCGGCTCTTCAGGGCAGGCCGGCGCAGCCGTTCTCGTACCGGGACCCGGGCATCATGGCCACCGTGGGCAAGGCCGAGGCCGTGTTGCAGCTGCCCAACGGGCTGACCGTGCGGGGGCTTCCCGCCTGGCTGGTGTGGATCTTCATCCACGTGTCCTACCTGCTGGGCGGCCGTAACCGGGCCAGCGTGCTGCTCAACTTCTGGTGGCGCTACGCCGGGCCCCGGCGCAGCGCCACCAGCATCTCCCAGTAGCCGGCCGCCACCCCCAGGGGTGACGGCCGCGGCCCCGGTCAGGCCGCGTGCGAATGCCGTACTGAACCGCCGACGAACGTGACGGTCTCGTCGAGCGGCGCGCGGCCCGTGCGGACGTAGTTCACCGAGGTGTCCTCGAAGCCGATCGACATGCCGCAGTAGAGGATGAGCCCCTCAGGAGGGGACACGACCTCCGCGACGGTCTCGCGATAGACCGACCAGGCCATCTGCGGGCAACTGTGCAGCCCTTCGGCGCGCAGTAGCAGCATGACCGTCTGCAGATACATGCCGACGTCGGCCCATTGAGGCGGGCCCAGGTCGCGGTCGATGTAGCAGAACAGGGCGGCGGGCGCGCCGAAGCAGTCCCAGTTCTCGGCAGCGCTCCGCTGGCGCGCCTCCCAGTCGTCGCGCGCGATGCCGAGCGCGCCGTAGCGCTCGCGGCCGAAGGCGGACCGGCGCTCGCGGTACGGGGACTTCAGCGCGGGCGGGTACATTTCGTACTCCCGCTCGTCCCAGGGGTCGCCTGTGGCCACGCGCTCGAGGGCGCGTTTCTTGAGCCGGGCCAGCGGCGCACCGGTGAGCACGAAGGTGTGCCAGGGCTGGAGGTTCGATCCGGACGGCGCCCAGGCCGCGGCGGACAGCACACGCTCCAGCACCTCCATCGGGACGGGCTGGTCGGTGAATCCGCGCACAGCCCGTCGGCTCGTGACCGCCTCATAGACGTCCACGATCGACACCTCCCCTTCTCTGTGTCTCTAGCTTCCCCCTACGCCTATGATTGTATCATTCGCGATAGTATCAATCAATACTATTTCCGCGCGGGCCCTCACCGTCCGGGATAGGCGAACCGGGTGAGCAGATCCATCAGTTGCTCGGGCTCTCCGGGGGCCAGCTCGGCGACCAGGCGCTCGGCCAGCGGCTGCGCCGCGACGTGGGCCGCGTCGAAAAGCTCGACGCCCTTGGGGGTGATCTGCACCGCCCGCACCCGCCGGTCGCCCGGAACGGTGTTGCGCACGGCCAGTCCCATGCGCTCCAGATCATCCACCACCCGCATGATCCCGGCCTTGTCCGACCCCGTCGCCGCCGCCAGGTCCCGCTGCACCGTGGGCCCGCGGTCGACCAGCACGATCAGCACGGCGAAGTGCCGCAACTCGATGCCGAGCGGCCGGAGTGCCTCCGTCATCACCGTGGCCGCGCGCCAGTGCGCCTGGCGCAGCAGCAGGCCGAGGGCGAATGGCGAGCGGTCGCCGGGGCGGTCGGTGGCACGCGAGGCGGTGGTGTCGCGCGGCTGGTCAGCGGTCATGGGACCATATTACCCCTTATCTTTTCATTCGATACGGTCTCATGTGAAATAATTTACTCTCCGTGGCCGCGCTCCGAATAATGCTTGGCGTCCCGTTTCTCGGATGGGCTAGCGTTGCTCCGTCAGGCACCAGGAGGATGCTCCCTGGCTGCGCCGTCACGCCGGTAGATCGGAGATGCGGGATGACTTCTCGGCTCGTTGCGCTCTGCTTCGATGCGAACGACCCCCTGCTCCTCGCGCGCTTCTGGGCCGGAGTCCTGGGCCGGGAACTGGCCGACGATCCCGACGACGGCATCACGCTCCTGCCGAGCGATGACACCGGGTTCCGGATCCGATTTCGCCCGACCGAGGAGAAGAGGACCGGCCCGAACCAGATGCACTTCGATCTGACGAGCACGTCCCTCGAGGATCAGCAGCGGACGGTCGCCAGGTCGCTCGAACTCGGCGCCCAGCACATCGACGTCGGGCAACTCCCGGAAGAGGGTCACGTGGTGCTCGCGGACCCCGAGGGCAACGAGTTCTGCGTCGTCGAGGCGGGCAATAACTTCCTCGCTGACTGCGGATTCATCGGAGCGCTCTCGTGCGACGGTTCGCAGGAGGTCGGCTACTTCTGGAGCGCGGCGCTGGGCTGGCCGTTGGTCTGGGACCAGGACGAGGAGACCGCGATCCAGTCGCCGCACGGCGGTTCGAAGATCGCGTGGGGCGGTCCGCCGGTGGCGCCCAAGACAGGGAAGAACAGGCTGCACTTCGACCTCGCCCCACCGCCGCACGGTGATCAGCAGGCGGAGGTCGACCGTCTCGCCTCCCTCGGAGCGACGCGCATCGACATCGGCCGGCCCGAGGCCGGCTGGGTGGCGATGGCCGATCCCGATGGCAACGAGTTCTGTGTGCTGACTCCTCGATAACGGTCACAGCCAGCCTCGGGACTCGGCCACGTGGACGGCCTCGGCCGGTTGCGGGCTCCGGTCTTGCCGATGGCCGAGGACAGGTAGTTGATGCTCATCGTCACAGAGCTCATCGTCACAGAACCGTCGTCACAGAGCCCGACGGTAACGCCAGACGGCCAGCGCGGCGAACAGCAGGGTCCAGGCGGTCAGCGTCCGCATGCCCTCAGGCATCAGCTGGATGGGCAGCCACAGTCCGCCCAGGATGGACAGGCCGAAATAGACCGCCATCATGGCCAGATTCGCGGCCTGCCCCTTGAGCGTGTAGCCGAAGGCGACGCCCAGGGCGGTGAAGGGCATGACGCCCAGCCAGATCAACACCACCAGGGCCGGCCAGGTCCACCACGGCAGCCGTACCCCGGCCAACAGCGCGCCCGCGGCCAGCACGACGACGATGCTCGGCAGCACCCCGGCCGCCCCGCTGACCAGCTTGGCCACCACATAGCCGTGCGCCGGCAGCGGCGTGACCGCGAGCTGCCGCGCCCAGCCCTTGCTTCGCTCCAGTGCGATGGCGCCGCCGATGAACAACGCCCCGCCCATCGAGCCGTACGTGGCCAGCGACACCATGGTGGTGGCGGCGAAGTCACCCTGCTGCCCCGGCGGCACCACGTTCGGCACCTTGGTCCACAACAGATAGAGAGCCACCGGGAAGCCGGTCAGCAGAACCAGCCCGGCGGGGTTCCGGAAGCCGCGCCGGATCTCCAGGCTCAGGTACGACCTCATCGCTCCTGCCCTCCCGTCAGGCTCACGAAGGCGCTCTCCAGATCAGTGCTCGCCGTGCGTACGTCCCTGACGTCGTCGAACTCGTCGAACGTCGCGAACAGGGCGCGCAAGGTGGCGTCGGAGTCGCCTGTGCGCAGGGCGACCGTGCGTCCTTCCAGGTGCACCTGGCGGACACCGGGCAGCCCCGCGAACCGGCTCACCTCGGCGCTGTCCATACGGAAGCGGATCTCCGTACCGCCGACCAGGGATTTGATGGCGTCGACCGGCCCGTCTGCCACGATCTTGCCGTCCGTCAGCAGGACGACCCGGTCGGCGTAGTCGTCGGCCTCGGTGAGGTAGTAGGTGGCGAACACCACCGTGCGGCCCTCCGCTGTCCGGGCGCGCACCCAACACCCGGGCTCCGTTCCTGCTCGTCGGCGCATTGGCGCCCGCCATGGCCGAACGTGGGCACGGGTCCATCGTCACCATCACCGCGTCCGGATCAATGGGGTTTCGCCGGGGCCGGTCCGCACCGCGGGCACCACCGCCATGCTCGGCGACGACGTCGAGACACTCGGACGGGGCAATCTCCGCGAGCGGATCGGAGAGCCCGAGGAGATCGCCTCGGTCGTACGGTTCCTCATCGACGCCGAGAGCGGCTACATCAACGGCACCGTCATCGTCGTCAACGGCGGCGAGCCCAGTTCGTTGCCGAAATAGCGCACGTGGCCGGCAACCGGTCAGCGCGCTGGGTGAGTGGGTCGGTGAGCGAGATGCCGGTTCAGGCGGGTGCGCCGTTCAGGATCTCGACCTCGCCCGTGTCCAGGGAGTAGTACGCGCTGACCACGGCCAGGACTCCCTTGGCCACCAGTGGCGCGAGGTCCTGATTGCCGCGCAGGGCGTTCGCGGTCAGCTTCACCTGGGCTCTGGCCATCGTCTCGGCGGGGTCCGCGCCGCCCTCCCGTACGGCCTGTTCGTACGCGGGACGCATGGCCTTCGCGATCGCCTGGAGGTTGCCCGGCAGCGGCTCGCCTTCCCGCAGGGCTTTGTAGGCGGCGGAGACCGCGCCGCAGCGCTGGTGGCCGAGGACGATGATCAGCGGGGTTCCGCTGGTCATCGGCCCGTACTCGACGGAGCCGGTGATGACGGGCCCCACAGCCGTCCCGCCGCTGCGCATGACGAACAGGTCACCCAGGCCGGTGTCGAAGACAAGCTCGGGCGGCACCCGGGAATCGATGCATGACAGCACCGCTCCGTAGGGCTGCTGGCTGGCGGCCAGCAGCTGCCGGCGTGTGGGATCGCGATCCGGATGCTGGAGAGCGTTGGCCACCCAGCGTCTGTTGCCCTCCATCAGCCGTCGGTACGCGGCCTTCGGCGCCCCAGGAGCCGGTCCTGTGCGGGATACGGGCGCCGCCGTGGGCGTCTTGTTCCGCACCTCGGCCGAGGAGCAGCCGGCCAGGCAGGCCACCGCCAGGGACGCGGCCGCCGTGAGCATCGTACGCCGTCCCGGGCCGGCGCCCGAGGTGGTCTCGCCGGGCCGGCGGGCCGGCAGATCCCGGGGGGCGGCCCAGTGCCGGCCGGCATCGATGACGGCGTCGAACGGGTCGGGAGGGGAAGCGTGCGGGCTGGTCACGAAGGTGACGGTACGCGGTCGCTTCGTCACTCGTCAGGCGATCGCCCGAGTTCAGCGCCTGAGCGCCGATCCAGCGACTGAAAGATCGGGCATATGGGACTGCGGCTCGGCTCTCGTTCCCGCTGGTTTCGACTACGGCGGTTCGTCAGGGGCGGAAGGCCTTGAGGGTGATGTCGACCAGGGAGTCGGTGTACTCGGCGGTGAGCGGGCCCGAACGGAGCAGCCACCGCTGGAAGAGGGGGGCGTAGAGCGTTTCCAGGACCAGGTCGAGGTCGGCGTCCGGGGCGAGCTGACCCGCCTGCTGCGCGCTGCGCAACCGCGCCTTCTTGGCCTCGTCCACGGGACGGGCCAGCTTGTCGTGGTACTGGGCGGCGAGGTCGGGGTCGTTGATGATCTCGGTGTTGAGCGCCCGGATCGGCCTCTCGAAGTCAGGGTCGGCGAACTCGGCGGCCGTCGCGCGCATCACCAGCTTGAGGTCGGCTTCGAGGTCACCGGTGTCCGGCAGTGCCATGCCCTCGCCCTCGGTGTCCTGGCTGAGCGCGAGGAACGAGTCGAAGATCACGGCGCCTTTGGACGGCCACCACCGGTAGATCGTCTGCTTGCCGACGCCCGCCCGTGCGGCGATGGCCTCGATCGAGACCTTCCCGTATCCCACTTCGGAGATCAGCGCGCGGGTGGCTTCGAGGATCGCCTGCCGCGAGCGTTCGCTGCGCCGGGAGTGGTCCGGGTTCCTGACGTTGGGCATTCGCTCAGGTTACCGCCCTGATGAGACGGACCGGTTCGTTTTGGCTGAGCGTGCGGCCTGGTCGACGAGTGTGCACCGGGCGATCGCCGTACTCCTAGATAGAACCGGTCGGTTCGTTCTGCTGCTAGCATCCAACTTCGTACCGATCGGTTCGATCTTTGGAGTGTCATGCCGTCCTATCCCGGCTCGCCGCACCTACGGAGTGCCTCGGACGCATGGGACGTGGCCCCCGATGCCGACGCCGAGAGCGCGGACCGATGACGCGGACCGCGCGAGAGGCGAGGTCCAGGGCGATGTGGCAGGCGGGCCTGCTGGCGCTCGGCACCGCCTCGGCGATCGGGCTAGCGCGCTTCGCCTACGGCCTGCTCGTGCCGGCCATGCGCGAGAGCTTGGGCTGGACGCTGGCCGAGGCGGGGGCGATGAGCACCGCGAACGGGCTCGGCTACCTCCTCGGCGCGCTGGTGACCGCCGCGGTCGTGCGCCGCTGGGGGACCGCCGCCGTCTTCCGCGCCGGCATGGCGCTCACGGCCGTGTCCCTGGCCGCCACCGTGGCGAGCGACGCCTACGTGGCGATGCTGGCCGCGCGGACCGCGGCCGGAGCGGCGGGGGCGGTGGTGTTCGTCGCCGGCGGCGTGATCGCCTCACGCGCGGCCGCCCGCGCGTCCTCCGACGCGCCCATCGCCGTGTACTTCGCCGGCACCGGCCTGGGCATCGTCGTCAGCGGTGTCAGCATCCCCGCCCTGGGGGAGCACTGGCGCCTGGCCTGGATCGGCATGGCCGTCGGAGCCGCACTGGCGACCGTGGCGAGCTGGCGCGCAGCGGACGCGGGCGAGGGGACGCACATCGTGACGGCCGGGGGCCGGGCCCGGGTGCGCCCGCTGTGGGGAGCCGCCCTGGCCTATGTACTGTTCGCCGCCGGATACATCACCTACATCACCTTCCTGTCCGCCTATCTCGCCGACCAGCACGCCCCGCTCGGGCAGGTGATGCTCACCTGGACGGCACTGGGCCTGGCCGTCGTCGCGACGCCGGCGCTGTGGAGCCGACCCACCGCCGAATGGCCCGCCACCCGGGCCATGGCCGTCCTGCTCGCCATCCTGGCCGGCGGATCGGCGCTGGCGCTGGCCGCACCCACGCCACCGGTCATCCTCGCCTCAGCGATCATCTACGGGGCGACGTTCATGGGCGTCCCCGCCGCCGTCACCGCCCTCATCAAGGCCGACGTCCCGTCCGCCGACTGGACCGCCACGCTGGCGGCGTTCACCACCGTCTTCGCGGCGGGTCAGACCGCCGGGCCGTGGATCGCCGGCGTGGTCGCCGATCACACCTCGACCGAGGCCACCCTGGCGTGGACCGCGATCCTGTGCGCCGCGGCCTCCGTGACCGCCCTCGCCGCAGGCCGTACGCGTCCCCGGCCCGCCGTGGGGACGCGCGCCTGACAACGGGTGACCCCGCCACGCCCTCATGAGCCGTCGAGTCCGGCGAAGAGAAAGAGAGAAAGATCATGACTGACTTCGTGCTCATCCCAGGGATGTGCCACGGCGGCTGGTGCTTCGAGGAGCTCACCGGCGGCCTCGGGCACATCCGCCGCACGCGCTGGACAGCGGGCACAACCTGATGCGGGACGCGCCGCAGGCCCTGGTGAGGATCCTGCTCGGGGATCAAGCGGGTGCGGACCGGGTGACCGGCTGATCCTGCTGCCGGCGCACCATCTCGGCGATCCAGGTGGGCGCGAAAGGAGACGTGCACCCCGGGGAAGTCGGGTAGTCCTTGAGCACCTCCAGGCGCTCACCGATGCCGATGGCACGGGCGCGGTGCTCGGCGTGCTCGATCCCGATCTGCGCCAGGCAGTGGTTCATCGCCCACTGCAGGCGATCCGGGGCGTCCTTCATCTCCGCCTCGATGACGTCGAGCAGTCCTGTGAGGTCGAGGATCTCGGGCTTCTTCGTCACGCGTTCGGTGGTCAGCGCCCAGCCGGCGCTCGCGACCACGGGATCCGGATCGGCGGACCAGGCCAGGCGCAGCTCCTCGGCGTGCGGGCTCTTCTTCACCACGTAGTTCACGAGCCAGTCGTGCACCTTGGGGGAGCGCGCCTCGCGCAGCATGACGTCCAGTTCGTCCCGCCCGAACGCCTTCGGGCGGGAGATCAGGATCGCCAGCAGTCTCGCCGCGGTGTCATCGGTCTCCCAGAGCCGGTACGCGAGCTCCTGCTGCGTCTTCAGCCGTTTCGCGAGCGCGCGCAGCTTGCCGAGGTTCACACCGTGGTCGTCACCGTGTCTCTCGTTCACCTCGCGTATCTTCGGGTCCTCGAGGTCGGCCAGCTCGGCCATGACCTCGGTCAGCGTCGTCCCGGCCATCTGAGCCTCCTGTCCACCAACGAGCGAGCGAGATTCACCCTACGCCGGATCTCACCCGCCGGCGTCAGCCGTTGAGGGCGCTGAAGAGGGTCACCGCCGCGCTGACGAGGAGGGACACCAGCACCACTTTGCGGAAACGCTCCGGATCGATCCGGTTGAAGACGGCGTTGCCGGCGAACCACCCCAGCTGCACGACCGGCAGGCCCACCAGCCCGATCCAGAGCGACTGGGTGTTCACCTGGCCGGCCGCGGCGAACCCGATCAGGCTGAGCACGCTGGTGGCGGCGAACACGGCCGCGAGGGTGGCGCGGAACTTGTGGGGGTCATAGCCCATGCCCTGGAAGGCGGCGACCATCGGCGGCCCGTTGGTGCCGGTGGAGGTGGAGAGCGTGCCGGAGATGAGCCCGGCTCCCACCAGCACGGGAACATTCCCGGGCACCTTCACGCCTCGCCACACCATCACGGTGCAGCCCAGCACGCCGACCCCGATCAGCGCCGTGAGCACGCGCTCGGACGTCACCGCGTACACCCAGAGGCCGAGTGGCATGCCGACCACGATGCCGGCCGTGGCGATCACGGCCACCTTCCACTCGGCGTGGTGACGCTGACGCACGGCGATCGTGACGGTCATGGCCAGGGCGGAGAGTGTGGTGGCGACCACTGCCGTATGAGGGTCGACCGTGAGGGCCAGCAGTGGCGTGGCGACGAGGGCATACCCGAATCCGGTCACCGCGTGCACCGTTGAGGCGATCAGGATAATCACGGCGGCGGCAAGCAGCGTGGACACCTGCCACACTTTGCCATAGATCTACTGAAATGGACCAGTATTCTCCGAGAAATTGATCGTCGGCGTTAGATGGTGCGATATCTGGAGCCCGTCCGGGATCGGGGTTAGGCTTCGCCAAATGATTGGTGCGGCGGTCTTCGCACTTTGTCAATGGGGTCAATAGGAGCTGATGACGTGGGTGGTCAGGAGTTTGCGCGTTACATCGTCAGCCCGGCACTCGATGGTGACCAGGCCGTCATCTTCGTTCCCGGACTGGGAGGCCGGACGAAATTCGTGGACCGGTGGAACGAGCCGGACGGGGCACCTGTCATCCACCGGGCCAACTGGAGCGAGCCGATGAGCGTGCCCTCCATCGACGAGCGCGGGGCGGCGCTCGCCGCCCTCATCACGCACTCCGGTGTCACGGATGTCGTGCTCGTGGGCCACAGCATGGGCGGGCTCGTCTGCCTGGAGGCGGGCAAGCGCCTGGAGGGACGGCTTCGCGGGACCGTCCTCATGTGTCAGTACCCGCCGCACCGCACGCCGTCGTCGCCGCTGGCGGAGCTGCCGGACCGGGCCCTGGCCGAGGAGCTCGAGGTGCCGCCCCACATCAGGGACACGGCGGCTCTTCCTGAGTACGCGCGTCTCTGGCGGTCGGAGTACCAGCTCCTCAATCGCTATCTGGAGTCAGATCCGCGCCCGAAGCTCAACGCGCCGATCATCGCGGTCGGCGCCGCCGATGACGCGAGCTCCTGGAACACCGAGTGCCTCGATGACTGGAGCCACTACACGACGGAGTGGCTGTCGGTTCACCTGATCGACGGCGGCCACCAGATCGTCGAGGAGCTGCCCTCGGAGACCCTCCGCGCGTGGGTCAGGAAGGTTCGTGGCTGAGCCGCCGCAGCTCGGCGACCAGCTCGGCCACCGTCGGATGGTCGAAGATCGCAGCGATGCCGATGTCCACGCTGAAACCCCTGCGGATCTCCTCGACCAGCCCCACGGCGGTGAAGGAGTCGCCGCCCAGATCGAAGAAGTTCTCCTCGGGGTGGACCGACTCCACACCGAACGCGGCGCACCACAGGTCCGTCAGCCGGGCCTCGATCGACGCCGCGTCCGTGGTCCCGGGTGAACCGGCCTCCGCCCGTGCCCCGGCCGACGCCGCCGGCCGCTCGTCGGCGGTGCCGGTGCCGGTGTCGGTGCCGGTTGCGGTGTCGGTTTCGGCGTCGGCCGGCAGGTCCTCGGAGTGCCTCAGGACCGCGTCCTGCCCCGGCAGGGTGATCGCCACCTGCCGGTGACCGGGCCGGCCCAGGATGCGCAGCATCATGCCGACACCGGTCTCGGGCGTGATCCCGGCCTCGGCGCCCCGCTCCTCACGAGAGGTCTCGGGGGCGACCATGGATTCGTCGACGCGGCGCATGGTGAAGCCCCTGACCTCGACGGCGACGTCACCGCCGGCCGTCAGCACGTCGATGTCGGCCACGATCGTGTCCGAACCGCTCGGGCGCCGGCGGATGTGGCTGTACGCGAGCCCCGGTATCGACCGGTGCACCACGATCGACTGGTACGCGAAGGGCGCGTGCGGAGGCTCGTGGTCAGGGTCGCGCGCCAGTGACACCGCCGCGTCCAGGAGGGTGGGATGCAGGGCGTGCTCGCCGAGCTCATGGCCGAACGTCTCGGGAAAGGTGAGTACGGCGAGCTTCGTGCCGAGGTCGTCCCCGGACATCCAGATCTCCTCGCCGGGCCATCGTGGGCCGATGGTGAACAGCCGGTTGCCGGGATCGTTCACGGGGATCCGCCGCTCGGGCAGCGACGCGCGCAGCCCGTCCAGGTCCACCTTGCCCGCGCCGGCGTCCACCAGCAGGATCTCACCCGTCGTGTGCACACGGTAGTCGCCGGACGAGCCGGAGGACGACGCGAGCGGCGAGGTGCGCACGGTGAATCGCCAGAGGTCCTCGTCGGCTTCGAAGCCGACCTCGAGTGACACGGGCTCCGGGGTGGTGATCGGCTGCCGGAAGACCATGTGGCGCAGCTGCGCGGGACGCCCGTTCGCGGGTTCGATCGCCTCGTGGAAGGCGCGCAGGACGAAGTCGACCTGGGCCGTGCCCGGCAGCACCGGCACACCGTCCAGCCGGTGCTCGTCCAGGATCGGATAGTCCTCGGCCGACAGCGGGGTCGACCACCTGCGCACATCTCCGGCCTGCCGCCCCTGGCGGGCGGCCATACCGACCTCGGCCCAGGACGGCCAGTTGACGGTCATCGAGGCGCAGCCCGCCAACGGCTGCCGGCGCACCACCGCGTCGAGGAAGGCGTTCGCCGCCGCGTAGTCGGCACCGCCCACCAAGCCCCTGAGCGCCGCGCGGCTGGAGAAGGCCACGAAGAAGTCGAGGCCCGCCCGCCCCCGCAGTGCCTCGACCAGGGCGAGTGTGCCGTGAACCTTCGGCGCGAGTGTCGCCGACACCTGCGCCCGCGTGCGGAATCGCAGCATGCCCCCTCCCGCCACGCCGGCGAGGTGGAACACCCCGTTGATGCCTCCGAAGGCGTCCGACGCCTGGTCGAGCACCCGCCGCAGCGCGTCGACGTCGGTCACGTCGCACGCCTCGACGCGGCACTCGGCTCCCAGGGCCCGGATCTCGCGAAGCTCGGCGTCGTGTCCGCCCGGATGGCGCCCCAGCAGGAGCAACCGTGGCCGCAGGCCGGTGTCCGCCAGGCCGCGCGCCACGGCCAGGCCGAGTCCGCCGAGTCCGCCGGTGATGACGTAGGCGCCCCTGGGACGCAGGGCGGCGGGGCCCGTACCGTCAGGGACGAGCTCCCGCTCGCCCGGGATCCAGCGCCGGTCCCCCCGCAGGGCGACGATCTCCGATCGTTCGAGGCCGCGCAGCTCCGCGAGGAGCCGATCGCCGGCCACGTCGCCCTGGACGTCGACGAGCTTGCACCGGGCGCGCGGGTTCTCGAGCATGTAGCTGCGCAGGAGGCCGAGCAGCATGGCCCGCACCGGGTGCACGGTCTCGCCGCCCGTCACGTCCGCGGACAGCTCGGTGACGACCAGGACGTGGCGGCCGCGCTTGTCGGGCGACCGTCGCGCCGCTTCCTGCAGGAGCTCGACGATGCGGTGGAAACCGGCGTCGAGCTGGCCGTCGATGCTGCTCAGGTCAGGTTCGGCCGGGGCTCCGAGCTGCGTCGCGTCGATGATGAGCTCCGGGTAGCGCCGTGAGTCCCGCAGCTCGTCGAGGAGCCGGACGACGTCCTCCGGGTGCCGGGGGCGGATCACGAAGTCGTCCGCCGCTCCGGAATAGGAGGAACCGGGCCGGACCCGTAACGCGTCCCATCCGGCCCTGTCGAGCAGGGCCACCAGCTCGCCGGCTCGTCGCGCGTCGCCGGGCAGGAACACCAGGGGACGTGACCGTTCACCGGCGCCGGTGTCGTGGCGCGCGGCCGGGGCGGCCTCCACCCACGCAGGCAGCCGGAACACCGCCGCACGGTCCGCTGCCGCCTCGGCGACGGGGACGCTCGGGGACGCCCGCTCGATCCAGTACCGCTCGCGTTGGTACGGGTAGCCCGGCAGAGGCACGCGTGCACGAGGACCCGTCGCGGTCAGCGACGACCAGTTCACCTCCGCGCCCAGAGTCCACAACCGGGCCAGCGCGTGCAGGAACGAGCTGCGTTCGGTCGCGCCCTTCGACGGCCCGCTGGGGAGCGTCGGCACCGCCAGGTGCCGCTTGGCGCGCACCTCAGGATGTGCGCGTGCCAAGGTGGTGAGCGTCCGCCCGGGTCCCACCTCCAGCAGCACCCGGGCGCCGTCGGACAACACGGCGTCAAGCGCCCGATCGAACAGGACGGGCCGGGTGAGCTGCCGGCTCCAGAAGTCCACGCTGCTCACCTGTGCCGGCTCCACCAGGCCGCCCGTGGACGCGGCGTAGAGCTTCCAGCGAGGACCGCGCGGCTCGATGCCGTCGAAGGCCGGGCGGAACCGCTCGGCAGCGCTCATCACGGCCGCGACCGGGGGCGGCCCGTCCAGCGCTCGCGCTCGGGCGCTCACCAGCCGCACCGCATCCGGGAGGGTGAACACCCCGCCGATGGCCGCGGCGGCGAACTCCCCGACGCCGTGGCCGAGCAGCGCGCCGGGCTCGATGCCCAGGGCCAGCCACAGCCGCCCCAGCGCGTACTCGACGCTGAAGAGCGAAGCGGTGCCCACCAGGCCCTCCGGCGCCTCCGACCGGAGCTGCCGCGCGGGCAGGCCGCCGGCCTCGAAGAGGTCGAAGCACTCGTCGAGTGCCGCGGCGAACGCCGGCTCGGTGCGATAGAGCTCCGCCGCCATGTGGGCGTGCTGCGCCCCTTCTCCCGGGAACAGGAACACGGTGCTCCGGTCCACCTGGTCCTCCGGGGTGACGACGCGCCTGGCGTCGTCGAGCACGGCCGAGGCCGCGTCGGACATGCTCTCGGCCACCACAGCGCCTCGGACCGGGTGCGGCGTGCGCCCCTGGCGCAGCGTGAACGAGACATCGGAGAGCGGGTCCGCGCTCTCCGCGAAGGATCGGGCGAGCCGCTCCGGGTAGGCCTCGGCCGCGGCCGGCGTCCGTCCCGACCACACGATCAGCTGTGGTGGCTCCGGAGCGGGGTCGGCCGGGCGGACGGGCGCCTCTTCGAGGATCGCGTGCGCGTTCGTGCCGCCGATCCCGAAGGAGCTGACGCCCGCCAGGCGCCGGTGGCCGGCCGATCGGGGCCAGGGCCGCAGCGTGTCGTTGACGCGGAACGGTGAGCGTTCGAGTTCGAGGAGCGGGTTCACCTGCTCGACGTTGATGCTCGCGGGGATCTGCTCGTGGTCCAGCGACAGCGCGGCCTTGATCAGCGACGTGATCCCCGACGCGTGCCCCAGATGGCCCACGTTTCCCTTGATCGACCCGATGGGGCACAGCCCGGGTTCGGACGTCGCCCGAGCGCTGAACGCCTTCCGCAGCGCTGCGATCTCGATGGCGTCGCCCAGCCGGGTCGCGGTCGCGTGCGCCTCCACGTACCCGATGTCCCCGGGCCCCACGCCGGCGGCCTCCATGGCTCGCAGCACGACCTCCGCCTGCCGATCGGCGCTGGGCGCGGTGAAGCCGACCTTGTTCGCGCCGTCGTTGTTGACGGCCACGGCCCGGATCACCGCGGTGATCCGATCGCCGTCGGCCACGGCGTCGGCCAGCCGCTTGAGGACCACGACGCCGACGCCGCTGCCGAAGATCGTGCCGCTGGCCGCCGCGTCGAAGGGACGGCAGTGGCCGTCCCGGCTCAGCGGGCCGTCCTGGGCCCACCAGTACCCGTGACCGACGGGGAACTCGACGTCGGCGCCGCCGGCCAGCGCGACGTCGCACTCGTGGAGCCGAAGCGCGTTCACGGCGAGATGTACGGCCACGAGCGAGCTCGAACACGCCGTCTGCACGGTCATGCTGGGGCCGTTCAGGTTCAGCTTGTACGACACGAGCGTCGACGCGCTGTCGGGGTTGTTCCACATGCCGGCCGCCATGCCGGTGGCACTCCGGAGCGCCTCCAGGCTCCCGAGGGCGCGGCCGATCCCGTAGCGGTTCGCGGCGACCGACGAGAACACGCCCGCTCTGCCGAGTCCCAGGGCGTCATAGCCGGCGTTCTCGACGGCGGCGTGCGCGGTCTCCAGGTACAGCCGCAACTGCGGGTCGCACGCCTCGGCTTCACGCCGGGTCAGGCCGAAGAACCCGGCGTCGAACAGGTCGATGCCCTCGGGTTCCGCCACCGCCCGCACGTAGGCCAGGTCGTCCAGCGCCTCGCGTGACACGCCGTTCGACCGGAGCTCGTCCTCGGACGGGAAGCGCACCGCCTCCTCCCCGGCCACGAGGTTGCGCCAGAGCTGCCGGGTGTCGGCCGCCGCCGGGAAACGACCGGCCATCCCGATGATCGCGATCGGCTCAACGAGGTTACCCATATCGTCCGCCCCTCCGAGGTCAGGTCGAGTCGTCCAGGTGCTCCAGCAGGTGATCGGCGAAAGCCTTCAGGGTGGGATACCGGAAGACCAGCACGGGGGAGATCTCCGTGCCGAGACGGACGGAGACCTCGGACACGAAACGCATGAGGGACATCGAGGTGAAGCCGGTCTCGAAGAAGCCGCCGTCAGGGTCGATCCGGTCCTGGCCGAGAGCGGATCGCGCGCACTCCTGCAGCACCTCCCACAGCGCCGCGGCGTCCCCGGCCGCCGGTGGGGCCGGCTCGTGGTTCTCCGGTGCCGAGTCGCGCACCTCGATGCTCGACGGCAGGACCGCGGGGTCCAGATGGTCGCGGAGGACCGCACGAAGCTCCTCGCCGTCGACCGCCGTCACGGAGTCCCGTACGACGGTCAGACGCACGGATCCGGCCCCCGCGCCGTCCTCGACGAACGTCGCCACCGAGCCGACGACGCCGGGAACCAGGGCGGCCGCGCCCTCGATCTCGTCCAGCTCCACCCGCGTGCCGTTGACCTGGACCTGCCGGTCCGCCCGCCTGAGGAAGCACAGCGTGCCGTCCGGCAGGCGGCGGACGATGTCGCCGGTGTCGTACCAGCGCCGGCCGTCAAGGCCGGGAGCCAGCAGCGGGGTTCCGTCCGTGTAGCCGAGTGCGCAGGCAGCGGCCTCCACCTGCAGCCGGCCTTCCGGACCCGCACCGTCGGACACGATCCGGACCGTGGCATGGCCGAGCGCGCGGCCGATGGGGACCGGGTCCTCGATCGCGTCCCCCTCGCCGGGCGGTATCTGGTGCATGCACAGGACCTGCGGGGTCTCCGACGCGCCGTAGCAGTTGACGATGGTGGCACGTGGGGCGAACCGTGCCGTCGACCGCAGCGCCGAGGCCTTGAGTCGTGCCCCCACCGAGCAGACCAGCCGCAGGCTGTCGACGGGCGGTCTCGACGAGCCCGCCATGAGCTGGAGCAGGACCGGCGAGCCCTGGAGCACGGTGATGGAGTGCTCCGCCAGCCAGGCCGCCGTCAGCCGGGGATCCGAGGTCGTGCGGCCGTCAGGAACGAACAACGTCGCACCGGTGAGCCAGGGCGCGATCAGCTCCCGCAGGCTCGGGTCGTGGCCGGGTCTGCTGAGAAAGGCGATCCGATCGGATTCGTCCATGGGCAGTTCCTTGAAGAACGCCACACTGGCGGCCTCGAAGGCCGCTCGGCCGACGGCGATCCCTTTCGGCCTCCCCGTCGTGCCGGACGTGAAGAGGATATGACTGACTTCTCCCATGTCCGCGCCGTCGTTCCCGGCGGTGTCCAGCGGGTCCAGGCCGGTGGGGGCGGAGGATGGTCCGAAGGTCGCCGCGGCGCCGGTGGCCATCAGTGCTCCGCGCACCCGCTCAGCACCCCAGTCCCCGAGGATCGCCGGGACGGCGCCCGCGCTCCAGAGCCCCACGATCCGCGCGACGAACTCCGGGCTCCGGTCCGCCGGCACGCCCACCACGCGACCCTGCAGGCGGTGACCTCGCACCACGCGGCGGACGTCCTCGCTGAGTGCGGCGATGTCGCCGAAGGTGATGTCACGCCCCTCGTGGACGAGGGCGACCCCGCTCAGGTCACGAGGCGTCCGTCCGAGAAGTCCGGGTGCGGCTGTGCCGATCATGTCACTCAGCTCGGTCTCATCCTCGTCACCCACGCTGGCCTCCCTCGCGGGCTCGGCGTCCGGCCCATCGGATCGATGTCGCGTCACAACAACTCATCCCAGACCGGGTGGAAGTACCTGGGGTGAGTGCCGCGCAGCTTGCGCCAGTGCTCCTTGCGGTCCTCCGCCGGCGCGGTGCCGATCCGGCGGTCCGGGCGGCCTCCGGCCGCGCGGTCCGAGGGGCCGCCGGCCGCCGCCCATGCCAGGTGCACCAGCGGGAGCACTGCCGAACCACGCCTGGCCTTGCCCAGCTCCGCCCCGGCGCCGGTGACGACTCTCGACAGCCCTGCCGCGTAGGCGTGCTTGACGGGTTCGTAGATCGCCGCGTTGAAGTACACGAACGGGTCCGGCGCGTCGTCGTCGAGGCGGCCGAAGTCCGTCACGTACAGCCGGTCATGCCAGCGGCACATGACCCCGGCGCCGGCGACACGACCCCGCACACGGCACAGCACGGCCACCGACGAGGCGTCCCCCAGCGCGGACGAGTACGCCGACAGGCGCCGGGTGACCGCGTCCACGCTGTAGGCCATCCCGTGCTTGGCCCGCACGTGCACGATCATCGGCGCGATGGTCGTGATGGCCGCACGGAGGGGGACGGTCTCGGTCGCACAGTCCCTGGTGAAGAGCCCCACCTCCCGGCGGACGCTGGTGCGTGTGTTCCGTGGCAGCGTCGCGAGGTAATCGTCGAAGCCCGCACCGGGGAGCTCCAGCTCCGTCTGCGCGACGTTCGCCAGGCGGTGGTGATCGCCGTCGCCGACGACCGGGCCGAGGTCTTTCCAGGCGGAGGCGTCGAGGAACAGGAAGAAGGTGTACGGGAGCCCGCGGTCGGCCGCGACCGCGCCGGCGGCGTCCCGAAGCGCGCGCAGGACCTCTGTCCTGGCCAGATCCGGCAGGGTGCGGTCCACGATGAGCCGCGTACCGAATCCCGCGCGGGAACCGGCCAGCAGGCCCAGCCGGCCGTCGAGCGGACCCGCGGCGCGGAGCAGGTCCTGGAAGTGGAGCTCCGGCCAATACAGGTAGTCACCATGACTGGGGAGCGACTCATAGAGGGGAAGGGCGCCGAGGATGCGGGAACGCCCGGATTCGCGGGCGATCAGGTACGTGACGGGGCCCTCACCGGATCGCTCCAGAGCCCGCAGCCACGTACGGCTCTGGAACAGGTCCCGGGGGTCGGCGACGTCGTTCCACGCCCGCCCGTCGACGTCGGCCAGCGAGGGGACGCGCTCGACCGTCACGAGGCCGGGTACTTCCGGCGTCATCGCCGTGCTCTCCTGGGCACGGCGGTCAGCCGGCCCGGTGATGGAGCCATTCGAGCAGGTCCGGCTCCGCGAGCTCGGCTATCCGGCGGTCGTAGTGCGCTCGATCCTCAGCGGTGAGGAACTGCTCCCATTGGCCCGACTTGCCGCTGCGGAAAAAGCGTTCACGATCGCGGATGTAGCCCAGCTGCTCGTCGGGTGCGAGATCGGCCGCGCGATTGCGCATCTGCTGGAACGTGGCGGCCTCGACCAGCTCCGGCCAGACGCTCTCGTCGATCTCGATGTCGAGCCGTTCGGCGAGCCGTCGCATCTGGCCGGCGAGGTCGGCGGAGAGGTCGGCGTAGTGCAGCAGGATGACGTTCGGCTCCGCGCGGCGCATCCACGCGCGGCTCTGCGTCCAGATCAGCGCGCGCAGCGAGTCGAGATTGACGTACGGCGAGTCGTCGATGTCCACCCAACGTAACAGGTACGTCCGTTCGTCGAGGAGATCCCTGTCGTCATGTCCGTCGACCGGGACCTTGGCCGCCGCGTCGCCGGGGTGGGCGGCCTGGTGGATCAGCCGGCGGATGACGTCACGTTTGAGGTTCCTGCCGTGACTGCGCAGGGAGATGGCGACGTCGCGCGGGTCCCGTCCGACCGTGATGTAGGTGACCCGCGGATCGGCCGGGATGCTGTCGAGCGGGATGTGCGTCTTGATGAAACGGCGGTGCCGCTGCGCGGCCAGGTGGTCCCAGACCTCCTGCTTCGGACGTACGAGCATGTCGATCCACGGGGAGAGGCTCGACAGCGGCGCAGGCAGCCGGGGCGTCTGGAAGATCAGGAGCGCGCAGATCGTCTGGGTCCAGGTGGTGCCGCACTTCGCCGGAGAATTGATGACAATGTCGCCAGGCCGGAATTCGAAACCGTCCCACCGGGAGCTGTCCTCCATCGGTGTGAGGTAACGGGCTAGATGCGTCGTCATTGGCGTGAGTTTAATCACACTATGGGAGTAAAGGAAGGTATGTGATTTTCTGTGCGCTTTCCGGATAACAATCACACCTGGTAGGGGAGGCGTTTTATCCGGCGAAGTGCCTGGTGGGAACATTCCAAAATGAAATGGACCCGCTTTCGTGCGGCGATCGGCCGGGCCGTTCACCCGCTGCGCAGGGAGTAGGCGGTCACATCATCGGACAGGTCGGCGACGCGTGACAGCGCGCCGGTGCCGACGTTCCAGCCGAGCAGCCGGTCCCCGCTCTCGATGATCACCGTGCCAGGGCTGATCCAGCCGCGCACGGGGCAGCCGCCCTTCCCGCACCTCATGCCGGGCGAATCGCCCCAGGGCAGGAGCATCGTCCTGACCAGCCGGCCCGTGGCGGTGTCGGCCACGACGACCACGTCGGCTCTGTCCGCCAGGTCGTGGTGGGCGGGCGCGGACCTGGCGACGAGGCCGTCGCGCTGCCATCCGTGGTCGCCCACGGGCCGGCCGCCCTCGTCGGTGACGCCCCGGACGTCCAGCTCCACCTCCGACCCGCCCTCCTGGACGACCGTCCGGCCGCCGTCGGACGAGACGATCCTGAGGTCGCGATAGCCCGCCACGCCCGCGAAGCCCTTGTACGGCTGCCGCTGCGCCCTCCCCGTGGCCAGGTCGAGCAGGTAGTTCGCCTCCTTCTGCTCGACGAGGAGCCGCTCGCCGCGCCAGAGCACCATCTCGTTGTGCCCCGGCACCGGGTAGCGCCTGGCCCGGCCGATCACGAGGTCGACGACCACCACCTCGTCCTTCTGCGGGAAGGCGGCCATCGTCCCGTCGGGGGCGAGCGAGTTGGGCTTCAGCGGCGTCCCGCCGTTGCCGGCCGAGCCCAGCTTCACCTCGAGCGGGACGCGCCCGTCGGCTCTCATGACGTAGATCCGTCCGTCGCCGAACTCGGCCAGCGCCAGGACGGGTCCGGAGACCGCGGTCACGACGGGGATGCCGGCCCACCTCTCCGGCAGCGCGGTCGCGGACGCGGGCAGCGCCGCCTCACCGCTGGGTGGCGGCGCTGTGTCCATGACGGGGGCGGGCGGGATCGTGTGCGTGGGGGTGACGCTGGGATAGACGGTGATGCCGCGCTCCACCGGCTCCGGGGACACGACGATCCCCACCACGACGAGCGCGGCGACCGTCATGGCCGCCGCGGCGACCGTCCACCGGCGGCGGCTACGGCTCCGCGTGCCCTGCCGCCACAGCTCACCCGCGCGGGACGACCCCTCGGGCAGAGTCCCGGCGAGATCGTCGAAGAGCTCCCGCAGCCTCTGGTCCGTCATATCAACACCTCTTCCAGCTCGGGAGCGACCTCGCGTAACCGCTTCAGCGCCGCGTGCGTCTGGCTCTTCACCGTCCCGGCCGACACCCGCAGGATCGCCGCGACCTCCCCGACGGGCAGGTCCTCGTAGAAGCGCAGCACCAGCACCGCCCGCTGCTTCACCGGCAACCTGGCCAGCGCGCGGGCGAACACCACCTTCAGGTCCGACGCTCCCGAGGTGTCGTGGTCCGCCTGGTCGGGCGGCTCCTCGTAGGGGAACTCCCGACGCCTCCGCCACCTGGACGCCACCTCCCTGTACAAGGTGGTCCGCACGTAGTTGACCGGGTCGGTATGCACCTTCGACCAGCGGCGCGCCAGTTTGATCAGGGCATCCTGGAGCACGTCCTCGGCCAGATGCCTGTCACCGCTGATGAGAATGGCGGCACGCAGCAGCCGCGGGTGCCAGGCGGCGACGAAGGCCTCGAACGCCTCGGAATCCGTCATGTAGACAAGACGTCCGAGAGGGGGTGAACGGTTGGGACTTTTCCGAAATCAGCTATACGGCACTGACCGGCTTACACCGTCGAGGGGCCGGCGGAACACTTCGATGCACGTCAGTTGCGCTACTACGAGGCACAGGGCCTGCTCAAGCCGAGCCGGAGCGCATGACCGGGCCGGGCCCCGAGCCGGAGCCGTGCCCTGAACCGAGCGGCGCGCCCCGTAGGAGCTCTCGCTCTTGATCACGTGGGGTCTGACGCCTACGCTGATCATCCGGATCACCCTCTTGTCCAGCCCCACGGACGGAGTCGTATGACGATCAGGACGAAGGCCGCGTTCGTCGCATCGCTGACCGTGATCACCTTCGTGGCCGTCCTGCCCCCCGCGCACGCGCGGACGTCGACGGCGAGCGCGCTCGCCTGCCCGCCGGTCTTCGGGCACGGCGGCTATCCCTCCGGTCCGAATCCGTGGGACCGGGATCAGGTCCGCCAGCCCAACAACGTCCGAGCCCTGAACGACCAGAAGACTTGGGGCGCCGACGGCGTGGAAGGCGACGTCCAGCTCACCCAGCAGGGCACCAAGGCCGTCATGTGGCACAACACCACCACCAACGGGCTGACGGGCACCCGGAAGAACATCACCGCGATCTGGTGGGCGGCCGGAAGCGACAACCTGCGCGATCGCCGCATCGCGCGTGGCCCGTACCAGGGGGAGCAGGTCTACACGTTGCGGCAGTGGCTCGACCACGTGCGCTCGCGCGGTCTGATCGCCCTGCTGGAGGTCAAGCCCGAGACCAAGGCCGTGCTGTCCGACCCGGCGTACGCGGCGGCCGCCTGGAAGGAGATCTCGGATCCGATCAAGGAACGCCAGGCTTCGCAACGCATCCTCGTCTACTCCCAGGACTCCTGGGTCCAGGCCGAGCTCTCCAGGCGTCACCCGGGCCTGCTCAAGGGATCGGAGGCTCGCTGGACCGACGGCGTGGGCTGGGAGGAGCCGCCGCCCGTCTGGAGCGGCAACGCGGGCCGATGGCAGGAGGTGCTGAACCAGGCGCCGAAGAGCGTGATGACGAACTACACCAGGGAGTACCGCGCCTGGCTCAACGGCAGGTGCGGCTAGCGCTGAGCGCGTGCACGGCCTGAGTCGATGACGCCCGGGGGGAACGACCGCGCCGCCGCCGTCGCTGAGGCGTTCGACCGCAGGCTGCGTTCCGGCGTGTCTCCGTCATCTGTGCAGGCGGGTGAGGGCTTGAGGCGTCAGGCGTCGCGCGAGTTCTTCGAGGAGTGAGACCACGTCGGCGACCTGGTGCGGGTCGGTGGTGTCCATGGCTTGGGCCAGGACGGTGTCGATGGTGGTGGCGCGGACCTCTTTCACGCGGGCGGAGGTCTCGGGGACGGGCTGGACGAGCAGGCGGCGGCGGTCGCGGGCGTCGGGTTCGGTGACGATCGCGCCGGCTTCGCGGAGCCGGGCCACGGCCGCTGAGACGGCGCTTTGGGGGAGGCCGGTGCGGGTGACGATGTCGCTGATCGCGCTGCCCGGGTGGGTGCGGACGTCACTGACCACGATCAGCACGGTCCGGATGCTGCCCGGCTGGTCGTCCAGTCCTTCGGTGGGCAAGGCCTCCTCGCCGATCTTCATCAGGGTGCGTCCGAGGAGGAACAGGTCGACTCCGTTCATATGAGCCAATATACATCATTTTTGATGTATCAGTTTTGATGGAATATGGTTCACCGCGACTCCCCGAACGAGAGGACCTGTCATGACCAAGACCGCCCACCTGCGCGTCCCCGGCGCCACCCTCTACTACGAGGTGCGCGGCACCGGCCCCCTGCTGCTGATCTCCCAGAGCGGCGAAGGCGACGCCGACCGCAGCATCGACCTGGTCGACCAGCTCACCGACACGTACACGGTGATCACATACGACCGGCGTGGCCTGTCCCGCAGCACGCTGAACGCGCCGGGCCGCGGGGTGACCATGGATGAGCATGCCGACGACGTCCACCGGCTCCTGGCCGAGCTGACCGACGAGCCGGCGGCGATGCTCGGCTGCAGCATGGGCGCCGCCATCGGCCTGCACCTGGCGCTCCACCACCCCGGGCAGATCAGCACGCTCATCGCGCACGAGCCGGTGACCCCCCACCTGCTGCCGGCGGCCGAACGCATCCACCATGAGGCCGAGCTGGCCGGCATCCAGCGGCTCTACCGCCGCGAAGGACTGGCCCCGGCGCTCAAGGTCGTCGCCGAGGTGCTGGGCATCGACCCGGCCAACCCCGGCGCCGAGCCGGACCTGACCCCGCAGCCGATGACCCCCGAGCGGATCGCCAACTTCGGGTTCTTCATCGAACACGACTTCACCGCCGTCATCGGCGCCACCCTCCCTGCCGCCGGCTTGCCCTTCACCGGCACCCGTATCGTGCCCGCCGCCGGCCGGACCACCGCGCGCACCGTCTTCGACCACCGCTGCGCCCAGGAACTGGCCGGCCTGCTCGGCACCGAGCTCACCGAATTCCCCGGCGGGCACAACGGCAACACCACTCACCCTCGCGCGTACGCCGCGCGCCTGCGGGAGATCCTGCACGCTCCGGCCGGCTGATCGACTCCTTGCCGCTACCCCGTCCGGCGGCGGAGGCTCGCCTGCTGGAGGGCCGGCGGCACGTACGCCTGGTCGAGCGTGCCGACGTCGGTGCCCGGCGGGACGATCTCGTCGATCCGGTCGAGGATGTCGTCGGTGAGCGCCACGTCGACGCCGGCGAGCAGGTCGTCGAGGTGGCTCATCGTGCGCGGCCCGACGATCGCGCTGGTCACGCCGGGATGAGCGATCGTGAACGCCATGGCGAGGTGGGTCAGCGGCAGGCCCGCCTCCTCGGCGAGCGTGATGAACCGCTCGACGGTGTCGAGGCGGCGCTCGTCGTTGAGGTGCCGGAAGAAGCCGGCGCGGCGGAGTTCGTTCTGCCCGCCCTTGCGGACGCGCCCCGTGAGCAGTCCCTGCCCGAGCGGGCCCCACACCAGCGTGCCCATCCCATGGCGCTGGGCGACGGGCAGCACCTCGCGTTCGATGCCGCGGTTGAGCAGCGAGTACGGCGGCTGCTCCGTGCGGAACCGTGCCAGGCCGCGCCGCTCGGCCACCCAGTGGGCTTCGACGATGTCGGACGCCGGCATCGCGGAGGTCCCGATCGCACGGACTTTCCCGCTGCGGATCAGGTCAGTGAGCGCGGAGAGCGTCTCCTCGATGTCCGTGGCGGGGTCCGGGTGGTGGATCTGGTAGAGGTCGATGTGGTCGGTGCGCAGGCGGCGCAGCGAGTTCTCGACCGCGGTCATGATCCAGCGCCGAGAGGCGCCTCGCTGGTTGGGGTCGTCACCCATCGGGCGGCTCACTTTGGTCGCGAGGACGACGTTGTCCCGTCGTCCTTTGAGCGCGTCGCCGACGACCTCTTCGGAGTCGCCGTAAACGTCGGCGGTGTCGATGAGGTTGATTCCCGCGTCCAGCGCCTTGTGGATGATGCGGGCCGAGTCGCCGGGATCGGGGTTGCCGACGGACGTGGCGAACATCAGGGCGCCGAGCGCATAGGGGCTGACCTTGATCCCGGTCCCGCCGAGCGTGCGGTACTGCATGCGAAATCTTCCTCCCGGTAGAAGCGCCGAACAGCGCTGCCGAATCCGAGCTGCCAGCATGCGGCCGTGCGGGCGCCGGCGGGAGAGACGTCCCTGTCCGGGGACGGGCGGTCCCTGGCTGCGGCCGGCGGCACAGGGCATGGTGGAGGTGTGGACAGAACCGAACTGGCCGACTTCCTGCGCCGCTGCCGTACCCGGCTCTCCCCCGCCGACGTGGGGCTGCCGCAGGGAGCGCGGCGTCGTACCCCGGGACTGCGCCGCGAGGAGGTGGCGCAGCTCGCGGACATGTCCACCGACCACTACACGCGGCTGGAGCAGGCCAGGGGCTCACGCCCGTCCCGCCAGATGCTCGCCGCCGTCGCCCGCGCGCTGCGGCTGACCGGCGACGAACGGGACCACCTCTTCCATCTGGCCGGCGAGGAGCCCCCGCGCAACCGGCCGACCACGGAGCACGTCCGCCCCGGCCTGCTCCTCGTTCTCGACCGGCTGACCGATGTTCCCGCCCAGGTGGTGAGCGACCGCGGTGACGTCCTCGCGCAGAACGCGATGGCCAGGGCGCTCCACGGTGACGCGTCCGCCCGCTCCGAGGCGGAGCACAACATCGCCTGGCGCTACTTCACGGACCCCTCCACGCGGGAACTCTTCCCGGCCGAGGACCATGAGCGTGCCGCCCTCGCGGTAGTGGCGGATCTACGCGCCACACTCGCCCGCCGCCCGGACGACGCGCGGCTGGCGGGGCTCGTACGCCGGCTTCGTGCCCGCAGCGAGGAGTTCTCGGCGCTGTGGGACACCCACCAGGTCGCCGTACGCCGCACCGACGTCAAACGCTTCCTGCATCCGGTCGTCGGCCTACTGGAGCTGGACTGTGAGGTGCTGCTGAACCCGGAGCACGACCAACGCCTGATCGTCTACACCGCCCGCCCGGGCAGCAGGTCCTACGAGCGGCTGGAACTGCTGCGCGTGGTCGGTCTCCAGGCCCTGACCCGTAGCTGAACCACTCCGCCGGGGGCTAGTGATCGTCGGTGAAGACGGGAAGCACAGGAGGGGTGAAGGCGGCGCCGGCCTCCGGGTCACCGGTCGACTGGGTCAGCAGCAGCCGCGTGGTCTCAAGAAGGTGATCACGCATGGCCTGCGCGGCCCCCTGGTCGTCCCGGGCCTGGATGCGCAGGAAAATGCGTTCGTGGACCCGCCAGATGTCCCACAGGGTCCGAGTCTTGGTGGTGGACAGGCCACGTGCCGACATCTGCGCCCGCATCGTCGCGACGGACTGGGTCACCCGCGTGTTGCCCGCGGCGTCCAGGATCAGCTCGTGGAACTTCACGTCCTCTTCCTGGAACAGCCGCTCGTCGCCGGTCTCGCAGGCCTGCCGCATCCTCTCGAGCGCCTTCGAGATCGGGGCCACCTGAGCGTCGGTGATCATGGTCGCGGCACGATAGGCCGAGGGGACTTCGAGCAGGAAGCGGAGCGAGTAGATCTCTTCGATGTCGCGGGTCGCTATCTGAAGGATCCGGACGCCCCGGCTCCGCTCGAACCGCACCACCCCGTGCGTGGCGAGCTGCAGCAGGGCCTCGCGGACGGGTGTCCGTGACACGCCCAGCTGAGCGGCGATCTCCACCACGGAGTGCAAGGTGCCGGGTGCGAGCTCGCCGGAGACGATGGCCCGGCGGACTGCCTCGAAGGTCTGGGCCGCCAGCGACGTCTGGTCCGTCGAGATCTGCTCCATTTGGACTTGGCTCCCGGTCAGTCGGTCCGCACAGCGCCTCGCCGGATGGTCCGGAACGCCTTGGTCGGCCGAGACGATATCACTCAGAACAAGGATGTGGCATGCAACATGCAACACTGCCACTCAAGAGATCAAAGGAACGACAAGTCGGCTCCCTCGCTGGCCGGCAGGACGGTCTGCGCGTACAACCTCCGCCAACCACGTTCGGGCAGTTCGGGCGGGGTGAAGTCCGCGCGCCGCCGCTCCAGTTCATCCTCCTCCACGAGGAGGTCGAGCCGCCGCGCCGCGACGTCCAGCCTGATGAGGTCGCCGTCGCGGACGAGCGCGATCGGCCCTCCGGCGGCGCTCTCCGGGGCGCAGTGCAGCACGACGGTGCCGTAGGAAGTGCCGCTCATCCGCGCGTCGGAGACCCGCACCATGTCCCTGATCCCGGCCTGAGCCAGCTTGGCGGGGATGGGCAGGGCACCGGCTTCGGGCATGCCCGCGGCGATGGGTCCCGCGTTGCGCAGCACCAGTACGTGGTCGGGGGTGACGTCCAGGTCCGGGTCGTCAAGGATCCGCTGGGCGTCCTGAGCCGAGTCGATGACCAGGGCCGGTCCGGTGTGGTTCATCAGGTGCGGGCTCGCGGCCGCCGACTTGATGACCGCTCCGCCCGGCGCGAGCGTGCCGTGGAGCACCGCCAGGCTCCCCGCCGCGCCGAGGGGGTCCTCCAGCGGGCGGATCGTCGTCTGCCAGTCCTCGCGGGCGGGGCTCTCGGCGATCAGCGAGCCCAGGGTTTCCCCGGTGACCCCGACGGTCTCCCGCTCAAGCAGGGGTTCGAGGACCTTGAGCAGCGCGGGAAGTCCGCCGGATCGGTGGAAGTCCTCCAGATATCCCGATCCGGCGGGCTTGCAGTCGACCAGGAACGGCACGTCGGCGCCGACCACGTCGAAGTCCTCGAGGCTGAGTTCCACTCCGGCCCGCCGCGCGACCGCGATCAGGTGGATCAGCGCGTTCGTCGATCCGCTCATCGCCGAGAGCACCCGGATGGCGTTGCGGAAGGCGGCCGGGGTGAGGATCTCGCGGGGAAGGGGACCTCCCGACCGCGCCAGTTCGACGGCGCGGCGACCGGTCTCGGCGCCGTGCCGGAGGCGGGCGCCGGTGGCCGCCGGGGGAGTGGCGCCGCCCGGCAGCATCATGCCGAGGGTCTCGGTGAGGCAGGCCATGGTGGACGCGGTGCCCATGACCCCGCAGGTGCCCGCGGTCGACACGAGTTCGTTGCGGACGCTGGTGATCTCGGACTGATCGAGTTCCCCGCCGCGGTGCTTGCCCCAGAATCGCCGGCAGTCGGTGCAGGCCCCGAGCCGCTCGCCTCGCCAGCTGCCGGTCATCATCGGTCCGACCACCTCGAGCAGCACCGGCTTGTCGGAGGAGGCGGCGGCCATGAGCTGGGCCGGTACGGTCTTGTCACACCCCCCGAGCAGAACGGCGGCGTCCATCGGAAGGGCGCGGATCATCTCCTCGGTGTCCATCGCGAGCAGGTTGCGGAACAGCATCGTCGTCGGGGAGGTCAGGATCTCCCCCAGCGAGATGGTCGGGAAGTCCATGGGCAGGCCGCCGGCCTCCAGGACGCCCCGTCTGACGGCCTCGAGCAGGGCCGGCATGTCGCGATGGCAGGTGTTGTAGTCGGATTTGGTCACCGCGATGCCGATGATCGGCCGGTCCAGCGCCTCGTCGTCGTACCCGCTGGAGGCAAGGAAGGCACGCCGCAGGTACGTGCTGAAACCGTCATCGCCGTAGGACGTATGGTTCCGGTCGATGGCCGATTCAGTCGGTCGGGCGGGCATGTGGACCTCCGGGGTCTGGCTGGTTCGGGAAGAGAGGGCCGGCGGCATCAGGGGCGCAGCGGCATGGCCAGCGGGCGCATCGGAGCACCGGTCGCACCGCGCAGTTTCATGGAGGCGGCGACGAAGGCGAACTCGTAGAGCCGTTCGGCCGAGATCTGCTCGCAGTCGACCACCTCCATGATGGGAACGCCCGCCTCCCCCAGGAGATAGGTGTGGACGACCTGCCAGTTCTCCTCGTCCTTGCCGGGCATCTGCTCCAGGGCGAGAGTGTCGCCGCCGATGACGGAGGCACCCAGCCGGGCGAGGAACCGGGCGCCGTCCAGGTTCAGTCCAGGGCTGTTGTCGATGTAGGCGTCGATCTCGGGCCAGGCGCGCATCCGGCCGGTACGGACCAGCGCCACGTCACCCGGCCGGAATTCGACATTCTGGCGGCGCATGGCCTCGCGCAGATCGTCCGCGCCGATCCCGTAGTTGTCCGGGAGCACGTCGGTGTCGTGCAGGGCGGCGATGTCGAACAGCACCCCGCGGGCGATGATGGGAGGGATCTTGTCCGCGCCGCACCTGGTCCAGTGCCGCGAGCTGATGTGCTCCTGGGCGGAGAACCCGTTCCAGATCTGGCCGTTGTACCCGAAGTGGTTCAGGGTGTCGATGTGCGTTCCGCAGTGGGTGTACATCGAGATCGCGTCACCCGAGTAGGAGACCAGCTCGTTCTGCGCGCGGCCCACCCCGGTGATGTCGTCCAGGACCGTGCCGGCGGGTGTGTGCGTCATCCACTGCTGGAAGTTCGGGTCGCCGGCCTTCGTCCACGAGGGCATGCCGACGAAGTAGTCGACCGACAGGTCGATGACGCTGCCGCCGTCCGCCCGGGCCAGCACGGCACGCGAGGCCTCCGGGGTGAGCAGGTTGAGCATGCCGATCTCGTCGTCGGGACCGAAAGGGCTGCGGCTGACCTCGCGGAACTCCGCACAGTACGCCGCGATCTTGTTTCTGGTCGCTTCGCTGATGAGCGCCGGTCCACACATGGTGGTGCCCGCCTTCCTGTTCGATCCGGTTACTGGCCCGAGGTCATCGGGCGGATGAGCTCGCCGTACATCTCGGGCCGGCGGCCGGAGAACACGGGAAGCTCGAATTCGCCCGGCTTCTTGATCAGCCGCTTGGTCCGGGCGGCGTGGACGTCGATCACCGCGCCGAACAGCCCTTCGTCCTGACCCGCGTCGGCCAGCACCGCTCCGGACGGCGCGATGATCTGGCTTCTGCCCATGAAGCGGGTGCCGACCTCGAAGTCGGCGCGGTCGGCCACCGCGAGATAGACCAGGTTCTCCAGTGCGCGTACCCGCGTCATGTGGTCGGCGAGCATGTCCGACCCCAGGGGCCAATTGGTGGGCATCGCGATGACGTCGGCGCCCTGGAGTGCGAGCTCCCGGGCCGATTCGGGGAACCGCAGGTCGAAGCAGATCATCACGCCGACCCGGCCGAAGGGGGTGTCGGCCACCCGGGGCGCCGCATCGGCGCCCGGGTCGACGAACCGGTCCGCGCCGAGGTACGGCAGGTGCTGCTTGCGGTAGCGGCCGATGATCCCGGAAGGTCCGAGCACCAGGGCCGAGTTGTAGACGTGCCCGTCCGCTTCCTCCAGCAGGCCCACCACCGCGGTCGTGGAGTTCTCGCCGCAGGCTTCCACGATGCGGCCGATCCTGGGGTCCGCGGCGTTGATCGCGGCGGCGCGCGTCTCGGCGCGGGAGCCGAACAGGTATCCGGTGAGCACGCATTCGGGGAAGACCAGGAGCTGATGCCCGGCCGTCGCGCCGTCCCGCACGGTCTGGACGACCCGATCGACGTTGGCCGCCACGTCCGTCCGGTCGACGCTGATCTGGGCGACACCGATCAGGACGCCGCTTTCAGTAGGTGAGCCGGTCAACGTGCCATCCCTGGGTGCGGTGGTTATGGAATACCCGGCAGAGTGGCATGCAGCATGCAGCACGTCAAGTCGTTGACATGCTGCACGCTGCATGCAATGGTGGCCCGATCGAATCGGACATTCCATGGGAGAAGGGCCAAGTTGTGCCAGAAGTAGTGATCCTCAGCGGTGCTGGAGGCGGGATCGGCGCCGCGACGGCGCGCGAATGCGCGACGGCCGGCGCGTCCGTCCTCCTCACGGATCAACGCGTCGAACTCGTGGAACGGCTCGCCGCCGAACTCCGTTCCAGCGGCTGCGACGCTCTGGCACACGGCCTGGACGTCACCGACGAGGAGGCGGTCGCCCGTGCCGTACGGGTCGCCACCGAGCGGTGGGGCCGAGTCGACGGCTTGGTCAACTGCGCCGCCACGATCGTGGCGAAACCACTGGTCGACACCACCCTCGACGAGTGGAACCGGGTCATGACGGTCAACGCGACCGGCACCTTCCTCCTGTGCAGGAACGTGGTGAGCGCGATGCTCGCCCAGGGGACGCCCGGGTCGATCGTCAACCTCTCCTCGATCTCCGGGACGGTCGGCCTGCCCGGCCAGGCCGCTTACTGCGCCTCCAAGGGAGCGGTGCTGCAACTGTCCCGCCAGATCGCCGTCGACTACGCCGCCTCAGGGATCCGGTGCAACGTCGTCAGCCCTGGCTCGGTCGCCACCGAGCAACTGGCCACCTACCTCGGCTCCCAGCCGGATCCCGACGCCGCCCGGCAGCGGCTCATCGCCGGCCACCCGATCGCGCGCCTGGCCAACCCGCACGAGGTGGCCAAGGTGGTCACGTTCCTGCTGAGCTCCGCCGCCAGCTTCGTGACCGGCGCGGACGTGGCCGTAGACGGCGGCTACACCGCCATCTGAGCACAGACCCGCAGACTTCCCGGAAGGTACTCGTCAATGTCGCACCGTACGACCTTGCCGCCGGCCGAGCGCGCCGGTCCTGGCGGGCTGATCGATCTGCGTCGCCTCAAGGCCGGTCGGTTCTCCTCGATCTGGCTGATCACCCTGCTGCTCTTCGCCGCCAGCCCGCTGATCTCGCCCGGCAGCCTTTCCGGATCCGCCGTGCTGTCCATGCTTCCGTTCGCTGCGGTGATGGCGATCGCCGCGCTCGGGCAGACCCTCGTCGTCGCCCATGGCGGCATCGACCTGTCGGTGCCCGGCGGGATGGCGCTGGCCGCGGTGCTCGCGACCAAACTCCCCGCCGGATCGGGGGTCCCGGTCTGGGCGGCCGTCGCGCTCGCACTGGTCGTGGGCGCGCTGGGCGGCCTGGTCATCGGGTTCGCCGTGGTCCGGCTGTCCATCGCGGCGTTCGTGGCGTCCCTGGCGGTCAACTCGATCCTCATCGGCGTGGTCCTGCAGGTCTCCAACGGCTTCCCCGCCTCGGCCGCCGCCACGCTGAGCGCGTTCGCGGTCGGATCCGTCGCGGGCATCCCCAACCTGCTCCTGGTCGCGGTCGTGGTCGTCGGCCTCGCGCACTGGATCATCCGGCACACGGTGCTCGGCCGGCGCTTCATCGCCGTCGGCGCCGGACGGCCCGCGGCGCGACTGCTCGGCCTGCCCACCGGCTCCTACGAGATAGGTGCGTACGTGGGGGCGGGCATCTGCTACGCACTGGCCGGAGCCCTGCTCGCCGGCTATCTGCGGACCCCGGACATCCTGCTCGGCAACACCTACCTCCTCCCGACCATCGCAGCCGTCGTCCTGGGCGGAAGCCTGCTGTCCGGCGGCATCACCAACCTGGCCGCCACCGCTGTCGCCGCGCTGTTCCTCACCCAGCTGGACCAGGTGGTCCTCGCCGCCGGCGCGTCCACCGCCACCCAGCTCCTCGTTCAGGCGGCCGTACTCGCGCTGAGCGTGGTGGCCCGCGGGGTGCCGTGGGGCTCCATCCGCGCGCGGCTGAGAGGCCGCGCCCCCGATCCCGCGGCCACGCTGCCATCGCCCTAGCCGCCCGCCCTAGCCGCCCGCTCTAGCCGCCGCGTCCCGCTCACCCATGTCCCCCAGACAGGAGATCCCCATGACTTTCTCCAGACCCCGATCCCTGGCCCGCCGCTCAGCCGCCGTCCTGGCCCTCGCCGCCCTCGGCGCGGCGGGCTGCGCCGGCGGACCGGGCACGTCGAACGCCACCGAGGGCGGTGTCGAGGCCGTCTACGACAATGCGGCCAAAATCGGAGACGTCTCACAGCTTCGCCCCATGAAGGACTTCTGCGGCACCAAGCCGGTGAAAGTGGCGCTCGCGGACGGTACCGGCGACAACGCCTTCCGGAAGACGGCTCGCGCCGAGTTCGAGGACGAGGCGAGCAAGTGCCCCAACATCACCGTGCTGCCCTACGCCGACGGCCAGAACAACCCGCAGAAGGCGATCAGCGACGTCAAGGCCCTGGTCGCTCAGGGCGTGGAGGCCCTCGTGGTCTTCCCCGACGCCGGAGAGGCGCTGCTGCCGACACTGCGTGAGGCCTACAAGGCCGGCGTGCAGGTGGTGCCGTGGACGGCGAACCCCGGCGGCAAGCCCGGCACGGACTACACCTCGTTCGTCGGCCACAACACCGTCAACGACGGCGTGACCTGGACCCGCTGGATGTGCGAGTCACTCGGCACCAAGGGCGGGAACGTCATCTTCCTCGGCGGCACACCGGGCAACACCCAGAGCCTCACCGAGATGGTCGGCATCGAGAAGGAGCTCAAGGAGAACGCCGCCTGCGCGAAGGTCAAGCTGCTGAACGAGCCGGGCAAGCCGATCGACACCAATTGGAACCCCGCGCAGATGCAGAAGGTCGTGTCCGGGCTGCTCACCAAGTACCCGGCCATCGACGGTGTGATCACCGACTCCGGTGACGCGTCACTGGGCGGCATCCGCGCCTTCCTCCAGGCTGGTCGGCCGCTGCCGCTGTGGACCGCCAACGACCTCAACGGCTTCGCGTGCGCCTGGAAGGAGAACGCGGACAAGCACCCGACCTTCCAGAGCGTGACGGTGTCGGCACGTACCTGGATCATCCGCCTCGCACTGCGCAAGGCCGTCGCCGCGCACCAGGGAATCGAGAACGACGAGCCCGAGATCATCAACATCCCGATCTTCGAGAACACGCTCGACGAGTCCAAGCCCCCGAAGTGTGACCCCACCCTTCCCGCCAGCGCGATCCTGTCCTCCGAGCTCACGCCGGAGCAGCTCAAGCAGGCCTACAGCTGATCGCTCGTTGCCCTCCGCCGGGCGCGTGCCCGGCGGAGGCGATGAGCCGGAGTGAGGAGTGATCCTTCGCATGGTCGATTCGACAGCTGGACTGGTTCTCCGTGGGGTGACCAAACGCTTCCCCGGCGTCGTCGCGCTCGACGCGGTCGACTTTCAGGTGCACCCGGGCGAGATACATGCCCTGGTGGGAGGTAACGGGGCCGGAAAGTCCACACTCATGGCGGTGGCGTCGGGAGCGCTGGCACCTGATGCGGGCACCGTCGAGATCGCGGGCGAGCCGATGCGGCACCTGTCCCCGATCGCCGCACGGGAGCAGGGCCTGGCCATCGCCTTCCAGCATCCGGCGCTTCTCCCCGACCTCACCGTCACCGAGAACCTGCTGCTGAGCGTGCCGAAGCGGCTCCGGCCGTCGTTCGGCGACGCTCAGGACTGGGCTCGGGAACGACTGCTCCCGATGGGGATGGACATCGACCCGGCCGCCGTGGCCGGCCGGTTGACCCTGGCCGAGAAGCAGGCGCTCGAGATCTGCGGGGCCCTGGCCTGCGAGCCCGGCGTCCTGATCCTCGACGAGCCCACCGAGCCCTTCATGGTGGCCGAGATCGAGAGGCTGTTCGAGCAGGTACGCAAGGCCGCCGCCCGCGGGATGGCCGTGGTCTACATCAGCCACCGGCTGCCCGACGTGATGGCCCTGTCCGACCGGCTCACCGTGCTCCGCGACGGGCAGATACGCGGAACCTTCCTCGCCTCGGAGGTGACCGAGGAGGAGATCATCACCCGCATCGCGGGCCGGGAGATCGACGCGCTGTTCCCGCCGCGTCCCCCTTCCGTCGGCGATGTCGTGATGGAGGTGCGCGATCTCCGCTCGGACCGGCTCCGGGGGATCACCACCACGCTCGCCCGCAACGAGGTCCTCGGTCTCGCCGGCGTGGAAGGCAACGGCCAGCGCGTGTTCATCCGCGCGCTCGGCGGAGCCGACCCGGTCACCGGTGGCGACATCACCGTCGACGGCCGCACCGTCGAGCTCGGCAGCCCCCGACGTGCCCGCCGCGCCGGGGTGGTGCTCATGCCCCAGGAACGGCACGTCGAGGGCGTCGCGACCGTACTCTCCGTCAAGGAGAACCTGGGCGTCGCCGCCACGAACCAGACCGCCGTCGCCGGCGTGGTCAGGGGATCGGCCGAGAACGCGGTGGTGGCCAAGGAGATCGAGCAACTCGGCATCAAGGTGGCCTCACCCGACTCCGCGGTGGACCACCTGTCGGGAGGAAACCAGCAGAAGGTGGTACTCGGCCGTTCGCTGCTCTCCGCGCCCAAGGTGCTGCTGTGCGACGAACCCACCCAGGGCATCGACGTCGGTGTGCGCTCCGACATCTACCACCGGCTCCGCTCCACCGCCGAGTCGGGAACGCCGGTGGTCGTGCTCAGCTCCGACAACGTCGAGCTGGCCGGGCTGTGCGATCGGGTGCTGGTGTTCTCCCGAGGGCAGGTCGTCCGCGAACTGACCGGCGACCAGATCTCCGAGCACGCCATCACCGAGGCGTCCCTCACCGCGGCGACGTCGGATCAGACCTCGGCGGCCACCGGGCCGGCACGACGTACGGGGCCGCTCGACCGGTTCCGCCGGCTGCTCTCCAGCGAGCAGGCGCCCAGCGTGTTCCTTGCGGCCGCGATCGTGCTGCTGGCCCTGGTGAGCGCCACCAGGAGCGACCGCTTCCTGTCCGAATTCAACATCGCCAGCATGCTCGGGCTGGTGGCGCCCGTGCTCTTCCTCGCCGCCGGGCAGCTCATCGTCATGCTCACCGGAGGAATCGACCTGTCGGTCGGTCCCCTGAGCGGGACGCTCGTGGTCATCGCCTCGTTCTACGTCCTCGACGGGTACGGAGCCGGGTGGTGGATCCTGGGATTCGTGCTGATGATCCTCGCGGCGGCCGGTGTGGGACTGGGCAACGGGATGATAGTCAGATATGCCCGGGTGACACCGGTGGTCGCCACCTTGGTCACCTACACCGCGCTTCAGGGATTCTCCCTGGTCATGCGTGACTCGCCCGGAGGGTCGATCTCCAGCACCATCACCGACGCGCTGGGCGCGCGCATCGGCCCCGTCCCCTGGGCGGTGATCGTCGGTGCCGCCGTCCTCATTCTGCTGGAAGTGATGTCCCGGCGTTCCATGATGGGGCTCCGGCTGCGGGGCACCGGCTCGTCCGAGCATGCCGCGCGCAACCGGGGAATCCCGGTGGCCCGCGTCCACCTCGTCGTCTACCTCGTCAGCGCGCTGCTCACCATGCTCGGCGCGCTGCTGCTGATGGCACAGATCGGCGTGGGCGACCCCACCGCCGGCGTCAGCTACACGATGGCCAGCATCACCGCCGTCGTCCTCGGCGGAGCCTCGATCTTCGGCGGCCGGGGCAGCTTCATCGGCGTCCTCTTCGGAGTCGTACTCCTGCAGCTCATCCAGAACACCACGGTGTTCCTCGGCCTGTCACAGGCGTGGCAGTACTGGATGCTCGGCCTCATGGCGCTGGCGGCGACGGCCATCTACTCGCAGGTCCGCGCGGCACGAGCGTAAGGAGGGTGTCGCGCCGGTACCTGCCGCCGGATCCACCGTCCCGGCAGGTACGGCTCAAGCCGTCCGCCCACACCCCGTCCCTGGCTCGTCCACCACAATGAGGGACATGACACGTGCGGTGTACGTCGCGGCGGGTGAGGCGGGAAGCAACAAGGGGACCGTCGCCCTGGGCCTGGTCGAGCTGCTGTCCCGGCAGGTGGGCACGGTGGGGGTGTTCCGTCCCGTGGTGCGGGCGGGGCGCGAGGACAGCCTGATCAACACCATCCGGAGCAGGTTCCAGCTCGGCCTGCCCTACGCGGCGTACGCGGGCGTCACCTACGACGAGGTGCACGCCGACGCCGAGCGGGCGGCCGGCGAGATCGTGGCCCGTTATCGTGCGCTCGCCGGCCGGTGCGACGCGGTGGTGGTGGTCGGCACCGACTACACCGACGTGGGCGCGCCGACGGAGTTCGGGTACAACGCCAGGCTGGCCGCCGACCTGGGGACGCCCGTGATCAACGTGGTGAGCGGAAGGGGGCGGACAGGGGAGCGGATCGCCGCGGCCGTCGAGCTGTCGTCCAGGGAGCTGGCGCAGCATCACGCCCACGAGCTCGCGGTCGTGGTCAGCCGGGCAGCCGCCGGGCCGCTCACGATCACGCATCCGACGCCGGTGTTCGTGCTGCCGGAGACCTCCTCCCTGCGCGCGCCGACCGTCGCCGATCTGCTCGACGCCTGTGACGGCAGATTCTTCCTGGGCGAACGGGACGGACTCGGCCGGGAGGCGAGCGCGCTGATGGTGGGCGCGATGTCGCTGCCCAACATCCTGGACCGCTACACCGAGGGCACGGCGGTGATCATCCCGTCCGATCGGGCCGCCGCGCTCCTGCCCGGACTCATCGCGGCGCACACCTCGCCGGGCTTCCCCGCGCTGTCGGCGGTGGTGGTCACCGGCGGCACGGACCTGCCGGCCCCGGTCGACCGGCTGCTGCGCAGCATGGCGATCCCCCTGCCGGTGATCGCCACCGACCACGACACCTTCGACACCGCGACCCGCCTGTCGGCGGTGGAGGGCCGCTTCACCCCGGAGGCAGGCGGGAAGATCGATACGGCGCTGCGGCTGTTCGCCGAGCACGTCGACGGCCGGCTGCTGCTGGAGCGGCTGGCGATCACCAAGACCGACGTCGTCACACCACTGATGTTCGAGTACGAACTGCTGGACCGGGCGCGCGCCCGGCGCCGGCACATCGTGCTGCCCGAGGGCGAGGAGCCGCGCATCCTGCGCGCGGCCGACGTCCTGCTGCGCCGGGGCGTGGCCGAGCTCACGCTGCTCGGCGACGAGGAACGCATCAGGGTACGGGCCGCTCAGCTCGGCCTGGACCTGGACGAGGCCAGGGTGCTCAGCCCGTTCGACGCCGAGCTGCGCGAACGGTTCGCCCGCGAGTACGCCGCCGTCCGGGCGCACCGGGGGATGACCGTCGAGCTGGCCCGCGACACCGTCACCGACGTCTCCTACTTCGGCACGCTGATGGTCCACACCGGCATGGCCGACGGCATGGTCTCCGGTGTGGCCCACACCACCGCGCACACCATCAGGCCGGCGTTCGAGATCCTGCGCCTGGGCCTGGTCTCCAGCGTGTTCTTCATGTGCCTGGCCGATCGGGTGCTGGTGTACGGCGACTGCGCGGTCAACCCCGTGCCGACCGCCGAGCAGCTCGCCGACATCGCGATCTCCTCGGCGCGCACCGCGGCGTTGTTCGGCGTCGATCCCCGGATCGCCATGCTGTCGTACTCGACGGGCGCCTCCGGCGCCGGCGCCGACGTCGACAAGGTCCGCACCGCCACCGAGCTGGTCCGCGAACGCCGCCCCGACCTCCAGGTGGAAGGGCCGATCCAGTACGACGCCGCGATCGACCCCGGCGTGGCCCGGACCAAGATGCCCGACAGCCAGGTCGCCGGACACGCCACCGTCTTCGTCGTGCCCGACCTCAACACCGGCAACAACCTGTACAAGGCCGTCCAGCGCAGTGCCGGCGCCGTCGCGGTGGGGCCGGTGCTCCAGGGGCTGGGCAAGCCGGTCAACGACCTGTCGCGCGGCGCCACCGTCGCCGACATCGTCACCACCGTCGCCGTCACGGCCGCGCAGGTGGGGGAGCGGGCTCACGGTTCCGCGCCGAGCCCTGTACGGCCATCCACCGGCCCCGGCTCAGGAGCGGCCCGTTGACGGCAGCCGCGCGAGGGTCTGGCGGGCGATCTCCCACTCCTCGTCGGTGGGGATGACCAGGACGGGCACCTCGGCGCCGGGGGGAGACACCGCGCGTTCGCCGGCCGATTCCCCCTGATTTGACCCAGGGTCCACGGCGATGCCGAGCCGGCCGAGCCCCGCCAGACAGGCGGCGCGGGTGGCGGCGTCGTTCTCGCCGACGCCGCCGGTGAACACGATCGCGTCCACCCGGCCGAGCAGCGCGTGGTACGCGCCGACGTACTTGCGGATCCGCCGGGTGTAGATCTCCAGGGCCAGCCGGGCCTCGTCGTCATCGCGGCCGCGTACCTCGCGCATGTCGCTGGATCCGGTCAGGGCGAGCAGGCCGCCCTGGTGGCTGAGCGCGTGCTCCACCTGCTGGGCGTCCAGGCCGCCGGCCCGGGCGAGGTAGCCGGCGAGTGCCGGGTCGGCGTCGCCGGAACGGGTGCCCATGACGAGTCCTTCGAGCGGCGTCATGCCCATGGAGGTGTCGACGCTGCGGCCGCCCTCGATCGCGGTGGCGCTGGCGCCGTTGCCGAGGTGCAGCACGATGAGGTTGACCTCCTGGGGGTCGCGGCCCAGGAAGGCTGCTGCTCGCCGGGACACGTACGCGCACGAGGTGCCGTGGAAGCCGAAGCGCCGCACGCCGAGCCGCTCGCGCCACTCGCGCGGCACCGCGTAGGTGTAGGCCTCCGGCGGCAGCGTGCGGTGGAACGCGGTGTCGAACACGGCCACCTGCGGCACTTCGGGGAACATCTTGCGCGCGAGCCGGATGCCGGTCAGGTTGACCGGGTTGTGCAGGGGCGCGAGCGGGGCCAGCTCCTCGATGGCGGCGATGACCTCGTCGTCGATGAGCACGGCCTCGGCGAACCGGATCCCGCCGTGCACCACCCGATGCCCGACCGCGATCGGGGTCGGCTCCGGTCCGGCGGCGGCGAACGCCTCCATCATCGCCTCCAGACCTTCGTCATGACCCGGGAAGGGGCGGTCACGGACATACGGCGGTCCATCCCCGCTCCGGTGCGTGAGCCGACCCTGCTCCTCCCCGATGCGTTCGACCAGGCCTCTGGCCGGACGCTCGCGGGTGCGCGGGTCGACGAGCTCGTACTTGATCGAGGAGGAGCCCGTGTTCAGGACGAGAATGCGGTCGGCCATGCCCATGACCCTATTTCCGCTGGCTCCTCCTCGGGCAGGGGCCGGGTTCTCCAAGCCGATGATCCCCGATTCCCGCCCGCCGCACCGGACTGACAGGATGTGGTCATGGCCCTGGCTCTTCGCCTGATCCGCGCAGCCGCCTTCGCGGTGGTCTGCGTCATGGTCTCGGCGGGTGGTCACACGTTCGCCGGGGGCGGCGCGCTCTCGGCCCTCTCGCTCGTGGTCAGTTCGGTGGTGCCCTTCGCCCTCGCGCTCGTCTTCAACGGGCGTGAGCGCGCGTGCGAAACCGTGCTGGCCGCCACAGCGATCACTCAGGTCGTCCTGCACCAGGTGTTCGCGCAGATCGCGCCCGCCGTGCCTGCCGGTGGCGGTCACAGCCACGTGAACGTCGGCATGGCGCTGGTCCATCTGACGGTCGCCTTGCTGAGCGGCTGGTGGCTGCACCAGGGCGAGAGCGTCGTGTGGACCATGCTGCGGCTGTGGGCGACGGCCCCGCTGCGGCTGCTGTTCCTGATGGCGGCCGGTCCCGTGCGGGCCCCTGCCGGACGACGGCCGGCCCTGTTCGCGGTCCGGAGCAGGCCGTGGCGCTCACGGGAGTTCGCGGCGGCGGTGCGCCGGCGGGGTCCGCCCATGCTCGCCCACGCCGGCTGACGCATCCGTTTCCCGGCGCCCCGTAGTCATCCGGTGCGCGCGCCGTCCTGGCCGCGCGCCCGTTCGCCGCACCCGGCCGCGCCGCGCGCGGGCCGGGCTCGTATCTACGGAGTCGCACGATGGCCATCGCGCCTCGTTCCATCCTGGCCGCCTTGATCTGCGGCCTGCTCGTATTGTTCTGCTCTCCCGCCGCCCTGGCTCACGACCGGTTGAAGGCGAGCTCACCAGCCAAGGACGCCGAAGTCACCTCGCTCGACGAGATCGAGCTGGAGTTCTCGGCCCGTGTCCGGATGCCTTTCGTGATTCTGCGCAATGCTCAGGATCGACAGGTCCAGATCGGCGAGCCGGCCGTCGAGGGGAAGTTCGTCCGTGCCGAGGTGCCCGCGCCCCTGGTGGCCGGGACGTACGTCATCGCCTGGCGGGTGGTGTCCTCAGACGGGCACCCGATCGAGGGCGAGATCCCCTTCACCGTCGAAGGCGAACCCTCGCCCGACCCCACGACGCCGGCCTCGGCCACCGCGCCGAGCACCGGGCCGAACACCGCGCCGAACACCGGGCCGAGCACCGCGCCGAGCGTCTCGGCCACCACCAAGGCCCCGGCCGAGCCCGCGTCCGCGGAGAGCGGTGGCGGGATCCCGGCATGGATCTGGGTGGCCGCCGTGGTTCTCGCCCTGCTCGGTGTCGGCCTGTGGCTGGTCGGCGCCAAGGCCAAGCGTCAACGGTGACACGTCCTCTCACCGGCACCGCCTGACATGAGCGGAGGAGGGACCTACCGGCACCCTTGGCCAGCCCGCAGGAGGGTGGGCAACGCGGCGGTTTCGATGAGATGAGCCCGTGCGGGAAGGACCTGACGGAGCAGGACGTCGTGCGCGTCGGGGTCAGGGTCGGCGACGCCGTCGGTCAGGACGTAGAGCCGGTAGTCGCGGTCTGCCGCGTCGAGGACGGTGGACAGGACGACGCCGCTGGTACTGACGCCCGCGATGATCAGAGTGGTGACGCCGTGCGCGCGCAGCCGCTGATCGAGGTCGGTGGTGGACAGGCCTCCGTAACGGATCTTACGCACGATGATGTCTCCGTCCTGGGGAGCGAGACGTTCGTGGACAGCGGTGTCAGGGTCCGCGTGGTGCATGAGACGGTGCTGGGCCACCGGGGCGAAGGACTTGTCGGTGGGCGGGATCGCAGCCCAGTCGGCCTCGGTGAAGCCGACCTGTTCGCCTTTCCGGTGGCGCCTGGTCGGCGTTCTTGAGTGGGGGCGTGTGGTCGTACCGGGGGAGGAGGAGCGGGGTCGTCAGGAGCAGGAGCCCCGCGATCGCGATCGCGGTGCGGGGACTGGTGAGGCCGGCCAGCAGGCCCCACAGGCCGGTCATGGTCGCGATGGTGGCTTTACTGGTGATCGACCAGGCGGACAGCGTGCGGACGATCCGGTCCGGCGGGAGCTGTTCGAGCCGGTAGGTGGCGAACACCGGGTTGAACACGCCCATGCAGGTGATCAGCCCGAGCTCGACGGCGATGACGAGGAAGAGCCCGGTGGGGCCGGGGTGGACGAAGGCCAGTCCGAGTGGCCAGCACGCGCGCAGCGTCCCGGCGGTGCGCATGACCTTGTGCCGGCCGAACCGGGCGAGGAGCGGGCGGGCCAGTCGCGAGCCGATGAGGCCGCCGACACAGGGGATGCCGAAGGCGAGGCCGTACTGCCAGGGTGCGAACCCGAGCTCGCCGAGCATGAGGACGGCGAGCAACGGTGAGACGGCCATGATCAGGCCGCTGACCAGGACGGTGTTGAAGAACAGCGGGCGCAGCGCCGGGCTGGCGAGAATGTGGCGCCAGCCCTCCAGCAGGTCGCCGGCTCCAGGCCGGGGCGGTGCGGCGGGCCGCGCGGGACGTGGCTCCCGCCCGCCGATGGCCCGGATCCCCGCGGCCGAGAGGAGGAAGCTGACCGCGTTGACCGCCACGCTCGCCACCGGGCCCACCAGCCCGATCGCGGCGGTGCCGAGCGGCGGTCCGAGCGCGGTGGCGGTCCAGGTCGTGGCCTCGAACCGCCCGTTCGCAACGAGCAGGTCCTCGGACCGGACGAGCGCCTTCAGACATGCTCCGCTCGCAGCGGTGAAGGCGATGTCGGCCGCGCCGACGACGACCGCCACGACCAGGAGCTGCGCGAAACTCAGCCTGCCGAGCACGTAGGCGGCGGGAACGCTCATCAGCGCCGCGAACCGGACCACATCCATCGCGATCATCACCGGCCGCTTGCGACGGAACTCCACCCACGGCCCGAGCGGAACCGCGACGACCGCCCCCACCGCGAGCCCCGCGGCGGCCAGCACCGACACCTCGGTCGGCCCGGCGTCCAGAGCGAGAATCGCGATCAGGGCGAACGCGTCGAACGCGAGCCACGTGCCGAACGCGCTGACCGCATACGCGGCCCAGAACCACCTGAACCGCCGCCCCAGCGACCTTCCCAACGCGCACCCCGCCATCTCTCGGAAACAACCAGCCGTTGATCCCTGAGATCAAAACGCTCAGGTGATAGGCAGGTCAAACAACCGGATTGCCGCGCTTACACAACCATGAGTTGTGCACTAAGGTCGGTCGGTGTGGATCTCGATGCTGTGCGCACGTTCGTCGCCGTCGTGGACACCGGCCAGTTCCAGCACGCCGCCGCAGACCTGTCGATCACCCAGCAGGCCGTCTCCAAGCGCATCGCCGGGCTGGAGCAGGACCTCGCCGTGCGGCTGTTCACCCGCACCGCGCGCGGGGCCCGGCTCACCATCGACGGGCAGGCGTTCCTGCCCCACGCCCGTGAGCTGCTGCGCGTCGCCGAGCGCGCGGTCGCGTCCGTGCTTCCCGGCAGCCGGCCGCTGCGCGTCGACGTGATCGCCTCACGCAGCGCGACCTCGGGCATGATGCGCGGCTTCCACCGCGCGCATCCCGAGATCGAGCTCGACGTGGTGATGTTGTTCGACGTCGAGACGGCCGTCGCCGCCATTCGGGCCGGGACGATCGACGCGTCGTTCCGCGCCGTCGCGGTGCCCGGCCGGCCCCTTCCCGAGGACATCGAGTCCGTACGGGTGCTCGACGAGCCGCTCCAGCTCCTCACCGGGCCCGGCCACGCGCTGGCGGGCGCCCGGTCGGTGACCGTCGCTCAGCTCGCCGGGCACCGGATCTGGATGCCCGGCATCGTTCCCGGTACCGAGTGGGCCGCCTACTACGACGACCTCGTCGCCGAGTTCGGCCTCACCATCGAGGCGACGGGCCCCAACTTCGGCTCCGACGTGCTCATCGACACCATCGCCGACACCCCGGCCCTGGCCACGTTCATGAGCGAGCAGACCCGCCTGGTCTGGCCCGCCGACCACGGCCTGCGCCGCATCCCGGTGACCGACCCGACGCCCGTCTACCCGCACTCGCTCCTGTGGCACCGCGACAACCCCCACCCAGGGCTGACCACCCTCCGCGCCCACCTCGCCGCCACGGCGCCCGGCCACGACGCGGCCGGGACCTGGACGCCGGGCTGGGTGATCCCGCGCTGAGAACGCCGCCGCGTCCAGGGGCGCCGTAGTGAGCGCGGCCGGCTTGTCGGCCGTCAGCACGAGGCGCTGGCTGCTCGCACTTCGCCGAATGCCCGCTGCACGTATTCGCTGTAGTCGTCGCCGTCGGCCGTCTCGCTCCAGCGTGCATAGGCGATCTTCCCGGCGAGCGCGCCCAGCTCCGCGGCGACGTACGCGGTCAGGTCGGGAACGCCGCGCCGCTTGAGCGCGCCGATCATCGCCGCGGTGAGACCGAGGCCCTTCAGCGCTTCGCGCTCTTGCAGTTCCGGGTTGGCGGCGATCACTGCCCGCCTGCGGGCGCTGAACTCGCGGCGAGCGGGTGTGAAGGCTTCCCTCCCGGCCGTGTCCAGGGCATGGGCCACCGCTTCGAACGGGGTCGCGGTTGCCGGCGCGGCGGCTATCGCCTCGACGAGCAGTCCGGTCATCGTGTCGCCGCCGAAGAGCACTTCCCGCTTGTCCTGGAAGTGCCGGAAGAACGTGCTCTTCGTCAGCCCCGCGCGCTGCGCGATGTCGATCACCGTCGTGTTCTCGTAGCCCCGCTCCGCGAACAGGTCGAGGGCGGCGAGGGCTAGCCGCTCTGATGCCTTTGGTTGCCATCGGGCCATGGAAGAAGCATACGGCACTTGGTCCCATCATTGATGTATGGTGACGGAACCAAGTCCCATCACCTGTCCGCTGGAGGTCTGTTCATGAGCCGAGCTGTCATTCACGAGACGTTCGGAGGTCCCGAAGTGCTGGAGCTACGAGAGGTTCCGGAGCCGCACGCCGGTCCGGGTGAGGTTCGCGTCCGCGTGGCGGCCGTCGGGCTGAACCCGATGGACTGGGGCATCTCCGCACGGCCTGAGGCTGCGGCGCGGTTCGGCATCACCGCGCCGTCCGGCTTCGGGTCCGATTTCGCCGGCACCGTCGACGAGGTGGGCGGCGGCGTCACGGGTCTTGCCGTGGGCGACCGCGTCTACGGCGGCGCGCTGGGCAGAGCCGCTGCCGACTTCGTGGTGGTCAGGACGCCCACCGCGCTGCCCGACGCCCTCTTCCGTACGCCGGAGGGCATCAGCGACGAGGTGGCGAGCACGCTTCCGGTGGCCGGCCACACCGCCGCCGCCGCTCTGGCGGCGATCGGCCCGCGGTCCGGCGACACCGTCCTGATCGGCGGCGCCGCCGGCGGCGTGGGCGTGTTCGCCGTACAACTCGCGAAGCTCGCCGGCGCCACCGTGATCGGCACGGCCTCGGAGGGCACCTTCGCGTTCCTGCGGCACCTGGGTGCCGAGCCCGTGGCCTACGGCCCCGGACTTGCGGACCGGGTACGGGCGCTGGCTTCCGCTTCCGGCGGAGTGACCGCGGCGACGGACCTGTTCGGCACGGAGACGGCCGAGGCCGCGCTCGCGCTCGGCGTACCGCCCGAGCGGATCTCCACCATCGCCGCCGGACCCAACCCGCCCACCGGGGTGCGCCCCGTCGGTGCCGTCGACGCGGGGCCGGATGCCTTGGAGCGGATCACCGATGCGATCCTCGCCGGCGAGATCACCGTGCCGATCGCCGCGACCTTCCCGATCGAGAAGATCGGCGATGCCGTGACACTCCAAGCCGGCCGCCACGTCCACGGCAAGATCGTGATCACGCTGTGAGCCCGAGCATTCAGTAGACCGATCAGATCCTCACGTAAGGAAACTCGCACATGACCATCGCCTTCGTTCACAGCGTCCTCGTCACCTCTGCGGTGTGGACGCCGCTGCTCAAGAAGCTGTCCACGTTGGGCCACGACGATGTGGTCCTGCTCTCGCCCCCCGGTTTCGGCGCCCCTCTGCCCGCGGGTTTCGGCGCCACGCTCGATGACTACCGGAGCTGGCTCATTGACGAGCTCTCACGATTCGATGCACCTGTGGACCTCGTCGGCCACGCCATGGGAGGAGCGCACGTTCTGGAAGCCACGATGGCTCGCCCTGACCTGGTGCGCAGCTGGGTCAGCGACTCCATCGGCGGTTACGAACCGGACTTCGTCTGGCACGAGCTGGCACAGATCTGGCAGACGCCGGGCGAGGGAGAGCGGCACCTCGAGGAGCTCTTCGCCGGCGGTGTCGATGATCGGGCGGCGCGCATGGTCGAATGGGGCATTCCCGAGCCGGCGGCCGGCGAGATCGCGCTCGGGCAGGGCGCGGAGATGAGCAAGGCCATTCTGGCGTTGTACCGGAACGCGGTGCCGCCGAAGCTGCATGAGCGTGGCCGCGATCTTCCCAACGTCGCCACCCTGCCCGGTTTGGTTCCCGTTGCCACCGAGGACCACACCATGGGCAGCGTGGCCACCCGCCACAGTGCCGCCGAACGCGTCGGCGCTCGCGCCGTGGAGCTCCACGGAATCGGTCACTGGTGGATGGTCGAGGACGTCCCTCAGGGGGCCCGCATGCTGTCCGAGTTCTGGAACAGCCTGTAACGCTTCGGGTCGTCGCAGGGATGCCTCCGCTGGGGTGATTCCCAGATCGATACCTGCGATCAGGCCGCTCAGGGGATGCGCCGTACGGTGTTGCTGACCTTGCCGTCCTTCATCTCGGCGGAGAGCTTGAACGAACGGGACTTCACCTCGGCGGAGAACCAGCGGACGCCGCCCGGGCCGCCCGCCGGTCCGAGCGGAAGCTCCGCCGAGGCGCCGTCCGCGTAGCTGATGCGCACCTTCCTCACTCCGGTCCCCGCGAAGCCGATGAGGATGTCGTCGCTGGGCAGGTCGAGCTCCCTGTCCATCACGTCATGCATGATCGTCAGCGGTGCCCGGCCGTACTCCGGCTTCCACGGGCTGAAGCTCCCGCCGCCGCCGTCCACGATCTCGGCCCGGCGGGAGAGCACGCGGAGCGCGGACGTGAAGGTTCCATCCTGTAGTCCGGCGCTCATGGCCCAGGCTCGTTCGGCGTTCCTGCCGTGCGTGACGACACGCGATGGACGGTTCTCCTCGTCGACCGGCGGGAACAGCAGGTCGGGAGGATATTCCAGGATCTGGCCACGCGCCCGCTCGACGGCCTCGGGGCCGGCCGGCCGCAGATCCCGGACGAACGCGTCCACCACCTCGTCGGCCAGCCCCACTGCGGACACCTTGACGATCATGCCGTTCTCCCGCCAGAGCCGGATCTCGGGCACCATGAGTGCCCGGTCCTGGTTCACCCAGTCCATCATGACCGTTCCGCTGCTCAGCAGGTCGCCACCCGCCAGACCGATGGTGCCGCGGATCTCCCGAGGCTCTCCCCTGACCGTGGTACCGGCGAGAACCTCCATGCCGGCATCGCCGGGCAGTTGACTGACGGAGATTCTGGCGCGCGCCCGCCGGTTGGTCCAGACCTGCTCCGTCCCGCCGAGTTCCGCCTGCCAGTTGCCGAAGGGCAGCGAACCGGTCTTGACGAGGTCCAGTCCCTGCGGCAGATGCGCGGCATCGATCCGGGGCCGGCGCAGATCCTCTGCCACTCCGTTGGCCGCCCTGGTCAGCTCGGCGTCCGACAAGCCGTGGCCCAGCACCGCGAACGACTCGAAGTCCTGGCTCGCCTTGACCGGCCAGGTGATCCAGCGGTGCTGTCCCGATCCGCCCATGGTCGCCTCGTGCTTGTCCAGCTTGATGGGCTTTCCACCGTACGGCTGCTCCCAGTCCTCCGACTCTGTCACCAGGACGGCCAGCGTCCTGTCGCCGGGTGCGTCACCCTCCGCGTACGCCGTGACCGGATCCGGCCCGGCGTCCGATGTGACCAGCTGCTCCAGATGGAGGTCCCCTGGCCGCTCCGGCAGGAGTAGCGCCGTGGAGGACGCCGCGTCGCCGCCGCACCCTGCGCCCAGGACGACAAGGGCGCCCGCCAGGAGCATGCGTAAGAATCTCATTCATGCTTTGACGCGATCTTCCGCGCGCGAGTTCTCGCGCCGCGGGGGTTCTCTTGGCCGGACCACCTGATACGGGAGCTGCGATGAGGCGGATCGACTACGACACCGAGCAGTACCAGAACTACCCGCGCGGCCGTGCGCTCACCGAGCAGCAGTTGCAGACCTGGATCAGCGCCTTCGAGGCCGTGCTGCCCGAGCGGCGTCCGCTGGCGGGGCTGGACGTCGGCTCGGGGACCGGCAGGTTCACCCCCGCGCTGGCGCGAGCGTTCGGGCCGGTCACAGGCGTCGAGCCGTCGGTCCGCATGCGCGAGACCGCGCTGGCGCGGTCCCCGCATCCCGGGGTGCGATATCTGGCAGGCTCCGCCGAGGACATGCCGGTGCCGTCCGGCAGCGCCGACTACGCGCTCATGTTCTTGTCCTGGCACCACGTCCAGGACCAACCGGGGGCGGCCCGGGAGCTGGCCAGGGTGCTCAGGCCCGGCGGGCGGCTGCTGCTGCGCGCGAATTTCAGCGACCACCATCCCAGGCCGTGGTGGCTGGAGCACTTCCCCCGCGGCTTCGAGGTGGACGCCTCGCTGTTTCAGCCGCTGCACGAGGTCATCGAGATGTTCACAGCGGACGGCTGGCGTGTCACCGATTTCGGCACGGTGACCGAGCCGTCCTACGGCACCTGCGGTGACGTGCTCGAACGGTTGCGCCTGCGTACCCTTTCGTTCTTCGCTCAGCTCAGTCCCGACGAGCTGGAGGCCGGCTTCCGCCGCCTGGAGCGGGCCGTCGCCGCAGATCCCGGAGCCCCCGCGCCGGTGTTCTCCGAGCCGCTGCTCACGCTGGAACGGCGCCGGTGACGAAGATCCGCTCGCGCGGGACGGCAGCCGTGAGCCAGATCACGGTTGAGGTTGACCTTGGGTCAGGGTGGAAGCTCGTCACAGCGGCACGACGCCGGCCTGATGTAACAGATGTGTAGGAGCGAACCGCCATGTCCGTCACCCTTTCCGACCAGGACAAGAGCACTCTGCGGACCGCCGCGTACGGTGCCGTCTCGCTGATGGCCGCCGCCACCGGCTCGCCCCACAAGGCCGTCACGGCTGCCTCCATCGCCCTGACGTCGGCGACCGGTCTGGTCGGGCACGTGCTCGCCGCGAAGGCCAAGGACATCGACCTGAAGGGCACGACCGTCGCCGAACTCGCCGACCGGGTACTGCCGGCCCTGACCGCAGCCATGAATCTGCTCGGCCGGCAAGCTCCGGCAGAGGCCGGCAACTTCCGCAGCACCATCCTTCTCGCCCTCGAAGCCGCCCAGGTCCACCCGGACAAGCCCAGCACCACCACGGCCGAGATGGCCCGCAAGATCACCGCCGCCCTTGCTATGGACGCTGCGGGGCAGGATCGTCCGGAGTTGCAGAAGGTGATCGAGGAGGTGGTCGATGCGGGTTTCGTCGGGGTGTCGTTGCGGGTGCGTGATGAGCGGGGT
>NZ_JBITLM010000024.1:0-84993 GCF_044465295.1 Nonomuraea sp. NPDC049714 | reverse complement strand
ACCCTCAACATCCCTAGTCGCACTAGTCCGCGGTACTGTCATCCACACGACATACTAAAGATCATCTAGCTGGAGTGTCACCTACCTCCCGAGCCAGATCTGTCGCGCAGGTCCTGAGACCTGACAACCTGGAGCACCGCCGCGCCCCCGTCCGGTCCAAGGGCGGCGCCATCGAGTGGGTGTACTGGGACAGCGGCACCGCGCACCTGCTGCCCCGCCTGCTCCGGCTGCCGGACGGCAGCACACGCACCCGCGGCCCGCTGTTCCTGTCCGAACGACGCCCGGCCGCCGGCGACATCTGCCCGCACACCGGCCGCGCCCGGCTCGGCTACGACCGCGCCCGCGTCCTGCTCGACAAGCACGCCGGTCTCGACCTGCACCAGCTACGCCACAGCGCCGCCACCCACCTCGGCGACGCCGAAGTCCCGCTCCAGCTCATCATGGGCAAGACCCGGCACAAGAACCCCCGCACCGCCATGCGTTACGTCAAACCCGGCGCCGAAGCCATCGCCAAGGTCACCGAGGTCCTGGCATCCTGCCGCCGTACCCACTGATCAACTGAAGGGATTACCCAGGGCTACTTTGGGGCTGGGGCCGCGTTTGGGAGAAGACCCCCTTTCCGGAAAAGTCCGGACAAGGCGCGGGAGGTGGCTCTTCGCGCCACCTTCGCGTCCATGAACCAGGTCCTGGCCGAGCCCATCGAGGACTGCCTCCTGCGCGCCCCTGACGGCATCCTCTGCGTCGAGGCCAAGTCCCCGGTGGACCTGGAGAACGAGGCGGGCCTGCCCGGCGGCCACATCTTCCACCGCGACCTGAGCTGGCCGTACGGGGAAGAGGGCGGTTGGGGCGTGGAGACCGAGCACGAGCGGATCCTGCTGTGCGGCGCGGGTGCCCGCAGAGGCGGCGGCGTCAGCGGCACCCCCGGCCACAACGCGGCGATGGCACTGCTGCGCTGAGCCCTTCAGCGGAAGAATCACTCATCGCGTTTCCACGCTGAGCGCTGTTCGGGCCGTCGAGTCGTTCGCCAGGGTGGCCGGCGTCGCCGAGCGGGTGGTCCTTCGGGCCGTGAGCCTTGTCGGCGGCCTGGCCAGGCGGTTGTTTCGGCTGGCCGGGAGGTGTTCTGCGGGTGGCTTGGCCAGGAGGCTCCCGGGTCTGCCCCGGAGGGGTGTGCTTGGGCTTGGGGGTGGTGGCCGGGGGGTCGTCGTCTGTGGGTGTGGCGGGTCTCGTGCGGTGCGGTGTCGCGGCGGGCCTGCCGGCCGGTCGTCGGGTGGGGGCTGTCGTCGTCCGGGTGTGCGCGGGCGGTGGGGTGCGCGCGGGGTGGCGGGTCCTGGCGGGGACGGGTTCGGTGGTTCGTCCGGGCGTGGGCCGGGTGCTCGGATGCGGTGTGTCGGTGGTGGGGGAGATGCGGGCTGCGGGCGCGGAGGCTGCGGGCACGGCTGCGGGCACGGAGGTGGTGTGGTCCCGGACCAGAGCGGATGCGGGCTGGGCGGCGGCAGGTGGGGCGGTGGCGTCGCTGTCGGGAGTGTCGAACGGGTCCAGGGTGGGGGTGCTGCTGGGGATGCCGAGCAGGATGGCGGCGAGGACCAGGTGCATGAGGCCGGCCAGGACGGTGGCGATTCCGAAGGCTCGGGCGCAAAGGGTGGGTCGGTCGTGGGGTGATGGGTCGCGGGGGGTCACGACGGTGAGTGGCGGGTCAGCGCCAAGTGCAGCCTCCGGGATCTTCAGATGAGCCGAATTGATCTAGACATGGGAGGTGGCATGTCGTCAAGAGGGCTGACGCGGTTCCGTCGGATGGCGGTGTGGGCCGTTGGGTCGCTGCAGATGGCTGTCCTCCGGTTCGTCTGTGCGTGTGATCTCTGGGGCGCACCTGGGTGATCGTCGGCTTTGTGCAGGTAGAGAGGCATTTTGCGGCCGTGCTGGTGTTGGCCGTTTTGCTGTGAGTTGGCTGTGAGTCACGTTCCGGCCTCGATGGTGACCAGTCGATCTCGACCTGCGTTGTTTACGGACGGTCACGTTGACGATGGGTCAGGCCGGTGGTGGCGGACGGGGTGGATCTTCGCAGCCGGGGGCCGCTGTCGTGGGCTGATCGTCGGATGTTCGGATAAGGCGACATATCACGGTGGGTGATCATTGACCGGGTATGTTGTTGTGTGGCCTGATTCGGGTGTTTTGCTCTGCGGATCTTTTTAGATCCTCTTTATGTACGGCCGCTCGTCGGCCGTGCGGAGTGGAGTGCCTGTCATGGCGCAGTTGCCCCCCGATCAGAGTTCCGACCCCTTATCGTCCCGCCGCCATCGTCACGGACGGTGGCGGCGTTATGTGGCGGCCCTGTCCGCGTTCGTTGTCCTGATCGCGCTCGCTCCGCCGCCGGTCGCGGCCCAGACGATACTTCCGTCCTCCGCCGAGCCGGGGGTGGTCGGCCGGTTCGCTTCCTGGCTGAACGGCACGGTGGCGGGCTGGTTCGCCGAGCAGCCCGAGGGCGAGATGCGCCCGGCCAAGGGGGAGATCTCGCTGCCGGGCCGCAGTGCCGGCGCGACCGCGCCGGAGCGGAAGGCCGCGCCACCGCCGGGTAAGCGGGTGAAGGAACTGGCCGGTGAACGGTCCCGCTTCGGCACGGTGTACGAGCTGGAGGACGGCAGGTCGCAGGCCGAGGTGTCGTCCCGGCCGGTCCACTACCGCACCGCCAAGGGCGGGTGGGAGCCGGTCGACACCCGGATCGAGGCGAGCTCGCAGGGCGGGTTCACCCACGGCAACGCCACGACCGGGTTCGACACCCGGTTCGGCGACCGGAGCGACAGGCTGCTGCGGCTCAAGCTGGGGGACCGGCAGGTCACCCTCGGCGCGGCCGGGGAAGCCCGGCAGGTCACGCCGAAGGTGGACGCCTCGGCCGTCACCTACGCGGGGCTGTGGGACGGCGTCGACGTGGTCTACAAACTCACCCCGGAGGGGGTGAAGGAGTACCTGGTGCTGACCAAGCCGCCGGCCGCGGGTGCCTCGTACGCGTTCACCGTCAAGACCGGCGGCGTCCAGGCCGAGGCGCGGCCGGATGGGTCGATCGCGTTCGTTGGCCAGGACGGCACGGCGGCGTTCACCATTCCGAAACCGTTCATGATCGATGCGGAGAAGGACCCGGCGTCGCCGTACGGGATGCGCTACTCCGAGGCGGTCACCCAGGCGCTGAGGCAGCAGGGCGGCGAGGCGACGATCACGCTGACGCCGGACGCGGGCTGGCTGGCGGCGGCCGAGCGCAAGTGGCCGGTGGTGATCGATCCGACGTTGCGCATCTCGCCGCAGACGCAGGACGCGTACGTGGACTCCGGCAAGAAGACCACCAACTTCGACGCGGCCTGGCAGTTGCCGGTGGGCAAGACGAGCGCGGGGGCGATCAACCGGTCGCTGCTGCACTTCAATCTGCCGATGCCGCTCGGCACCCAGGTCGATGAGGCCCGCCTGGAGACGTACTTCGACCAGGCGCTGGGTGAGGCCGGGCCGGTCACCGTCGAGGCGCGGGAGATCACCGGCGAGTGGGAGTCGTGGACGGTCACCTGGAACGGCCAGCCCGCCGTGGCGGCCACCGCGGCGGCCACGGTGACGCGGCAGCCGGGGGAGGTGTCGCGCTGGCACGCCTTCGACGTCACCAGTGTGGTCAACAAGTGGATGAATACCGACCTGGAGCCGTACGGGTTCATGCTGCGGGCGGCCGACGAAGGGTCGACCGCCAAGGCCGGCGGGCCGGTGTACGAATCCAGCGAGGACGTCTACGGCGGCGACGGCATGTTCGGCGAGACGGTCAACCATCCTCGCCTGGTGGTCACGTACGGCACGCCGAGCGTGACGTTGCAGCCGGTCACCTCCACCACCTCGGTGGGCGCGGCGCTGTCGTGGACGGCTTACGCCGACCCGACCCCGGACGACGCCTCCGACGATCTGGCCGGTTACGAGCTGTACCGGTACTGCCCGTCCGGGTGCCAGCTTGGTGACGGCCACTCCACAAGTTCCGACGCCCTGGTGACGGCGTTGCCGGCGGACGTCACCGAGTATGTGGACACCTCCAGCGGCGGCGCGACCGACGCGGTCGCCGACCCGTCCTACATCCACGAGGCGACCTACTGGGTGGAGGCGGTGCTGAAGAACGGGCAGCGCTCGCCGTCGCAGGAGATGACGGTGGTGCTGCCGCGACCCGGGCAGATCGCCAAGACCCTGTACGGCGGCGCGGACACCACGCTCGCCTCCGGCGAGCCCGCCACCGGCCACGATGAGGTGGCCGGGCAGAAGCGGCTACAGGTGGGCAACACCACCACCGCGCTCGGCACCACCCGCGCCACGGTGACGTTCGACGACTTCGCCGCGCAGATCCCCGCCGACGCGCAGATCAGCGAGACCACGCTGTCGCTGTGGGCGGCGAACTCCACCGGCACCGGCGCGAGCTTCGACGCCCACCGGCTGACCGGCGGCTTCGACGAGACGGCGACCTGGAACACGCCCTGGAGCAGTCCGGGCGGCGACGTCGACGCGGCGGTGCTCGCCAGCGTGTCCGGGATGAGCACGGCGCCGGGCTGGCAGCGCTGGACGGTCACCGACGCGGCCCGCGCCTGGGTCACCGACCCGGCCGCCAACAAGGGCCTGCTGGTCAAGGTCGCCGACGAGGCCGGCGCGGCCAAACAGGCGGTCTCCTTCCTGTCCGGCGAGAGCGGCGAGGCGGTGCTGCGGCCACGGCTGCGGGTCGTCTACGCCGAGCAGAACGCGGGCGCTTCGGCCTGGTACGTGCCCGGCACCCCGGAGTTGATGGACTCAGGCGCCGCCCGGCAGATCCCGCTGACCGTCACCAACACCACCGACGAGGTCTGGCCGGCGGCCTCCACCGTGGTCGGCTACCACTGGAAGCTGCCCGACGGCACCGACATCTCCACCGCCGCCGGCCAGCTCAAGACGCCGCTGCCGTACGACCTGGCACCGGGCGAGTCGGCCCAGGTGTACGCCGACGTCAAGGCCCCTGATGTCAGCGGCGACGGCACCAACAAGATCGAGGGCGTCCAACTGGTGTGGGACGTGCAGGACACGCTCACCAACAACTGGAAGTCGGCCACCCACCACCTGCCGCAACTGCCGCAGCAGATCCGCGTCCACTCGCCCACCTCCGACCTGCTCGGGCTGGAGAAGTTCTACTCCTACACCGGCAAGAACACCGGCGCCGGCACCACCGCGCTGGTCAACCCGTACGCGGGCAACGTCGTGTGGAACTACAACGCCTTCTCCAACCCCTCACGGGGCGCGCAGACCTTCGCGAGGATGACCTACAACTCGCTGGACACCTCCACCGCCTCGCTCGGTTACGGCTGGAGCCTGCAGACCTCCACGCTGGCCAAGCTCGGCTCGCAACTGCAGTTCCACCCGCCCGGCCAGGAATGGCCCGACCAGGTGCGGCTGACCGACGGCGACGGCACCACCCACGTGTGGACGCTGAACACCCACGGCCTGGACAAGAACGACTGCGACTTCACCACCTGCGACTACACGCATCCGCGTGGTGTGCACCTGTACCTGCAGCGGGTTGATCCGGCCGGCTTCGAGGGCCAGCCCAATGACCGGGAGCTGGCCGCCCAGCGGGCGTGGGTGTTCACCAAGCCGGACCGCACGCAGTTCTTCTTCGACGGCGAGGGCTTCCAGTCGGCGATCGTCGACAAGAACGGCAACACCATGTCGTTCACCTACGAACGCCGCCGCTCGGCCAACAAGCCGACCAAGTTCCTGCAGCACATCACCGACGCCGCCGGCCGTAAGACCCTGACCTTGGACTACTACGCCAAGGGCCAGGACTACACCTACATCGACGACGAGACCTGGCAGCCAGCCGAGGGCACGAAGCTGACCAACCCGCACATCATCGACAACGTCGAGTCGATCACCGACATCGCCGGCCGGAAGGTGACCTTCGACTACACCGACAAGGGCCTGATGGCCCGGATGATCGACGGCGTCGGCGACGACGGCGCGAAGACGTTCGGCTTCGCCTACCACGCCACCCAGGGCAACAAGAACGTCAAACTCGTCAAGGTCACCGACCCGCGCGGCAACGCCACCGACCTGAAGTACTACGAGGCGCCGGTCGATCCCAAGGACAAGTGGAAGATCGAGACCCTCACCGACCGCCTCGACGGCGTCACCGGGTTCGACTACGTCGACCCCGACGGGCCGCAGGGCGACGTCATCCACGCCACCGTCACCGACCCGCTGCAGCACGCCACCAAGTACGTGCTGGACGCCTACGGCCGGCCGACCTCGATCACCAACGCCAAGAACGAGACCACCGCGCTGGAGTGGCACCCCGACGACCACAACGTGGTCAAACTGACCGAGGCCAACGGCGCCTACGCGACCTGGACCTTCGATCAGAAGACCGGCTACCCGCTGGAGCTGAAGGACGCCGAGGCCAACCACAACAACACCGCCCCCACCGTGCTGGCCTACCAGAGCTTCCTCAACGGCTACGTCGCCGACCTGGTGGGCAAGACCTCGCCGGAGGGCCGCCGCTGGCAGTTCGGCTATGACGCCAAGGGCAATCTGAAGACGGTCACCGACCCGCTCGGCGTCGAGTCGGCCGCCGCCGGCGACTACACCACCTCCTACGACTACGACCCGTTCGGGCAGCTGACTACGGCCACCGACGCCAACGGCAACCCCACCGGCTTCGGCGACTACCACCCCTCCGGCTACCCCGAGACGATCACCGACGCCTACGACAAGGTCACCAAGACCGTCTACGACGTGCGCGGCAACGTGCGGTCGGTCACCGACGCCCTCGGCAAGACCACCACCCAGACCTACGACATCTTCAAACGGCCGCTGGAGACGAAGGTCCCCAAGGACCAGGACGCCTCCCCACCGGTGCTCATCACCACCCCGGCGCCGGTCTACGACCCCAACGACAACATCACCAAGACCACCGCGCCCAACGGCGCCGTCGCCACCGCGCTCTACGACGACGCCGACCAGCTGCTGGAGTCGACGCTGCCCAAGGACAGCGACACCGGTGAGGTGCGCAAGGCCAGCTTCACCTGGGACCTGGCCGGCAACCTCAAGACGCAGACCGAGCCCAAGGGCAACCTCACCACGCAGGCGGGCGACTTCGTCACCACCTACGTCTACGACCCGATCTACCAGCTGACCGACGTCCTCAACGCCGACCAGCACAAGATCACCAACACCTACGACAACGTCGGCAACGTCACCACGGTCGTCGACCCGCGCAAGAACGCCACCGCGGACACCACCGACTACACCGCGTCCTACACCTACGACCGCAACCACCGCGTCACCCGCACCAAGGACGCCGCCGGTCACGAGACGAGCGTCGCCTTCGACCTGGACGGCCTGGTCATCTCCCAGACCGACCAGGACAACAACACCTCCCACACCGCCTACAACAAGCGCGGCGAGGTCGCCGAGACGCGCGTGCCGCACTCCGAAACCGACGGCGAGATCAAGTACGTCACCACCAGGTTCGCCTACGACCCGGTCGGCAACCAGACCAAGACCATCACCCCGCGCGGCGTGGAGACCGCCGACGACCCCGCCGACTTCGTCAACGAGACCCGCTACGACAAGCTGAACCGGCCCGTCGAGCAGATCTACCCGTTCGATCCGGACGATCCGGTCTACAACACCCCCGACAGCGTCATATACGCCTACGACGCGGTGTCGCGGCTGACGGAGATCTCCCACCCGCCCTCGCACGGGCAGAGCATCCGCAACGTCTCCACCATGTCCTACTGGGACAACGGCTGGTCCAAGACCACTACCGACCCGTGGGACATCAAGACCACCTACGACTACAACCAGCTCGGCCTGCAGACCAACCGCACCGTCACCTCCGCGGGCGGCTCCAGCCAGCGGGCACTGGAGTGGTCCTACTACCCCGACGGCAAGCTCAAGACCCACTCCGACAACGGCGTCCCCCTCGGCCTGGACGTGGTGATGTCGGACAACTCCGACACCGGCCAGGTCACCGCCACCGGATCGTGGACCCAGACCGGCGGCGGTACCAGCGCCTCCAACATCGCCGGCCCGCAGACCACGGCCACTACCGGCTTCGTCGGCTACGACTACGCCACCGCCCCCGCCGGCACCGGCGAGTCGGCCTTCACCTGGAACCTGACCACCCCCACCGCGGGCACTTACAAGGTGCAGGCCGCCTACCCGGCCGGCGCGACCGCCACCAACGCCACCTACACCATCCAGCACGAAGGCGGCCAGGCGCAGGTCACCGTCGACCAGAGCGCCAACCCCGGCTCGTGGGTCGACCTCGGCAGCTACACCTTCACCGCCGGCCTGGCCCATTCGGTCACCCTGACCGACGACGCCAACGGCACCGTCGTGGCCGACGCCGTCAAGCTGGTGCGCGACAACAGCGGCGAGTCCGACACCGAGGTCAAGGACTTCGCCTACGCCTACGACGCCAACGCCAACCTCACCCAGATCACCGACGCCTCCCCGGCCGCCAAGATCGACCTGTGGGACGTCTCCTACACCGGCCTGAACCAGATCGACCGGATCGTCGAAAAGCTCGGCGGCACGGTCAAGAACACCACCACCTACGCCTACAACGAAAACAGCGCCGTCACCCAGCGCACCCATGACAAGACCCTGGCCGCCTACGGCTACGACGTGCGTGACCTGGTCGACGAGGTGGTCAACAAGAAGAGCGCCACCGACACCGCACCGAAGACCACCCGCTACACCTACACCCCGCGCGCAGAACGCCTGAGCGAGACCAAGGCCAACGGCAACACCGTCACCTACGACTACTTCCTGTCCGGCGTTCTACGGCACAGCCTGGAGAAGAAGCCGAACGCCACGGTCGTGGCCGAGCACACCATCGGCTACCAGGGCAACCTGCACCGCTCCCGCGACCACGCCAAAATCCAGAACGCCGACAACCCCGGCGCCTACCTGGAACACGTCTACGCCTACACCTACGATCCCCGCGACCGCATCACCAAGTCGGTGAAAACCCCGGTCAGCGGCGGGACGGCGCAGACCGACACCTACTCCCACGACGCCAACAGCAACGTCTGGGAAGAAGAGGTCCTCGGCAAGAAGACCACCTTCACCTACGACCGCAACCGCCTCATGACGTCGGTGTCCGGCGGGCAGACCTCGACCTACACCTATGACCCCTACGGGCGGCTGCGCACCATCCAGGGTGGCGGCAAGGTCTGGGAGAAGTACACCTACGACGGCTTCGACCACGTCACCCAGCACGAGAAACTCGGCGCCGACGGCGTCACCGGCACCGTCACCAAATACACGTACGACCCGCTGGATCGCACCACGTCGAAGACGGAGAAGGAAGGCACCGCCTCCGCCAAGACCACCACCTACGCCTACCTCGGCATGTCCGGCGAGGTCCTGGACGAAGAGGTCGCCGGCCAACTCACCAAGTCCTTCCAATACTCGGCGTGGGGCGAACGCCTGTCGCAGGTGAAGGTCGCCGACGAGGGCCGCGAGGAGTCCTCCTACTACGGCTACAACCCGCACACCGACGTCGAGCAGATCACCAGCGAGACCGGTGACACCCGCGCCACCTACGGCTACACCGCCTACGGCAAGAACGACGACAAGCTCTTCACCGGCGTCGACAAGCCCGATCCCGTCGACCCCACCGCCAAGGAGGAGTACAACCCCTACCGCTTCAACGCCAAGCGCTGGGACAACTCCACCGGCATGTACGACATGGGGTTCCGCGACTACAACCCCAACCTCAACCGCTTCCTCAACCTCGACAGTTACAACGGCGCACTCGATGACCTCGGCCTCGGCCTTGACCCCTGGACCTCCAACCGCTACGCCTTTGCCGGCGGCAACCCGATCAACGGCGTCGAACTAGACGGCCATAGGGTTGACACCGGCACTCGGGAATCCGACCAGACCTTCGCTGAAACTCATCACACAAGCGGAAAGAAAAAGTCGACCCAATGGAGAGTGCAGGAGGCAGCGAACAAACTTCGGCAGGCCGTCGAAAAGTTAAAGAACGATCTCTGTGATGCCAATGATTACTGCAAAGCAGAGAAAGAGATCAATGAGAAGCTGAAGCCGCATGGCCTGACGCTTGACGATGTCGAGGCAGAAAGTGGTGCGGGCTTCCCACTCGGACGCAGACTGGGTGGGCGCAACCCGCTTGGGCCCACCCTGCCTAGAAACAAAAAGCTCGATAACAAAATCGACATCCCCGACAGCCCCGAATTCTTCTATCGAGCAATGAGCTTGAAGGAATTCAATCAACTGGGGCCGAACGGCGAGATCACCGTAAAGGGAACGGAGAACTTCGTCACTCAATCCCGCGAATACCTTGAGGGCCTGAGGCGGCAGACTGCCCGAAAGGGAGGAAGAAATGCCGACAAGTACGTAGTTCTGGTACGCTATGAAATGGCGCCGGGAACTCGCGACGCACTGATCGCTGCAAGTAAGACCCCGGACCAAATCGGCCAAGATCCCAATTCCGTGCACCTGAAGTCGGAGCGCGGATGGAACACTTACGGGCTGAGGCCAGGATCCGTTGGCGTGTTCAACTCAAGGATCGTCGGATCTGGAAGGGTAGACGACTGGTGACCATCCCGAGTAATAGCAATTCCTCGGCCGATAAGGTGGATTCCCTTGTGACGGGAGGTGTAAGCGAGCAGCATGCCCAGGCCATCGCGGCCGAATACCCCGAGACGACGGAATCCATCGCCACCTGGATCCGGGAAGCAGCTCGTGCACACAACTGGCGCAGGGTAGAGCGGCTCGCCAATCTTGCCGCCCCTCTGAGGGCTCCAGGGCTTGGCGAGGTTCTCCGGGAAATCCTTGAGGCGGATGTCCCTGGGCTCAACAACGAAGACCTCGTCGACATCCTGGGTGATATCCAGGCGACGGACGCGGTCGCGTGCCTCTTCAGAGTGGCCGAACGTTCAGTGCAGGCGGATGCGCCCGCGTACTGGCTGTGTCAGAAGGTGATTTTTTCGTTGGGTGCGATCGGCACGGTGGAGGCGCTCGACCGCGTTCGGGAGATGACGGCGCCGTCATGGCCCGACGTTGTCCGATGGCACGCCGCCGTCGAACTGGAGATAGAAGAGGAACTCGGATTCGACGAGGAACGAATGCTGGGATAAAGCGCGCATTCCGCCCAGAGCGCCTCGGACCGTTGACCGGTTCGGGGCGCTCTGGGCGCCTCCCGCTCTCCGAGACATTGCGTTAACGCACTGTGAGATCGACCACTCGCGACACTGCCTGAACGGGTCATCTTGCCACAAACAAGCATGACGTGTGACCGGCGGGACATGGTCGCAACGGGGAACATGCGGACCATGAGGCCGGTCAGGTCGTCTTCGTTGCGTTGTGGCGCAGGTGAATACGTGCCTGAGCGTCGGCCACCTCACTCCAGTACTGCTCTCGCATGGCCGGGGTCTGGTCGGCGAGGAACGCGTCGCGCATCGCGGTGTTGCGGTCGAAGGCCTTGGCCAGCGCCACCAGGATCACGTCGCTGTGCGGGTCGGGAGTACCGCCCGGTTGCGGGACGGCGCTGTCGTGAGCGGGTGCGTGCCGGCCGGGTTCGTCGTCTTCCAGGGCCCGGTACAGCGTGGAGCGGCCGACGCCGAGCTCGCGGGCGATCTGCGTGACGGATTGGCCGCGCGCCTGGCGGGCGCGGGCGGCGGCGAGCACGTCGTCGGTCACCGCGGTGGGGCGGCCGCCGACGCGGCCGGCGGCGCGGGCGGCGTCCAGGCCCTCGTTGGTGCGCTCGCTGATCAGGTTGCGCTCCATCTCAGCCGCCATCGCGGCGACCATGAACAGCAGCTTGTCGGCGATGGTCTGCCCGTCGGGGCGGTGGAGGCCGGCGCAGATGCCGGTCAGGATCTCCAGGTTGATACCGCGCGGGGCGAGCTCGTCCTCCAGGAAGACCAGCAGCTCCTTCACGCTGCGGGCGACCCGGTCGGGTTTGGTGACGACCAGGGTGTCGCCGGCCTTCAGCGACGCCACGGTGGCCTGCAGCTTGGGCCGGTCCTTGCGGCGGGTGGAGATGGTCTCTTCGACGATCTCGCGGCAGTTGGCGGCGTTCAGCAGCTGCAGCTGCGCGGCGTGGTCTTGGGCGCGGGTGGAGACGCGGGCGTAGCCGATGCGGATCGCGTTACTCGGCGCGGCGGATACGGCGGGGGAGGCGTTCACTCCTCCAGAGTCCCGAAAAGGGTCCCAAAACTCAAGGTCGATGGGGAATGTTTCGGGACGGGTGTCACTTTTCGAAGTCGTGTGCACGGATGCGCGAAGTGGTCTGCACGCTGACGGGCGTGCAGACCATCCGGCTTGCCGAACGGGGTAATCATCCACAGGTCGAGCCAGGCGTTGGTCGACCGGCCAGATCTGGTTGGGCTGCTCGGCCCCGGCCGATTCCGGCCATATCCAGCCCGCTGAGAGCTGGACCCTCACACTGGCAATCGTGAACGACCTGTGCCCGGAGCCGGGGTGGAACCCGGTCACCCTCGCCCCCGTGCTCTCCCAGCTGGCCGGGGTTCTGGCCGGCTTCGTGTTCACCAGCATCGTGGTGATGCTCAGTCAGTCCTGGCCCAGACGCCGCAGGATCCCGGCCATCAGCCTGTTCCTCGCCGCGTTCGCCGCCCTGGCCCTCAACAGTTACCTGTTGGCCGTGATCGCCGGGGAGACACCCAAGGGCGGCGCCTGCTATCGCATCTGGTCCGAGATGATGATCGCCAGTGGCCTGCTGGGCGTCGGCGCCGTCGCCCTCACCAGCGGCGTCGCCTGGCTCATCGCCGCCCACCTGGAACAGGACGGCGGCGCCGAGGGCGCGGTTGACCTGGAGCGCCTGGCGCGTGCCGTCCTGCACGGCGTAGCGACGCTCGCGGTCCTGCTGTTGTCAACCACGAGCCTGGACTACCTCTACGTCGCCTTTGACACGCACCCCCCGACCTGGCTCATCGCCGTGGTGTACGCCTACCTCGCCACGGTTTTGGTGCTCATCACGGTGATCCGTCGACGGATTCGCCGTACCACCGTCAGTTCCAAGAAGATCGCCCGCCACCTGTCGAAGGGCACGTTCGGCACCGTCCGCTACGCCCTCGTGATCGCCGTTGCCCTCGGGGGCTTGCTTCTGGCCTACGCCGATGTGTACTGGAACCCCACTCCCGCCTGGCTGGCCGTCGTCGTCATCGTCCTGGCGATGCCGGCAGCGGCCCCCGTGCTACTCAGGCTGGTCTACGCCGTCCCGCGCCCTACTTCCCGCGTTCCCGCGCCGCTTCCCAGGACCTCGTCCTCGCGCTGGGCGGCGCTGATCGTGCTCGCCTGTGTAGTGCGCCGCCTCCTCAAACCGAGGCCGGCGAAGTAGAGGTGGGCGGTGGAGGAGTCCTTCCAGGCGGCCAAGGGCCCAGGTCGGCCTGGACCACTACCAGGTGCGGGGCTGGACCGCCTGGCACCGGCACGTGATCGGCCGTCGCGGTCAATTGCAGCTCCGGGATGCCCGGACGTTGTGACGAGTTGGCGGTTGCGAGAACGTGGGGTGCGATTCCCAGGCTCTGCGACTCCGTGACCGTCAGGTGCGGCGTTCATCTAACGAGCGTTTGACGAACGCAACCCAGGACGCCCGGCCGAACGGGGACCCCATGCGCAGTGTCCGGTTTGGATGTTCATTTTGCCGTTCATCTTCGGCCGTGCCCTGCTACCGTTCAGGTACCTCGCGCTTGACGTTTGATGAACGGAGGTGCTTCGCCGTGGCGCTCATCGGACTGGTCCGGGTCAGCACCGACAAGCAGAAGACCCAGCGGCAGCATGACGCCCTCGATCCGATCTGCCTGAAGGTCATCGAGGAGAAGGCCAGCGGCAAGCTCGCCACCAGTGACCGGCCCGACCTGCTCACCGCGCTGTCCTACATCCGCGAGGGCGACCTGCTGACCGTCCAGGAAGTCGACCGTCTCGGCCGCAATCTCCTGGAAGGACTGATCGTCCTCAACGACCTGTTCCAGCAGGGCGTGGGCGTCAAGGTCCTGGAGGGCATCGGCGCCGGCGAGCACACCGAACGCTCCTTCATCCTCGACCTGGCCCTCGCCCTGGCCGAGGACCGCCGCCGCGACATCGTCCGCAAGACCAGGAACGGCCTGGAGACGGCCCGAAAGCAAGGCAGGGTCGGAGGCCGCCGCCCCGTGGTCGACGACGACAAGCGGGCCGCGATCCTCGACCGTCGCCGGCGCGGGGAATCCATCCGCGCCATCGCCGCCGGGGTGAAGGTCTCCGTCGGCGTCGTCCACAAAACCCTGGCAGCCGCTGCTGAGGGCAACCCCACTGACCAGCCCCCGACTCCCTGAAGGAGCGGTCGACCAGTTTCTGGTCAAACTCCTCGGCTGTCACGCCTCCCCGTGGAGGAGCGGGCGAGGTGATCGTGCAGCTCGGCGTGCCTGAACTGGTAGTGCGGGCCAACAGCCCGCAGAAGCCCCATCCGGTGGGCGTCGTCGAGGAAACCCATCAAGCGGTACGGCAGGCGCCGGTGCCGTAAAGCGATGATCTTGTACGCCAGCCAGGCGTGGTGCTCGCCGTACCCCAGCCAAAACCCGAGCCCGCCGCCCAGCCCCAGCACCAGACCGGCGCTGAGCCCTGCCGCCATGCCGCCCTGCGCCCAGTACGCTGCGCAGATCACCAGTCCGGGTAGCAGCACATACACGACCACATGCATGAGGGTCAGTGTGCGGTCGCCGCGCCAGGTGGACGGCGGCGACAGGGCGGCCGCCGTCGGCGCGGGCCGTGAGGCCCAGCGTACGAAGCCCAGCAGCAGGCCCACCACCAGTCCGGCCACCGCGCCGACAATCGTGCGGAAGAGCGACAGGTCCCACTGCCCCGAGGCGCTGACGATCGGAACCCCTACGGTCCCCACGACGCCTCCCGTCAGGCCCCAGAAGGCCAGCAGCCGCAGTAACGGGCGGATCCGGCCGCGCAGGCCGAGGGCGACGGTGCCTGGTTCCTCCGCGACCAGCTTGGCCCACACGAGTGGCGAGCCCTTCCAGCGGCCGCCTCTGACCAGGTCCACGGTGATGATAGCGATCGTGGCGGTGAGGACCAGGCCAATCAGTAGGTTGACGACGTAGATCAGGATCGGCAGCGGGCCCGTCAGCTCGGCCGCGAGCCTGACCCTGGAGCGGCCCATGGACCCCACCACGAAATTGCCCAGCAGGAGCATGACGACGCCGACGGTGGGAGGCGGGTGCGGCTTGGCCAAGTATCCGGCGATCCGCCACCAGGCCAGCTCGCGGGTGTCGTGCTCGGACAGCAGGCGGGCCAGGTACTCCAGCCGGGCGCGAACCTGGTCTGCGGTCCACTGCCTGCGCGGCCGGAACGGTCCGGGGGAACGGCCCGGCCTCCTGGTGGCGACCAGCGCCTCCACGACGTGGTCGAGGAGGTGGCCGCGCAGCTTGGCTGGGCTGCGCGCGTACGTGGTGAGCAGGGGTCTCGGGTCCGCGCCCGTCTCCGCGTACACGGTCTTGACCATCCACAGTCCTTGCGCGGTGGACACCACGCACGCCAGCGCGGGCGCGGAGCCCGTCCGCAGCGCGCGCAGTACCGCCTCCCACTCACCGCCGGGGGGCACGCAGCGCTCCAGGTAGGCGGCGGCTACTCCGGGCACCAGCGGCGTGGAGGTGATGACGGTCCCGGCGTTGATGGTGCGCCGCGCTCCGGCGAACTCCGTGGTTCTGCTGGTCAAAATGAGTTCGTCGCGGTCGGTGAGCCAGGCGTTCAGCGCTGTGAGTACGGCTGGGCGGGCCTGCTTGGGTAGCTCGTCCATGCCGTCCAGGACAGGTAGGATCAGCCCGGCCGCGGCCAGTTGCGCGGCGGCGGCCGGGCCGTGGGCGGCGTTCAGCGCCGGGTAGTCACGTGCCACCCGAGCGGCCAGCCAATCCTGCAACTGCGGGTGCTCGGCAGGATCCCAGTCGGCGAGCGGCAGCAGGACCGGTACGGCCTCGTCGTCCTTGCGTGTCCTGGCCAACAGCAGCAGCAGTTGTACGGCCAGCGTCGTCTTGCCCGTCCCGGGCTCCCCGATGATCACCAGCCTGCGTCGGTCGAGCCTGCGGAACCGTTCGGCCATCTTCTCGATGGCGGCGCTGTCGCCGCCGAAGGCGTAGCGCCGTCCCGGCTGCACGAGCCTTTTATCCTTGGTGAGCTCCCAGGAGATCGCGATGGGGTCGGGGTTGTGCAGCGACCACATCCTGACCTCGGCGAGCCACTGCTCGCCCACCTGCCTGGCCAGCAACTCCGCCGCGATGCGCAATCCGTCGTCGTCCAGCGCGGGTTGCTGCGCGGTCTTCCCGCGGAGGTACGAGATCAGGAGCAGGCCAATCGGGACCCCGGCGAACAGCAGCGCGCCGAGGTCGCCGAGATGCATCTTCGCGCCGAGATCGACGAAGGTCCAGGCCACAGTCGGCACCGCCAGAAGGCTCGCCAGCGCCACTACCGCAACCGCTTTGCGCACGAGCCCCATTCTGCCGCCGGTCGGGCTTGTGGGCTACGGAGCGAGCAAGCTGTGATCTCGCCGTCGAAGTAGGTGTCCACCTTCTCGTTGCAGAGCGCGACCGTATCTGTTCAACCCCGTGCCGGGAGCGGCCGACGTGCTGTTCCTGGGGATCGACGTCATCGACCCGTCAGAGTTCAGCAACGTGCTCTGAGGAGCACGCCGTGACGCTGCCGCAGATCCCGCTCGACGACCCGTGTGTGCTGGCGCAAGGTCCTCGCGGACCTGGAAGCCGCCGCCGCGACGTTCCGCCGCGCTGTGAACCTCATCGGCTAAGCCGGGGCGTATTCCCCTACCGCCGATGGGAAGCGGGCTGCAGCGCCGCGCCGAGCGCGCCACCGGGAATGATCCTCCCGTCCGCGGCCAACTGCACTGCGGTGGCCGCCGCGTGCAGCATCGCTTCCTGACGTGCCGGGCTCAGCCGCTCGTACGGCCGCCAGAGGATCAGACCAGCCCGGAACGGCAAGTCCGCAGTGTCCCAGATTTGGTGCAGCATGGCGGCCGAGCCGGGGCCGGCCCGGGAGGCGACCATGCTGACCTCGTCCAGCAGCGTACGCAGCAGGCGTAGCCATTCCCCGACGTGCACCGTGCGCGAGGGTAGTGTGACGCTCTCGGTGGCGATGCCTTCGAAGGTGAGCCGGTCCAGCGCGGCGACGGCGTCGGGGACCGGGCGGGGGGTCAGGGGCTCGCCGTAGCGGTGGGCCCGGCGAACCTCGTGGACTCGTTCCAGGCGGCATCCGTGTTCCGCGCAGCTGATCATGAGGGGGAGCGCGGCGAGCAGGAGGATGCCGCGGTCGGCCGGGCAGGTGGGGCAGACCCGGCGTGCCGTCCGCCATGGGCGGCTGCGCGCTGGCAGCCAGGGCACCCAGTGGTTGACGACGTGATATCCGGCCCGGCCCGGCGGCAGTAGTACCGAGTCCTGCCGGACATAAGCAGAGAATGCCTTCGGGCCGTCTGCGGGATCCAGGGTGTCGGCCAGCCACGGCACACACCCGGAGATCGTCATCCGGCGCAGTCGGCCTACCGCGATGCCGGTCCGCGCGGTGAGCGCGCGTAAGACGGCAGCGGGCGCCTGGTAGTCCAGGTCTGCGTCGCGTGGGCGTACGACGTCAAAAGCGGGCACCTGGTAGTCCAGGGCTGCGTCGCGTGGGCGTACGACGTCGAACTGCGCTGACGCCGGACCGAGGTTATGGGTCAGCAGCTGTTCGACCGACAGGCGGTACAGCCCGGCCAGACGGCCGAGCCAGGAGGTGAGCGCCTCGCCGGGAGCGGGCTCGGGGTGCACGGGCCAGCGGCGCGCCCCGTCCGGCACGCCCGCGCTCCTCACAGCAGCTCGCGTTCGAACTTGCGGCGCCGCTCGGTCGGCCCGGCGTAGCCGGCCAGCAGCAGGGTGCGCTGCGTGATGGCCTCCTCGCCGGACTCGATCGCCGCGACGGCGGCCTCGGTGAGCAGCGCGGCCAACTCTCCAATGGTGCCCTCGCTGCGGGCCAGCAGATAGTCGGTCATCTCCGCGGTGGCCAGGTAGGAGGGGCGGCGCAGCGGGAAGGCGGCGGCGAAGCTGGCCAGCAGCATGCTCGCCTCCCGGCCGGCCTCCCAGCGCGGCAGCACGAACGGAGCGAAGCGGTTCTCCAACTGGTCATCAGAGCGGATCACCAGGTAGGCGTCCCGGGTACCGACGCCAACCAGCGGGATCTTCAGCTCGTTGCCCAGGAAGCGCAGCAGATTGAGGAACTCGCGACGCACCCCGTCACGCCCGGCCAGCACGTTGTGCAGTTCGTCGATCACCAGCATCCGCACGCCGGCCTGCCGCAGCAGCCGCACCGCGAGATGCTCCAGCTCGGCCAGCCGCTGCCGGGGCCGCAGCGGCGCGCCAAGCGCGCTCAGCAGCGCGGTGTAGAAGCGGGCCACGTGCGGATCGGAGGGCATCTGCACGACCAGCACCGGGATCTCCTCCGTTTCCGGGTGCGAGATCGGCGGGTGCGAGCGCCGGAACTTCTCCACGATCATCGACTTGCCGTTGTTGGTCGGCCCAATCACCAGCAGGTTCGGCATCCGCTGCTTGGCCGGCCAGTCCAGCAGCGTGTGCAACTGGTCTAGTGCCTGGGTGGCGCGGGTGTAGCCGATCCACCGATCCGCCCGGACCCGGGCCAGCCGCTCGGCGGCGGGCAGCCTGGCCACCGGCCGGACGCTGTCATGCAGGTGCGACAGGTCCTCTTCCGGGCCCGGCTCCAGCTCGATGCCTGGCCGACTGGTCACCACTGCTCGATCACCTCGAACGGCTGCACGGGCTCATCGTCCGCGCCCTCCGCGCCCTCCTCGGCCGGCAGCGAGGGTGGCGGCGGGGGCGCCGGCGCATCTGGTCGCGGCGCGGGGGTCGCCAATCGGCGCTCGGCATCGCGGCGGGCCCGGCGGGTCGTGGCCGCCGCGTTCTCGGTGATCTGCCGCATCTGCTCCACCATGGCGAACAGGGCGTTCTCATCGACCTGGGCGCGGCCCTCCCGGCGCAGCCGGGCGATCGCGGCGCGCTGTTCCCACACGCTGATCGGCGGGCGCGACAGCATCCGGTACGGCACCGGCAGGTAGGCGTGCCCGTCGGGGTCCAGCACCCAGATCCGGGACAGGTCCCGCGGGTCGCGGCGCAGGACGAACTTTTCCAGCCGATCCCGGCGGGCGATCCACGGCTTGAGCGCGTCGCTGTAGTACTGCACGTGGTCGATGGTGAAACCGGTCCGCCTCAGCGTCCGCCGGATCACCGGCAGGAAGTCGATGAGGAACGCGGTCTCACCGGTCACCGTCGAGGGGCGGCCGCCGGCCGCGACGCCCTCGGCCCACCGCCCGGCGGGTGTCTGGCCCAGCGTGGCGTGCACCTGGCCGTGGTAGGCGGCCACCGCCAGGGCCAGCCACCGGTTCAGCTCGGCGACGGTCAGCACCGCCGTGCCCTGACTGTCGTAGCTGCCACGCTCGGCCACGCTGGAGAAGGTGGTGCCGGGCAGTTCGTGCACCATCTGCATCATCGTGCCGATCAGCCGCTCGATGACGCCGCCGAAGTGCGGCATGCCCTTGGGCCGGTACGCCAGCGTGACGCCGTGCTGCACGCAGCCCCGGCGCAGCGCCTCACTGTGGAATTCCACGGCGTTATCGACGTGGATCTCGTGCGGTTTGCCGCTCATCGGCCAGACCACCGCCTGCAGGCCGAGCCGCTCCAGCCACGGCCGCTTGTCGCACACGGTGTGCGCCAGGCACAGCCCCACCGACAGCGCCGACGGTGCCTCCAGGGTCACCACCAGGCCGACCACGCACCGGCTGGCCACATCGATCGCCGCGGTGACGTACGGGCGGCCGATCGGCAGCCGATGCCGCTCATCGACCACCTCCACATCGACCGGCGTGTGGTCGATCTGCACCTGCTGCAGCAGGCCCTCGATGGTCGGCGGGTCGCCGCCCGCCGACCGCAGCCGGCGCGCGCCCTCGACACCCTCCCGCGCCGTGGCGGCCGCCACCGGATCCAGCGCCTCGATCCGCCGCGCCAGCGTGCTGCGGGCCGGCACCGGGAGCCCGCCGACCCGGCACCGGCGTACGACCTCCCGGTAGACCGCCGCCACCGAGCGCCGCTGCCGGTCCAGATACCGCGAACGGATCACCTCGGCCATCATCGACTCGACCGCCGCCGGCACCCGGCCGAGTCTCCGGCCGCCGCTGGAGCGCCGGGGAAGCAGATCTGAGACGACGCCCTCACCCGCACGCCACCGCCCCAGCAGCACGTACACCTGGCGCCGCGAAAGGCCCAGCTCGGCCGCCGCCGCGTCCGCGGCCGCCAATCCCACCCCCGGCTCGGCGGCCAGTCGGCCGATCACCTCGGCCCGGCGTACCGCTACGTCCCACGTCTCATCCGGGGCTGTCAGCACGCCCCGCTCGACAACCTGCGCCCGCCCGCTGTCCATGCCGGGACCTCACCGTCGCGCACACGAGTACGGAACAAAACGCACGGTAGCGCACAAGACTATGGACGCACCGGACGTTCGCAGTCCTCTGCACAGACCCCGAAGCCCCAGGACAGCCGTGCACACGACTTCGAAAAGTGACAACGGGTTTCGGGACGATCGCCGAGAATCGCGTAATCGTCCGAACTGGGAATCCGCGGAGACGGCTCCGGCGTCGCGGAACCGTCCCTTAAACGACCGTCTCGGGACGGCCTCTCTCAGCTGAATCGGAGCGCTTAGGTTTCGACGGGTGGCTAGCCCTTGCGAGATGGGTGCCCTTATCGGCGGCGGACGCTCCACCTTCTACTCCTCAGCGGACAGCCCGAACCTGCGCACCTGCTCGGCCTCCTCCACTCGGCCCCACCGTTCAAGCGCATTGGCCAGCCGCTCGGCAGCGAACCCGTCGCCGGCATCGACCCGCGCACGCAACTCCTCCACCCGCCCCTCCTCGGCCAACACTTCAGCTAACCGATTGGCGGCGGCCCTGTCGCCGGCATCGGCCCGCGCACACAGTTCCTCCACCCGCCCCTGCTCGGCCAACAGCTTGGCCAGCCGGACGGCAATGCTCCGATCGCCAGCATCAGCTCGCACACGCAGCGGAGCGAGTGCCTCCTCCGTCCGCCCCTGGCTGGCCAGTAGTTCGGCCAGTCGGCAAATGGCGGCCCCGTCGCCAGCATCGGCCCGCGCACGCAACTCCTCCACCCGCCCCCGAACGACCAATAGCTCGGCCAGCAAACCGGCCAGCAGCTCAACCGCATCTTCGTCGCCAGCGGCGGCTCGGGCATGCGCCAGAGCCAGAGCCTCTTCCAAATGCCCTTGCGCAGCCAGCAAACCAACCACCGAGATGACGGCGGCCCCGTCGCCAGCATCGGCTCGCGCACGCAACTCCTGCACGTTCCCCTGACTAGCCAACAGCGAAGCCAGCTGTTGGGCTGCGAACTTGTTGCCGACATCGGCTGATGTACGCCACAGCGTCAATGCCTCTTCTATTCGCCCCTGCACCGCCAGCAGCTCGGCCAACCGTTCGGCGGCGGCCCCGTCGCTAGCATCGGCCCGCACGCGCAACTCCTCTACCCGCCTCTGGCTGGCTAACAGCAAAGCCAGCCAGTAGGTAGCGTCCTCATGGCCGGCATCGGCGGCATTGCTGAGGAGGGGTTCGGCGTAGCGGTACAGCAGCCGGGATATTGCGCTGTGGCCCAAGCGTGCCTGGTCGGCGTGGTCGGTGACGTGGTCGACCAGGGCTTGCCAAGTGGTGGCGGGGATCTTGGCCGTGCGGCGTTGCCGTCCGGCGTACTGCAGCAAGTAGTCCGCCAGTACATACCCAGCTGGGAGTTGTCCCATTTGTTCGGCGACCGGCGCCAGCGCGGCGGCGGCGCCATGCACCTGCTCGGTGGTGTAGGCCAGCGCGGCCTCGAACCAGTTGGCCGGGGCGGCCGCCCGCTGCCGAGCGTCGCAGTAGCCGGGCGCAGCAGCGCGCAGCATCTCCGCGGTCAGCGGTGCCCGGACGCCGAGCCGGGCGGCGTCCACGGCTGCGGCCAGCACGGCGCGAGCGTAGGGGTCGGCGGTGTGCCAGCGATCGACCAGTTGCGGTGCGGCGGCCATGACCTGGGTCATTCCGTAGTCGGCCGATTTCAGCGCCACCGCGATCCGGGTATCGGCTTTCGCAGCCTGCCGAGCGCGTTCCCGCTCGGCAGCGCTCAACACCGGGGCGATGTGAGCCACCTCGGCCGCCTTGAGCACTTCCCGCTTTTCTTGGCATAAATCCGGCTTACCGCGTTCGGGTAGACGGATGTAAGCGGCGTAGCGCTCCGGCCACAACGTACCCACGAGCACTGCCCCGGCACTCACCATCGTGCGCAGAACTGCCGGGGTGAGACCGCGCTCGCCGTCGAAGTAGGTCTGCAGCTCATCCAGCCACACCACCACCCGAGTCGGCGGATCGACCGCCAACTCGGCCAGTTGCGCGGGCCCGGCCGGATGCACCAGCCACCAGGCAGGCATCAGCGCTCGCACCGCCTCAAACGCGCACCGAGTCTTGCCCGAGGACGATTCACCGACTAGTACCACTACCCCGCCCTTGGCCATCGCCTTAGCCAGCAGGTCACGAATCCCGTCTTCGGCGATGTCGGTATCGCGAGGCACATACACCGGCATCTCCTCAGAAGCGCCGGGGACCGCGATGGGCTTGTGCACCCCTAGCAGCCGCGGCGATGCCTGTTCCACCCGGATCGCCCCCGCCGCCCGGGGCAGATCGGTCGACAGCGCCCGCTCCCGCGCCGCTAGCCACCTCCGGTGCCGCTCGCGGGGAACACCGCAGGCGCGTAGGAACACCTCCAGCGTCTCCACCGACGGTCGGCCTTTCTTAAGCAGGTCGCTCATCGTGCTGGCGGGCATCCGATCTGGCCGCGCCGCCTTCTCCAGATCGGAATAGGACAGCCTACGCGCCCTACGCAGTACGTCCAGCGCGTGAGCCAGCTCGCCAGGCGTATGCACCCCTGTCGGGTCGGGATCCGAGACGACATCGTGATCGCCGTCGCCGTCGTAAATGTGGTGAGACATCGCGATGCGGCTCTTTCAGATTGGTCGACCGGCCCGCCGCGCCTGTCCGGCCACGACCTCGGACGGCGGCGAACCCCTCGGACCCCACCACCGGCCGGTCAGATGACATCACCGTTTAGCCTGCCGCCTCACCCTCTCCCACGCCACTCACTTGCCAGGCTTCCTCCGGCTTAATCCGCATCCGCTGCCGTACCCCGCCGGTGCCTGGTCTGCTGCGTCCAGTAATCAACCGCGTGCCGGCCGGCCGCCCCACGACCACCGACAGGAAGCCGAATATGCACCACATCATCGAGTGGATGCCGCTTGCCGCCAGCGCGCTCAACCTGACCGGCGCCGCCCTAACCTTCGCCGCCGGCATCCACCGCAACCGCACCGACCGCAAGACCAGCGTGCGGGAACAGGATGACCACGGACACGACGCCAACCCAGGCCAGGGCAACCCGAAGTAGTCCAAGGGGCGAGGGGGCGGGAGATCGGTCACCCAGCTCCCGCACCTCGTCTGGATACCCACACGTTCCCCGACGATCGGATGCCTAATGGTCCCTCGGCGGGTGAATGTAGACCGGCCCAGTTCTCCACGGCGACCGCGCTCCTGCTGGCGTGGGCTGCCTCGATGATCTGTGTCATGGACAGGTTCTTGCGGAACTTGTGACCTATGCGTTCGTTCGGCCTGAAGGCGGAATGGGCTGGCGGCAGACCCACGGTGAGACGGCTTCCCACAGAGTTCGAAGCCTTCATTTAACGATCGTTTTTTGAAGACCCGTCCGACCAGCCGCTAGAAGGCCTCGAACGCCTTCAAAAACTCGTTCAACAACCCCGGCGGTTCAACAACCTCGAAACACCGTTTGTTGAGAGAATGATGGGCGTGACCGACGCCCTGCAGCCGCCCGCCGACCCGCTGGCCGCTTTCCCCGCCTACCGCAGCGAGATCCGCATCGGCTACGCCCGCGTCTCCACCGCCGGCCAGAACCTCGAGCGCCAACTGGACGCGCTCAAGGCGGCGGGGTGCCGGAAGGTGTTCGCCGACAAGAGGTCCGGCAAGACCGCCGAGCGGCCCGAGCTCGCCGCCTGCCATGCGTTCCTGACCGAAGGCGACACGCTGGTCGTGCCGTCCCTGGATCGCTACGGCCGCTCGCTGGCCGACCTCATCACGATGGTCGGCGAACTCCGTAAGCGTGAGATCGGTTTCACCTCGCTGCATGAGAACCTCGACACCACCACGCCGGGCGGCCGGCTCATCTTCCACGTCTTCGCTGCGCTCGCAGAATTCATCCGCGAGCTCATCGTGGCCGGCACCCGCGACGGCCTGGCCGCCGCCAAGGCCCGCGGCCGCACCGGCGGCCGCCCCACCGTCATCACCCCCGAGCTGCTGCGCGCCGCCCGCGACATGCTGCCCAACCCGGAGAACTCGATCACCTCGATCGCCAAGCTGCTGGGCGTCAGCGCGGGGACGCTGTACAACCACATCCCCGACCTGCGCGAGCTGCGCACCAGGATCACCAGTCCCGGGTGAGGGAGTAGCAACCAGACGCTGTAGGAGGGGACGAGACGAAGAAAGGCCCCGGGCACCCGGGGCCTTTCTCACGGACAGCTTGGCTTGCGCCTAGATCAAGACGTGTACGGAACCCCCGAAGGTAGTGAACCTTCTGACCTTGGGGCCCGCGGTCGACTCCTGCCGCTGGGGTGTCCAGAGCGTAAACGCGAGAGCTCAGGCTGGCTTGCCTCGCATCTCATCCGCCTCGTTCCTTCGACCTTGGATGACACCATAGCATGGGTTCGACGATATCTCACATCCAGTGGCCGATTGGAGCCGCATGACCCTCTCCCATATTCTGATCAATTGAAGTTAGAAGGAGGTAACCCCTACCGTTAGCCTTGTCCTAGTAGGTAAGATAAGCCACAGAGGACTGTATCACTTAGAGACATATCACTCACCCCCTCTCGAAGATTTCGGAATGCAGGCATGCAAAGAAGCCGGAGATTTAGCCAGGACGATTTCCAGCGACATATCGCCAAGCAGGCTGCCGTCCAAGCCGGCGCCACGAGTGCTGCGATCCGCTACTCCTTCATCGCTCGACCCGACGCAGCAGCACCGCCCCCTCCGATGGCACGTATCCTCCGCGGCAGCGGCGGCCGCGGAGGAGTCGCTCGACTCAAGCTCTACCTCTCCCTGCTGTGGCTGGCGCGTGGTAGGGAGCGTCCCGTTTTCGCCTACCCGGCTCAACAACTCGCCGCCTTGGTGGGACTCCCCGGAACCGAAGGAGCTGGCGTTCGACGTGTCCAAACAGCGCTCCGCTGGCTGGAGGAAGAGGGCTTCTTGGCGCTAGATCGCCGCCCCGGCGAGGCCACCCAGGTGCATCTCCTCGACGATGCCGGATCGGGTCAGCGCTATTACCAACCAGGCCCACTGGCCAAACCCGCACCGAGACGCTCAGCCAAAGATCGCCAACGGCACTTCTATGTACAACTCAACCGTGAGTTCTGGACCGAGGGCTGGGTGAGTGAACTATCGGGAGCAGCTGTCGCGATGTATCTTGTCGCTCTCCACGAAGAACGTGGGCGCGTTGGAGAGACCATCTGGATCTCCCCTCGCATCGGCCGCGAACTCTATGACCTCAGCGACGAGATCCGCAGCAAAGGCTTGCGCGAGCTGGTCGACTACGAACTGCTTGACTTGCAGCGAAGACCTGTCGCCCATACGTCGTTCGACGAGCAGCACCGGACGCGCAATGCCTACCGTGTCATTCCGGACGGGCTCAGCAAGCTCATAAGAGCTGGCCACAGTGGCTCCCTGGAGTTGCACGGTCTCGTGGCGCCGGACTAGCTGTCCCACGCACGACTGTTTTCGTACGCGTGGAGGAACATGCCGCTCCGGGCAGCGCTCGGCAGCCTCGGCGTGGTAAGTCCGGCAGGCGTCGCAGCGTGAGCGCGCCGCCTTCCTGAAAGGCTCGCCGCGGCGAGTACTCCGCTAAACGGGGCCGGTGGTTCCGGCATCGCCGTGGAGGAGAGCCCACTACCACAGGATTATCTGGATGCCCCTGATCAGCCACCGGGGCGCTCATGTGTCCCATGTATCACAGCAGTCTGACAGAGAGGGCCCCGACCGACGCCGTCATTGACCGCCGTACAGGGCTATCGCAGATAAGCAGCGGGAGTGGCCGGTGCTGCGGCGGGGTGTTCCCTCAGGACGGCACCACGCTGTCGCAGATAGTGACTCACTATCTGCGATAACGGCCGGCGCTTGTCACGACGGAGGGGCGGACGGACGATCCAAGCGCCGCGGTGTTTCCCTTCAGAAAGGTCAGGGACCGCCCTATGATCCGCATGCTGATCTCGATCGCGCTCAACCGGCACCTGTCCGGCGATCCTCGCTATGTGCGCTGCGCGACCTGCGGCACCACGGCCAGCGAACACGAAGCCCCACTGCGAGTCTTGGTGCGATTCACCACCATCGACGGGCGCCTGGTCGACGGGGATCAGACGCCGCCGGAATGGACCTGTCCCTCCTGCGGCCGCGCCGGCCCGCTTCAAGTGGGCGAGTTGCTGCCGAACGACACGCTCACCCGCTGTCGACGCACACGTCTGTGCCGTTATCACTGGAAGGTCCCGGGCAGCGCCAGGGTGGTCATCTGTCCTCGCTGCTACACCGCCCAGCCCGGCCCTGCCGTGCTGTGACCCGCATTCGGGACACTCGTCAGCACCTCTTCCGTGGCACCTGTTCCCTCCAACCGGCGCCCCCGGCTACCAGCGTTCGAGGGCGAGTTGTCCGGCGCGATTGTCCGGGCCTGGTGAGAAGACAACGGCCTTCCCGGGGCAAATCGGGAAGGCCGTTCTGTGTCTCCCTGAGCGCTCGTCCGGACCAACGAACTGACGCCTTGGGGCGGCCGACCTGGGCCGACCTCGCCGCGGGGTCTAGACCAACGGCTGTGGGTTCCATGATGCACTGTGCGTCAGTTGTCCAACCTCGCAGCCGGACCAGACCGTCTGCAGCCGATGTTCCCCGGACCACTCCGATAGCCGCTACACCGGGCCCGCCGTGGCTCACGCCCCGGGCTGACCTGGCTGCATCGTGTCGACCCACCCGGCCTTCGGCAACGGGATTGTCCGGGCGCCGCCTCGCGTACGGGCGCGTACCCGGTCTACGCCGCATGCGGTAATGATGAATCCAGCGACGTTCATGCTCGCCTCGGCGGAGGGCAAACCGCGAGGCATCACGGGCGCGATGTCGCACCCCAACCTGCTCGTCCGGACCATCACGCTTTGGAGAAGGCCCCATGTCGCTCATGCTCGCCCTGCCCCACCGTCCCCTCGCCTGCCAGCCGTCCCGGCCGGCGGCCCGCATCGTCGTCTGGGTGCTGGTGCTGGCCTTCGTCGTCGTCCTGACCGCTCTGGGCAGCGACCCGGCGCTCGCGCTGGGCGTGGTGCTGGCTGCACTGGCCGCGACGGTCGGCGACCTCGCCCAGTACGGCCGCTGACCTACCGAACGCGTCCCCGCCGTACAGGGATCGTCCGACATGGCACGGCCTGAAAAGCCGATCACCTGGGATGGACCGATCGCGGACCTGGCCCGTGAGCTCCGCCGCCTGCGGGAGCTCACGGGCCATCCCATCCCCACCTACGCCCAGCTCGCCGAGCGTGGAACCTTCTCGCGCTCGGTGCTCGCCGACGCCGCCGCTGGCTACCGCTGCCCGTCCTGGGAGGTGGTCACCCACTTCGTCATCGCCTGCGGCGGCCTGCCCGGCCAGGAGCCGTGGCCGACCTTGTGGAGGCTCGCCCACGCCGCCACCGACCAGGCCGGCGACGCCACGCCACGCCGCCCAGGGCGGGCAGCGCCGGCCAAGAGCCAGACCAGCGCACGCCAGGCCACGGTCACGGCTGCGCAGCAGGGGCCCGCTCCGCCGGATCCATGGCAGGCCAAAACGCCGCAAGAGTATCGCTACCAGCTGAGCCTGCTGCGCGTATGGGCTGGTGTGAGCATCCCCGAGATCTGCCGCCACAGCGGCTACGACGACCACCGTCGCAGCGGAGTCGCGTACACCACCGTGCACGACACGCTCAACGCCAAGTTCGCCCGGATGCCGCCCTTGCGCGCCGTCCGTGCGATCGTCACCGCTTGCGAGGCCGACCCGGACCAGTGGGTCGGGGCCTGGCGAGCCATCAGCATCAAGCGGTTCCAGCAGAACAACCCGCCTCCTGCCAGTCTGGCCGTGTAGAACGGCTGGTCGTTGATGCCTAGCCGTCCCGGAAACCACCGTTTCTGGGACGGCCCTTTTTCGTGAGCGGGCACCGCGCCAGCGGACCGGGGCGCGGTCGCGGCCGTCGCCTTCGCCGCCTTCTTCGTCGTCTTCGTGGAGGCCTTCGTGACGGGCTTCGTGACGGGCTTCGTGGCCGTCTCAGGGGCGGCCCGGTCGGCGGCCGCCGCCTTCGCCGCCAGGGCGGCCTGCTTGGCCCACAGCTTCGCCAACCTCGCCAGGCCGGCGTTGACCTCGCCGCGGTCCCACTTGGCCGGATCCCACCGCGTGCTGCCGAGAATCTCCTTGGCCACCCGGTACTTCCAGCCCTTGCGATGCCGAAGCGCCCGCATGTGCTCGAAGTACCCCTCCGGCCCGCCGCTGTCCTCCGGCGGGCAGGCGCGGCCGCCGGCGCTGCAGCGCGGGTAGACGGCCTTCGCCCCCGGCCGGTGGACCTTCTCCACCACCAGGTCGTGATCCCACATGTCGCCGAAGTCGTAGCGATAGCCCAGCCAGTCCCCGACGCGCGGGATCAGTGCGGCCAGCGTCACCTTCGTCTCGTCGCGGGCGTTGTCGCCGTACTCGGCATCGCCCTTGCCGAACAGATGCAGGTGGTGCTGCTGCCAGCTCATCGCGACCTGGATCACCTCATGCAGCTGGTCCAGGGTCGCGGTCGACGGCAGCTGAACGCGCCGCCACACCGGCGGGTGAACCTCGCGCAGGGTGACCTTGATCTGGTGAACGGTGCTCGCAGTGCCCACGGCGGTCACCGTATCGACGTGATCACCACCGAACTAACTGGTCGCAGGAACCCACCCGCGATGAGGGGGCAGTCGAGCGGGAGCGCAAAGCCCTGTTTTCGATCAGCTCACTGGTCAGGCACGTCGGCCAGCCAGATCTCTCTACCGGTTGCCGGGTCTTTGAACCGGAAACCACGCGGGTCGGCAACCGGCTCTGTTCCTTCCAGCGCGGCCAGCAGGGTCCGCAGCCGGGGATAGGGCCCGCCCTCGACCTTTTCCCGGAGCATGGGCAGTCGCATCATGGCGAACACGTTGGCCGCGAGGTTCTGCGCCGCTTGCCGGTACTCCTCAGCTCGGATGGTGTGGGCGGGGAGCTGCCATGCCTGTCGCTGCTGTAGAGGGGCGGGCAGATATATCACCAGGTGATCGCCTCGGTCGACCCCGATGGGCTCGTCGCCAAGGCCGTTGGGGGTGGGGAGCGGGCACAGCACCGGCAGCATCGCCTTCTCGGTGTGGGGGACCTCGGCGTACTGCTGCAGGGTCGGATCGACGAAGCGGCCTGCGGGCGGGACCACCAGGACGGTGTGTCCGTTGAAGCTGCCGTCAGCGTTGTAGCGGGGGCCGGATTCAACGTCGCCGTAACGGGTGTGGGTGCCGTTCCCTTGGAGCTGCAGGCCGACTGCTTCCACGCGCGAGTCGATCCCGTACTGGGCCAGCGCGTACCGCAGGGTCAGGCAGCCGTCCACGCAGTGCGCCGCGGCGGCACCGTCCTCTGCCACATTCCACAGCCACACGCCCGCCAGCGCCACCAGCGGAAGCGCCTCAGGCGAGGCGCCCATCATCACCTTGAAGACGGCCTGCTGATTGAGGTGGGCTCGTCGTAGCCCTCCAGGCACCTGTGACCGGCGCCGCCGCGCCGACTTGTCCTTCTTGGGATTGGGGCGCTTACGGGCCATGCCCTGACGGTAAGCGCGCCCGCCCTTGTTGTCAGGCGGCAATGACGAAAGTGTTCTCGGTCAGTGGCACCGCAGCATCAACCTTCGCGAAGTCCTCAACCTCGTCTATGACCTGTCCGAACGTGGCCTCAGTCATCCTCCTTGATCGGATTCCCGCTGACACGTCTAGACCTAGAAGGGTGGCTCGTCGCTGTGTGACCTTCGGAGCAATCCGGCCAGGATCTTCAGCGCTATCTGGCCGGGCTCGACAGGCTGACCAGACAGAAGCCAGGCTCTGTCCCGTGACGGAATCAGCGTCATCGCAGGTCAACGCCACCCCGCTTGCAGATCCGCACTTTCGGCCCCCGTGCCCCGTCGGCCAGATAGCGCCGAAACCTCGGCCATTTAGCGCCGGAACTTACAGGTCAGCAGCAACACCGTTGGATTCTGCTCCGTTGCTACTGAGACCCCCGATGGCACGGCCGACGACCTCGGCTCGGGGGAAGCTTTCCCCTACGTGCCGCGTCCGGTGCCGGAGGCATCGCGCGGGTCCTGCTACAGGTCGACGATGACGGCCGGTCGGATGTGGCTGAGGTCCAGCCCGTCGAGCTGGCCGTGCAGAACCAGGTGGAACTGGGCCTCGGGAATCAGCCGGGTGGGGTCGATCTCGGTCTGCTGCCCGCGGAAGTAGCGGTAGCACGAAATCTTGCCTGCCGTACGCAGCTCGCCGAGGGCACGGCGCACCGCCTCGGCGGGCAAGTGCGAGCCCCGGACGAAGGCGGCGATCGTGACGATCAGCGGCCCGGCCGGCACCTTGGCGGCGTCAGTCCAGATCTCGCGGGCCAGATAATCGGTGACGTCGGCGGGCGGCTGAGCCGGAGCGGTGACCTCCAGGTCCTCCAGCATGGCGCAGGCCTCGGCCAGGGCGTCACGCAGCCGAGTGCGCGCCCCGAACACCTGGGGCCGGTCGGCGCCCGCGGCGCGGGCGGCGGCGATGGTGTGGGCCAGTTTGTCGATGCGCGAGGCCCAGGCGTGCCAGTCCAGCACCTCACCGCGGCCGGGGTAGCGGACGTCGGCCTCAACGTGCGATTCCACCTCCTGGTCTATCTGCCGGGCGAAGTCGAGGCGAGCCCGCTCCTCCTGGCGCAGACGGCGCAGCTCGCCCAGGTAGGGGTCGCCGTAGTAGACGGCATCGTCACTCGCCCACCTCTCCTCATCGTCAGCGCCCTCGGCGGGGTCGGCACGGTCGCGCTCGGCGGCCAGGGCGTCCTCGAGCGCGGCCTCGAAAGCGCCATCCATCTGCTGCAGCAGGTCCCACAACCGCAGGTAGGCGCGCACCCACAGCACTTCGTCCGCGTTCAGCACTGCATCGGCCGCCCGGTGCAGCCGTTCATAGTCGCGCCGCGTCCGCTCCGCCTCGGCGGCCGACTGCTCGACGGTGCCCTGCAGTTGGCCGCGTGAGCGCGCGGCCTCGGCGGGCACCACCGCGGCGATGCGGGTGCGGTGCTTGGTCAGGTAGGTGATCTCATCCAGGTAGCGGGCGCGGTCAGCCAACTCGCCGAGCTGCCCGCGCGCCTCACGGATGCCCAGTTCCCGCCCCGCCGGCCCGGCCGCCGCCTCGGTCGAGGTACCGGTCGCCGGTGCGGCCGCGTTCGCGGCGGCCGGGTCAGTGTCACTGTGAGCCATGAGGCATAGGTGTACACAATGCGCCCCCTGTGCCGCCAGGCTTCTGGTCAGTGACGGCAGTGGGCCAGATAGATCAGATTGTTCCGGTGTGTGCCGTTCGGCTCGGCGGTCATCTCAGCTCGGCGTCAGCTCGCCGGCGCCGAGCGGGGGGCTCGGTCTTGACACCGCGAGTGGTGATCTCTTTCCAGAAGGCATCCTCGTGATCGCCGAAGACATGACCCCACAGGGGCTTCCAGTGGCTGGCCTGCGCAGGGGCGGCCGAAGGACACGGCGCGGCGACCACCGCGCCGGCGAGGGCCGTCTTCGGCGGGGCGCCGACCGCACGCTTGGGCCAGTAGATGGTGCTGATCTGGTTCATCTCGCTGGTTTCGAGGTGAACCAGATCGTGGCTGACATCGCGGGCGTGGCGGCCGAAGGGCTGGGTGCGGCGATACAGCAGGGCTGCGAGCGGGAACCTGGTGTTGATGGTGTCGATATAGGTGTTCCACCGCTCCGCCATAACCGGCATACCGCTGGTGAGGTAGGCATCGGCGACGTGACGGCAAATGTCGGTGACGATGGCACCGCACAGTCGATCGCGCACAACGAGATCGGGCAGGGTGAGCCTGAGCTTGGTGTTCCCGTCGACGGCGCGCTGCAGGAACAGGCAGCCCTCTTGCGGGGCATCCCTGTTGATGAGCAGAACGCCGAGCCGGAAGGCCGCCAGGGCGTGGCCGTTGTCGGCATCGCGCAGCAGCTGAAGACCGCACGGGCCGAACCAGTTGCGCATCCGATCCACCGTGGCCTGCCCACGCAGCGGGCCACCCCAGACGGCGAAGGTGGCCTCCTTCTCCACCGGCTGAGCGTCTTCCTCCATGTGACGAACCTCAGGACACGACGCCTGAGGCCCGTCAGGGGCAAGGTCCGGCAACACGGGGACGGACAGCCCACCGCCCCCGGCCTCGTTACGAGCCGGGCTCGATGCCGGCGCGGCGGGGAGGTCCTCCGCTGCGGGCCAGGGCTTGGCCCCATCCGCGATGCCATCCGGCTCGAGCAACGTGTCCAGTTCCATCGCCGGCGCCGGCGCCGGGATGCTGACCGCTGCGGCGGACGGCAGGCCCGTCGAAGCCGCCTGCGGCGCCCCAGCCAACGCCTCGCTCTCCGGGGCGTCGACGGCCTGCTGGTGGAGCTGATACAGAGCCTGCTTGGTGCCGAGGCCATCGGTTTCCACACCGGTGCTGTCCAGCTTGGCGTGCAGGACATCGAAGACGCAGGCGATGTTCTCCCAGCGCGGCGGCCCCACACGGCCCTGGCCGGTGAAGATGGCCGCCACGGTGGTCTTGCTCAGGCCACGCGTGTTCTTCCGGGCGATGTACCCATAGGAGACATCACCCGCTTTACGGCGCAGCCGCCGCAGTTCTTCATAGAGCCGCTCCAGGGGAGCGTCGACCACACGGCCAGTCATCGTGGCGGTCACCGCCAATCACAGAGTGCACCTTGAAGTAAACAGAAAGCAAAAGTCTCTCGCACTCGCCACGGCACTGAGACCCACATCACCCCGTCAGCCCCATCCGGAACGAGCCGGTACGACAGGGCCTGCTCCCCGTCATCCGGAACGGTCTCTTGCGCAGGATTTCACCGGCCCGGATCGTTCCGGAACGTCTCGCGCGGGACGTTCCGGAACGGCCTCGCGGGACGATCCGGAACGCCACGACACGGCGGCACGGCGCACGGCGGAAGCCACAGAACAGCATCAGGGCACGGGCCCGAGCACCGGGAGCGCCCGACCAGAGCCCTGAGAAACCCGCGCGATGGCACGCCTTCGTTCCGGATCGACGTGATTGCGATCTGTCTGCTCAGCGGCGTGCTGGCCAGGCACTAGGCATGGAGGGAGCGCACCCCGGGGGCACGGACACGCCCCGGCGCCGCTGCCCGGGTCAGGGCAGGCAGGCCTGGTGCGCTCCACGACTTCGACCCCCTCCACAACGACGTGAGGAACGTATGAACAGCATCCGGGGACTCTGGGTGGCCGTGATCGTCACCGCCGGTCTCTTCGTCGCCTTCTCCGGCGGCGGCCTCGCCTGGCTGGGCGGCACCCCCGTACCGCTGGCCGTCCTGGCCGGGGCGGGCGGCTTCGCCGGGTTCGTCGGCCTCGCCCTGGCCGTCATGACCTTCCTGGCGCGCACGCAGGACTGAGCCCATGACCGCGCTCACCTGTCCCCGTCCTGCCGGAAGAATCGCCCGCTACCGGAGAGCCGCGATGACCCCGTTGACGTTCGCCTGCCAGCACATGCCCGGCGTCACCGTGATCTCGATGGCCGGAGACCTGGAGGCCGCCAACGCCGACCGGTTGGACACCTTCATCAGCCGCTCGCGCCGGCGGCCGGGCGACCACGTGGTGCTCGACCTGAGCGAAGTACCACTCCTAGGCCACTCAGGCCTGCGAGTGCTGCTCAACGTCCGGGCTCTGACCCGCCGGCACGGGGGTGACCTGCACCTGGCCGCCCTGCAGGAATCCCCCGCCCGCCTGCTGACCAACACCGGAGCCAGGCCCATCCTGACCGTGCATCACAGCGTGGAACAGGCCATCCTCGCCGCGCTGCGCGCCAGCCAGCGGTCTCGGGACCATCCGGCGTGATCAATCACCACCGGAAGCGGCTTATGCACGCATTCCAGCGGCAGAGCTGTCCCACTCCTGCAGGACGGACTGCAGGAGCTGGGCCACCTCGGGGTCCAGGCCCGGGCGCTGGGCGGTGTAACGCAGATACTCCTCTGCCCCAAGGGGTCACCGCAGGGACCCCCTATCAGGTTTGAAGCAGCCTCATCGCGTCCGCGCAGGCCAAAGACATGCTGTCCGAAGCCGCCCGATGGCAAGCAGCTCTGCCGCGCCCCGGCCCAGGCGCTTCATCTCGTGCACCGTGAAGATCACACGCTGGTGCGGGACGGCTTGCTTGATGGTGCGGGCGTACTCCATCGCCTTGGCGAACTCCGGCCGCACCTTGATCCGGGTGCTGATCTTCTCGGCCCGGAGCTCGGGTTCGTGTCACCAGGCACAAAGTAGAACGTTCAGGCAGGTCACAACCCGAAACTTCTCCTGCTGATTCCCCCATCTGAGGCAATCAGCTGACGAGTGCGCGTGTGTTGTCGACCACTTCGAGAAGAAATCCAAAACTTCTCCTGCTGATTCCCCCATCTGAGGCAATCCGCCGTGCGGCAGCACCGCATCATGAGGTTCCTAGACGGCACCAGTCTCTGGCTGGGATGTGGGCGCCGTTGCCAGAGGCGATCTGGCCGGAGGTGGAAGCCCGACCGGAGTCGCCTCTTTGGCGCGCCCCGACAATTGGGCCTTCCCTCGCGCAGGGTGACGAGCTACGGTCACCTCAACTCGCGACGGCCGCGAGAGGCGGGTAAGGCTTCCACCCTTGTTTCTACTCGCCTTCGGGGCTCACGGAACCGGCTGCGGGGATGACGAAAGTCCCACATCCCAGCCAAGACCGTGAAGGAGCCGCACACATGCCCGACAAGTTCGTCGTGGCCGTCATCGCCGGAGTCATCGTGACTCTGGCCTTTTTTCTCTTGGTCAGCTACATCCTCCGGGTCCTGACTCGCGCAAAGAGCCCAAACACCAAGCTAATCGTCGGCACCCTCGCGGCTGTCGCCTCCCTGCTCGTGGTCCTACCCACGCTCGTCTACGCCATCTACTCCGCCCCCGGCCTCTAGCGATCACCCTGAGAGCCGGTGAATAGGACCCAGCCCTCACTCCGGACCCCAGACCAGCCGTCGGGGGTCTGGAGCAGGCTGTCTCCCGACGTGATCACCGACATTCGCCGCGTCGCAAGGCCCTTCAAACAGCCAGCCGGCACCGTCCTCATCCGCGAGGGGATGCGCTCCCCCCTTGTGTTCGTGATCCTGTCCGGAGGGGCCAAAAGCGGCATTAACGATGAAACCGGCCTATTCGTACTTCTGGACCTCCACGGGCCCGGAGATCTGATCGGCTATCAGGATGTGATGGCCAACAGCTACGCGTCGGAAACCATCATCCTCAGCCAGGACGCCAGGGGATACGGCATCTCCGCGCTCGAATTCTCCTCAATCCTGCACTCAGACTCGACAGGGCTAGCAGCCGTTCTCATCCAAGACACAAGGGAACGCCAGCAATGGGCCAACCGGCGACGCCGGGACACGGCAGCCGTTGACACGAACGCCCGACTCGCACGAGTACTGCTCGACCTCGCCGGCCGCCACGGCTTTCCGCCTGACCAAATCGACGGACTCTCCCAGACGGAAGTCGGCAGCCTCATCGGTGTGTCAAGCACCCATGTCCAGCGAGCCATGAGATACCTGCGCACCCATGACCTGATCGAGGTCGGCTATCGCCGGATCGTGATCAAGGATCCGGTCCTGCTTCGTCAAGTGGCCCAACTCTGGGACGGCCCAGACCTACCCCTGCACACATAGGGCACCCGGCCGTGTCGGGGTGTCAGTAGTACTGCTGACATCAGGTACACGCGATGGCGTTAGCGCAGATGGCGATCCTCTGACCGGGTGACGGCCCGTTGGTAAGGCTGACGCCATCGGCCGACCCTCGGGGAGGAATGGAACGATCAGTGGCGCCATCGCGTGCAGAAAACTGCACGCCGTGTGGCGGCCGGTGACATGATCCTTAGCGTGGATCGTGACGAGCTACGGGCGAAGGTACGGCGGGAGCGGCGGCTGCGGCGCCGGGTGCGCCGGGCGGCGTGGCGGTTGCGCCAGGCTGAGATCGAGCACGAGTGGGCCATCGCCTCGGCCCGTGCCGAGGGCCTGCCGGTGCGGGCGGTGGCGGTCGAGGCGGGGCGTTCACCCTCGCGCATTCAGCAGATCGCCACGGCGGCCGCACCGTTGCCGGAGCTGGAGGCGGCGCTGGCGCAGCTGCGTCAGGCCGGGTGGCCGGCTCCGGAGGATCCCGCCGGCAGCGACGATGAGGAGCTGGACGGCCGCAACAGCATCGCCGACCGCTTGGTCGATGAGGTGCGTTGGGTGCTGGAGTGCGCCGAATGGGTCGACCGGCTCGCCGGCGACGGGTTCCCCCCGGTGGTGAACCTGCGCCCGGCCGATGACGAGGACGCCTACCACGTCGGGGTGGACCTGGCCCGCGTGGCCGCGGTGCTGCGCCGGATCGCCTACGACATCGACGAGCTGGCCCGCGCCCGCGCGGTGACCGACCTGGACCAGGCCGCCACCACCGGCGACCGGCGGGCTGAGCTGCGCCGCCGCCTGGCCGAGCCGGGCCTGTCGTATGCCGCCTTCAACCGCAGGTACCGCGAACGGGCCCGGTCCGGAGCACTGCGCAACCGCGCCCCGGCACCGCTCACGGAGGCCGACATCTGGCGGGCCTACCAGATCGAACTGCGCGAGCGCGGCGAGCCGCACCACGACCCCTGGGGAATCAATCCCTTCGAGCGCCGCTGACCTGCGCCGCTCCCATAGCCGCGGCCGGACGCAAACGAGTGTGCAGTTTCCTGTACACACTGGCGCCACTGATCGTTCCACTCCTCCCCGAGGGCCAACAAGCCGTCCGGGAGACCGGTCTCGAGGAGCTGATCGAGGCGTACGCCGTCGACTGCGAGCAGCGGCTGATACTCGCGAACCGGCCGCGGTCGCAGAGGTAGCCCTCGCGGACGGTTCTTCAAGGTGCACCTCTGGGGTTGCCCACCTCTGACCTGGGACGGCAAGGCCTTGCCCACCCCCGGTTGCACATTCCGTGAAGGCGCCGAGCGTGACTTTTTCGCCGCCGGGACGGCGTGAAGGACCTATTGAAGGGCGGCGGTGGGGATGTCTCTTTGCACAGAGGCGAGGTGCTCACTGTCTACCTGGTGTGACCAGGTTCTGAAGGGAGCCCGCTATGGCCGACGTGCCTGCTGAACAGTCTGCCGACCGGCCCGCCGGCGAGGTCCCGTCGCCTCCGCCGGCGGCGCCGGGCGGGGACGGCGCGGCGAAGCTGGCGGCGGTGGCCAACACCGCGTTGGTCGGGGTGCCGGCGGCCTACGCCACCACGCACTCGCTGCCCGTCACGGTGATCACCGCCGTCATGGCGCTGGTGTTCGTCTTCCTGGGGCGCCGCTACCGGTAGGCCCCCCTCGCGAGCCGTCCCGAAAAATCTTCGGGACGGTTTGCACGTTCTCCGGGTCCAAGCGTCTACATAGTGACAGGGGCGCATCAGCGCCGCCCATTCCGATGAAGGAGCCCGGATGTATCTAGCCGCCGTCTGCGTCCGAGGGGGGGTGGTGATCTCCCTTGAGGAGACACCCTCCCCCGATCGTGGCGCCGGCTCTCCACTTGCGTTCCTCGGCAACCGGGCTGAGGACGTGGAGAGATACAGGAAAGGGCGTCCCCTATGTTCACTTCTCCCGAAGGCCAGCAGCCGACCGTTAAGTCCTCGTCGTTCGACGAGTACTACCGGTACGACTTCCCCAAGCTGGTCCTCTACGGAATGTCGCAGCGGGTCTCCCGCTTCGAGGCCGAGGAGCTCGTCCAGGACGTGATGGTCTCCATCGCCGACCGCTGGGAGACGATCGACACGCCGCTGGCGTACGCCCGCCGGGCCGTCACCAACAAGGTGCGCGCCTTCCGCGGGAAGGCCGCGCACGCCGCGGCCGCCGAGGCCGCCTACATGCGCGGTAAGCACCTCGCGCCCGCCGCAGACCTCAACGACGGCGTGCGCGAGCTCCTGCAGATCGTGCACAACATGCCCGAAGACCGCCGTGAGGTCATGGGCTGGCACATCCAGGGCTTCACCGCCGAAGAGATCGCCGCCTTCACCGGCCGCAACCCGGCCACGGTGCGCTCGCACCTCCGCCACGGCCGGGCCACGATCGCCCAGCTCCTGAAGCTCATGGGCGACGTCGGCTAACCCATCAACGTCTAGGTGCCGATCAGCACCTAGACCGATCAGCAGCTAGACGCTGATCGGCACCTAGACGACCAGGAAAGGAGTGACCACATGGCCGAAGACCCGAACGTCGCCCTCGACAACTACCTGGAGCGCACGACGGCATCCGCGCTGGACTCCCTCGCCTCCATGATCGACATCGAGGGCAGGCTCCGCGAGCTTCATCAACGCCGAGCCGCCACCCAAGACAAGAACGATGCCCGATCCTCTTCGCCCCCCGACGCCACGCAGATCTCCTCGTCCCCGATGCTCGGAACCGTCAACACGAGCGACCTGAACCGCTTTGCCTGAAGGTAGGGACATGGGTTCTGCCCAACTTCCCGGATGGCTTCTGCGCAGGTCAGCGCGCCGGAGCGGCGCCTGGCACTGTTCCGGTCGGGCCGCTGGACCGGCACAGGCCGCCGAAACCGGCCCGGGAGCCAGTGCTCTGACCTGCGCGAATGATCCACTTTGGGGCTGGGGACATGTTCGGGATCGGGACGCCTATCTCGTCGTCGACAGCTATCCCCGGCGGATCAAGGTCTCGGTCGCCGAGGTCTTCGACTGAGCGTGGGGAAGGCAACACGTCTCGCCGACCATCCGCCGACCGCGTCCCCGGACCGGTGATCCTCTCCCTTCAGCCGTTAGTGGGGGTCTACGAGGTCGAGGAACTCGTCGCGAGAGCCGCGGACGGCTTGGGGGGTAAGCGGCGGGCTGGTACATCGAGTTGCTCGGGTTTGAGGGTGTAGACGTTCCGGATGCGTTCGAGGTCGAAGTCGTCAGGGTTGATGGACTGGCGGCCGGTGGTGACCAGTCTGAGTTCGGTGAGGTTCTTGACGCCGGCGGCCCGGGTGTCCTGGCTGAGTCCGTAGTAGGCCTTGAAGGCGGCCGGGCTGATCCAGACTGGCTGGGGTGGACCGCCGGTGAGGGCGTATTGGTCAAGCAGGATCAGGTACATGGCCAAGCCCGGGCCGGTCATGAGCTGGATGTAGCCGTTAGTCCAGAAGGTGGCCGGGATTTGGGCGTAGTAGTGCTGCCGGGCCTTGTCCGGCTCGTTGCTGAGGGCCTTGGCGGCGGCACCGGGGGCAATGTAGAGGCTGCCGTCGCCGGCCTCGCTCAAGACGGACACCTTGTTGGCGCGGCCTGGCTGGGCCTGGGTGACGATGAAGTCGTGCTTTTCCAGCCATGCTTGGGCCTCGTTGATGCGCCGGGCGCCGGCGGTCTCGGGCTGATCGAGATCGAGTAGGCGTGCCCAGACCTGTGCGGGATAGGCGAGTGCGACTCCGCGGTCTTTGGTCTGCATCCAGAGGAAGGTGAGTAGAAGTTTGAGCCGGACCTTGCCACCGCGTCCGCCGCGCAGGCTCCGGGCCAGAGGAGGAAGTGGAGCCAGCGGGTCAGCCCTGCCGTCCCGACCATCTGTCCGCGCTTCTGAGAGAGATCGGCATCCCCGCTGCGGCCGCCCGCGGCGCCGCTATACGACAGCAACTCCTGGAGATGCCTGCCCCGGTTGTCGCCGACGCCCTCGGCTACCACGACAAAACCACCGCTCGACTCCTCAACGAGGGCGGTGGTGCCTGGAACCGGTACGCCGCTGGAGAGCACGGACAGTCATGGTGAGGCTCGTCTTCAGCGAGAAACTCGCAACAGTTCAATAGACGAGTTGACCAGTAACCAGTCAGTACCGGAGGCCCATAAGGGTTAAGCGGCGCCGTGATCAGGCTTAGGGCCGCTTCCCGCTTTCAGCTGCTCGATTAAAACACCGAGGCTCTTCCCGGGCTTGGGCTCTTGTGGCGGTGGCAGGTCGGCGATCGCGCCCACCAGGAGTGGTCCGTCCAGCAGGTCAGCGGTGAACGTCACGCCGGTGAGGCGGGCCGCCATCGCGAACATCCGTGCGAGGCCGTGCCGGAACAGGTCGTCGTAGCACTGGTCCCCGTCCTCGTCCGAGCTGGCCTCCAGGGGCAGGCCGAACTCGCGCATGAGGCCGGCGAGCCGGTCGGTGTCGGCGCCGGAGCGACGCTCGGGAAAGGTCGGGTCGAAGGCCGTGATCAGCATGCCGTCCGCGGCGTAGTGGAAGTAGTCGCAGGCGTAGTTATGCCGTAAGACGGACACCACGTCGGTGCCGGCCGACAGCCGCGCCAGCATCCCGACGCCCGTCCCCGACCAGCCGTACGGTTCCACCGCTGCGCACCCGTCGCCGGTGGCGACCACTCCGACATAACCACCTCCGTCACCACCCTCGGTCGCCACCGTGAAGTCGGAGACCGCCAGCTCCAGCTCGGCGAAGCTCATCTCCGTGCTCGTGCGGGCGCCGAAGCGGCGCAGCACCTCGGCCGGGTCGAGGCCGCGCAGCAAGGTCACACAGTAGATCTCGCCGAGGAGGTCGCCCCGCTCGCCGTACGGCGGTTGCAGCCAGCGGAACGGCGTCAGCGCATCGATGGTCATGTCGCGATCTTGGCAGGCCCTACCGACATAGTCAGGCCCACTTCACCCTTCCGCGCACACCTGCTGTCCGAGAGCCCGGCTTATTGCCGCTGACATCACGGAAAGTCACTACCACGGCCCTCGGCATCGAGAACTCGCGATAGTCGTATAGGCGACTCCACCAGTAAAACGCCACTACGGACACTACGGTCGTCGGTGAGCTTGCGGAGCCACTGGCATTGTCTCGAAGATCGTCAGATGGACATGTTGCCCAAAGTCGACGCCCTGCTCGTGGTGCGTGCCGACTTCTCTGACCAGGAACGATGGCAGGCCGTACGAAACTCGCTCGGCGACATCGACAAGGACGGCTGGGCAAAGGAGTTCTCAGGCCAGGTGAAGGTCGTCGAGGACTCCGCCTATCAAGGCCTTACCGCGCAGCAGATCCTCGCCCTGCTCCCGGACGGCTACCAGGACCCGATCCTCGTCATCGCCGACAAGGTCACCGTCGATTCGCAGGAGATGCCGTTCCTGGTCATCGAGCTGGAATTCACATGGGAGATGCGCGTCATCCCCTCCGAGATCCCCGTGATTCACGCCAACCTCTCCATTGCCAACATGGACTTCGGCGAGTTCGCCGAGAGCGCCGACGCGGACGGCGTCTTCCGCGGGTTCCACGACTGAACCGCCACGCCTCCGGCGAGCACGGAACGTCACCAGTAGGGCCTAGGGCAACGACAACTCGCGACAGTTGAATACGCGACCCCACCAGTACCGAGGGCCGAATAGCGTCGCGGCGGCCGCGCGAGGCCTCGCCACGACGCAAAGCCGGGCAGGTGCGGCGGCGGGTCATGACGTGCCACCGGAGCGGCCGGCCAGCAGCGCGGCCAGCCGGTCGGCCAGCGCGGGTTTCACCCCGGCCGGTCGGGGCCTGGTGCTCGTGGGCTCACCGGCGCGCCGCTCGGCGATCGCCCGGGCCCGCTCCACGAGCTCGGCCCGGCGGACCGCGGTGGCGGCGTTGCGCTCGGCGTTGGCGGCCAGCAGGGCGGCGTGCCGGGCCCCGTCGTCGTCGACGTCCACGGTCGGCGGAGGCGTGATCGTGATTCTCGGCGTAGCAGCGTTCCCAGCCTGCCGTCCGACGGCGTTCTCGGGGTTGCTGGAGGCGTGGCCCCGGAAGGGGACTCGGAGGCCGCTGAGGGCTTCTGAGGGCCGTGAGGCGTCGCGGGGTGCCGTACGGACATCCAGGCGGGCCCGCTCAGCGGCGATCCGAGGCTCGGAGGCCTGCAGGCGCAGCCGTTCGGCCAGGTCGACCAGCTCGGCGCGGCGACCGGCGTTGGCGGCGTTGCGTGCGGCGTTGGCGGCCAGCCAGGCGGCATGGCGGGCGCCGTCGTCATCGACCCCCAGCAGGGAGGCCCGCCGGGCGGCACGGCGCAGCCCGGCCAGGGCGCGGCCGATCCGCCAGCGCAGCACGCCCGCCAGGTCAGCGGCGGTGGCGACCTGGCGGGTCAGCAGCTCGCGCGCCTCCGACGGCGGCATGTGCCGCAGCAGTAGCATCACCAGATGGGCGATTTCGGCCAGTTCGGCATCGGCGAGGACCTCGCCGCCTCGCTGCTGTGCCCAGTCCGGTGCCAGGCTCTGTACAAAGTAAAGGGCGTCGCCCTCCTCCTCGCTGCGACTTTTGCCCCCAAAAGCCTGGCGCCGACGCGACCGGTGTGACTCCTGAGACGGATGTGACAGGGGAGGGGGGAGTCCCTCTCGCGTATAAGGAGACGTGTGAAGTCGTCCACAGCCAACAGCCGTCATGATCGGCTCGCGGCGGGTCGCTGAGCCGTGGCGGACCACCTCGCAGTCGGCCAGGTTCTCATCGACGGCGGCCTTGGTCTGGCCGCCCTTGGCGATGGTGATCGGGTTGTCGACGTGCCGGCGCACTTCGGCCGCCAGATCCTTGGGCAGGTCGTCCGGTAGCGCCGCCAGGTCCGCGGCCAGCGCGTAGCGCGCCTTGCGGCCCGGGCACGGGGCCAGGGCCTGACGGATCCATCCGGCCTGCAGCAGCCGGTCCAGATCGATCCACGCGGTCCGCCTGGTCACCAGGTGCTTGGCGGCGTACTTGTCCAGGAAGGCGTTGATGTCGTCGATCCGGCCGCGCTTGTCGGCCTCCAGCGCGGCGTGCTGGGCCATCCGGGCCGCGCACGGGTGCAGGTGCTCCCCGCGCGTGATCAGCAGCCGCAGCAGCCGCCACCACAACACCGTGGGCACCCGCGGCAGCTCATCGGCGCTCTCGTAATGCGGGACGCGCAACAGCCGGGGCTCGTCCAACTCTCCGACCAGGGCCTCGAGCTGGGCCACGGACGGGACTGCGGAAGGGATCGGGACAGCGGAAGCCGAAAATCCCGGCGTGTCGATGCCAGGGCATGGTGGGCTAACCGCCTGGGTGCCTGCTATCGTCGGTCTCCAGACGTGCGAAAACCCGTCGACGTCGATCCGCTTGTAGCCGGCCAAAGCATCCGAGCTGATCGAACTAGACGCGCTCTACTCAATGAAGTTGTTGTCCACGCCCCGCAGCCAGCGGGGCGTTTTTTGTTGTCCTGGTCGCCTCCCGGCGTGATCAAAGTCGAGTCAGTCCAGCATCCTTCCACCTTGACAGGCTGTGAGGACACGGTCGCGGGCAAAGAAACCCCGGCGTGTCGCGCATAACGCAGCATCAAGCGCAGGCAAAGCGGACAGCGGGGGCGCAGCCGGACACCGCTCGGGCGCGGGTGGGTCCCGGCCGCGAACGGCACCGCTGTGCATTGATCACTCCTACCAGAGATCCTGACAAAAAGGGCGATCTCCTTGACAACAAGTGCGGCACGCTTGTCAGAAAGCCTGGCCAGTGCCCGTTTTGCGCCTTTGACGGGCTGCTGACGCCCGCTCGTGCGTCGCGCGTCGGCGGCTACCGCGCTGGGCGACGCAATCTGCGTGAGCATGCGCTGGCCGACGTCGGCCAGCGGCCGGGCAGGCAGCAACTGCGCGCCCTGCCCCGCCGTTCGCGGACGTCGACCTGCCCGGCCCTCACAGGGGAGGACCGGGCAGGCGATCGTGGCAGCTGGCGTCATCAGGAGCGGGCCAGGTCGGCGTAGCCGATGATCTGCGTGGCCAGTACGGCCACGATCGCGAGCTCGGCGAGACAGACGGCCAGCACGCCCGGGTGCGGGCCGCTCGCCCACACCACGATCAGGGCGGCCACCGGGGGCAGGCAGAAGGCGGTCAGGTTCACGCTGAGCTGCAGCAGCTTGCGTGAGGCGTGGCGCGGGTCGTGGTGGTCGCTCTCCCACTCGAACATCGGCGGCCTGTCGCCGGCGTCGTGGTGGGTCAGCGTGTGCAGGCGTGGCCCGAGCCGTTCGCGCACGTACCGGCCGATCTGGGTGATCATGTGGTCGTTGTGCAGGTGCGTCCAGCCGAGCACGGTCCCGGCCAGGGGCAGCACCAGCAGCAGCTCCAGCCGTCCGGCCGTCGCGGTGACCGCCGTGATGGCGGCGGCCGCGGTGAGCACCGCGTAGAGCAGCTGGTCACGGAAGCCGATCCGGGAGCGCTGTTCGGCCTTGAGGGCGTCGTACTCGCTCAGCAGCACCGTGATGGCCTGCTCTGAGGTCTGGCTCATGTGCTCCTCCAGGGGATGGGGCTGAGGGCCAGGCCCTCGCCCGGGCAAGCGGGCGAGGGCTCGGCGGGGTGCGGGAGGCGAGGCGGAGTCGGCATGGTCAGGCGGCGCCGAGCTCGGCGAGCGCGTCGTCGTCGTTCTCCAGGGAGGCGAGCCACTCCTGCGCGGCCAGGGCCTCGCCGTGCGCGGCCTGGACCACGGCGGTCAGCTCGGCACGCAGCCCTTCCAGCAGGTCGGCCGCCTGGACGGCGAAGCCGGCGATGTGCGCGGCCGGGCAGCTACCGGCCAGCCGCAGCAGCTCGGCGGCGTCCGCGCGGGGCAGACGGGCCAGCAGCGCGGCGATCGCGTCGGGCTCCGACACCTCCTGCGGCTCCGCCTCCTCCGCCTGACCCATGAAGGCCTGGCAGGCGCTGCACAGCTCGCCCAGCATCAGCGGGTCGGGCACCCAGGCGCACCCGCCGATGCACGCGGCGTTCTCGGTGCAGCCGCACATCCGGCAGGCCGGGCCATCGCTGTCGGCGTCCAGGACAGCCGACAGCTCGGCGATCGCCTCCTGGACCTCGGGATCGCGCTGCGCGTCCCGGATGGCCGCCAGCAGCAGGTCGCCGGCGAGCTCGTAGGGGCGGCGGCCGGCCTGCCGGCACATCGCGGTGTAGGTGCGGATCTGCCGCTCGCCGAGCACGTGGGTGGTGAAGCGGGCCTGCGGCACGCCGGTGCTCTTGTCGAGGTGGCGGACCAGACGCGGCGCGTCGACGCTCAGGGCGGGGGTGGTGTCGGTGGTGTCGGTGGTGCTCATGCGGCCGCCTTGGCGGCCAGCGCGTAGGCCAGGGCCAGCAGCGCCCGTGGGATCAGCGCGTCCTGCTCGGGCAGCCGGTCGAATTCGGCGGCGGCCCGGCCCAGGTGGACGGCGATCTGCTCAGCCGGGCCTCCGGCGATCGCGTAACAGGCGGCCAGCAGGGCGTCGATGAGCGCGATCTCCTCATGGACGGCCAGCGGGTCACCGCGGTGCTCGTCCAGCGCCCGGGCGGCCGCGGTGAGGTAGCCGACGCCGCGCCCGGAGTGGTCAGTGCTGATCGCGGCGTGACCGGCGCCGATCAGGCACGCCAGCGCGACATGATCGAGAACATCGAGGCCGGCGCTCTGCTTGGCGGCCCGAGTGACGGCGGCCAAGCGGCGGGCGGCCTGGCCGCTGTAGGAGCGGGTGGCGATGGCGGCCAGGTTCGGCGGCACGGAGCCAGTCGCGGGGATGGCAGTGGTGATGGACATGGGTCATCTCCCTTGAAGGGGCTGGATGAGGCGGGGGTGCTCGGGGGACAGCAGGGCTGTCGCCTCGGGGATCTCGAACAGCGCGTCCATGCCGGCGGTGCGCCGGGCATGGCGGGTCCGGGCGGCGTTGGCGCGGTGCAGGGCTTGGTCGCAGGCCAGGTGGCAAGTTATGGCGAATAAGAGGTAACGATCGCCAGGCGTGGAGTGCCTGGATCGTGGGAGTCGCGCGCGAGATGCACGAGATCTCGACACCTTCTTCTCGGAAACTGCATCCATGTCTGGTTGGCTGTGATCATGATCAGCAGCGACTCTTTGTCTAGACCTGACCCGATCGCTTATCTCGACCAGGTGGCCGCCAGCGCGGCCGGCCGGGGCTATAAGCAGCAGGTGCTGGAACTGCTCGATCTCCAGCGCGGGCAGACCGTGCTCGATCTCGGTTGCGGGCCGGGGACCGACCTGGCGGCGATGGCAGCCGCTGTCGCGCCGACCGGCCAGGTCATCGGGATCGATCGGGATCCGGCGATGATCGCGGAAGCTCGTAGCCGCCTCGCGGGACAGCCCTTGATCGAGGTTCGCTCCGGCGATGTCCATGCGCTGCCGCTGGAGGAGAGCGTTGTCGATCGAGCTCGCACCGACCGCGCGCTCCAGCATGTCGCTGATCCGGCGCAGGTGCTGGCGGAGTTTCGCCGGGTGGCTCGGCCCGGCGGGCGGATCGTCATGGCCGAACCCGACTGGGAGGGGCTGCTGATCGACTCCCCTCAGCCGGCCATGAGTCGAGGGCTGAGCCGATTCTTGGTCGCGGAGATGGTCCGCAACGCGACCATCGGCCGCAGCCTGGCCCGGCTGTGCGTGGAGGCGGGCCTTATGGTGCGGACTGTGGCGACGGTGGCGCCGGTATTCCGTGACTTCACCACGGCCGATCAGGTGTTCGGGCTGCGTCGCAACGTGGTCCGGGCCATCGATGCCGGTTATCTCGAGCCCGAGGCCGAAGGGTGGCTCGAAGGGCTCGGCTCTCAGCCGTTCCTCGCTTCGACCCTGTTGTTCTTGGTGGCGGCTGACGTTCCGGGGTGATGGCGAGCTTGATCGACTGTTCATGCTGAGCCTCCAGGCAGGCTGTCGCGCAAAACGGTGAGCGGGATGAACGCCGCTTGGGGGGCCGAGGTCCTTGGGGGTCGGCCCGGTGAACACCACCCGCGACCGGGTGACCGGATGCGGTTCGCCGTGCACGGCAGTGCACGGCTGGCCGGGGTGACGGTCGCACTCGCCGGCGGATTCGCACCACCCGCCGGCGCGTTCGAACCGGATGCGGTCGCTGATCTGCGGCCAGTCGGCCGGGTAGCGGATCTTGTTCTCGGGTCGGATGGGCATCAGGCGCTCAGCTCCCAGCCGTGGCAGGGCTGGCAGGCGCCGTAGCGGCGGGGCAGGCAGTAGGGCTGCTCGATGCCGCACTCGGGGCAGATCCGGCGGGCCCGCAGCGCTTTGCCGATCGCCTCCAGCTGGGCGGCGCTGGGCTGGCGCTTGGGCTTGGCCAGCGCCCGCTCGTACAGGTAGGCGACGCCGATGCCGCGCGGCACGCCTCGGGCGCCGCTGGTGCGCCGGGTGCGCCACATGAGCTGCGCGCACACCTGCTGGCCGCCCGGCCGCAGCCCGTCGGCGGCCAGTTGGCGTTTGGTGGCCAGCCCGAGCGGGGCCATCCGCCAGGGGTAGGTGGGGATGCCGCCGAACCGGGACCCGTCGGGGTCCCAGAACGGCATCCGCGCGCTGCCCCTGCTCATGAGGGGTTCTCCGGCGCCGCCGGAGACGCCGTCTGAGGCGCGCCTTGGGCGGCGCGCATGGCGTCGATCACCTCATCGGGCACCCACCGGCCGGAGGTGGGCAGGAGCGCGCCGTGGCCGTTGGCCTTGGCCCAGGCGCGGGCCTGCTTGGTGTCGTAGTCGGTGCCCGGCCGGTAGCGCCGCGGGCCCGGCAGGCGGGCACGACGCTCGCCGCCGATGATCTCCTTGGCCTGACCGAGCCGGGCCTTGGCCTGATCCAGCTGCGCGGTCAACCGCGCGATGTCCCGTTCGGCCTCAGCGATCACCTGGGCGGCGAACGCCTGACGCTCCTTACGCTTTTCCGCCTCGACCAGGCAGCCCCGCAGAACTGCCACGGCGTGCTCCAGCTTGGCCCGCGCCCGCTTGACCTGCGGGTCGGGGCAGGCGGCCGCCAGGCGCAGCAGCTCACGCACGTCGGCCTGGGCGAGGGCCACCTGGGTGGGGGAAGCGCCCGGCACGTGGGGCACGCCGTGCTCGTCGAGCAGCAGCCCCTCACGGGCGGCGAGTCGGCGCACCGCGGCGACCGGCCAGGTGGTGGCGTCGGCGATCTTGGTGACGTTGACGCTCTGCCGCAGCATGGCCAGCACCCGGGCCTCGCCCTGGACGGCGGCAGGGGTGGAGGTGGCGCTCATCCGGCCACCACCTGCGGCGCGTCGGGCCGGCCGGGGTGGCAGCGCGGGCAGCAGGTCAGCCAGCCGCGGGCGTCGACGGCCTGGCGGGCCACCGGCAGGCACTGGCCGCACCAGGTCGGCCGCCCGTCCAGCGGCGCGAGCGCCTCCAGCAGCGGCCGCACCCTGCGGACCAGCGGGATCGCGGTGGAGTCCTCGCTGAGCCGTCCGGTCAGCGCGGCCGGGGTCCAGCCCACGGACAGCAGGTCCATCACCGCTTCGTGGCAGTCCCATCGGCCGGGGTCGCCTGCGCGGGTGACCGCCTCGATGAGCTGCCCGGCGCGGTCGGACAGCGCGCCGGGCAGCAGCGCCTCCCACAGCCCGTACGGCTCGCCGTCGGCCTTCAGGGCGGCGCTGGTGCGCCTCCAGTCGACGCCGAGCGCGCCGAGCTGGTCGGCCACCGCCAGGGCCCGCCACGACGAGGTGTAGTCGCGGCGGCCCTGGATCGCCTCGCCTTGCCAGTGCGCGATCAGCCAGCGCGACCTGTCCTCGTCCTCGCGCGGGTCGCGGCTGCGGATCAGCAGGCCGGGCTCGCGGGTGGTGTAGGCGGTGGTGGTGGCGAGCTGCTCCTGCTCGGAGAGGTAGAAGGCGTACGGGACCGGGGTGAGCACGATGTCGGCGCAGATGACCGCGGTGCCGGTGCCGGTGCCGGGGGCGGTCATGACAGGACTCCCAGCGGCAGCGCGACCACCAGGCACACCAGGGCGGCCAGCAGCAGGTCCACGGCCGTGCGCAGCCTGCGGTACTTGGTCACCGCCAGCTTCGACAGGCGCAGCGCTTCGCCGGCCAGGCGCTGTTCGAGGTTGGCGTAGGCGCCGAGCATGGCCAGCAGCTCGCCGGCGTCTTTGGCGGCCGCGTGCCGGACGAAGCCGTACCCCGCGCCGGGGGCGGGCAGTGCGGGGCGGATCACCCACAGCAGGACGGTCACTGCGGCGGCCAGCAGGGCCGCGCCGGTGCTGACCGCGAGCAGGGGAAGCAGCGGAAGGCGGATGACGCTGGCGGTGGCCGCCAGGATGGCGAACGCGGTGCCCGCCCATCCCATGAGAGCGGACGCCTTGGTGTCGATGCGGGCCAACTCCGCGCGCACAGCGTCGCCTTCACGCTGCAGCGCGGCGGGCGCCCCGGGGAAGGCGGTGACGCGGCCACCGACTCGATCGGCGGCCGGGATCTGGGACATGATGGTGCTACCTCCTGATCTAGGGATTGGTGGGGTTGCGGGCGCGCCCGTCGTGGCCGGTCTTGGAGGAAAGGTCCACGGTGGTGCGCGCCCGTCTGCGTGGGCTCAGCCGGTGACCTGGACGTCGGCGCGGCATCCGGGGCAGTGCAGGAAGACCGGGCCTTCGGGCTGGTCCAGCGCGCTGGCCGGTAGGTGCAGTTCGCCGCCGCAGGTGCCGCAGTACATGAGGAGGATCTTGGCCATTGCGGGATCTCTTTCGTGATCGGGTGTGGGGTACGGCGGTGCTGGTCAGGCGGCGCTCTGGCCGGCCTGGGTCCGGGCGTGGGACAGCGCGCGGCGGCGCATGGTGATCGTGGGCGTGCCGTACTGCACCAGGTCCAGGAGTTGCTCGGCGCGGGTGGTGGTGGCGGCGTGCTGGTCGAACATCGCCGTGATGCAGGCGTCGCCGTCAAGGCCGAAGGTGGTCAGCCGGTTGGCGGCGACGTCGTCGACGAAGGCCTCGCGCGCGCCCACGACGACCGCCCGCCCCAGCAGCGTCAGGCCCACCAGAGCCACCAGCAGGCCTGCCAGCCAGGCCGGCCAGGCCAGGCCCAGCCCGGCCGCCAGGGCGACGATCAGGACCGGCAGGGCGCGGTCCAGCCACACGCCGACACGGGTAAACGGGGTGGCGGCGCAGACGATCTCGTGGGCCAGGGCGCCGGCGGCCGCGCGCCCGGCCGGGCTGTCCGGGTCGGCGTACAGCAGCGCCTGGTCGACGTGCAGGACGGTGGCGGGATGGCAGTCGGTCTCCTGGACGCCGACCAGCGGGTCGACGTCCGGGTCGACGTCGACGCCCGGACTGACGGCGAGCGTGATGGCCGGCAGGCCGGTGGCGGTGCCGAGCTGCAGCGCCAGGCGGGCCAGGTCGGCCAGCGCGGCCTCGGGGGCGGGCTGCGGGGCCGCCGGGGTGGTGGGCAGGGTCATGAGCGTTTTTCCTTTCAGACGGCTACGCCGGTGAGGAACACGGCGAGCTGGTTGGCGGCGGTGATGAGGCCGTCGAAGACGCCGTTGACGGTGGCGGCGGCCTCGGCCGGGCGGGTGAACAGGTAGAAGACGACGAAGGCGAGGACCACGTACGTGGCGACCTTCTTGATGCGCATGGCGTGTTCCTTTGCAGGGGTGGTGGACGGGTTCGCCGGGGGCGGGTGTCAGCGCACGAGGGCGTCGGACCAGTCGGCCAGTAGGGCGGGAAGGTCGTCGGGGGCGACCAGGACGGCGCGGGCTTTGGAGCCGTCGGCGGGGCCGACCACGTTGCGGGCCTGGAGTTCGTCCATCAGGCGGCCGGCCGTGGCGAAGCCGACGCGCAGCTTGCGTTGCAGCATGGAGGTGGAGCCGAACTGTGTGGTGACGACCAGTTCGGCGGCTTGGCTGAGCAGCGCTTGGTCGTGCGGGCCGGGCTGGGAGCCGTCAGCGATGCCGGTGGTGCCGCTCGTGTCGTGCGCCGTGGTGGTGAGCGTGGGGGGCGGGGTGCGGTTCTGCCTGGTCCAGTGCGCGCAGATCCGGGCGATCTCTTTCTCGGTGACGTAGGCGCCTTGCAGCCGCAGCGGTGCGGACATGCCGGTGGGCAGGAACAGGGCGTCGCCCTGGCCGATCAGGTCCTGGGCGCCGACCTCGTCCAGGATGACCTTGGAGTCGGTGCCGCTGGAGGTCTCGAACGCCATCCGGGACGGCATGTTGGCCTTGATCAGGCCGGTGACGACGTCGACCGAGGGCCGCTGTGTGGCCACGATCAGGTGGATCCCGGCGGCGCGGGCGAGCTGGGTGATGCGGACGATGGCCTCTTCCACGTCCTTGGGGGCCACCATCATCAGGTCGGCCAGCTCATCGATGACGGTCAGCAGGTAGGGCTGCGGGTCACGGCCGCGCAGGCGGCCGGCCGCGATGGCCCGGTTGTAGTCGTCGACGTGCTTGACGCCCGCCTTGGCGAGCAAGTCGTAGCGGCGGGTCATCTCCGTGACCACCCACGCCAGCGCTTCGGATGCCTTCTTCGGGTTGGTGATGATCGGCGTGATCAGGTGCGGGATGCCCTCATACGGCGCGAGTTCGACGCGCTTGGGGTCGATGAGGATCATGCGGACGGCCTGCGGTGTGGCGCGCGTGAGCACGCTGCAGATCAGCCCGTTGACGCACACGCTCTTGCCACCGCCGGTGGCCCCGCCGATCAACAGGTGCGGCATCTTGGCGAGGTTGGCCACGATGGTGCGGCCCTCGATGTCGCGGCCGAGGCCGGCCGTCAGCGGGTGCCGTTCGGCGGCGAATTCCGGCGAGCGGATCACGTCGCCGAGCATCACGATGTCGCGGTCGGGGTTGGGGATCTCCACGCCCACCGCGGCGTGTCCCGGCGCGGGGGTGAGGATCCGTACCGACGCTGAGGCGGTGGCCAGCCCGAAGTCGTCTTTGAGGTTGGTGACCGTCTTGACCTTGACGCCGCGGCCGGGCTTGATCAGGTATCGGGTGACCTGCGGGCCCCGGATCAGTCCGGCGACGACGGCGTCGACGTTGAAGTCGGCCAGGCAGGTGGTGAGCGCGGCCACCACGGTGTCGTTGGCCTGGGTGCGCTCGCGCACGGCCGGCCCGGTCTGCAGCAGGGTGAGCGGCGGCAGCACGAAGGCATCCTGAGGCACTGCAGCCGTGGCGGCCGCTGCGGCGGGCGGGGTGTCAGGCCCGGCGCCGGCGGTCTCCTCTCCGCCCTCTTCGTCTTCGCTGTCGTCTTCGTCGCTGTCGTCGCGGGTGGGCGCGGCCGCGCCGGAGGCCGTCAACGGCGTATCGAACGGCGTGCTATCGGCGATCAGCTCAGGGTCGATCACCCGGCCGGGCAGCACCCGGGGGGCGGGCGAGGCATCGAACGTGACGGGTGCGGGCTGCTCATCGGTCTCGGCGGGGGCGAGCGGCTGAGGCAGGGCCGGCGGCAGTGGCGAGACGACCAGCGGCACCGAGCTGGCGGGTGACTGTCCGGTCTGCGGGGTGACGGCGGCCGCGCCGGTGGCGCTCTGGCGGGCGGGGGCGGGCAGGCGCAGCGCCCGCACCCGGCGGACGGCCTCGACGGCGGGCACGCCGCAGGCCACGCACAACCCGGCCAGGGCCAGGGCCAGCAGGGCCAGCACCACCACGACCATGGGCAGGATCGCCGCGAGCGGGGCGGCGGCGACCAGCCCGAGTAGACCGCCGGCGGCCCGGGTCGCGTCCGGGGACGGTGATCCTGCGGCCAGGTGGACGATGCCGCAGATCCCGGTGAGCATCATCGCCGCGCCGGTCGCTCCCCGCGCGGTCGCTGGGCCACGGTCGGGGCGGCGGAAGATCCGCCAGGCGAGCGTGGCGGCCAGGAGCGGCGCGGCCATGGTCAGCGCCCCGGCCGACAGCCGGGCGGCCTGATCGACGGTGGCGGCCCATGACCAGGGCGTCAGGTGCCAGAGGGCGAGCGCCAGGGCGACGGCGGCGGCGAGCACGGCCAGGGCGCTGCCATCGCGCAGGTCCTGGACCGCCGGCGCCTGGTCGTCGTCATCACGCCCGAGGGCGCGCACGGCGATGCCCACCGACCGGGAAGCCGCCCGCCACAGACCGGTGATGAGCCAGGCGGCCGCGGCGGCCACGTCGACGCTGCCGCTCTTGCGGGAGCGGCGAACCGGCTTACGGGCCGCGCCGGCGGGCTTGGCGGCAGTACGGGAACGGGCAGCGGTGTGGGGCTTGCGGGCGGTACGGCGGCGGGTTGCCATAGTGGGCTTCTCCTCAGCGAAACGATCATGAAAAGGTTCATCATGGTGGGGGGTGCGGCCCTCCCGCGATCAGCGCGGCCCGAAGCTTCGGCCCAGGGACGGCACGCGGGGGCGGGCGCTCACCACTCGTTGTCGTACAGATCCACGCGCCCGGCATCGAAGGTCACCGGCTCCGACCGCTTGGCGCGCTCGGCGGCCCGGACCGCGGTCACGATCTTGTGGGCCAGAGCGCAGGTCAGGCTGATCACGAGCATGGCCAGCCACGGGTCGGTGGTGACGGCCAGGAACACCGCCCACCCGACCACGCCCAGCAGGGCCGTCGTCTGCAGCATCGGCAGCAGGACCTCCCAGGGCGACGGCGGGGAAACGAGCGGCAGGCGGGACGGGCGGGCGCCGGGTGCAGGGCTCCAGGTCACGGGAAAACGCGCCTCCTCCGGTCGGTACGTGGCAGGTCTCACGGTTACGGTGCGTGCGCGGCCGCCTGGCCGCGCGAGAGGGTTTGCGGTGCTGTCCCGGGGTGTTTCACAGTCGTTGTTTGACATCCCGGGTCCTTAGGAAAACCAAGATCATTAGGCGATTTGTCTGTTTAACGGCGGAGGGGCCGTTGTTAAACAACGGGGGCCAAACAACGCCCGCGAAGACCCCCGATCGGTCACCGTGCGTAGCTGAGTTCGGGGTGGGGTTCGGTCTCCAGGACGACGTAGCGGCCGCGGGCCGCGGTCGCGTCGATGTAGCCCTGGCTGGCCAGCAGCGGCAGGGTCTGCCGGACCCAGGTCCCCGAATGGCCGGTGCGCGCCTCCACCGCTTCGTACAGGTCCTTGGGCGCGAACTCGTTGCCCACGCCGATCCCGGCCAGGATCTCTACCAGGACCGCCATCGCCTCGGCCTTGGACATCTTGGGGCCCTCCGGCGGCTGGCCGGGGAACTCCACGTCCGCGGCCTCGTTGCGGACGAACTCGCCCGGCTCGGCCGGCTCGCCGGCGCCGAGTTTGACGTCGTCGGTCGCGGCGCGCAGCTCGGCGGCGGTCTCGAAGGCCAGGTCCGGGTCGTCGTCGCGGTCCACCATCTCTGCGAACGACGCCGCCAGCTCATCGGCTGCCTCGTGCTTCATCTGGTTCTCCTCTTCGGGGGTGAGCTCGTCGGGGTCGTGGTGGTCCGGCTGAGAGGGGATCAACATGGCGATGCCGTCCAGGGTCGGCGGGCGAAGGGACGTGGCCGCCGGCGCTGTGACGGCAGGTGCGGCCGTGGGGCCGTGGGCGGCCGGGTTGAAGGAGTGCTGGCGCGGCGCGGCGTCACGGGCGGCGACGCGGCTGGCCAGGAACTCGGCATACGGCTTGCCGAGCGACTCGGCGGTGACCGGGTCCAGGTCCTGGAACAGGTGCCGGTACTCGGTGACGGCCGCCTGCAGGTCGGCCTCGCCGATGTTGTCGTAGCGGGCGGGCATCGTCCGGCGCGCCTTGGGCACCCACGGCGCCTCCATGTAGACGTAGCCGGGGTTGTCGGTGCCCCACGCCGACGGGTCGGCGCCCAGGTCGACCAGCCGATCTGAGAGCACCATCCGGCCGTCGATCTCGTCTTCCACGCCGAAGGACTGGCCGGCGCCGAACATGGCGCGGGCGTCGGTGTCGACCTTGGTGTGCGAGGCGCGCTGCACCTCGTAGTCGATCCAGATGCCCACCGAGCGGCAGCGCTCCACGATGGTGGTGACCGCGTCGACGCCGACCAGCGCGCCGGCCTCGGCGAAGTGGATGGAGACGAACTTCAGCCCGCACCCGGGCACCCAGTTCTTCAGGTGCTTGCCCAGCAGGTTGGCCGACGGGTTGCCCAGGTAGGCGGCTCGCGCCGGGATGGTGTGGTTGACCAGCCGGGTCAGCAGCCAGCGGATCATCGTGGTGTTGCTCGCCACGTAGGCGGCGGCCTGGTCGATGCCGTGCAGCGACTGCTCGGCCTTGACCGAGTCGCACAAGATCAGCGCCGATTCGGCGCGGCAGGCGATGGCGAAGTCGCTGACCTGCCCGGCCTCGCTCTTGCCGGCGCCGGGCATGCCCGCGGTCAGCAGGTGCGCCACGACCTTGGGCCTGCCGGCCACCTTGGTGTGCGGCAGCACCATGACCAGCGGGGAGCCGTCCCGGTACAGGCCGACCCGGATCGGCTCGATGATGTTCTCGCCGGGGCCGTCCGGCCCCCGCCACGGGATCGGGCGCTCCAGAGCGTCTTTACGCGGCACCATCAGCAGCAGCTTGTTCTGGAAGCCGCCGACGATGGCGGTGGCGCCCTCACGGATGCCGCCCGCCCACGACTCGATCCGCGGCAGATCTTCGGTGATGTCCTCAGGGACCTGGCCGGGCCGCAGCTCCACCCCGGCCATCAGCCGCTCCTTGGAGTCCTCCAGCACGGTCAGCTGCGAGCCGTGCGCGGCGGGCAGGTTCTCCGCCGTCCAGGCCCGCCACTCCGCCGAGCGGTCCTTGCCGCCGGCGGCCTGACCTGCGGTGGTGGCCAGCTCGCCGCCCTCGCCGTGGCGGGCATGGCGCATGTTGTGCGCGATCGCCAGGGTGATGCCGACCGCGACGAAGCTCAGCATCACCTCCACGTGGTAGCCGACCCCCACCACCAGCATGATCAGCGTCAGCGGCGCGGCGACATCGGCCACCTCCAGCGCCTTGCGCCACCACTTGCGCTGATGCGACAGCTTCCAGCGCAGGCAGCTCAGCGCCACGGCGGAGGCGCCGAACAGCAGCCCGCCCAGCCACTCGACCTGCCAGGCGTAGAAGGCCAGTTGCAGCACTGCGGCGGCCGCGAAGGTCAGCGGGATCAGCGCCCACGGGGCGCCGATGCGCAGTGCCTTGGGGAACTCATAGCCCTGCTCACGGTCGGTGCGCCGGTCGGTGCTCATCTGCCGCGACAGCTTGCGCATGGCCCGGGCCGCGCCGCGCTCGTCGTCGAATCCGTTCATGGTGTGCCTCACACGTCCAGCGGGTCGTGATCGGGAGACTTCGTCTTGCCTTTGCGCCGACGCAGCTCTTCCAGCTCCACGCCACAGAACTTCTCGATCCGCGGGTAGATCCGCTTGGCCGACAGCCGTACCGCGCGCAGCGCGACCGTGGCGGTGTAGAGGGTGGCCACCGACCGCGACGCCTTCCAGCCGATCGACTTGCCCTCCCCGATCTGGTTGGCCTTGCAGTACTTCAGCATCGCGATCAGCGCGCCGCGCAGCTCGTGGGCGCGGCACTCCAGCTCGGTGATCAGGTCAAGCGCGATCTTGTCGAGTTCGCGGCTGTAGGCGCGTACGTCCTCGGTGGTCCTGGTCGGCAGGTTCGCGAGATCTTCGTGTCGGGCCATGCGCTACTCCTTCGGGTTGTGGGTCACGAGGACCACCACGCCGCCGGACGGCGGCGAGGGGTCGTGGGGGCCGGCCAGGTGAGGCGCGCCCGGCCGGGCGCGCTCGAACGTCTCCGGCTGGCCGCCCAGCTCAGCCAGCAGCTCGCCGGGCCGGTCGTCGTGGGCGGAGTCGCGCAGGTGGGGGTAGGGGTCGGGCCGGCCCAGAATGCGCCGGTCGGCGGCGCTCATCCGCGGCTCGACCCAGTCAGCGCCGATCCGCAGCCAGTACCAGACCAGCCCCCCGGCCAGCACCACCAGCGCGGCGCCGATCACCAGCGCGACCAGCGCGGCGCCGACCGCGCACGCCACCGTCAGCAGCCCGGCGGCCAGCACCACGCGGGCGTAGCGGCGCCAGATCCGGCCCGGACGGCGTAGATCCCGCTCGTTGCGCCACAGCGCCCGGGGATCGATCCCGGCGTGACCGGCCCGGACCCCCAACGCGATCGTCCCGGCCAGCACCACAGCCGCTACCAGCCAAAACAGCGGCTCGGTGACCACCGAACCCCCTTGTGAAACAGACCAAACAGACGAAACAGACAGCGTTTCGAGGCCAGGGCCAGGCTTGGGGTTGGCGTGTCCGGTCAGGGCCGCGACCACGGCGCGGGCGCTCATCGCCCGCTCCCGGCCTGCTCGGCCCAGTCCAGCCAGCAGCACACGGTGCGGCACGTCGGCTCGGCGCGGACCTCGTAGACATCGACCAGGTCCTTGACCAGGGCCAGCCCGCGGCCGCCCTCACCGGCGGGCCGGGCCGCCTTGACCAGCGCCGGTCCCAGGTCGATGCAGGTCACCCCGACGCTGTGGGACTGGCGGTCCAGCTCCACCTGCAGCGCGTACCGGCCGCCCGTCGCCCCGGAGGCCGAATGCAGCACGGCGTTGGTGGCCAGCTCACTCACCACCAGGGCGACGTCGTCGGCGCGCGGGCAGCCCGCCGGCAGGCAGCTCAGCACCCATGCGCGGGCCTGGCCGATCGATTCGGGGCAGCCGGGGAACACCTGCCGGTGGGCGGCTGGGACGGTGATCGTGCTCGTCATCTACGCCACCCCCGCCCGATGCGTCGACGGGACGGCCGACTGCGCCAGCAGCCGCGACGGCCGCGCCCCCGCGAGCGGGAGCTGGCCGTGCCCGGCCAGGCATTCCCGCACGTAGACCAGCGGATCCGTCTCGCCGAGCGCGGCGGCCGCCACACTCGCCCGGGAGGCGGCCAGCAGCTCGCTGTAGGCGGCCGCCAGCAGCACCAGCTCATCGCGCGCCGGCGTCTCGGTCCTGGTCGTGCTGGTGAGCATGGTGGTCATGACGTCGCCCCCAGCAGGTAGGCGACGGCCTGGTCCAGGTCCAGGTGGTCGATCTCGCGGCCCAGCGGCACCCACCGGCACGTGGCCTCGACGAACTTGCGCAGCACCGAGGTGGCCACGTGGAACTCCATCGGCAGGGCGCCGTGCTCGGGGGTCAGCGTGACCACCGTGAAACCGTCCGCCTCATGCGGGCCGATCAGGATCAGGTCCTCGCCCGCCGGCCCCTCCAGGCCGTCGATCAGTAACGCCCGGCCGAACAGGTACGACACCGTCTGGCGGCCCGCGTTGTCGACGAAGGCCAGCGTCACCGCGAACGGGTCGCCGATGTCGTAGCGGAGCATCGCGTTGATCGGCTGCCGATCGATCGACCACATCAGCAGGCCCTGGACGATGGGGAGGCTCTTCATGCCGCCACCCCCCTGACCAGTTCCTCCCGGAGCGTGGCGGCCGTCTTGGGGGCGCACCGCAGCGTCGTGCGGATCTCCTCCGCAGTCGGCTGGGAGCTGATCCGTGCCTGGCCGATCAGCTCGTGCAGGATCTGCCGGTGCTCCTCGATCGATCGACGCGGCGCCGGGCCGTCCCCCGCTACGGGCAGCTGGATCGATCGACGCTTGCGTCGATCGACGGCAGGCTTGGCGTCGATCCTCTTGGACTCGATCGGCTTCGGCGCGGCCTCGATCGATCGACGCTTGGGAGGATCGATCCGCTTGGGCTCGATCGGGTCGTCGATCGACGCGGCGGGCGTCGCCACCCGATGCACCGGAGTGAGAGGGAATCGATCGACGGGCATGACCGGGGGGACCGGCCGTCCGATCATCAGGCCGCCGACCATGGCCACCTGGCCCGCCTTGATCGCCTTTCGATCGGCCTTGGCCTGGCGGCGCATGATCTGGCGGGCCAGCCGGCGCTCGCGGCGGCAGGCCTCCGGGCCGACGCCGTAGCGGTCGATCCACGCCGCCCGCCAAGCCTCATCGGGGCAGTAGGCGACGCCACGCGCGGCGGCGATGCTGGCCGCCTGCCACGACAGCCGCGGGTAGCGCACCCGCCGCCACAGCGCCGTCCGCAGCTCGCTCAGCGACCGGCCGCTGTTGCGCTGCCTGCGGGCCATCACGGTCAGCTCCCACAGCCCGACCCCCAGCAGGGAGGCCAGGCCGCGCACGAGGCCGACCTGCAGCCCGTCATCGCCGAACGCGGTACCGGTCACGCCGTGCCAGACGTTCATGCCGGCCGCGGTCAGCGCCAGCAGCCACGTCCAGGCCCGCAGCCGCCCGGTCGGCCGGGCGGCCTCCAGCGCCGTGTGCGTCAGCCAGGCCAGATACCAGGCGCTGCCCTCCAGCGCCACCGGCACGGTGAACGCCAGCGCGCCGAGCCTCATGATCTGCTCGCCGAACTCCAGCTGGCCGTCCCACGCGATCGCGATCGGCGCGCCCATCGCGATCACGCCGACCAGCAGCGGCACCCGCGCGCTCACCGCGCCGGCCACCGCGTGGAAGGCCTGCCGGCGAGCCTGACCGCGCGCCTTGCGCCGCTTGATCCGCTCCACCTGGGCCTGCTGTTTGAGCTGCAGCCGCTCCCGGCGGGCTTGGACCTGCGCCTCGTGACGCTCCCTGCGCTGCTTCTCGGCCTGCTCAGCGCGCTGTGCCTCGATGCGCAGCATGGTCTCGGCGCGCGTCGCCTCCGCCTGCGCCAGGCGCGTCTCAGCGTCGGCGGCCGCCACCGCGCGGGTGGCCTTCGGGTCCCAGTAGGTCGTCATCAGGCACACCGCCCCACGTCACCGGGCAGCTCGGCGTCGCCGCTGGGGGCAGCCCTCGTGATGATCTCGGCGGCGACCTTCTCGGCGCTGCGCCGGCGCCACCACAGCAGCCCAGACCACCAGCCGCCGCGCGGGCGGACCAGCAGCTCGACCACGTCGGCGACGTCGGCCAGGCCCTCCTCCACCGCGTCCCGCACGGCCTCGACCTCGTCGGCCCGCTCATCCATGCGCTCGCCGAGCGTGGTGGTCAGCTCGCGCACCGCGCTGGCGACGTCGGCCGTCGGCGAGGCGGACGTCACCACCGCGGCGCTGGCCAGACCGCGCACCGCGGTGGCGATGTCGGCCAGGTCCGACCGGATGGCGGTGGCTTGGCGGATCTCGGCGCGCAGCTCGGCGAGCTCGCCGGCGACGGCCAGCATTGCGGTCGCGGTCGCGGCCTGAGCGGCGTACAGCGCCGTGGCGGCGTCCCGCTCCTGCAGGATCACGTGGGTGTCGTCGTAGTACGGGGTGGAGAAGTGGCGCTCGTCGGCCGCGTAGGCCAGCAGCGCCTTGGCCTGCTCGGCGGAGGCGGCGGGGGTCCGTGCAGGCGGGGTGATGGTCATCGGACCGCCTCCTGGCACTGGGCGCAGGAGGCCTTGTGCTGGGTGACCTCTGTGGGCGTCGCGGTGATCAGGATCAGTGTGAGTGCCGCGCACTTGACCGCGCTTGATGCAGCAGCTCCGACGATGCTCGTTCGCTTCCCCATTCAGGCCACCGCCTCTGCGTCAGCGATGGTGATGGCACCGTTCCGCAGTGCCTCGTACACGGCTCTGGCGTAGAAGCGCAGCTCCCGGCCGCCGGGGGTCCGGAGTGCGGGCAGCTGGCCCTTTGCGGCCCACCGCGCGACCGTCTTGGGGTCGACGCGGAAGAGGATGGCAACCTCTTTCGAGGTCAGCAGCCTGTCGCCGAGCGCGGACAGATCAGCGATGATTGTCATGAGTCGGGTTTCCCTTCAGGTGTCGCGACTCGCCGCGGCCTCGGTGCACCACCACCGGGGCCGCTTTGCATTGAGAACCGGACATCGGTCGCGTGCAGCACGCGGCTCGCACGGAGAACGTAACGCTTTTCGCGAAAAGCATCAAGGTAGCGTGCGAGTAAGAGTCCTGAGCACTTACTGTGAAAAGCAGTAAGGTTTCGGACTCTTGATCAAGGGAGGGGACATGGCTGATCAGCAGTGGGTCAGCACGTCGGTGCCATACCTGACCGCTCAACCGCCAGGCCACAGCGAGGCGTGGGCAACCGCGGCGGCCGCCGAGAATCGCCGCGGGACCCAGCGCATCGTGGAAGCTGGCGAGACCGTACCGCCGGCAGAGATAGCAGGCCTCCTGGGGCTCTCGCCTGAGGAGACGGCCATAGTGCGGCGGCGCGTGATCTACCTCGATGACGTCCCGCTGGAACTGACCGACTCCTACTACCCGGCCGCCATAGCCCAGGGATCCGCCCTGGCTGTGCCGCGCCCGATCCGGGGCGGCGCGATCACATTGCTGGCCAAATTGGGACATGTAGGACGGCGTGTGGTGGAGGAGGTGGGCGCCCGCCACGCCACCGACGCCGAACGTGAAACCTTCGGCCTGGCGCCAACGAGCCCCATCCTGGTGCTCACGCGAGTGATCCTGAACGATCAAGGCCAGCCCATTCAGGCGGACATGATGGTCACCCCTGCCAGCGCCCAGCGGCTTCGCTACGAAATGATGATCTGATGAGCGCTCGCCGAATCGTCGACTCGCGTCCGATTCATCAACGGATCGCCGCAGCCTTGCGTGAGGAAGTCTTGTCGGGCGAGCTCGCCGCTGGAGCCAACTTGCCATCAACTCTCCAGCTCACCGAGCGCTTCGGGGCCTCGAACGCCACAGTCCAGAAGGCGTTGAAGCTCTTGAAGGAGGAGGGCCTGGTAGTTGGCCGTGCGGGGGCCAGCGTTAGCGTGCGCCAACACCGCCAGCGCACTATTCGGCCGGCCGACTTCGTGGCGCCGGCACCACCGAACGAGTCTTATCCGTGGATCGCCAAGGCCAACCAGCGTGGCTGGCAGGCCAGTAGCAGGCTTCTGGAAGTCGGCGAAGTACGCCCGCCGCAGGATGCGGCGGCAGCGCTGCAGCTCACCGAGACCGGCACCGCCGTCATGCGCAGGCAACTGCTCGTGCTGGACGACGAACCAGCGGAGCTTGTGACCTCCTACTACCCGACAGAGATCGCCGCTGGTACTGCCCTGCTGGAGCATCGCAAGATCCGCGGTGGTACTCCCACCTTGCTGGCCAGCATGGGATACCCGCCCCGCAAGTGTGTGGACCACGTCTCGGCGCGAGTCCCTACCCAAGAGCAGTACGAACTCCTGGAGCTGCCCAGCGAGCTGCCGATCCTCCGGACCTTTCGCGTGGTGTACAGCGACAACGAACGTCCTATCGAAGCCACGATTATGGCCAAGGCCGGACACCTGTACGAATTGCAGTACGAGTTCTCGTGATACGGCAGAGCTCATCTAGCTCCTCCAGGTAAACGGGACACTCGGTGCACGAGACACACGGCTCGCACTAGTCCAAAGTTAACTTTGGACTAGTGCAAAGTCCACCCCGTCGGCTGACTTGAACTAGTGCATTACGCTGAAGTTGCACTAGTCCATCTCGCCGTGTTGGGACGATTACCTATGGCCCCGCAACTGAACCGACCCGACCCGCCCTACCTGCAGATCGTCGACCACCTACGACGCCAGATCATGTCCGGCGAACTCCGCGAAGGCGATCGCGTGCCGACTGGCCGCCAGATCGCGCAGGAATGGGGCGTCGCGATCGCGACAGCTACCAAGGTGATCACCACGTTGCGCAGCGAAGGCCTTGTAGATGCATCGCCCGGTCGAGGAACAGTCGTGAAGACCGCTGCCGCCTCGCATTCCCCTACAGACCGGGCCGTGGCAATCCGGCGTACCGGGCGCATCTACCCGCCTGACGAGCACGCAAAGATCAAGTCAGCGGCGCTGGTTGACGCGCCAGAGCACGTGGCCGATGCACTGGGTATCGAGGCCGGCGCTCCCGCCATTCGCCGGCAGCGCGTGACGTATCGCGGAGATCAGCCTGTCTCCGCGTCCACGAGCTGGTTCGACGGCCAGCTTGCCGAGCTCGCCCCGCGTCTCCTGCAGACCGAGAGGATCCTGCAGGGCACCTTCGGCTACATCGAGGAAGTTGCCGGGAGCACCATCAAGACCTCGCGGGAGCAGAGCGCTGCTAGCGCTGCCACTGAGCAGGATGCGCAGGACCTAAGGGTTCCTGTTGGGTCACCAGTCCTGCGAGGCCGAAACTGGATCTACGACAGCGACGGTCTAGTGCTGGAGTACGGCGAGTACGTGTCCGCTCCGGAGCGGTGGCAGTCATATGAGTTCGAGATCAACTAGAAGACTAAGGAACCTCTCTGTGGAACTGATCCATTCAGGCAAGGTCCGCGACGTCTATGCAGACGGCGACGACCTCATCCTGGTCGCCTCCGACCGCGTCAGCGTCTACGACGTCGTGCTGCCCACGCCCATCCCCGACAAAGGCAAGGTCCTCACGCAGCTCAGCCTGTGGTGGTTCGACCAGCTTGCCAACGTCTTCCCAAACCACGTGATCAACACGGACGTGCCCGCCGAGTGGGCTGGCCGCGCCGTACGGTGCCAGCGCCTGGAGATGCTGCCGGTCGAGTGGATCGCCCGCGGTTACCTGGCCGGCCTGGGATTGCAGGAGTACCGCGCGAAGGGCACGGTGTCCGGGGTGCCGCTCCCGGCTGGGTTGCTTGAGGGCTCGAAACTCCCCGAACCGATCTTCACGCCGACCACGAAGGCGACGGCCGGGCACGACGAATTCATCACCTTCGACGACGTCGTCGACCAGATCGGCGCCGACACCGCCGCTCAACTCCGAGACGTAACTCTGGAGATCTACCGGCGCGGTGCGGAGATCGCCGCCGAGCGCGGCATCATCATCGCCGACACCAAGCTCGAATTCGGCGTCGCCGACGACGGCACGCTAGTCCTGGCCGATGAGGTCCTCACCTCCGACAGCTCCCGCTTCTGGCCAGCGGACTCCTGGGAGCCGGGAAGGGCGCAGCACGCGCTCGACAAGCAGTTTGTCCGCGACTGGTCGTCCACCTTGGACTGGGACCGCACCCCGCCGGGCCCGCCAGTTCCCGACGACATCGTGCAGGCCACCCGGGCCCGGTACATCGAGGTCTACGAGCGCATCACTGGAATGCCATGGAAGGAGCCCGGCGCGTGACGACCAACCGGCAGTACTTCGATCCGACACACCTGGTTCGCGAGGTGCGGGAGCTACTGCACGCGCACGGGCTCGACACCGACCGCCCAGGCGATCAGCGCCTAGCCTCCACCGCGGCGTCAATGTTGTTGAGGGCCCTCGGGGTCACACCGGCGATGGACGGCGTGGACGCGCTCGCCAGGGCGATGGACAAGCCGTGGGTTGAGGCTGACGACGCTGCGGCGGAGTACAGAGCACCGTCAAACTGACTTCGCAAGAAGAGGGCCTCGGCTTCAGTCGGGGCCCTTTCGCATGCGCGAAGAAGGCGACAACCTGATCAGGTAGGGGCAAGACCTCTACGGCGAGTACGTGGAACTGCCTGAGCAGGGGGCCACGATGGGCATGCCGGGATACGGAGCAACTGCCTGGGCATACGGCGCGGGCGAGGTGACCGAGCGAGAGCGGATGCTGGAAGCCTACCGATGGGCCTCCTGCTTGACGGAACGCTGCTGGGACCCCACAGAAGTTTCGGAATCTGTGGGGCTGATCTACGAGTTCCTCAGCTGGTACAAAGAGGGCACGCGCGAGGACTTCGCGTTCGTGATCGGCTGCCTGGAGCTACAGATCATGAACTATGGATTGCACCCGCTGAACTGCCGTCAGGACGAACGCGCGGCGCGGCTGGCAGAGATGCGGAAGAACAGATCCGCCCGGGCGCTCGCCAAGGAAGTCGTGAAGTCGGCCGAGAAGCTTCTCGAATACGTTACGGACGACTACGGCCGCTGACCCCCCTCCTGGACGATCCTTGTGTGACGTGGGGAGAACGAGGGCAAGCGACATGATTTCCGACCATGAGACCACCTGACCCATGATCACTATGGCGAGCGTCCGATACACGTGCACACCGATGTGAGATCGTGGCGCCCATGACCACAAATGCCACCGCTCCGAGCGGCGCAACCACTGCGGCCATCACTCGCCGCACCGACACATTTCTCGTGACCATCGCCAACCAAAAGGGCGGCGTCGGCAAGACCATGCTGGTGCTATCCCTGGCCGCCCACACGGCCAAGGCCAACGGCAAGGCGTTCGTCTGGGACATCGACCCACAGGCCAACGCCTACGATCTGACCAGCGTCATGGAGACCCCTGGCTACGACGTGGTGCACGAGTTGGACCCGAGCCAGGTCGCCAACGTACGCAAGATGCGCCAGTACGACACCATCTTCGTCGACTGCCCCGGCAGTCTGGAGGGCCACGACATTCTCTCCCAGATCGTCAAGGCCTCCACCTTCGTCCTCATCCCCTACGACCATGAGCCAGAATCGGTTCTCCCCACGCTGCGAACTGCCAAGCGGGTAGCCCAACTGGGCATCCCGCATGCCGTGGTCGTGACCAAAGCCAACCCTCAAGTCGGCGCTGATCACGTGATGGACGCCTGGAAGACTCTCGAAGACCAGGGCATACCGCACTTCCACTCGTTCGTCCGGCTCTACCGGGCCTGGCCCAACAGCCTCAAAGCGGGCGTGCCCATCACTCGCTGGAACGAGCGGTACGCGCCGAAGATCCGTGAGGACATCGCGGCCGTACACACCGAACTCCTGCTCAACATCGGCCGGGTCCACGGGGCCCGCGCATGACGGCGGCCAGGGATGAACCCATGAGCAAGCAGAACAGGCGCAAGGGCTTCGACGAACTTCTCGCCCGACGTGAAGAACTGGGTGACGTCTCTCCACCATGGGCGGATGTCGAAGCCTCATCCGATCCTGAGCCGATCGACGGGAAGATCGTCTCCTCTACGGATCTCGACAACAAATTTGTTGTCGAGATCGACGGCAACTCCTCACTGGAGGAGATCGAAAACCGGATCACCACGATCCACCGCCAGTTCTACGGCGAGCTTGGCGTGCTGCTTGGATACATCCGGGACGGCAAGAAGTGGGAACCCAGCGGCTATAAGTCGTGGCCTGAGTACCTGCGCATCCGCTGGAACTGGACAGCGTCCTACGGAAACCGTCTCATCTTGATCGGTCCAGTAATCCAGGGACTGGCTCAGTACTCGGATAAAGAGATCAGCGCCGGTCAGGGGCACGCTATCGCCCCGGTCTGGTACGACGTAAGCCACGATGCTGCGATCGAGGTGTGGAAGGCAACGCCCGGCCGAAAGTCGGCTGCCGCCTTGGAGAAAACGGCTATTGACCTGGGCTACCTCCAGCCGAACACCACGAAGGAGAGCAAGAACACCTCGTCTTCGCTCTGGAAGCGGTATGACGACGCCCTCACTGTGCTGGATGACGAAGATGGCCTCCGAAACCTAGCCCAAGACGCTCCAGAGAAGGGCTTCGCTGTGGCCTACAAGCTCTTCAAGGTCGCATCGGAGATCAAAAACGACCTTCCCGAGGAACTGCGAGCAAAGCTGGAAGGCGAACTGGAAGGCGAACCAGCAGAAGATTAGGTGAGCTCACCCTAGAAGAAGGGCGCGTGGACAAACGTCACGCGCCCTTCGCAATTTCGGCGCCCGCCGGCCCTCGATCGGTTCTACCGGCGTGAGGGAGCGGTGGCCGCGCGGGCGCGGATCATGACGCACAGGCGCACGGTTAGCCCCGCATCTTCTCGACCATGAGCACCCGGGCCGCCTCGGCCTCGGTCGCCGCGCGGACTTCGACGAGTTCGTTCTCGTGGCGCAGGATGGTGACGATCCCGGTCAGCAGGGTGAGTCGGCGGATGCGGTCACGGGCGATGATCTGCCGGTCGACCGAGAACACCTCGGCATGGTCGTTGTCGTCCTTGCCAAATGTCCAGGCGCGGCCGCTGATCCCGGGAGCGGGCCTGAGCAGAACGGTGCGGACGCTGGAGGGATCCAGTCGGTAGGTTGGCGCGTCGTGCGGGTTCAACTCCTCGCCGATGCGCATGCTCACCCGTAACTGCACGGCGTACAGATCGAGCTCCGACTGCGGCCAGGATTGGATGTTCCTGGGCAGGTTGCCGAGCATGTCCATACGCAGATCGCCCAGCGTCTCCTCGATGCGCCGCCAGGCATCGGCGGTCTCCTGAGGAATGAACTGGCGGCTGATGAACTCGTCGCGGGGGACGCGCTCCAGTTGGGCAGGAGAAAACGGGAGCGGCACCCTGACCGGAAACTCGGGCACAGCCGAAGGAAGCAGTGCGGGCCAGCGCTCTGGCCGTGCCACGGTGGTGTCAGAGGCCAGCGGGAGAACGTCACGCATCCTCTCGGGATCCCATCCGGTCGCCTCCGTTTCCGCGCGCAGAACCGGGCCGGCGGCATCGGCCAGCGGCCAGAACCTCAGCAGCCACGCCTCCTCGACGGCCTCGCTCACGCTCGCGTCGTAGTCAGCCGGCTGGGTGCGTACGGGCCCGGTGTAAGCGCGCACGCCGTAGGCGAAGAACGGCGGGCCCAGCAGCAGAGCCTGCCCAGAAGGGCTGTGCATGAGGCCGCACAGCAGCACCGTGCCGCCCGGGCTGAGGTAGACGACCTGCCCGGCCTCGGCCCACGGCTCACCGGGCGCAGGAGGCTCGGCGTCCCATGCCTCCATCCGGACACGCGCCGTACGCGCCCGCGCCTGGCTCTTGATCCTGAGCTGCCCGAGGGCGATCGCGTCCGGGCCGGTCAGCAACGAGCCGACCTCATCCTCCTCTTCGGCCTCCAGGCCGAGCCCGGATCCGTCACGAAGGTCGAAGCGACCGTACGAGATCGGCACCTCGTCCTCGACACCTCGAAGCAGTCCAGCCATTGCCCCTCCAACGTGATCATGTGCTGGTGGATCGAGACCCTAGCGACCCCGAGCGACAATCCAGACGGAGATCTGTCGTCGCTGTACTGCGCCTGGCAGACCGCCCACCATCTGGGAAGAACGAACCGGTCATCAGGCCTGCGAGTGCCTGGACCAGTGGCCGCCCGGCGCCGTTGATCGCCTCGCCGTACGGCTGCGCCCGTGCGCCAAGAGCCACCACCCGACAGGGCGCGGCACGACGACACTAAGCTGGTCGATCGGAGCTTCGCCGAGCTGCGACGGTTGTGACCCTTTGAGGAGTCCGCTGGTGCCGGGGCGGTGGGCGCGCAGCAGCTCGGCTATCACATGCCGCGGTCCGGCGAGCGGGTCGTGGGCGTGTCAGCTCTGTTCTGCGTCATCGCTGGCGGGGGCATCGACCCGGACACGGGATCCGGCGGCCTTGGTTGCGGCTACCACCAGCTGGTCGTCGCCGAGCGCGTAGGCCAGCAAAGATCGTCGCTGCCGCGCCATGACACCGGGGGACTGTGACCATTTCTGGTCCATGGCCCTGTCTTGCAGAGGGAGTCGTGCCGGATATGGATACTGCCAGTCAGTCTCGTTCAGCAGATCCCACAGTCGCTCCTGCAGCCGATCCCACTCGTCGTAGATCTCCTTTAAGTGCCGGCGTCCGAGCACGCGACGCACGTCTCGTCGCGCTACCCCGTGGATGTCGCGCCAGAGAGTTCTCCACTCCGCCGCCGCCTGTGTCAGCTCCCTGATGGAGCGGCCTTGCTTCGATTCCCCAGCCGTACGGACCCGCTCGTAGACGACGTCCGCCAGCTCGGCCCCGAAGAAGAACAGATTGCCCATGGATGAGCTCACACACCTGGCCGAACCGTCGAACAGCGCCAATCTACGACTCAGTTGCCTGCGTCGCCGCTGATCGCGGCACCATGGGAGAACGGGACGGGCTTCAGCGATCCGGTCATCCAACTCTGCCAAGTAGGCGGCTCGCCAGCGGGCGACGACCGCAGGCTCAGCCAGGCGTTTCCGGGTAAACGTCTCCAGCTCGCCATCCACTTCGGTTACAGGCACACCAGTTTGCTCACAGTCGGAATCGGCGCAGGAATATAACGCGATCGAGGCATACCAGCCCGTCGCCATGTCGCTTCCGACCAGCGTCCCGCCGCACAGCGCACAGCGCAGGACGCCCACTCCGATGTGCGTACCGCCGCGCCCCCCGGCCTTCGTCTCGGGTTGCCGCCAGGTCCAGTCGCGCAGCGCCTTGGCGGCCTGACGCGCAGTTAATTCAAGATCAGCAGTCATGTCGCTGCTTCCCTCTCATCCGGCCGTGCCGGCAGCGTACAACGGATCATGAGACCGATCACGACGGGCCTCGGCGAAGAGACCCCGCCCCGGTGGGCGGCCGACACCGCGAGCCAGGCGCGTGGGTGCGCGACAGCTGATCTCCGGGCCGCGTCGGCGGCGGCTGATTCACTGACGCACGCGGCCGCCGAGACAGGCGCGGACGCTGATGGAGGGGAATCGGGATGAGAAATCCAGGGCCGTTCGGCTTGTACGTGGAGGGCTGGGAGAACCGCAGCGTGTGGGGGTGGGATGAAGGCACTGGCAGCTGGTGGGCGCAGCTGTGGCGCGACAACCTGCCCGACGACCCGATCGCGGATGCGCCGCACGTGGGGATCGGCCCGCTGTACGGCCAGCACATCCCGGCCGTCAGCAGCCTGGTGCCGCTGATCGCGGCCGCGACCGGCGTGGAGCCGGACCGCGTCGACCAGCTGCTTGCCGAGAGCATGAGCTGACCGCCCCCCGGGTCCCCGCCGCCCGTCGGCGTAGCCGGCGGGGCCCGGGAAGGTCAGCGGGACAGGCCGGGCCCGCGGTCGACTCCGTGGCTGGGCGGCGGCCGGTATGCCTCCCGGCGCTGGCGTTCCTGTTCGCGCTGCTGGCCGGGTGCCGGCCGGGTGGGGCCGTCCTCGCGGGCCTGGCGCTGGCGTTGGGCGTGCTCAGCGCGGGCGGCACGTTCGATGTCGCGCCGGTCGGGCGGCAGGTCGGCGCGGCGCTGCTGTTCCTCCTGGACCGCCGCCAGCTCGGCGTGGGCCAGGTCGTGGTCGTGGCGGGCCCGGGTCGCGCGCTGGCCGGCATCGTCGACGTCGCGGGCCCGGGCGCCGCGCAGGGCGCTGTCGAGATCGCGTTCGAGGTCGTGATGGCGGCGGCGGACCAGCGGCCACACGTTGCCCGAAGGCGCCTGGGTGGCGGCGTGCTCGGCAGCCGCCTGCAAGGCCGGGCCCTGCCGACGGACCTGCTCCAGCCGCTCGCGCACGGCCGCCAGCTCGGCACGGATGCGCGGCACGTCGGCCTGCAGTTCGCGACGGCGGGCCCGGTGTGAGGGGCGCAGCCTGCCCAGCGAGGCGAGCTCGCGCTGGAGGTCGGCCTCGCGCTGGCTCAGCCGACGGATCTGCTCACGGCCGTCGATCACACTCTGCCGGGCGCGCTGCAACTCCCGGGCGGCCGCGTCGGCCGCGTCGATCTGGCGGACCTGCTCAGCGAGCCGGTCCCGCAGCCGCTGCAGCGCGGCTTCGGCGGGGCCGCCACCGTCGCGGGCGTGGCGGCGGGCCTGCTGTTCGGCGGCCCGGACGGAGGCGGCCGCCGCCGTCAGGCGCTCGGTTAGCGGCCGCCGCCGGGCGGCCAGCTGCGCGTCGGTGAGCAGGCCCGCTCCGAGCGGGAGCCGGCTCAGGGCCAGCAGGGCGCCGGCTCGCTGTACGGCGACCCGCGCCTCCCGCTCGGCGTCCTGCAGCCGCTGACGAGCCTGGGCGAGGACTTCGGCGTCCTGGTCGACCAGCCGCCCGCCATCGCCCGCCGACGGGGCGTTGCGGGTGCGCTCGGCGTCGTCCTGGCGGCCGCCGGCATCTCGCCCCGGCGCGGGCGTGCCCTCCCGCCCCGCTTCAGGCTCAGCGTCTCGCCCGGTGTCACGCTCGGCGCGGTCACGGGCCCAGTCGGCCAGCCGCTCGACAGCCCGCTGGGCGTCGGCCTGCGGGGCGAGCTCGAGTTCACTCACGCGCTCGGCGTGCTGGCGGGCGATGGGGTGGGGTTCGACGGTGACGAGCCGGTCGGCGCGGTCGCCTTGCAGCATGTTGGCGTAGGCAGCCAGTGCGCGCTGCAGCTCGACCGGGTAGCCGTCCGGCTCGCCGAGCCGGGCCCGGTCGGCGTCGGTCTCCAGCAGCTCACGCGGCAGGTAGAGACGGACCGCCTCACGGTCGCGGGACATGGACGCATACAGGCTGTGCGGGTCCAAATGCATCCCGTAGACCAAGGCCCGGTCGACGGTGACGCCCTGGGTGGCGGCCACCGTCATCGCGGTGCCGTACGACAGGCCGCCGGCGGCGATGTAGTCGGAGGTGATCCATTCCTGTTGCAGGCGGGGCCCGTCGGGGTGCGGGGCGCGCCATTCGACCAGCACCCGCCGCTGATCGTCGATCGCCCGCACGCGGCCGCGGTAGCCGTTGAGCACGTCCGCGCCGCCGTGGCCGCGCCGGGCCCGGTAGTCGTTCTTGTGCACCCGCACGTGGTCGCCGACGGCCAGGGCCAGCGTGCGGCCGCCGACCTGGTGGTAGCGGGTATCGGGGCCGGTGATCTCACCGGCGGCCCGGCGCACCGCGCGGGCCGCGTTGTTGAGCCGGTCGACGTCGGCATTACTGCCGGCCAGCAGCGCCACCGCGGCCAGCTCGGCGTGCACGTCACCGGCGTAGCGGGCGCGGGCGCGCTGCCAGTCGGCCAGCATGCGCGCCATCGTGTCCTCAGCCTGGCGGCCGGCGTGCACCCGCCCGGCTTGGCTCCAGGTGCGCAACGCCTGCTCACGCTTCCCGGCCCGCCACAGCGCGAGCGCGGCCCGCTCGCCCGCATCGCGCTGGCGCCGGTTCTCGCCGAGTACCAGGCCTTCGACCTGTCGGTGGATCGCCGCGAACAACCCGCCGACGCCGATCGCGCGCAGCTGGACCGGGTCGCCGATCAGCACCACCTTCGTCGCGGTGCGGGCGGCTTCGGTCAGCAGGGTGGCCAGCTGCCGGTCGTCCACGATCGCGCCTTCGTCGACGACCAGGACGTCGACGCCGTCCAGGCCGGGCCCGCGCTCGATGCGCTGCAACCAGCCGGCGATAGTGCGAGAGGCGATGCCGGACTCGGCGGCCAGCCCCATCGCCGCCACCGCGGCGGTGGCCGCGCCCGCGACCACCAGGCCGCGGCTCTCCCACGCCGATCGGGCGGCGGCCATGATGGTCGTCTTGCCCGCGCCGGCCACCCCGATGACCGCCTCGACCGCGTGCCCGCCGCCCACCAGCCGCTCCACCACCTGCCGCTGCGACTCCGACAGCGCCAGCCCGGTACCGGCCTGGTAGGCGTCGATGGCCAGCGCGGCCGCCGCGTCGTCGACGACGGCCAGGCCCGCCCCGTACCCGGCGCGCGCCGCCGCCAGGCCATCCTGTTCGGCGCCGGTGATGTCGGTGGAGGTGTAGCGCTCGCCGTTGGACAAGGTGGCCGCCCCGGCGGGCCTCTCCACCTGCACCACCGGGCCGTACCGCAGCACTTGGTCGGTCAGCGCGTCGGCGTCGGCCAGGCCCTCGACGCCGTCCGGCAACGCGTCCATCACCTCGGCGAGCACGTCGGCCCGCGACACCGTCTTGGTGTGGCCGGTCAGGCCGTCCTCCGGCCGCCAGATCCACGCGGCGATCTCCGCCGGGCTGGGCCGCTGCGCCAGGCCGGGCGTGGCCGCCAGGCAGGCGGCGGTCAGGGCGGCTGCCTCGGTGCCGGCGGCGCGGGCCTGCTCACGCCAGGACGTGCGCGCATCCACCGGCCCCGCCCGGACACTGTCTTTGGCCGCGCGAGTCTTGGCACCGGCGGCCTTACGCTGCGCCGTGCTGGCCACCGTGGTAGCCACGGCGATGTCGTCCAGGCCCATCGCGGCCAGCAGCTCGGCGGCGGCCTGGCCGCCCCGCTTGGAAAACAGCGCGCGCAGCTCGGCGCCGACGCCGGCGATCTCCCACGCACCGGTGTGCTCATCGCGCCGCCAGGCGATGCTGTACCGCTCGCTCAGCAGCCGCCGTAACCGCGCCTGCACCAGCGTGCCCGCAGCCTTGACGTGCCGGTGCAGGTCGCGGCCGCCGTCACCAAACACGCCCCACGTGCCGTCGGTGCCGCGCAGCATGCCGGCGAACATCACATGAGCGTGCAGATGCGGATCCCCCACCTGCCCACGCACCGGCCGCGCCGATCGGTGCCACATGACCCAGAGTCTCCACGGTGACGTCGGCCTCGCCGGCGGCTTGCTGCAGCGCCTGCAGCAAGCCGATGGCGGCCAGGCGTGACAGCGGATGGCTCGCCTTCTTCGGCTCCACCAGTTGCTCACCGGTGCCCGGGTGGCAGCCGTCCATCAACGCCCGGGCGGCCTTGTGGTGCTCGGCGGTCAGCGGCAGGCCCGCTGCGATGCCCTTGCCTTCCAAGCCCAGTTGGGCGAGGCCGGACCCGATCCACGTCAGGCCGCGCCCCTGCTCCTGCTCACCTCCGGCGAGCTCGCCACGGGCGCTGTCATCGGCGAGGCGGTAGGCGACCTGATCGCAGCCGGCGCCCTCGTTCAGCCGGTAGTCAATCTGCGCCTGGCAGGGACCGAGCACCGTCACCCACGCCACGCCCGATCACCTCCACCCACCCCGCACCGCACCTGACTTGCGGTTCTTCGGTCCTTCGTATGGCGTCAGCCATACCTGGGTTCTTCTTCCGATCTTGACCTTAAGTGAATGGTGACATCTGATGATGATGTCGGGCAATGAGGACTGTCAGATATTGCTGAGGTTGTGGTGGCCAGACTGGTGAAGGGAATCGTTGAGGATCTTGGATCGTCCGCTTCGGCTCGCTGTGCGTGCCGGTTGAGCCTGCCGGCGGAGAAGGGGAAACCTCGGGGGCGCGCCAGGCTGCTGCCACACCTTTGTGTCCCGCACGTGACCCATGAGGGATCTTGTTTGGCGGGCGGGGCGCGGCGAGCCTGAGGGCCATCAGGGCTTGGCGACGGCGAGGGAGGCAGGCCGTGACACTGGCTCGTACGTGGAGTGCGGTCGCGCTGGCGAGCATGATGCTCGCCAGCATCGTCGGATGCGGGGCTCCCCCCGAAGAACACGAAAGCCGGCTGCGGAAAGCCGCGGGCCTCACGACGTTCCGGATCGTGTGCGTAAAAGACTTGTGGGAAAGAACGTCCATCGGCGGATATAACGATCCGGAGATCAAGGCGGCGAAGGTGACTCCCGGCCCCAGCAGGTTGGTCACGGTCGACCTGTCCGGCCCTCAGCTCGTGGACTACCTGCGGATCCTGGGATCGGACGCATTCCCGGAGAGCGGCCCAGCCGATCCGTTGTCACTCCGGATGTACAACGCGATCGCGCCAGTTGTCGACAAGGTCAAGGAGGGAGCTCCCCCCGGCCAGGTTCCCGAGGTTCGTGTCGACGACCCTGTGGGCAACTCGCCAGGATCACCCACGCCGACCACCACGTCCAGTCCCACGGCCACCAAATGACTCGGTGACCTTCACTTGCCGGCCCACTTCATCAGCAGTCGTCTTCGTCGTCCTGGTGCTCGTTCTTGTCGGCCTGTGACTGCGCTTCGCGGTCCAGGCCGTCGCGTGCGCTGGGGCTGTCTGGGTCCTTGGCGACCGCGGACTGCACCCGGGCGGCGGCTTCCTTGTCCCAGGGAGTGTGTCTGCTCATGTCCTCCGGCCTACCCGCGCGCGTTCGGCAACTGGGCATGCCGGAGCAACCCGTACGTCAAAGATGCATCGGTACGTGAGTGTCGCGCACGGGCGCGTAAGCCTGTCCGCGAGGTCCGCCAACATCGTCTTTCGGCAATCGCCCGCGCGTGCTGAGGTGACCGCATGGCCCCCACCAACGCCGCCGACCGGCTGGCAGTCGCAGGAATGATCGTGTTGACGCTGGCGCTGGCCTGGACCAGCGTTGAGATTCAAGGTGTCGCCGCAGATGGATCCGCCCCTTGGACGCGCGAGTGGGTAACCGGGTGGCTGATCGGACCGGCGATGTCGCTACTCGTACTGGCCGTGTTCGGCGCCCGCGTCTACCTGATCACGCGCGGTCAGCCGATCCGCTCGCCGAAGCTGGTACGGATCGAGCGGCTGTTCCTCGCGGTGATGCTCGTGCTGTGCGGCTGGCCCCACCTGCCCTGGGTCGCCGACACGTTCAGCCTCTGGGGGCTGGCGCTGCACGTCCTGGCGCCGGTCGTCGCGGTCGCCGTGGTGGCCGGCCTGCCGATGATCCTCACCAACCGGTGGACGGCTGACGGGCTCGACGAGCGCGGCGGCGCTGCCTGAGCGCCGGGCAACACTGTGCGCTAACTCTGATGTGATCTTGATGGTTTCAGGGTCCTGGGATTCTGGTCAGTGAGGTTTCCGCTTGGGCCTCGGTCAGGTCTGGCGGCCGGGTGTCAACGGCTGCTCCATGAACAGCAGCAGGCCCCCGCACGCGCTGTGCGGGGGCCTGCTGGTGGGAATGCTGGGCAGGCGTCCGGGCCGGTAGCGTCGGGTCCCGGACGGGGCAAGCCAGACGGTCGCCGAGCCCCGGTCGCGGGGAACACTCGGGGGAAGTGGGTACATATCCCACCTGTGGCAGAGACTTCTCCCGCGTGGGATCCCACCCCCCTGGCGGTTGCTGAATTCACCGCCCTGCGCGCCGAGATCGTGCACTTAACAGGTCTGCAGTCTCAGATCATCACGCTGACAGTTGTAGCCTTCGGCGCCATCGTGCCGGTGGGGCTTCAAAATAACAACGCCGCAATCGTCCTGGTTTACCCGCTGCTGTCTCTGATCCTGGGCATCGTATGGCTGTACAAGGCACACCTGATCACTCGTATTGCGGCTTACCTCCGCAGTGGAGTGGAAGATCGCGTGGGACACCATAATCTCGGCTGGGAGCACTTCGTCCAGCAGCACCCGCTCCCGCGAGGACGATTCGCCTACTGGGGGCTTCGCTCCATATTCCCGACGACCTCTCTTCTAGCGATCGGGGCCAGCATCCACGTTGCTAAGCCATCGATCACACTCTTCGCCCTATACGGCCTGGCCATCATGGTGAACGTCACCAGCGTTGTGGTCTTCACCGCGTGGAGGGAACCCGCTCCGGAGCTGAAACCCAGGCGTCTCCGTAGCCGCAAGGTCGTCACGGCACGACCCGCTGGTGAAAGGGCGACACCATCAGGCCCCCGCACAGCTGTGCGGGGGCCTGGAGGACCGTCCCCGTTCAGGTGGCGCGGTCGCGACGGCGTCGCGCGGCGCGGATTTCGGCGTCGGTGACCTTGTCGTCGAGCAGCGCGTAGAGCTGGGTGGCCTCGGTGGAGGCGTGGCCGAGGCGGCGGGGCACGGCCTCGATGGACACCCCGGCATTGACGAGTTCGGTGGCGTGGGCGTGGCGCAGCTGGTGGATGTCGATCTCGACCTTGGCCTGCGCGCGGCCGCGCTGAGCAACACCGGCAGGGAGTAGCAGGCCGGGTTTGTCATGGCCGCCCCCTGCGGTCGCCGTCGTATCGAAAACGCTCCACTGGGTCGCCGAGCGTCCACATGCCGTTGACCCGGTCGACGGTGCGCCGGTACGCCTGCTCTTCGGTCTCGGTGAGCACCACGTCGTCGGCGGGGCCGGCGGCGGCCAGGCGCTCGCGCAGCAGCTCGGTGTCGTCGGTGTCGGCCAGGTCCAGCAGCCCGGCGAGCTGGGCGGCGCGCATGACGAGCTCGCCGGCGGGCATGCTGGCGCGGCCTTCCTCCAGCCCTTCGCGTACGGCGTCGCTCGCGCTCGGGTCGCCGAGCACCCGGGCCGCCGCGGCGAGGATGTCGACGTCGGCCGCCTCGACGTCGACCAGGCGCAGCGGCACGAACTCATACCGGCCGTCACTGGCCAGCAGGCGGCCGGTCCGCCCGGCCTTGGTGGCGCGCTCGCCCTGGGTGGGCGCGATCGCGTCCCACACCCTGCGCAGCGCGTTCAGGGCGGCGCCAGCGGCGAGCGGGGCGGGCAGCTCACCGGCTTCCACCCCGCCGTCTTCTTCCCAGCCGCCGTAGGTCAGCAGCAGTTCCTCCAGCTCGGTCATCGCGTGGGTGAGGTCGATGTCGAGATCGGGCAGCAGCACAGTGCGCAGCGTGGACGTCATGTGGGCGAGGAACTCCTCACGCAACGCGCTGGAGCGGTCCGTCAAGGTCATCAGCTCGATCAGGGGAGACATCCGGGCCAGCCCGCCGGACACCGGACGCTCGCCGACGTCGCGGCCGTCGGCCTGGGCGTGCGCGAGCGCCCACTTGTCCAGGTAGGCGGCCGTCTCGTCCGGCGTTGAGGTCCCCGCCGGCATCCGGTTGTAGGTGCGCGCCTCCAGCCCACCGATCCCGTAGATCTCATCGGTGACGATCGGGCGCTTGACCGCCGCCTCCCACTCCTCGGGGTCCCGGTAGTAATCGCGGAAAATCCAACAGATATGGGTCTGACCTGCGTGGATGGAAGCTAGGCCCGCCGTCCCGTGATCGTGTTTCTCGAGGAGTTCCCGCAGGTCAGTAGCAACACCGTTGGATCCTGCTCCATTGCTACTGAGACCCCGAACTGAGCGCCCTTACGACGGTAGTAGTCCGCGACCTCCCGTTCCGGCTTGCCGACCGCCCACCGAGCAATAGGCCTTCGGGGAGGCTGAGTGCCGAAATTGGCGGTAGCGACCTGGGGCTTCTTCGCCTGTTAGCGGTCCGTGATGAGGCGTCCAGAGTGATCGTGCAATCTGACGATCACCTGGGTTGCCGGCGCATCTGGCCGCTGATCGCCGTTACCCCCCGGCTCCTTCAGCATCACTGCAAAGACAGGCGCCCCCGGCAAAGGGGCTCCGCCCGAAGTCATCTCTCGATGCCGGATAGACCGGGCGTATTCCCGACGTATTCCACGCTGCTGCCGACGCGTGCAACGATCATTAATCCAGTCCGCCGATGATCACCATTATAGGCGGACGAGGAAGGGACGAAGATGGGGATCAGCAAGCGGGTGCCGGGAGTGCTGGCCGTACTCCTCTTATCCATGGGCGGACTACTGGCGCCGGTCCCGGTGCAGGCGGCGTCCGTCGCCGTGGTCGACGACGACCCCGGGGACCTCGACCCCGAGGCCGGTGGGACCGAGGACGGTCTCGCCGTGGACGCCGAGTCCTACGCCAAGGAGTTCGGGGTCACGACAGAGCAGGCGCGGGCCAGGCTCACGGCGCAGAACGACTTCGGCGCCCTGGTGGAGGAGATCGAAGCGGCCCATCCCGACACGTTCGCCGGATCGACGGTCGAACACGAGGGCGACTTCGGCCTGCGCGTCCGTTTCACCGGTGACACGGTCCCCGAGCAGGCCGCGCAGATCGTGAAGGGCGTGCCGGGGGTCACCCTCCAAGCGGGTGCGCGATACAGCCTCGCCCAAGCCGAGAAGATCATCGACTCGACGGGGAACACCCTCGACACGCACGGCGCGGTCGACGGCGTCTTCTACGACTCGACCAACGAGCGATTCGTGCTGGACATGGTCGGCGCGGCCACCGGCGACCGCTCGCGGGAGGAGGTGATCACCTCGCTGCGGGCGACGCTGCCCGCCTCCCTGCCCGCGGAGATCCGCTCCGCCGAGATCAGGCTCACGCCGCAGTCCGCCGGCGACGGCCAGCGGGGCGGACTGCGGATGGACACGTGCACCAGCGGATTCTCCGTCAGGAACGGCGCAGGTGAGAAAGGCATCCTCACCGCCGGGCACTGCGGCAACACGCAGCGGTACCGCCTCTACGGTTCCAGCACCTGGGTGACGACCTCCTTCCGGAGGCAGGAACGCAACGCCACCAGCGACGTGCAGTGGCACACCCGTCCCAACATGGTCGCCTACGCGAGGTTCCATGCCGCCAGCACCGAGGCGACGCGGCCGGTCACCGGGCGCGTGGTGCGGAGCGGCCAGAACGGCGACTACGTCTGTCACCGGGGGAAGTCCACCGGCTACAGCTGTGGCCGGGTCAGCACCATCTCCTACCGCCCGACCTGGCGCAACGCCTGCGACGGCCCCACCTGCGCGGCCACCTGGATCCGGGTGTCCGGTGCCAACCTGAAGTGCTACCCGGGTGACAGCGGGGGCCCCTGGTTCAACGCCAACCGGGCCTACGGCATCTACAAGGGCCAGTCGTCCACCGGAACCGGGACCGCCGGTTGCAACTGGGCCGTCTACATGGCGATCAACTACATCTCCAGCATCGACGTCTCTCTGCTGTACGCGTGACACCGCCGGCCCCCGGGTAAGGTGCCTGCCGTGGCAGTTACCACCTCCATATGGCAATTCGCGCTCATTGTCGGGCTTCTCACCCTCACCCCGGGGCTGGACACCACCCTGATCCTCAGGACCGCGGCCCTCGGACGCCACCGCAGCGCGTGGGGCGTGGTCCTGGGGATCCAGACCGGCACCCTGATGTGGGGTGCGCTCACCTCGCTCGGCGTGACGGCCCTGCTCACCGCCTCGCACATCGCGTACGAGGCGCTGCGCTGGGCCGGCGCGGCGTACCTGGTCTGGATGGGCGCCCGGATGCTGGCCGGCACCTTCCGCAGGAAGGCGGCCGACGGAGAGCCGGCCACCCCTATGGACGGGCACCCGGTCACCTCGGGAACGGACACGATGCTCCGCGGCTTCCGGCAGGGCCTGACGACGAACCTGCTCAACCCGAAGGTGGGCGTCTTCTACGTCGCCGTGCTGCCGCAGTTCATCCCGGCACAGACCAGCCATCTGGCGATGGGGATCCTGCTCGCCTCGGTGCACGTCGCGCTCGGGCTGCTCTGGTCGACGGCCCTGGTCGCCTTCGCCCGCGGACTGCGCGGATGGCTCCGTAAGGAGCGGGCCAGGCGGCTGCTGGACCGGGTCACCGGGACCGTGATCGCCGCCTTCGGAATCCGGCTCGCGCTCGGAGACTAGGGCCCGGGTGCTGTCTACGCGGCCGTCCCCATCTTCGTGGAGCATCCCTCGCTACCAGGTCCCGTCGCTCGCTATCGCCAACCGTGGCTGGTCGGGCCGGGGTCGGTGGCCGCGTGCGGCAGCCGCCGGCCCGAGCCGTACGGCATCGGCAGCCAGTCGAAGCCGTGATCCGGTCCGACGAGATCGGCCGGCTCGATCAGCTTCGTCAGCTCCACCATCGCGGCGAGCGGCTTGGCCACGCGCCACGCGTTCCGCTCACGGTTCTGTAGCGGGGGACGTGCCCGGCGCGATGGACAGAGCGGAGGTTCACGGCCGAGCAACCGGTGGAGCAGCGTGCCGAGCGAACAGAACGCCGAGGAGGCGTTCTCCTCCCGAGCGTGGCCCCAGCCCCAAGGTGGAGTGATCGTCGCAGGTCGCCCCTCGTGACGGCTTCTCATGGCAGGTGTTCGGTCGGGACAGCCAGGGATGAGTCCGGCGGCTTGTGCTGCGATAACGATGACGGGCACGTTTCCGCAGGTCGTGGTGCTCGCTAAGTCTCTTTATGTCAAGCCGCTGCCCCTCTCTGGCGTACTTGGTCCGCCCTCAATGTGGATCCTGGGCAGTTCTGACCCCCCTATCGGAGTGCCGGGCCCGGAAGATAGGCGCGGGTAACGCATTTGTCACCGCGGCCACCCTCGTGCTGATTCAAGAGCACGCTAGGCGTATGCCTGGAGCTTTAGGAGAAACGACGCGAGCGTCTGCCGCACGGCCATGGCGCAGGATGGCGATCGCCGCAGCGGTGGTGCTGGCAGCCTCGCTCACGGCCGGGCTCATCTGGTTCTTCGCTGATCCGCTGGCCGTTCCGGACAAATGGGTGGAGATACTGAGCTGGCGGGCCAGCGTGATCAGCATGTTCGCCGGGATCGCGTTCGGTCTGACCGGGCTGGTGGTGGCCATGGTGACGCTGCAGGCGCAGACACGTGCCGAACACCGGCAAGCGCAGGTCTCAGCCTCCGGCACCACCGCTGGCCCGGCCACGACGGGCCCATCGCGCTCGCCGGAGCCAGCGGTTAGCCCAGCCCACCGGCAAGAAGATCCGACTGATGATCACCAGCGCACCTATGGCAGCGACCACATCGAGTTTCACCACAACACCTTCCACGGCACAGTCGTCGGAAAGCACGTCTCCAGCCTGAAGCCTGAGCCTTCCCCCGCTGCGAAAGACGAAGATGAGCCCCGCTGAAGGCGACCACATCGACTTTCACGGCAACGCCATCAACAAGGCCGTCGGCGTCGAACACCATCACCACTACCCGCCGGCTCACGAGCCGGGCCACATCGTCGAAGGCGCCATCCCCTCGAGGTGGGCCCGTATGAGCACATGGCTCGCCGGGATCCTCGCCGTCGGACTCGGAGCGGTCCTCATCAACGTGCTGATGAATCCCCCCGAGCAGCGCCCCGTGAGCAACCCGGCTGTGAGCAAACCGCTCCGTAGTGGAGCCCCGCTGCGCGTCGGCCATGTTGCGCACCTGGTCGGCACGGACAGCAGCGTCGTGAAGGTGGTATCGCCCAAGCCGCTCGACCAGGCCCAGCAAACCCAGCTGAAGGCCTACCCCAATAGCGACCTGCAGGCGCTGGCCGCGCGAGTCAAGACGGAAGGCGGGGCCTACCTCGACGCGTTGGCGGTCCAGATCCGGTTGGAGCGTCTGACCGACAAGGAGGTCCGTGTAACGAACGTGACCGTAGAGGAGTTGCGGCGTACCGATCCCCTGAACGGCACGGTCGTCATCGTCAGCGACCAGGGCGGCCAGCCCTCTTCCGAACTGTATTTCGATCTTGATGCTCCGGTTCCGGTCGCCCGGGAGGCGCCACGGGCCGATGCCCCAGGAGCCGCCTACTTCGCCAAGAGGACGCTCCTGTTCCGGCCTAAGGACAAAGACGCGATCCTGGTTGTGCACGCCACCACCAGCCGCTACACCGCGCAGTTCGCGCTCCATGTGCAATACGCCGTGGAAGGTGAACGCGGAGTGCGCACTCTGATCGTAAAGGATCAGGATGGGCAGCCGTTCCGGGTCGCCGCCTGCCGTGCCAAGCCGTATCAGGACGGCTGGTGGTTTGATTACCAGACGATGCGCATGTCGCATACCAAGGGCTTTAAGGCGTGCTCTCGCCCGAGCTGACCCCGGCCGGGTTACCGCTGAGGAAAGGGCGAGAGCCCGGCACACCGCGCTCCGGAGGGATGGCTGGCCTTCTGCGGTTTCGTGGGCGATTTATCGGTGAGCTCTTTTGCGTAGTGGAAGACGCCGTCGGGCCCGGCCTCCCAGAATATTTCGAACTTGTAATACTGCGGGTCGATGCCGCCGCTGCGCCCGATGCCCCACTCGATGACCTGGGGACGGCCGCTCTCACCCGTTCCGCAGATGAATCCGCTCCTCTTCGAAAGGGTCATCCTGGTCATGTTCCGCAACGGCTCCCACAGGGGATCCCTCTCGGTGCGCTCGATCACCACCGAGTGCGGCACCGGCTCGTCGGGACGGGCCGACGTCCGGGTGAAGGCATAAACGTGGGCGACGTAGTCCCCCTTGTCCAGGCCGAGGTCACTATGCGCGACGAACAACTCCGCACGGCCATCGCCGTTGACGTCGCTGAGCCCTATCCAGCCGACTTGGGAAAGCACATCGGAGTGGGAGCTGTAGGGATACAAAGCCTCGCGCCTGACCGTCCCGTCGGCCAGCAGGACATGCGCCACCAGCGTGCCAAGCGCGTCCGGCGTGCTGTCGGCGCTACTGAAGGTCAGCCCGACGACGTCGCGTCGGCCGTCGCCGTCGACGTCGGCGAAACGGGCTCCCAGACAGCGGCCAAAGATCTCCGGGCAGGAACTCTGACGTTCAGGAAACGACAGCTCCGTGGCAGCGGCGCGAGCATGCGGCGCGGGCTGCTCTGTCGCGGGCTCCGGCGACAGCTGCCAGGAGAGCACGATAGCGGCCGTTTCCACCAGGACCACCGCCCAGAGCAAGATCCGCCATACGCGCGCGGATGGCCTCCGCCAACCTCTGATGCTGGACAACACCGACAAAGAGTAGGCCCGTAGCCGCGTGAGCCACGTGGAAATCGCTCACCCCGGCACCATCGTCAGGGAGCAGCTGACGACCGTTCTTAGAGAGCTCTCCGCTCCCGAACATGTCCCGCGCCGCCAGGTAGCGCTGAGTAGCCAGACGCCCGTGCACGGGTTGACAATAAGGGCCGGTAGCGAGCACCACGACCTGCGGAAACGTGCCCGTCATCGTTATCGCGGCACAAGCCGCCGGACTCTCATCCCCGGCTGTCCCGACCGAAACCCGCACCTGCCATGAGAAGCCGTCACGAGGGGCGACCTGCGACGATCACTCGACCTTGGGGCTGGGGTCACGCTCGGGAGGAGAACGCCTTCCTCGGCTTCGTCGAGGTCGTAGACCAGTTCCGGGTCGGCGGCGTTGAGGAAGTCTTAGAGCCTGCTGACGAAGCCTTAAGCGCTCGTGGGCATGGGGCCGTAGAGTGCTGGTCCGATCTTGTTGATGTAGCCCTGGTGGGACCATTGGGACAGCTGGACCCGGAAGCTGTTGACGTTCTCGATTCCGAGGATGGCAGCCAGCTCGGCCCCTTTCCAGGCCCGCCAGGGCTGGCCGGCCAGGAGTTCCAGGACCTTGCCGCGCCGGTCGGGGCTGGACAGGTCCGGCAGTGGCGGCGGGTCGGCCCATCGGCCCGGGGGTGGCCGGCCTGCCAGTTCGCGGGTCAGGCGACGGGTCATCTGGTGCACCATGGCCCACCAGATCAGGGCTTCATGGTGCTCGGGCCTGCGTTCGTAGATCCGCACCAGCCGGCGGTAGCGGGTCAGCCAGGCGAAGGTTCGTTCTGCCACCCACCTGCGCGGCAACACGACGAAGCCGCGGACGTCGTCGGAGCGCTTGACGATCGTGACGGTCAGGTGGAGCACGTCGCGCGCCCAGGTGAGCAGGCGCCCGGCGTAGGCGCCGTCCGCCCAGACCAGCGCGATGGTGGAGAACTTCTCCCGCAGCCGGGCCAGCAGCGGGTGTGCGCCGTCACGATCTTGGACCGACGCGGCGGTGACGATCACGCACAACAGCAGCCCGAGCGTGTCGACCGCGATATGCCGCTTCTGCCCCTTGATCTTCTTGCCCGGGTCGTACCCGCAGGCTGCCGCGCCGACGGTCTCGGCCGCCTTGACCGTCTGGGAGTCGATGCACCCGGCCGTGGGCAGCTCGCCGCGTCCGGCCAGGATGCGCAGGCGGCCGCGTAAGCGTCCGGCGAGCCGTTCGGGCAGACCACGCCGGGACCAGCGCAGGAAGAAGGCGTAGACCGCCGCATGAGGCGGGAAGTCGACCGGCAGGGCCCGCCACTCGATCCCATACCGGGTCACGTAGTTGATCGCATCCAGCCTCGCGCGCAGATCATGTATCATCGGCCTGCCCGTGACCACGACCAGCTCGGCCATCATCGCCCGAGCCTCGGGCTCCAGGACCTCCCATTCGATGTCGGTGAGATCCGACGGGTATGCCGGTTTCCGGCCGCGACATTCGCACCCCGGTGAGGCGCAACCGCTGGCATTCACGACCGCAGGCGTGTAGACAGACAACCACGGGCTCCTGGCCGCTGAGCTGCTTAGACAACACCTCAGCTACCGGGAGCCCGCTCCTGTTCACGGATTAACAGCTCAACGATGACCACACCCCGGCAGTCCCTTTACGCACGCCGACGCCAAATTCCTTTGTCAGCAGGCTCTTAGAGCTGGAAGTCCTCCACTACGACCGGGCCGTCGTGGTGCAGCGCCGCCACCAGGGCGGGCGACAGCCTCCAGGCAACGCTCCGTCGGCCAGGACGCAGCCCATCAGGGCGATGTCGGTGGTCCCGCCCCCTCCACACACCGCGCAAGGGCGGCACGCATGACCCTTTCCCCGGTGCCCAACGTGCCTGACAACCCCAGATAACTTGTCAGGCACGTTTCACGAAAGCCCACATGCCTTACATGCCTGACGCTCTCACGGCACCCCAGATAACCCGCCCCGCCGGCCCCGAACCCCAACCAGCCATCGAGCCCGTCCGCGTGCAGCGGCGGGTCAGCAGCCGCGGCCAGTTCTCCATCGCTGGACAGCGCATCCGCGTCGGCATTGGCCACGCCGGAGCGACCGTGACCATCGAAGACACCGACGGGACCTTCCGCATCACCCACGCCGGCCAGATCATCGCCGAGGTCGCCCGCACCACCACCAAACCCATCGCACGGTTCAAAGTCCGCAAGCCCCAGCACCAACGGGAGGT
>NZ_JBITLM010000023.1:0-109428 GCF_044465295.1 Nonomuraea sp. NPDC049714 | reverse complement strand
CATGACCACCTCCTCATTAGGGAAGTAGCCAGCCTGCCGGGTCCACCGCCCAGAGATCAATTACCCGACCGACGTTGAGTGACAGGCCACTAGCAGCAGCCGCATGTCGGTGCCCAGCGCCCCGGACAGCGCCGCGCCCCTTCCTGGCCCCTTTCCTGGTCAGCCTGTCTCGATGTGCAGGCAGGGCGCCCCTTCGGCTGCGCCGTTGCCCTAGTGACAGGCAGCGCGCTCGAGATGCCGGTTGACAAGCGGCATGCTTCTCTACTCGGCGTGCTCGGCCGCGGCCTTCGGGAGCGCGAGCATCACGAGTGCCGTGATCAGGTAGAGCGCGGCTGAGACGATCAGGACGATGCCGAGCGCATGACCGTAGTCGGGCAGCGCCGGCGCCCCGGCGGCTGAACCGGTGACGGAGGTGAAGAAGACCGTGCCGAGCACGGCGATGCCGGCGGCGCCGCCGATCTGGCCGACAGTGGACAGTACCCCGCCCGCGGCGCCCGCGTTGCGCCCGGGGACGCCCGCCAGCACGACGTTGACGAGGATCGGCGCGGCGAGACCGAGTCCGAGGCCACCGATGAACAGCGCCAGGGCGAGCAGCCAGTATCCGGGATCGTCGCCGTCCTTGACGACGTACCACAGGACGAGGTGCGATGCCGCGATCGTGAGCGAGCCGGCGATCAGCAGTGTTCTGCCCGCCTTGGCGGCCAGCGCGACGCCGAGGCCGGAGGTGACGATCGAGCCGAGCGCGTACGGGAGGATCACCAGGCCGGTCTCCCACACGGTCCGGCCGGTCCCGTTCTGCAGGTAGATCGAGAGGGTGAGGAAGTACGACCCGAGGCCGCCGAAGAACAGTACCGAAGCGGCCAGGCCGACGGTGAAGGCCCGGATTCTCAGCAGAGCGGGATCGAAGACGGGCTCGTTCCCGCGTCCGGTGAGGCGGCGCTCGTAGGCGAGGAAGATCGCGAGCACGACGATCCCGGCCGCCAGAAGGGCGTAGCTGCCCCAGGTCCATCCCCAGGTCTCGGCCTGGATGATCGGCAGCAGCAGGAGCAGGATGCCCGTGGCCGCCAGGAGCGCGCCCGCCAGGTCCAGCCGCGCGGTCGAGGCGGAGCGGGACTCCGGCAGCACCTTCGCGCCGATGACGAGGGCCAGGACCGAGACGGGCACGTTGATCCAGAAGATCGTACGCCAGCCCAGGCCGAACAGGTCGGCCTCGACGAGCAGCCCGCCCAGCAGCGGACCCGCGACCGAGGCGAGACCCTGGACCGCTCCGTACGCGCCGAACGCCTTGGCCCGTTCACCCGGCGCGAAGGACGCCCGGATGATCCCGAACACCTGCGGCACCATGATGCCGCCGGTCAGTCCCTGCGCGGCCCGCATGCCGATGAGCATCGCCGGATCGGCGGCCAGCGCGCACAGCGCCGAGGTGAGCATGAACCCGGCCAGCCCGATCAGGAACAGCCGCTTGCGGCCGTACTGATCGCCGAGCCGTCCACCGGTGATCAGGCCCGCGCCCAGGGCGAGGGTGTAGGCGGCGATCATCCACTGGATCTGAGCGTCGCTGGCACCCAAGTCCCGGGCTATCGCCGGGGCCGCGACGGTCACGATCGTCGCATCGAGAAGGTCCATGAAGGACCCGAAGAGCACCACCAGCAGCGCCGCGGTCGCGCCGGCGCCGGCGATGGGTACGGGAGGAACCTCAGGGCTGAGGGTGCCCTTTCGGGGGCTTGGTGAAGCGGTCATGCCGGTCACCCTGTCGGGCATAGTTGCCATCGAGTGACCGCTATCGGCGAGAGAATCGAGAATCATGGCTGCCACCTCCGCGCGGACGCTCAAACTGCTGTCCATCTTCGGGATCGGCGCGACCCTGACCGCCGATGAACTCGCCACCCGGGTCGGCACGTCGGTGCGAACCGTGCGCCGCGACATCGACACGCTCCGAGATCTCGGGTACGAGATCGAGGCCGTCCGCGGCGCGGGTGGCGGTTATCGGCTCGGTCACGCCGCCCGCCTGCCGCCGGTCGTGTTCGACGAGGACCAGGCCGTCGCCACGGCCGTCGCGCTGCAGACCGTCCCGGCGGTCCTGTCCGGCATCCGCGAGAACGCGGCACGTGCTCTCGCCACGCTGCACCAGGCGATGCCCGCGCGCAGCCGCCTGCACGCCGAAGCGTTCTCCGTCTCCTCTGCCCGCAACTACTGGGAGTTCCCCGCCCCGCCGATCGACGCCGAGACCGTCCGCGCCGTCGGCGGCGCGATCAACCGGCAGCACCTCGTACGCGTCGGCTACACCGGTGACGGAGAACCCGTCACGCTAACGCTGGAACCGCACGACCTCGTGGTGTGGGCCGCACGCTGGTACCTGGTCGCCTTCGACCTGGACGGGGGCCGATGGCGCGCCATGCGCATGGATCGCATCCAGCCGCACCTGCCCACGCACACCCCCTTCGACCGGCGCGACATCCCGCACGGCGATCCCGTCACCTTCGTCATGACCGCACCCGACCGCGGAGACGCCGCTGCCGACTGGCCATGCCGCGGCTCGGTCACCCTCGCCCTGCCCGCCTCCACCGTCGCCCGGTTCGCTCCCGGCGGATCAACAGTCAAGTACGACACCGAAACCACCTGCCGCCTCACCCTTGGCGCCTGGTCATGGTCAGGACTCGCCGGCCTGCTCCTCACCTTCGGCGCCGACCTCACCGACATCGAACCAGCCGAACTCCGGCAAGCCCTGCGCTCCCTGCGCACCCGGATCAGCAGGGGACTCGGACCCGCCGACCTGTACACCTCATGTGGAGTGCGGAGGGGTGGATGAACTGGTGTTTCGTAAGGGGTTCCTCAACCGGAGCACCCGCGAGCCGAGACAGCGCCCCAGGTCACGGTGTTCCGTATAGGTGTTCCGGTGAAGGCGCCCTATCCGGAACACTTGAGCGCGTGAACGGAACCGGCGTCGGCCACGCCCGCTGCTCGACCGACGATCAAGACATCATCATCCAGACCGAGCAACTCCTGACCCTCGGCGTTCCCGAAGACCGGATCTACATCGACCGTGGCTTCAGCTGACTCTTCGAACGAGGCCAGTGAGTACGGCGGCGGGGTGCGAGCACCTCGGTGACCTTGGCGATGGCCCGCCCGCAACCCTCATGCCCGCCGCCGGGCGGGCATGAGGCCCGGCGTGGTGTACCGGATAAACGTGCCCGAGGTCGCGCACCGTCCCCGGAGACGGATCGCCTGATCGGCGGGCGGCCGTGATCGTTCATGTACGTGAATAGTCTGTTATCGCGTACATATTCGCGGTCTTTGCCAGCGATGTCAGCGCCGACAGTCCGGACATGGGGCCGAGCCCTCCCCGGGCGGTCCGCCCGCGATGTGAGTGACATGTGCGAGCGGCCCGTAGCCAGCTACGCCAACGGTGGGTACCCGTGCTCACGTTCGCTCGGACGACGCCGCCTCGCCGGTCCCCCTGTCGTCGATTGGCTGAAATGGGCTGCGGCTCTTCCAAGGGGTGCTGAACCTGATGACGTCCGGTCTGGCGAGGCGTTGCCGGGTTCACCGTGTTGTCGGCGATCGGCGTGAGGGGGCCGAGGTCGCGGACGACCTCGGCCAGGGCGCGGATGGGCTCGTTGTCCGTCTCGCTGAGCCACACCATCGCGTACGGCAGGGGCCCCATGTCGGTGACCGGCAGGTAGGTGATGTCCGGCCGTACCCAGTAGCGGGTCATGTGGGCGGGGAAGAGCACGACGATCTCGGCCATGCCGGCGAGGGTGATGGCCTCTTCGGTGTTCTGCACCACGGCGCCGCGCTCGATCGTGCGGCCGCGGCGGGTCTCGCGTGGAATGTAGGCGTCGTACCAGTAGCCGGGCTGGGTGTCGGACTGCGGGTGCTGGAAGTCGGCGGCGATCTCCAGGGAGATCGACGTGCGCTGGGTGAGCTCGTGGCCGGTGGCGACGGCCAGTACCCGGGGTTCGGAGAACAGCACCGGGCCCACGGCGAGGTCGGGCTCGTCGATGGGCAGCCAGGCGATCAGGACGTCGATGTCCCCGCGGCGCAGCGTGGCGAAGGCGTCGCTGAACTGGGTTTTCTGGACGCGCAGCTTCCACTGCGGGTGCCGGAGGCGGAAGACGTCCCAGTAAGGGCGCAGGTCGTAGGCGTTGGCGGGGAGCATGCCGACGCGCAGGGTGCCGGTGATGCCCTGACCGGCGAGCTGGGCGCGCTGCACGCTGTCCTTCAGCCCGGCGTAGAGAGGCCGCAGGTCGTCGCGGAGCTGCTGCCCGACCGGCGTCAGCCGTACGCTGCGGTTGGTCCGCTCGAACAGCGGGGCGCCGATCTGCCGTTCCTGCTTCTGGATCGCCTGGGTGACGCGGGCGGGTGACAGGCACAGCCGGGCGGCGGTGCGACCGAAATGCAGTTCCTCGGCCAGCGTCAGGAAGATCTCGATGTCACGTAGTTCCATGCTCGGCTGCTCCGTTTACTCCCACTGGAGATGATCTTTCGAGGTTCGTCATTGTTCCGGGTGTTCACCGTGCTTGATCCTCGAATCACACGAACCGTTCGTGGTTCTGGCAACGATCACTGACCGGTCAACCAGGAATCACCAGTTCGCGTGGGTCAGTTTCGCCTGTACGTCAGCCGTCGCAGTGCGGCCTCGGCAGGTCCCCTTCGCCCGCCCGAAGCCAGCAGCGCGGCGAGCGCCACGGTGGCCAGCCAGGTCACCACGGCGATGCCGGACGCCGCGGCGTCGCCGACGCGCGTGCCGAGCCCTCCCGCGTAGGGGGCGAACACCGCGACGAAGATCACCGACTGAAGCAGGTAGCAGGTCAGCGACCACTGGCCGCAGGCCGCGAGGGCCCTGACGAGCGGGCCGGGATAGCCGCGCCGCCCCCGGCCGACGATGAGTCCGATGATCGCCGCGTACGCGAGCCCGCCGGCGATGCCGGTCACGCTGTGCAGCGCGTACGCGGATACGGACACCAGATCCGACGGCGTCCAGATTCGTGTGTCGATCAGCATCAGCGGAACCGCGCCGACGACAGCCAGCATCGTACCCACGACGGCGACGCGGGAGAGCAGGTCCCGGTTCGACAGCGGGTCCTCCAGTACGCGGCGCCGGGCCGCCCAGATTCCGAACAGGAAGGCCGGCACCACGCTGGCGGCGAAGTAGGTGGGCGTCATTCCGGACCATCCGATGAGCCGCATCACGAGCGCCTCGATCGGATCCGCCATGGCGGCGGGCGTGTCGCCCTTGGGTGCGGAGATGGTGAGCAGCCCGAAGCCGAACAGCACCACGACATGCAGCGCCAATCCAACCGCCGCGGCCCGTAGCACGGCCCGGTCTTCGCGCCGGATGAAGCCGACGAGCACGAGCCCGACCAGCCCATATGCCCCGAGGATGTCACCGAAGAACAGCAGCAGCGCGTGGCAGAACCCGAATGCCAGCAGCCACAGACTCCGTCGACGCAGTACGGTGCGCACCTGCGGCCAGCTTCTGCCTGTGGCGAGTTGCCGGTTGGCGAGCTGGACCAGGCCGTAGCCGAACAGGGCTGCGAACATGGGCAGCGCTCGCCCATCCACGAGGAGAATCTGCGCCCCGGCGACCAGCTTGTCGAGAGCGGTGCCGTCCAAGGCATAGCCGCGGAAGCCCGCCTCGTGGCCGGACAGGTACATGTGCGCATGCGCCAACGCGATGAGCAGCAGCATCAGCCCACGCGCGAGGTCGGGGGCGAGCGCCCGCCGGGTGATGGGTGTGGCCTCGTGAACGGGGGCCGGGGGAGCGATGGACATGGTTGACCTCTCACATCAAAGGGACCCCCCTTTGGCTGCTCAGGCGTAATCCGCAGAGGGGGTGTCTAGTTGCTCCGGTCGTGCGAGTCCGACCGGAGGGGTCCACTGGAAACCAGACGTAGCTACGATACTGTAGCTACATGCTTATAGCTACAGTAGCGTAGCTTGTGTGCCAGGGGTACACCCCGCCGCGCAGCGAACAGGAGAGACCCATGACCATCGAACTTCCGGAGCCACCGCCCACCGAGGTGCACCTTGACTGGAACGCCAGGACCGGTGTGTCACGTACGACGTTGACCACGCACATGTGGACCGCCCCGCCGTTGCGCCGTGGTTCGCAGATCCACGACAAGGCGTTCGACGCGCTCCGCGATCTCAACGCCGACCTCGCGCGCTTCCTCCCCTGGTACTCCCACCCCCGGTTGGCGGTGCCCGCCCTGACTCCGCCCACCGCCGATGAGACGTCGTGGAACTTCCGGCTGCTCGACCCGTTCGTGGAGGACTTCATGAACGCGGCCCAGGGCCGGCCGGTCGTGGCGAACTTCGCCACGATCCCCGCCTGGATGTTCGTCACTCCCGAGCCGGTACCGGTCGCGGAGGATCCCTTTGAGACCCACTGGGACTACGAGCAGGGCACCGAACTGCGCGACCCCACGTTGCGGGAGGTCGCCGACTACTTCTACCGGATCGCGAGCTGGTACATCGCGGGCGGTTTCACCGACGAACTCGGCCGGTGGCACGAATCGGGCCACCGCTACCGCTTCGCGTACTGGGAGGTGCTGTGCGAGCCCGACATGGGGCACCGCATCCCGCCCGAGCTGTACACGCGGCTCTACGACACCATCGTGGAGCGCCTGCGTCCTCTCGACCCGGAGATGAAGTTCATCGGGTTGTCCCTGAGCCCGGTCGCCCGCGAGCCGGAATACTTCTGGCACTTCCTGAACGCGGCCAACCATGCCGACGGCATCCCCCTGGACGCGTTCTCCTATCACTTCTACGCCTTCCCCGAGATCGTCAACCCGATCTCCGAACATGGCAACGCCCCCTTCGAGCACTGGCGCGGGCTCTTCTTCGCCCAGGCCGAGGCGTTCCTCGACCAGGTACGCCACATCGACGCCATCCGCCGCCGGCTCGCACCCGGGACCCGGACCTTCATCAACGAACTGGGGTCATACCCGCCGGACCTGATGAACCCGGCCCCCACGATCCCGGAGGAGTACTGGGCGCTCAGCGCGTCGATGCAGTCCTACCTGTGGGCCCGGCTCGTCGAACTCGGAGTGGATCTCGTCGGCATCGCGGAGTTCATGGACTACCCGGGCATGATTCCCGGCACGACGCTCGTCGACTGGGAAAGCGGCGCCCCCAACGCCCGATACCGGGCACTTCAGCTGCTGCTGCGCCACTTCGCCCCCGGCGACTCGCTCGTCACCACGACCACCATGATGTTCGGCTATCCCGACAGCCGCATCCATGCTCAGGGCTTCGTCACGGCGGACGGTGATCGCAAACTCATGCTCGTGAACAAGACGGCCGACCCCATCACCATCGCGATCACCGCCGATGAGGCGCATCTCGGCCAGGTGGAGCAGACGGGCGTCAGCAGCGGGCCAGGAGAACCGGTGAACTCGCCGGCGCGACCCGGTGAACCTGTCGTCATCGACGCTTTCGCCACGGCCGTCATCTCGTTCTGACCGCTTCCACCGCGGCCGGGTGACCCCGGCCCGGTCGCGGTACGCCCGCCTCCTCCACAAGTAAGATGGGCCCTGGGGTCGATCAAGGGGCGACGAGTGGGAGATCACAGCGGCCGGACGCGGCGCAGTGCCGAAGAAGTGGCCAACGCCATCCACGCCGCCGTGCTGGAAGAGGTACTGGAGGTCGGCGTCGGCCGGCTGACCATGGAAGGCATCGGCAGGCGGGCGGCAACCGCCCGTACCACGCTGTACCGTCGCTGGTCAGACCCGATCGAGGTGCTACTGGACGCGCTCTACCACGCGCATCCGGTCGAGGAACCCACCCCAGGAGCCGACGATCTGCGCGGCGACCTGATCCGATCGCTCCAGCTCATGCGCGCCTGGATGCTCAGCCCGGCAGGCCGAGCGGTCGCGGCCATCCTCACCGATCCCCTGGGGGCCGGGCAGGTCTCCGAAGCGCTCTTCGAGAACGTCTTCTCCCGGCGGGGAGGCACGTTCACCAGCACGGTGCTGCACCACTACGCCGATCGCGGTCACTTCCCCGCCGCGTTGCTCACCCCCGTGGTCGCCGACATCGGCGAGGCACTGGTCACCAAGCGCCTGCTGGACGGCACGCCTCCCAGCGACGCGGACCTGGCCGACATCGTCGACCAGGCCATCCTTCCGGCCGTCGGCCTCGCCGCTCACCACGCGAAGGTCGACGCAGTAGGCGGTTGACCTTCGGTCTCGGCTTCACCATCGCGCATCCGCGCTGCAGCAGCGCGCCTCGCTGGCCGGACCCGCCGCGGATGGCCGGCTCGCTGAAGCACGCTCAGGCGACCGCTACAGCTACCGGTATGAGGACGCCGCCGGCCGGGAGCAGGTGGTCGACATCTCGCGCCAGAACCTCTCCTTGCTGGCCGGCGCCGGTGACCTGATCTCCACCACCCAGGACCTGCATACGTTCTTCTCCGCGCTGAACGGCGGCAAGCTCCTGCCGGCCAGGCTGCTGGCCGAGATGCGCACACCGCACCCGAAGTTGGGCTATGGCCTCGGAGTGTTCGTGCAGGACCTGGGCCCGGGCTGCGGCACCGTCTACCAGCACAAGGGCAGCCCCCCGCACGGCTACGGGGCGCTGATGTACAGCTCGCCCGACGGCAGGACGACCGTGACCGGCTCGGTGACCTGGGTGGACGAGGCCACCAGGGGCCCAGCGAAGGATTTCCAGAAGCTGGTGGACACGCTCGTCGAGGAGGTCTTCTGCGACGGGCAGGGCGGGCCGCCTCAGTAGACGCGGCCGAGCTCCCGATTTCGCCACCACCGAGGCTATCGCCGCCACCACCCGCATCACCAGCGGCAATTTCCGCCTCATCACCCGCCTCGTCGACCACATCGAACGCGTACTGGAAATCAACCAGCTCACCACCGTGACCAAGGAGGTCGTCGAAGCCGCTCGTGAGAATCTGATCATCGGCGTCATGTGAGGCTCCCGCCTCGAACCCGCGACCCACCACATCGGCGAACGTACGGCCCCGCCACACGGCGGGGGCGTACGTTTGCCGTCAAGGGATCCTGCCGGGCCACGTAGCTCCGGAGATTCCCGGCCATTTATCGCCGGAACTTACAGCGAACCTTGCGTCGCTCGCTGGCGTGCGGGGCCGCCTGGACGCAGGAACCGGATGCGGCCGCGTAGCGGGTGCCTTGAAACTCCACCACCTGCCCGGCCGCAGCCGGTTCGCCGGCTCGGCATCCCATTTGCCGGACCAAGGCGTCAACTGCACGTTGTGGGCTGTTAACCCCTGAATGGGGAGGCGTCCGGGGCCGGTTCGGTCGGTCCCGGACTCCCCGGCGTGAGACGTTCAGTCAACCCAGACGCAGGGAAGGCCCTTCGAGGCGTAGCGGCCTCCGCCCAGGGATTCCCAGCCCTGGGCGCACACACTGCCTACCCCCTTGCCAGTGCCGGTCGCCGTCGGGTTGCGGCCGTTTGGGCCGCTGTGTCTGGGGTGCCCGGGTCCCCAGAGATCTATGTGCCCGTACCAATCGCCTTCGCCATAGGCGGTGGCGGACCAGCGAACGGCACTGCCGAACACCTCGATGCAGGTATCGACGCTGCAGTTGTCGAACAGCGCGCCAGCGCCCTGCTCGACATGCCTCAGGCAGACCTCACCACTGCAGATCCAGCCGGTAGACCGGGACGCCGAATCTGCTGACACGGCCGACGCGCTACCCAGCAGAAGCAAGGGCACGGCCAGCACCATCGCGGCTAAGCGAGATCGAAACATCGTTCTCCCTTCGACGGAGGAAACCGCCGAGACAAGCGGTTCCTCCGGTTGTGTGGTGGGCCTCAGCGGAGGCTGAGGCTCATCCTTCAACCGAGATGGTGCACGCTGCGGCCGAGGCCTGTCGTTACGCGTGAGCGCACACGTCTTTAGCCTGTGCGCACGATCGCGCACTGCTGGCGGAACTGGCGCGGCGACAGATCGTAAGCGCTGCGGAAGGCCTGGCTGAAATGCGCGGGGCTGGTGAACCCCCACCGGGCCGCGATCGCGCTGATCGGGCGGGCCGCCAGCCGGGGGTCGGCCAGGTCACGTCGGCACTGCTGCAGGCGGCGCCGCCGGATCCAGCCGGCGACCGTGTGCCCTTCCTGGTGGAACAGTTTGTGCAGGTAGCGCCGGGAGATGTGATGGGCTGCGGCGATCGCGTCCGGGGTCAGGTGCGGATCACCGAGGTTCCGCAGGATGAAGGCATGGATTTCGGCCATCAGCGCGCGCTGCCTGGTGTGCGGCGGCACTGCGCTGTGGGCCTCCAGCGCACTGGCCAGCGCCGCAGTCAGCACGTCAAGCGTCAAGGTGGACAGCCGGGCAACGTCGGCCGGGCTGAACTCGTGCATGCGCCGGGCCATCTGCAACAGGAACTGCGAGGACAGCGCGCCGATGCCCCGATCGCCAGGAATACGGACGGCAACCAGGTCCCGCAGGTCCCGCTGCGATAACGGCAGTAACGACCGCGGGAACTGCAGGCACATCATCTGAGCCCCTCGCTCGCTCGGCGCAAGCCGCGTCAGATAGGGATGTGAGCTGTCACGTATGGACAGATCACCGACATGTAGATCCGCCTGCCGGCCGTCCTGCTCCCCCCACACACGACCGCGCACAGCGCAGGTCACCAAAAACGTCTCGGGATCAGACTGGCGGATCAGTTTGGGCGTGCGATGAATCGCAAGCGGCGTGGCAGTCAGCAAGACCGCCTGCACGGGACCGAGGCCGGTGAAGCCGGCCTGCGCCCGGAATGCGCTCTCCGTCCCCGGTTCACAGCGTGCGTCGAGGGGCACCCACAACTTCGCGCTCACCTCGCGCCAGAGGGCGAACCGCTCCTTCGCCGGGACCTCGGCGGTGCTGACTACCTCCATGACCCCACCTAGGTGTCGACAGTCGTGACAGCCATCCTCGGCAATCCCTTCCGCATGGTCGTCGTCCGCTCGACGCAGGTGCCGGTACCTCTGCCGGCGTAGGGACGCGATCTTGATTGGCCACCCAGCGCGACATCTCACGCCCTGCTGGGGTTGGCGCCGATCGCCGGGCGGCGTCGGTAGGCGGCTGATTCACTGGCGCATCAGAGCCACCGACAGGCGCGGACACCAGCGAAGAGGGCGGAGTCAGATGAGTCCAGGGCCGTTCGGCTTGTACGTGGAGGCTGGGAGAACCGCAGCGTGTGGAAGATCACCGGGTAGACCGCATCCAGCGGCCGGTTCTGCCACTCGGCCATCCCCTCCAGCGCCTTGTCGGTGATGGTCGAGATGGTCTGCTTGGACACCTGCGCACCGTAGACCTCCGCGAGGTGCGCGGAGATCTCGCCCGTGTCAAGCCCTTGGCGGCCAGTGAGATGACCATCTCATCGATGAGACAGGCGCCGCTGCCGCTTACGCACGATCTTCGGCTCGAAACTGCCGTCCCGATCACGCGGCACGGTGATCTCCACCGGACCGACATCGGTGATGACGGTCTTGGACCGGGCGCCGTTACGGCTGTTAGTCACCTCGCCGCCGGAGCGCTGGTGCTTGTCGTAGCCGAGATGGTCGGTGATCTCACCTTCCAGCGCGGACTCCAGCACCAGCTTGGTCAGCCGGCCGAGCAGCCCGTTCTCTCCCACCAGTTCCACACCCCCGGCGCGGGCCTGGTCGACCAGCCGGGCCACCAGCTCCCGATCCGACTCCCTGGCCTTGCTGTCCTCGGGCTGCTTGCGCGCCACTCCGACCTCCTCCAGGTCGATCTCCGTCGATGCCTGGATCACAGTACTCATCAGGTGCGTTCTCCTTGATCAGGAGTTACACCAGTGACCGTACAGTCCCCATGCTGAAGGAGTATCGGCATGCGGCTTGACCTGGCCGGATGATGAATCGGCACCCGCAGCGTTGATCTTGTTCGGCTGGTTGGGTGCTGGCTGGTCTGCTGCCGTCAATGGTTGGGCATGAGCGCCGGCCCTCGACCCTCGAATGCGCGTGGTATCCCCGTTGTGGAGCGCGGTCGGAGGGCTGCCTATCGGCTGGGGAGTGATCGCGGCAGTACGAACGATGGGAGGACGCTGGTGTCAAAGCGGGTGATGGCGCAGATCTGGTCGCCGGTGACGGTGAGGACGAGGAGGCCGGTTCCATGGCGGATGCCGCCGGTGGGGGTGCGAAGGTAGGCCCCGAATGCCAGTTGACCGTTGGCTCGCGTCGGTACGAGGTCGTATGTCCGGTCGTGGCGGATGATGCTGGCGAGGAGGCGGGCCACGACGTCGCGGCCTTGGTATTCGAGGGGGATCGGTGGCATGGAGACGTGGATGTCGTCGGTGAGCAGGGCGACCAGCGCGTCGACATCGCCGGTCTGGTAGGCGTGGACGAATTTTGCTACGAGCGCCTGTTCGGCGGGTGAGTCGGGTGCGGGAGGCAGTTGGCGTTCGCCGGTTGGTGGTAGGCGGTGCAGGCTGGCGCGGGCTCGTTTGAGGGCGCTGTTGACCGATTCGACGGTCGAGTCGAGCATGTCGGCGACTTCGTGGGCGTGGTATCCGAGTACGTCGCGCAGGATGAGGACGGCGCGTTGGCGGGCGGGCAGGATCTGCAGCGCGGTCACGAAGGCCAGGGAGATGGATTCGGTCTGTTCGTAGCGTGCCTCAGGGCCGAGCGGCACGTCGATCGCGCCTTCGAGGAGGGCGTCGGGGTATGGCTCGAGCCACACCACTTCGCCCAGCCGGGTCGGCTCGGGCGGTTCAACCTCGGGGATGTCCCACTCCTTGGCCGGGCGTCGGTTGGCCGAGCGAAGCGCGTTGAGGCACCGGGTGGTGGCGATCCGGTAGAGCCACGTGCGGAGCGAGGCGCGCCCCCGGAACCCTTGGAGGCCTTGCCAGGCAGCCAGCAGCGTGTCCTGGAGGGCGTCCTCGGCGTCCTGGAAGGATCCGAGCATCCGGTAGCAATGCGCCTGTAGCTCTCTTCGGTGCGGCTCGGTCAGCTCTCGGAACGCCTCGCCGTCCCCGGCCCGCGCCCTGGTGATCAGGTCGGTTGTCACCACTCCACCCTCGCCTCACTTCTCGCTCACCTTGTCGCGCTTCCAAGGTATAGACACCGGCGAAGGAGCGAACTGGGCGGTCGGTGGGCGCCCATTTTCCCGACGTCGCGGTGTCTACATCATTGACAGCTCGGATGATCCGGGCGTCGGGACGCAGAAACAAAAAGGAGCCGTATCCATGACAATCGTAGATAGAGCAGTTCTGGTGACTGGGGCCAATCGCGGTATCGGGCAGGCGCTGGTGGCGGAAGCCTTGAGGAGAGGCGCGAAGCGGGTATATGCCGGTACGCGCCAGCCCTTGGCCCACTCGGATGAGCGCGTTACACCGCTGACCCTGGACGTGACCGACGCTGCGCAGACTCAGGCGGCTGTCGAGAGAGTCGAGTCTCTCGATATCCTCATCAATAACGCTGGCCTGGCGCTCTACGGTGACCTCAGCGATCGTGCCGCGCTCGAACAGCACCTCGCCGTCAATCTCTTCGGCACATATGGCGTGACCCAGGCTTTTCTGCCGTTGCTGACTCGTTCTCAAGGAGCCATCGTCAACCTTGCGTCGTTGGCGGCCTGGGCCGCCGTGCCGGTCCTTCCGGCCTACTCGATCTCAAAGGCGGCCGTGTTCTCCCTGTCGCAATCGCTGCGTGCTCTTTTGGCCGGACAGGGCGTGCGGGTTCATACCGTCATGCCCGGCCCTGTGGACACCGACATGATCCGAGGCCTCGACATACCGAAGTTCTCCCCGGAGTCCGTCGCGCGAGCCATCTTCGACGGAGTGGAGAAAGAGGACGAGGACATCTTCCCCGATGCCATGTCAGAGTCCATGGCCGAGAGCTGGCGCAGCGGTGCGGTCAAGGCACTCGAACGCCAGAATGCGGCGCTCGTAGCAGCAGAGCCCGTCACGTCATAAGCAAAGGGCGGGACACGGTGCAACTTCGGCACGGGCGGAAGGCTGCGCCACCGACCTCACCGCAGCGTGCACCGGCCTGCTCGGATCGGTCGTCGCGCGGTGATCCCGTACGCCAGCATCACCAATACCATAACCGCTCCCGCAAGCCATGCTGCACCACCAGCGCCCCCAATGGCTGCGCTGAAACAGCAGATGGCAACCGAATACCAGCGGGTCAAACGCTAGAGCACCAGCGCGGCTAACTGGCGTCTCATCCGCCATGCCGGCCTATGTCGCGCACGGCATGGGCCGGCATGTTGTCAACGGCGGGCCTTCCCCCGGGGTGTGGACACCTTGAGTGCCAGGTCGTGAAGGTATGGGGATCAGGGGCTTCGTAGTGGCTATGAAGGCCTTCCTTTCAGGAGTTCAGGGCTGATGCCGTCGTGTTGTATCCACCGGACCCGGCGCTGAACAAAACCGGGCCGGTGGGTCGCGCTCAGCGAGGCGCCCACGCCGGCTCGGTTCTGCAGACAATCCAATGATCAGGAGCTAGCAGTGCTGCTTGAAAACAAGAACGCGATCGTCTACGGAGCGAGCGGATCCATCGGAAGCGCGGTCGCTCACGCCTTTGCCGCGGAGGGAGCACAGGTCTTCCTCGCCGGGCGCACCAGCGCCGCACTGGAGGTGGTCGCTGAAAAGATCCAGGCCTCGGGTGGCGTCGCCGACTTCGCCACGGTGGACGTGCTGGATGAGGACGCCGTCGAAGCACACGCCGATGCGGTGGTCCGGAACGCCGGATCCCTCGACATCTCTTTCAATGCCATCAGCCTCCCCCAGACAGGCATTCAGGGCACCCGGTTCGCCGACCTGTCGCCCGACGCCTTCGACCTGCCCATGGCCACCTACCCCAAGGCCAACTTCCTGACTGCCAAAGCTGCCGCACGGCGTATGACCGACCAGGGATCAGGGGTGATTTTGACGATCACTGCGTCTCCGTCACGGACGGCCGTCCCACTCATGGGAGGCATGGCACCGGCGTGGGCGGCGATCGAAGCGCTGTCCCGGGGTCTGGCCGCCGAGCTCGGACCGCATGGCGTCCGAGTCGTATGCCTGAACGCGGCAGGGATGCCGGAAACGCCGCAGCTGTCGGAGGTACATGGCCTGCACGCCGATGCCTACGGCATCAGCCGCGACGCATTCCATGCCCGCATTACGGACCTGACAGTGCGCAAGCAGTTGCCCGCAGTCGCTGAGATCGCCAACGTGGCCGCCTTCGTCGCCTCGGACCGCTCCAGTGCGATGACCGGGGCAATCGTCAACCTCACCGGCGGCCTGATCGTCGACTGACGCAGCCCAGGGAGGCGGGGTCCCGCCCGGCAGCCAGGACTTCAAGATCGCCCCTATGGCTCGGCTGAATAGTCCCGGGACCCGGTACTACATCGGTAGATCTTCAAGGCGTTCGCCAGCGTGACTGTGGGTGTATCAGGGCTGGTCTGTGAGTGACCTCGTGCCTCACCTACGATCTCGTCGTGTCCTGGGATGCCGAGCTCGCGGCGCTGGCCTCGCGGATCGCTGACCGCCTGTTCAAGCGGCCCGAGGTGTTGCGCGATGAGGTGCGCGCGTACGTGGTGAGGCATCTGGACGGCCTAGAACTATGTGCGAGCGCTTCGCGTGGTGTACGCGAGCTCCGGTCACCCGGGAGACGGAAGCGCGTACGGCAGGATGATCCGCTGTGCTCCTTCGCTTGGCCTACCTAACCGTCACGAACGCGTTCGCCGCGCTGCGGTTGCCGCCCCTGAGCGATCGGGACAAGGATGTGGAGATTCTCGTTCTGCGCCACCAGATCGCCGTCCTTGAACGCCAACTTGGCGCTGACACCAGAGTGAAATTCGCGCCAGAGGACCGGGCCTTCCTTACCGCGCTTCTGACCTCGCTGCCGCGTGATGTTCTGCGCCGACTGCGGCTTCTCGTCCGTCTGGACACCGTCCTGCGCTGGCACCGCGACCTGATGCGACGGCGCCATGCCCGTACCTGTCGCCCGAAGCGGCCTGGCCGCCCGCCTACCGTCCAGTCCATCCGCGCTCTCATTCTGCGCCTGGTTCGGGAGAACCCGAGCTGGGGCTACCGGCGGATCCACGGAGAGCTCACCACGCTCGGCATCAAGGTCGCACCGTCCACGGTCTGGGAGACCCTCAAGCAGGCTGGTCTTGACCCGGCGCCCGAACGGGCATCCAGCACGTGGGCCGACTTCCTCCGGAGATCGGGCGGGACGAGCTGGCCCGGCAGGCGTACGCCGGCGCCCGCTCGGGGGAGCAGGCAGGCCCGGCCGGCAGGCCATCGCCGCCCTCTCGACCGTCGTCGAGGCCCGGCCCCCGTAGCGGAACCGGTGGCGCAGTCAGACGCCGCGGGTCCAGAACTCCTGCGCCGACCCCGTGAACGACGTCGGGTCGCCGGCGAGGAAGAATTCGTCCCACATCGGTCCGTCGGAGAGCTCCCAGTGCTCCACGGCCAGACCGTCCCTGAAGCGCCACGCGCCCATGCCGACGCGCGTCCAGATCCATTCGCCACGCGTCGTGCGGAATGTCCCGTGGGTGATGCCGTAATGGTCGTCGGCGAGGATCTGGTCGATCTCGAGGGGTTCGACGTTGGCGTCGGCGAGACTCGCCCGCCGCTTGGCGTAGCGGCGCAGGAAGTCCATTCCCCCGGTCGTCGCCAGGCGCACGCCGCCGGTGTGGATCACCATGTCCGGAGACATCCGCTCCATCATTTTGCTGGTGTGCTCTTGTTGCCGCTGGAGCCGCTCGTCCTCAGTGAGGCTCGGATCGGTCGTGATCGCCGCGCCGCCTCGATAGAGCTCGGCCAGCCACAAGGCGTTCGGATGGGTGTCGGACAGCATGATGTCTCCTCTTGGTCGGGAAGTGTCCGCGGGGCCCTCGTCGGGTCGGAATGAGACATCGAGGACTCCATCAGATCGGGGGTGGGCGCGTCGAGCGGGTCAGCCGCGCGTCGAGTCCTTTGCCCATTGAATCATAGTTCTCATATGAGAAACATGTCTCACTCAGGAATGGGTAGCTCATCGTGTTCATCTCCGCAGCTGGCCCGTCGACAACCGATGACTGGGACCGCGCGTCGCCGGACGACATCCGCCGCCCTCGGCGAGGTGCCCGCCGCCGACGCTGGCGATGCTCCGGTGCGGATGACCATGCTTGAGCGATATGATCGTCTCATATGAGAGAGTGTTATGGTTTAATGAGCAAAGGCTTCGGCACACGGCTGACCCGCTCGGCGCGCCCTGTACCGCGTCAGAATGCAGCCACGACGGCTCTGACCTGTGGTTTGACGAGGTTCGTACCTGCGGGCAGGATCGCGTCTTGTGCTTGTCCGCCTGCTTTATCTGCTCGCGCTTCGGGTGTTCGGCTGGCTGATGTTGCTGGGCCGCGGTCAGGCGTCGAAGGACGTTGAGATCATGGTGTTGCGTCATGAGGTGGCGGTGCTGCGGCGTCAGGTTGGGCGCCCGAAGCCTGATTGGGCCGATCGGGCCGTTCTCGCGGCGCTGGCCCGATGGTTGCCGGCGGTGCTGCGCGCTCATCGTCTGGTCACCCCCGGCGACGTTGCTGACGTGGCATCGTCGCCTCGTGCGACGGACCTGGACCTACCCGCATCGGCCCGGGCGTCCAGGAACGACTCCGGAGCTTCGGGGCCTGATCGTGCGCCTGGCGCGGGAGAACCCCGGATGGGGCCATCGACGGGTGCACGGGGAGTTGGTGCGGCTTGGGTTCCAGGCCAGCGAGGCGACCGTGCGGCGCATCCTGCGCTCGCACCGTTTCGGTCCGGCACCCCGGCATCTCGACACGTCCTGGCGGTCCTTCTTACGATCGCAAGCCGAAGGGCTCCTGGCCTGTGATTTCTTCCATGTTGACACGGTTTTTCTGAAGCGCTTGTACGTGTTGTTCGTGATGGAGGTCCGCACGCGACGGGTGCACATTCTGGGCGTGACCAGCCACCCGACCGGCGTATGGACCGCTCAGCAGGCCCGCAACCTCCTGATCTACCTTGGCGAGCGAGCGGGGTCGGTTCGCTTCCTTATCCGCGATCGGGACGCTAAGTTCACTGCCGTCTTCGATGAGGTGTTCGCCGCCGCGGGTATCACGGTGTTAAAGACACCGTCGCGGACACCAAGGGCGAACTGCTACGCCGAGCGCTGGATCCGGACGGTACGCGCCGAGTGCACCGACCGCATGCTGATGCCGACCGGACGGCTCGTCCGCCCGATCGTCAGCTAGGACCGGCCAGCCCACCGGTTCCGTGACACCTGAACTCACGCTTTCGTGCGATGTGTACGGCGAAGCGGCAGGAGACAGTCGTCGGCATGAACCTCGAATGCCGCCATGTGGCCAGGACGCTTCCACCCATTCCGCCGAGCTACACCGACGGCTGCGAGTCCTGCGGGCGATCGGGCGGCCGATGGGTGGAACTGCGCGAATGCCTGACCTGCGGTCACGTCGGCTGCTGTGACACCTCCCCCGGCCGCCACGCCGCCGAGCACTGGGCCGCCACCGGCCATGCGGCGACCGCCTCGCTGGAGCCCGGCGACCGCTGGGGCTGGTGCTATGCCGACCGGCACCACCTCAGCTCGGTACGGCGGGCCGGCCGGGATCAGCGCCCGGCGGCGGAGTCGTGTTCGAGCACGAGCCGGGTGAGCTCCACGCGGGAACTGATCCCGAGCTTGGTGAAGGCGTGCCAGAGGTGGGTGCTGACCGTATGCGGCGAGAGGTAGAGCTGGTCGGCGACCTCCTTGTTGGTGGCGCTGCCGGCGACCAGCCGGACGATCTGGAGCTCGGACGCCGTGAGGCTGTCCCAGCCCTGGGTCGGCCGGCGGGGCACGTCCCGCGTGCGGCGTTCGCCCAGGTTCCTGAGGCGGTCGCGGACGCGGGCCGCGTCGTGTTCCGCCTCCGCCTGCGTGTAGAGCAGCAGGGCCGCGTCCAGGTGGTCGATCGTGCCTGCGTCTTCCAGGGCTCCAGCCAGCACAAGCGGGCGCGAGATGCCCTCGTACAGCTCGATGGCCCCGGCCAGCAGCGCGGCGTCGCCGTCCACCAGGCCGCGCGCGTGCAGGGCCGTGGCGTGGTAGATCGGGATGCCGGGGTTCTTGCGGTGCCGGGCCTCCGCGAACTCGGTGACCAGGGTCGCGCGGGCCTCGTCGCCGGCTCGCAGCGCCATCCTGACCAGGACCGGCTCGTCGGCCGGGTCGGCCGGGGAGGCCAGCGACGAGGTCGGCCGGTGGTAGGTCTCGATGGCCTCCGTGGTCAGCTCCATGGCCAGGGCGTGGTCGCCGCCGTCCGCGGCGATCTGGGCGGCCAGCCACGCCCCCGACCGCCGGACCTGCCCGGCCTCGACGCCCATGATGGACGCGGCGAACTCCCGGCCGCGCGCCATTTCGCCCGGATCGCCGGTGTACAGAGCGATACGGCCCAGCACGTAGCGAGCTGAGACGTCGTCGAAGTCGCCGGGACCGAACTCCTCGGACATCGTCAGCACCGCCTCCGCCTCGGCGCGTGCGTCGCTGAGCCGCCCGGCGTCGAGGTAGATGCGGCAACGGGCCGCGCTCAGCATCCTCAGCGTGCCCGCCTGGCCGTGATGCCGGGCCCTGCGCACGCCTTCGTCGGATTCCGCCAGCGCCTCCTCCAGCCGCCCCAGCGTGGTGAGCAGGAGAGTGCGCCAGACGCCGGGCAGCCACACCCCGCCGGAGCGGACGTCGCGCGCCACGGCCACCGCCTGGTCGATGTAGTCGACCGCGCGCCGGGCGTCGAGCCGCCGGTTGGCGATGATCGAGCCCACACCCAGCACCGTGGCCCGCGAGGCCAGGTCAGCGGCCTGATCCGCCGCAGCCAGCGCCACCGGGATCAGGTCTTCCGCCTCCGTGGCCTCGTCGGCGTCGATGAAGGCGAGGTTGAAGGCCAGCATGGTCATCAGCTGGGCCCGGACGCGCGGCGACAGACCGGGCAACGCCACTCCTGCGCGGCTCTGCCGTACGGCCTCGCTGAAGGAGTGCTGGTTGGCCACGATCGCGAGGCCCAGCCGCAGCCCCGCCTCGGTCTCGACCGGCAGCCGCCGGAGCAGCGCGGTCTCGGCCAGCGCGACGGCCTCGCCGGAGCGGCCCGCCTGGGCGAACAGCGGCAGGGCCTCGGCGATGAGGTCGGCCTGCCGCAGCGGGTCGAGGGCGGAGAGCTCGATCGCACGGCTGCTCATCTGCACGGCGGCCGACGGCGCGACGACCGCCAGGTCGCGGGCCGCCTGGCGGAGCAGGGTGATGGCGGTGTCGTCGCCGGACTCGGCGGTCTCGGCCAGGTCGGCGGCGATCCGCGCGACCGGCACGCCCTGGGCGAGCCGGAGGTCGACGGCCTGGCGGCGGAGCGCCTTGCGCAGGGTCGCGGGCAAGGCCGCCTGGACCGACTCGCGGATCAGGTCGTGGCTGAAGACGAGGGTGTCGCCGCTCTCGACCAGGAGGTCGGCCGACAGCAGTTCCTCCATCGGTTCCAGCAGGGTGACGGCGGATCGGCCGATGAGCTCGGCGAGCTGGTCGAGGGAGACCGTCCTGCCCAGCACCGAGGCGATCTGCGCGGCCTGCTTGGCCTGCGGTGAGATCTGCTCCAGGCGGTGCTGGATGGAGGCGTGGAAGCGTAGCGGCAGGCGCTGCCTGCTCAGCCGGGCGACGCCGTCGGTGACGGTGACCCCGCCTTCATCGAGCACGCCGTTGATCAGCTCGGTGAGCAGCAGCGGGCGGCCCTCGGCCTGTTGCGCCATCCGCAGGATGGCGGGGTCGGGCGTGGCCGCCAGCAGGTCGCCGGCCATCGCCGCGACCGCCTCGCCGGCCAGGGGCGCGAGCGTGAGCAGGTGGCCGCCGGGCAGGCTCAGCGCGGAGATCGTGGCACGGACGTCGGGGCTGAGCGGCCCGCTCCGTGCGGCGAGTATCCAGGCGATGGGGTGCAGTGACAGGCGCTGCGGGAGGGTGCGCAGGGCCAGCAGAGTGCCCTCGTCGCACCACTGCAGGTCGTCGATGGCGATCACCAGGGGCGCGAGCAGGGCGGCGCGCTCCAGGTGCTCGTGGAGCTCCTGGAGCAGCCAGTAGCGTTCGGCGGAGGTCGCCGGAGCCGCCTGGGCCGGGATGACCTGGCCGGGGCCGGAGTGCAGGGCGCTGAGCAGCGCGCCGAAGGGGATGGTCTGCCCGTCCGGGTCGCCACCGCCGTGGATGACGTGCAGCTCCGCCTCCTCGGCCATGTGCCGCGCCTCGGTGAGCAGGCGGGTCTTGCCGATGCCGGGACTGCCCTGGATGAGCACCGTCGTGCCCTGACCGCGGGTCAGCGCGGCCAGCTGGGCGCGCAAGGTGGCGACCTCCGCCTTGCGTCCGCGCAGCCGCTGCCGGCCGAATTCCGCCGCGGCACCGATCTCCCTCTCACGCGCGTTCAAGCTGCCCTCCGATCGGCACCGCTACCGTGGAATATGTGATGTTCAGGATAGTGAAGATCAGTCACATATCCGGCGACGGCCTGTGCCCGTTCTGCCGGTTGAAATCTTCTGGCTCGAATCCGGTGCCGAGCGAGACCGGACGCCACAGGTCGAGCTCCTGGGCCACCCGTTCCAGCTTGGCTTCGACGTGGGCGACGGCGTCGGCGCCGAGCTGCAGGCGCAGCGGCGGATCGTCGGTGACCAGCAGATCGACGATCGCGGCGGCGGCCTTGCGCGGATCTTCCGGCGGGTGCGGGGAGCGGTCGAAGGGCGTGGGCAAGGTGGCGAAGCGGCCGAGTTCGACGACGGTCACGTGGACGCCGGTCTCGGCCAGTTCGGCGCGCAGGGTCTCGCACAACGCCTCGACGGCCGCCATGGACGCGCTGTAAGGACCGGCGCCGGCCGGGGCCGAGAAGCCGGCGGCCGAGCCGACGACGATGATCCGCCCGGTCCGCTGCGCGCTCAGCACCGGCAGCACGGCGCTGGTCACGGCGAGCATTCCGGCCACGTTGACCTCGAACAGCTCCTTGATCCGCGCCTCGGTCGTCTCGTCCAGGGGACCGCGGGCGGTTCTGTGCGCGCCATGGACGAGCACGTCGATACGGCCGAAACGGCGCAGGGCCCGCTCGACCGCGGCCGAGGCCGTCTCAGGGCGGGACACCTCCAACTCCAGGGGGAGCACCTCGCCCGCGGCCCCGGCGAAGGTGTCCGTCACCGCGGTCAGGTCACGGCCGGTGGCGACCACCCGATGGCCACGCCGGAGCGCTTCGCGGGCGACGCGGTGCCCGATGCCCCGTGCCGCGCCAGTGACGAACCAGACAGCCATGCGTGTCCACCCGAGGTCGGCCTTCCCCGGTGGAAGGCGGTAGGGACACCCTGTCAACGGCCGGGGGCCCGGCACATCGCACGAACGTGGGATGGTCGGCGTCCGCGCTCATTCCCCGGCCAGCTCCTGGAGCTCCTTGGCCACCTCGGCGGCCTGCTCGGTGCGGCCGTCCGCTTCCAGCAGCCGCTGTCCCTCGGCCAGCGCCCTGCGGGCCTCCTCCACCCGGCCCAGGTGCCGCAGCGCGGTGCCCAGCCTGCGCTGTGCCCGCCCCACGACCTCGGCGTGCGGTCCTGAACGCTGCATCTCGGGCAGGGCCTGGTGGAGGGCGTCGGCCGCTTCCTCCCAGCGTTCGAGCGCGAGGTAGGCGGCGCCGAGCTGGCTCAGGGCGATGCCGAGGGCCTGGCTGACGTGGGCGGGCGAGCCACCGTAGGCGGGATCGCGCAGCGTGGCCACCAGGGCACGGCTGTGCTCCAGGGCCTCGTCCACCCGGCCCGCGATGCGCAGCAAGTTGATGTAGCGCGCCATGGCCTGGGGGTAGCCCTCCAAATCGCCCGCCTGCCGCAGGAGGCCGACAGCCCGGCGGCTGAAGTCCAGCGCGCGTTCCAGGTTCTGGCGCGGGCCGGCCGGATCGTTGAGGATGGTCTGCACGAGGGGCTGGGCGGCGTGGTAGAGCGCCCTGCCCTGCTGGCGGACGTCACCGGCCTCCGTGGCCAGCTCCAGCGCGCGTAACGCACAGGCCTCCTGCTCCTCGGCGCTGTTGTCACGACTCCACAGGGCCGAGGACAGGTGGATGAGATGCACCGCTTCCTGCAAGGGGTCGCCCATCGCCCGCGCCGCGCCGACCGACAGCTCGAACACCTCGTGCCAGTGCCCCCAGGGAAGCCACTGGTCGGAGAACCAGTCCATGGACGCGGCCACCTCGACCACGGTCGCGTGCTCGCCGCGCCGGGCCGCCGAGCGCAGCGCCTCCAGCCAGGAGTCGCCTTCGGCCCGCAGCCAGGCGCCGGCCTCCTCCCTGCTGGAGAGCGTGACCAGAGAGCGCCAGTCGGGTGGCGGCGCCCCGTATTCGGGCTCGAACCAGCGCCCGGCGATCATCGCGACCTCCAGCAGCCAGCTCTCCATCCGCTGCCGGGCGGCCTCCCTGGCCTCGGCGGTCTCCTCCTGCTCAAGGCGGGCGCGGGCGTACAGCCGGACCAGGTCGTGGAAGAGGTATCGGCCGGCGAAGGGCGAGCTGAGCAGGCCCAGGTCGACCAGCTCCTCCAGGGCGTCCTCGGCGGTGTCGAGATCGAGCCGGGCCAGGACCGCGGTCATGGCGATGCCGAATTCGGGTACCGCCGCCAGCGCGAGCCAGCGGAAGGTCTGCCGGGCGACCGGGGTGATCTGCTCGTAGGACAGCGCGAAGGCCGCCGCGACCCGCAGGTCACCGGCGGTCAGGGTGTCCAGGCGGCGTTCCTCGTCGTGGAGGCGCGCGGCGAGCTGCTTGATCGTCCAACCCGGGCGGCTCTGCAACCGGTTGCCCGCGATGCGCATGGCCAACGGCAGGTGACCGCACAGCCGGGCGAGTTCGCCGACCGCGTCGGGCTCGGCCGCCGCGCGGTTGTCGCCCACGATCGCCCGCAACAACGCGGCGGACTCCGCCGCCCCGAGCTGGTCCAGCGGGATCTGGTGCACACCCTCCAGGCCGGACAGCGGGCGACGGCTGGTGATGACGGCCATGCTCGACCCGCTGCCGGGCAACAAGAGGCGCACCTGGCTCTCGCTGACCGCGTTGTCGAGCACGAGGAGACAGCGCCGCTCGCGTAAGAGGGCCCGGAGGTGTCCCGCGCGCTCGCGCTCGTCGGCGGGGATGCGGCGCTCCGCCAGGCCCAGCGCCTTCAGCAGCCGGGCCAGCGCGCTCGCGCTGGTCATCGGCTCGGCGTCCATGCCGCGCAGGTCGACGAAGAAACATCCGTCGGGGAACAGGTCGGAGAGCCGTCCGGCGGCGTGGACGGCCAGGGCGGTCTTGCCCAGACCGGCCGGACCCCATACGGTCGCGATGGGCGCGGGGCCGTCCTCGTCCGCGTGCCGGGCGGCCAGCTCGCGCAGGAGAGCGATCTCGTGCTCGCGGCCGGTGAAGTCGCCGATCGCCGTCGGCAGCTCGCAGATCCCGGCCGTGGAGACGGCGGGGCGGGAGCGTCCGGCGCGGGCCGCGGCGATGAGGTCGTCGTGGTCGCCGGGAGCCAGGGACAACGCCTCGGCCAGCGCCTCCACGGTGCGGCGTTGCGGCCCGCGGCTGACGCCTCGCTCCATGTCGCCGATCGCCCGTATGCTCACCTCCGAGGCGTGCGAGAGCTCCTCGATCGTCAGCTCGGCCGCCAGCCGGTGCGACCTCAGCAGAGCGCCGAAGGACACCTCGTTTCTCACCCATGACCTCCCGGCTCGGGCGGCAGGCGGAAACCGCCGACTACTTCTGCCTGTTGTTCCGCCTCGTGCTCAGGCCGCCCTTGTTGCTTCCATTGTCCTATACGACATCCCCGGGGCACGCACTCGGCTCCACCGCCCCTCGCGCGTCATCTTCCGTCGCTCCGGCCGCCACCGGAGCACCGACAGACAGAGATGTGGAAGCACATGATTCACCAGCTCGCCGCCGACCGAGCGCCCCTCCACGCAACAGACGAGCCCATGAGCCGCGACGACGTGGCCACGGCGGGCTTCACCCTGCCTACCGGCGACATGCGTCGCCCTGTCTCCGACGCCTTCGCCACACCGCCGTTGCGTGGCCGGGAAGCCGAGCTGCTGATGCTGCGCGACCAGCTGCGCGTCCTGCGTCGAGGACAGGGCGGCGCCGTGCTGATCGAGGGCGCGCCGGGGGCGGGCAAGTCACGGCTGCTCGCCGAGGTCGCCAAGCTGGCCGCCGCGGACGGCCTGCGCGTCCAGACGGGCTCCGGTGCGCGTGAGGGGCATGCCGCGCCGTTCGCACCCCTGCTGGACGTGCTGCTGCACGGCCCCGAGCCGCTCGTGGCGCGCGAGCGGGTGCTGGCGCTCAGCGCGGCGGAGGACCAGCGGTTCTGGCTGCTGCGAGAGCTGCAGAACGAACTGGAGCGGGCCGCGTCGGCCGCGCCGCTGGTGATCAGCATGGACGACCTGCAGTGGTGCGACGCCGCCACCCGCAGCGCCCTGCGCACGCTGCCCGCCCGGCTGTCCGGGCACCCCATCCTGTGGGTGCTGGCCACCCGGGAGCAACACCAGTCCGGTACGGCGCGCGCCTGGCCTGCCAAGCGGATCGTGCTGCGGCCCCTTTCGAGGGAGGCTGTGGCGCTCCTGGCCCAGGATGTCCTGCGTGCCGTGGCCGAGCCCGCGCTGCTCGAACTCGCCCGCAAGGCGGACGGCCGCCCGTCGCTGCTGGTCGAACTGCTGAACGGGATCCGCGAGGAAGGCGCCGTCACCATCCGGGACGGAATGGCGCACCTGCGGGCCGCCGAAGCCATCCCCTTGCGGTTCCGCTCCTCGGTCAGGCACCGGCTGGACCAGCTCTCGGCGCCGGCTCGTGACAGCGTGCGCTTCGCGGCCATCCTCGGCCGCGACGTCGACGTCGGGGTGCTGGCCGAACTGCTGCGCTGCTCGCCCGCCGACCTGATGGGTCCCCTGCAGGAGGCCCTGCGCGCCGATCTGCTGACCGACGTCGACGGGCGGCTCACGCTGAGCAACGACCTGGTCCACGAAGCCGTACGGAACAGCGTGCCCGCGCCGTTCAAGGACCTCGTCCGGCGTCAGGCGGTCGACGTGCGGCTGCGGCGTGGCGCGGCCGTCATGGACATGGCCGCCGACCTCGCCGACGTGGCGCGGCCGGGCGACCACGAGGCCGTCTCGCTGCTGCGCCGGGCCGCCACCGACCTCGCGCCCGCCGCGCCCGCCACCGCTGCCGCCCTGAGCGGGCGCGCGCTGGAGCTGGCCCCGGCCGACCATCCCGACCGCCCGGCGCTGATCGCCGAGACGATCGTCCTGCTCTGGCTCAACGGCCACGACCAGGAGGCGCGCGCCATGGCCGACGAGGCGCTGGCCGGGCTGCTGGAGCCGGAGGCCGAGGCGCGGGTGCGGCTCAGCCTGGCCCGGGTCGCGGGCCAGGCCTCGTTCGCCGAGGCGGTACGGCAGTGCGATCTCGCGCTGGCCCTGCCGGGGGTGCCGGAGCTGATCCGCGCGCACCTGCTCACGTTGCGGGCGCTTGCGCTCATCACGGCCGGCGACGGGACGGAGACCGGGCACGCGGCCGAGGCCGCGCTGCTGGCCGGCGCCTCCTGCGGCAATCGCGCGATCGAGGCCACCGCGATGGCAGTGGAGGCGACGCTCCTGTTCCACCGCACCGACTGGCGCAGCGCCATCGACCGGCAGGACGAGGCGGTGCGGCTGGCGACCGACGCGGGCATCCTGCACTCGCCGTGGATCCCCGGCCCCTCGTGGCAGAGCTTCCTGTGGAGCTCGGCGGGTGAACCCCTGCGCGCGCTGGAGGAGATCGACGTCGCGCTGGCCGAGGCGCGGGCGCATCGGCAGGTGGCGGCGGCCCGCATGTGGTCGATGTACCGCGTCCGGATGCTGTTCGACGCCGGGCTGCTGACAGACGCCTGCGCCGAGGCGGAAGCCGTGCTCCAGGAGGAGAACGCGGCCGGGAACACCGCCGACGTCACCGCGCGATACGCCCTGGGACGGACGGCTCTGTTCACGGGCGACCAGCTCGGCATCGCCCGGCTGGCCGCCGACGGCCGGCGGATGACGGCGGACGAGGCGCCCTTCGTCGCCAGGGCGGGTGCCTGGATGCTCGCGCTGGCGGCCGACGCCGACAACGACCCGGCGGGCGCCATGGCCTACGCGTCGGCGGCGGTGACGTTGGGCGGCGCGTCCGGGTCCACTCCGATGGACTCGGCCGACGACGTGGTGTTCGTCCGCATGGCTCTGCGCGCCGGTGAGCGCGAGGCGGCCGTGCGCATGGTTAGCGAGGCCGAGAACCGGGCCGGGCGCAACCCCGGCTTCCCGTTCCTCACCGCGGTCGCGGAACACGCCCGCGGGCTGCTGAACGACGACGCGGCGCTGCTGGCGCGGGCCGCCGAGCGGTTGGCTGACCACCCCCGCCCGATCGTCCGCGCGTCGGCGCTGGAGGACACCGGTCGCGCCCTCGCGGCGACGGACCAGCAGGCGGCCGTCGCCTGCCTGAACACGGCGCTGGAGCTGTACGAGGAGGCCGGCGCCCTGAGGGATGCGGCCCGGGTACGGCGTCGCCTGCGCGAGGCCGGGATCCGGCGCCGCGGCCGCACGTCCGGCGCCACCCACGGCTGGGACGGCCTGACCGCCGCCGAGCTGCAGGTGGTCAGGCACGTCGCCCAGGGCGCCACCAACAGGCAGGTCGCCGAACGGCTGTTCCTGTCGCCGCACACCGTCAACACCCACCTCCGTCACGCCTACACCAAGCTGGACGTCAACTCACGCGTGGAGCTGACCCGCCTGGTCGTCGAGCATGACGGCTGACCCAGTCACCCATCGGAAAGGAAGCGACGACTTCATGGTCTACCTGCCTGTCGGCGTCGATCACGGCCGCACCCCGGTCGAGCTCTGCTACGAGGACCACGGAGACGGTCGTCCCGTGGTCCTGCTCCACGACTGGCCCTTGTCCAGGCACATGTGGGCGGCGCAGTTGCCCGCGTTGGTGGAGGCCGGGTATCGCGTGATCGCCTACGATCACCGGGGTTTCGGCGACTCCGCCCGTCCGTGGGGCGGCTACGACTACGACAGCCTGGCGGGCGATCTCCGCGCGGTGCTGGAGCGGTTGGAGCTGAGCGACGTGACGCTGGTGGGGGCGGGGATGGGCGCGGCGGAGATCGTGCACTACCTCACCCGGTACGGCTCCGCGGGGATCAGGGGGGTCGTGCTGGTGGGGGCGGCGTTGCCCTACCTCTATCGCTCCTACGACAACCCGCAGGGGCCTTGGACGCCCGAGCACCTCGACCACCTCAGGGCGCGGCTGAACACCGACCGGTTCACCATGCTCGACACGTACGTGACCCGGATGTTCCGGGCCGGTGAACGGGTGCTGCTGAGCGACCTGCACCGTGATCACTATCGGGCGCAGGGGGCAGCGGCGTCGCCGCAGGCGCTGGACGCGGGCCTGGCCACGCTGGCGCGCAGCGATCTGCGGGGTGAGCTCGCGCTGCCGGTGCCGAGTCTGGTCATCCACGGCGAGCAGGACGAGATCACCCCGTTCGCGGAGACCGGGGCGCGGATCGGGGGCGGTGACGTGGAGGTCATCCAGGGCGCGCCGCATGGGTGCCAGGCCACCCACCCCCTGCGCTTCAACCGCACGCTGCTCCGGTTCCTGGCGAACGGTTGACCGGCGGCTACCGGGCCTGGCCGGCCGGCCGGATGCGGTGGCCATGCTCTGCGCGGACGCCCAGCGCGGTCACCTCTTGGCGCAGCGCCTCCGCGAAGGCGTCTACGCCGAACTTCGTCGCGGCGTAGACGCCGTTGCCGGCCGACGCGATCCGCCCCGAGGTCGAGGAGACCTGCACGACCGCACCCTTGCGTTCCAGCAGGTACGGCAGGGCTGCGTGTCGCTCATCACGCGCTCCTCTTCATGGGCAGGTCGGCGGCGAGCAGGTCTTCCAGGCCGGCGAGGTCGCCGGTGCGCGCAGCGGCCAGGAACGCCTGGACGAGGCGCTGGTGCTCGGTGGGGTCCACCGGCCTGCGCCGCCCGCTCTCGATGCGCTCGTGACCCCGCCGTACGAGCTGGCGCGTGTGGGCGGCGTCCAGGTGGAGCACTTCCGAGATGCGGCGGTAGGGGTACTCGAACGCCTTGCGCAGCAGGTAGGCGGCCCGTTCGGCGGGCGAGAGCCGTTCCAGCAGCACCCGCATGACGAGGTCGACGGCCTCGTGCCGTTCCGCTTCCACGTCGATGCCGGCGCTGCCGTCGGCCCGCTCGGTGAGCCAGGTGTCGGCGAACGTCTCGCGGCGCATCCGCGCGGACTGGATGACGTTGAGTGCGAGCCTCGTGGTGGTCTTGGCGAGGAAGGCGGGCGGGTTGACGACGGCCGTGCGGTCGGCGCGTTCCCACCGCAGCCACGTCTCCTGCACCACGTCCTCGGCCTTGCCCGCGTCCCCGAGATAGCGGTAGGCGATCGCGAAGAGGCGTGGTCGGGTGGTGATGAACGCCGAATCGCGGTTGACGTTCTCGGTGGAATGGCAGACGGAAAGCATCGTGTCTCCAGCTGAGGGCCGGTAGCAGGCGGAGCCCCAGCCAACGCCGGACGGGTTCCGGCAACATCGCACGGATGCTTGAGATCCGGCCTCTGGGCGGCATCGGTCCCACGACACGGCCCCACCGGTTGATCTCAAGTCTTCGTGCGATGTCCGCCGCGAAGCGCGCTGGAACCGTTGATCACGCACCCGGTCGACGAGGCCATGCGTGCTCTGGTGCGGCCATGGGGGATCGCATCAGAGCACGACGCTCGACCGGGTTCTCATCCCGTATCGAAAGGGTTCGTCATGCGTTTTCGACCGTCCATCGCCGCCACCGCTCTCGGCTTGGCCGCTCTCACGCTTTCCACCACCCCGGCCATGGCCGGCGCCGACCGCGACAGGCCTACGGTGGTCCTGGTGCACGGCGCCTTCGCCGACGCCAGCAGCTGGGACAAGGTCACCGCCCACCTCCAGCGCCGCGGCTACCCAGTCGTCGCGGCGCCCAACCCGCTGCGCAGCCTGTCGGGCGACGCCGCCTACATCGCGAGCATCCTCAAGGGGATCAAGGGCAAGGTGATCCTGGTCGGCCACTCCTACGGCGGCAGCGTGATCACCAACGCCGCCCGCGACGCCGGCAACGTCAAGGCCCTGGTGTACGTGGCGGCGTTTCTGCTGGACCAGGGTGAGAGCACCCAGACCGTGCTGGACCCGGAGAAGTTCCCCGGCAGCCTGCTCGGCCCGGCCACGCTGGACGAGCGCCCCTACACCGACAACGCCGGCGAGGGGGTCGACCTCTACATCAAGGAGGCCAGCTTCCCCACGGTGTTCGCCGCCGACCTGCCCCTCAGCACGGCCCGCCGCATGGCCGTAGCGCAGCGTCCCTTCGGCGTGGGCGCCTTCACCGGCGTCTCGGGCGCCCCGGCCTGGAAGAAGATTCCGAGCTGGGCCGTCATCAGCACCGAGGACAAGGCCATCGCGCCCGCCGGGCAGCGGTGGATGGCCGAGCGGGCCAAGGCCAAGGCCGTCGAGGTGAAGTCCTCGCACGCCATGTCGGTCAGCCACCCGTCCGCCATCACCGACGTCATCGTCGACGCCGACCGCCGCACTCGCTGACGGTGGGCAGGACCGGCCCGCCCGCGGGGCGGGCCGGTCCCCGCGACCATGGACATCGAACCGAGACTGACCATGCACTGGGCGGACAGCGGGGCCTGCGGGAGCAGCGATCCCGATCTGTTCTTACCTCTCACCTGGGACGGCAGGCCCGCCCAGCACACCGCCTCGGCCCGGCGCATCTGCATGAGCTGCCCCGTCCGTCTGCCCTGCCTCACCTGGGCCGTCGAGACCGGCGAACCGGACGGCATGTGGGGTGGCACCACTCCGGACGAACGCCGCCGCCTGCGCTCCAGCCGGCTCAGCCATTCATGCGATGTCGACGAGGACGCGGATTGGCAGGTTTCGTCATGACCGCATCAACACCATCAGAAAAAGGAATCGACATGCCCTACATCAAGGTCGGCGAAGAGAACTCCGCGCCCATCGAGCTCTACTACGAGGACCACGGCAGTGGCCGTCCGGTCGTGCTCATCCACGGTTATCCGCTCAACGGGCACTCCTGGGAGAAGCAGGAGAGCGCGCTGCTGGAGACCGGACATCGCGTGATCACCTACGACCGGCGCGGCTTCGGCAAGTCCAGCCAGCCGGTCACCGGCTACGACTACGACACGTTCGCGGCCGACCTGAACACGTTGATGGAGACGCTGGACCTGCGTGACGTCGTGCTGGGCGGGTTCTCCATGGGCAGTGGCGAGGTGACCCGCTACCTGGGCACCTACGGGTCAGGCCGGGTGCGCAAGGCCGTGCTGATGGCGCCGCTGCAGCCGTACCTGCTTGAGGTGGTGGACCGTTCCGTCCTGGACGACACCATGAAGGCCGTCGTCGCCGACCGGTTCGCCTTCCTCAAGTCGTTCCTCGACAACTTCTACAACATGGATGTGCTCGGCGGCACCAAGGTCAGCGAGCAGGCGTGGCAGGCGAGCTTCCAGGTCGCGGCCGCCGCCTCGGCCACGGCGACGCTGAAGTGCGTGCCCACCTGGGGCAGCGACTTCCGCAAGGATGTGGCGTCGTTCGACGTGCCCACGCTCGTCATCCAGGGCGACAAGGACCGCATCCTGCCGATCGACGCCACCGGCAACCGCCTCACCGGGCTGATCCGGGATCTGCAGTACGTGGTCATCGAGGGCGGCCCGCACGCCATCGGCTGGACGCACCCGGAGCTGGTCAACGCCGCTCTGCTCGACTTCGTCAAGTAGGGGTCGAGTCACTCGTGGCGCCGTTCCGGGGGGGACGGCGCCACGAGCGTGTTCAGGAGGCGAGGCTGATGGTGGCGGGGATGCCCTGCCCGGTCATCTTCGCGTAGGGGCGCAGGGCGGTCGCCTGTGCGAGCAGCGGGCGGCCGTCTCGTCGGCCACTCCCGGCCAGGACACGACGAGGTCGGCGCGCAGCTCGTAGCCGCCGTCCGCCGGGTCACGACCGAAGGCCACGGTCGCCTCCGCCTTGATGGGCTCGGGGTCGAGCAGATGCCGCCGGGCCGGCAGGCTGAGGGCGTGAAGGGTGTCAATACTCCCGTTCACGGTCGTGAGTTGCGGGTTTGTCTTCGGTGTGGCGGTATTCGTTGATCGTGCCCGCAACGACGGGTTTTCGGCGGATGGATCGTGGGTCGTTGAGGTCGGTCACGTCGTGGGAGGGTCGCGTTGCGATGTCCGGGGGCGTTGATGAGAACCGCAGCTCGGCGATGCGGTCACCCAGGTCCATGGCCAGGTTGCGGGCCTGCTGCACGGTCCATTTCGGGATCAGGTCACGAGTCGAACTCACCCGGCTCGTTCTCGAACACGACGCCACTACGCCGTGATCCGGTGGCCGCGCCGTACGGACGGGCACGCCTCGCAGATCTCCGCGTAACCGGACGAAACGGGCGGACGTGTCCCATGAACGTGTGGGCAAGATTCTTCGGTCATGTGGCTGATTGTGCTCTTTCCGGGCTGCCATCCACATCGCACGAAGGCGGGAGCCACTGAATCTCGCGGTGGTTGTCACAAGCGCGGAAGGCTGATTTGTCATAGCTGGTGGCCGGGCCGCAACGGGCCGCCGGGCAGTCGGAAGGAGTACGCGATGAAGGTCGTGGTCGTCGGTGGGACGGGTCTGATCGGGTCGAAGCTGGTGGCGAGGCTCGGTGAGCACGGTCATGAGGCGGTGGCCGCCGCTCCGCAGACGGGCGTGAACACGCTCACGGGCGCGGGGCCGGCCGGCGCGCTGACCGTGCTGCAGGAGGCGGGGACCGGGGTGGCGGTGCGGCGGTGCGCCCGGGTCGCCGGGCGGGTATTCGATCACGACGGTCATCGCGTGGGCGCCCGCCGGGATGAACGGAGGGTGGCCTTCGGCGTCGTGCTGGAGGACGGCAACAACCGCGACGACGTCCCGCCGCGGTTCACCGTAACGATGTTGTGCGAGCCGGGACAGCCGATGTTCACGCTGGTGGACGAGGACGGGCTGCGCCGCCGCGCGGATCGCCGCACCTCGAGGACCGGGGCATGAGGCACGGGCGAATCGACACGCTTGACGGCCTGCGCGAGCACCTGCAGTGGGCGATCGAGCTGGAGCACGCGACGTTGCCGCCGTACCTGACCGCGCTGTACTCGCTGGACCCGGAGCGTAATCCCGAGGCCGTGCAGGTGGTGGGCAGTGTCTTCGTCGAGGAGATGCTGCACCTGGCGCTGGTCGCCAACCTGCTCAACGCGGTCGGCGGCCGGCCTGTGCTGGACCACCCGCGGATGCTGGCGCCGCATCCGCGGACGCTGCCGCACGGCGACCGCTCGCTGGAGATGTCGCTGGTCCCGTTCGGGCCGCAGGCGCTGGAGATGTTCCTGTGCCTCGAACGGCCCGCGCCGCCCAGCGCTCCGCCGGAGGGCGAGCGTTACGAGACGATCGGGCAGTTCTACGCCGCCATCGCCGAAGGGCTGCGCCGTCTGTGCGATCAGCTCGGCGAACAGGCCGTCTTCAGCGGCGACCCCGCCCGGCAGGTGAGCGGCACCCATTTCCGGCACACCGCCGGATGGCTGTTCGCGGTCGAGGATCTGGAGTCCGCCCTGGGCGCGCTGGCGGAGATCGTCGACCAGGGCGAGGGCACCACCCGCGGGGAGGTCTGGGACGGTGACAAGGACGTCTTCCACCCCGGACGCGACGAGGTCGCCCACTACTACCGCTTCCAGGAGCTCAAGCTCGGCCGCCGCTACCGGCGCGGCGACACCCCGCAGTCCGGGCCCACCGGCGAGAAGATCTCCGTGGACCCCGACGGCGTGCGCCCCATGCGCCACAACCCGCGCCCCGCCGCCCCTGGCAGCGAGACCCGGGCCGCGCAGGAGAGGTTCGACCGCACGTACTGCGATCTCCTGCAGTCGCTCGATCAGGCGTTCAACGGCGAGCCGAAGCAACTCGTGGACGCCACCCGCACGATGTTCACGCTGCGGGCCCAGGCGCAGGCGCTGATGGGGATGCCCGACGGCGAAGGCGGCACGGCCGGCCCGACCTTCGAGTACGTGCCTCGTGCATCGCGCCAGGAGCAGCGCCCATGATCGAGGCAGGTCTCGTCGACTACGCGCTGATCTTCGTCTACTTCGCCGTGGTCCTGCTGATCGGACTGGCCGCCCGCCGCAGAATCTCCAGCAGCCTGGACTTCCTCCTGTCGGGCCGTTCGCTGCCGGCCTGGATCACCGGGCTCGCATTCATCTCGGCCAACCTCGGGGCCGTCGAGATCATCGGGATGTCGGCCAACGGTGCCGAGTACGGCATGCCGACCATGCACTACTACTGGATCGGCGCCGTCCCGGCGATGCTGTTCCTCGGCGTCGTGATGATGCCCTTCTACTACGGGTCCAAGGTGCGCAGCGTCCCCGAGTTCATGCGCCGGCGCTTCGGCGCCGGCGCGCACCTGGTGAACGCGATCAGCTTTGCGCTCGCCCAGGTGCTCATCGCGGGAATCAACCTGTTCCTGCTGGCCACGGTCGTCAACGGCCTGCTCGGCTGGCCGCTGTGGGTGGCCCTGCTGCTGGCCGCCGCCGTCGTGCTCAGTTACATCACCCTCGGCGGGCTGTCGGCGGCCATCTACAACGAAGTCCTGCAGTTCTTCGTCATCGTCGCCGCGCTGCTGCCGCTCACCCTCATCGGGCTGCACCGCGTCGGCGGTGTCAGCGGGCTGATCGACAGGGTGCGGACGGCCACCGGCGGCGGCGCCGAGCAGCTCAACTCCTGGCCGGGCAACGAACTGGCCGGATTCGGCAACTCGGTCCTGTCCGTCGTCGGCATCGTCTTCGGCCTGGGCTTCGTGCTCTCCTTCGGCTACTGGACGACGAACTTCGTCGAGGTCCAGCGGGCGATGGCGACCAAGTCGATGACGGCGGCACGCAGCACGCCGATCATCGCCTCGTTCCCGAAGATGTTCATCCCCTTCATCGTGGTCATTCCCGGAATGATCGCCGGGGTGCTTGTGCCCGAGGTCGCCAGGCTCAAGGCCGGCGACCAGACGGCCGGGATCACCTACAACGACGCGATCCTGCTGCTCATCCGCGACGTGCTGCCCAACGGGCTGCTCGGCATCGCCTTGACGGGCCTGCTGGCCGCGTTCATGGCCGGCATGGCGGCCAACATCTCCGCCTTCAACACCGTCTTCAGCTACGACCTGTGGCAGCAGTACGTGAAGAAGGGGCGCTCCGACGGCTACTACCTGAAGGTCGGCCGGTGGGCCACGGTGGGCGCGACGGCCCTGGCCATCGGTACGGCGTTCATCGCCGCCGGCTATGCCAACCTGATGACCTACCTGCAGACCCTGTTCGGCTTCTTCAACGCCCCGCTGTTCGCCACCTTCATCCTCGGCATCTTCTGGAAGCGGATGACCCCGACCGCGGGCTGGGTGGGGCTGGTGTCGGGGACGCTGGGCGCGGTCGCCGTGTGGCTGCTCAACGAGTTGGGCGTGATCGACCTGCCCGGACAGGGGGCGGCGTTCGTGGCGGCCGGCGCGGCGTTCGTCGTCGACATCGCGGTCAGCGTCCTGGTCAGCCTGGCGACCACGGCGAAACCGGCGAGCGAGCTGGGCGGACTCGTCTTCGCCGAGACGCCCAGGGAACGGCGCACCGATCCGTTGGCGAGCCGGCTGCCCTGGTACCGGACGCCGGTGAAGCTGGCCGGCGTCTCCCTGGTGCTCGTCACCGCCCTCAACGTGATCTTCCGATGACCCTCTTCCCATGGACGGGAGCCGATACATGAAAGACGAACATCCTGCCGAGAGCCGCGCACCGCGCAGCGCCGGGGCCTTCGACGTGCGCGTGTTCATCGCCGGGCTGATCGGGTTCTACGGCGTTGTGCTGATCATCATGGGGCTGGTCGCCGACACGGCCGCGGACCGCGCCAAGACCGGTGACGTGAACGCCAACCTGTGGGCCGGGATCGGCATGGCGGTCGTCGCCGCGGGGTTCGCGCTGTCGGCGCGGCTGCGCCCGGTGACCATCGAGCCACCCGTCGATTGAGCCGCCGCCCGGCGCGGGGAGGCTGGTCAAGCCGTCGCCGCCGGGTCCTCGGCCGGCGTGGCGCGCAATTGCCTGCGGGAGGCGATGCCGAGCTTGGCGAAGACCTTGCGCAGGTGCCACTCGACGGTGTGCGGGCTGATGAACAACTGGGCGCCGATCTCGGCGTTCGTCAGCCCCGTACCGGCCAACCGGGCGATCTGGGTCTCCTGGGCGGTGAGCGTGGAGTCCGGCGCCGTCTCGGCCGGGCGCTTGCGTATCGTCTCCCCGGTGGCCTGCAGCTCACGGCGGGCGCGTTCGGCGAACGCCGCGGCACCCATCTGGCCGAGCATCTCGTGGGCGAGGCCCAACTGCTCGCGGGCGTCGACGCGGCGCTTCTCCCGGCGCAGCCACTCGCCGTACAGCAGCCGGGTGCGGGCGAGCGCCATCCGGACGCCGGCGCGGCCGAGCCGCTCGATCGCCTCACCGTACAGATCGTCGGCGTCCGATCCGCCGCCCGTCAGGGCGCGCATGCTCGCCGAGGTGCCCAGGGCCCAGTCGGCGCCGCTGGCCCGCGCCATCTCGTCGAGCCGCCGGGCGGCTTCGGCCGCGCGGGCCTGACGTCCGCTCCTGGCGGCGGCCTCGACGAGTTCGATCAGGGACCAGGTGGACAGTCCGAGTTCCATGGGGTACTCGGCGCCGAGCGCGGCCGCGGCGTAGGCCTCCTCGTAGCGGCCGAGGCCGTTGTAGAGCACAGAACAGGCCCACTGGGTGGCGGTGGCCACCTTTCCTTCGCCTTCCAGCGCCACGTCTCCCGTGATCGCCGCGATCGCCCGGCGAGTCTCGGCCTCGCCGCCACGCCACGGCGCCACCACCAGCGCTGCGTACTGGGCGAAGAAGCGGCTCCCCGTCACCTCGCCGATCGTGCTCGCCTCGGCGACCAGCGAGTCGGCCGCGGTGAGCTCGCCGGCCAGCACCAGGGCCGACAGGTGGAGCAGGAGAGCCGACGGCAGCGCCGACAGCGCACCTGCCTCCCTGACGATCTCGACCAGCTTCGCCGAGAGCGTCAGGTAGCTGTCGAAGTCCCAGACGTTGTGCGCCATGCGGGCGGCGAGCGGGAGCCAGCCCAGGGCCTCTTCCCTGGAGAGTTCCGCGGTGCGGAAGGCTTCCATGGCCTGGCGCACCATCGGCATGCCCGCCGCGTACCCGTCGACGGTCGCCACTGCCAGACCGTTCAGCAGCAGGTCGTTGCGCTCCGGCGGTGGCCCGGGCGGCGCGGCGAGGGCCGCCTTGGCCACGTCCGCCATCTGCGCGCCGTCCGCCAGCCGGCCAGCGGTGAGAGCCGCGTACAGCGCGTCGCGGTAGGTCTCGCGGGCCAGCCCGGCGTCCAAGGGCTCCAGGCGTTTGGCCGCGTCGAGCAGCAAGGGCAGGGCGGCGCGCGCACTCGTGGAGGTGAAGACGATCTGACCTCGAAGCAGGCTGGACTGGGCGAGCCGGTGTGCGTCCAGGGGGCTGAGCTCGGCCGCGTCCAGCAGTTCGAGCGCGGCGTCGTATCCGCCGGCCTGATACTTGGCCCGGGCCGCCGCCAGCGCCCTGGCGCCCCGGCGGGCCGGATCGGGCGTCAGCTCGGCCGCCCGCTCCAGGAACGCGGCCGCCGCCGCGACCCCGCCGCGTGCTCGCGCCCGCTCGGCCGAACGCGCCAGCTCGGCGGACACCGTCTCGTCGGGGCCGGCCGACGCGTTGGCCAGATGCCAGGCCCGCCGATCGGGGTCGGCCCGCGGATCGGTCGCGTCGGCCAACGCCCGGTGCACCCGCTGCCGCTCCTCCGGCGCCGCCAGCCGGTAGGCTGCGGAACGCACGAGCGGGTGACGGAACCGCACCCGGGTCACGATAGTGATCAGCCCGGCCGCTTCGGCCGGTGCCGCTGCGGCCGCGCCGATGCCCAGCAGCTCCGCCGCCCGGCTCAGCAATCCCACGTCGCCCAGCGGCTCGGCCGCGGCGGTGAGCAGCAGCCGCTGCGTCTGTCCCGGCAGTGACCGTACCCGCCGCAGGAAACTCTCCTCGATCTGACCCGCAAGCGGCCGCGCGTCCGGCCGGGCGTACCCGCCCGCCAGTTCGGCCGGCGTCAACCCTCGTGGCAGCTCGACCAGCGCCAGCGGGTTGCCCTGCGTCTCAGCGACGATCCGATCCCGCACCTGGTCATCCAGCCGCCCGGTGATCACGGAGTCCAGCAGAGCGCGGGCGTCGCCGTCGCCCAGCCGTCCCACGTCCAGCCGCGGCAGCCCGGCCAGCTCGGCGTCGAGACCGGGTTCGCGCACCGCGAGCACCAGCCCGATCGGCTCGGCGAGCAGGCGCCGCGCGACGAAGGCGAGGGTCTGCGCGGATACCTGATCGAACCACTGGACATCGTCGACCAGGCACAGCAGCGGCTCGTTCCCGGCTGCGGCGGCGAGCAGGCCGAGCACCGCGAGCCCGACCAGGAAGCGGTCCGGGGGAGTCCCCGCGCTCAGGCCGAACGCGGTCTCCAGCGCGTCACGCTGCGGCGGGGGAAGGCTCTTCACGCGATCCAGGAACGGGGCGCACACCTGGTGCAGCCCGCCGAAGGCCAGCTCCATCTCCGACTCGGCGCCCCCCGCCCTGACCACCCGGCAGCCGGACGCGCTGTCGCGCGCGTACTCCAGCAGGGCCGTCTTGCCGATGCCGGCCTCGCCGCGCAACACCAGCACCGAGCTGCGGCCGCCCCGAACGGTGGCCGCGAGCCGATCCAGTGCTTCGCACTCGGCCTGCCGGCCACGCAACGACGACCTGGGACGCTGACCCTGCAACACCCACCCCCGATCCGCCGGCGCGCCGCGACCGGGGGTCCCCGCTCGCCGTGGTCGGGAGGGCAGGCGAATCGGCGAGACGTCGTGCGATAGGCGGACAGCCTAGCTCGCTGGTAGGGATCAGGGCAAAAGTCAGCCGCGTGGGCCCGGGCAGCACTTGGCCTGGCACGGGTCTTGGGTGTATTCAGATTCGTGCGATCGGGCTGAAGGCGGGGGAAAACGTGCACCAACGCAAGCAGGGTGCCGGGCTGCTCGGGCGGGGGACTGAGTGCGCCGTACTCGACGAGCTGATCACGGCCGTCCGCACGGGGGAGAGCCGCGTGCTCGTGGTGCACGGTGCGCCTGGAGTGGGGAAGTCGGCGCTGCTGCAGTACGCGGAGCGCGCGGCGAGAGGTCTGCGGGTGCTGCGCGCGGCCGGTGTCGAGTCCGAGATGGAGCTGGCCTTCGCCACCCTGCACCAGTTATGCGCCCCGCTGCTGGACCGGCTGGAGAGCCTGCCCACGCCGCAGCGCCACGCTCTGGAGACCGTGTTCGGGATGCGTGGGGGGACTCCGCCCGAGCGCTTCCTGGTCGGCCTGGCCGTGCTGAGCCTGCTGTCGGACGCCTCCCAGAGCGCTCCCTTGCTGTGCGTGGTCGATGACGCCCAGTGGATGGACCGAGCCTCGGCGCAGGTTCTCGGCTTCGTGGCCCGGCGGCTGCTGGCCGAGTCGGTCGCCCTCGTCTTCGGCTCGCGCCAGTGGCCCCAGGACCTGCGCGGACTACCGGGGATGGAGGTCACCGGGCTGAAGGCCGCGGACGCGCACGCGCTGCTCGACTCGGTGACGCCCGGCAGGATCGATCGCCACATCCGCGACCGGTTCGTGGCCGAGACCAGGGGCAACCCGCTCGCCCTGCTGGAACTGCCACGCGAGCTGACCATGACCCAGGTGGCGGGTGGATTCGGCCTCCTGGACGCCGACAGGCTGCCCGGCAGGATCGAGCAGAGCTTCCTCGACCGGATCGAGGCCCTGCCCGAGCAGGCCCGGCTGCTCCTGGTGGTCGCCGCCGCCGAGCCGGTCGGCGATCCGTCGTTGGTGTGGCGTGCCGCCGAACGGCTCGGTGTCGAACCGGCGACGGTCCTGGCAAGCGGGACGGGCGGGCTGCTGGAGTTCGACGTCCGGGTGACCTTCCGTCACCCGCTGGTGCGCTCGGCCGTGTACAGGTCGGCGAAGCCGGCGGACCGCCAGGCGGTGCATTTCGCGCTGGCGGAGGTCACGGACGCCCACACCGACCCCGACCGCCGCGCCTGGCACCTCGCGGCCGCGACGACCGTGCCCGACGAGAACGTCGCCGCTGAGCTCGAACTCTCCGCCGGCCGGGCGCAGGCACGCGGGGGGCTGGCCGCCGCGGCCGCCTTCCTGCAGCGGTCCATGGCGCTGACCATCGACACCTCGCGGCGCGCGGAACGCGCCCTGATGGCCGCCGACGCCGGCCTGCGGGCCGGGGACATCACCGCCGCGCTCGAGTTCGCCGACCTCGCCGACCGCGACGCCCAGAACGAGTTCCAGCGCGCGCGAGCCCACCTGGTACGCAGTCACATCACGTTCGCGACCGGGTTCAACAACGAGGCGCCGGTGATGCTGCTGACGGCCGCGCAGCGGCTGGAGCCCTTCGACATGGACCTGGCGCGGGAGACGTACTTCATCGCCTGGGCTTCGGCGTCGTTCGGTGCCGCGAACCGGGACAGCCTCCTGGCCATCTCCCGGGCGATGCGGGACCTGGCCGCGCCGGAAGGTCCTCCGGGCGCCCTCGACCTCGTGCTGGAGGGCTACGCGCTGCTCATCACCGACGGCCGGAGCGCCGCGCTTCCCACGTTGCGGCGGGCGAAGACCGCGATCGCGGACCATCCCGTGCAGGACCTGCTGAAATGGGGCTGGGCGGCCTGCGGCGTGAGCGCGCTCCTGTGGGAGGACCAGATCATGACCGACACGCCCACCAGGGCACTGGAGGCGGTGCGCGCGGCCGGCGCACTGTCCGAGCTTCCCCTCTATCTCCACTCGTTGGGGGTACCGATCTCGCTGAGCGGTGACTTCGCCGCCGCGGCCGCGCTCGTCGCCGAGTCCGAAGCCGTCGCCGAAGTGACGGGCGTGCCGATGACGCAGCACACCCAGCTCCTGCTGACGGCGATGCAGGGTAGAGAGGCCGAGGCCGCGGCGCTGATCGACGCCACGATCGAAGAGGCCGGCGCCAGCGGCCAGCTGAACGGCGTCGCGTCGGCGCACTGGGCGACCGCGATCCTCCACAACGGCCTCGCCAGCCATGGGCTCGCGCTGTCGGCCGCTCAGGCCACCACCCAGAGCGCCAATCTGATCGTCTCCCAATGGGCGCTGCCCGAGCTCGTCGAGGCGGCGTCCCGTGTCGGGGACACCATCGCCGCCCGCGGGGCGCTCGAAGGTCTGGCGGACGCGGCGGAACCGTGCGACACCGACTGGGCCCAGGGAATCCTGGCTCGCTGCCGCGCGCTGGTGAGCGACGACGACGCGGCCGCCGGCGACCTGTACCGCGAGGCGATCGAGCGCTTGGGACGCACCGTCCTGCGTCCCGAACTCGCCCGCGCCCACCTGCTGTATGGCGAGTGGCTGCGCCGTGGCGGCCGGCGCGCCGAGGCACGCGTCCACCTGCTGACGGCCTACGAGATGTTCGAGTCGATCGGCATGGGGGCCTTCGCCGAGCGCGCCCGCCGCGAGCTCCAGGCCGCAGGCGAGAACATCCGGCGCGCGCGCAGAAGCGAGGAGCCGGCCAGTGCGGAGCTGACGGCGCAGGAGAGGCAGATCGCCCTGCTCGTGCGCGACGGCCTGTCCAACCCGGAGATCGCGGCCCGTCTCTTCCTGAGCCCGCGCACGGTCGAATGGCACCTTCGCAAGATCTTCGCCAAACTCGAGGTCACCTCCCGAAGGCAGGTCGGCGACGCGCTGTCCAGCGGCGCGTACGAACCCGGTACGCGGTGAACCCGCGGGCATGAGTTGCCCGCCGCCGTCGACGCGGTAGCTCGCCCGCTGCCCGGGCGAGCGGCCGTCCCCGACACCCTGGTCTCGTCAGACCAGTGACTTTCCGTGGTGCGATACGGCAACCCACCACGCGAGCATCGGCGTGTCGTCCGAGTACGGGAGGGGCGGTCACGGGCATGCACCTCGAAGTCGTCATGGCGTCGCCCTCGGACGTCAGCCGGGCCGGGGGCGGAACGCGGCTCATCGACAAGCGAGCTGCGGCGACGCTCGTTTTCGCGTCGCCCTCGACCGAGGGGAATGAGGCAGTCATGCACAATCAGCCGTTGGCCGGAGCCGTCGCGCTCGTCACCGGTGCCGGCAGCGGAATCGGCGCCGCGACCGCGCGCCGCCTCGCAGGTGAAGGCGCGGCGGTCACCCTGGTCGCCCACCGGCGCGACCGCGTGACGCAGGTCGCGAGCGACATCGCACGGCAGGGCGGAGAGGCGGTCGCGCTGGAGGCCGACATCACCGAAGCCGACCGTGCCGACGACATGGTGCAGGACACGCTGGATCGATTCGGGCGCCTGGACATCCTGGTCAACAACGCTGAAATCATGCTGTTCGGCTCAGCACTGCACGCCACCGTCGAGGAGTGGGATCGGATGATCTCGCTCAACGTGGCGGGTCTGGTACACGTCACGCACGCCGCTGTGCCGCACCTGATCTACGCGGCGACGACGTCCCCCCGGCAGGTGGCGGATCTGGTGAACGTCGGCTCGGTGGCCGGGCGCGTCGCCCGGGCGGAGAGCAGCGTCTACGGCCTGACCAAGTCCGGCCTGAACGTGTTCACCGAGTCGCTTCGCCAGGAGCTGCTCCGCGAACGCGTCCGGGTCAGCTTGGTGGAGCCAGGCGCGGTGGACGACGCACAGGAGAACCGTCTCGGGGACTCCGCCGGGGATGCGACCCGGAGGCCGATCGACGGCATCGAAGGGTTACGGCCGGAGGACGTCGCGGACGCGATCAGCTATATCGTCACGCGGGAGCGGCGGGTCGCCGTCAACGGGATGCTGGTCCGCGCCCGCGATCAGATCTGGTAGCCGCACCGGTGCGCGTCCGCCGAGCCCCGTGCCGCGACCTACCCCGTCTCGCCGCCCGATCGCGGGCGGTTTTCAAGGAGGATGAATGAGCAGCTCGTTCGGCCTGCTTTTACGAAGCTCGCGGCAAGCCGCGCAGTTGACGATCGAGGAACTGTCGCACGCGTCCGGTGTGAGCGTGCGGGCCATCGGTGACATGGAGCGTGGTGTCAGCCGCGGTCCGCAACGGCGCACGGTGGAGGCGCTGGCCGAAGCGTTGCGGCTGGACGACGGCCGGCGGGCGGAGCTGGTCGAGGCCGCGCGGGCGGGCCGGCCGCGACCGAGCGGCCCGCTGCCCGGAGCGTGTGAGCTGCCGCGTGAAGCGGGTGATTTCACCGGCCGGACGCGGGAGCTGGAGCTGTTGCGGCAGCTGGCTGGGCAGGCCGAGGCCGGGGCGGCCGCGGTGGTGGCCACCATTTCCGGCACCGCCGGGATCGGGAAGACCGCCTTGGCCGTGCACGCCGCCCGGCTCCTGGCCGAGTCGTTCCCGGACGGTCGTTTCTACGTGGACCTGCGGGGCATGGACAGCGCTCCGCCGGCCCCGGGCTTGGTGCTGTCGCGGCTGTTGAAGGCCTTGGGCGTGGCCGAGCAGCGGATTCCGGGCGACGAGGAGGAGCGGGCCGGGCTGTACCGGGCGCTGCTGAATGATCGCCGATGTCTGATCGTGCTGGACAACGCCGCCGATGAGGGGCAGGTGCGGCCGTTGCTGCCGGCGTCCGGCCCGGGGATGACGATCATCACGAGCCGGCGATCGCTGGCCGGGCTGGAAGGAGTGCGGCAGGTCCCGTTGACGGAGCTTTCCGACCGGGAGGCCGCCGCGCTGCTGGAAGCCATCGTGGGGAAACAGCGGACCGCGGCGGACCCGGACGGCACGGCCGAGCTGGTCCGGCTGTGCGGGAATCTGCCGCTGGCGGTGCGGATCGCCGGGAACCGGTTGCAGAGCCGGCCGGGCCGGACGATCGGCCAGCTCGCCGGGCGCCTGCAGGACGAGGGACGCCGGTTGGAGGCCCTGGCGGTAGGTGACCTGGCTGTCGCCGCGGCGTTCGCGTTGTCGTATCAGCAGGTGTCCGGGATGGCGCGGGTCGCGTTCCAGCGGCTGGCGCTGGCGGCCGGATCGGACTTCGGCATACCGCTGGCCGCGGTTGTGGTTCAGGCGGATCTGTTCGAGGCCGAGGACGCGTTGGAAGAGCTGGTCGAGCTGGGGCTGCTGACCTCGCCGTACGTCGGCCGCTACGTCTTCCACGACCTGGTCCGGTTGTATGCCCGTGCCCAGTTGGAGCAGGAGGAGCCGGTCGATGCGCGGGAGCGGACGCGCCGCCGCATGGAGGACTGGCTGCTGGAGGTCGCGGTGGTCGCCGGGCGCTGGTTCGAGCCCGAGTACGGCGCGCCGCCGTCGGAGTGGCGTTCCCTGGTCACGCTCGACAGCCGGAAGGCGGCGAGCGATTGGTTGCAGGCGGAGGGCACGGCCTGGCTGGAGGCGCTGCGCTCGGCGGCCCGGCGTCACGAGCACGCGACGGTGGTCGAGGTGGCCGAGTCCATGCACTGGTTCTCCGACCAGTGGAGGAGGTGGGGGCATTGGCGCGAGGTGTTCGAGCTGTCCTCCGACGCGGCACGGGCCATGGGGGACCGGCTGCAGGAGGCGGTGCATCTCAACTATCTGTCCTGGGCTCTGTCGGTATGCGATGGGCGGATGGAGGAGGGGGAGGCGACCGCGTTGCGGGCGTTCGAACTGGCCGGCGAGGTCGGTGACCTTCGCCAGCAGGGGTGGGCGCTGTTCTACGCCGGCTGGCCTGACTATGGCGATCCGGCGAAACTCGAGCGCGAGCTGGACTACAACCAGCGAGCGCCCGACCTCCTCCTGCAGGCCGGGGACCTGGAAGGCTATCCCCAGGCCATGATGGTCCACATCCTCACCCTGCGACGGGCGGGCCAGGCGGAGGAAGCCTTGCGGCGCAATCTGGCGCTGGTGACCACGCTGCGTGACCCCTCCTACGGCGGTTCCCCGGCCATCGTCAACTTCAGTATCGGGGCCGCCCTGGGCCATCTCGGCCTCACCTACGTCGCGCTCGAACGCTGGGCGGAGGCGGTCGACGCCTTCCAGCAGGCGGTGCCCGTGCTACGCACCCACTCCGTTCCCCCTGCCCTGGCCTACACCCAGCGCGGCCTGGGCATCGCGCTGCTGGAGCTGGGCCGGGTCGAGGAGGCTCGCCAGGCGTTGGTGGAGGCGGTACAACTGTTCGAGGAGGACGGTGACGGCGCGCAGGCGGCTGAGGTGGTCAAGAAACTGGAGGAAATAGGCGAACACTGAGCCCCGCGTTCCGCGGCCAATTCGTGATCCAGGGCATGTTCGGGCCTGAACTCGCAGGTCAGCGCGGTGCGGCCTGGTGGAAACGGCGGAAAGCCCTGGTGGCAGGGCTTCGCCGATAGACCCGTCACGACATGCACACACGCTGCTACGGTCTGGTGACATGTTCGTCAAGGACAGCGACCCGGAAAAACAAAGACGGCACCACAGTGCCTCGCGTTCCGCGTAATTCAGCGGCCTGGAGGTCCGAATCCGGGGTGTGAGCTGGGCGGACATGGGTGTGGCCGCCTGGAGGGCGTTTCTCTAGTGTCATCCGCCTGAAATTCGTCGCCAATATTGGGCGAGGGATCGGAGGATCTCGTCGGCGGTCTTGGTCCAGACGAAGGGCTTGGGATCGGCGCTCCAGCGGTCCATCCAGGCGCGGATGTCGTCCTCCAGCGAGTGGACGCTCTTGTGCGCTCCTCGGCGGATGAGCTGGTCGATCAGGTAGCCGAACCAGCGCTCGACCTGGTTGATCCAGGAGGAGCCGGTCGGGGTGAAGTGCATTTCGAGAACGACGTCGGGAACCTCGCGGAGCCCCTGATACTCCTTGAGCCGGCTACTCGTTTTACCCGATTCGCCCGTTACCGCGATCGGCACGGCCAGCCGTATCGGCCTGCTGGACGGCACCGTCCTTGGACCATCAGGCCCACCCGCAACCAGTGGTGCTTCTCAACTCGGGCCTCATCGTCCATGTTGACCCGCCCGATGGCATCGATCGGCCGGACGGCCTCACCTACCTGTCACGCGCACCATGGCGCCGCTGGGATTCCGAGGATGATGACACGTGGCCCGCCAAGGTTCTTCCGGCCGAGGATTACCTTCGGGCGTATCTCGAGGAAGCACTGGACCGCTACCGGGCCTTCCGCGAGTGACACGTCGGTCACCGAGCCCGAGGCGTCGATCACCACGCTCACGGCGGGCAGCGGCCGGTGCAGGCTGGGCAGCACGACGCCGGGCAGGGGCGGCGGCCCTGCGCGACGGCCTGCGGTAGGTGTAGTCGACCCGCCTGGCGGTGTGGGCGAGTCCATGGCGGATCTTGGCGGCCAGCAGCCGTCGCCACCCGCCTCCACCTCGAACCGACCGGCCTCGCCGACGCGCGCACGGCGCTCGCGATCATCCTGCCCTGAACCGGCGGCCTCGGGGTCATGGGGCTTCGTCGCCGGTGTCGGCACCGTCGTCGTCGGCCTCGTGGAGCAGGTGTGCTCGACGGAGCACGTCGACCTGCGCGGGGTTGTAGAGCGCCCTGAGGGCGTGACCGACGGCGCGCCGCGCCGCCTCGGCCTGGCCTGGCGTGGTGGCCGCGGCTCCAGCGTCACGCCGTGCTCGGTGGCGCCCGGGACGATGAAGGGTCGGCGTCTTCGGGCATACTATGTCTCGTAAGCCCGCAGCGACACGCGTTTCTGCAGGTCAAAGCCATGATCAAAGCGCGCCCTGCAGGATTCGAACCTGCGACCGTCGGATTAGAAGCACATGTACGCGCCGGTCAACGGACGTCCGTCAGTGCCGCCGGGGCTGCTGGCCACGGTAGTGGTGCTGCAAGCGCTGCACGGTCTGTCGGATGAGGAGGCGGTCGCAGCTGCGGTTCGATCTGCGGTGGAAGGCCGCCTGCGGGCTCGGCCTGTATGACCAGGGGTTCGATCCGTCGTTGCTGACCTTGTAGCGCGTCAAAACTCGCGCGTAGGGTCTGATCTGGGGTTTCACCAGTCGAGCTAGGCGGCTCGGTGGTACTCGCTGATCGCTCCTCCGAGTATCTTGTGACGTTCGATCCGGCCTTCCATCGGCACCACGACATGCTCATCTTGATCGGGCGGCAGTTGTCCACGAGCCTGATGCGGCCGATGACCGTTGTAGTGATCGAGATATTCGTTCAGGACCGAGCGCAGATGATGTTCACCGTAGATCAGCATGCGGTCGGTGCACTCGGCGCGTAATGTCCGGATCCAGCGCTCGGCATAGCAGTTCGCCCTTGGTGTACCGCGGCGGTGTCTTCAGCACCGTGATGCCAACGGCGGCGAACACCTCGTCGAAAACGGTCGTGAACTTGGCGTCCCGATCGCGGATGAGGAAGCGGAATGACCCTGCCCGCTCGCCGAGGTAGATCAGGAGATTGCGGGCCTGCTGCGCGGTCCACACTCTGTCCGGGTGGAAGGTGACGCCCAGAACATGCACGTGTCGCGTGCGAACCTCCATCACGAAGAACACGTACAAGCGCTTCAGAAAGATCGTGTCAGCATGGAAGAAGTCGCAGGCCAGGAGGCCTTTGGCTTGTGAGCGCAAGAAGGTCCGCCAGGAGATGCCGGGATGCCGGTCCGAAGCGATGCGAGCGCAGGATGCGCCGCACGGTCGCCTCGCTGACCTGAAAGCCGAGCCGCACCAACTCGCCGTGTACCCGCCGATGACCCCATCCGGGGTTCTCTCGCGCCAGGCTAATGATCAGGTTCCGAAGCTCCCGGACAAGCACAAGACGCGATCTTGTCTGCGGAGACGGGCCCCATCAAACCACAGCTCAGAGCCGTCGTGACTCGTTTTGACGCGGTACAGGTCTGCTGGCGGCCGTAGGAGGTTCCAGGCTCGGGTCCTGTTCGACGGCCACCGTCACCCTGCACCCCGCCGATCTCGGCACCAAGGACAAGTTCCGCCAGGGCTCGCACTACCTGACCCCGACGTTGCCGTGGTGGCCGGACCGGCGATGGTTCGAGGGCCGGGACGGTAGCGGCCAGGGGCTCATGCCGGGCAGACATCCTCGACGAGCCACTGGTTGACCGCGGTGACGTAGGCATGCGGCATTTCCAGCGGCAAAAGATGCCCGACCGCGTCGAAGACGCGTAGCCGCCAGTCGGGGCGGCGTGCGGCGAGGTCGTCGATCGTGCTCTTGGTGACCACACCGTCCTGGCCGCCCCAGAGCAGGAGCACGGGGGCCCGCACGTCGGCGATCGCCCGGTACACGTGGCCGCGGTCGACGAACAAGTGCGACAGCACCGAGGCGAAGGCCGTGACAGCGCCGCCGAGGCGCCGCGGATCGGCGCTGCGCAGTTCCTCGGTCACCAGCGCGGCCATCTCGGGCGACAACCGCGCCAGGTCACCGCCCACCAGGCCCTCTGCCCTCCGGTTGGTGGAGGCTCTGAGCTTCATCTCCAGCAGCCGCCGACCGGTCATGCGCAGCACGACCCGCACGAGGGGTGGCCCGGCCGTCAGCAGCATCGGGCCTGCGGTACGCCAGAACCGCACCTCGTCGGAGGGCAGTGGGCCGGGCAACGCGGGAGCCGCGAGCACCAGCCGTCCGACCCGGTCCGGTACCGAGGCAGCGAACAGCACCGCCACCAGCCCTCCCATGGACCAGCCGTGGACGATCGCGTCCCGCAGGCCCAGCCGGGCGGTGAAGGCCCGCAGAAAACGCGCGTTCACCTCGGCCTTGGCCGCCCTTGGGTGCGGCGAGCCGGTGTGGCCGAAGAACGTGCCCGGCAGGTCGGGGACGATGACCGGCCCCAGCCTGCTCAGCGGCGCGATGAGGTCCAGCAACATCGAGGCGCTGCCCGCCATCGGATGGATCAGCAGGTGGGTGGGGCCGTCGCAGCCGACATCGGCAGTGAGATAGTGCACGCTGGTGCCGCAGACGTCGATCTCCTCGCTGCGGATCCCGGCCCACCGTGGGGACAGCACGCCCCAGTCGGTATGACGCATCCTTCCTCCTTCCGCCCGCCACGGGCAGGCCATCTGCCTTGGATGGGCCGCGGGTCTAGGGCCCCGGCGATCGTCCGTCGTCCCCGGAGCCGGCCTCCCGGCTCCGGTCGAAGCCGGCCAGGGCACGCCGGCAAGCGCACCGGCCGGCCTCCAGCGCCTCCTCGTCGGTCCGCTCCTCGCCCAGAGCGGCCCCGACCGCGGCGCTCACCGCGCCGATCGCGGCCCCGACCATGGCGTACGAACCTACGCGGTCCACCTCCTCCGGGCAGACCTCCACCAGGGCCGCGGCGAGCCGCTCCAGTCTGGCGTTGGACCGTTCGATGGATGCCTTGGGCGAGGCGATGGGCAGCGTCAAGGCGTGACCGATGAGGCCGGCGTACATGCCCATCTCCCAGCTGTCCTGGAGTAGACGGTTGAAGGCGCGGGCGAGCAACTGGGGCGGAGACTCGTCTGGTGCGCGGGAGGCGATCACCCGCAAGGCTGCCTCGACGCTCTCGGTGCTGTTGTGGTAGAGCACGTCGGCCTTGTGGCGGAAGTAGGTGAAGAACGTACGTGTGGAGACGTTCGCCGCGGCGGCGATCTGCTCCACGGTGGTGCCCTCGTAGCCCTGCTCGTCGAACAGCCGTTCAGCCGCAGCTATCAGCGCCTGCCGGGTTTGTTCCTTCTTCCGTTCGCGCAGCAACACGTCCCAACTATACTGCATGTCTGCAATTTTGCAGGCATGCATTTTCCTTGACGGCTGGCTCACCGGCGATCCGCTGTGCCGCATCCGCCGCCGCGCCCGCCCCGCCGACCGCACCCGCGCCATCGACCGCGTGCACATCGAGACCCTGCTGACCCTGTCCCGCTCGAAAACACAGTTTCGCACTGTGAGCTGGTGTTTTGCGGCGCGATCGGGACGGTGGCTGCGACCATCTCGAGGTGTTGTTGTCGCTGGCTTACCGGTTGGTGAGCGGCTTGTTCGGCCTGTTGGCCGTGCTGGTCCGCTCTGATCTGTCCAAGGGCGTTGAGCTGCTGGTGCTCCGTCAGGAGAACCAGGTCCTTCGCCGTCGACTCGACGGTCGACCGCGGTGGGATCACGCCGACCGGCTCTGGCTTGCGGCATTGTCGCGATTGGTCCACCGCCGCCGATGGGCGGAGGTGTTCCCGATCACCCAGCGACGATCTTGCGCTGGCACCGTGACCTGGTAGCGCGCAAGTGGACCTTCACCGACCGGCGACGCCCAGGACGCCCTTGCACTCGCCGGCCGGTCAAGGCACTGATCGTGCGAATGGCCCGGGAGAACCCGACCTGAGGGCATCGGAGAATCCAGGGCGAGCTGGCTCGGCTGAGGTACTCGATCACGGCCTCCACGGTGTGGGAGATCCTGCACGCCGCCGGCATCGATCCCGCGCCCCGCCGGTCCCGGCCGACCTGGCGGCAGTTCCTGACCGCCCAAGCCCACGCGATCATCGCCTGCGACTTCCTCGTGGTCGAGACGGTGCTGCTCAAGCGGCTGTACGTGCTGGTCTTCATCGAGCACGGCACCCGCGACTGCACCTGGCCGGAGTGACCGCGCGCCCGACCGGAGCGTGGACGGCGCAGCAGGCTCGCAACCTGGTCATGGACCTGGGGGAGCGCACCGCCGGGCTGCGGTTCGTGATCCACGATCGAGACCCGTTCTTCACCTCCGCCTTTCGTGAGGTCTTCACAGCTGAGGGGTTACGGGACATCACCACGTTGCCGCGGGCGCCGAGGATGAACGCCATCTGCGAGCGGGTCATCGGCACCCTGCGCCGTGAACTCCTGAACCGCATCCTGATCCTCAACGAACGCCACCTGGCCCGCGTGCTCCACGAGTACCTGATCCACTACAACCGGCGTCGGCCGCACCAGTCCCGGCAACAACGACCTCCGGACACTGCAATGCAGCCCTCCCGCGACGTGACCGACCTCGACGACCTGCGATCCATCCGCCGAAAACCCGTCGTTGCAGGCCTGACCAACGAATACCACGACGCCGCTTAACCGCAGCTCAGGTCACGTAACTCAATATTCGAGCGGCACACGGCGCCTGCCGCCAGGTGCCCGTCCGCGATGGCTTCCACCATGCGGTCGCGGATCTGCCGGTAGATCGGCGTCTCGCTGTCGAGGTCATGTAGCAGCTGCACGCTAGCTATTATATCTGCTATACATCTTATAGAACAGCAGGCTCAACCACGACGCTTCGCGGGAGAGGCTTGCCCCCCACCAGCGGCGAGGCGTTCCGGGCCTCGCGCCGTCAATCAAGGAGACAAGACCATGAGCCCCACCTACCCGACCGCCTCAACGACGAGGCACCACAGCAATCGGCGCACCGTGGGTGTCGCCATAACCGCGGCGGCGATGCTGGCCAGTTCGGGAATTGCCGTCGCCGCTTCCGCTGCCGCCACCCCCCACCCGGCCCCACCGACCACCGCCGCGTCCGCGCCGGCCGACGGCTCCATGCGTGACGTCGCACAGCAGATGCTGGCCATCGGCAACCCTGGTCACCTGGCACGGATCAACGATGGTCGGCGCGTTTCCACCACCGTCGTCGGAGTCGCCGACATCGCCACGGGCCGCGCGCTGCGCGCGGACGACCAGTTCGAGATCGGCAGCAACACCAAGACATTCACCGCGACGCTGATCCTGCAACTGGTCGACAAGAAGGCGGTCACACTCGACTCACCGGTCTCGACGTACCTGCCCGGCGTCGTCCCCGACGGCGACAACATCACCGTGCGCATGCTGCTCAACCACACCAGCGGCCTGTTCAGCTACACCGGCGACCCCGAGGTGTTGTCCATCATGCAGAACGACCCGCAGCACAACTGGACCGAGCGAGAGCTGCTCACCGCTGCCTTCGCCCACCCACCGACATTCGCCCCCGGCAAGGGTTGGTCGTACTCGAACACGAATTACACCCTGCTCGGAATGATCGCGCAGAAGCTGACCCGCTCGAGTCTCGCTGACCTCATTCGCCAGCGCATCGCCCGCCCGCTCGGCCTCAAGCACACCTACTACGCCAACCCGCGGGCCACCAACACCGGCCCAGGATACGCTCACGGATACGCCATCACCTTCGCCGAAGGCACCCCGAAGTACACCGATTACACCGGTGCGAACATCGGCGGCTGGGCCGGCGCTGCCGGGGCGGTCATCTCCACCACCAGCGACTTATCACGCTTCTACTCCGCCCTTCTCAGAGCCGAACTTTTCTCCCGTGCGCAGCTCCAACAGATGAAGACCACCGTCGCCCTACCGCGCGAATTTCCCATCAAGGGCAGCTACGGTCTCGGACTGATCAAGTTTGATACGCCCTGCGGGACGGCATGGGGCCACGGCGGCGACACCCAGGGCCACCACAGCACGACCGCGGTATCCGACGACGGTCGCCGCACCGCCATCAGCGACAGCACTGGCAAGGCCAGCGACCTCGCACCCAACGACGGGATCACACGCTGGACCAACGTAGAGTTCGCCGCCCAAAAGGTGGCCGTCTGCCACATGCTCGGCACGCCAGTGCCGGGCTCCCTCCTCCGAGAGCTACACGGCACCGCACCGTAGAGGGCCCGCAGATGGCGATCGATGCCTGCGGACGGGCGTGTCCAGTAAACGGCTCTGGCACACTTTCGGTGGTGACGGACGGTGGTTAGCCGAGCAGGATGCGATGGCGGAGGAGTGCGCAGCCGGCTCGCCCGTACATCTGCCTCTTGATCATTTTTGTCTTGGTGTCGACTCCTTCGGTGCCTGTGAGGTGCCAAAACTCGTCCGTAGCATCTGATCTGGCCTTCTATCCTCGGCACACGTGTTCCTACGCCTGCTGTATCTGCTGATGGTCCGGTTGTTCGGCTGGTTGACCCTACGCGCGCGGGGCGACACCTCCAAGGAGGTGGAGATCTTGGTGCTGCGTCATCAGGTCGCCGTCCTGCGTCGTCAGGTCGCCCGGCCGCGACCGGACTGGGCCGACCGGGTGCTGCTGGCCGCACTGGCGCGACTGCTGCCCACGCGGCTACGGCTTCATCGGATCGTGACGCCGGGCACCTTGTTGTCCTGGCACCGTCGCCTGGTCAGCCAACGCTGGATTACCCGAACACGGCCGGACGTCCACCGATACCGGACGAGCTGCGTGAGCTGGTGGTCCGGCTGGCCAGAGAGAATTCCCGATGGGGGCACCGGCGGATCCGGGGTGAACTGCTCGGCCTCGGCCATCGGATCGGCGAAGGCACCATCCGCCGAATCCTCGTCGCGGCCGGCCTGGGCCCAGCGCCACGTCAGACCTCACCGACCTGGCGACAGGTTCTCACCTCGCAAGCCTCCGGCATCCTGGCGTGCGACTTCATGCACGTCGACACCGTGTTCCTCAAGCGCCTGTGCGTCTTGTTCGTCATGGAGATCGAGACGCGCCGTGTGCACGTGCTGGGCGTCACCTCCAACCCGACCGGTGCATGGACCACCCAGCAGGCCCGGAACTGCTGATGGACCTGGGTGAACGCGCCGGCGCCTTCAGGTTTCTCATACGGGACCGTGACGGCAAGTTCTCTCGATCGTTCGATGAGGTGTTCGCTGTCAGTGGTGTGCGGATCATCAAGACGCCCGTACGGTCGCCACGGGCGAACGCGTTCGCGGAGCGGTACGTGGGAACGCTACGCCGTGAGTGCCTCGACCACCTGCTCATCTGTGGTGAGCAGCATCTGCGTACGGTCCTGGCCGAGTATGAGCGCCATTTCAACCATCATCGCCCTCATCAGGGCCGTTCGCTCCGCCCACCGTTGCACGATCCCAGCGAGGTGATCGACATGGCCTCCCGGATCCACCGTCGAAGAGCCGTCACTGGGCTGATCAGCGAGTACCGCAGAGCAGCCTGTCGCCCTGCGAACGCCCAGCTCAGCAACAGTATTCGCCGTTTTGGCACCGCACACGCCTCGGAGGGTTGATCCATGAATATGCGCAGGTCGCGTAAGGCGGCCGAGTTCTTGGCACCCACACGATATGGCCATTCCCGAAGCCGGCGGGATCCGCGGGCGGTGAGCGGCACACGTCATGGTCGCCGGCAGTCGACCGGCTCAGCCGCCGCCCGCGCGGAGTACCTCGCTCAGCCGTCGTCGGCGGCGTAGCGCCGATTCGACGGGCACCACGACGGCGACCGCCGCCAGGAACACGACCGCCACCAGGCCGATCCCCCACCACGGCGGCACCGGGGCCGGATCGGCCCCGGTGAGCAGGCGCAGGTCGAGCGAGCCGAACGTCAGACGGACGAGCACCGCCCCGAGCAGCGGACCGCCCACGGCGGCGACCACCACCGGCGGCAGCAGTTCCCCGGCCGCGACCCAGCGAGCCTCCCGGGGCCGCAGCCCGAGGGTGCGTAGCCGGGTCAGAGTCTGCCACCGCTCCGGCGCGCCGGCCGCCGCGCCGAGTGCGAGTCCCAGAAGGCCCAGAACCGGCAGGGTCACCGCCGAGACCCACGCCAACCGCAGCAGTCCCGCGGCCAGCGGCCCGGCCGCGGTCCCGTGGCCGACAGCGGCGCCAAGGCTGAGCGCGTACGAGGCCAGGGCGACAGAGGTCACGAGCACCAGCAGCGGTAGCACCCGGGCCGAGGTCGCCGCCGCCCTCGCGGCCCCGAACACCGCCAGCGGCCGGCGCGACCGCAGAAGCCGCTTGAGCGCGAAGCGCGTCCCGAGGGGCAGCGCCCGCGCCAGCAGGAGCCCGCCCGCGAGCGCGCAGAGGGCGGGCGCGCTCGCGGGCAGCACCCCGCCACCGATGCCACGCTGGTACAGAGCGACGACGGAGCCGGACGCGGCCACCAGCACTCCGATCTCCAGAGCGGCCCGCCGCAGTCGTACGGTGTTTCGCGCCCACCGCCGCGCACTCCGGTTGGCCGGGACGCGGCGATCCCGGGTGGCGCGGGCGGCGGTGAGCGTGCCGAACGCCGGTCCCGCGGCGACGGCGGTGACCGCCACGGGCGCGATCCACTCCCAGGAGACCCCCGGCGCGACGGCCCGGGCCAGGCCGAGCCCGGCCGCCGTGGCCAGCAGCGCCGATACGGCGGATTCGAGCAGCAGCTCGCCACCGATCACCGGCAGCGACATCCCCCTCTGCCGGGCGGCCGCCAGGGCGGGGGCGCGGCGGTGTACCAGCAGGTCGGCGGCGAGCAGCAGGACCAGGACGGCGACGGCGAGCAGGGTGATGAGCAGGACGGACGCCTGCGCGGAGGCCGCCTCGACCTGGGAGCTCACGTTCCGCAACACCCCGTCGAGCCGGGTCTCCCACTTCAACGAGCCGTCCCGGGCGCCGGAGGAGCCGGAGGCCGCCTTGAGCGCGACCACCTTCGCGGCGACCGACGGGACCACGGCCCAGGTGAGCCGGGCCGGGTCGGGCGTGAACCAGACGGTACGCCGCAACTCGTCCTGTCCGAAGGCGAGCCGGGCGTCGGGCAGCGAGTCGCGGGACAGCAGTCCGGCGAACCGGGTGGTTCCCCAGCCGTCCGCGCCGGCGACGGGACTCAGCAGCGAGGGGAGGAGCCGCCAGGCGGGATCGGCGCTGTCCCGGGGCCGGAAGATGCCGCTGACCTGGACCTTCTTGACATTACCCTGGTCGTCGGCCAGCGGAAGGCGGGCGCCGGGACGGAGCTGGAGAGCGGCGGCGTCCGCCTCCGACAGGCCCACCTGCACCGGCCACGGCGGCGCACCGTAGGGAACCGCCGCCGTCTCGGAGCCGGTGGGCCGGGGCGGGCCGCCCGCGATCCAGGTCACGTCGGGCCCGCCGTCGCGGGCCACGTAGGCGAGCTGGAACGTCCGCAGCACGCTGCCGTCGGTGATCTTGAGGGTGGGGCTGATGACGGTGGCGATGGGTGGATGCAGGGCGGAGCGCAGGCCGGGGCCGAGCTCGTCCGTCGCCCTGGCCCGGAAGTCGTCGACGTCCTCGGCGAGGCGGGGGTGCCGGACGCGGCTGCCGTTCGGCCCGTTGTCGACTTCCATGCGGCTGTGGACCTGGAGGTCGCCGTCGCTCCTGCGTACGGCGTCCCGTACGGCGGCGTCGGCGGTCGCGGACAGGAGCGGCGGCATCGCGCCGGCGAGCAACGTGATGGCCACCACCACGACAGCGGCCAGGAGCAACGGCCCGGCGTCCGCGCGGGCGCGGCCGGCGACGCTGGGCCAGTGCGGTGCCGGGATCCTCACGACGCCACCCGCAGATGCGCGGCGTCGGCGAGCCGGGCCTGGACGACGACCACCGCGCTCACCGCCAGCGCGCATCCGGCCAGCAGCCCGGTGAGCAGGGCGGCCTCGGCGGCCCACGGCCAGACGGACAGCACCTCGGGAACGGGAGCGGCGCCGGTGTCGGAGCGGACGAGCAGCGGCGCGACGAGGCGGGTGGCCAGCGCGCCGACGACCGCGCCCGCGGCGAGCAGCGGCACCAGGATGCCGACGTGCTGGCCGAGCAGCACCGCACGGATCTCGCGCCGGGTCATCCCCAGACCCCGCAGGCGCGCCACCTCGACCGCGCGGGCCCGCAGATCGAACGTCACGTGCAGGACGATTCCGGCGATCATCAGCAGCACCGCAGCCGGTACGAGCAGCCGGAGCACGGCCGGCAGCCCGGCCCGCAGCGGGCCGCCGGTGAGCCGGGCGGTCTCGGACGCGCGCGTGGTGACGCTGCCGAGACGGAGATCGGCCACCTCACCTCCGGTGGGATGGCCGACCCACCACGCGTCCACGGGCACGTCGAAGTCGCCGCTGACGGCGAGGGCACGGGAGAGGACGTCGATGTCGGCCAGGATGGCCGCCGCGCCCGGAGCGGACGGCACGGCCGGCAGCACCTCGGCCACGCTCACCTGTACGGGGGTGAGCCCGACGGTGAGGTCGAGCCGGGTGCCGCGCCGGGCGCCCACCTCGTCGGCGAAGCGGGCGGAGACGGCGACGGGCACCGGTCCCGGGGCCGGGAAGGCGGTGGCGACCAGGGTTCTGGCGGCGTCCGGCGGGCCCTTCAGCGTGACGGTCGTGGTCATCCTCAGCTCGGTGCCCGCCGAGGTGCCGGCCAGGGCGACGGCCGGGTTGCCGAGCTGCCCGGGGCCCGGCCCGGCCGAGGTGGCGGTCCAGGACGATGCCTCGGAGTCCGCTCCCGCCACGGTGAGCGTCACGGCGACCCGGCTGTCGCCCGCCGGGGGTTCCGTGAGGGCATCGGAGTAGCCGGTGCCCACGTTCCCCGTCGCGATCGCGAACGGCAGGGACACCGCGACCAGCCGGAGCCCTTCGGCCGTCGCGCAGTCCGGCAGCGGATGCGCTTGCCCGTCGAGCGGAACGGGCGCGCCGGTGCAGGAAGTACGCAGCCCGGTCGCATCCTGCAGCAGCAGCCGGGGCGTCACGGTGAGCGGTGTCGTACCGGTCGCCTTCCCGGCCAGGGAGAGCGCGGCTCCGGCCGGGACGGGCACACCGGCGGCGCGCGTCGGCGGCGCGAGAACGGCGCCCACGGCGTTCCAGGTGCGACCGTCGTTCAGCCGCCCGCGCAGCAGTGCCTCGGCACGCGTGGTGTCCACGGCGATCAGCCGCGGCGGGTCACCGACACCGCCGAGCCATTGCCCGACCGCGATGCCCCGATCGGTGGCGGGGCTCACCTCCCCGCCGCTGGCCGCGCCGACCACCCGGCCCTGCCCGGCGGCGGGCGGGGCGTTGAGGGTGAGCGCGAGATCGGTGCCGACGGACAGATCGGCCTGGTCCTGCTGGGAGCGCTGCCACGTGGCGTCGAACCCGATCCCGTACGTGGCCGCCGCGCAGCCCAGCCCGATCAGCAGCCCCGCCGCGACCGCCTGTGGCCTGCGGGCGGCTTCGAACGCGGCCAGCGGCACCATCAACCCGCGAGCCCGGACGGCCAGCCGTTCCACCACGCGCAACGCGGGCCACACCAGGCGCAAGGTCACCGCCGATCCGGCGATGAGCAGCAGCGCGGGAGCGAGCACCCGTACGGTGTCGATGGGAGACCCCGAACCGGTCGGCTGATCGCGCAACTGCCACCAGCCGACGGCGGCGAGTGCCACGAGCAGCAGGTCGGCGCCGGAGCGGGCGAGCAGTTCCCGCCGCCCGCGCACCCCTGCGGAGGAGGTCCGCAGCGAGGGCACGACGAGCACCGCTGCCAGCGCCAGCGCACCGCCGGCGACGGACACCACCTGTGCGGCGTTCACGCCGAACGGCGTGGCGAGCCCGGCCCCGGCCATGGGCGGCAGCCGGGTCAGCCCGGCGTGCAGGGCGGACGAGGCCGGGATCGCGACCGCGGTGGCGAGCACGGCGAGCGCGCCAGCCTCGGCGAGCGCGGCGCCGGCGAGTTGACCGCGGCCGACGCCCAGCGCGGACATCAGGGCGGTCTCGTCGCTGCGCACACCGGCGCTGAGCCGGCCGGCGAGGGCGAGGGCGGTCGCGGTCAGGACGAGTCCGATGGCGGCGACGGCGAGCACGGCAGCCGTGGTGACCCGCTGCTGATCGTGCGCGGCCAGCAGGGTCGAGGGCAGCCGGGAGGCGACGCGCTGGATGCGTACCCGGTCGCCGAGCGTCTGCCCCAGCCGGCGGTCGGCGCCGAGCACGGCCTGGGTGACGGTGTCGAGGTCGCGGCGGGAGGGGGCGGACAGGTCGGGGAGGGCGTTGATCTCCAGCCGGTCGAGGGTGGAGCCGCCGCCGAGCAGGTCGGCAAGGTCGACGATGAACGGCCCGTACGCGTGCACCGGCTGTGCGGAGCGGCCGTCGCGATAGGCCGGATCGTAGCCGGTGGCGGCGAGCGGGTCACGCTCCCAGCCGCTGCCCGGCAGCGGGCGTACGATCCCGACCACGCGCACCTCGATCCCCTGGTCGGGATCGTCGGCCAGCTCTCTGCCGAGGCCGACCCGGCTGCCGACGGTCAGGCCGAGTTGCCGCGCGGTGCTCTCCAGGACCACGGACTCCGCCGGCGCGGCACCCGCCCGAGGCAGGCGTCCGCCGGCCAGTTGGGTGCGGGCCGGCAGGTCCTCCACCCCCGACAGGTACGCCACAGCCGGAGTACGGGCGCCGGGGAGCGACCGCATCACGGACGCCCCGCGCGCGGCCGTCGTCGTCGCGAACGGAGCGAGGGCCGAGGTCAGCACGGCGCGGGTGTCATCGGCGACGGATCTCGCGTGCTCGCCGCGCATGGTGACGCTGTAGGCGGTGACGTCGATCTGGTCGGGGGCGGCGCGAGAGGCAGCGGTCTCCAGCGCCTGCTCGGCGGTACGGGTGAGCAGGAGGGCGCAGGTGCCGAGCAGCGTGGGGCCGACCACGGCGACGGCCAGGAGTGCTGCCAGCAAGGGCCATTGCGCACGGGCGCGCCGGGCGACCAGCCTCAGCACAGGCAGCTCCTACTGATACTGATCAAGAATCGCCCCGGCCGTTGGAACGTCCGTCGAGCGGCCCATCAGAGCGCATGCCGGGATGCTCGTCGAGCCGCCCGTCGTTGATGCGGATCACCCGATCCGCCAGCGCGAGCATCGTCGGGTCATGCGTGGAGACCAGCGCCGTCACCCCCTCCGACTCCACCACCCCGCGCAGCAGTGCCATCACCGACAGACCGGTCTCGGCGTCCAACTGCCCGGTCGGCTCGTCCGCGATCAGCAGCCGGGGCGAGGCGGCCAGCGCACGCGCGATCGCCACCCGCTGCTGCTGCCCGCCGGACAGCTCACCGGGACGCTGTTCGGCATGGGCGGCCAGTCCGACCAGGTCCAGCAGCAACGCGACCCGCCGCTCACGCTCCACCGGAGGTACGCGGGCCAGCCGCAGCGGGGCGCCCACGTTCTCCGCGGCCGACAACACCGGGATCAGGCCGAAGGTCTGGAAGACGTACGAGACCTTCTCCCGCCGTAACAGGGACAGGCCGTCCTCGTCGAGGGCGGTGACGTCCGTTCCGTCGACGTGGACCGTACCGGAGTCCGGGCGGTCCAGGCCGCCGATGATGTTGAGCAGCGTGGTCTTGCCGGAGCCGGACCGCCCGACCAGGGCGGTCATGGTGCCGGTCGCGAGCTCGAACGTCACGTCCCGCAACGCGTGCACGGCGGTCGCCCCGCTGCCGTACCGGCGATGAACGCCACGCACACCGACCAGGGGCCCGCCGTTCATCCGGCCCCGCCGCCGTCGGGACGGATCGCGATGTGATCGGCCTCCAGCACCAGCCGGACCCGTCGCGTCAACGCCAGCGCCTCCCGGTAGTCGCGCGGCACCTGAATCCGCCCCGCCCGGTCCATCACCGCGTATTCCTCGGCGATCACCTGCTGGGCGCCGTCGTCTCCGGTGGCGGTACGCCGCAACACCTCGCTGCTCGTGCGCCCGTCGCGAATCGCCACCGTCCGCTCCACCTGCCCACTGACCGCGGGATCGTGGGTCACGATGACGACGGTGACGCCCAGCCGCTGGTTGGCCTCCCGCAACAGCCCGAACACCGCGGCCGAGGTGGCGCTGTCCAGTTCCCCGGTCGGCTCGTCGGCCAGCAGCACCCTCGGCTCGTTGGCGAGGGCCACCGCGATGGCCACCCGCATCTGCTGCCCGCCGGACAGCTCCGCGGGCCGCCGCTCGGCGCACTCGGCGACGCCCAGCAGGTCCAGCAACTCGGCAGCACGCTTGCGGCGTACCCGGCCGGGAGTGCGGGCCGCCGTCATCGGCAGGTCGACCATCTGCCGCGCGGTCAGGTAAGGGATGAGGTTGGCGGCCGTCTGCTGGCGTACGAGTCCCACGGTGTGCCGCCGGTAGCGGACCCGATCGGCCCGCGACATGTCCAGCAGATTCCACTGATCGACCCGTACCCGCCCGGCGGTGGGTGCGTCGACCCCGGCCAGGATGGACAGCAACGTCGACTTCCCCGACCCGGACGCGCCGACGACGGCCACCATCTCACCGCTGTCCACGACCAGGTCCAGCCCCTGCAGTGCCTGCACCTCAATCGACCCGGACTGGTAGATCCGGACCAGGCTCTCGCACGCGATCAGCGCGTCTTGCCCGAATTCCGGCGCCTTCGCGGGAGGCTGCGGCAGGGACAAGGGCGTGCTGGACATACCCCTCCTCAACCCCGGTATGGCGCTGCTTCAGGGCGAGACTCTATCGTCCTGGCAAATCGGACCCAAGACCTTTTACCCCGCGGATCTCACTGTGCCCTCGCGTGCAGGGCATCCTGGCTCACCCGTCGGCGGGCAGCGGCCCGCGGGCGGCGAGCCGGACGATCTGCTGCTGTTGCGGAGAAAGGCCGGTGATGGCTCCGGGGTCGGCCAGGGCCGCCAGGAAGGCGGGTTCGGCGTGCTCGGGTTCGGCGACAAGGCGCGGCTGCGGTGCACCAGGCTCCGCAGGCGGGCCGAGCGCTCGACGATCTCACACGCCGACGGCTGGACCCACGCCCTCACCATCAGCGGCCCACCCCCGGTCACCACCGGCCTGACAGAAGCGGGCCTGCGTTTCCTCCAGATCCGCACCATGGACGCCTACGTCCACGATCTCCTCTACGGCGACGGCGTCACGACCGCCTGGGCGACTCAACGCTGGTACGGCGAGATCCTCACCGAACCCGGCTCCATGGTCGAACCGTACCTCCGGGAAGCCGGGCCGCCCACGAACATTCCGGAGGCCGTACGCTCCGGATCCGAGGTCACCGAACCCGAGGACCACGACCGGGCCTGCCTGGAGATCTATCTCTTCCTCACCGGGCGCATGAGCGGCCGCTTCATTGACCGTGAATGGCTGAGCGAAAGAAGAAGCCTCTACACCGTCCGGTTGCCGCAGATACCGCAGGTCAGCAGGCGATGCGGCTGCGTGGATGCGGAAACGGGACGTCAGCGAGGCGTGACGTGTCCGTGTCTGCTGGTAGATGACGATCATGGCAGCTGGTATTTCGCGGTGCAGGTACGCGGCCTGGGCGGGCAGCGGCAGCGCGTCCGCCGGGGCGGTTACGCCGCCCCCGAGGAAGCGCAAGCGGCAGGCCGAGCTTTGGCCGATGCTGACCGCGACACGGCGCAGGGGCCGGATGCACCCTCGGGCAATGGCTGGCACGCTGGCTGGCCACCAAGGACGCCCTCCGGCCGTCGACCCGGCAGGGCTACGCCACACACATCCACCTCTACCTCATTCCACAGTTGGGACGGATCCTGCTCCACCAACTCACCTATCACGACGTAAACGGACTACTCGCGACGCTCGCGTCCCGCCCCTCGCCGACCGGCTGCCGACGCCCGGCGGTGGCGGTCTGGACCGAACAACAGCTCGCGACCTTCCTGTCCGGCGTAGCGCAGGACGGCCTGTACGCCGCCTGGTGGCTGGCCGCGCTACGCGGCCTGCGCCGGGGCGAGCTGGCCGGGCTGCGCTGGACCGACGTCGACCTGCAGGCCGCGGAGCTGACGGTGGCGCAGCAGCGAGTGCACGCCGACGGCCAGGTCGTGGTCGGCCCGCCGAAGAGCACCGCCAGCTGCCGGGTGGTGGCCCTGGACGCGGAGACCGTGCGGGTGCTGACCTGGCACCGCGAGCGGCAGGAGGAGTTGAGCGCGACGGAAGAGGCAGGCTGGCAGGACTCGGGATACGTGTTCACCACCGCGAACGGCGAGCCACTGCGACCGGACTACCTCACCGGCCGGTTCCGCCGGCTGGTGGCCGCCTCCGGGCTGCCGCCCATCCGGCTGCACGATCTGCGGCATGGCGCCGCCACCCTGGCGCTGGCCGCGCGCACCGATTTGAAGGTGGTGCAGGCGATGCTGGGGCATGCCAGCATCGTGCTGACCGCCGACACGTACGTCTCGGTGCTGCCCGAGGTGGCCCACGAAGCCGCTCGGGAAACGGCCCGGCTGGTGCTGAACGCCGCGTCCAAGCTGGGGCGTGGGCTCAGCGGCTGACTCAGCTTTGCCTCATATTTGCCCCATGCCGCCGTCGGCCGCGACCGCGGCGTGAGTTTCCGCAGGTGGAGAAGCGCGCCCTGCAGGATTCGAACCTGCGACCGTCGGATTAGACACCCAAAGCCCGCTGGCACTACGTATAGGGTCCCGGCCGCCGTGCTCGGCACGTGCTCCAACGCCCTGTGCCGGGCCTCCGGCGACCGGGCCAGCCGTGCCGGCAGAAAGAACTGGAAGTAGCTGACGCCACCGTCGCGTGGCGCTGCTCCTCCATCAGTGCTTAGTACGCCTCTGCCCGCTGCGGGTCGTCAATGTTTCGGGCGGAGCCGACGCCGCAGAGCCCGCGTCAAGCTGCTCGCGCTTGATGGCGGCGTCGACTGCGGCGCCGATGCGGCGCAGTGTCGCCAGCTCTTGGGGCTCGAGCTCATCGATCAGGTATTCGCGGACTGCGGCGACATGTCCCGGCGCCGCCGCCACAACCACCCCGTAACCGGCCTCGGTCAGCGTCGCATTGGTGCGTCTGCCGGAACCGGGGATCCGGGTCCGTGCGAGCAGTTCGCGCTTCTCCAGCCGTCCGACGACATGCGACAGCCGCGACAGTGATGCCGCCGTTCGCGCGGCCAGGGCGCTCATCTGCAGCGTGCGAGCCGGCTGTTCGGAGAGGACCGAGAGCACCATGTACTCGAAGAAGGTCAGCTGGGCCTCGCGCTGCATCCGCGCGTCCAGCGCGGCCGGCAGGCTGATCATGATCGCGGAGTTGGCCAGCCATGCCGCCCGTTCCTCGTGGTTCAGCCATCGCGCTTCGGCAACTGGACCAGTGGGCTCTCCTGAGCCAGATCCTCCTTCGGCAGGCGCCGTTGTCCCGGCCGTCGACCCGTTCCGCGAACGTCGGCGGTGTCGTCCGTTGGTGCCATCTGCGGTGCTCGCCATGAGGCCATACTAGACCCACTTCTTGACGCGTCAAGTTGGAGGATGTAGATATTGACGCATCAAGTTCTCCTCGCCGCCACCTGAGCGCGTAACCGCTAGCGGCGCAGTGCGCCATCGACGCCGTTACGTGACCTCCCGCAGCGCTGAAACCGGTCCCCGCGTCGAGGCGCGGGGCCGCCGGATGGATACAGGAAAGGGCAAACGAATGCAGTTCACGTCGCTCGGAGGGCTCGAGGTCTCGCGCCTCGGCCTGGGTGCCATGGGCATGTCCGCGTTCTACACCGGCGCCGGTCGAGACGACGCCCAGTCGATCCGCACCATTCAGCGCGCTGTGGATCTCGGCGTCACGCATCTGGATACCGCCGAGGTGTACGGGCCGTACGTCAACGAGGAGCTGGTAGGTCGCGCCGTCAGGAACCGCCGGGATGAGGTCGTTCTCGCCACTAAATTCGGCCTCATCTCCCACACCGGCCGACCAGGCCCGGACAGCACCCCCGCCAACATTCGCGCGGCTGTTGACGGGTCGCTGCGGCGGCTCGGAACCGACCACATCGACCTCTACTACCAACACCGGGTCGACCCCGGCACTCCCATCGAGGAGACGGTGGGAGCGTTGAGTGAGTTGGTGGACGCGGGCAAGGTCCTCCACATCGGACTGTCGGAGGCGGCTGCGGCGACGATCCGCCGGGCCCACGCGGTTCACCCAGTGGCCGCTGTCCAGACTGAGTACTCGCTGTGGACACGAGACCCTGAGGTCAAAGTGCTGCCCACGTTGCGTGAGCTCGGCATCGGACTGGTTCCCTATTCACCGCTGGGACACGGCTTTCTCGCCGGTGACATCCGCACCCTGGACGGCCTGGACGCCGACGACTGGCGTCGTACCAATCCTCGGTTCACCGGCGACAACCTCACACGCAACCTACGCATCGTCGACCAGGTACGCGAGGTCGCCGATGAAATCGAGGCCACGCCCGCACAGGTCGCTCTGGCCTGGCTGCTCGCACAAGGAGACCACATCGCGCCTATTCCGGGGACGAAGCATATCGACCGGCTCGAGGAGAACAGCGTCGCCGACGGAATCCGACTCACCGCAGGCCAGATCACCCGTCTGAAAAACCTCACACCGGCGTCCGGCGAACGCCATGCCGAGCCCGACATGGCTGCCATCGACCAGTGAGACAAGCAGGTGGGTGAGATCCGCCCCACGCGGTCCGCCGGTTGAGTACTCAGGCCCAGGACGTAAGCGGCGAACCGGCCTGATCCAACTGATCCATTTCGCAATGAAAGAAGCGGAGCAATACGTTATGTCAAGCAGCGTGATTCGTGTCGGCATTATCGGTGCAGACACAAAGGCGAGCTGGGCCGGGGCATCGCACATCCCCGCGCTGGCGGCACAGCCGGACTTCCACCTGGCGGGCGTGGCGACGCGGCACGAGCAGAGTGCCCGCAGCGCGGCCGAAGCGTTCGGCGCCCAGCGCTGGTTCGCCGATCCGTTCGAGCTCATCCGCGATCCGTCGGTTGATCTCATCACCGTGGCTGTCAAGGTCCCGGCGCACCGCGAGCTCGTCCTCGCGGCCCTCGCGGCGAACAAGGCCGTATATTCGGAGTCTCCGCTGGGCGCGACCGTTGCGCAGACGGAAGAGATGGCTGACGCGGCCGGCTCGCTCCACACGGCGATCGGCCTGCAGGGCCGGCTTAATCCCTCGGTGCGCCGCGCGGCAGAGATCATCGCGCAGGGCCGGCTCGGGCGCCTGCTCTCGGCACGAGTAGCTGCGACGACATTCGGCAACGGCCCGGAGTCGGTGAGCGCGTACGAGTACTTCGACAAGGCAGCGGCGGGAGCGAGCTTCCTGACCATCGCGGTGGGCCACGTTCTGGATGTCATCGAAGCGGTTCTCGGTGACATCACCGAAATTGATGCGCGCGCGGAACTCCTCTGGCCGCAGGTGAAGCTGGTGGACACTGGCGCGATTTCCGTCCGGGAAGTCCCGGATCACCTCGACGCCATCGCCAAGACCTCGTCGGGGGCGCCGGTCGGGGTGCAGATCCTGGCGGGCGTACCCGCGTCCGACGCCCACTTCAGCCTGGAAGTACGCGGGTCGGACGGCTGGCTGAAGCTGACCGGCGATCACCCCGCGGGCGTTCAGGTCGGCGACCTCGCGCTCTCGTCGAGCGTGGACTTCACCGCGCCCGACAGCCCCGTCGCCACCGGTACCGGCCCAACCGCCGCCGAGATCTGGAAGGGCGCGTCCATCAACGTGGGCGAGGTGTATGCCAGCCTGGCGCGCGACATCACGAACGGGACCCACCACACCCCCGGATTCGACCACGCCGTCCACAACAGCCGCCTGATCGCCCGAGTCGAAGAGGCCTCGCGCACCGGTCTCCGGCAGTGAAGGTGTTGCACCACGCCCTGCTCGTCACCATGCACCAGTGCCGGTGATGTACGGGCAGCCGACGGCGGAGCCCCGCCCGGTCAGACCCGGTGTCCGCGATCAAGGTCACGGACACCGGGTCCGGTCACGGCACGCCCCGGGAGAACCAGGTCGTGACCGATATGGCGACCGATTCGCGAGCACGGACAGCCGACGTAGGTTCGGACACGCGGGGCCCCTGAGCCCACAACCCCGACCTGGGAGTCGTTGATGATTTCTGACCCCTGCCACCACGGTGCCGTGGGCGCCTCGCAGGAGGCAACACGACGTATGACCACATCCGCGCGCGCCGCCGTTCTCGAGACGCAGGACGGGCCGTTCATTGAACGGGCAGCGCCAGTACATCCTGGCGGTCATCGAGCAGCCAGCAGGCGCGTCCGCGTGCTGAGCACCACCGAGAACCCGAACGCCAGCCGGGTCCTCCAGGCGATCAAGAATATGGTGATGGAACTGGAGGAGGCTGGCCGCCGGGCGCGCTACCTGATCCGAGACCGGGATGCCAAGTTCCCAGCCCTCATGGACGAGATCCACCGACGCAGGCCTCCGACCGTGCTCACCGGTATTCGGGTGCCGCGCATGAACGCGGTCATGGAGCGATGGGTGCAGTCGTGCCGCCGCGAGCTTCTCGACCGCTGCATGATCTGGAACGAACGCCGCCTGCGTCACGCCCTGCGGGAGTACGAACGGTTCTACAACCAGCACCGCGCCCATCAAGCCCTGGTCCAAGCTGCTCCACTACGGGCTGTCCCGGATCCGATCACAGATCCGAACCGTATGGCCAACCTGGCCATACGCCGGCGAGATCGGCTCGGAGGGGTTCTCCACGAGTACTCAGATGCCGCTTGACCTGGATGGACGTAGTTTTCGGCAGGCGCACTGTCGGTTCCCTGGAACTCCGGACAGGCCGAGGGGCAGAACACGCGAGTGAAGCTGGTCAAGCGGCAGGGCTATGGGAGAGCCAACTTCGATCTCCTGCGAAAGCGAATCCTGCTCCGAGCATGATCCTCAACCCATCCCAAGATCAGCGGCAGAGCCCGTTTAGTCGTACTTACCTCTGCACGCCGAGGGGTACGCCGACAGCACTCCGTGATCTACGATGACTGACCATGGTCGACTCGCGCCCCCTTCGCCCCGGCGAACCTGAGCGGGTCGGACCGTATCGGCTCCTCGCTTGTCTGGGGGAGGGCGGCCAGGGCGCGGTATACCGAGCCTGCAACGCGGCGGGCGATGAAGTCGCGATCAAGTTGCTTCACGCCCGCCTGGACGGCGACGAGCGTGCCTCGACCCGCTTCCTGCGCGAGGCCAAGGCGGCGCGTCAGGTTGCCCAGTTCTGCACCGCGCGGGTGCTGGACGCCGGGATCCACGAGGGCATTTCCTACATCGTCACTGAGCTCGTCGACGGCGAGTCGCTGGACAAGGTGGTCAGACGCGAGGGGCCGCGCGACTTCGGCGCGCTGGAACGGCTGGCCGTGAGCACCGCCACCGCGCTGGCCGCCATTCACCGCGCAGGCATCGTGCACCGGGACTTCAAACCGCAGAACGTGCTGCTCGGGCCCGACGGCGTCCGCGTGATCGACTTCGGCATCGCCAAGATGGTGGGCTCGTCTGCCTCGACCACTCAGGGCCTGATCGGCACTCCCGCCTACATGTCGCCGGAACAGATCTCCGGTGGGGAGGTCGGTCCAGCCTCTGACATGTTCTCCTGGGCTGCCACCCTGCTGTTCGCCGCGACGGGTCGGAACGTGTTCAACGGTGAGAACGTGGCCGCGGCGATGCATCGCGTTCTGCACCACGAACCGGAGCTACCGCCGTTGCCCGAGCCGCTGCGCGAGCTCGTGGCCAGGGCTCTGGCCAAGGACCCGCGCCGGCGCCCCGCCGCTCATGAGGTCATCCTGCGGCTCGTCGGGCACGACCCCGTAGCCGGATCCGGGCGGCTCTCCGGGGAAGGCCCGCACGCTGGTAACCATCCGCTCGCCGAGGCCGGCCGACAGACAACGAATCCGCTCTTGGAACGGACGCGACCCAGGGCCAGGCTCCCGATTGTGGCCGGAACGCTGGCGATCACGCTCGCGGCGACCGCCGCGCTGCTGTGGCTGCTTCCCGGCAGCGGCGACCGACTCACCACCATCGGCCTCGGGAACGGCCACGACGTCGTCGCGGTGGCATTGGCGGGGGAGCGCGCGCTGGTGGCCGAGGAGTCCGCGGTGACCTTCTGGGACCTCGCGGCGGACAAGCACCTGTCGCTTGCCCACCTTCCTTCCCAGACCGCAGACATCACCTCGATGGCGGCGTCCCGAGAGCTCACCCTCACTGGGCACGCCGACGGCACGGTGAGCCTGTGGAACGTGGCTGGCGACGATTACGTCGGCAACCTCGATGGGCACGTCAAACGCGTCAACGCCGTGGCGCTCGCGCAACTGGAGGGCAAGACCGTGGGTCTCACCGGCGGCGCCGATCGGACCATCCGCGTCTGGGACCTGAACTCCAGGAGCCGCATCCGGACCATCGACGCCGGACTGGGCGAGATCGCCGCGCTGGCCGCCATCGAGGTTGACGGCACGCCGGTGGCCGTCTCACTCGATGGGTCTGATGACACGCTGCGGCTGTGGGACCTGCGCAGCGGAAAGCAGCTCGGCGCGCCGCTGGCCGAGGAGACAGGAAACGGCATCGCGGTCGGGAACCTGGACGGAACGCCCATCGTGGTCTCCAGCGATCTGCGCGTATGGGATCTGCGGACCCGGCGGTTGATCAGGGAGATCGAGGCTCCGGGCGACACATTGGCCAATGCGGTGGGTGTCGGCACAGTGGATGGGGCTCCGGTAATCGTCTCCACCGTGCAGGGGGCGGACCTGGACTACGAGGCGATTCAGATGTGGAACCTTCGCACTGGGGCGCCTGTGGGGTCCTTGATCGAGATTGATTATGTGCCGGATTCGCTTGCGGTGGGGGCTGTGAAGGGCGCGCCTGTGGTCATGGTGGGCCAGTCAACGGACGCGGCCGTCTGGCGCCTTCGCCTGGACTGACTGGTTGTTTCACAAGGGGATCCGGTGTGCCTGTGGGGCTCAAGAACTGGAATCACCACCAGCAGAGCCCCTCGTTCGGTGGGCGGAGGGGCCAAGGGCACCGAGCGGCCAGCCCGGGTCGGCTGGGATCATGCTTCGTGTTCTTGTCCGCGGTGTACGCCGTCACCCGGCGCCTGATGTCGCTACCTGCGCTGCTGCTACGGCGCGAGGTCTCCAAGGAAGCGGAACTGCTGGTGCTTCGGCATCAGAACGCGGTCCTACGCCGTCAAGTCCCTCAGGTGCTCTACGAACCAGCCGACCGCCTGTGGCCAGCAGCGCTCTCACACCTGATACCCCGCCATCGATGGGGGAGGATCTTCCCGGTAACCCCAGCCACCCTGTCCCGCTCGGAAATACGGTTTCGTGCCCTGAACTGGGGTTTGCTGCATGATCAAGCCAGCGACTGCGACCATCGCTAGGTGTTGATGTCGCTTGTCTACCGGTTGATGAGGGGCTTGTTCGGCCTGCTGATGATGCTGGTCCGCTCCGATCTGTCCAAAGATGTTGAGGTGCTGGTGCTCCGTCACGAGAACTAGGTCCTCCGCCGTCAGCTCGGCAGCCGGCCTCGGTGGGGTGGCGCCGACCGGCTCTGGCTGGCAGCGTTGTCGCGACTGATCCACCGCCGTCGATGGGCGGAGGTGTTCCCGGTCACCCCGGCCACGATCCTGCGTTGGCACCGCAATCTTGTAGCGCGGAAGTGGACCTTTACCGACAGGCGGCGCCCGGGACGGCCCTGCACCCACCAGCCGGTCAAGGCACTCATCATTCGGATGGCGCGAGGGAACCCGACCTGGGGACATCGAAGAATCCAAGGCGAATTGGCCCGGCTGGGTTACAACATCGCGGCCTCCACCGTGTGGGAGATCCTGCACGCCGCCGGTATCGATCCCGCGCCCCGCCGGGCCGGGCCGACCTGGCGGCAGGGTCCGCGAATCAGCCCTGAACTCGATCAGCGAAGCCTTCAACCACTACCGCCTATCCCTGGAGCTGTTCACGCCCTTGCTGCCCGAGCTGGTAACTATGGGCTCCGAACTCCTCAACCACACCCTCTACATCCTGGGCGCGACACAGGACCCAGCGGCAGTTGTGCTGATCCGACCCTTCCTCGACCACCCCCACGCTTCCGTGCGCGAAGAAGCGGCCCTCGCCCTCGCTGAAGTCCCCCACGAGCCCAACTCCGGAGACATCCCCACCCACAACGCTTGACTATTGCTCCTTGTCCTCCGCCGACTCCTCGACGACAGGCAGTGAGGCCGCGATGAAGGGCTTGCTCATCCGCATCGACGGAACACCGACGGTCGTCGAGCTGAACGACGACAAAGGCAGTCGGTTCGTGCGTTCCCTCAAATCGGTGATCGGGGCCGAAAGCGTCCAGTGCATCGGCGTCACCGACCGATGGGAGGCCTGGGGTGAACGAGGACAGCATGGCCGCGAACCAGCCGGTCAACCACGCGGCCGACTCGCTCGCGTGATGGTCAGCTACCTCCGTTCACGCAGAACTCGTTGCCGTCAGGGTCGGCCAACTCGACGGCACCGTCCGCACCGATCTCCAGCCTCGTGGCCCCCAGGGCCAGCAGGCGGTCGACCTCCGCTTTCTGGTCGCCGTCGGCCGGCGTGAGGTCGAAGCGCTGCCGGTTTCGCATCACCTTCGCAGGCACGGGCGGACCTCCCCACGCGACCTTCGTACCGCCGTTCGGTGACTGGATCGCCGTCTCATCGTCCTGGTCCCACACCAGTGGCCAGCCCAACGCCTGGCTCCAGAACCGGCCGACGTCCTGGCTACCGTCGCAGGCGATCTCCCCAAGGAATCCGCACTCGGCGAGGAAGTTGTTGCCGGGCTCGATCACACAGAACTCGTTGCCCTCGGGGTCGGCCAGGACGACGTGCTCCTCCTCGGGTAGCTGCCCGACGTCGAGGTGGCTGGCGCCGAGACCCAGCGACTTCGCCACTGTGTGCTGCTGGTCGGCGAGGCTCGCGCTGGTCAGGTGCAGATGAATGCGGTTCGGTCCGGCCTTCTTGGCGTCGCCCGGGACGAACCGGAGACCAGGTTGCGTATCGTCACCAGGCAGCAAGACACCGCGGTCCATGTTGAGGAGTTCCCGGTCGAGTACACCGGCCCAGAACTTCGCCAGACGAGCTGGGTTGTGCACATCGAAGGTAATCGTCAGCAGTCGCGAGTCCATGCACCGTACCGTAGCCAAGACCCAGTAGGGCGACAACGGGAATATCGCGCGTCCTGACAGATCCCACCACGCTCGAAGAAGATGACAGATCGGTGAGAAGAAGTTCACCGCAGAGCCATCCTCGGTGGCCTCATCAACGAGTACCAAATCGCCAGCTGATCAGATGGCGAGCTGACACCACCCGAGAACCAGCAGATCAAACACCGCACCCTGTTTATGAGCCCCACAGGTCTCAAATGCGCACGGCAGGATTGTCCGGAGTGGCGCAAAATCAACTCGATGCTGAAGATGTTGTCATCGGTATAGTCTGGAGCCGAGCTGCCCCCCTTGGTCAGAATCAGCGTGGGAGCGTCGTGCTGCGGATTCACTTTAGCTATGATGATCTTGCCCGAACGCGACTGGCAACAGGCCCCAACGCTATGTGGGAGATCGTGCTGAGCGTCCAGTTGCTGCAGAATCGGGAAGGGCCGTTGCTTTTCGACGGCTGGCGCCAAAGGGCCCGGGACAAGGTGAGGCCGTGGATACGACCGCTGATGACTCTCGCACCGCACGCCCCGTATTTCCCGGACTTCCTCACTCCCCTCGGACCGGCGGACACGCTGGAAGGCGAGATCGAGTCCGTCCTGGCCACGCCACGCGCTCGCATCCGGGCAGAGCTGGAACTGCTCGGCGCTCAACGCCCCCTGCCGACGTGGACCCACAGACTCGCCGACGGGGACATACGCGTCTTCGAAGGTCTGGGGCACACGCTGCGGTCCTATCACGATTCCGTGCTGCAGCCGGAGTGGCCGTCGGTGCGGGCGCACATCGAGGCGGACAGGGCCAAACGAATGCGCGCCTTCGCCGACGGCGGCGTCGAAGGGCTGCTGCGCAGCTACAGCCCGTTGCTGCGGTGGAATCCCCCGTTTCTGGAAACCCACTACCCGGTCACCCAGGAGCTGGTGCTGGGAGGCCGAGGCCTGCTGTTGCTGCCGTCGTATTTCTGCTGTCGCAGTCCCGTGACCTTGGTCGACCCTGAGCTGCCTCCCGTACTCGTCTACCCGGTGGCCCGTGATGTCCACGACCGCGTCCTCGGCCCAGGAGACAAGTCCCTCGCCACACTGATCGGGAAAACCCGGGCAGCCATCCTGCGGTCGATCGGAGACGGCTGCACCACTACCGAGCTCAGCCGGCGGGCGGGCACTTCCATCGCCTCGGCCAGCCAGCACGCAGCCGTCCTACGCGAGGCTGGGCTGATCAGCACTCAACGCCACGGAAGCTCGGTCCTGCACAACCTCACCCCGCTAGGCTGGGATTTGCTCATCAAGGCACGGCATCGGATCCGACCTGCCCGAGACCTGGGCCGGTGATCCAAACGGCGCAAGTAAGCCGGGGCTCCCGACAAGGTGGTCTTCGCTCGGGCAAGGCATGCGAACAGCCCCGACGCCGCAAGACATCGGGGCTGGGGGTGCCTGGGATAACGGCACGAACGGCTGTCCGCTTTCCCCTACTCGTTGTCCAGGCTGGCCTCACCGCCGCACTTTGTGCCACGGAAGGTCGCCTTGAGGTGATACCACGAGTGCACGCGGAACAGCGTCGTGGAGAAGTTGGAGACGCCCGTTGCCCGGTAGATGATTTCCTGGTTGCGGGCGTCCCAGATGTAGAAGTCCGCCGTGCATCCCGAGTACGGATCGACCTGGACATCGATCCAGCCGTTCGCGTGCGCTTGCACAGCATCGGTGGTGCAGCTGGTGATGATCGGGTTGAGCCATCCGTTGACCGAGCAGTAGGACGATTGAGCGTGGGCGACGCCCGGGGAAGCGAGCACCGCCGCCCCCAGGGCCGTTGCGGCTGCTACGGCCGATAACCGCTTCACGACTGCCGTACGGGTTCCCATTATTTTCCCCATGCTTGCCTCCAGTTATACGGGTTGAGCTATGCGGAATCTCATCGAACTTATAGGTAAACCTCCGGGCCGCACGTCCCGAGATTGTTGCAGACGTGAAAACTCCGGAACCGGGATCTTTCCGTGATCGGATATCCGGTCGTGCACTGGTATGTTGGCGCGGTGAAGTACCCGCCGATTTCCTTGCCTGGGATTTCTGACTCCGTATAATAAAGCCTTGCCCAGACTATTCCCCCTCCCGCGCAAATGGTGGCCCTGGCTGGATATACCGTCCCCCGAGCACCGCCCACCTCCTGAACCGCGGCCCATGCCGGGGCCGCCGCAGTAACTAATAACAGTGTCGCCGCTCCCAAAACGGTAAGCGCATGCATAAACCGACTCCGACGCCATGGAGCCACGACGATCTTGTGCAGCTTCGACTGTCGCATCATGTACTCCCTGCTTCTTCCGGGGAACGCGACACATCGTGGTGTCAATGGTTATGCCCCCGCGTGCACTCTCGGCCGGTGGCCCTTGAGTGGCATCATTAAACTTCCCGGAAGGCTGTGCAATGCCTTTCAAGGCAGGCTAAAACGCCCACGTCGTCCGCCTGTCGGCAGAAGGATCGTCGAGGACCTGCGAGGAATCGCCCACTCTATTCGAGCTGCTCTTTCATCGGCATTTGCGGGTCGCGTGGATACAACTGTGCGCACCCACCAGCCGAAACCGCTCACGCAGCGTGAATGGATGACCTTCCGCACGCTGTCCTGCGTGGACAATGAGGCGACGGCTGAAAACTGACCCTCTACGGACGTCTGAAAACGGACCCACCTCACAGCCCGGCAGGGCTATAGCGAGAGAGGTGCTGAACGTGGAGGACTGGGCGGAGATCCGCCGCTTGCACAAGTCGGAGGGCATGCCGATCCGGGCGATCACCCGCAAGCTCGGCGTGGGGCGTAACACCGGCGGCGGCGTGGCCACCTACCACCCCAGCCACCCGCCGGAAGCGGCGATGACCGCCAACACCGCCCTGGTGCTCACCCCCTACCGGCACGCCCACGCCGCCCCGCTGCACCGCGCGATCAGACTTCCTGCTCGACACCCAGCAGCCCGACGGCACCTTCGAACGCAGTTGGAGCCTCAGCGAGGCCAACGCCATGTTCCGCGCCATTCATGCGCTCCGCGCCGCCTACCAGCACCACCCCCTGGCCCACCACGGCCGCCTGCAACCCGCCATCACCGCCGCCGAAGGCCGCCTGCTGGCCACCGCCCACACCGACGGCGGCTGGGGACAAACCCCCACCGAGCCCAGCGACCCGATCAGCACCGCCTACACCCTCACCGCCCTGGCACCCGCCCACCAGCACACCGCCACCATCGAGCGCGGCCTGGCCTACCTGCTGCGCCACCAAGACGCCGACGGCGGCTACACCACCTCCATCTCCGACCAAGCCGCACCCCGCCCGCTGCGCTACAGCGTGCCCATCCTGACCAACAACTTCGTGCTGCTGGCCCTGACCTACCTGCATCCCGGCCTGCACCTCAGTAGCCCGCACCGCGGCGGGCGCGGCCCCGCGCGCCAGGATCGTGTTCGGCGGTGATCCCCCGGGGCCCGGTGGTAATCGCGGATACGGCAGAACGGGCAGCCGCCTGGCATCGGCCCTGGCCCGGGGACGGCCGGACGTCGACACCGGACGTTGATATCCGCCCGATTTCGGCAATTACCAGGACTCGAGGCGGTCAACCAGCGCGAAGCCGTCCTGGCAGGTCAGGACCCTGTTCTGGCGGGACCGAACGTGCCAGGACCGAGCTGCTCCGCACCCTCTGCCGGTCGATCGGGCTCGTCAGCCCAAATACTTCTCCCAGGGGCCCGTGATGGCCAGGGTGAGGCCGGGGTCCTGCATGTTGACGAAGAGCACCTTGCCGTCGGCGGTGAAGGTCGGGCCGCAGAACTCCGAGTCGTTGAGCTGGTTGCGAGCGATCGCGTACGTCGGGCCTCCCGGGATCGAGCTGAGCACGTGGGAGGCGCCCGAGCCGTCCTCAGCGAGCACGAGGCTTCCCCACGGGGTGACGGTGACGTTGTCCGGGCCGTCGAAGGTGAGGTCGCTGTACTTGGTCGGGGTGCCTTCCTCCGACGCGGTCTGGTGCGGGAAGTACGTCACCAGCTGGATGGTCTGGGCCCGGTAGTTGTAGAACCAGACCATGCCATCGTGCGAGGCCGCGTCCGCCGGGAGGTCACCCTCGTCCCACGCGTAGGAGTTGACCACGTACACGCCCTCGTCGGTGCCCCACACGCCCTCGAACTTGCGTCCGCGGGTAACCTGGCCGTCGGCGAACTGCTCGCGCACGGTCTTGGTCCGCGCGTCGCGCTCGGGCACCTCGATCCACCGTACAGGGAAGGGGCGGCCCAGCTGGGCGGAGGTCAGGTAGGCGACGTCCGGCAGCACCGAGCCGTCATCCATGATGATCTGCATCGCGGCGAGGACGCCGGCGTCCGGAGCGAGGCGGGTGAGCACCCCGGGGCCGAGCTTGACGCCGCTGGGCGCGGTCCAGCGGTAGAAGAGGCCGTTGGGCCCGTCGGCGTCCTCGGAGAGGTAGATCTTGGTGCGGTCCTTGTCGATCGCCAGGGCCTCGTGGGCGTAGCGGCCCAGGCACTTGATCGGCCTCGGGTCCGCCTTGCCGTCGGCCGAGACCTCGAAGACGTAACCGTGGTCCTTCTGGAAGACGCCGGACTTGCCGTTCTCCTTCCAGGAATCCCCGGCCCGCTCCTCGGCCTCCTCGCAGGTCAGCCACGTCCCCCACGGGGTGGGCCCGCCCGCGCAGTTGGCGATGGTGCCGGAGAGGGCGACGAACTCGCCGTGGTTGCGGCCCGCGCGGTCAGTCCTGATTACGGTGCAGCCACCGGCGTCGACGGCGCCGGGGTCGTAGACAGTGCCCTTGACGTGCGGTACGCCGAACTCGGCACCCGGGTCGATCTCGTGGTTCTGGATCAGGGTGTAACGGTCGCGGCCGGCGTCGTAGACGGCCATGCCGTCGTGGTCGGACGGGGTCGTTCCCTGGCCGCCGTCGAGCCGAGTGACGCCGGTCTTGGTGACCACGGAGTATTTGAAGCCCTTGGGCAGGGCCAGGATGCCGTCGGGGTCGTCCACGAGCGGCGGGAAGGGCAGGTGGCCGCTCCCGGCCGACGGGCGGGGCCGGTCCGGGTGGGACTGGGCCAGGGACGGGAGGCTACCGGCGACGGCAAGACCTACGCCGACGGCACCGCCGGTGAGGAGGGTACGACGAGAATGAGACACCTGGGCTAACTCCTGTTCAAAACAACCATGACGACTTGGTCAACCAACTCCTGCGGACCGACGTGAACACTTCATCCATGTGATGGAACGGCGACATCGAGGCAAAGAATTAGGGCTGATCATGCCCCTGTCCAGGTGTTCGGGGCGATTAGGTGGATACCGCACGCGCGGCCGAGGGCTTCCCCGGCGGTTCCGGCCGGAGGCCGCCAGACGGGAGCGGGTGACGCCGTGCCCCGGTTCCAGGAGTCGGTTCACGACGGAGCGGCCTATGACACCGGTGGTGAAGCGGACACGGCCGATGCCGCGTACACCCGTCGTCCGCGGGCGGGGTGAGCGCTCGCGCGCGGTCATCCGGCCGTTGAGGTGCGCGGTCGGCGCGGTCGGCCATGGTTAAGCGGCGGCCGCCGGACGAGGGGGCCCGGTAGTAATCGCGGAAAATCCAACGGATATCGCTGACCAGCGTCGACGTGGGGCACCCGGCCAAGGTCAGTGGCATCCTCGGCTCCCGGCCCGCCGCATCTACCAACCGGCACTGCGCCTGCCGATAACCCCATCCGCCCAGGTCGTGGCCTTATAGGGCTTCCCCTAGGCTGTGCGAGCTCAAGTCATCGGAAGGGGAACGCGTGCGGCAGGGATGATCAGCCGTGCTCCTTCGCCTGGCCTACCTGACCGTCACGAACGCTTTTGCCGCGCTTCGGCTGCTGCCGATGGGCGATCGGGACAAGGATGTCGAGACACTTGCCCTGCGTCATCAGATCACCGTGCTGAAGCGGCAGCTCGGCGCTGATACCAGGGTGAGATTCACTCCAGAGGATCGAGCCTTTCTCGCCGCATTGCTGACCTCGCTGCCCCGCGAGGTACTGCGCCGGCTGCGGCTTCTCGTCCGCCCGGATACCGTCCTACGGTGGCACCGCGATCTGTTGAAGCGGCGTCATGCCCGTGCCTGCCGGCCGAAGCGGCCTGGGCGCCCGCCCACGGTCCGCTCCATCCGCGTTCTCATCCTGCGCCTGGTCCGGGAGAACCCTGGCTGGGGCTATCGGCGGGTGCACGGTGAACTCGGCACACTCGGCATCAAGGTCGCACCGTCCACGGTCTGGGAGATCCTCAAACAGGAAGGTCTTGATCCGGCGCCCGAGCGGGCGTCCACCACGTGGGCCGACTTCCTGCGCTCGCAAGCCGACGCCCTGCTGGCTTGCGATTTCCTCGAGACCGTCACGTTGAGCGGCCAGCGCCAGTACATCCTGGCTGTCATCGAGCACGCCACCAGGCGCGTCCGCGTGCTAGGCGCCACCGCTCACCCGAGCGCGAACTGGGTGATCCAGGCGATGAAGAATCTCATGATGGATCTGGAAGACGCCGGCTGCCAGGCGCGCTACCTGATCCGAGACAGGGATGGGAAGTTCCCCGCCCTCGTGGACGAGATCCTCACCGACGCAGGCATCCAGAGCATACTCACCGGCATCCGGATACCCCGCATGAACTCCATCATGGAACGCTGGGTGCAGTCCTGCCGCCACGAACTCCTCGACCGCTGCCTGATCTGGAACGAACGCCACCTGCGGCACGCCCTACGCGAGTACGAACACTTCTACAACCAGCACCGAGCCCACCAAGCCCTGAACCAAGCCGCCCCACTGCGCACCGTCCCGGACCCGATCACGGACCCCGAACGAATCACCGACCTGAACATACGCCGACGAGACCGGCTCGGCGGAGTCCTCCACGAGTACTCACACGCCGCTTGACCTGCATGGATGGAATTCTCGGCAGGCGCACAGTTCTTCGCGGCACCCCCTGCACCCCTACGTCGCCATGACCATTAGGGACCGTCGCGAAATGTCGCTTCAGCCGGTACACGGACTGCGCCCGAGTCCTTCGACTTCCCTACGCCACCGCCGCGGCCAGGTGGGTCAACGACCCGTCGAGCTCGTCGGCGGAGACGACCGGCAGGCGAGGCACCTCTGCCGGGTGGGTGACCGCCGTCCAGTCGTAGGTCTGGGTCACCTCGGTGTGGCCGTCGTCGGTCGGGGTGAGCTTCCAGGTGAAGCGGTGACCGGTCGGGCGCTGACCCGGTTGGCCGGGCGCCCAGGCGATGACCCGGTTCTCGGTGAAGGCCACGACGTGGTTCTCGATCCGGTAGTCGCCCATCTCGTCGTTGTGCATGGCCATGACGAAGGTGTCGCCGACGGCGTCGACCGGGTGGGAGGTTTCGGCGTGCCGCAGGAGGCCGGTGACGTCGAATTCGGGGTGGCGGCGGGGGTCGCGGAGCGCCGCGAAGATCCGTTCGGCCGGGGCGTCCAGCACCCGGGAGACGGTGGTGTGGGTTGGGCCGACCATGGTGACCGGGTCGGGGTAGAACCGGGCCCATGCGATCCGTCCGTCGCGGGTGGTGAGCACCACCGGGCCGCGCAGCACGACCGTCGCCCCGGCCGGGGCGGTGCCCCGGTACTCCCACTCCGACCACAGCTCGTCGCCGTTCTGGGCGTGGCGCAGGATCTCGGCCTGCAGGTCGGGGAGGCTGGCCAAGATCTTCATCCAGTTCGCGGCGACCTGGTGGGAACCGATGAACCCCTCGGCCGGTCGCAGCGGTCGTTCGGCGACGTAGTCGTCGGTGAAGCAGCCGGCGATCCGCTCCGGGACGTGGGAGTTGATCGCCTCGCGCAGTGCGTGGAGGGCTTGGGGGAGCATGCCGTCGATCTCCTAGCTATCTGGTTCGTTCTGTCACCGTCGAGCATGAACATCGGGGGTACTGCCCGGCAACCGGACACCGCCCGGACACCGCCCGGACACCGCCTCTGCCCTGGTGGGCATAATCGAGCTTGTGAACGACTCGTTGGGACCAGCGCGGAGGACGAGCAGCTTCGCGGCCATGCTGCGTGAACTACGGGAGGCCAGGTCGCTGACCCAGCAGGAGCTGGCCGCCGCCGCCGGACTGTCCGTCGACGCGGTCAGCGCGTTGGAACGCGGGCGGCGGACCCAGCCCCAGCCGCACACCGTGCGATCGCTGGCCTCGGCGCTGCAGCTCCGCGACGCCGACCGCATGGCGCTGCTGTCCACCCTGGGCCGGGCCGGGGACGGGGCCCTCGAAATGCCGCCCCGCACGTTGACGACCCGCCCGCCGTCGCCTCCGGCCGTCCCGGTGGTCGGGCGGGACGATGAGGTCGCCGAGATCGTGGCTGCCCTGCGGGCCACGCCGGGCCGGCTGGTGACGCTCACCGGCCCGGGCGGGGTGGGCAAGACCACCGTCGCGCTGGTGGCTGCGGATGTGGTGGCCGCCGATCACCCGGGCGGCGTGTACTTCGCCGACCTTACCGACGTCACCGACCCCGACGACGCCGTCGCCGTCGTGGCCCGCGCCGCGGGATCCCACGCCGACACGGTGACCGACCTCGCCGCGCACCTCGCCGGGACGTCGGCCCTGCTCGTGCTCGACAACCTGGAGCGCGTGACGGCCTGCGGCCCGCAGCTGGTCGAGTTGCTGGCGGCAGCCCCCGACGCGGTGGTCCTGGCCACCAGCCGCGTCCCGCTGCGGGTGCGCCGGGAACGTGAGGTGCGCATCGCCCCGCTCGGCCCGGCTGCGGCCGTGCGGCTCTTCGGCGAGCGGCTGGCCGCCGCCGGCGCGCCACCGCCCGCCGGGAGTGGGGACGACGGTGCCGTCGCGCAGCTGTGCCGGCGGGCCGACGGGCTGCCACTGGCCATCGAGCTCCTGGCCGCCGCGGCCGCCCGACTCGGGCCACGGGAACTGCTCAAGCGGGTCGATCAGCTGACGGATCTGCCCGTGGCCGGCCCGCGGGACCTGCCGGCGCGGCAACGCACCATGGCGGCAACCATCGAGTGGAGCTGCCGGATGCTCGGCCCCGCGGCCCGGCGACTGCTCCCCCGACTCGCCATGGTCCCGGGCAGCTTCTCCCTCGACACCGTCGACGCGATCGCTGCGCAGGACGCGGCCGGTGCGGTGGGTGCGCTCGCCGAGCTGATCGAGCACTCACTGGTCACCCGCGGCGACGACGCAGGGCTGGTCGCGCGGTTCCGGCTGCTGGAACCGGTCCGCCGGTACGCGCTCGAGACGCTCGAACCGACTGACCGGGAACAGGTCCGTCGGGGCGTGGCCCAATGGGCCTTGCGGGCGGCGCGCGAACATGGTGCGCGGATCCGGGGCCGCGGCGACATGACGGCGGTCGAGCAGGTCGAGGTCGATCGCCACGTGCTGCGGCTCGGCTTCGACCAACTCGTCGACGCCCGCCGGCACGACGACGCCGCCGAGCTGCTGTGGTCGGTGTGGCTGCCGCTGTGGATGACCGGGCACACCCACGAAGGCCTCGCCTGGACCGACCGCCTGCACGAGGACGACCTGAGCGAGCGGGGCCGGGCCCGCTGGTTGGTGGCGCGCGCCGGGTTCAACCGCGTCGCCGCGGACCTGTTCGCCACCGCGGAGCGGGCAATGCGGCTGGCCGAGCGGATCGACGACGTCTCGCTGGCCACGGAGGCGGCGATCTTCGCGTCGGCGGCGGCGCTGCGCCTGGAGGACTTCGATGGTTCGGGGGCTCTGCTGGCCAGGGCAGAGGCCCACATGAAGGAGCGCCTCGACGTTGAACGCGACGTGTGGGCGGCCGTGCACGTGCCCATCGGCCGTGGGGACGGCGCGCTGCTGCGCGGTGATCGGTCCGCGGCGGCGCGGCACTGGCGGGCGGCCGCAGCCACGGCGCAGGAGCTGGGCAGCGGATTCTCGGTGGCCGCAGTCCTTGCGGAGTGCGCGCAGGCCGCCCGCGGCGAAGGACGCCTGGACGACGCGGCCGTGATGCTCGCCGTCGCTGGCGGGCTGGCCCCCCAGCGGGACGGGCACCGGCCGCGGGCACACCTGGCGGGCGTGGCCGCGGCCGTGGCGGCCGACCTCGGTGATGTGGCGTCGGCACAGTGGTGGGAGGGCGTGGCGGAGTCGGACGCAGCCCCGTTGGACACCGATGAGCTCGGTGAGCGGTTCTGGGAGCTTGTCCGGCGTGCCGACACCGTCTCTGGACGGGACTGAGTTCGGCCGTCCGCCCGTACCGGCGGTGTCCGGTCGGTGTCCGGTGGTCTTCAGCGAGCGGGGGTGGCGAGAATCGGGTTCATCGGGTCGGCCGCCTCCGCGGGCCGACCTCCGTCGACCCCGAGGAAGCCCTCCCATGACAGCCGCACCCATCGTGCTCGCCGCGACCCCGCTCACCGGTCACATCCGGCCGGTCCTGAACCTCGCCCGCCACTTCGTCGCCGCCGGACGGCGGGTCACAGTCGTCAGCGGCAGTCGGTTCGCGTCGCAGGCCGAAGCGGCGGGAGCGGCGTTCGTCCCGCTGGCCGGACCGGCCGACTTCGACGACCGCCGCCTCGGTGAGCTACAGCCGTGGCTGCACAAGCTGGCGCCGGGCCCGGCGTTCCTGCAGGCCATGTTCGGCTGGTTCACCGATATGGCGCCGGCGCAGAACGCCGTGCTGCAGGAGGTATTGGCGGAGCAGCCGGACGCCGCCGTCGTCCACGAGGCCGCCTTCTACGGGACGTGGCCGCAGCTGCTGGGCGCGCCCGGGATCCGGCCGCGGCGCACCGTCGGCCTCGGGGTGTTCCCCCTGACTCTCAGCGGGGCCGAGCTGACCATGATGGGGCCTCCTCCCCCGAGCGCCGGGCTCGACGTGCGGGGAGCGGCTGCGGCGTTCAACGCCGAACTCGCCGCGCAGCTCGCCGGCGCCACCGCGCACGCCCAGCAGGTCATGGCAGGGCTGGGCGCGACGGACACGCTGCCGGTGATCAGCGACGCGCAGGTCCTGCTGCCCGACGTGTTCGCTCAGCTCACCGTGCCGTCCTTCGAGTACCCCCGGGTCGATGCGCCGCCGACGCTGCGGCTGGTCGGGGCCCTGCCGCCCGAACCGCCCACCGCATGGGAGCCGCCCTCGTGGTGGCCCGAGCTGTCGCAGCGCCGGGTCGTCGCGCTCACCCAAGGTACGGTGGCCAACCACGACCTGACCGATCTTGTCCAACCCACGCTCGACGCGCTGGCCGACGAGGACGTGCTCGTCGTGGCCGGGCTCGGCGGCCGCGAGCTCGCCCCCGGCGACCTACGCGTGCCGTCGAACGCACGCGTCGAGTCGTTCATCCCGTTCGACGCGCTCTTCCCGCTGGTCGACGTCGTGGTCACCAACGGCGGGTACGGCGGCGTGCAGCTCGCCCTGCACCACGGCGTGCCGCTCGTCGTAGCGGGCGGCAGCGAGGACAAGCCCGCGGTGGCCGCCCGGGTCGCGGACTTCGGCGTCGGCGTCGACCTGCGCACCGGCCGACCGGAGACCGCCGCGGTCGGGCAGGCCGTCCGACGGGTACTGGACGAGCCGACGTTCCGACGCCGGGCGCGGGACCTGAGCGCGGACTACCGGGCCGCCGACCCGGTGCGCGCCGTCCTCGACATCATCGACGGCGCGTGACATCTCCGTTCACGACCGTCTGCCGTGGCTCGTCCGGCCTCGTCGACGGTGACCCACACCCCGCCCGTCACGGTCCCGGCGGTGTGGGCGCGGGCGAGCACTGCGTACCCGAGCTCTGGCTTCGGAGCGCCCCTGGCTCTCCAAAGTCCTTGACCGCTCCCCGGCCGCGCCGAGCCACGTTGCTTGGATGATGACCAGAACCGGTGCACCGCCTTCCTGTCAGTTACTTGGAATCAGACCTCTCGGACGCTCAGCTTCGGTACGGTCTCGCCGGTAACTGAGGAGACCCGTTGGGAACCGTTGTCCCTGAGGAGAAATGTGCGCCTGCCGATAATTACATCCACCCAGGTCATGACTCTGCGAGGGCTCCGCGTGGCCTACGCGAGTTCCGGTCACCCCGGAGACGGAAGCGCGTACGGCAGGATGATCCGCTGTGCTCCTTCGCCTGGCCTACCTCACCGTCACGACACCTTCGCCGCGCTGCGGTTGCTGCCCATGAGTGATCGGGACAAGGACGTGGAGATTCTCATCCTGCGTCACCAGATCACCGTCCTTGAACGTCAACTCGACGCCGACACCAAAGTCAGATTCGCGCCCGAGGACCGGGCCCTGCTCGCCGCTCTGCTGACCTCGCTGCCCCGCGAGGTTCTGCGCCGGCTACGGCTTCTCGTCCGGCCGGACACCGTCCTACGGTGGCACCGCGATCTGATGAAACGGCGTCATGCCCGCATCTGCCGGCAGAAGCGACGTGGGCGCCCGCCCACGGTCCGCTCCATCCGCGCCCTCATCCTGCGCCTGGTCCGGGAGAACCCTGCTCGCAAGCCGACGCCCTAATGGCCTGTGATTTCATCGAGACCGTCACTCTCAGCGGGCAACGCCAGTACATCCTTGCGGTCATCGAGCATGCCACCAGGCGTGTCCGTGTGCTCGGCACCACTTCTCACCCGAGCGCGAGCTGGGTCATCCAGGCGATCAGGAATCTGGTGATGGATCTGGAGGATGCGGGCTGTCGGGCGCGCTTTCTGATCCGAGATCGGGATGGCAAGTTCCCGGCCCTCATGGACGAGGTTCTCGCCGAGGCCGGCATCAAGACGGTGCTCACCGGTGTCCGGATGCCGCGGATGTACTCGATCATGGAGCGGTGGGTGCAGTCGTGCCGACGAGAGCTCCTCGACCGCTGCCTCGTATGGAACGAACACCACCTGCGGCACGCCCTGCGCGAGTACGAACACTTCTACAACCGGCACCGGGCCCATCAAGCCCTGGACCAAGCAGCGCCGCTGCGTCCCGCCCCAGACCCGATCATCGACCCCGGGCGAATCACCGATCTGAACGTACGCCGACGAGACCGGCTCGGCGGCGTCCTCCACGAATACTTACATGCCGCTTGACCTGCATGGATGGAATTATCGGCAGGCGCAGTGCTCCTTCGCCTGCCCTACCTCACCGTCACGAACGCGTTCGTCGCGCTGCGGTTGCTGCCCATGGGGTTCGGGATAAGGACGTGGAGATACTCGCCCTGCGCCACCAGATCACCGTCCTTGAACGCCAACTCGGCGTCGACACCAGAGTGAGCTCTGCCCCCAAGGACTGGGCCTTTCTCGCCGTTCTCCTGACCGCGCTGCCCCGCGAGATCTTGCGTCGACTGCAGCTTCTCATCCGGCCGGATACCGTCCTGCGCCGGCATCGCGAGTTGGTGAAGAGGCGTCCTGTTCTACAACCGGCATCGAGCCCATCAAGCCCTGGCTCAAGCCGCCCCGCTGCGTACTGTCCCGGACCCGATCACGGATCCGACGCGAATCACCGACCTGAACATACGCCGATGAGACCGGCTTGGCGGCGTCCTTCACGAGTACTCACATGCTGCTTGACCTGCATGGATGGAATTTTCTGCAGGCGCAAGTTCGTAGCGGCTGACGATGCCCAGTAGCGTGTGCAGCGCCTCGTGCAGCGCCATAGTCTGACGGCCGCGTGCAAGGGCAGCGGCCGGATGGTCGAGGAGGCCCGCAACCTCCTGCGAACGATCGCGAGGTGATCGCCGTACCGAGCCGCACCGGGAGCGGCCCGGTGACGGTCATGGTCGCCGGCCCCTTTCTCAGCCGGGGTCGCTGCGGCCTTCGAGGCGGCCGATCGCTTGGGGGCCGGCGTTGCCGCGCAGGCCCACGGCGTAGTGCCAGCCATCCAGCGCGCCGGGCCTGGTGAAGTCGATGCGGCCCTGTGTCGTGCCCGTCATGATCTGGGACCAGCCCCAGCCATCCCCGCGGTCGACCCAGGTGCTGATCGAGTTGCCGTCGAGGACGAATGCCCAGCGGTCGCCGGGCTCCAGCACCCCCGTGGCGCCGGAGGCGGCGGTGAGCCTGCCGTCGATCCTGATGTCGATGCCGTGCTGGCCCTTGATCCCGGTCCAAGCCGTGACGTAGTTGCGCTCGTCCTTGACCAGGCCGTTGAAGAGAGCGTCCTGCCCCTTCCCGGTGCCGGCCCACCGGTCATGGTCGACGATCACGACAGCCCGGGAGCTCTTCGGCCCGGAGCCGTGGGAGACCAGGCCGTAGTAGGCGCCCGGTCCCTGCGCCCGCAGCGTTCCCGTGCCGAAGGTCAGCTGCGGCGACGCCTCGGTCGCCGACGGCTTGTGGACCGTGTAGGCGGCGCTGGAATCGGTGTCGAAGGTGTCGTCCACGCCGACCTCGGGGTAGGCCTCGGGGGCGAAGGTCACCGTCGTTCTGCTGATCGCTTGGATCGCGTGCCCGTCCCAGCTCGCGGTGGCGGTGAAGTCCGCGGTCCGGCCGGTCAGCACGGTCGATCCCGCCCGTACGGTGAACGCGACGTGACGGGCCTCGCCGGGCTTCAGTGAGCTGATCACGTCCGGCTCGGCGGCGGTCGCGGTCCAGCCCTTGGGGGCCGATAGCCGCACGCGAACATTGCGCGCCGTCCTGGCGGTGTCGTTGACGACGGAGACGATCGCCGTCCCGGCGCCGGTCGCGGTGGAGATCGCGGCCGGCGCCTGGTACACCGAGAGCCGGGAGTCGACCGCCCGGAAGCGGGGACGCTCCTCGGGCACGGAGACCCGGCCGCTGACCAGCGTGGGCGGTGCACCGTGGCGGCCCGAGCGGACGCCGAAGACGGACAGCCCGCCGCCGTTGGAGGCGAAGCGCAGCGTGACGGTGTCCCCGTCGCCGAGTTGGCGTGCGGTGATCGGGACGGCGATTCGATAGCCATAGCGGTTGCCGAAGTCGGCCACGAGGGAACCCCGTGATCGACCGGCCAGCGCCGTCGGACCGTGGGGATCGTCGGGCAGCTCGATCACCGGCAGCGCGGTGCCGTTGACCGACACGGTGAGGCGGGCGGGGTAGCGGCGCGCGGTGGTCACGTTGTTGGGGTCGTACCAGCCGCGGGGCTGGGCGGCCGCGACCTCCGCGATCAGGGTGGCTCCGCGCGGCCGGCCCGTGCGGACCTTCTCGGGCAACTGGACCTCGTACTCGAAGTGGCCGCGGCCGTAACCGGTTACCCAGTCGGACCCACCGGTGGTCCTGGCCTGAGCTCCGCCGGTCCATTCCTGCGCGGTCACCGCGCCGGGGGAGAAACCGCCGTCGGGGGCGGGGGCGTCGAAGGTCAGGTAGTTCTCGGCGACGGTCCGGCCGCCGGTGTCGAGCCAGATCCACACGTACCCGTTGCGCAACTTGGCCGGCGCGGTGACCGACACGGTGCCGGCGTCGGTCACGGTGTAGCGTTCCGGGGCGAACGGCCGCGAACCGCCGCCGTCCGCGTTGGCGACCCAGCGGCCTTTGTCGTCGTATCCGCCGATCTTCCACCGGAGCGTGGCCCGGGACAGGTCGGTGTCGCCGAAGTGGCTGACCTTGACCGGCACCTCGATCGCGTCGCCGCGTTCGACGGTCCGGGCCGACGTGCCCATCAGCGAGATCGCGTCGTCACCCTGGAACAGGTCGATGCCGCGCGGCCTGCCGTGATGGTCCACGAACTCCGGCCAGTTCGGCTGCCGGTCGAACGTGACCGGGCTCTGCACCTCCTGCTCGGTCTCGGCGAGCTGGACGCCGACGTACCCGTTGAGCTTGGGATAGGCGCGGAACAGGCCGAACGTGTGCGGTGCCTGCCCGGACCTGATGGCGAACTCGGAGTTCAGCCACGGCTGCCCGCTCTGGGCACCGTCGTTGAAGTTCCAGGTGGAACCCGGCTTGACCTGGACGTCGAACCCGTCCAGCAGCTTCTTCCACTCGTCGTAGCCGGCCAGGTAGTAGTGGAAGTCGTTGAGGTCGGTGTCGAGGTGGCCGTTCTGGCAGCAGGCGGAGTTGTCCACGATCAGCCGCGACGGGTCGGTGTCGCGGGTGACCTCGACCATCCTGCGGACGTACGGGAACGCCTCCGCCGGGATCGGCTGCTGCCACGGCTCCTTGCCGAGCCCCCACGCCTCGTTGAAGATCGTCCAGATCACGATCGACGGATGGTTGTGGTCCCGCTTGAGCGTGGCGCGCAGCAGCCCCTCGAACAGCCGCTCCGCCTCCGCGCCCAGGGAGTGCCAGCCCGCGTTGGGCATGTCGTACCAGATCATGAGCCCGAGCCGGTCCGCCCAATGGTAGTAGGCGGGCTCGTTGACCTTGAGGTGGTTCCTGACCACGTTGAAGCCGAGCTTCTTGGCGTTCTTCAGGTCGAGCAGGATCGAGCCGCGGCCCGGCTCGTTCTCGGTCCCGGTACGCAGGTCGGGGCCGGCGGTGACTCCGGTGTAGGTGTACAGGCCCCACGGGTTGTAGCCCTGGTCGAGCACGCCCCTCAGGTAGACCGGCCGGTTGTTGAGGTACACGTACTGGTACTCGTTCTGGTGGCCGGGGGCCCATTTCCGCTCGATCGTCCGCAGACCGAACGTCGTCCGGACGCCGTCGTCGTTCCCGAGACGGAAGTCGGCGGTGTACAGGGCCGGATCGTCCGGCTCCCACAGGCGCGGCCGCGCGATCGGGATCCGCGCCGTCCCGCGCCCGTCCTTGAGCGGTACGTCCGCGCTGCCGACCACCTTGCCATCGGGGCCCCTCACCTGCACGGTGGCGCGCTGCCCGCCATCGGCCGCGACGTCGATCCGCGCGGCCGCCACGGACGGCGTGCGCGCGTCCCCTTCGAAGGTCAGCTCGGGTGTCACCCGCGTGTCGGTGAGCCGCGCCCCCGCGTAGGGCTCGATCCACACCGATTGCCAGATCCCGCCGACGTCGCTGAACCAGCCGGTGTCCGCCCCGTTGGGCTCGCCCGTCTGCTTGCCCATCGGGTACGGCGACTCGGGCGTCGTCGGCGGGGCCACCACCCGGATCGTCACCGTGTGCGTCGAACCGGGAGCCAGCGCGCCCAGCCCGGCGCTGATCTCGGTGAACCCGTTCCCGGTGTACGGCAGCACCGGCTCACCGTCGAGCCAGACCGCCGCGCCCCAGTCGGCGGCCCCGACGCGCAGCCGTACCTGCTGCTTGGGGAAGTCCCTGGGCACGGTGAACGACCGCTGGTACCAGACCGTCCCCCGGTAACCGGCGAATGCGCTGCGGAAGATCTCCTTGGTCGCCAGCTCCTCCTCGCCCCACGCGGCCAGCGACTGGTACGCGAACGGCACCCGGATCGCCTTGCCGAACGCGTGCCCAGGGGCGTACCAGCGTTCGCGCTCCCCGACATTCCCGGGATCGAAGTCGAACGACCAGGACCCGTTCAGCGACAGCCACGTGTCGCCGGTGAACGGGCGCCGGTCGGCGTCCGGGCGCGGGTACTCCTGTCGCGCCGGATCGGTGTCCCTGGCCAGTTCGAGGGTGACCGAACCGGCCGCGGTCGTGGACGCGAACGCGTACCCCTCCTTGCCGGCCACCACGAGCGCGCTGCTCTCCGGCACGCCGGCCAGCACGAATGTGCCGTTCTCGGCGGTCGTGGCGAACACGTCGCTCCGCGAGGCGTGCACGCCGGCCCCCTCGATCGGCGCGCCGCTGCCGGCGTCCACGACCCGGCCGCTGACCTCGATCGTGCGCCCCTCCGCAGGGGTCGCGGGCGGCGGCGGCACCGCGAGGGCGGGCGCCGTCGCCGCCAGCAGCGCCCCCGCGGTGAGCACCGCGACGGCGAAGGTCCGTCGTAACGTCATCGCCCATGCTCCGATCGGGCCCGCTCGATCGCCGCCGGTCGCAGTTGCGCCGCGCGGATCCGGGCGACGTCCAGCTTGCTCGACCGGTCGAAACGGTAGACGCCGTTCTGCTCCTGATAGACGTCGGTGAGCTGCGTGTAGCAGTAGCCGAACATCCGGGGATCGTCCAGCAGCGCTCCGGCCAGCCCGGCGAAGCGCCGCTGCAACTCCTCCTCACTGGCGGGCCGCTCGCCGTAACCCCAGGACTGCTCCTCGGGAGGCGCGTCCGGGTTCCACCAGATGCCCCCGAACTCGCTGCAGAAGTACGGCTGCCCCTGGTACGGCACCGACCACGCGGTCCCGTCGGGGCCGGCGTTGACGTACGGCTTCCCGTCCGCCAGCCCGGCCATCAGCTTGCCGAACACCTCGGGATCCTGCTCGTAGCAGTGCGAGTCGTACACGTCGGCCCCCGGCACTCGGTGGGCGTACCCGGACGCGTCGATCACCGGCCGGGTCGGATCCGCCGCCTTCGTGGCCAGGTACATGCCCCACGTGACGTCGTCGAGCACGGTGATCCGGTCGTGCAGCTTCTGGAAGGTCTCGTTGAGCGGGCACCAGCCGACGATGGACGGATGGGAGTAGTCGCGCTCGACCGCCTCCAGCCACTGCGTCACAAAGGAGGCGGTCGGCCGCTGGTTGTCCCATGACGAGCTGCCGCCGGTGTTGGCGCCCCAGTCCCCGAACTCGCCCCACACCAGGAACCCCATCCGGTCCGCGTGGTACAGGTACCGCTCCTCGAACACCTTCTGGTGCAACCGGGCGCCGTTGAAACCGGCGGCCACGGCCAGCTCGATGTCGTGGCGCAGGGCCTCGTCCGAGGGCGCGGTCATCAGGCCGCCGGGGTAGTAGCCCTGGTCGAGCACGAGCCGCTGGAAGCGCACCTCGCCGTTGAGCAGCACGGCATGGCCGTCGATGGAGACCGAGCGCAGCCCGGCGTAGCTGGCGGCGGTGTCGATCACGGTGCCGTCGCCGTCGAGCAGGTCGATGCGGACGTCGTACAGGTGGGGGTCCTCGGGGGACCAGAGCCGGACGCGGTCCTGCGGCAGCGGCAGCCACACCTCGGGGGCGAGGTCGAGGTCGGCGCGCGCCCGCGCCCGCGCGACCTCTCCGTCCTGGTCCGACACTGTCACCTGTACCTGGTGCCCGGCGCGGGCGGCCGACACCGGCACGGTGATCCGGAACGCGGACGCGGCGACGTTGGGCGTGATCCGCGGCCGGCCGAGGTGCTGGGCGGGCACGGGCTCGCACCACACCGTCTGCCAGATGCCGGTGGTGCGCCCGTAGTGCGCGCCGTGCCCCTCGTACGTGGTCGCCTGCTTGCCCCGCGCCTGCGAACCACTCCGCGGGTCGCGGGCCCGTACGACCACCGTGTACGTGTGCCCCGGATCGGCCGAACCGGTCAAGCCGCAACTGAACGGTGTGAACCCGCCACGGTGCCGCCCGGCCTCCACGCCGTCCACCCACACGGTGGCGTCGTGGTCCACCGCCTGGAAGTGCAGCAGCACCCGCCGCCCGGCCCAGCTCTGTGGCACCCGCACGGTACGGCGGTACCAGACGGCCTCGTGGAAGTCCGGGTCGCCGATGCCGGACAGCGGCGCCTCCGGACAGAACGGCACGACGATCTCGCCGCTCAGCTCCTGGTCGAGCAGCCCTCGCTCCAGCCCGGAGTCGCCGGCGTCACGCTCGAACTGCCACGTCCCGTTCAGGCACTGCCATTCGTCGCGGACGAACTGCGGCCGCGGATACTCGGGACGGGGGATCATGGAATTGTCAGGCACAATGCTCACCTTCGATAGATCAGGATTTGACGGCACCGGCGATGCCCTCGATGAAGTACCGCTGCAGCACGATGAACAGCACGACGACCGGCAGCAGCGAGATCGTCGCCGCGGCGGCCATGCCCGACCAATCCGTGGTGTTCTCACCGACGAACGCCAGCATGCCGACGCTGACGGTGCGCAGGTCGGGCCGCGAGAACGTGAAGACCAGCGGCAGGAAGAACGCGTTCCAGGTGGACAGGAAGGTCAGCACGGTGACCGTGGCGGTCACTGGCTTGGCCAGTGGCAGCATGACGCGGAAGAAGATGGTGGCGAAGCCGGCGCCGTCGATGAGCGCGGCCTCGGTCAGCTCCTTGGGGATGCCGCGGAAGTAGCCGAAATAGAGCAGGATGGCCGCCACGTTCGCGGCGCCCGACATCGCCAGTACGATGCCGGTCAGCGAGTTGAGCAGGCCGAGCTTCTGGGACAGGTCGACCAGCGGGATGATGGTGTACCCGGCCGGGACGAACAGCGTGGCCACCAGGACGCCCATGATGATCTTGCGGCCGCGGAACTCGTGACGCGCGAGGACGTACCCGGTCATGGCGCATCTGGCCACCACGACCACCACCGTGCACACTGTGACGATCACGGTGTTGAGCAGGTATGTGCCGAACTCCGCCTCGACCCACGCGCGCTCGTAGTTGGCCCACTCCGGTGCGTCCGGCAGCAGGTCGAGCCCCTTGGTGAACACCTCGGCCGACGTCTTGAACGACGCCGAGACCATCCATAGGAACGGGTAGATCCAGATCAGGCAGCCGATGGCGAGCGCGGCAGCGGCCAGCCACCAGGGCAGCCGGCGCAGGATCGTGGCCGCGTTCACGCCATCCCCTTGGTCCGGCGGGTGGCGCGCACCGCGAGCAGTTGCAACATGCCGACGAGGCACACGAACAGGCCGAACAGCACGGCGGCCGCGGACGCGTACCCGAGTCGGGGGACCGTCGCGGCGAAGGCCAACCGGTAGATGTACACCTCGATCACCTCGGTCGAGTAGAACGGGCCGCCGTTCGTCATGGTCAGGACGAGGTCGAAGACCTGCAGCGACGCCTCGATCGAGAGCAGGGTAATGATCACCAGGAAGGGCTTGAGCAGCGGCATGGTGATGTGGCGGAGCGTGGCCAGGGCGCCGGCGCCGTCGAGTCGGGCCGCCTCGTACACCTCGTTCGGCACCGTCTGCAGCGCGGCCAGCCAGTAGACCAGCGTGATGCCGAACCATTTCCAGACGTACACGCCGATCGTCGTGCCGAGCGCCGTCGAGGACTGCCCGAGGAAGTCGATGCCGTCCGGCGCCAGCCCGACCTCGCGCAGCGCGAGGTTCACGGGGCCGCTGGCCGGGTCGAAGACGAACTGCATGACCACGCCGACGATCGCCGTGGTGGTGACCACCGGCAGGAACAGGGCGGTCCTGAACAACTTGCGCAGCGGCATGCGCGGCGAGTTGAGCACGATCGCGATCAGCAGGGTGGCCAGCACCTGGATCGGCACCGCGACGAGCATGAACGCCAGCGTCAGCCGAAACGAGTTCCAGAACATCGGGTCGGCCAGGACCTCTTGGTAGTTGGCCAGGCCGATGAACGATGGGCTCGCGTCGAACCCGTTCCAGTCGGTGAGGGAGTACACGTAGCTGCCGACGATCGGGTAGACCGTGAACGCGCCGTACAGGAGCACGGTCGGGGTCAGGAACAGCCAGACGTAGCGGGTGGTGCGGTCGCGGCGCCGGCGCGCCGGGGAGGGGAGTGCGACCGTCATCCGCGCGCGCCCGTGGTGCTTTCATCGACCATCAGCCGCCACGGCGCCTCAAGCTGTACGGGGGCGCTGTCGTCGCCTTCGACGCGCTCCAGCAGGCGCCGCACGGCCAGCTCGGCGATCTTCTCCTTGTCGGGCACGATGGTGGTCAGCGGCGGGGTGGCGAACCGGCCCTCCTCGATGCCGTCGAACCCGGCCACGGCGATGTCCTGCGGCACCCGCAGACCTCGCGCCAGGATCGCCCGCATCGCGCCGAGCGCCAGCAGGTCGTTGTAACAGAACACCGCGTCCGGCGGTTCCGGCAGGTCGAGCAGCCGCTCCATCGCGAGCCGGCCGTCCTGGCGCTGGTAGCGCAGCACCGGCGCGGTGAGCTCGGTACGCAGGGGCAGCCCCGCCTCCTCCAGCGCCTGCCGGTATCCGGCCGACCGGTGCGCCGCGGTGTTGCCCACCGGCCGGTCCACCAGGCCGATGGCGGCGATCCGCGTCCGGCCCAGGGAGGCCAGGTGCGCGGTGGCGCTCCTGGCGGCGGCGGTGTCGTCGATGGCGACGTGGTCCACGCCCTTTACCTGCACCTCGCCCAGCGTCACCGCCGGGCACTCGCCCGCCCAGTCACGCAGCTCGTCGGGGGTCAGGCCGAGCGGGCTGAAGATGAATCCGTCGAAGAGGGCTGAGCGGTCCCGCCGCATGACGATCTGCCGCTCCCGTTCCGCCGCCCCCTCGGTGCGGTCGATCAGCACCGTGTAGCCGCGCTCCTCCGCCTGGTCCACCACGTGGGCGGCCAGCTCGGTGAAGTACGGCACGTCCAGCGGCAGCACGAGGGCCAGCAGGTTGGAGCGCCCCAGGTTGAGGCTGCGCGCCGCGACGTTGGGCCGGTAGCCGAGCTCGTCCAGGGCCTGCTGGACCTGGGCGCGGGTCTCCTCGGACACGTATGCGAAGTTGTTGACGACGTTGGACACGGTCCGTACGGAGACTCCCGCCAGCCGTGCCACATCTCTTTGGGTCACCAAGGTCGTTCACCTTCGGGTCGGAAGCCGGCGACATTTCAGTAGTGAAGAGTCTTGCCGCGCGGCATGCCGCGTGGCAAGAATGAATTTGCCACGCGGCAACATTTTTTTCACGACACGATCACGGGCCGCGCGGTTGAAAGGCAGGACCGATGACCGCGATGACTCGGCGAGGGTTCCTCGCCGCGGCGGGTGCCCTGACGGCCATGGCCGCGACCAGTGCGTGCGGTGGGGGTGGCGGTGCTGGTGGTGGCAACTCGCTGACCTGGTGGGACCACCAGAACCAGCTCCAGTCGGCGAAGAAGGAAATCTTCGCCCAGTTCGCCAAGAGCCCCGGCGGCGCCCCCGTCCAGTACACGTACTACAACCCCGCGAAGTTGGGCCAGGCACTGCAACTGGCCAAACAGAGCGATCAGCTCCCCGACCTGCGCAGCAACGCCGGGCTCACGCTGCCCGCCGCGGCGCTCGTCGCCGCCGGATGGTCGCAGCCGCTGGAGCTCAGCGCCGAGGCGAAGGCCCGGGTCCAGGACTCGCTCATCGAGGGCCTGCACCTGTTCGACGGCAAGATCTACGCCTTCCCCATCTTCAGCCACCAGACCTACTCCGCGGTGACGTGGTTCAACAAGGAGTTGGTCGCGCGTGCCGGGCAGGATCCGGAGGCGCCGCCGAAGACGTACGACGAGTTCCGGGCCGCGGCGCGCGCGGTGCAGAGCAAGGGCGACGGCCAGACGTACGGCTGGGTGTGGAACATCGGCATGCCGATACGGCTGGCCGAGCAGGTCAACGACCTGGCGCAGGCGGCCGGGTTCGCCGGGGCCGGCGGCGTCCGCTACGGCAACGGCGAATTCGCCTTCCACTCCGACGAGTACCTCAACGTGATCGAGTTCCTGGTCTCGCTGAGCCGGGACAAGGTGCTGGTGCCCGGGGCGAACTCCTGGCTGGACGATGTGGCCCGGGCCCGGTGGACGGCCGGGATCGCGGCGTACTACTTCGACGGCCCCTGGTGCCCCGGCGTGGCGCTGAAGGCGACGCCCGGCTTCGCGGACAAGCTCGGCGTGGGACCGATCCTGACGCCGGAGGCCGGTACCGAAGTGGCCACCTACCATGTGCCGCAGCCCGGGGACTACTGGTTGTCCTCGACGAGCAAGAACGCCGCGCTGGCGAGCAAGCTGCTGAGCGAGCACTTCACCACGGAGGAGTACTCGCGCCGGGTCGCCGACACCATGTCGCAGCCGCCGCGCGACATCTCCGTCGTCGACCAGTCCCAGGCGCACCCCGCCTACAAGAAGCTGATCGGCTGGTTCAAGGAGAGCGTCTTTCTGGCCCCCGAGCCGATCGCCGGCAACAAGGACCTCCAGCAGGTGCAGATCGCCACCAAACCGGTCACCCCCACCCTCGGGGACATCGTCCAGGGCGCGCTCACCGGCGACGTCACCGACGTGCGCGCGGCGCTGACCAAGCTGTCCAGCGACAGCGCCAGGCAGCGCGACGCGGCGATCGCGGCGGCCAAGGGCAAGGGCGCGCAGGTCAGCCTGGACGACTACGCCTTCCCCAACTGGAAGCCGCGGACGGACTACACCAAACCGATGTACGCCGAGCGCTGACGGAGCACCGTGAACCGACCCAACATCGTGCTGATCATGACCGATCAGCAGCGGGCCGACTGGACGGCCGCGAGCGGCTTCCCCCTGGACACCATGCCCTTCCTCGACGAGCTGATGGGCGGCGGGACGCGGTTCCAGCGGGCGTACACCACCTCGCCGCTGTGCGTGCCCGCCCGGATCAGCCTGCTCACCGGGCGCTACCCGTCCGCGCACCGCGTCCGGCAGAACAGCGCCGCCCAGCACGTGCTGCGCGGGGCCGACCTGGTGGACGTGCTTCGCGCCGCCGGGTACGCGCTGCACCTGGCGGGCAAGACGCACTTCCACCGCGAGCGGGCCGACTTCGACACGTTCGCGGCACCGTACTGGCATGATCGCGGCCCGGACGGCGCGGCGACGCCCGAGCAGGCCCGTTTCGAGCGGTGGCTGACCGAGATGGACCACTCGGTCGGGCACGAGCCGACGCCGTTCCCGGTGGAGAGCCAGTTCCCGTACCGGATCGTGGACGGCGCGATCGACGCCATCGATCGGACCCCCGCCGACCGGTCGTTCTTCACCTGGTTGTCGTTTCCCGAACCGCACAACCCGTACCAGGTGCCGGAGCCGTACTTCAGCCTGTTCGACCCCGAAGAGGTGCCGGAACGGCTCGCAGGCCCCGAAGGCGCCGCGCGCAAGGGCGGCACGTACGCCTGGCTGCGCGAGCTGATCGAGGAGAAACGGCCCGGCTACGACGCCGAGTGGCGGCGCTACCGCGCCAACTACTGCGGCATGCTGCGGCTCATCGACGACCAGCTCCGCCGGTTCTTCACCCACCTGCGTGAGACCGGGCGGGACACGGACACGCTGGTGTTCTTCGTCGCCGACCACGGCGACTACGTCGGCGACTACGGCCTGCAGCGCAAGGGCGCCGGCATGCCCGAGTGCCTGATGCGCATCCCGTTCGCCATGGCCGGGCCGGGCGTACGGCCTTCGGTCAACCGCACTGACTTCGTCTCGCTCGCCGATCTGTTACCGACGATCTGCGACGCCCTCGCCGCCGAGATCCCGCCCGGCGTCCAGGGCCGCAGCCTGTGGCCCCTGCTCACCGGCGCTCAGTACCCGGCCGAGGAGTTCGCCACCGGGTACGGCGAACGCGGGTTCGGCGGGCTGTCCTACGGCGTCGACGAGCGCCCTCCGCTGCACTTCCCGTACGAAGGCCGCACCTTCGACGAGCTCAACACCGTCACTCAGGCCGGCACGACGGTGATGCTCCGGCGCGAGCGCTGGAAGCTGCTCCTGGACGAGCGCGGCGCCGGCGAGCTCTACGACCTGGAGGCCGACCCGGCGGAGCTGGACAACCGGTACGACGATCCGGCGCTCGCCGAGATCCGCGCCACCCTCACGACCGACCTCGCCCGCTGGATGATCCGCGTCCGGGACGACCTGCCGGAGGCGGCGTACTCCCTCAAACGCGCACCACACAACTGGGGCTGCCGGTAAGAATCGCGCCACGCGGCCCAAACGAGCACCGTGTGGCGCGATTCTTACTAGTGGGCCGTCTCCTGCGGGAAGCCCTGCCGCCAGGCCGCGTACCGCGCCCGCGACCGTGCCGCCCGTACCCTGCAGGATCTCGCCCACCTGCAGCGCCGCCTGACCGCCGACGTCGCCGCGTGCGGTCAGAGCCCGGAACCGGCCCGCCAGATTGGCCGCTGTGGGGCGAACGCGACCCGCCAGCATCCGCTCCGGAAGGGCACGGCGACGCTGGCCGGCGAGGGTGGCCTTCTGCTCGACCACCATGGCGATGCCGCCGACGATGTGGTCGGTGAGGAAGACCAGCATGCTGATGGGCTGCCAGGTCGACTCCTGATCGGCCATGAGGGCATGCCCTTCGCGGTGAACTGCCGGGCTCAGACCTTGATGCGATCGCTTTTGCCGACAACGGTCTTCACCTGCTCCTGATCCAGAGCAAATGGAAAGATAGGGGAACCGCGGGCTTCGGCATCGACGATGCTCGCGCGTTCTGGGACGGGCTTACCTCGATCGACCAGCAGAGGTTCGAGCGGTTCAATGAGCGGTTCGAAACCCACGCCGAGCAGGTCAAGGCCGTCCTTACCGACCCACGCGGCCGAATCACCCTTGTCGTCGTGCTGATGAGTGAGGGGACGCTTTCCGCTGCGGTGCTGGAACGGTTCGACGCCCCTTGTGGCCGAGACTCCAGGCCTTCCGCTCCACTCGGTCGCAGTACGGCGCTTCGCTTTCCGTAGACGCATTGTCCGCGGAACGGTTTCGCGACATGCACGACGGCAGAACCTTCAGGTGCGGCCACTTGCTCCGTGGGTGCGGCCAGCAGCTGAGCATCAAGGTCTACGACGACAGGGTCGCGCATTTCGCGCATCGAGCAGGTACGCGCCTGACCTCCTCCAGGTCCTGTGAACTGCGGCGGGGTCGTTTCGCACGCTAACCCTGCCTCGGAGCGGTGACGTGGATCAACGTAGAATCCGCGCACGTCCGCGATAACACGACAGTTATCGGCCCTCTCCGACCGAAGGGAATGCAGGTGGAGCTGCGGGACATCGAGATCTTCCTGACTCTGGCCGAGGAACTGCACTTCGGCCGCACCGCTGCCCGGCTGCACGTCTCCCAGGCCCGCATCAGCCAGGCGATCAGCCAGCAGAAACGCCGCCTCGGCGCCCCGCTGTTCGACCGCTCCAACCGCCGCCGTATCAGCCTGACCCCCCTCGGCCGCCAACTCCGAGACGACCTGCGCCCGGTCTACGCTGGTCTACGCGACAGCCTGGAACGGGCCCGCCTGGCCGCTCGCGGCATCACCGCTGTGCTCCGTGTCGGCATGCTGTCCAGCAACGCCCATGACCTGCGTCCCTACTGGGATGTCTTCCGCGCCCGCCATCCCTGGTGGAAGCTGCAGGTTCAGCAGGCGTCCTTCGTGGACCCGTTCACCGTGCTGCGCCGCGGCGAGGTCGATGTCCTGGTCTGCTGGCTGCCGATTGAGGAACCCGATCTCACCGTCGGCCCGATCCTGTTCGCTGAGCCGCGGGTGCTGGCGGTCGCGGCCGATCACGGGCTTGCCCGACGCACGTCGGTCTCGCTGGAGGTACTCGGCGATTTCCAGCACTCCGATGTCGAATCGAGGCCGGACTACTGGGCTGACAGCTTCGTCCCGCCCCATACCCGCGCGGGCCGTCTGATCGAACGCGGCCCCTTTGGTGCGCAACTCCGAGGAGATCCTCACCTTGATCAGCCTGGGGGAGATCGTCAACCTCTTCCCCGCCCACATGACTCGGTATTGGGTGCGACCCGACATCGTCTACTTGCCGGTTCGCGACATGGACGCTCTGCCGTTCGCGCTGGTCTGGCGCAGCGGAGCCGAAACCGACCTCATCCGCGCACTCGCGCAGGCCGTCCGCGACCTCGGCTCCCACCCCGCCAGCCCGTGACCCGGTACCACGAACCTGTACCGCTTCATAACTCATCGCGTGGTGCTTGATCTGCGGGTTTGACCAGCGAGGGCGGTAGGGCAAGATCGGGGCTTGTGTCGGTTCGTCTGCTGTATCTGACCTTGATTCGGGTGTTTGGCTGGCTGGTGTTGCTGGGACGTGGACAGGCGTGTGGGGTGCGGAAACTCAGCCGTAGTGGTTGACCTGGGGGTTCGTGGCTCGAGCATGATGAGGGCTCGGGCATCCTGCTGACGGTGTCGTGGTCCTTGCTTTACCTCATCGTTGGGCGTGTCTTTCAGTTCCTGGTCCTGCTGGGTCGCGGTGATCGGGCCAAGGCGGCCGAGATCGTGGTGCTTCGTCATCAGGTCGCCGTGCTGCGCCGTCAGGTGAACCGGCCCGATCTCCAGCCGGCGGATCGGGTCGTGCTCGCGGCGCTGTCTCGGCTGCTTCCCCGCTCGTCGTGGGATGTCTTCTTCGTCACCCCGGCGACGTTGCTGCGCTGGCACCGCGCCCTGATGACGCGCCGGTGGACCTACCCTTCCCCACGCCCGGGCCGTCCCTCCACCCGCGCGGACATCCGGGAGGCGGTGTTGCGCCTGGCCCGGGAGAATCCCACATGGGGCTACCAGCGCATCAGCGGCGAACTGGCCGGCGTCGGCCTTCGGGTACCGCCCAGCACCGTACGCGACATCCTCAAAAGAGCCGGGCTCAGCCCGGCTCCACGCCGCACCGGCCCGAGCTGGAGTCAGTTCCTCAAAGCGCAGGCGGAGGGTATCTGGGCGTGCGATCTGTTCCACGTCGACACCGTCTTCCTCAAGCGGCTCTACGTTCTGTTCTTCATCGAGCACGCCACCCGGGCGCTCCACGTCGCCGGCGTCACGGCGCATCCGACCGGAGCCTGGGTGGCTCAGCAGGCCCGCAATCTGGTCATGAACCTGGGGGATCGGGCCGAGGGCGTCAGATTCCTGATTCGCGACCGCGACGCGAAATTCACCGCGGTCTTCGACGAGGTGTTCACCTCACTCGGCACCCGCATGATCAAAACACCAGTTCGCGCCCCGCAGGCCAACGCGATAGCCGAGCGTTGGGTCGGCACTGTTCGAAGGGAATGCACCGACCGGCTGCTGATCTACGATAAAGGCCATCTCCGCAGAGTCCTGCGAGCATACCAACGGCATTACAACCGGTACCGTCCCCATCGCTCACGAGGCCGTCGGCCACCTCAACCACCACATGCCCTTGCTCCGCCCGAAGACCTCGATCAGGTCCGCCTGCAACGCCGACAGATACTCGACGGCCTGATCAACCAGTACCAGCGGGCCGCATAGACGTAGTGGAGATAACCGCAGGTCAGAGGCCGCATCCGGGTTTCCGCACCCCACAAGGTCAGGCGGGGTATGGAGTGGTAGGGCGCCCGGGGCTCGAACCCGGAACCTACGGATTAAAAGTCGCAGTTCTCAATGCCGACCACTATCGCATCGTGTCTAATTGTGTTGCGATGTCATGCGTTGTCCGCGCTCGAAATGTCCAAGAATGCCGCCCGGTGTTATGCCGTATCAGGTGCCGACGAGCATCCAACGAGCAACCATGGGCTGAATGGCATCCCTTGACCATTCTCACTTTTGGCCTTCCCCCCGTAGCGTGGAGACCGAACCGGATGAGGTTTGGTCGTGGCAGCAGTCACGCGGCGGCGCTTTGATCCGGAGTTCCGGGCGGGCGCGGTGCGTATCGTGAAGGAGACCGGTAAGCCCGTGGCCCAGGTGGCGCGGGATCTGGGGATCAGCCCGTACACGCTGCACAATTGGGTGCAGATGGACCGGTTGGACGAGCAGTACAACGGCAACGGGGGCAAGGCGCTGGAGGAGTCCGAGCAGGAGGAGTTGGCCCGGCTACGGCGGGAAAAAGGCCGAGCTGGTCAAGCAGCACGCGCGTGAGAAGGCGGCGTGGGAGAAGGAACGCGCCGAGCTGGAAGACGAGCGTGATGACGCCCCTATGCTTGTCAAGCCGCAGCGGCCGAGATATCCGCAGGTGAGAGTGCTTCGTTGATGATGGGGAAGACTTCGCGGGCGACGTAGCGCTTGAGGCAGCGGATGATCTCTTTCTTGGATTTGCCCTCGGTGGTGCGGCGTTCGGCGTAGGCGCGAGTGCGCGCATCGCGGCCGAGGCGGGTCACGACGATCGTGTAGAGGGCGCTGTTGCTGCGCCGGTCGCCGCCGCGGTTGAGCCGGTGCCGGACGGTCTTGCCGGAAGATGCCTCGATCGGGTTGACGCCGCATAGGGCGGCGAATGCGGCTTCGCTGCCGAGCCGGTCGGGGTTGTCGCCGGCGGTGATGAGCAGTGCGGCGGCGGTGTCCGGCCCGATCCCGTACTGCTGGAGCAGTTTCGGCGCGCGTGCGGTGATGATCGCCACTAGCGTTCGCTCATGCGCGCGGGCCTCTTCGGTCATGGCCAGGATGCGGCGGGCGAGCATGCGCAGCACCGTGCGGGCCGTGTCGTCGATGGTGTGGTGCTCGGTGGTGGGCAGGTCTGCGCAGGTGCGGATGAGGGTGGCCGGGCCCAGAGCGGCCATCGTGTCGCGCAGTGTTGGGTCGGCTCGCATCAGGACGGCCCGCAGCTGGTTGATGGCCTGGGTCCGGGCCTTGATCGCCGAGTCTCGGGCGACTTTGAGCATGCGGATCATCTCGACGGCGCCGTCGCCGGTCTTGGCGATGGCGGTGGCCTGCTGTGACAGCACCGCTCGCGCGGCGTTCTCGGCGTCGACGGCGTCGGTCTTGCCGCGCCGTCGCCGCCGGGCCCGATCGGGCCGGTTGACCTCCAGGACCTGCAGGTCATGGCGGCGGAGGTAGCGGTTGAGCGCGGTGCCGTGCGAGCTGGTGCCCTCGACCCCCGCCCGCCGCAGTCGGCCGTGTCCGCGCGCCCAGTCCAGCAGTGCCGCATAGCCGGCGGCGGTGGCCGGGAACGCCTGGGTGCCGAGGAGCACGCCCATGACGGTGATCACTGCCGCGACGTGCATGTCGGCGTGGGTGTCCACGCCGAGCACGATCTCCTCGTGAACATCGGCCTTGGCAGGGACGGTGTGGTCGTCGGCGGAGTGGGTCACGGATCTCCTCACAGGCACGGGACGTGGTGGTCACCGGCCGGGCGAGGAGGTCAGGACTGTGATGATGCATATGGCGAGGCCCCTATGGGGACACATCCGCGCCTGGTCCGGCGGCACTGCCCGGGCCAGGGCGACAGGTCATCACCAAGGCACAGTGGCCAGTCTCAAACTGGGTCAGACCCTGGCGTGGCGGGCGGTGCCTCTTCAGTCTCACAGTCCTCAAGCGTTCCGTGGTCTTGTGGGTCAAAGAGGCGATGGGCCGGTAAGCGTGGCGGCCTTCATCAGCTCCCAGAAGACCGAGCACAACATTGACCACATCACCTCCTGCCGGGCGCTGGGCGTGTCCCAGTCCTGGTACTACAAGTGGAAGAACCGCATCGGCGTCGACGCGCCGACCGCCCGCCAGCGCCGGCGGGCCGATTTGGATGCGCAGATCATTCGTTCGTTCGAGGCATCGGGCGGCACCTACGGTTCGCCTCGCGTCACCCATGACTTGCACGAGGCGGGCTGGCGGGTGTCGGAGAATACGGTGGCGGTGCGAATGGCCGAGCTCGGCCTGGCCGGCCGGGTGCACCGCAAACCGCGCTCACTGACCCGGCAGGGCAGGCGGCCCGCCGCACCGGACCTGGTGCGCCGGAAGTTCACCGCGGTCGCGCCGGACGTGCTGTGGTGCGGCGACGTAACGCAGATCGGCACCGATGAGGGCAAGTTGTACCTGGCCACGGTTGAGGACCTGTTCTCGCGCCGGCTGCTCGGCTACGCCATGTCCGAGCACCACGATGCGGCGCTGACCTGCGCCTCGCTGCAGATGGCGGCGGCCACCCGCAGCGGCGACATCGACGGAGTGATCTTCCACTCCGACCGCGGCTCGGAATACACTGCCGCCCGCCACCAGGAGCTATGCCGGCGCCTGGGCGTCGTGCAGTCCATGGGCCGGGTCGGCTGCGCGCTCGACAACGCCGCCGCGGAGGCGTTCAACAGCAGCCTCAAGGTCGAGTACGTGCATCGCCACCGGATCCGCACCCGCGCCGAAGCCCGCCTGAAGATCGCCACCTGGATCGCCGACTTCTACAACACCACCCGGCGGCACAGCGCCAACGACGGCCTGCCGCCCATCACATTCGAACGTCACATGATCGAAAAGAGACAAGCCTCATCGGCCCTGCTCAGAGCCGCTGTGGCATAGAACCGTCTCCACGTTTCCGGGGGATTGACACTTTAGATTCACGTGGCCAGTTGGGATGGCTTGATCCATAACCGGTGGATCCGGATGTCAACGGCGACCGAAATCTGCATCAGGCACACATTTACTGATCCGTTTTCATCCCCCTGTGGCGGGCTGCTGATCACAGCATGATCGCAAGGTCGATATTCACCTGATGACATAGCGAAACCCCTGGTAGACGGGTTGATCACCACAATCACATCCGTCACAACCAGGGGCCTCGGATGCTGTTCTATCGTGCTGCCGTCGATTTGTCGCGCTCAACCCTGAACTACGTCGCCGGCCTCATTCGCCGGCATCGCAGGGTCATCGGCTCCACCTGGCGGCTGCTCAACCCGGGACAGCAAGCCCTGCTCGTGCTGGTCTACCTGCGCAAGGGAGAGACGTTCTCCGAACTCGGAGCCGGATTCGGGGTCTCCACAACCACGGCGTGGCGGTATATGGAGGAAACCGTGATGCTGCTGTCGGCACGCTCGCCCAAGCTCGGACAGACGCTGCGCCAGGCGCGCAAAGCCGGGCTGCACTACCTGGTGCTGGACGGCACGCTGATCCACATCGACCGGGTCGCCGCCGACCGGCCGTACTTCTCCGGCAAGCACCGCGTGCACGGCATGAACATCCAGGTCATCGCCACACCTGACGGAACGATCCTGTGGACCTCGGGCGCACTACCGGGCAAGACCCACGACCTCAGCGCCGCCCGCATCTGGGGCATCCTGCGCGCCCTGGAACAGGCCGGGATCATCACCCTGGCCGACAAGGCCTACCAAGGAGCCGAAGGGCCGGTCCGCACCCCGTACAAGGGCAAGAACAAACCCGAGTCCCAGAAGCGAGCCAACCGCTCCCACGCCAGGCTCCGCGGCCCCGGCGAGCGCGCGAATGCCCAGCTGAAGAGCTGGAAGATCCTTCGAAAGCTACGGTGCTGCCCTTCCAAGGCCGGCCACCTGTGCAAGGCCATCGCCGTCCTGCAGAATCACCGCGTTGCGCAGGCGGCGTAAGAATGAAAAGCGTTCACTGCAGCCATTACGCCTTGGCTATTTGTCGCATTTATGTGACCGAATAGGTGAGTCTGTAATGGCAGCCGTTGCCTTCGAAAATCGCTTGCATCACTCCCAAGCCTTTCTGGGATTCTCGGGCTGTGTGCGTTCCGAGGCTATCGTCCGGATCAATGGGTTCGGTATCTTCGTCGACCAATTCGATGCTCATGGAGTCCTGGTCAAAAGAGAAGCTCCTGGTGATGGGAACCATCTGGTGTGGTCCAATCTGGGATGCGCCCGAGTCCGGCCATGCGCGCCAGCCGTTTACCTTGATGTAAACTTCGTCTTCACCGCTGTCCTCCGTGCGGGAGCACGCGAGTTGGATCAGATTAAGCTGGGTCATGACCGAGATCCCTTCTTGAGATGCTTGTTTCGGGTCAACTGAACGACGATTCGCCACACTGGCGATATAAGGGTCTAGGTAATGATGCAGGACCGCGCGTCCCGGACCGCTCGCCCACGCGACCAGTGGTTCGATCTCTCTGCCTAGGTGCCCGACATGCATTATGATCACGCTCTGCGAGACATGACTATCGGACGGGCTCGAGTAAGAAGTAATCGCCGCTTGGCCATCGCAGCCATGTGCAGGCACTCCCTTGACCAGAAGAAGGATCGACGCCGACGGCTTTATGGCGAATTCAGACCAAGGTGCCGTCGGGCTTTCCACCCTCAATCCGAGTGATCCAAGCGCGCGAACTGCCGAGCACTGACCTTGGGTAGAGACGGAGGTCCTTTGGAGTGCAATGCCTGGGCGCCGTGTGGGGTGCGGAAACTCAGCCGGTGAGGTTGACCTGAGGGTTCGTGGTTCGAGCATGGTGGGGTCTCGGGCATCCTGCTGACGGTGTCGTGGTCCTTCCTCTACCTCATCCTCGGGCGTGTCTTTCAGCTTCTGGTCCTGCTGGGCCGCGGTGATCGGGCCAAGACGGCCGAGATCGTGGTGCTTCGCCATCAGGTCGCCGTGCTACGCCGTCAAGTGAACCGGCCTAATCTCCAGCCGGTGGATCGGGTCGTCCTCGCGGCCTTGTCGCGGTTGCTTCCCCGCTCGTCGTGGAACGTCTTCTTCGTTACCCCCGCGACGTTGCTGCGCTGGCACCGCGCGCTGGTGACGCGCCGGTGGACCTACCCCTCCAAACGGTCGGGTCGTCCCTCTACCCGCGCAGAGGTCCGGGAGGCGGTGTTGCGCCTGGCCCAGGAGAATCCTTCAAGGGGCTATCAGCGCATCAGCGGAGAGCTGACCGGCATCGGCCTTCGGGTACCGCCCAGCACCGTACGCGACATCCTCAAAAAGGCCGGTCTCGGTCCGGCACCACGTCGCACCGGCCCGAGCTGGGGCCAGTTCCTCAAAGCGCAGGCCGAGGGCATCTGGGCGTGCGATCTGTTCCACGTCGACACCGTCTTCCTCAAACGGCTCTACGTTCTGTTCTTCATCGAGCACGCCACCCGCGTGGTCCACATCGCGGGCATCACGGCGCATCCGACCGGAATCTGGGTCGCTCAACAAGCCCGCAACCTGGTCATGAACCAGGGAGCGCGGGCCGAGGGCATCAGATTCCTCATTCGCGACCGCGACGCCAAATTCACCGCGGTCTTCGACGAGGTGTTCACCTCACTCGGCGCCCGAGTCATCAAAACACCAGTTCGCGCACCGCAGGCCAACGCGATAGCCGAGCGCTGGGTCGGCACCATCCGAAGAGAATGCACCGACCGGATGCTGATCTACGACGAAGGCCATCTCCGCCGAGTCCTGCAGGCATACGAACGGCATTACAACCGCCACCGTCCCCATCGCTCACGAGACCGTCGACCACCTCAACCACCACATACCCCTGCTCCACCCGGAGATCCCGATCAGGTCCGCCTGCAACGCCGGCAGGTACTCGACGGCCTGATCAACCAGTACCAGCGGGCCGCATAGACGAGGCGGATAACCGCAGACCAGAGGCCGCACCCGGGTTTTCGCACCCCACACCATATTAGTGGACTGAAAGATCAGTCGCGCGCCGTCCGGGGCCGCGATGAATGCCCCGACAAGGGCGATGATGACTCCGACCCACTTGTTCATGTGGGTCAGGATGATCAACTCAGGTGAGATATCCGGATTGTCCATAAGGCAAGGCTAGTGATCGCTCAGTCTAGGAGCGCTGTCGATCAGGCGCCGGTCCTTCCGGGCTATCGCGGCGATCGCGATGGTGACACCAAGCCCGGCGAATGGCCATAGCCAGGGCAAGTACCAGCCCGGCCAGCTGGCGAGGAATTCAGGGACATTACCGAAGAGGACACCGATGGCGATGGGGAACATCCCTCTCGTATCGATCTTGACTGCTTCGCGTTCCTGTTGGTCGATCAGTGCTCTAACCTGGTCGATCTCTCCGCGAAGCTCTCCCTTCAACTGGTGGAGGGCCGCGTCTCTAGTCGTCTGTTCTGCAGCAACGGCGTCCATAGTCTGGTTCAGTCGCACTTCGACGTCTTCGATGTAGGCCCGCAACATAGCTACCTGCTGATCCACACGGGCATCTTCAGGCCAGTTATGTCCACCAGACTTTCGGACGCTGAGGCTGCCGCTGGCGTTGGCCTCGTAGGCTGTGCCGATCGCAACGACCCTCGTCTTCTTGGGTAACACCTTCCGGGCCTGCCTCTTGACCCACTTCCAGGATCCTCCGAACAGAGACTGGGCTGCATCAGGTGCAGCGATGAACGCGCCGATGATCGTTATGACCACACCGACCCACTTGATCACCCAGACCAGAATCTCTGTCGCCTCGCTCATAGCTGGTCACGTTACTGGCACTTCTAGCCAGGTGCGCATGACGAGGGCCAAGCCCTATGGGAACACTCGCAGGGTCGTGTCCAGTGCCGTACCTGCGGTTACGCAGCTGTTCCCGTGCGGACGCACGCACCCCTCCCGCAGGATCTCGCCGTCGCCGTCGGCCCACCCGTCAGGGGAGCGGGGCAAGGGCCGGAGGTGAAGGTGGAGCTCCCGACTGGAAGAACAACCTTCACCTCCGGCCCTTGGTCTGCTCGGCTTGTCCTGGGGCGATGGCGACGGGAAGCGCCGGCCCACCTCAGCCACTGACTGCGTTGGGCTTGTCGAGATCATCTCGGAGCCTGAGGCCCCGGCCGGAGGCGTCTTTGACTAGGACAAAGGATGCCGCTGGTGCCATGACGAGGCCAGGTTGCGTGAAATAGGGACGGCCTACCTTCGCCTCCGACTCCCCATATTCCCCGCCCATTGGGCACGCAACGGACATGCAACGATGCTGTCGAGGCGGCAGGTGCCGGGGCGAGATGGCGAAGATTCACTCCGGACCGCAAGGCATTACCAGCGCCTTCGATGCAACCGGTCTTGCAACTGCCGGGCCGGAAGATGTCTGGGAAGGCTGGACTCACAGGTATTCCCTCTTGGAAACCAAGACGATCATGTCTACAGGCAGACGCACCACAGTGTCTTGATCACTTGCCTAGTAGCTTTCGGCTCCTCACTGCCCACTCCATCAGGCAGGTCAAGGTGCCTGATGAGACCGGGCGAGGACCCAAGCCGCTCCAGCACGCGCGGATGATCGCGCGATGGCGGCTGGCCATGGGGCCCGCACGATCGACAACCATTTTACGGTCATATCATCTTCGCAGGGATTTATAGCGACCAATCGAGGCGTAGCGTTGGAAGTGGCGATGAGACGGCCCTCAGAATGGGTCAAGACTCCGCTATGCCTAGGCTTGGCGAGCTTAACGCACCGCCTCGGGTTTTTGTTTGGCTCCTGGAGCGAACGGTCGACATCAGACAAGAATGCCACCTTGGAAAACTCCATGCGCAAGCGACCCACGGATTGCGGCGCACCCTACTAAGGTGCGGCCAGATACACCAGATAGGTGTAGCGCAATCTGACTAGCAGGTCGGAGCGAAAATGACCAGCAGAATATTTTCTTTCCTGCGCGACAATTACGACTGGGCCTCTACGGCATTTCTCGTGGTCTTTGTGGCGATAATAAAAATATTCGGCTGGGCGAGTGATGATGTAGTTACGGCTGCCGTTCTACTCGCCTTGGGTGGCATTCTGGTCGTCTTGGCGCGTAACCGATCGATCGTCGAAGGCCTTGGGGTAGCCCTGGCCAGCCTTAGAGAAGCGACAACAAGCCTATCTGCAAGAGTAGATAAGGCAAATAACAGTCAGATAATAGCCGAGGCTGCCAACGTTGGCCTGGAGCGCATATTGCCTCACACGTCGAACTACGATTGGGGGGCAGAGATAGGGTCCTCTACCGAAGTTGTTATTCTGCGCATCAGGCTGGAGTTGGACGAGTGTCTACACCTTTTGGAAGATTTCAATAAAGTGCTTGCGCGACCAGGGAAGATTACCATAGTAATCCACGACCCTCGGGCTCCGGCAATGCAACTGCAATATAGAGAAGAAGTAGGCGAAAGGGCGGGTTGGGCTGGAAGGATAAAAGATCTCGCCAACGAGGTCGTTATGCTTCACGATTGGGAAAGAGGACTTATGGAAGAGCAGAGAAAGAGACTTACGATCAAGCTTGCCCAGCATTATCCGGTTCAGGCATACATTAAGGCCGACGAGCGAATCTATACTTACTCGTATTCGTATCGTCATCGCGGCTTCCGTGGACCGGCCTTTCAGTTCGGAGATACCTCAACTAAACCCTATCAATTTCTGGATAGCTGCATGAGGACTATAGTTGACTCCGCCGTCCTGCTGACGGATTATGAGGTGGAGGATATCATCAGAAAAGATAGCGATGGTGCTTTCGAGGACCAATTTATCAGAGAGTATAATCTGTGTTTCCCGCCGAGACGCGCTTAGCTCTGGAATATGATGAAGAACTGAGACTGTCTGCCATGGCGGATGACATTACTGAATACGCTGATTTTCAGGATTATCGCGTTGTCGGCGGTCTCTCTGAAACTCGCAGACGGCGCAGTCTTCTTAGGCGGAACGCATTTGGCGCACTTGCGGTCACCTGGAGGCCAGAAGGCGGCCCGAGCACGGCCGTGCGCGAGAACGGCCTTCAGGCCGCACGCGCAGCGTGCGGCCAAGCGCAGGGCCGCGCCGGCGGCGCGGAGCGCCGCCCTTGATCCTCACAAGAACGATTCAGCAGCCATCGCATACGCCTGCCATTGAGCAGGGAACTGGTTGGGTAGACGTTGGCCAGGGCCGACCCAGCTCCCGTCCATCAGTTCTAAGCCCTCACAGACTGCTTCGTGAGCACGAGAGCCGAACGGCACACCAGAGTGACACTGAGCACTTTTCATCCTGAGTAGCGGCCTTCTTCGATGAGTTGCAGGACGAGGATGGCCTGCACGATCGTGGTGGCACGGTGCGGGCAACAGCGC
>NZ_JBITLM010000022.1:0-109815 GCF_044465295.1 Nonomuraea sp. NPDC049714 | reverse complement strand
GACGCGCGCCGTAACGGGCACACGGTGCTGGCGATGGTGGCCGGTAGTGCCATCAACCAGGACGGCGCGTCCAACGGGCTCTCAGCCCCGAACGGACCCTCGCAGCAACGCGTGATCCGTGCCGCTTTGACCAATGCGGGGCTCCAGCCAGGTGACGTCGATGCGGTCGAGGGGCACGGCACCGGCACCCGGCTGGGTGACCCGATCGAGGCCCAGGCAATCCTGGTCACCTACGGGCAGGACCGCCCGGAAGGACGGCCGTTGTGGCTGGGGTCGGTGAAGTCGAACATCGGGCACGCGCAGCAGGCGGCGGGGGCGGCCGGGGTCATCAAGATGGTCCTCGCCCTGCGGAACGGCATGCTCCCGGCCACCCTGCACGCTGACGTTCCCTCTCCGCACGTTGACTGGACCGCCGGTGACGTCCGGCTGCTCACCGAACCCGTGGCGTGGAAGACCAACGGCCGTCCCCGCCGGACCGGAGTGTCGGCCTTCGGGATCAGCGGCACCAATGCCCACCTCATCCTCGAAGAGCCCCCGGCCGAGCTGGAGCAGAGTGAGTCTGGTCCGGTTCGGGAGTCGCCGTCTGTGTTGACCGGTGGGGCGACGTCGTGGTTGGTGTCGGCGCAGTCGGTGGCTGGTCTGCGGGCGCAGGCGTCCCGGTTGGTGGGGTACGTGTCGGGGCGGCCGGGGCTTGATCCGGTTGATGTGGGGTGGTCGTTGGCGACGACGCGGTCGGTGTTCGAGCATCGGGCTGTGGTCACCGGTGACAACTCTGGTGATCTGGTGGCGGGGTTGTCGGCCTTGGTGGCTGGGCGGCCGGCCTCGGCTGTGGTGAGTGGTGCGGGTGGTGTCACCGGTCCGGTGGTGTTCGTGTTCCCGGGTCAGGGGTCGCAGTGGGTCGGCATGGGGCGGGAGTTGGCTGAGGCCAGTCCGGTGTTCGCGGCTCGGCTGGTGGAGTGTGGTCGGGCTCTGGCTCCTTACGTGGACTGGTCTCTGGATGACGTCCTGGCTGGTCGGGAGGGTGCTCCGGGGTTTGACCGGGTGGATGTGGTTCAGCCGGTGTTGTGGGCGGTGATGGTGTCGCTGGCTGCGGTGTGGCAGGCGGCTGGGGTGGAGCCGGATGCGGTGGTGGGGCATTCGCAGGGTGAGATCGCCGCAGCGGTGGTCGCCGGGATCCTGTCGCTGGACGATGCCGCGAAGGTGGTGGCGCTGCGGAGTCAGACATTGATCGCCCTGTCGGGCCGGGGTGGGATGCTGTCGATCGCCGAATCCGCGGATGCGGTCGAGGCGCGGGTGGCGTCGTTGGACGGGCGTGCCTCGGTGGCTGCGGTCAATGGGCCAGCTGCCACGGTTGTCTCCGGTGACCTTGAGGCCTTGGCCGAACTGCTCGCCGACTGTGAGCGGGATGGTGTCCGGGCGCGGATGTTGCCGGTGGATTATGCCTCGCACGGCCCGCAGGTGGATGCGTTGCGTGAGGAGATTCTCGGGCTGCTGGCCGGGGTCGCTCCGCAGGCGGGCCGGATTCCGATGGTGTCGGCGATGACCGGTGAGTTTCTGACCGGTCCCGAACTGGACGCCGGGTACTGGTACGCGAGCCTGCGGGCGGCTGTCCGGTTCTCCCGGGCGGTGGAAGTGCTGGGCGAGTACGGGGTGTTCATCGAGACCTCCGCGCATCCGGTGTTGACTGCGGCGATCATCGACACGCTGGAAAGCCTCGCCTCCGACGATGGGTCCCGGCAGGTTCCGGTGGTGTGTGGGACGTTGCGTCGGGATGACGGTGGCCCGGCGCGGTTGCTGGCTTCCCTGGCCGAGGTGCATGTTCAGGGCGTTCCGGTGGATTGGGCGGCGGTGCTGCCGATGGGGGAGCGGGTCGCGTTGCCGACCTACGCCTTCCAGCGGCAGCGGTACTGGCCCAAGCCGACCCCAGCCTCGACCGGGACGAGCGTCGTCCCGGCGGCCGAGAGCGCATTCTGGGCCGCCGTCGAGAACGGCGACCTGGACAGCCTTTCGCAGGCACTGGCCGTGGACGGGCAGCGACTGCAGGAGGTACTGCCCGCGCTGGCCTCCTGGCGGCAGCGTGAACGGGGTGAGTCCGCGGTCGCCGATTGGCGCTACCGCATCACCTGGACCCCGCTCACCGAACCCGCCCCCGCGACCCTGTCCGGCACCTGGCTCCTGGTCGCCCCCACCGGCCAGACCGGCACCGACCTGACCACCTCCGCCGTTCAGGCTCTGACGGATCGCGGTGCCCGAGTGCTGGTCACTGAGATCGCTCCTGGTGAGCTGGATCGGGAGTCTCTGGGTGCCCGTATCACTCAGACATTGGGCGAGCTCGGTGATTCGCCGGTGGCTGGCATTGTGTCCCTGCTGGCCGTGGACGATTCGCCCCTGGATGAGTCGCCTGTTGTGACCAGAGGGCTCGCCCGGACGATGGGGCTGGTCCAGGCGCTGGGTGACGTCGGGATCGACGCGCCGCTGTGGATGTTGACGTCGGGCGCGATGGCGGCCGTCACCGGTGAGATACCCGTCAGTCCGGTGCCCGCACAGTCGTGGGCGTTCGGCCGGGTCGCCGCTCTGGAGCATCCGGATCGGTGGGGTGGTCTGATCGACCTGCCTCCGGTGTGGGACGCGCGCACGGCCGATCGGCTGTGCGCGGTCCTGGCCGGGTGCGGTGAGGACCAGGTCGCCATCCGCTCGGCAGGGGTGCTGGGGCGGCGGCTGGTCCGTGCGAACCGCCTGACCCGCTCGGCGCCTGAGTGGAAGCCCGGCGGCAGTGTGCTGGTGACCGGCGGTACCGGTGGCGTCGGCGGGCATGTGGCTCGCTGGCTGACCGGGCGGGACGCGTCGCGGATCGTGTTGTCCAGCCGTTCCGGTCCGGCCGCGTCCGGTGCGGCGACGCTGGCCGCTGAGCTGGCCACCGCCGGCAGTGACGTGGCCGTTCTCGCCGGTGATGTCGGTGACCGTTCTCAGACGGCCGGTCTGCTGAGCTGGATCGACACGCACGGTCTCGCGCTGAGCTCGATCATGCACGCGGCCGGCGCTGGACTGGGTGGCCGGCTCGAAGCCATGGTGACGGCGGATCTGGCCGAATCGTTGCAGGCCAAGGCCGGTGGCGCGAGCTATCTGGACGAGTTGACGGCGGACAGGGACCTGGACGCGTTCGTGGCGTTCTCCTCCGGTGCGGCGACCTGGGGCAGCGCCCGGCTGGCCGGTTACGCGGCCGCCAACGCCGCCCTCGACGCCCTGGTGGAGGATCGCCGCAGCCGGGGCCTGTCCGGGACGTCGGTGGCCTGGGGGCTGTGGGGCGGTGGCGGGATGGGCGACGGCCCGGCCGGTGAGATGCTCCAGCGTCTCGGAGTACGGGAGATGGACGCCGGTCTGGCCGTCGGCGCGCTGGCGGCTGTCCTGGACGCCGGGGAAAGTCTGGTCGCGGTCTCGGACATCGACTGGGACCGGTTCGCCACCATTTTCACCGTCCAACGGCCCAGCCCTCTGCTGGCCGACCTGCCCGACGCCCAGCAGGCACTCGGCGACTCCACCACGCCCGACGACGGCGCGGAGCCGGACGGGACGGCCCTGGGCCGGCGGCTGGAGGGGCTCAGCCGGCCCGAGCAGGACCGGATCCTCACCGACCTGGTCCGGGCGGAGGCCGCCGCCGTCCTCGGGCACGCCTCGGCGGAGGCCGTGCCTGCCGGGCGGGCGTTCAAGGACCTCGGCTTCGACTCCCTCACCGCCGTCGACCTGCGCACCCGGCTCAACACGGCCACCGGGCTGAAACTGCCCGCCACGCTCGTCTTCGACTATCCGACGCCTACCGTCCTGGCCGACTTCATCCGGTCCAAGGCCGTCAACGAACAGACCGACTACGCCTTCGCGGTGGCGGAACTCAAGAAACTGCAGGCCGTCCTCTCCAGGATCTCCTGGAACAGCGAGGAGCGCTTCGACATCACGTCCCGGCTCGAATCGATCGGCCAGGAGCTGCGCGCCCAGCACGACGGCGACGACCAGGGGACCGATCAAGAGCTTGAGTCGGCAACCGACGACGAGATGTTCGACTTCGTGGAAAAAGAGCTCCGCGCTGCCGACTTCGATTGATCCACAAGACTTCTTAGGGGTAGGTCAACATGGCTGCGGTTGAGAACGAGGGCAAGCTTCGTGATTACCTCAAGCAGGTAACCACCACGTTGCGTCGGACCCGCAAGAGGCTTCGCGACCGTGACCGCGAGCCGATCGCGATCGTCGGGATGGGCTGCCGGTTCCCGGGCGGCGTCCGCGAGCCGGAGGACTTCTGGAACCTGTTGTCCGCCGGGGCCGACGCGATCTCCGGATTCCCGTCGGACCGGGGCTGGGACCCCGAAGGTCTCTACGCCGGGGCGGGCGACGAGGCGTCGACCACGCGCGTGGGTGGTTTCCTGTACGACGCGGCGGATTTCGATCCGGGGTTCTTCGGGATCAGCCCGCGTGAGGCGATCACGATGGATCCGCAGCAGCGGCTGCTGCTGGAGACGGCCTGGGAAGCGGTCGAGCGGGCGGGCATCGACCCGGCGTCTTTGAAGGGCACCCAGATCGGGGTCTTCGCCGGTGCCGGCTTCGGCGCCTATGGCCACGGGCTGGCCGAAGAAGGCGGCTCCGAGGGCTATCTGATGATCGGCAGCCTGACGTCGGTGATCTCGGGGCGGGTGTCGTACACGCTGGGGTTGGAAGGTCCGGCGGTGACGGTGGACACGGCGTGTTCGTCGTCCCTGGTCGCGTTGCATCTGGCGTGTCAGGCGCTGCGTTCGCGTGAGTGCTCGATGGCGCTGGCCGGTGGGGTGGCGGTCATGTCCACTCCGTCCGCGTTCGCCGAGTTCTCCCGTCAGCAGGGGCTGGCCTTCGACGGTCGGTGCAAGGCGTTCGCGGCCGACGCGGACGGGATCGGCTGGGGTGAGGGCGCCGGGATGCTCTTCCTGGAGAGGCTCTCGGACGCGCGACGGAAGGGTCATCGGGTGCTGGCCGTCATCGCCGGTAGCGCGATGAACCAGGACGGCGCCAGCAACGGGCTGACCGCGCCGAACGGCCCGTCGCAGCAGCGAGTGATCCGTACCGCGCTGGCGAACGCCGGGCTGCGGGCCGATCAGGTCGACGCGGTGGAGGCGCATGGCACCGGCACGGTGCTGGGTGACCCGATCGAGGCCCAGGCGCTGCTCGCCACCTACGGGCAGGACCGCGAGGACGACCGCCCGCTCTGGCTGGGGTCGGTGAAGTCGAACATCGGGCACACGCAGACCGCGGCCGGGGTGGCCGGGGTCATCAAGATGGTCCTCGCTCTGCAGCACCAGGAGCTGCCGCGTACTTTGCACGCCGAGGAGCCCAGTCCGCACGTGGACTGGACCGCCGGCGACGTCCGGCTGCTCACCGAGCCGGTCGCGTGGCCGGCGAACGGCCGTCCCCGGCGGGCCGGGGTGTCGGCGTTCGGGGTCAGCGGCACCAACGTGCACGCCATCATCGAAGAAGCACCGCCGGTGACGGACGTGGACGCCGATCCCGACGACCCGGAGCCCGAGGACGCCGGCCAGGAGAAGCCGGGTCTGCCGGTGCTGACCGGATCGGTGCCGGCCTGGCTGGTGTCGGGCCGGAGCATGGCCGGGCTGGCCGCGCAGTCCGGTCGGCTGGGCGAGTTCGTCCTGGCCCGTCCCGATCTGGACGTCGCCGGGGTGGCCTGGTCGCTGATCTCCACCCGGTCGGTCTTCGAGCACCGGGCGGTGATCCTGGGCCAGGACCGCAGTGAGCTGCTGTCCGGACTGTCGGCGGTGGCCGCCGGTCAGCCGGCCGCCGGGGCCGTCACCGGGGTGGTTCCGGCCGGGGGCGGTCAGGGCCGGGTGGTGTTCGTCTTCCCGGGTCAGGGGTCGCAGTGGGTGGGGATGGGCCGGGAGCTGGCCGAGGCCAGCCCGGTGTTCGCCGCCCGGCTGGCCGAGTGTGAGCAGGCTCTGGCCCCGTACGTGAACTGGTCCTTGGGAGATGTCCTCGCCGGTCGTGAAGGCGCGCCCGGTTTCGACCGGGTCGACGTCGTCCAGCCGGTGCTCTGGGCGGTGATGGTGTCGCTGGCTGCGGTGTGGCAGGCCGCTGGGGTGGAGCCGGATGCCGTGGTCGGGCATTCGCAGGGTGAGATCGCCGCAGCGGTGGTCGCCGGGTTCCTGTCGCTGGAGGACGCTGCCAAGATCGTGGCGTTGCGCAGCCGGGCGCTGATCGCGCTGTCCGGGCGCGGTGGCATGCTCTCGATCGCCGAGTCCGCCGCCGCGGTGGAGGCGCGGGTGGCGCCGTGGGACGGCCGGGCGTCGGTGGCGGCCGTGAACGGCCCGGCCGCCACGGTGGTGTCCGGCGATCCAGAGGCTCTGCGCACGCTGCTCGCGGACTGCGAGCGTGACGGGGTCCGAGCCAGGATCCTGCCGGTGGACTACGCCTCGCACGGCCCGCAGGTGGATGAGCTGCGCGAGGAGATCCTGAACCTCCTGGACGGCGTCGCCCCGCAGCCTGGTCGGGTGCCGATGGTGTCGGCGATGACCGGGGAACTCCTGGAAGGCCCGGAGATGGACGCCGGCTACTGGTACGCCAGCCTGCGGGCGACTGTCCAGTTCAGCCGGGCGATCGAAGCGCTGGACCGGACGGGCCACGGGGTGTACGTCGAGGTCTCCGCGCATCCGGTGTTGACGGCGTCGATCGCCGGCACGCTCGAGGAGCTCGCGAACCCCGAGGAGACCGAACGTCTCTCCCGGCCGGCGCCGATCGTGACCGGGACCTTGCGCCGCGACGACGGCGGCCCGGCCCGGCTGCTGGCCTCGCTGGCCGAGGCGCACGTACGCGGCGTGCCCGTGGACTGGACCACCGTCGTGCCGGCGGCGCCGTGGGTGGAACTGCCGACGTACGCCTTCCAGCGGCAGCGGTACTGGCCCAAGCCCGTCCCGGCCCCGGTCGCCGTCAGCGGTGGCGGCGGGACCGCGGCCGAGGCCCGGTTCTGGTCGGCGGTCGAGGCCGGTGACCTGGACGGCCTGTCCCAGGCGCTCTCGGTGGACGGGACGACCCTGGGCGAGCTGGTGCCGGCCCTGGCGTCGTGGCGGCGGCGGGAGCGGGACGAGTCGCTGACCGCGGACTGGCGGTATCGGATCTCCTGGGTGCCGGTTCGTGACCCGGCCCCGGTGGCGTTGTCCGGGACCTGGCTGGTCGTGGTCCCGTCCGCACTGGCGGGCGGCGATCTCGTGTCCGCCTGCGCGCGGGCGCTGAGCGAGCGCGGGGCCCGGGTGCTGTTCGCCGAGGTCGCCCCCGGCGAGGTGACCCGGTCGGGCCTGGCCGCGACGATCAGCGGAACCCTCGCCCCGGTGACGGACGACGGCGGGCCTGCGGGGGTGCTCTCCCTGCTGGGACTGGACGAGTCGCCGTTGGCCGACCGGCCCGTGGTGCCGTCCGGCGTGGCCGGGACGCTGGGCCTGCTGCAGGCGCTCGGCGATGCCGGGACGACCGCGCCGCTGTGGGTGCTGACCCAGGGGGCCGTCACGACCGGCGACTGCGATGTCCTGACCAGCCCGATCCAAGCCCAGGTGTGGGGTTTGGGCCGGACGGCCGGGGTGGAGCATCCGGACCGGTGGGGTGGCCTGATCGACCTGCCACCCGTCCTGGACGACCGGGCCGCGGCGCGGCTCACCGGGGTGCTGGCCGGCAAGAGCGAGGACCAGGCCGCGATCCGGGCCGGTGGGATTTCGGCCCGCCGCCTGGTCCGGGCCGCCCCCCGCCGCAACGGCGACGGCGCGTGGGCGCCGCGCGGAACGATCCTGCTCACCGGGGCCAGCGGCGCGATCGGCCCCGATCTGGCCGCCTGGCTGACCGATGCGGGGGTCGAGCACGCGGTGCTGACCAGTCGCCGGGGGCCGGGGACGCCCGGTGCGGGGGTGCTCGCCGCCTTCTTGGCGGAGGCTGGTTCGGCGGTCACGATGGTCGCCTGTGACGTGGTGGATCGGGATGCGCTGGCCGGTTTGCTGGCGTGGATACCGACGGTCGCCTCGCCGTTGTCGGCGGTGATTCACGCGGCGGTGGCGGTGGAGCTGATGGCCCTCGACCAGGCCGATGTGGACCAGCTGGCGCTGGCTTTGAGCGCGAAGGTCGCGGGTGCGACTCATCTGGACGAGCTCACCGCCGACCTCGATCTGGATGCCTTCGTCCTGTTCTCCTCCATCACTGCGACGTGGGGGGTGGGGGAGCACGGTACGTACGCCGCCGCGAACGCTCACCTGGACGCGCTGGCGGAGAACCGGCGTGCCCGTGGGTTGCCGGCGACGTCGGTGGCGTGGGGGGTCTGGAGCTCCGGCGGCCGCTTCGACGACTCGGCGAACGCCGCCCAGGACCCGGCCGAGCCGGCCCGGCCGCAGAGCCTGGTCCCGGACCGGTTGCGGCGCCAGGGGCTGCGGTTGCTGGATCCGGAGCGGGCGTTGACGGTGCTGGGGCAGGTGCTCGCCGATGACGAGACCGTGTTGTCGGTGGCGGATGTGGACTGGCCGAGGTTCTCGGCGGTGTTCAACGCGGTGCGGTCGTGGCCGCTGCTGGAGGAGATCCCCGAGGCCCGTCAGGTCGACTCCGGTGCCACCGTCGTCGCCTCGGGTGAGGCCGCGGCGCTGCTGGCACGCCTGGCCGGAGTATCGGCCGGTCAGCGGGAACGGATCGTCACCGACCTGGTCGGCGGCCACGCGGCAGCGGTCCTCGGCCATGCCCCGGGCGAGGCGGTGGAGGCCAACCGGGCCTTCCGGGAGATGGGCTTCGACTCCCTGACCGCGGTCGAGCTGCGCGGCCGGCTGAACCAGGCCACCGGGCTGCAACTGCCTTCCACAGTGGTGTTCGACTATCCGTCCCCGGTGATGCTGGCCCGGCAGATCGTGACCCAGCTGATGGGCACGCAGCAGCTGATGACGGCCGGATCGCGGGTCACCCCCGTCTCGGTCACCGATCCGGTGGTGATCGTCGGGATGGGCTGCCGGTATCCCGGCGGCGTGGACAGCCCGGAAGCGATGTGGAAGCTGCTGGCGAGCGGTGGGGACGCGATCGGCGGCTTCCCCGCTGACCGGGGGTGGGACATCGCGGGGCTGCTCGACGCCGTGCCCGGCTCGGCCCTGGGGTCGGTGACCCGTGAGGGTGGTTTCGTCGCCGGTGCGGCGGACTTCGACCCGGCGTTCTTCCGGATCAGCCCGCGTGAGGCGTTGGCGATGGACCCGCAGCAGCGCCTCCTGCTCGAAACGGCCTGGGAAGCGTTGGAGCGCACCGGGCTCGACCCGATGTCCCTGCGCGGCTCGCTGACCGGCGTCTTCGCCGGCGCGGCCTCGTCCGGGTACGCCGGGCAGACCGGCTACGGCGCCGACCTCGACGGCGCGGAAGGGCACCTGATCACGGGCAATGTGACGAGTGTGATCTCGGGTCGGATCTCGTACACGCTCGGTCTTGAGGGTCCGGCGGTGACGGTGGACACGGCTTGTTCGTCGGCTTTGGTGTCGTTGCATCTGGCGGCGCAGGCGTTGCGGGCGGGTGAGTGTGATCTGGCTTTGGCCGGTGGTGTGATGGTGATCGCGGATCCGGCTGAGTTCATCGGTTTCTCGCAGCAGGGGGCGCTGGCTCTGGACGGCCGGTGCAAGGCGTTCTCGGCTGAGGCCGATGGGATGGGGCTGTCCGAGGGCGCGGGCATGATCGTGCTGGAACGGTTGTCGGACGCTCGCCGTAACGGGCACACGGTGCTGGCCGTCGTGGCCGGCAGTGCCATCAACCAGGACGGCGCGTCCAACGGGCTGACCGCCCCCAACGGACCCTCGCAGCAGCGGGTGATCCGCGCCGCACTCGCCAGCGCCGGCCTCGGCACCGCCGACGTGGACGCGGTCGAGGCGCACGGCACCGGCACCCGGCTCGGGGACCCGATCGAGGCCCAGGCGCTGCTGGCCACCTACGGGCAGGACCGCCCCGAGGGACGGCCGCTGTGGCTGGGCACGGTGAAATCCAACATCGGGCACGCCCAGCAGGCCTCCGGCGCGGCCGGGATCATCAAGATGGTCCTAGCCCTGCGGAACGGCCTGCTCCCGGCCACCCTGCACGCGGACGAGGCGACGCCGGAGGTCGACTGGACCGCCGGTGACGTCCGGTTGCTGACCGAGCCGGTGGACTGGACGGCGGGCGATCGACCCCGCCGGGCCGGCGTCTCGGCCTTCGGGATCAGCGGCACCAACGTTCACGTCATCCTCGAAGAGGCACCGGCCGCGAGCGGTGTTGAGGAAGGTGCACCTGCACGGGCCGGGTTCGAGGAAGGAGCACCTGCACGGGCCGAGTTCGAGGACGGGGCACCTGCACGGGCCGGGGTTGAGGACGGGGAGCCTGTACGGGCCGGGGTCGGGGAGAAAGTACCTGCACTGGCAGGAGTGGGCGATGGATCGGCCCACGCCGGGCCCGCGCCGGCGCTGTCGGGTACCCCGGCCTGGCTGGTGTCCGCTCAGACCGCGTCCGGTCTCGTCGAGCAGGCCCGGCGGCTGGCCGATCACCTCGCGGACCGGCCGGACCTCGACGCCGTCGACGTCGGCTGGTCGCTGGCGACCACCCGGTCCCTGTTCGAGCACCGTGCCGTCATCACCGGCGCCGGCCGGGACGAACTGGTGGCCGGACTCGGCGCGCTGGCGGCCGACGAGCCCGCCGCCGGGGTCGTCACCGGGGTCGTCACCGGGGTGGCCGGCGGCACCGGCCCGGTCGTGTTCGTGTTCCCGGGACAGGGATCCCAGTGGGTCGGGATGGGCCGGGAGCTGGCCGAGGCCAGCCCGGTGTTCGCGGCCCGGCTGGCCGAGTGCGGTCGGGCGCTGGCCCCGTACGTGGACTGGTCGCTGGACGATGTGCTGCACGGCCGGGAGGGTGCGCCGGGCCTGGACCGGGTCGACGTGGTCCAGCCCGCGCTGTGGGCCGTGATGGTCTCGCTGGCCGAGTTCTGGCAGGCGGCCGGGGTGACCCCGGACGTGGTGCTGGGGCACTCGCAGGGGGAGATCGCGGCGGCCGTGGTGGCCGGGATCCTGTCGCTGGAGGACGCCGGCAAGGTGGTGGCGCTGCGCAGCCGGGCCCTGACCGCCTTGTCCGGGCACGGCGGCATGCTGTCCCTCGCCGAATCGGCCGAGGCGGTGTCGGCCCGGATCGCGTCCTGGGACGGGCGGCTCTCCGTCGCGGCCGTGAACGGCCCCGCGGCGACGGTCGTCTCGGGCCGGCCGGAGGCCCTGGCCGCGCTGCTCGCCGCCGCTGAGCGGGACGGCGTCCGGGCGCGGATGCTGCCGGTGGACTACGCCTCGCACGGGCCGCAGGTGGATGCCATCCGCGACGAGGTGCTGAGCCTGCTGGCGACGGTCACGCCGCGGCCCGGCCTCATCCCCATGGTGTCGGCGATGACCGGTGAGTTCCTGACCGGCCCCGAGCTGGACGCCGGCTACTGGTACGCGAGCCTGCGGGCGCCCGTGGAGTTCGCCCGCGCCACCGAGGTGCTGGGCCGGGCCGGATACGGGGTGTTCATCGAAACCTCCGCCCACCCGGTCCTGACCGCCGCCGTCACCGACACCTTCGAAGATCTCCGGCACAGGTCCGAGACCGACGAGGGATCGGGACCCGTGCGGGAGCCGGTCGTCACCGGCACCCTCCGGCGGGACGATGGCGGACCCGTCCGGGCGCTGACCTCGCTGGCCCTGGTGCACGGCCACGGCGTCTTCGTGGACTGGACCGCGGTGCTGCCGGCGGGCAGGCGGATCGACCTGCCGACGTACGCGTTCCAGCGGCAGCGGTACTGGCCCAAGCCGGCCACGGCCCCGACCGCGACGAGCGTCGTACCGGCGGCCGAGAGCGCGTTCTGGGCCGCCGTCGAGGGCAGCGACCTGGACGGCCTGGCGCAGACGCTGGCCGTCGACGGGCGGCGGCTGGGCGAGATACTGCCCGCGCTGGCCGCCTGGCGGCACCGCGAACGCGGAGAATCGACGGCCGCCGACTGGCGTTACCGGATCACCTGGGCCCCGGTCACGGCGCCCGGCTCCGCGACCCTGTCCGGCACCTGGCTGCTGGTCGTCCCGGCCGGTGAGACGGGCACGGACCAGACCGAGCGATGCGTACAGGCTCTGACCGGCCACGGCGCCCAGGTGCTCCTCGCCGAGATCGCCCCGGACGAGACCGACCGGCAGGCGCTGGCCGGCCGGATCAGCGAGACCCTCCACGCGGATCGCGGCCCGGATCGCGGCCCGGTGGTGGCCGGAGTGGTGTCGCTGCTGGCGCTGGACGAGTCGCCGATGGCGCGGTGGCCGGTGGTCGCGACCGGGCTCGCCGGGACGATGGGGCTGGTCCAGGCGCTGGGTGACGCCGGGATCGGCGCGCCGCTGTGGGTGCTGACGTCCGGTGCGGTCGCCGCGGGCGCCGGTGAGGTGCCGACCGGCCCGGTCCAGGCACAGACGTGGGCGTTCGGCCGGGTCGCCGGGCTGGAACATCCGGACCGGTGGGGCGGACTGATCGACCTGCCCCGGACATGGGACGCGCGGGCGGCGGGACGGCTGGCCGCGGTCCTGGCCGGGGGCGGTGAGGACCAGGTCGCCATCCGGGCCGGGGGAGTGCTGGGCAGACGTTTGATGCGCGCGTCCCGGCCGCGTCCCGGTGACCGCTGGCAGCCGGGCGGCAGTGTCCTGGTGACCGGCGGTACCGGCGGCGTCGGCGGGCACGTGGCCCGCTGGCTGACCGGGCGCGGCGCCACCCGGCTGGTGCTGTCCAGCCGCTCCGGTCCGGCCGCGGCCGGGACGCCGGCCCTGGCCGCCGAGCTGGCCGCCGCCGGGACGGCCGTGGCCGTCGTCGCCGGTGACGTCGGCGAGCGCTCGCAGGTCACCGGCCTGGTGAACTGGATCGGCGCCACCGGCCCACGGCTGAGCTCGGTCATGCATGCCGCCGGGGCCGGGCTGGGCGGCCCGATCGACGACATGACGGCGTCGGATCTGGCGGAGGTGTCGCAGGCGAAGGCCGGTGGCGCCGGATACCTGGACGAGGCCACCGACGGCCTCGATCTGGACGCGTTCGTGGTGTTCTCGTCCGGGGCGGCGGCCTGGGGCAGCGGCCGGCTGGCCGGGTACGCGGCGGCGAACGCGGCGCTGGACGCCCTCGTCGAGGACCGTCGCGGGCGCGGACTCGCCGGGACGTCCGTCGCCTGGGGGCTGTGGGGCGGCGGCGGCATGGGCGACGGCCCGGCCGGAGAGGTCCTGCAGCGCCTCGGCGTGCGGGAGATGGACCCGGAGCCGGCGATCGCCGCACTGGCCGGAGCGCTCGACGCCGGCGAAGCCCTGGTGGCGGTCTCGGACATCGACTGGGACCGGTTCGCCCCGGTGTTCACCGTGCAGCGGCCCAGCCCGTTGCTGGCCGATCTGCCGGACGCCCAGCGGGCGCTCAACGGCCTCATGGCCGCCGACGACGGCGCGAAGGAGGCCGGGACGGCGCTGGGACAGCGGCTGCTCGGCCTGAACCGGCCGGAGCAGGACCGGATCCTCACCGACCTGGTCCGGGCGGAGGCCGCCGCCGTCCTCGGGCACGCGTCCGCGGAGGCCGTGCCTGCCGGGCGGGCGTTCAAGGACCTCGGCTTCGACTCCCTCACCGCCGTCGACCTGCGCACCCGGCTGAACACGGCCACCGGCCTGAAACTCCCGGCCACGCTCGTCTTCGACCACCCCACCCCCACCGCGGTCGTCCAGCTCCTGCGCGCCGAGCTGCTCGGCGCCGGCACCGCATCCACGCCGACGACGCACACGGCCGTGGATCCGGGCGAGCCGATCGCCATCGTCGGCATCGGCTGCCGTTTCCCCGGCGGTGCCGCCACCCCCGAGAGCTTCTGGGAGCTGCTGGCCACCGACACGGACGCAGTCTCCGGCTTCCCCGCCGACCGCGGCTGGGACGTCGAACGTCTCTACGGCGACGGTACGTCCACCACCCGGCAGGGCGGATTCGTCTATGACGCCTCCGGTTTCGACGCCGGGTTCTTCGGCATCAGCCCGCGTGAGGCGCTGGCCATGGACCCCCAGCAGCGCCTGCTGCTGGAGACCACCTGGGAAGCGCTGGAACGCGCGGGCATCGACCCCGTGTCACTGCGGGGCAGCCAGACCGGCGTCTTCGCCGGAGCCACCTATTCGGCCTACGGCGCCGGGCTGGCCGAAAGCGGCGGCTCCGAGGGCTACATGCTCACCGGGAACGCGACCAGCGTGATCTCCGGGCGGATCTCGTACACGCTCGGTCTTGAAGGTCCGGCGGTGACGGTGGACACGGCCTGCTCGTCCTCCCTGGTCGCGCTGCACCTGGCCGGCCAGGCGCTGCGCGCCGGAGAATGCTCGCTCGCCCTGGCCGGCGGCGTCACCGTGATGGCGACCCCCGGAGCGTTCGCCGAATTCGCCCGCCAGCAGGGGCTGGCCGCGAACGGCCGGTGCAAGTCCTTCGGCGCGGACGCCGACGGCACCGGCTGGGGTGAAGGCGCGGGCGTCCTGGTGCTGGAACGGCTCTCGGACGCTCGCCGTCACGGGCACCAGGTCCTGGCCGTCATCCGTGGCAGCGCGGTGAACCAGGACGGCGCCTCGAACGGACTCACCGCCCCCAACGGGCCCTCCCAGCAGCGGGTGATCCGGGCCGCCCTGGCCGCCGCCGGCCTGGCCGCCTCGGACGTGGACGCGGTCGAGGCACACGGCACCGGCACGGTACTCGGTGACCCGATCGAGGCCCAGGCCCTGCTGGCCACCTACGGTCAGGACCGGCCCGAGAACCGGCCGCTCTGGCTCGGCTCGGTGAAGTCGAACATCGGCCACACCCAGGCCGCCGCCGGGGTCGCGGGCGTGATCAAGATGGTGCTGGCCCTGCGGCACGACGCGCTTCCGGTGACCCTCTTCGCCGACGAGCCGTCCCCGCACGTGGACTGGTCCGCCGGTGACGTGCGCCTGCTGACCGAGCCGGTGGCATGGCCGGCGACCGGCCGCCCCCGGCGCGCGGGCGTGTCGGCGTTCGGGGTCAGCGGCACCAACGCCCACGTGATCCTTGAAGAACCCCCGGCCAACGCCGACGAGGTCACCGGGACCACGCCACGGCGGACGGTTCCGGTGCTGGAGCCGGCCCCGGCCGCGTGGCCGGTGTCCGGTCAGTCGGCCGCCGGCCTGGCCGCCCAGGCCGCACGGCTCGCCGCACACCTCTCCTCCCGCCCCGATCTCGACCCGGTCGACGTCGGCTGGTCGCTGGCCCGTACCCGGTCGGTGTTCGAGCACCGGGCGGTCATCACCGGCGACCTGACCGCCGGGCTGACCGCGGTCGCCGCCGGCACGTCCGCGGCCGGGGTGATCCAGGCCGCGGTCCCCGCCGGTGGCGCCGGCCGGGTGGGCTTCCTCTTCGCCGGGCAGGGGGCCCAGCGCGCCGGGATGGGCCGGGAGCTGTACGCGGCCTCGCCGGTCTTCGCCGAGGCGTTCGATCACGCCTGCGCGCTGCTGGAAGCCGAGCTCGGGCTCCCGCTCCGGGACGTCGTGCTCGGCACCGGCGAGGACGCTCTGGCCACGCAGACCCTGTACGCCCAGACCGGGTTGTTCGCGGTCGAGGTGGGGCTGGTCGCCCTCCTGGCGGCGGCCGGGATCGTCCCTGACGTGGTCGCCGGTCACTCGGTCGGAGAGATCGCCGCCGCGCACGCGGCGGGCGTGCTGACCTTGGCCCAGGCGTGCCGGCTCGTCGCGGCCCGGGCCCGGCTGATGCAGGCCCTACCCGACGGCGGGGCGATGGCGGCGATCGCCGCCACCGAGGCAGAGGTGCTCGCCACGCTGGAAAGCACGTCCGAAGTGTCGATCGCGGCGGTGAACGGCCCCTCGTCGACGGTGATCTCGGGTGCCGCGGCCGCCGTGGACGCGATGGTCGAGGTGTGGCGCGAACGTGGCCGGCGGGTGCGCCGGCTGCGGGTCAGCCACGCCTTCCACTCGGCCCGGATGGACCCGGTGCTGGACGAACTCGGCTCCCTGGCCGCCGGGCTCGAACATGCGCCACCCGCCGTGGCCTGGGTCGGGGCGCTGACCGGTGAGCTGATCACCCGACCGGACGCCGGTTACTGGGCGGACCAGGCACGGCAGCCGGTACGGTTCGCCGACGCGGTGACGACGATGGCCGGACAGGGCGTCACGGTGTTCATCGAGATCGGCCCGGACGGGACGCTGTCGGCCATGGGCCCGGCGGCTCTGCCCGGCGCTTCGGCTGACGCCGCGTTCATCCCGATGTCGCGGGCCGGCGCCGACGCGTCGACGGCCGTACTGACCGCCTTGGCGCGGGCTCACGTCCAGGGAGTCGACCTCGACTGGTCCGCGGTCCTGCCGGCCGGGCGGCAGGTGGACCTGCCCACGTACGCCTTCCAGCATCAGCACTACTGGCCGCGGCCCGCGCCCGTCGCGGTTCGTACGGGTGACGGGACCGAGGCCGAAGCCCGGTTCTGGGCCGCGGTGGAGCACGGTGACCTGGCCGGACTGGCCGGAGCCCTGGACGTCGACGGCGAACGCCCGTTCAGCGAGGTCCTTCCGGCGTTGGCCTCCTGGCGTCAGCGCGACCGGGAGGAGTCGCTCACGGCGGGCTGGCGCTACCGGGTCGCTTGGACACCGGTGTCCGATCCGGCTCCGGCTCCGCTGACCGGAACCTGGCTCGTCGTCTCCACGAACCCGAGCCAGGACATTTCTGACCTTACGTGCGCATGCGAGGGGGAGCCGACCCGTGCGCACGCGGGGCAGTTCACCTGTGCGTGTGCGGGGGAGCTGACCCGGGCCTGCGCCGAGGCGCTGACGAAGGCCGGCGCCCGGGTCGTCGTCGCCGAGGTCGCGCCAGGCGAGGTGGACCAGGCCGCCCTGGCCGCCCGCATTCGCGGGGCCCTGGCCGAGACCCAGAACGACTCCCCGGCGATCTCTGGGGCCAACCTCCAGGAAGACTCCCAGCGCGACTCCCTCGCCGATTCCGAGGGCGACTCCCGAGACGCATCCGGGGGCGACGACGCGGCCGGGACACTGGCTGTGGCCGGGGTGTTGTCACTGCTGGCCACCGACGAGACGCCGCTGAGCGACTCACCGGCCGTCATCGCCGGCCTGGCCGGGACCCTCGGTCTGGTCCAGGCCCTGGCCGACCTGGAGATCCAGGCCCCGCTCTGGGTGGCGACCTCCGGAGCTGTCGCGACCGGCCCGAGCGAGACGCTGACCAGCCCGGCACAGGCCCAGGTCTGGGGCCTGGGCCGCATCGTCGGCCTGGAACACCCCGACCGCTGGGGCGGTCTGATCGACCTGCCACCCGCCCTCGACGAGCGCACCACGGCCCGGCTCGTCGCCGTCCTGACCGGATCCGCTGAGCAGGGCGAAGACCAGATCGCCATCCGCGGCAGCGGAATCCTGGGCCGCCGACTCCTGCCGGCCCCGCAACCACGCGTGAACCCGGCTCCGCAGCCGGCCGGAAACCCCGCATTTCAACGCGGCGGAAACCCGTCCTCGCGACCACGCCGTAACGGAGAGTGGACGTCGGCGGGTAGTGCGCTGATCACCGGTGGCACTGGTGCGATCGGCGGCCGGGTGGCCCAGTGGCTGGCCGGGCGTGGCGTGCCCCGGGTCGTGCTGGTCTCGCGGTCGGGCGCCCGCGCCCCCGGGGCGGCCGAGCGGGCCGCGCGGCTGGCCGCCGCCGGCACCGCCGTCTCGGTGGTCGCCTGCGACACGGCCGACCGGGCGCAGGTGGCCGGACTGCTGGCCTGGGTCGACGGGAGCGGGGCCGCGCTACGGGCCGTCTTCCACGCCTCCGGCGTCGCGCAGGGCGCACCGGTCATCGGCACCACGGTCGCGGATCTGGACACCGCCGCGACCGCCAAGACGGCCGGAGCCGCGCACCTGGACGAGCTCACGGCCGGCCGGGAGCTGGACGCCTTCGTGCTCTTCTCCTCCGGGGCCGCGATCTGGGGCAGCCGCCTGCAGGCGGCCTACGCAGCCGCGAACGCCTACCTGGACGCGCTGGCCGAGAACCGGCTGGCCCGTGGCCTCCCCGCGACCTCGGTGTCCTGGGGCCTGTGGGGCGGCGGCGGGATGGGCGAGGGCGAAGGCGGCGCCCAGCTGCAACGACTGGGCCTGCGGGACATGGACCCCGAGCGTGCCATCGGCGCGCTGGCCACCGTCCTCGACCACGGCGAAGGCCTGGTCACCGTGGCCGACCTGGACTGGGCCGCCTTCGCCCCGGTGTTCACCCTGCACCGGCCCAGCGCGCTGATCAGCGAACTCCCGCAGGTCCGGCTCGCGCTGTCCGAGGCCGCCTCCGACGACGACGGCCGGACCCCGGGCGCCACGACCGAGCTGGGACGGCGACTGCAGGGCCTCGCCCAGGCCGACCAGGACCGGATCCTGACCGATCTGGTCCGGGCCGAGGCGGCGCTCGTCCTCGGGCATCCCTCGCCCGACGCGGTGGAGGCCGGCCGGGCGTTCAAGGATGTCGGCTTCGACTCCCTCACCGCCGTCGAGCTGCGCAACCGGCTGAACACGGCCACCGGCCTGAAGCTCCCCGCCACCCTGGTCTTCGACTACCCCACCCCGGTCACCCTGGCCGAGCATCTGCGGGCCGGCCTGGTCGGCGAACGGACCGGGGCCCTGGTCCCGGTCCAGGCGGCGGCGACGTCCGACGAGCCGATCGCCATCGTCGGCATGAGCTGCCGCCTCCCCGGCGGGTCGGGCACGCTGGAGGACTTCTGGACCCTGCTGACCACAGGCACGGACGCCGTCTCCGGCTTCCCGGCCGACCGCGGCTGGGAGGCCTTCGGCTCCGCCGACGGTGACTCCTCGTTCACCCCGGTCGGCGGATTCGTCTACGACGCGGGCGACTTCGATCCCGCGTTCTTCGGGATCAGCCCGCGTGAGGCGCTCGCGATGGACCCGCAGCAGCGGGTCCTGCTCGAAACGTCCTGGGAGGCCCTGGAACAAGCCGGCATCGACCCCGGATCGCTGCGCGGCACCACGTCCGGTGTGTTCGTCGGCGCCTGGTCGTCCGGCTACGGGATGAGCCTGCAACCGTCCGCCGATGCCGCCGGCACCGAGGGCTACTTCCTCACCGGCAGCGCCACCAGCGTGATCTCCGGGCGGGTGGCGTACACGCTCGGGCTGGAAGGCCCGGCGGTGACCGTGGACACGGCCTGCTCGTCGTCCCTGGTCGCGCTGCACCTGGCCTGCCAGTCGCTGCGTTCGGGGGAGTCGTCGCTGGCCCTCGCGGGTGGGGTGACGGTGATGGCGACCCCCGGGGCGTTCGCCGAGTTCGCCGTGCAGCAGGGACTGGCCGGGGACGGCCGGTGCAAGTCCTTCGGGGCGGGCGCGGACGGCACCGGCTGGGGCGAGGGCGCCGGAGTGCTCGTCGTCGAGCGGCTGTCCGACGCGCGCCGCAACGGTCACCGGGTGCTGGCCGTGGTCCGCGGCAGCGCGGTGAACCAGGACGGCACGTCGAACGGGCTCACCGCGCCGAACGGGCCCTCCCAGCAGCGGGTGATCCGTACCGCCCTGGCCGACGCCCGGCTGACGCCGGCGGACGTCGACGCCGTCGAGGCCCACGGGACCGGCACGGTGCTGGGCGACCCGATCGAGGCGCAGGCCCTGCTGGCCACGTACGGTCAGGACCGGCCCGGCGATCGGCCGCTCTGGCTCGGCTCGGTGAAGTCGAACATCGGTCACACCCAGGCCGCCGCAGGCGTCGCCGGGATCATCAAGATGGTCCTGGCGATGCGGCACGAGGTCCTTCCGGTCACCCTGCACGCGCACGAGCCGTCCCCGCACGTCGACTGGACCTCGGGTGAGGTCCGGCTGTTGAGCGAGCCGGTGCCCTGGCCGGTGAACGGCCGGCCGCGCCGGGCCGGGGTGTCGTCCTTCGGGGTCAGCGGTACGAACGCGCACGTCATCCTGGAGGAACCGCCCGCCGTCGAGGAGGAGCCCACTCCGGAGACGGGCCCGGCCGACGCCGGGCGGCGGGTCCTCACCGGTGGGCCGACCGCATGGGTGGTGTCCGGCAGGACCGCCGCCGGCCTGGCCCGTCAGGCGCACCGGCTGGCCGAGTACGGGCGGGCCCGTCCCGGACCGGAGGGGCACCGGTCGGCCGAGTACGGGCGGGCCCGTACTGGACAGGAAGCCGGTGACGTGGCCGACATCGGCTGGTCGCTGGCCACCACCCGGGCGGCGTTCGAGCACCGGGCCGTGGTCACCGGCACGGGCCCCGGTGACCTGATCGCCGGACTGACCGCGGTGGCGACCGGCGAACCGGCCGCCGGGGTCGTGACCGGGACGGTGCCGGCCGGCGACCGGCGAGCGGTGTTCGTGTTCCCTGGGCAGGGGTCGCAGTGGATGGGGATGGGCCGGGAACTGGCCGAGACCAGCCCGGTGTTCGCGGCGCGGCTGGCCGAGTGCGGTCAGGCGTTGTCGCCGTACGTGGACTGGGTCCTGGCCGACGTCCTGGCGGGCGCCGAGGACGCGCCGGGGCTCGACCGGGTCGACGTGGTGCAGCCCGCGCTGTGGGCCGTCATGGTGTCGCTGGCCGCCGTCTGGCAGGCCGCCGGTGTCGAACCTGACGCGGTGGTCGGGCACTCGCAGGGGGAGATCGCGGCGGCGGTCGTGGCGGGGATCCTCTCCCTGGACGACGCCGCCAAGATCGTGGCCCTGCGCAGTAAGGCGCTGACGGCGCTGTCCGGGCGCGGCGGCATGCTCTCCATCGCCGAACCGGCGGACGCCGTGGAGATCCGCGTGGCGGCCTGGGACGACCGGCTGACGGTCGCGGCGGTCAACGGACCGGACGCCACGGTGGTCTCCGGCGACCCGGACGCCATCGAGCGACTGGCGGCCGAGTGCGAGCGGGACGGCGTCCGGGCCCGGATCCTGCCGGTGGACTACGCCTCGCACGGCCCGCAGGTGGATGAGCTGCGCGAGGAGATCCTGCGGCTGCTGGCGGGGGTCGTCCCGCAGCCGGGTCGGGTGCCGATGATGTCGGCGATGACCGGCGAGCTCCTCGACGGCTCCCAGGCCGGCGCCGGCTACTGGTACGCGAGTCTCCGCGCGCCCGTGCGGTTCTCGGCGGCGATCGAGGCGCTCCGCCGGGCCGGATATCGGGCGTTCATCGAGTCCTCGCCGCACCCGGTGCTGATCGCGGCGATCACCGCCAGCCTTGAGCAGACCGATGACGGCGCCTCCCACCGGACGCCGGTGGTGGCCGGGACGCTCCGCCGCGACGACGGCGGCCCGGCCCGGATCCTGCTGTCCCTGGCCGAGGCGCACGTGCGCGGAGTGGGCGTGAACTGGTCGGCCGTGCTGCCCACCGGCCGCCCGATCGACCTGCCCACGTACGCCTTCGAGCACCAGCGTTACTGGTCCCGGATGTCCCTGGGCGGAGCCGGGGACGTCCGGTCGGCCGGGCTGGGCGCGGTCGGGCATCCGCTGCTGGGCGCGGCGGTCGAACTGGCCGGCGGCGACGGGGTGGTCCTGACCGGCCGGGTGTCCCTGCGCGCACAGCCGTGGCTCGGCGATCACGCCGTCGGCGGCACGGTGTTGCTGCCGGGCACGGCGTTCGTGGAGTTCGCGGTACGGGCCGGCTACGAGGTCGGGTGCGCCCGGATCGTCGAGCTGACCCTGGCCGCGCCGCTGGTCCTGCCGGCCACCGGCGCGGTCCAGGTTCAGGTCATGGTCGGCGCACCGGACGAGGACGGCCAGCGAACCGTCGAGATCTACTCGCGCGCCGACGACGACGTCCCGTGGATGCGGCACGCCGGTGGCCTGCTCGCGCCGGACCGGCCCGCCGACCTGCCCGCACCCGCCGACTTCCTGGTCTGGCCGCCCGAGGACGCCGAACGCGTCGACGTCTCCGGCCTGTACGAGATCCAGGCCGCTGGCGGGTACGGCTACGGTCCGGTCTTCCGCGGCCTGCGCGCGGCCTGGCGGCGTGGCACCGACGTCTTCGCCGAGATCGCCCTGCCCGACGACGCCGCCTCCGACGCCGCCCGGTTCGGCATCCACCCGGCCCTGCTGGACGCGTCCCTGCACGCGGCCGCCCTGCTCGCCGACCCCGGCCCGGCCAATGGTGGATCGGGCGGCGGATCGGGCAGCGAGGGCGGCGTACGGCTGCCCTTCGCCTGGACCGGAGTGTCGCTCCAGGCGGCCGGCGCGGCCACGCTGCGGGTCCGGCTCTCCCGGGACGGCGCCGGCCGCCTCGTCCTGGACGGGGCCGACCCCACCGGACAGCGGGTCGTGTCGGTGGAGTCCCTGGCGATGCGGCCGATCGAGGCCGGAGCCTTGCAGGCCGCCGGGAACGGGCTGCGCGACGCCCTCTTCAGCGTCGAATGGATCCCGGTCAGCGGCCCGGAGGCGGTTCCTGCCGGCCGGTGGGCGCTGGTCGGAGCCGATCCGTTCGGGATCGAGGCAGCCGCCGGCGGCGCGGCGGTGGAGTCCTACCCGGACCTGGCCGCCCTGACCGAGGCGATCGAGGCCGGACTGCCCGCACCGGACCTGGTGCTGGCCGAGATCGGCTCCGAGATCGGCTCCGAGATCGCATCTCAGATCGGCTCCGAGACCGGACCCCAGATCGGCTCCGAGACCGCGACGGCGGGAATCGAGGCGGGCCGCAGCGTCGGCGAGACGTCCCGGCTGATCGCCGGCCAGACGCTGGGCCTGGTCCAGCACTGGCTCACCCTTCCGGCGCTGTCCGAAGCCCGGCTGGCCATCGTGACGCGGGGCGCGATCGCGGCGCGGCCCGGCGAGCCGGTGACCGACCTGGCCGCGTCCTCGGCGTGGGGGCTCATCCGCTCCGCGCAGTCGGAAGAGCCGGGCCGCCTGCTCCTGGTCGACCTTCCTGCGGACGACACCGCGCGAGCCATCGGCCACCTGCCGGCGGCCGTGGCATCCGTGGAGCCGGAACTGGCGATCCGCGAGCGGATCGCCTACGGACGGCGCCTGACCCGCCCGAAGACCCGCCCGGACACGGACCTCGGCGTGGACCCGCAGGAGGGCCGTCCGGTCGGTACCGCGCTGATCACCGGGGGGACCGGCATGCTGGGAGCGCTGGTCTCCCGGCACCTGGCGGCGACCGGGCGGGCCGAGCGGCTGACGCTGCTCAGCCGTTCGGGGCCGGCCGCCGCGGGGGCCGCTCTGCTGGCCGCCGACTGCGCGCAGGCAGGGGTCGGCGTGCGGATCACGGCCGGTGACGCCGCCGACCGTCCCGCTCTGGCCGAGGTGCTCGCCCGGACCGAGGCCCCGCTGACCGCGGTCGTCCACACCGCCGGAGTCCTGGACGACGGCGTGATCGGCTCGCTGACGGCCGAGCGGATCGACGCGGTGATGCGGCCCAAGGCCGACGCCGCCTGGAACCTCCACGCACTGACCCAGGGCCTCGACCTGGACGCCTTCGTCCTCTTCTCGGCGGGAGCCGCGACCTTCGGCGCCCCCGGACAGGGCAACTACGCCGCCGGGAACGCCTTCCTCGACTCCCTGGCCGCCTCTCGTCAGGCGGCCGGGCTGCCCGCGATCTCGCTCGCCTGGGGACTGTGGGCCGACGCCAGCGCGATGACCGGACATCTCAGCGCCGACGACCGGCAGCGGGCCGGTCGCAGCGTGATGACGGAAATCACAGCCGACGACGGTCTGGCTCTGCTGGACCTGGCTCTGACCCGGGACGAGGCGCTGCTGGTTCCGGCTCGGCTGAATGTGGCCGTACTGCGAGGTCAGAGCGCCCGAGGCGAGCAACCGGCCGCAGTCTGGCGCCTCCTGGCCGGAAATCCGCCGCGGTCCGCGTCCGCCGCCGACGGCGCGGAAGCGGGGCGATTGTTGCGGCAGCAGTTGAACGCGCTGGTCGAAACGGACCGCGACCGGATACTACTGAACCTGGTTCGCACACATGCGGCCGCCGTTCTCGGTCATTCCTCGGCGGACGCTGTGGGAGCCGGACGGGCCTTCAAGGAATTGGGTTTCGACTCGCTGACCGCTCTGGAGCTACGGAATCGGTTGAACGCAGCCACTGGGCTGAAATTGCCCGCGACTCTCGCATTCGACTACCCGACGCCGGCCGTTCTCTCCGATTTCATCAAAAAGGAAATCGGATATGAGCAGGTCAGTGCGGGTTCAGCCGCCCTGGATGAAATCAGCAAGCTTGAAAAGCTAGTCAAGGGAGTTCCTTCCGGTGATGGTGCGCGAACTGCTCTGGCCGCGCGGGTGAAAGCTCTGCTGTTCACATTGGAGAGCGATCACGACGCGACGGCCGGCGACGCGGCCGACAACGATCTGAAAGCAGCCACGGCCGAGAACATCTTCGATCTTCTCGACAACGAGCTCGCCGAATAACGAGGGTCAAGGCTGACGCCGGGACGATGTGCGAGGAGCCGTCTCCATGGACAACGAAGCAAAATTTCTCGAATACCTGAAGCGGGCCACGGCCGATCTGCGCAAGGCTCGCCGGCGGGTGCGGGAACTCGAGGATCGCGACCAGGAACCGGTGGCGATCGTCGGCATGGGCTGCCGGTTCCCGGGTGGGGCCGGCGATCCGGACGGCTTCTGGCAGGTGCTCGCCACCGGCGTGGACGCGATCTCCGGCTTTCCGGCCGACCGGGGCTGGGACACCGAGAGCCTTTACGGCGCCATTTCCGGCTCGGAGGCGTCGACGACGCGTCAGGGCGGGTTCGTCTACGACGCGTCCGGGTTCGACGCCGACTTCTTCGGGATCAGCCCGCGCGAGGCCTTGGCCATGGATCCGCAGCAGCGGGTCCTGCTCGAAACGTCCTGGGAAGCCCTGGAGCAGGCCGGGATCGACCCCAGCGCGTTGCGCGGCTCCGCCACCGGGGTTTTCGCCGGGGCCGGGTTCTCCGCCTACGGCGCGGCGGTGCCCGCCAGTGACGCCGAAGGCTATGTCGTCACCGGCAACGCCACCAGCGTGATCTCCGGGCGGGTGGCGTACACCCTCGGGCTGGAAGGCCCGGCGGTGACCGTGGACACGGCCTGCTCGTCCTCGCTGGTCGCGCTGCATCTGGCGGTGCAGGCGCTGCGGTCGGGCGAGTGCTCGCTGGCCTTGGCGGGTGGGGTGACCGTGATGGCGGAGCCGGGAACGTTCGCCGAATTCTCCCGGCAGGGCGGCCTCGCCTTCGACGGGCGGTGCAAGGCGTTCGCAGCCGGCGCCGACGGCACCGGCTGGGGCGAGGGCGCCGGCATGCTGGTCGTCGAGCGGCTGTCCGACGCGCAGCGCAACGGTCACCGGGTGCTGGCCGTGGTCCGCGGCAGCGCGGTGAACCAGGACGGCGCGTCGAACGGTCTGACCGCGCCGAACGGGCCCTCCCAGCAGCGCGTCATCCGGTCCGCGCTCGCCAGTGCCCGGCTGTCGGCCACCGAGGTGGACGCGGTCGAGGCGCACGGGACCGGCACGGTGCTCGGCGACCCGATCGAGGCCCAGGCGCTGCTGGCCACCTACGGTCAGGATCGGCCCGACGACCAGCCGCTCTGGCTCGGCTCGGTGAAGTCGAACATCGGCCACACCCAGGCCGCCGCCGGCGTCGCCGGGGTCATCAAGATGGTCCTGGCCATGCGGCACGGCCTGCTGCCACGCACCCTGCACGCCGAAGATCCCTCCCCGTACGTGGACTGGTCGGCCGGGCAGGTCCGGTTGCTGACCGAGCCGGTGCCATGGCCCGCCGCCGACCAGCCACGCCGGGCAGGTGTCTCCGCCTTCGGGATCAGCGGCACCAACGCCCACGTCATCCTCGAGGAGCCCCCGGCCCGCACCCCCGCCGCCCCGACGCCCACCCCTGACGGCCCCGAGATCCCGACGGACGCGGACGCGGCGCGACCTCCCGCTGACATCCCTGAGGCTCCGGCCGGCGCGAAGCTTCCCCTTGACAGTCCTGAGGCTCCGGCGGGCGCCGCTGGACTTCCCGTGCTGCGGAGCGGCACGGTGGGCTGGCTGGTGTCGGGCCAGAGCGCCGACGGCCTGCGGGCCCAGGCGTCGCGGCTCGCCGCGCACCTTGACGCGCGCCCCGCGACGACCCCGGTGGACGTGGCCTGGTCGCTGGCCACCACCCGCCCGGCCCTCGAACACCGGGCCGTCGTGCTCGGCGACGACCGCGACCAGCTCGTCACAGCGGTGTCCGCGCTGGCCGCCTCGACCCCGTCGGCCGCCGTCGTGGCCGGCGTCGCCGAGGTCTCCCGACGGGTCGTCTTCGTCTTCCCCGGCCAGGGCTCGCAGTGGATCGGGATGGGCCGGGAGCTGGCGGCGTCGTCGCCGGTGTTCGCGGCTCGGCTGGGTGAGTGCGGTCGGGCGCTGGCTCCGTATGTGGACTGGTCGTTGGACGATGTGCTGCACGGCCGGGAGGGTGCGCCGGGCCTGGACCGGGTCGACGTGGTGCAGCCGGTGCTGTGGGCCGTGATGGTGTCCCTCGCCGAGGTGTGGCAGGCCGCCGGGGTGAGGCCCGACGCCGTGGTCGGACATTCGCAGGGCGAGATCGCGGCCGCGGTCGTCGCCGGGATCCTCTCCCTGGACGACGCGGCGAAGGTGGTCGCGCTGCGCAGCCAGGCACTGATCGCCCTGTCCGGAGCCGGGGGCATGCTCTCCGTCGCCGCGCCGGTGGACGCCGTCGCCACCAGGCTGGCGCCGAGCGGCGACCGGCTGTCGGTGGCGGCGGTGAACGGGCCGGCCGCCACCGTCGTCTCCGGCGAGCCGGCCGCCCTGGCCGAGCTGGCCGACGCGTTCGAGCGGGACGGTGTACGCACCCGCCTGCTGCCGGTGGACTACGCCTCCCACGGGCCACAGGTCGACGCCATTCGCGACGAGGTGCTGAGCCTGCTGACAGGCATCGCCCCGCTGCCGGCGCGGCTGCCGATGGTCTCGGCGATGACCGGCGAGCATCTGGCAGGTCCCGAGGCGGACGCCGGATACTGGTACGCGAGCCTGCGCGCGACGGTCCAGTTCTCCCGGGCCGTCGAGACGCTGAGCAGGGACGAGTACGGCGCCTTCATCGAGGTGTCCGCGCACCCGGTCCTGACCACCGCGATCGCCGCCACCCTGGAGACGGACGCCCTGGAGGCCGGCGCCCTGACCGCGCCGGTGGTGTCCGGCACACTGCGCCGCGACGACGGCGGGCCCGCCCGGCTGCTGGCCTCCCTGGCCGAGGTGTACGTCCGCGGCGTCGCCGTGAACTGGCCGTCCGTGCTGCCCGAGGGCGAGCGCGTCGACCTGCCGACGTACGCCTTCCAGCGGCGGTACTACTGGCCGAAGCCCGTCCCGCGCGGCTCCTACGACGGCTCCGCGACGGACCCGGTGTCGGCGGGCGAGGCCCGGTTCTGGGCGGCCGTCGAGGCCGACGACGTGGCCGGCCTGGCCGGCGCGCTCTCCGTCGAGGGCGGCTGGCCGTTCAGCGACGTCGTCCCGGCGATGGCCTCCTGGCGTCGCCGCGAACGCGACCGCTCGACAGTGGCCGACTGGCGCTACCGGGTGGCCTGGACACCGATCGCCGACCCCGCTCCGACCCCCCTCTCCGGCACCTGGCTCGTCCTGGCCCCCACCCCCGCGCCGGCCGCCCGTAAGGAGTCGGACGGCGACCTGGCCGCCGCGGTCGCATCGGCCGCCCCTGAGGAGTCCGACGGTGACCTGGCCGCCGCGGTCGGGCGGGCTCTGTCCGCTCGCGGCGCTGACGTCGTCCTCGTGCGGGTCGCGCCGGACGCGCTCGACCGTGAGGCGCTCGCCCGCCAGATCGGAACGGCTGCGACGTCGGCCGGGCAGCCGGCCGGGGTGCTCTCGCTGCTGGCGCTGGACGAGGAGCCGCTGGCCGGGTGGCCGGTCGTGGCTGGAGGTCTGGCCGGCACGCTGGGGCTGGTGCAGGCGCTCGGCGACGCCGGGATCGCGGCCCCCTTGTGGCTGCTCACCCAGGGGGCGGTCGCGGCGGGCCCGGACGAGGCGCTGACGAACCCGATCCAGGCTCAGGTATGGGGTCTGGGCCGGGTCGCCGGCCTGGAGCACCCGGACCGCTGGGGCGGCCTGATCGACCTTCCGCCCGTGCTCGACGAGCGGGCCGCCGAGCGCTTCGGCGCCGTCCTGGCCGGATGCGGTGAGGACCAGGTCGTGATCCGGCCTGGCGGCATCCGGGCCCGGCGACTGGTCCGGTCGGGCACCCGCCGGACCGACCCCGTACAGCCGTGGACGACGCGCGGCAGCGTGCTGCTCACCGGGGCCGGCGGCGCGATCGGCCCCGACCTGGCCGCCTGGCTGGCCCGCTCGCACGTACCGCACGCGGTGCTCGCCAGCCGCCGGGGCCCGCAGACGCCCGGAGCCGCGACCCTCGCCGCGACCATGGCCGAGGCCGGGACCGCCGTGACCATCGCCGGCTGCGATGTGGCCGACCGGGACAGCGTCGCAGGACTGCTGCGCTGGATTCCGACGGTGGCCGCCCCGCTGTCGGCGGTGATCCACGCGGCGGTGGCCGTCGAGCTGACCCCGCTGCGGGACACGGACGTGGCCGAACTCGCCCTCGCCTCCAGCGCCAAGGTCGCCGGGGCGGCCCACCTGGACGAACTCACCGCCGATCTGGATCTCGACGCGTTCGTCCTGTTCTCCTCGATCACCGCCACCTGGGGCGTCAGCGATCACGGCTCCTACGCGGCCGCGAACGCCTACCTCGACGCGCTGGCCGAGAACCGGCGCTCCCGCGGCCTGCCCGCCACCTCGGTGGCCTGGGGCGTCTGGGACTCGGGCGGCCGTTTCGACGAAACCCCCACCGGGGGGCCAGGGCAGGGTCAGGAGCCGGTGCACACCGCGGAGTGGCTCCCGCAGAGCCTGATCCCGGACCGGTTGCGGCGCCAGGGGCTGCGGCTGCTGGACCCGGATCGGGCCCTGATGGCGCTGGGACAGGTGCTCGCCGCCGACGAGAGCGCGCCGGTCGTCGCCGACGTCGACTGGCCCCGGTTCTCGGCCGTGTTCAACGCGGCCCGCTCGTGGCGTCTGCTGGACGAGATCCCCGAGGCCCGCCAGCTGGCGGCCGAGCAGGGAGCCGTCGCGGTGTCGGGCGAGGCGGCCGAACTCCTCGCCCGCCTGTTCGGCGTGTCATCGACGCAGCGCGAGCGGATCATGACGGAGCTGGTGCGCGGGCACGCGGCCGCCGTCCTCGGGCACAGCTCACCGGACGCCGTCCAGGCCGCGCGGGCCTTCCGGGACATGGGGTTCGACTCGCTGACGGCGGTGGAGCTGCGCGGCCGGCTGAACCAGGCCACCGGCCTGCGACTGCCCTCGACCGTGGTCTTCGACTATCCGTCCCCGCTGGCGCTGGCCAGGCAACTCCTGACCCAGCTGATCGGGTCGGCGGCCCTGACGCCGGACGAGCCGAGAGTGACGCCGGTGTCGTCGGCCGACCCGGTGGTGATCGTGGGGATGGGCTGCCGGTTCCCCGGTGGCGCGGACAGCCCCGAAGCGCTGTGGGAGCTGCTGGCGACCGGCGCGGACGCCATCTCCGGCTTCCCCGCCGACCGCGGCTGGGACCTCACGGGCCTGGTCGACGCCGGTACGGGCGAGGCGTCGTACACGCCCGAGGGCGGGTTCATCACCGGCATGGCGGACTTCGATCCGGGGTTCTTCCGGATCAGCCCGCGCGAGGCGCTGGGCATGGACCCGCAGCAGCGGCTGCTGCTGGAGACGTCGTGGGAGGCCCTGGAACGGGCCGGGATCGATCCGGTGACGTTGCGCGGCTCGCTGACCGGCGTCTTCACCGGCGCGTCGTCCTCGGGGTACGCCGGCCAGGCCGGTTACGGGGCCGGGGTGGCGGGTTCCGAAGGTCACCTGATGATCGGGAACCTGACCAGCGTGATCTCCGGCCGGGTCTCGTACACGCTCGGCCTCGAAGGCCCTGCGGTGACCGTGGACACCGCCTGCTCGTCGGCTCTCGTCTCGCTGCACCTGGCCGCGCAGGCGCTGCGCGGCGGCGAGTGCGACCTGGCGCTGGCCGGCGGCGTCATGGTGATCACCGACCCGACCGAGTTCATCGGCTTCTCCCACCAGGGCGCGCTGGCCGCCGATGCCCGCTGCAAGGCGTTCTCGGCCGACGCGGACGGGATGAGCCTGTCCGAGGGCGTCGGAATGCTCGTACTGGAACGGCTTTCGGACGCTCGCCGTAACGGGCATCCGGTCCTCGCGGTGGTGGCCGGCAGCGCGGTGAACCAGGACGGCGCCTCGAACGGGCTGTCCGCGCCGAACGGCCCGTCGCAGCAGCGGGTCATCCGGGCGGCTTTGGCCGGCGCCGGGCTGCGGCCGGGCGACATCGACGTGATCGAGGCGCACGGCACCGGGACCGCGCTCGGCGACCCGATCGAGGCTCAGGCCATCCTGGCCACGTACGGTCAGGACCGGCCCGAGGAGCGGCCGGTGCTGCTGGGGTCGGTGAAGTCGAACATCGGGCACGCCCAGCAGGCGGCGGGCGTGGCCGGGGTCATCAAGATGGTTCTGGCCCTGCGGAACGAGCTGCTGCCGGCCACCCTGCACGCGGACGTGCCGACGCCCCACGTGGACTGGACCGCCGGGCACGTTGAGCTGCTGCACCGGCCGATGCCCTGGACCCGCCAGGAGGACGCACGCCCGCGACGGGCCGGGGTGTCCTCCTTCGGGATCAGCGGCACCAACGCTCACGTCGTCATCGAGGAAGCCCCGGAAGAGGCGGCCCCAACCGCCGACAACCCGGTGCCCACCGACAGCACGACGGACGCCGACAGGTCGGCGGACGCAGGAGGAACGAGCGGCGAGGCCGTCTCCGGAACCGCCGGCCCTCGGCCGAAGTTCCTCACCGGCGCGAGCGCGGCCTGGCTCGTGTCGGGGCACACCCCGGCCGGCCTGACCGACCAGGCCCGGCGACTGGCCGCCCACCTGGACGCCGACCCGCGCCTCGACCCGGCCGATGTCGGCTGGTCGCTGGCCACCACCCGCACGGCGCTGGAGCACCGGGCCGTGCTGCGGGGCGAGACCCGCGACGACCTCATGGCCGCGCTGACCGCGCTCGCGGTCGGCGAGCCGTCGACCGGGGTGATCACTGGCACCGCCGGAGCCGCTGGGCCCGTGGTGTTCGTGTTCCCTGGTCAGGGTGGTCAGTGGGTTGGTATGGGGCGGGAGTTGGCCGGGGCGAGTCCGGTTTTCGCGGCTCGGTTGGCTGAGTGTGGGGAGGCGTTGGCTCCGTACGTTGACTGGGATCTTGCTGAGGTGCTGGGGGATTCGGGGGTTTTGTCGCGGCTTGATGTGGTGCATCCGGTTTTGTGGGCTGTGATGGTGTCGTTGGCGGCGGTGTGGGAGGCGGCGGGGGTTCGTGCGGATGCGGTGATCGGTCATAGTCAGGGGGAGATCGCGGCGGCGTGTGTGGCGGGGGTGTTGTCGCTTTCGGATGGTGCGCGGGTGGTGGCTCGTCGGGGTCAGGCGATGATGGCGCTGGCCGGCCGGGGTGGCGTGTTGTCGATCGCTGCTTCCCTTGAAGTCGTTGAGGCTCGGTTGCGGGCTGGTGTGTCGGTGGCGACGGTGAACGGTCCTGAGGCTGTCACGGTGTCGGGTGCGGTGGATGCGTTGAGTTCGCTTGCGGCGGAGTGTGAGCGGGATGGTGTTCGGGCGCGGTTCGTGCCGATGGATTATGCGCCGCATGGTCCGCAGGTGGAGGGCGTCCGGGGTGAGGTGCTGGCTGCCTTGGAGGGGATTGTTCCTGGCCGGGCGGTGATTCCGATGGTTTCGGGGATGACCGGTGACTATCTGGATGGGTCTGAGGCGGGTCCGGGGTATTGGTATGCGAGTTTGCGTTCGACGGTGCAGTTCGCGCGGGGTGTGGAGCGGCTGGGTCGTGATGGTTATGGGGTGTTCGTTGAGGTTTCGCCGCATCCGGTGCTGACGGCGGCGATGGCCGCGACGTTGGAGGAGGCGGGAATCGCGCCGGTGGTGACCGGTACCCTGCGCCGGGATGACGGCGGTCCGGCCCGGCTGTTGGCTTCGCTGGCCGAGGTGCACGTCCGGGGCGTTCCCGTGGACTGGACCGCGGTGCTGCCCACCGGCCGGCGCGTCGACCTGCCCACCTACGCCTTCCAACGCCAGCGGTACTGGCCGAAGCCGGTGGCGGCCACCGCCGCAGGGGCCAACGCCCTGGGGCTGGGCGCGGCCGACCATCCGCTGCTGGGTGCGGCCGTGGACCTGGCCGGCGGTCAAGGATTGCTGTTCACCGGACGGCTGTCGTTACGAGCCCAGCCCTGGCTGGCCGATCACGCGATCGCCGGAACCGTCCTGCTGCCCGGGACGGCGTTCGTGGAGCTCGCCGTCAGAGCCGGATTCCAGGCCGGTTGCTCCCGCATCGAGGAGCTGACCCTGGCCGCGCCGCTGGTCCTGCCCCCCGAGGGCGCGGTCCGGGTGCAGGTCATCGTGAGCGCCCCGGACGAGCGGGGACACCGGGCGGTCGAGGTGTACGGCCAGGCCGAGAAGGCGGCCGGCGACGGCGCTTGGACCCGGCACGCGGCCGGGCTGCTCGCCCCGGCCACGGCTCCGATGGACCTTGAGTCCGGCGATTTCCGGATCTGGCCGCCGGACGGCGCCGAACCGGTCGACCTGACCGGCCGGTACGAGGCTCAGGCCGAGGGCGGCTACGGGTTCGGGCCGATGTTCCGTGGCCTGCGCTCGGCCTGGCGGCGCGGAGGCGACGTCTTCGCCGAGGTGGCCCTGCCGGAGGACGCGGCCGACGACGCGGCCGGTTTCGGCCTGCACCCGGCGCTGCTCGACTCCTCCCTGCACGCTGCCGGCCTGGCCGGGAACGCCTGGACCGGAACCACCGCCGGGGGACAGGAGGTGCTGCTGCCCTTCGCCTGGACCGGGCTGTCCCTGTACGCGGCCGGCGCCGCCCGGCTGCGGGTCCGCCTCCGTCAGGACGCCGACGGCGGCGGGATCTCGCTCCTCGCGGCCGACACCACCGGCGCGCTCGTGGTCTCCGCCGACTCCTTGGTGCTGCGCCCGGTCGCCGCCGGAGCCCTCCGGACGGCCGGAAGCGCTCTCGACGACAGCCTGTTCGCCATCGAATGGACACCGATCAGTGGCACCCCGAGCGCTGACACCGTGGCCCGGGCCATGGACCGGGCCGTGGACTGGGCCGTGGTCGGCGCCGATCCCTTCGGGCTGGCCACCGGGCTCACCGCGTGCGGCGTTCAGCCGCGGACCCAGGCCGACCTCACCGCCCTGGCCGAGGCCGTTGACACCGGAGCGCCCGTCCCCGACCTGGTCCTCGCCGGCATCGACGGAACCGGTGACGCCACCGATCCGGCCCAGTCGGCCAGGCGGCTGACCGGGGAGGTGCTCGACCTCCTCCATCAGTGGCTGGCCCTGGACGCGCTGGCGCCGGCCCGGCTGGTGATCGTCAGTCGCGGAGCCGTCGCCACCGAGGCCGGTGCGCAGGTGACCGACCTGGCCGCCGCAGCCGCCTGGGGGCTGGTCCGCTCCGCGCAGTCGGAGAACCCCGACCGGCTGATCCTGGCCGACCTACCCGCGACCGGCGCCGACGACGACACCTTCGCCGTGCTCGCCGCCGCGCTGGGCTCCGGCGAACCGGAGCTCGCCGTCCGCGACCACACCGCCCGCGGACGGCGGCTGGTGCGCTCGGCCGCCCCGCCGCTGACCCTGCCCGCCACCGGCCCCTGGCGGCTGGACGCCCCGGAGAAGGGCACCCTGACCGGCCTGGCCCTCGTGCCGTACCCGGAGGCGACCGCACCGCTGCAGGCGGGAGAGGCACGGATCGCCGTCCGCGCCGTCGGCCTGAACTTCCGCGACGTCCTGATCGCCCTCGGCATGTACCCGGTGGAGGCGCTGGTCGGCACCGAGATCGCCGGCGTCGTCACCGAGATCGGCGCCGGGGTGACCCAGCTGAGCGTCGGGGATCGCGTGCTCGGGATGGCGGCCGGTGGCGCCGGCCCCCTCACCGTCACCGACGCCCGCCTCCTGACCCGGATGCCGTCGGACTGGTCGTTCGCCGCGGCCGCCACCGTGCCGATCGCCTACTCGACCGCCTGGTACGCGCTGGTCGACCTCGCCGCCGCCCGCCCCGGGCAGCGGCTCCTCGTGCACGCCGCGACCGGCGGGGTCGGCACGGCCGCGGTCGCGGTGGCCCGGCACCTGGGCCTTGAGGTGTACGCCACCGCGAGCCCGGGCAAGTGGGCCGCGCTGCGGGAGATGGGCCTGGACGACGACCACATCGCCTCGTCCCGGACGGCCGACTTCGAGACCGCCTTCCTGGCCAACACGGGCGGTGAGGGCGTGGACATCGTCCTCAACGCGCTGGCCGGTGAGCTGACCGACGCGTCGCTGCGGTTGCTGCGCGGCGGCGGCACGTTCCTGGAGATGGGCAAAACCGACGTCCGCGACCCGGCCGAGCTCGCCCGCGACCACCCGGATGTGAACTACCAGGCCTTCGTCACCGGCGACGCGGCCCCCGAACGGCTCACCGAGATCCTGGCCGAGACCACCGGGCTGATCGAGGACGGCACGCTGGCGATGCCCCCGATGCGGGTCTGGGACGTGCGCCGGGCGCCGGAGGCGTTCCGGTTCATGAGCCAGGCACGGCACGTCGGCAAGATCGTGCTGACCGTTCCCCCCGGCCGCGAGCCCGGCACAGTTCTGATCACCGGCGGCACCGGAACCCTGGGCGGCCTGGTCGCCCGGCATCTGGCCGCCACCGGACGGGCCACCCGGCTGGTGCTGACCAGCCGGTCGGGGCCTGCCGCTCGTGGCGCCGCCGCGCTGGCCGCCGACCTGGCCACGGCCGGCCTCGGCGTACGGATCATCGCCGGGGACGCCGCCGACCGTTCCGCGCTGGCCACAGTGCTGGCCCCTATGGTGGGTTCAGCGCCCGTTCGCAGGGCGATCGGTGAGAGGCTGCGCGGCGTCGTGCACACCGCCGGAGTCCTGGACGACGGCGTGATCGGCTCGCTGACCCCCGCCCGGATCGACGCGGTCCTGCGCCCCAAGGCGGACGCCGCCTGGAACCTGCACGAGCTCACCCGAGGCGTGGACCTGGACGCCTTCGTCCTGTTCTCGGCCGGCGCCGCGACGTTCGGCGCCGCCGGACAGGGCAACTACGCCGCCGGGAACGCCTTCCTCGACGCGCTGGCCGCTCACCGGCTCGCCGCAGGGCTGCCGGCCGTCTCCCTGGCCTGGGGACTGTGGGCCGACGCCAGCGCCATGACCGAGAACCTCAGCGCCCAGGACGTGAACAGGATCTCCCAAGGCGGTGTCGAAGCCCTCACCGCCGACCAGGGACTCGGCCTCCTGGACCTGGCCCTGTCCAGGGACGACGCCCTCCTGGTCCCGGCCCGCCTCGACGTGGCAGGGATCCGGGCGCAGGCCGCGCTGGGCGCCGACCTCGCCCCGCTGTGGCGGGCTCTCACCGGGGGCCCGGCCCGCCCGCCGATGGCGTCCGCCGTCGGCGCGCACGGAGGATCGGCCGCGGAGGCCCTGCGTCAGCAGCTCGCCGGCAGCTCCGGAGCGGACCGGGACCGGCTGCTCCTGGACCTGGTCCGCGGCCACGTCGCCGCCGTCCTCGGACACACCTCGCCCGAGGCCGTCGAACCCCGCCGGGCCTTCCGCGACCTCGGATTCGACTCCCTGACCTCGGTCGAACTGCGCAACCGGCTCGCCACCGCCACCGGCCTGCGGCTCCCGGCGACGGTGGTGTTCGACCACCCGTCCTCCTCGGCTCTCGCCGACCACCTGCGTACGCGGCTCCTGGGCGAGGGCGACCTGGTGACGGCGGCCCCGGCCGTGGCCGCCGCTGCCGGGGAGCCGATCGCGATCGTGGCCATGAGCTGCCGCTTCCCCGGCGACGTACAGGATCCTGAGGGGTTCTGGGAGCTTCTGGCCGCCGGCACCGACGCGATCTCCCCGTTGCCGCGCGACCGCGGCTGGGACACCGCCGGGTTGTCCGAGCAGGACCTCGCCCACGTCGGCGCGAACACCGGCCAGGGCGGGTTCATCAGCGGCGCGACGGACTTCGACCATGACTTCTTCGGGATCAGCCCGCGCGAGGCGCTGACCATGGACCCCCAGCAGCGCCTGCTGCTGGAGACCTCCTGGGAGGCGCTCGAGCGAGCCGGTCTCGACCCGGGCACCCTGCGCGGCTCCGCCACCGGCGTGTACGTGGGGGCGGCGTTCTCCGGGTACGGCGCCGGGCTGCCGGCCGAACTGGCCGGCCACATGATGACCGGTACCGCCGCCAGCGTGATGTCCGGGCGGATCTCGTACACGCTGGGTCTTGAAGGGCCCGCGGTCACGATCGACACCGCGTGCTCGTCGTCGCTGGTCGCCCTGCACCTGGCCGTGGCCGCGCTGCGGGCGGGGGAGTGCACGATGGCGCTGGCCGGTGGGGCCACGATCATGGCGACGCCGGGCGGGCTGGTCAGCTTCTCCCAGCAGCAGGCGCTGGCCGCCGACGGGCGGTGCAAGGCGTTCTCCACCCTGGCCGACGGCATGGGCATGGCCGAGGGCGCCGGCATGCTGGTGATCGAGAGGCTCTCGGACGCGCAGCGGAACGGGCACCCGGTGCTGGCCGTGATCCGCGGCAGCGCGATGAACCAGGACGGCGCCTCCAACGGCCTCACCGCGCCGAACGGCCCGTCCCAGCAACGCGTCATCCGGGCCGCGCTCGCGAACGCCCGCCTGTCCCCGGCCGACGTGGACGTGGTCGAGGCGCACGGCACCGGCACCGAACTGGGCGACCCGATCGAGGCGCAGGCCCTGCTGTCCACGTACGGACAGGATCGTCCTGAGGACCGGCCGTTATGGCTCGGCTCGGTGAAGTCCAACATCGGGCACACGCAGTGCGCCGCCGGAGTGGCCAGCGTGATCAAGATGGTTCTGGCGCTGGGCCATGAGGAACTGCCGAGGAGCCTGTACGCCGACCGCCCGTCCAGCCACGTGGACTGGACCGAGGGTGACATCCGGTTGCTGGCCGAGGCTCAGCCGTGGCCGGTGAACGGGCGGGTGCGCCGGGCCGGGGTGTCCTCGTTCGGGATCAGCGGCACGAACGTTCACCTTCTCCTTGAAGAGGCTCCCGCTCCGGTCCCGCCGGTGAAGGCCGCGACCGGGTCCCTGCCCGTTCTCACCGGAACGGCCACCGCGTGGCCGGTGTCCGGCCGGACCCGCGCCGCGCTGGCGGGCCAGGCGAGCCGGCTGGGCGAACTCGTGTCGGCCCATCCCGGCCTGGACGTCGAGGATGTGGCCTGGTCGCTCGTCACCAGCCGGTCGGTGTTCGAGCACCGGGCCGTGGTCACCGGCCGGAACCGGGAGGAACTGCTCTCCGGGCTGTCGGCGGTGACCTCGGGGGTGCCGGCCGCCGGGGTCGTCTCCGGGGAGGTGCCGGTCGGCGGCGGTACCGGCCGGGTGGTGTTCGTGTTCCCCGGTCAGGGGTCGCAGTGGGCCGGGATGGGGCGCGAGCTGGCGGTGTCGTCGCCGGTGTTCGCGGCCCGGCTGGCCGAGTGCGGTCAGGCGCTGGCTCCTTACGTGGACTGGTCGCTGGACGACGTGCTGGCCGGTGTGGTGGAGCTCGACCGGGTCGACATCGTCCAGCCCGCGCTGTGGGCGGTGATGGTGTCCCTGGCCGCGTTCTGGCAGGCCGCTGGGGTGGAGCCGGACGCGGTGGTCGGTCACAGCCAGGGGGAGATCGCGGCTGCGGTGGTGGCGGGGGTCCTGTCGCTGGAGGACGCGGCGAAGGTGGTGGCGTTGCGCAGCCGGGCGTTGACGGCTCTGTCGGGCGGGGGCGGGATGCTCTCGATCGCCGAGTCCGCGGATGTGGTTGAGGAGCGGGTGGCGTCGTGGGACGGCCGTGTGTCGGTCGCGGCGGTGAACGGGCCCGGCGCGACGGTCGTCTCGGGCGAGGTCGATGCGCTGGCGGCGCTGCTGGCCGACTGCGAACGGGATGGTGTTCGGGCGCGGATGCTGCCGGTGGACTACGCCTCGCACGGTCCCCAGGTGGACTCGTTGCGTGAGGAGATCCTGAGCCTGCTGGAGGGGGTCACCCCGCAGCCGGGCCGGATCCCGATGGTGTCCGCGATGACCGGTGAATTCCTGGAAGGCCCGGAGATGGACGCCGGGTACTGGTACGCCAGCCTGCGGGCGAGCGTCCGGTTCTCCCGGGCGATCGAAGCCCTGGGCGGATACGGGGTGTTCATCGAGTGCTCCCCGCACCCCGTCCTGACCGCCCCGATCACCGCCACCCTCGAAGGACTCTCCGCCGCGGCCGAGCCGGTGGTCACCGGGACCCTGCGCCGGGACGACGGCGGGCCGGTCCGGGCGCTGGCCTCCCTCGCCGAGGTGTACGTGCGCGGCGTCGGCGTCGACTGGACCGCGGTGCTGGCCGAGGCCGAACGGGTGGACCTGCCGACGTACGCGTTCGTGCCCCAGCGGTTCTGGCCGGCGCCGGTCGGGTCCGGGGCCGGGGACGTCACCTCGGCCGGTCTCGACTCCGTCGGTCACCCACTGCTGGGCGCGAGCGTCGAACTGGCCGAGGGCGAGGGCCTGGTCGTCACCGGGCGCCTGTCGCTGCGGGCTCAGCCGTGGCTGGCCGACCACGCGGTCGCCGGCATCGTGGTCCTGCCGGGCACGGCGCTCGCCGAACTCGCGGTCGTGGCCGGTCACCAGGCCGGCTGCCCCCGGATCGAGAAACTCACCCTGACCGCGCCGCTGGCACTGTCCGCCGACCATCCGACCCAGGTTCAGATCACCCTCGGCGCCCCGGAGGACGGGCCGCAGCCTGGCCGGCGGACGGTCCAGATCTACGCCCGTACGGAAACTCCCGGCGACCCGCACGAACCCGTCTCTTCTTGGACCTGGCATGCCGGCGGCGTGCTGACCCCGGCGCAGCCCGCCGAGCCCGCCCTGGCCCGGGACTTCCTCACCTGGCCTCCCACCGACGCCGAACCGATCGACCTCACCGGCCTCGCCGGCACCCAGACCGCCGCCGGGCACGACTACGGCCCGGCCTTCCGCGGCCTGCGGGCGGCCTGGCGGCAGGGGGACGACATCGTCGCGGAGGTCGCGCTGCCCGAACCGGCCGCCGCCCAGGCCGGCGTCTTCGGCCTCCACCCGGCCCTGCTCGACGCCGCCTTCCAGACGACGGCACTCCTCCCGCACCCTGACACGGCCGCCCGGCCGGAGTCCGGCGGAGCCGGCTCGGTTGGCTCTGACCTGGCCGATCGGCCGGAGTCTGGCGGAGCCGGTTCGGTTGGCTCTGACCTGGCCGATCGGCCGGAGTCTGGCGGAGCCGGTTCGGTTGGCTCTGACCTGGCCGGTGGGGTGGAGTCTGGGGGAGTCGGCCGGGCGGGGGAGGGGGTCCGGCTGCCGTTCTCCTGGGGCGAGGTCTCGGTGTACTCGGCGGGCGCGTCGCGGCTGCGGGTCCGGCTCCGTGCCACCCCCGACGGATGGTCGCTGACCGCCGCGGACGGCACCGGGGTGCCCGTGGCGTCCGTCGGCTCGCTGGTGCTGCGGCCGGTGACGGCCGGGCAGCTCCGGATCGCCGGGAACACCCTGCGTGACGCCCTGTTCGGGCTGGCGTGGGTGCCGGTCCCCGATCCCACCGTCGCGGTCACCGGTCCGTGGGCGGTCACCGGGCCCGACCTCATCGGACTCGGAGCCGGGCTGCGCGCGGTCGGCGCCACCGTGGCCGACCATCCGGACCTGGACGCCCTGGCCGCCGCCGTCGAAGCCGGTGAACCCGTCCCGCAGTTCGTCGTCGCCTGCCTGCCGACGGCGAAGACCACCGAGGAACCGGGCGAGGCCGTCCGGAGGGTGACCGGCGACGTCGAAGCCCTGATAAGGCAGTTGCTGGCGCTCGAACCGCTGACCGGAGCCCGTCTGGTGCTGGTGACCCGGGGTGCGGTCGCGACCGGACCGGACCAGCCCGCGCCGGACCTGACCGGCGCCGCCGTCTGGGGGCTGGTCCGCTCGGCCCAGTCCCGGCACCCCGGCCGCCTGATCCTGGCAGACCTGGCAGCCGAGAACCCTGATGGCAGTACGAACGATCGGCTGAGCATGCTGGCCGCCTCCTTGACCTTGGACGAGCCAGAACTGGCCCTGCGGGGTGACACGGTGTACGGCCGGCGGCTGACGCGCCCGGCCGGTGGCGCCCTTCCCACGAACCCACCCACCGGCCACACGCCGGGGACGGTCCTGGTCACCGGCGGCCCCGGAACGGCGGCGGCCCGCGCCGCCCAGCACCTCGCCCGCACCGGCCGGGCCATCGCCGTCACCGTCGCCACCTGCCCCGGCCCGTCCGCCCCCGGCACCGCCACCCTGGCCGCCACCCTCGCCACAGCTGGGGCGGCCGTCCAGATCACCGCCTGCGACCTCGCCACCTGGACCGACCGGGATCGAGGAGAGCGGCCGGACGCGGGAGCTTCTGGGGACCGCGGAGAGGTAGCGAGCAGCGGAGCCCTCCGGGACGGCGGGGATCGGGACAGTGGGGACCTTCGGGATGGCGGGGACGTTCGGGATGGCGGGGATCTCCGGGACGGCGGAGATCACCAGGGCAGCCCGTCCATTGAGGGCGGCTGGCCCCGCCAGGACAGGGGGGACGTCCGGGACATCAGAGCCGGCCTGGCGGGCATGCTGGGCGGCCGATTCGAGGCCCCGCTGACGATGGTGATCCACCAGGACGACGACGCTCCGACGGCGCCCGACGTGGCCTGGAACCTGCACCGGCTCACCGCCGGTCTCGACCTGGACGCGTTCGTCTTGTTCTCCACCCTCACCGCCACCCTCGGCACCCCCGAGACGACCGGACGAACGAGCGCCCAGGCCGGTTTCCTACAGGCCCTGGCCGCCCACCGCCGCGCAGCCGGCCTCCCGGCCATCGCCCTGGCCTGGGGTCCGTCACCAGGTGGAGACACGGCCCCCGGATCCGGTTCCGAAGCTTCGGCTAAGCGACTTGCGCCGATCACCGATCTGAGCGAGGGCGACGCGCTGGCGCTGTTCGATCTCGTGCTGGAGCGGGACGAGGACTTCCTGGTGCCGGCGCGGCTGAACCTGGCCCGGCTGCGCACCCCGGCCGACTCGGAACCGGCCCCCGTGTGGCGCAGTCTCGCCGGGACCGTGGGCACGGCGGAGCCGGAGGACGATCACTCCGAGGTCGCCGAAGCCCTGCGCCGGCAGCTGGAGACCCTGTCGCCCGACGATCAGGAACGGATGCTGCTCACCCTGGTCCGGGCCCACGTGGCCGCCGTCCTCGGCCAGGGCTCGCCCGAGGCGATCGATCCCCGCCGCGCCTTCAGCGACCTCGGGTTCGATTCGATGATCGCGGTCGAACTCCGCAACCGGCTCAACACGGCCACCGGCCTGAAACTGCCCGCCACGGTCGTCTTCGACTACCCCACCACGGCGGCGGTGGCCGAGTACCTGCGCGAGAGCCTGGTGCTCGACGGCGCCCCCGGCGTCGACGCAGAGGAGGAAACGCTTCGGCGCATCCTGGCCACCACCGCGATATCCCGGTTCCGCGACGCCGGAATCCTCGACGCCCTCATGCGTCTGGCCGATCCCGACAGCGCGACCCCGGACTCCGACGGCGGCAGCCGCGCCGAGGACATCGACGGGCTCGACGCCGAGAGCCTGGTCCGGATGGCGCTGGATTCCGAAAGTGCTGACTACTGATGCTCTGTGACACGTGGAGGTTGTCGTCATGACCATGCCGGCGGACAAGGTTCTCGACGCCCTGCGGGCCTCCCTCAAGGAGACGGACCGGCTGCGTCAGCGCAACCGGCAGCTGGCCGCCTCGTCGTGGGCGCCGATCGCGATCGTCGGCATGGGCTGCCGGTTCCCGGGTGGGGTGAACAACCCCGAAGAGCTCTGGGACCTGGTGGCCGCCGGCGGTGACGCGATCACCGCGTTCCCTGACGATCGCGGCTGGGAGGCAGTCGTCTCCGAGACCGAGACGAAGTACGTCCAGACCGGCGGATTCGTACAGGACGCGCCGCAGTTCGACGCCGGCTTCTTCGGCATCAGCCCGCGTGAGGCCCTGGCCATGGACCCGCAGCAGCGGATGCTGCTGGAGGTCACCTGGGAGACCCTTGAACAGGCCGGGATCGACCCGGCCGGTCTGCGCGGCTCGAAGACCGGTGTCTTCGCCGGAGGCACCAACTCCGGGTACGGCGTGAGCGTGGCCGGCATCGAGGGCACCGAGGGTTACATGCTCACCGGCGGCCTGACCGCCGTGATCTCCGGGCGGATCTCGTACACGCTGGGTCTTGAGGGACCGGCGGTGACGGTGGACACGGCCTGCTCGTCGGCGCTGGTCGCCCTGCACCTGGCCTGCCAGTCGCTGCGCTCGCAGGAGTGCTCGATGGCGCTGGTCGGCGCCGTGACCGTGCTGGCCAACCCCGACTCCTTCGCCGACTTCGCCGAGCAGGGCGGCCTGGCCGCGGACGGGCGCTGCAAGGCCTTCGCCGGCGCCGCCGACGGCATCGGCTGGAGCGAGGGCGCCGGGATGTTCCTGCTGGAACGGCTCTCCGACGCACGCCGCAACGGTCACCCGGTGCTGGCCGTGATCCGGGGCAGCGCCGTCAACCAGGACGGCGCCAGCAACGGGCTGTCCGCGCCCAACGGCCCGGCCCAGCGGCGGGTCATCCGGGACGCGCTGTCCAACGCCCGCCTGTCCCCGGCCGAGGTGGACGCGGTCGAGGCGCACGGCACCGGCACCGTTCTCGGCGACCCGATCGAGGCCCAGGCCATCCTGGCCACCTACGGGCGCGACCGGACCGCGGACCGCCCGCTCTGGCTCGGCTCGGTGAAGTCCAACGTCGGCCACACCGGAGCCGCCGCCGGGGCCGCCGGCCTGATCAAAATGGTGCAGGCTCTGCGTAACCGGCAGCTGCCCCGCACCTTGCACGTGGACGAACCCACCCCCCGGGTGGACTGGACGGCCGGCGAGGTCCGGCTGCTCACCGAACCGCGCCCCTGGAACCCCGAGGCCGACGACACCACAGGCAAGCCCCGGCCGCGCCGGGCCGGGATCTCCGCCTTCGGCATCAGCGGCACCAACGCTCACGTCGTCATCGAGGAAGCCCCGGAAGAGGCGGCCCCAACCGCCGACAACCCGGTGCCCACCGACAACCGGGCGCCCACCGGCAGCCCGGTGCCCGCCGAGAAAACAGTGCCTGCCGAGAGGCTCGCGGACGCAGGAGGAGCGGGTGGTGAGGCCGGCCCCGAAACCGTTGAGCCGCGGCCGAAGGTCCTCACCGGGGCGAGCGCGGCCTGGCTCGTGTCCGCTCGGACGGCCGGCGGGCTGGCCGCCCAGGCCACCCGGCTGGCTGAGTTCAGCGCCAGGAAGCCGGATCTGGACCCGGTCGACGTCGGCTGGTCGCTGGCCACGGCCCGTTCGCTGTTCGAGCATCGCGCGGTCGTCGTGGGCGCGGACCGTGACGCGTTGACCGCGAGCCTGGCCGCGCTCGCCACCGGCGCCCCGGCGGCCGGCCTGGTCAGCGGCTCGATTCCGGCCGGGGGGAGTGCCGGCCGGAAGGTGTTCGTGTTCCCTGGTCAGGGTGGTCAGTGGGTTGGTATGGGGCGGGAGTTGGCGGAGGCGAGTCCGGTTTTCGCGGCTCGGTTGGCTGAGTGTGGGGAGGCGTTGGCTCCGTACGTTGACTGGGATCTTGCTGAGGTGCTGGGGGATTCGGGGGTTTTGTCGCGGCTTGATGTGGTGCATCCGGTTTTGTGGGCTGTGATGGTGTCGTTGGCGGCGGTGTGGGAGGCGGCGGGGGTTCGTGCGGATGCGGTGATCGGTCATAGTCAGGGGGAGATCGCGGCGGCGTGTGTGGCGGGGGTGTTGTCGCTTTCGGATGGTGCGCGGGTGGTGGCTCGTCGGGGTCAGGCGATGATGGCGCTGGCCGGCCGGGGTGGCGTGTTGTCGATCGCTGCTTCCCTTGAAGTCGTTGAGGCTCGGTTGCGGGCTGGTGTGTCGGTGGCGACGGTGAACGGTCCTGAGGCTGTCACGGTGTCGGGTGCGGTGGATGCGTTGAGTTCGCTTGCGGCGGAGTGTGAGCGGGATGGTGTTCGGGCGCGGTTCGTGCCGATGGATTATGCGCCGCATGGTCCGCAGGTGGAGGGCGTCCGGGGTGAGGTGCTGGCTGCCTTGGAGGGGATTGTTCCTGGCCGGGCGGTGATTCCGATGGTTTCGGGGATGACCGGTGACTATCTGGATGGGTCTGAGGCGGGTCCGGGGTATTGGTATGCGAGTTTGCGTTCGACGGTGCAGTTCGCGCGGGGTGTGGAGCGGCTGGGTCGTGATGGTTATGGGGTGTTCGTTGAGGTTTCGCCGCATCCGGTGCTGACGACGGCGATGGCCGCCACGTTGGAGGAGGCGGGGATCGCGCCGGTGGTGACCGGCAGCCTGCGCCGGGATGACGGCGGTCCGGCCCGGCTGTTGGCTTCGCTGGCCGAGGTGCACGTCCGGGGCGTTCCCGTCGACTGGACCGCGGTGCTGCCCACCGGCCGGCGCGTCGACCTGCCCACCTACGCCTTCCAACGCCGGCGATTCTGGCCGTCGTCGCTGGGCGGAGGCGTGGGCGACCTGCGGTCGGCCGGCCTTAACTCGGTCGGTCACTCGCTGCTCGGCGCCGCGGTGGAGCTGGCCGACGGCGACGGTCTGGTCCTGACGGGGCGCTTGTCGGTACGGGCCCAGCCCTGGCTGGGCGATCACCTGGTCGGCGGGACGGCGTACTTCCCTGGGGCCGGCTACGTGGAGCTGGCGGTCGTCGCCGGTCACCTGGTCGGATGCACCCGGATCGACGAGCTGACGCTGGCCGACCCGTTGATGCTCCTCCCCGATGAGGAGGTGCGGATCCAGGTCACCGTGAGCGGGCCGGATCAGGACGGCCTGCGTGAGGTGGAGATCTTCGCCCGGTCGGCGGATGCCGGAGGCGAGTGGACCCGGCACGCGGCCGGACGAGTCGGTGCGGCGGCGCCGGCCGATGCGCACGCCGATGACCTTTCGGTCTGGCCGCCGGAGGACGCCGATCCGATCCCGCTCGACGGTCTGTATGAGGCGCTGGCGGCGGCAGGGCAGGACCTGGGACCGGCGTTCCGGGGATTGAACGCGGTCTGGCGGCGTGGCGACGACGTCTTCGCCGAGGTGGCGTTGCCGGAGCAGAACGCCACGAATGCGGCGGTCTTCGGCCTGCATCCGGCCGTGCTGGACGCGGCGCTGCAGGCGGTCTGGCTGACGTCGTCGGGTGACGCCGGGGCACGGATGCCGTTCGTCTGGTCGGATGTGTCCTTGTACGCGGCCGGTGCGACGATGTTGCGCGTCCGGTTGCGGCAGGACGTGAACGGCGCGGTGTCGCTGCTGGCCGTCGACGCGGCCGGGGCGCCGGTCGTCTCCGTCGGGTCGCTGGTGCTGCGGCCGGTGGAGGCGTCCCCGTCGGGGGCCGGTCACGCGCTGCGGGACGCGTTGTTCAGTGTGGAGTGGGTCCCCGTTCCGGTGTCGGGGGCACCGGTCGGGCGTTGGGGCGTCGTCGGCGCCGATTCCCTCGGGCTGGCGACGGGGCTGGCCGAAGCAGGGGTGGAGCTCAGCATCTACCCGGACCTTGCGTCGCTCACCGCCGCGGCCGAGTCCGGTGACCTCGTACCCGAGGTGGTGCTGCTGGGGATCGAGAGCGGCGAGTCCGCCCATGGCGACCAGGCACAGGCGGCCCGGCGGCTCACGGTCGAGGCGCTGGAGGCGGCGCAACACTGGCTGACACCGGCGTCGCTGCTCGACAGCCGTCTGGTGGTCGTCACCCGCGGCGCGATCGCGGCCCAGCCGGGCGAGGGCGTGACCGACCTGGGAGCGGCGGCGATCTGGGGCCTGCTGCGCTCGGCCCAGTCGGAGAACCCGGGCCGTTTCGTCTTGGTCGACCTTCCTGCCAGGGAAAATACCGAAAAAAGCGCAGAAAAGAACGAGGAGACACGCAGAAAAGAAGGCGCGGAAGGAAGCGCGACCGAGGGCGCCGGCGGGAGCGGGAGCGAGGGCGGGAGCGAGGGCGGGGGAGGAGGCGCGGGCGGGGGCGCGGACAGGACGGTGGCACCGCTGGTCTCTGTGGGCGTGCTGGCCGGTGCGCTCGCTTCCGCGGAGCCGGAACTGGCGGTTCGGGATCAGCGCGCTTACGGACGCCGCCTGGTCCGTCCGGCGTCCGTCCCGTGGTCCACGGACCCGACCGGAGAGTCCCCAGGGGCCCGCGCGGCCGGAGAACCCAGCGCGGCCGGAGAACCCAGCGCGGCCGCAGGACCCAGCGCGGCCGATGAGTTCGGCGAGGCCGGCGCGGGCGAGCGGGTTCCCGGTACGGTGCTGATCACCGGTGGTACGGGCACCCTGGCCGGTCTCACCGCGCGGCACCTCACCACCACCGGCCGGGCCCGGCAGCTGCTGCTGGCCAGCCGTTCCGGCCCGGCCGCCGCCGGGGTCGCCGCTCTGGCCGCCGACCTCGCCGAAGCCGGCGTTGGCGTACGGATCGCGGCGGCCGACGTCGCCGACCGGGCGGCCGTGGCCGGGCTGCTGGCGACGCTCCCCCGGACGCTCCCGCTGACCGGTGTCGTGCACACCGCCGGCATCGTCGACGACGGCGTGATCGGCTCACTCACCCCCGAACGCGTCGAGGCGGTGATGCGGCCGAAGACCGACCCGGCCTGGATCCTGCACCAGCTGACCGAGGGCTACGACCTGGACCTGTTCGTCCTGTTCTCCTCGGCCGCCGCCACCTTCGGCGGCCCCGGACAGGGCAACTACACGGCCGGTAACGCGTTCCTGGACGCCCTGGCCGCCCATCGCCGGGCCGCCGGTCTGCACGGTCTGTCGCTGGCCTGGGGAGCGTGGGTCACCGGAGCCGGCATCGGCCGGAACCTGAGCCATGGCCTGCTGGCCCGCGCCACCGGCGGCGGCACCGCCGAGCTGGGGGCCGAGGACGGCCTGCTCCTGCTCGACCTGGCCCTGAGCCGGGACGAGGCCCTGCTGGTGCCGTTCCGGCTGGACGTCGCCGGGCTCCGGGCCGCGGCTGTGCGCGGTGGGGCGCTGCCGCCGCTGCTGCACGGGCTGGCCGGGCCGATCCGCGCGGGAGTGACCCCGGCGGTGAACACCGGCGCCGGATCAGGGGCGATGCAGCGGCTGGCCCGGGTGCCGGCGGCCGAACGCGACCGGATCCTGACCCAGCTGGTCCGCTCCCATGTCGCCGCCGTCCTCGGCCACGCCTCGCCGGAGCTGATCGAGCCGAACCGGACCTTCGCCGAGCTCGGGTTCGACTCCCTCACCGCCGTCGAGCTGCGCAACCGGCTGAGCGCGGCCACCGGCCTGCGGCTGACCGCCACCCTTGTCTTCGACTATCCCACCGCGCACGCTCTGAGCGGCCACCTCGGCGAGCAGTTGGTCGGCGCCGGGGCGTCGGCCGCCCAGGTCCCGGCCGCAGCGGCGGCGGTGACCGGCGACCCGATCGCCATCGTCGGCATGGGCTGCCGGTTCCCCGGCGGCGTCGACAGCCCGGACGACATGTGGCGGATGCTCAGCACCGGCACGGACACGATCTCGCGGTTCCCCGCCGACCGGGGCTGGGACACCGCCGCCCTCTACGACCCGGACCCGGAGAACCTCGGCACCTCGTACACGAACGAAGGCGGATTCGTGGACGGCGCGGGCGAGTTCGACCCGGCGTTCTTCCGGATCAGCCCGCGCGAGGCCATCGCCATGGACCCGCAGCAGCGGCTGCTGCTGGAGACCTCCTGGGAGGCGCTGGAGCACGCCGGCATCGATCCGGCCTCGCTGCGCGGCTCGATGACCGGCGTCTTCGTCGGCGCCGCCGCGTCCGGATACTCGGCCCTGGGCGTGACCGGTGACGGCGCCGAGGGGCATCTGCTCACCGGGAACGTCCCCAGCGTGATCTCCGGCCGCGTCTCCTACACCCTCGGGCTGGAGGGCCCGGCGGTGACGGTCGACACGGCCTGCTCGTCGTCGCTGGTCGCCCTGCACCTGGCCGCCGCCGCGCTGCGGACGGGGGAGTGCTCGCTGGCGCTGGCCGGCGGCGTGATGATCATGGTCGACGCGGCCGAGTTCCTCAGCTTCGCCCAGCAGCGGGCGCTCGCCGCCGACGGCCGGTCGAAGGCGTTCTCCGACGGCGCCGACGGGATGGGGCTCGGCGAGGGCTCGGGCATGGTCGTCCTGGAACGGCTTTCCGACGCCCGCCGGAACGGGCACCCGGTCCTGGCCGTGGTGGCCGGCAGCGCGATCAACCAGGACGGCGCCTCCAACGGGCTGACCGCGCCGAACGGCCCCTCGCAGCAGCGGGTGATCCGGGCCGCCCTGGCCGGCGCGGGTCTGTCCGCCGCCGACGTGGACGCCGTCGAGGCGCACGGCACGGGAACGACCCTGGGCGACCCGATCGAGGCGCAGGCCCTGCTGGCCACCTACGGCCAGGACCGGCCCGAGGGGCGGCCGCTCTGGCTGGGCTCGGTGAAGTCGAACATCGGCCACGCCCAGCAGGCCGCGGGCGTGGCCGGGGTGATGAAGATGGTCCTCGCCCTGCGGAACGGCGAGCTGCCGGCCACCCTGCACGCCGCCGAGCCGTCCTCGCACATCGACTGGACCATGGGTGACGTCCGGCTCCTCACCGAGCCGGTGCCCTGGCCCGTCGGCGGCCGCCCCCGCCGGGCCGGCATCTCCTCCTTCGGCATCAGCGGCACCAACGCCCACCTGATCATCCAAGACCCCCCGCCCCCCGTCGCCACCCCCGCGCCGGCCCCGGACCCCCTGATCACGCACGCCCCGACGACGGCTTGGCTCGTCTCCGCCCAGACCCCGGCCGGTCTGGCCGCCCAGGCCGAGCGCCTGGTCACCCGCGTCAGCGCCGACCGGGAGCTGAACCCGGCCGACGTCGGCTGGTCCCTGGCCACCACCCGGTCCACGTTCGAGCATCGCGCCGTCGTCCTCGGCGGCACCCGGGACGACCTGCTGAGCGGACTGTCCGCCGTCGCCGCCGGTCACCCGGCTCCCGGCCTGGTCACCGGCGTGGCGGCCACGCCCGGCCCGACCGTGTTCGTCTTCCCCGGCCAGGGCTCGCAGTGGGCCGGCATGGGCCGGGACCTGGCCCGGACCAGCCCGGTCTTCGCCGCTCGGCTGGCCGAGTGCGAGCAGGCGCTGAGCCCTTACCTCGACTGGTCCCCGAGTGACGTCCTGGCCGGTGCGGAGGGCGCGCCCGGCCTGGACCGCGTCGACGTCGTACAGCCGTTGCTGTGGGCGGTGATGGTGTCCCTCGCCGCGGTCTGGCAGGCCGCCGGGGTCCGGCCGGACGCGGTCGTCGGTCACAGTCAGGGGGAGATCGCGGCGGCCGTGATCGCCGGGATCCTCACCCTGGACGATGCCGCGAAGGTCGTGGCACTGCGCAGCCAGGCGCTGACCGCGCTGTCCGGTCGCGGCGGCATGCTCTCGATCGCCGAGCCCGCCGGCCTGGTCGAGACCCGGCTGCTGTCCCGTACCGGACAGGTCGCGATCGCGGCCGTCAACGGCCCGGACGCGACCGTCGTCTCCGGCGACCCCGAGGCGTTACGGCAGGTCAGGGACGAGTGCGAGCGCGACGGCGTACGGGCGCGGATGCTGCCGGTCGACTACGCCTCGCACGGCCCCCAGGTGGATGCGTTGCGGGAGGAGATCCTGAGCCTGCTGGACGGGATCAGCCCGCGACCGGCCACCCTGCCGATGGTGTCGGCGATGACCGGCGAGCACCTGACCGGCCCTGAGGCCGGCGCGGAGTACTGGTACGCGAGTCTGCGCGCGCCTGTCCGGTTCGAACGCGCCATCAGGGCGCTGCGGGCGGGCGGCTACGGGACCTTCGTCGAGGTGTCGGCCCACCCCGTCCTGACCGCGGCCATCGGCGTCACTTTGGAGAGCATGGCCGACGGCAGCGGCCCGGCGCCCGTCGTGGCCGGGACGTTGCGTCGTGACGACGGCGGCCCCGCGCGCATGCTGGCCTCCCTGGCCGAGCTGCACGTCCGGGGCGTCGCCGTCGACTGGGCCGGGGTGCTGGGCGGCGGGGCCCGGGTCGACCTGCCCACGTACGCGTTCCAGCATCAGCGGTTCTGGCCGTTGCCGCCGGCGGCGGGAGCGGGGGATCTGCGCTCGGCGGGCCTGAGCTCGGTCGGCCACGCGCTGCTCGGCGCGGCGATCGAGCTGGCCGACGGCGACGGCCTGGTGATCACCGGACGGTTGTCGGCGCGGACCCAGCCGTGGCTGGGCGATCACGTTCTGGGCGGGACGGCGTTCTTCCCCGGCACGGGTTACGTGGAGCTGGCGGCGGTGGCCGGTCACCTGGTCGGGTGCACCCGGATCGACGAGCTGACCCTGGCCGCCCCGCTGGTTCTGCTCCCGGAGGAGGAGGTCCAGGTCCAGGTCACGGTGAGCGGCTCGGATCAGGACGGACTGCGGGATCTGGAGATCTTCGCCCGGGTACAGGACGCCGGCACGGGGTGGACCCGGCACGCGGCCGGGCGGGTGGGTCCTTCCGAGCCAGCGGTCGAGCTGGACACGGCCGACTTCGCGGTGTGGCCGCCGGAAGGCGCCACCCCGCTCGGGGTGGACGGTCTGTACGAGGCGCTGGCGGCGGCCGGGCAGGACTTCGGCCCCGCGTTCCAGGGATTGACCGCCGCCTGGCAGCGCGGCGACGACGTCTTCGCCGAAGTGGCGCTGCCGGACCGGACCGACACGAACGCGGCGATCTTCGGCCTGCACCCGGCCGTGCTGGACGCGGCGCTGCAGGCGGTCTGGCTGACGTCGTCGGGCGAAGGCGGTCCCAGGATGCCGTTCGTCTGGTCGGACGTGTCCCTGTACGCGGCGGGTGCGACGATGTTGCGGGCCCGGTTGCGGCAGGACGCGAACGGCGCGGTGTCGCTGCTGGCCGTCGACGCGGCCGGGGCGCCGGTCGTCTCCGTCGGGTCGCTGGTGCTGCGGCCGGTGGCCGCTTCCGCGCCGGGGGCCGGACCTGCGCTGCGGGACGCGCTGTTCGGCGTGGAGTGGGTCCCGGTCCCGAGCGTGATGCCGGCGGCGGTCGGGCGGTGCGCCGTGGTCGGTGCCGACTCCCTCGGCCTGACGCAGGATCTCGCCGCGGCCGGTATGGCTCCGGGCTCCTACCCCGACCTGTCCGCGCTGGCCGACTCCGGCGACCCGATCCCCGAGATGCTTCTGATCGCCGTCGGCACCGACGGCGCCGACCAGGGGCGGGCGGCCCGGCGGCTGACCAACGAGGTCCTGGCCCTGCTGCAGCTGTGGCTGACCCTGGACGCGATGGCCGACAGCCGCCTGGTCGTCGTCACGCGCGGCGCGGTCGCGGCCAGGCCCGGTGAGAACGTGACCGACCTGGCCGCCGCGGCGGTCTGGGGCCTGCTGCGGTCGGCCCAGTCGGAGAACCCCGGCCGCCTCACGCTGGTCGACCTGCCCGCGAACACGTACGAGAGCCTGGACGACGGCGACGGCGACGGCGACGGTGATGGCGGCGGCGATGGCGGCGGCGATGGCGGCGGCGATGGCGGCGCGCCGGTGACGGTCCCGAGCTCGGTGAGCGTGCTGGCCGGTGCGCTCGGTTCCGCCGAGCCGGAACTGGCCGTCCGGGATCAGCGTCTTCACGGCCGCCGCCTCACCCGCCCAGCAGGTTCCCCGGACTCGGCGGAACCGGCGCGGACGCCGGGCGCGGTGCTGATCACCGGCGGTACCGGCACGCTGGCGGGCCTGACCGCCCGGCATCTGGCCGCGACGGGCCGGGCGCGGCACCTGCTGCTGGTCAGCCGTTCCGGCCCGGCCGCCGCCGGTGCCGCCGCCGTGGCCGCCGGCATCGCCGAAGCGGGTGCCGACGTGCACGTCGTGGCCGCCGACGCCACCGACCGTGCCGCCGTGGCGGGCCTCCTGGCGGGAATCCCCAGGTCGTACGCGCTGACCGGGGTCGTGCACACCGCCGGGATCGTCGACGACGGCGTGATCGGGTCCCTGACCCCTGACCGGGTGGACGCCGTGATGCGGCCGAAGACCGACGCGGCCTGGATCCTGCACGAGCTGACCGAGGGGTTCGGGCTGGACCTGTTCGTCATGTTCTCCTCCGCCGCCGCCACGTTCGGCAGCGGCGGCCAGGGGAACTACGCGGCCGGTAACGCGTTCCTGGACGCCCTGGCCGCCCGCCGCCGCGCGGAGGGACTGCCTGGCCTGTCGCTGGCCTGGGGAGCGTGGGTCGCCGGGGCCGGCATCGGCCGGAACCTGAGCGAGGGGCTGCTGGCCCGCGCCACCGGCGGCGGCACCGCCGAACTGGGCGCCGACGAGGGGCTGGCCGTGTTCGACCTGGCGTTGAGCCGGGACGAGGCTCTGCTGGTGCCGTTCCGGCTGGACGTCGCCGGGCTCCGGGCGGTGGCCGCGCGCGGTGGGGCGCTGCCGCCGCTGCTGCACGGGCTGGCCGGGCCGATCCGCGCGGGGGTGGCCTCGGCGGTGAACGCCGGCGCCGGGTCCAGCGCGCTGCGGCAGCAGCTGGCCCGGGTGCCGGTGCCCGAACGCGACCGGCTGCTGATCCAGCTGGTCCGCACCCATGTCGCGGCCGTGCTGGGGCACGCGTCGCCGGAGCTGATCGAGCCCGGCCGGGCGTTCAGCGATCTGGGCTTCGACTCGCTCACCGCCGTGGACCTGCGCAACCGGCTGAACGAGGCCACCGGGCTGCGGCTGCCGGCCACCCTCGTCTTCGACTACCCGACCACGGCCGTCCTGGCCGGGCACCTGGCCGCCGAACTCCTCGGCGTCCTGGTCCAGGACACGTCCGTCCCGGCGATCAGCGCGCCCGTGACGGGAGAGCCGATCGCCATCGTGGCGATGGGCTGCCGCTTCCCCGGCGGCATCCACGACCCCGAAGGGCTGTGGGAGCTGCTCTCCGCCGGCAAGGACGCGATCAGTCACCTGCCCGGCGACCGCGGCTGGAATCTCGAGGCCCTGTACGACCCCGATCCGGACAAAGCCGGCACGTCCTACGCCCGCTCGGGCGGATTCGTGCACGACGCGGCCGAGTTCGACCCCGGCTTCTTCGGGATCAGCCCGCGCGAGGCCCAGGCGATGGACCCGCAGCAGCGGCTGCTGCTGGAGGTCTGCTGGGAGGCCCTGGAGCGCGCCGGCATCGATCCGAGCTCGCTGCGCGGATCGCCCACCGGGGTCTTCGCCGGCGGATCGTCGTGGGGTTACGGCGCGTCCGGTGGGGGCGGCTCCGAAGGGCACCTGATGACCGGCGCCTCGACCAGCGTCATCTCGGGACGCGTCTCCTACACGCTCGGTCTGGAGGGTCCGGCGGTGACGGTGGACACGGCGTGTTCGTCGGCGTTGGTGGCGATGCATCTGGCCGCGTCCGCGTTGCGGGCGGGGGAGTGTTCGTTGGCGTTGGCCGGTGGTGTCACGATCATGGCGACGCCGGGGGCGTTGGTCGGGTTCTCCCGGCAGCGTGGTCTGGCCGAGGACGGCCGGTGCAAGGCGTTCTCGGCGTCGGCGGACGGCATGGGGATGGCCGAGGGCGCCGGGATGATCCTGCTGGAGCGGCTGTCGGACGCTCGCCGCAACGGGCATCCGGTTTTGGCCGTGATGCGGGGCAGTGCGGTGAACCAGGACGGCGCCTCGAACGGGCTGACCGCGCCGAACGGTCCGTCTCAGCAGCGGGTGATCCGGGCGGCGCTGGCCAACGCGCGGTTGTCGGCCGTGGATGTCGACGTGGTGGAGGCGCACGGCACCGGTACGACGCTGGGCGACCCGATCGAGGCGCAGGCCCTGCTGGCGACGTACGGGCAGGACCGGCCGGAGGGTCGGCCGTTGTGGCTCGGCTCGGTGAAGTCCAACCTCGGGCACACCCAGAGCGCGGCCGGCGCCGCCGGGGTGATGAAGATGGTCCTCGCCCTGCACCATCAGGAACTGCCGCTCAGCCTGCACACGGACGAGCCGGCGAGCAACATCGACTGGTCTGCCGGGGACGTCCGGCTCCTGGCCGAGGCCAGACCATGGCCGGCTGGCGATCGGGTCCGGCGGGCGGGGGTGTCGTCGTTCGGGATCAGCGGCACCAACGCCCACCTCGTCATCGAGGAAGCCGCACCACCCGAGGAGAACCCCGAGCCGGCCGAACCGTCGGTGCTGTCGGACGGCGCAGCCTGGCTGGTGTCCGGCCGCACCGCCGCCGGCCTGGCCGAGCAGGCGGCCCGGCTGGCCGAGTTCGTCGGCACGGACGGGACCGCCAAGGCCGCCGGCATCGCGGACATCGGGTGGTCGCTGGCCACGACCCGGTCGGCGTTCGAGCACCGGGCCGTCGTCGTGGGGCGGAGCCGGGAGGAGCTGCTGTCCGGGCTGACGGCGGTCGCGACCGGCCATCCGTCGGCCGGTGCCGTGACCGGGACGCTACCGGCCGGTGGAGGTGGCGGCCGAGTGGTGTTCGTGTTCCCGGGACAGGGGTCGCAGTGGGCCGGGATGGGCCGGGAGCTGGCGGCCTCGTCGCCGGTGTTCGCGGCCCGGCTGGCCGAGTGCGGTCGGGCGCTCGCCCCGTACGTGGACTGGTCGCTGGACGACGTGCTCCACGGCCGGGAAGGCGCGCCGGACCTGGACCGGGTCGACGTGGTCCAGCCCGCTCTGTGGGCGATCATGGTGTCGCTGGCGGCGGTGTGGCAGGCCGCCGGGGTGCACCCCGACGCCGTGCTCGGGCACTCCCAGGGCGAGATCGCCGCCGCGTACGTGGCCGGGATCCTGTCGCTGGAGGACGCCGCCCGCATCGTGGCCCTGCGCAGCCGCGCGCTGACCGCGCTGTCCGGGCGCGGCGGCATGCTGTCGCTCGCCGAGTCCGCCGGAGCGGTCGAGGCCCGGCTGGTCGCGCGGGCCGGCCGGGTGGACATCGCCGCGGTCAACGGCCCGGACGCCACCGTCGTCTCCGGTGACCCCGACGCCCTGGACGAGCTCGCCGCCGAGTGTGAGGCGGCCGGGATCCGGGCCCGCCGGCTCCCCGTCGACTACGCCTCCCACGGCCCGCAGGTCGAGGAACTCCGCGACGAGATCCTCACCCAGCTGGCGCCGATCACCCCACGGCCCGGCCGGATCCCCATGGCGTCGGCCATGACCGGCGAGATCCTGGAGGGAACCGAGGCCGACGCCGGCTACTGGTACGCCAGCCTGCGCGCCCCGGTCCAGTTCTCCGAGGCCGTCCAGATGCTGGGGGACGCCGGGTACACGGTCTTCGTCGAGACCTCCGCGCATCCGGTCCTGACCACCGCCGTCCAGGCCACCCTCGACGACCCCGGCCCCGACCAGCCTTCCGGCACAGGCGGCGACCGGGTGGTCACCGGCACCCTCCGTCGGGACGACGGCGGCCCGGACCGGGTCCTGGCCGCCCTCGCCGAGGCGCACGCGCACGGCGTCGTCGTCGACTGGCCGAAGGTGCTCCCCGCCGCCCGCCGGATCGCCCTGCCGACCTACGCCTTCCAGCACGAGCGGTACTGGTACCGGCCGGCCCTGCCCGGTGCCGGGGACGTCAGCTCGGCCGGGCTCGACCCGGTCGGCCACCCGCTGCTCGGCGCCGCGGTCGAGCTCGCCGACGCCCACGGACTGGTCGTCACCGGACGCCTCAGCCTCGCCGAGCAGCCATGGCTCGCCGAACCCGCGGCGGCCGCGACCGTGCTCACCGAACTCGCGGTCGTGGCCGGCTATCAGGTCGGCTGCCCCCGGATCGCCGAACTCACCCCGGCCGAGCCGCTGGTGATCGAGCCGGGCGCGCCGCTGCAGGTCCAGGTCGTCCTCGGCGACCCGGACGACGACGGGCGGCGTACAGTCGAGATCTACGCCCGGCGCGCCCGCTCCGACGAACCCTGGACCCGGTACGCCGAGGGGCGGCTCGACCAGGACCGGCCCGCCGACGCGTCACTGTCCGGCGCCTACACGATCTGGCCGCCGACCGGCGCGACCCCGCTCGTCAGCGGTGACGACGACGCCTCGGACGGCCCGCTCCGATCCGCCTGGCGGGACGGGGACGACGTCCTCGCCGAGCTCTCGCTGCCCGACGAGGCCTCGGGCGCGGCGACGTACGGCCTGCACCCGGCCCTGCTGGCCGCGCTCCCGGACGTCGTCGCGGTCGCCGGGGACGGCTGGCCCGCCGCCGATCCGGCCGAGATCCTCCTGCCGTCCGGCTGGACCGGGATGACCCTGCACGCCGCCGGCGCCTCGACCCTGCGGGCCCGGCTCAGCCGCCCCGCCGACGCCCGGCCCGGCGACGGGCGACTGTCGCTGGTCGCGGTCGACGCCACCGGCGCCCCGGTGCTGTCGGTGGAATCCCTGACGCTGCGGCCGGTCCCGGCCGAGAGACTGCGGACCGGCGCCGGTCGTACGCGCGACGCGATGTTCGGCGTGGACTGGGTGCCCGTGCCCGTGCCGGTTACGGACGCCGCCCCGGCAGGTCGCTGGGCCGTCGTCGGCGACGACCGGCTCGGCCTCACCGGCGCGCTGACCGCCGCCGGGGTCGACGCCGAGGCCCACACCGACCTCGCCACCCTCGTCGAAACCGGCGAACCGGGCCCCGACGTGGTGCTGGCCTGCATCGGAGACACCGGGGCGGGCGATGAAGACACCGCCCAGGCCGCCCGCCGGACCACCGTCGAGGCGCTCGAACTGATCCAGCGGTGGCTGGCCCTGGACGCCCTGGACGAGGCCCGGCTGGTCATCGTCAGTCGCGGCGCCGTCGCCACCGGGCCCGGCGACGCGGTCACGGACCTTCCGGCGGCCGCCGCCTGGGGCCTCATCCGCTCCGCCCAATCCGAGCACCCCGGCCGCCTGATCCTCGCCGACCTGCCGTCTTCCCGGACCGTCGCCGAGCCCGCCGAGCCCGCCGAGCCCGCCGAGCCCGCCGACAGCGCCGACACCGCCGAGCCCGCCGAGCCCGCTGACACCGCCGAAAGCGCTGGGACCGCCGAAAGCGGCGAAAGCGCCCGGAATGCCGAAAGCGATGAAAGCGCCGAGACCGCCGAGGCGATCGGCGTGCTCGCGGCCGCTCTCGGCTCGGCCGAACCCGAACTGGCCATCCGCGCGGGCCGTGCCCACGCCCGCCGTCTCACCCGCCGCACCGCGACCCCCGCCCCGGCGCAGCCAGGCGACCTGGTTGGGCTCGTAGCTGCGACGAGGCCGCGGGACGTGGCGGGGACCGTAGCTGCGGCGATGCCGGGCGACGTGGCGGAGACCGTAGCCGCGACGAGGCCGCACGTCGCGGCTGGGACCGTGCTGGTCACCGGTGGGACCGGGACGCTGGCCGGGCTGGTCGCGCGGCATCTGGTCGAGACCGGTCGGGCCGGGCGGCTGCTCCTGGTGAGCCGGAGCGGCCCGCTGGCCGCCGGCGCCGCCGCGCTGGCCGCCGGACTGGCCGGATCAGGGGCCGGCGTACGGATCGTCGCCTGTGACGTCGTCGATCCGTACGCCCTGGCCGGTCTGCTGGCCGGGACCCCGCTGACCGGCGTGGTCCACACCGCCGGGGTGCTCGACGACGGCGTCATCGATTCGCTGACCGCAGAGCGCGTCGACGCCGTCATGCGGCCCAAGGTGGACGCCGCCTGGCACCTGCACCGGCTCACCGCCGAGCTGGACCTTGACTTCTTCGCCCTGTTCTCCTCGGCGGCCGCGACGTTCGGCGCCGCCGGGCAGGGCAACTACGCGGCCGGGAACGCCTTCCTGGACGCCCTGGCCGCCCACCGGCGGGCCGCCGGTCTGCCCGCCGTCTCACTGGCCTGGGGGCTGTGGGCGGACGCCAGCGGCTTGACCAGCCACCTCAGCGCCGGCGACCGCGACCGGATGACCCGTGGCGGGGTCGGCGCGATGGCCGCCGACGAGGGGCTGGCGCTGCTGGACCTGGCCCTGACCCTGGACGACGCCCTGCTGGTCCCGGCCCGGCTGAACGTGGCCGCGTTGCGCGCCCAGGTCGCGCAGGCCGGCACCAACGCCCTGGTCCCGGCCCTGCTCCGGACCCTGTCCGGCGGCTCGAACCGCGCGCTCGCGGCGGGCGGGAAGGCGGGGGAGGCGCTCCGGGCGCAGCTGGCCGCCCTGTCCCCGGCCGAGGCGGACCGTACGCTGACAGACCTGATCCGCGCCCACGCCGGGGCCGTGCTCGGACACGGCCCGACCGGGGTGATGGAGACCGGCCGGGCCTTCCGGGACGTCGGATTCGACTCGCTGACGGCCGTCGAGCTGCGCAACCGGCTGGCCGCCGTCACCGGGCTGAAACTCCCGGTGACCTTGATCTTCGACTACCCGACGCCGGCGGCGCTGGCCGCCCACCTGCGCGCCGAGCTCCAGCAGCAGGGCCGGCCAGGCCAGCGCCAAGGGGCCCGGCCGGAGTTTCCCGCCGTGGCCGCCGCGGCCCCGGACGAGGCGATCGCGATCGTCGGCATCGGCTGCCGGTTCCCCGGCGGCGCCGACAACCCCGAGCACTTCTGGGAGCTGCTGAGAACCGGTACCGATGCCATCGCGGGATTCCCGACGGACCGGGGCTGGGACACCGACGCCGTCTACGCCGCCGACGCGGGCGGCGGAGCCTCCACCACCCGGCTCGGCGGGTTCCTCTACGACGCGGGCGAGTTCGACCCGGGCTTCTTCGGGATCAGCCCCCGTGAGGCGATCGCCATGGACCCGCAGCAGCGGCTGCTGCTGGAGACCTCGTGGGAGGCCCTGGAACGGGCCGGGATCGACCCGGTGACCCTGCGGGGCAGCGCGACCGGCGTCTTCGCGGGCGGATACGGCGGCTCCTGGTACGGCATCGGCCAGGAGGGCTACGGCACCACCGGCAGCGCGGGCAGCGTCATCTCCGGCCGGGTGTCGTACGCGCTCGGGCTGGAGGGCCCGGCGGTGACCGTGGACACGGCCTGCTCCTCCTCCCTGGTGGCCATCCACCTGGCCGCCCAGGCGCTGCGGTCCGGGGAGTGCACGCTCGCGCTGGCCGGCGGCGCCACCGTGATGGCGACGCCGGGGCTGTTCACCGAGTTCTCCCGCCAGGGCGGGCTCGCCACCGACGGGCGCTGCAAGTCCTTCAGCGCCTCGGCGGACGGCACCGGCTGGGGCGAGGGCGCCGGGATCATCCTGCTGGAACGGGTCTCCGACGCGCGGCGGAACGGGCACCGGATCCTGGCCGTGATCCGCGGCAGCGCGGTGAACCAGGACGGCGCCTCGAACGGGCTCACCGCGCCGAACGGTCCGTCCCAGCAGCGGGTGATCCGGGCCGCCCTGGCCAACGCCCGGCTGCGGGCGGGCGACGTGGACGCGGTCGAGGCGCACGGGACGGGGACCGTACTGGGGGATCCGATCGAGGCGCAGGCGCTGCTGGCGACGTACGGGCAGGACCGGCCGGAGGGCCGGCCGGTGTGGCTGGGGTCGGTGAAGTCGAACATCGCGCACACCGGCGCCGCCGCCGGCGTGGCGGGTGTGATCAAGATGGTGCTGGCGCTGGAGAACGAGGTCCTGCCGCGCACCCTGCACGCGGACGAGGCGTCCCCGCACGTGGACTGGAGCATGGGCGAGGCCCGGCTGCTGACCGAGCCGACGGCCTGGCCGGTGGGTGAGCGTCCGCGCCGCGCCGGGGTGTCGGCATTCGGGATCAGCGGCACCAACGCCCATCTGATCATCGAGGAGGCGCCGGACGCGTCGGCGCGGTACGACGCGGTCGCCGTCCCGGACGGCGGCGCGAGCGCGCCGCAGGTGCTTCGGGACGCTCCCCTGGCCTGGCTGCTCTCGGCCCGGACGGTGGACGCCCTGGCGGGACAGGCGCGGCGGCTGGCGGTGCGGGCGCGCGACGGTGCGGGCGTGGACCCGGTCGATGTGGCCTGGTCTCTGGCCACGACCCGGTCGGTGTTCGAGCACAGGGCTGTGGTGCTGGGCGCGGACCCGGCCGAGTTGCTGTCGGGTTCGATGGCACTGGCCGCGGGCGAGCGGGCGGGCAACGTGCTTTCTGGTGCGGTTCCGGCCGACCGGACGGGCCGCGTCGGGTTCCTGTTCGCCGGGCAGGGGGCGCAGCGGGCCGGGATGGGCAGGGAACTGTACGCGGCCAGCCCGGTGTTCGCGGCGGCCTTCGATCGGGTGGTCGAGGTGCTGGAAGCCGAGCTGGGGCTGGCCATCAGGGACGTCGTGCTCAGCGCTCCCGATGTGCGTGACCTGAACGGCGTCTCTCCTGGGGGTGACACGCTGAACGCGGTCCGCGCCGATCAGACCCTGTACGCCCAGACCGGGTTGTTCGCGGTGGAGATGGGTCTGGTGGCGTTGCTGGCGGCGGCCGGGATCGTACCGGATGTGGTGGCCGGTCATTCCGTGGGGGAGATCGCGGCGGCGTATGCGGCCGGGGTGCTGACCCTCGAAGGCGCGTGCGCGTTGGTGGCGAGGCGGGCCCGGCTCATGCAGGGGCTGCCGCTGGGCGGGGGGATGGCGGCGATCGCGGCGAGCGAGGCCGAGGTCGCGGCTGAGCTGGAGAGCGTGCCCGGGGTGTCGCTGGCGGCGGTGAACGGGCCCGCCTCGGTGGTCGTCTCGGGTGATGAGGCCGCCGTCGACCGGTTGGTGGAGGTGTGGCGGGAGCGGGGCCGCCGGGTGCGCCGGTTGCGGGTGAGTCACGCGTTCCACTCGGCGCGGATGGACCCGGTGCTGGATGAGCTGGACGAGGTGGCCGCCGGTCTGGAACACGCGGCCCCGAAGGTCGCGTGGGTGGGCGCCCTGTCGGGCGAGCTGATCGCGGCCCCGGAGACCGGGTACTGGGCGGCTCAGGCGCGCCAGCCGGTCCGGTTCGCCGACGCGGTCACCACGATGGCGGCTCAAGGCGTCTCGACGTTCATCGAGATCGGCCCGGACGGAACCCTCTCCGCGATGGGATCGGCGGCGCTCACCCTCCCCGGCGCCGACGACACGGACTTCCTCCCGATGCTCCGCCCCGACACGCCGGCCTCGACCTCGGTCATGACCGCGCTCGGCCGCGCGCACGCCCGGGGGGTGGAGGTGGACTGGACCGCCGTCCTGCCCACCGGACGGCGGATCGACCTGCCGACCTACGCCTTCTCCCGTAAGCGTTTCTGGGCCGAGGCGCCGGCGATCCCGGCCGGGAGCGGGACGGCGGCGGAGGCGCAGTTCTGGGCCGCGGTCGAGCAGGGAGACCTGGCCGGTCTGGCCGGCGCCTTGGACGTGGACGCGCAACGGCCGTTCAGCGAGGTGCTGCCCGTGCTGGCGTCGTGGCGGCAGCGCGACCGGGTGACGTCGGCGGCCGAGGACTGGCGCCATGGCATCACCTGGGTACCGATCTCCGATCCGGAACCGGTCGCGCTGACCGGGACCTGGCTCCTGGTGACGGGTCCGGCCGGGCTCGGCCTGGCCGGTGACTGCGTGCGGATGCTGGCCGACCGGGGCGCGACGGCGATTCAGGTCGAGGTGGGCGCGTGCGATGCGGACCGGGAGACGCTGGGCGCCCGGCTGAGCGAGGTCCGGTCCGCGCACACGGCCGACGGGCCGGCGCCGTCGATCAGCGGGGTGCTGTCGCTGCTGGCTTTGGAGGAGGCGTCGCTGCCGGGGTTCGCGTCGGTGCCGGCGGGGCTGGCCGCTACTCAGGGGCTGATTCAGGTGCTCGGGGATGCCGGTGTGGCCGCGCCGTTGTGGGTGGTGACGCGGTCGGCGGTGGCGGTCGCGCTGGGGGAGAGTCTGACCAGTCCGGTGCAGGCGCAGGTGTGGGGGCTGGGCCGGGTGGCGGCGCTGGAGCACCCGGATCGGTGGGGTGGCCTGATCGATGTGCCGCAGGAGTCGACCGATCGCGTCGCGTCCCGGCTGGGCGCGGTGCTGGCCGGGTGCGGCGAGGATCAGGTGGCGATCCGGGGCGCGGGGATCATGGCTCGGCGGCTGGTCCGCGGCCCGCGGCCGGGTGGTGGCCGTTCGTGGGCGCCTCGCGGTGCTGTCCTGGTGACAGGTGGGACCGGGGCGCTCGGCGGGCGGGTGGCCCAGTGGTTGCCGGGACGCGGCGCTTCACGGGTGGTGCTGTCCAGCCGCTCGGGTCCGGCGGCGGCCGGTGCCGCCACGCTGGCCGCCACGCTGGCGGCGGCCGGGACCCGGGCCGAGGTGGTCGCCTGTGACACCGCCGAGCGGGCGGAGGTGGCCGGGCTGCTGGCCTGGATCGGTTCCGGTGGTGCGCCGTTGAGCGCCGTCTTCCACGCCGCGGGGACGGAGCGGGGCGGCCCGTTGCAGGTGGGCGGCCCCGAGGAACTGGCCGCGAATCTGGCGCCCAAGGCGTCCGGGGCGGAGCACCTGGACGAGCTCACGGCCGGCCTCGACCTGGACGCGTTCGTGTTGTTCTCCTCGATCGCCGCCGTGTGGGGCAGCGGGCATCAGTCCGCCTATGCCGCCGCCAACGCCTACCTCGACGCGCTGGCCGAGAACCGCCGGGCACGCGGTCTGACGGCCACGTCCGTGGCCTGGGGCCTGTGGGGCGGTGGTGGGATGGGAGCCCGGGACGGGGGCGAGGCCGCGGCGCAGATGGCGCGGATGGGCATCCGGGCGATGGACCCCGATCAGGCGATCGGCGCCCTGGCCGCGACGCTGGACGGCGGCCAAGGGCTGGTGACGGTCGCCGACATCGATTGGGAGCGGTTCGTCCCGGTCTTCACCTTGCGCCGGCCCAGTCCGTTGATCGGTGATCTGCCCGAGGCCCGTCAGGTCCTGCACGCCGGCGCCGCGGATGGTGAGGTCACGGAGGCGGCGCGCAGCCCGCTGGGTGAGCGCCTGGCCGCCGTCTCACCCGCGGAGCGGGATCGTATCCTGACCGACCTGGTCCGGGCCGAGGTCGCGGCCGTCCTCGGACACGAGTCCCCGGACTCCGTCGGCGCCAGACAGGCCTTCCAGGACCTGGGGTTCGACTCCCTCACCGCGGTCGAACTGCGCAACCGGCTGTCCACGGCCACCGCCATGCGGCTGCCCGCCACGCTGATCTTCGACTACCCGACCCCCACCGCGCTGGCCCGGCATCTGCAGTCGGAACTCGTCCCGTCGGCCGGCGACAGCGGCACCGAGAACGCCGAAGAGGCCGAACTCAGGAAGGTCCTGTCGTCGGTCCCCCTCAGCCTGCTGAGAAGTGCCGGACTGCTCGAACCCCTTCTCGAGCTGGCCGATGTCGCGGACGGCGCGCCAGAACCGGACGAGGAATCCGTGAGCATCGAGGAGATGGACGTCGCCGATCTGATCAGGATCGCCCGCGACCGGTCCGGCTCCGAAGAACTCCTCTGACGCCCCGAGCCCGGATCGTCTCGAACGCACGGCAAGAGTGAAAAGGAGCCCAAGGTGGCATCGTCTACGGAAGATCTGGTCGCGGCGCTGCGGGGATCGCTGGTGGACAACGAGCGCCTGCGGCGTCAGAACAAGCGCTTCACGGCCTCTTTGACCGAGCCGATCGCGATCGTCGGGATGGGATGCCGTTTTCCGGGCGGTGTCCGTGGCCCCGAGCAGTTCTGGGAGCTCCTGGCCTCGGGTACCGACGCCGTGTCCGGTTTTCCGGTGGACCGGGGGTGGGACACCGCCATGTTCGGCGCGCCGGGGCTCGACGGCTCCGCCTCGTCCGCGGCGCAGGGCGGGTTCATCTACGACGTGGGCGATTTCGATCCGGGGTTCTTCGGGATCAGTCCGCGTGAGGCGCTGGCGATGGATCCGCAGCAGCGGTTGTTGCTGGAGACGTCGTGGGAGGCGCTGGAGCGGGCGGGGATCGAGCCGCGGTCGTTGCGCGGCAGCCGGACCGGGGTGTTCGCCGGGGGAACGCCCACCGGGTACGGCGCCGGCCTGGAAGGCACCGGTTCGGAGGGATATCTGCTCACCGGTACCTCGGGGGCCGTCATCTCGGGCCGGGTGTCGTACGTGCTGGGCCTGGAAGGGCCGTCGGTGACGGTGGACACGGCGTGTTCGTCCTCGCTGGTGGCCCTGCACCTGGCGGTGCAGGCGTTGCGGTCGGGGGAGTGCACGCTGGCGCTGGCGGGCGGGGTGACGGTGATGGCGACCCCGGCCGGGTTCGCGGCCTTCGCCGAGCAGCAGGGGCTGGCCTCCGACGGGCGGTGCAAGTCGTTCGGCGCCGGCGCGGACGGGACGGGCTGGGGCGAGGGAGCCGCCGTCCTGGTGGTGGAGCGGCTGTCGGACGCGCGCCGCAACGGGCATCCGGTCTTGGCGGTGGTGCGCGGGAGTGCGGTGAATCAGGACGGTGCGTCGAACGGACTGTCGGCGCCGAATGGTCCTTCGCAGCAGCGGGTGATCCGGGCTGCGTTGGCGAGTGCTCGGTTGTCGGCAGCGGATGTGGATGTGGTGGAGGCGCATGGCACTGGGACGGTGCTGGGTGATCCGATCGAGGCGCAGGCGTTGTTGGCGACGTATGGGCAGGATCGGCCGGAGGGGCGGCCGTTGTGGCTGGGGTCGGTGAAGTCGAACATCGCGCATACTCAGGCGGCGGCGGGTGCGGCCGGGGTGATCAAGATGGTGCTGGCTCTGCGGCACGGTCTGTTGCCGGCTTCTCTGCACGCGGGGGAGCCGTCTCCGCACGTGGACTGGTCGGCTGGGAACGTCAGGCTCCTGGCGGAGCCGGCGGCATGGCCGGCGGCGGGCGGTCCGCGGCGGGCGGGGGTGTCGGCGTTCGGGATCAGCGGCACCAACGCCCACGTGATCATCGAGGAAGCACCTCCCGCCGGGGCCGACGGCCGCGATGGTCAGGACGACGGCGCGTCAGGCTCGGCCGCGACGCCGGACCGTTCGTCCCGGGTACTGGTGGGGGCGCCTCCGGCCTGGCTGATCTCCGGGCACACCGAGGCCGCGCTGGCGGCTCAGGCGGGGCGGCTGGCCGGCTTGGTGCGGGGTGGCGCGGGGCTGGATCCGGTGGACGTGGCCTGGTCGCTGGCGACGACGCGATCGGTGCTGGAGCATCGGGCGGTCGTGCTGAGCACCCGGCCGGGCGAGCCGGTCCCGGGGGCTGACGCGGGGGCCGCCGGTTCGGACGGGCTGGTCCCGGGGGTCGGTACGGGGGTCGCCGGTTCGGACGGGCTGGTCGCGGGGGTGGAGGCGCTGGCCGGCGGTGAGTCGGTGGCACACGTGGTCTCGGGGGCGGTCACGGCGGGCCGGGTGGCCCGGGTCGGGTTCGTGTTCGCGGGGCAGGGTGCTCAGCGGGCGGGGATGGGTGCTGAGTTGTACGCGGCGTCGCCGGTGTTCGCGGCGGCGTTCGATGAGGCGGTGGCGCTGCTGGAGGCCGAGCTGGGGTCGGCGATCCGGGAGGTCGTTCTCGGCGTTCCGGGTCTCCAGGCTGGTACGGATGTGGCGGATCAGACCTTGTACGCCCAGACCGGGTTGTTCGCGGTGGAGGTCGGCCTGGTGGCGTTGCTGGCGGCGGCCGGGATCGTACCGGATGTGGTGGCCGGTCATTCGGTCGGCGAGATCGCGGCGGCGTACGCGGCGGGGGTGTTGACCCTTGAGGACGCGTGCCGGCTGGTGGCGGCGCGGGCCCGGCTGATGCAGGAGTTGCCGGCGGGCGGGGCGATGGCCGCCGTCGAGGCGAGCGAGGCGGAGATCCTGGCGGGGCTGTCCGGGGTGGCGGGGGTGTCCCTGGCGGCGGTGAACGGCACCTCGTCGGTGGTGATCTCCGGTGATGAGGCCGCGGTGGACGAGGTCCTGGCGCAGTGGCGGGAGCGGGGCCGGCGGGGTCGGCGGCTGCGGGTGAGTCACGCGTTCCACTCGGCGCGGATGGATCCCGTGCTGGACGAGCTGGGTGAGGTGGCCGCCGGTCTGGCGTACGCGCCTCCGGCGGTGGCGTGGGTCGGAGCCCTGTCGGGTGCGTTGGTGACGGCGCCGGAGTCCGGCTACTGGCCGGACCAGGCCCGTGGCGCGGTCCGGTTCGCGGACTCGGTGGCGGCGATGGCCGCGCTGGGCGTGTCGGTGTTCATCGAGATCGGCCCGGACGGGACCCTGTCGGCGATGGGTCCGGCCGCGCTCACCGAAGAAGCGCCGTTCATCCCGATGCTGAACCCGTCCCTTCCGGCGGTGCAGGCCGTGCTGACCGGGCTGGCCAAGGCCCACGTCCATGGGGTGACGGTCGACTGGGCGGCCGTCCTGGAGCCTGGACAGCGAGTCGACCTGCCCACCTACGCGTTCCAGCATCAGCGGTTCTGGCCCTCGCCGACGCCCGACGCGGGGGCGGGCGTGGGGACGGCCGGTTCGGGCTCGGCCGTGGAGGCCCGGTTCTGGGCGGCGGTCGAGCAGGGCGACCTGGCCGGTCTGGCCGGTGCGCTGGAGGTCGATGCCGGGCGCCCGTTCAGTGAGGTGCTGCCGGTGCTGGCGTCGTGGCGGCAGCGGGAACGGGAGGAGGCGCGGGCCTCGGATGTGCGCTACCGAGTGTCCTGGGTGCCGGTCGCCGATCCGGAGCCGTCCCGCCTGACGGGCACCTGGCTGGTGGTGACGGGCCCGGCCGGCCTCGATCTGGCCGCGGAGTGCGTACGGGCGCTGAACGCTCAAGGAGCGATGGCCGTCGTGGCCCCCGTCGCCGCCGCGGAAATCTCCCGGGAGGTGCTGAGGGCCCGGATCGATGAGGTCCTGACGGGTTCACCCGAGCGCGACGTGACCTTGGCCGGGGTGCTGTCGTTGCTCGCCGTGGAGGAGGAACCGCTGGCCGGTCATCCCCATGTGCCGGCCGGTCTCGCCGGGTCGGTGGGCCTGGTGCAGGCGCTGGGGGACGCCGGGATCGACGCGCCGTTGTGGATGGTGACGCAGGGCGCGGTGGCGGTCGATGCCCAGGACGTGCTGTCACGTCCGGTTCAGGCGCAGGTTCTGGGCCTGGGCCGGGTCGCGGCCATGGAGAGTCCGGATCGTTGGGGCGGGCTGATCGACCTGCCGGTGGTTCTCGACGCACGGGCCGGGGCCCGGCTGGCGGGTGTGCTCGGTGGCTGCGGTGAGGATCAGGTCGCCATCCGGGCCGCCGGGATCCGGGGCCGGCGACTGGTCCGAGCCCCTCGGCCGATCGGTGGTCTGACCTCGGCGGTGCACGCCTCCTTCTCGCGGGGCACGGTGCTGGTGACCGGAGGGACCGGGGCGCTCGGCGGGCGGGTCGGGGTGTGGCTGGCCGAGCGGGGCGCGGCCCGGGTGGTGCTGTGCAGCCGTTCGGGACCGGAGGCCGCGGGAGTCTCCCGGCTGGCCGCGCGACTGGCCGGTACGGGGGCGGCCGTGGCGGTCCTGACCGGCGATGTCGCCAGGAAGGACGAGGTGGCCGGGCTGCTCCACTGGATCGCCGCGGACGGTCCGGCGCTGACCGGGATCATGCACACCGCGGGCGCGCTCGACGACGGGGTGCTGGATCGGATGAGCCCGGCACGACTGGCCACCGTTCTGGCGGCGAAAGCCGGTGGGGCGGCGCATCTTGACCAGCTGACGGCGGGCCTGGATCTGTCGGCGTTCGTGTTGTTCTCTTCGGCGGCGGCGACGTTCGGTGGCGGTGGGCAGGGTAATTACGCGGCGGCGAACGCGTACCTGGACGCGTTGGCCGAGCACCGGCGCGGGCGCGGGCTGGTCGCGACCTCCCTCGCCTGGGGGGCGTGGGCCGGTGGCGGCATGGCGCAGGCCGACGCGACGGTGCAGCACCGGGTCGGCAGCGGACCGACCAGAGCGCTGGATCCCGAGCTGGCCCTGCAGATACTCGGGCAGGCCCTGGAGGGCGGCGAGGCCGGGCTGACCGTGTCGGACATCGACTGGGCCCAGATCGCCGCCACGCTGAGCGACCCGCAACAGGTTCCGTTCCTTCGCGAACTGCCCGACGTGCAGGCGCTCGTGCCCGCCGGCGCCGCCGAGTCCCGGCCGGCCGGAGAGCTGGCCCTGCTGCTGGCGGGTCGCTCGCCGGACGAACAGCACCGCCTCCTCACCGACGTGATCCGGTCCGAGGCGGCGACGGTGCTGCACCACCCCTCACCGGAGGCGGTCGAGGCCGATCGGGCGTTCAGCGATGTGGGCTTTGACTCGTTGACCGCGGTGGAGCTGCGGAATCGGATCTCCGCGCTTGCCGGGGCGCGACTGCCGGCGACGCTGATCTTCGACTATCCGACGCCGGCCCAGCTGGCGCATCACCTGCGATCGGAACTGCTGCGCGACACGGCCGATGGGCCGGCCGCCACGTCCATGGTGACGGCGGTGACGGAGGGCGAGCCGATCGCGATCGTCGGGATGGGATGTCGCCTGCCCGGCGGCGTGCGCAGCCCGGAGCAGCTGTGGGAGTTGCTGGTCGGCGAAACGGACGCGGTGTCCGGCTTTCCGGTGAATCGGGGCTGGGACGCCGCGCTCCTTGGTGACCAGGGGGATGCCAGCGCGGCGTACGCCCGTCAGGGCGGGTTCCTTCACGACGCGGGCGATTTCGATCCGGGGTTCTTCGGGATCAGTCCGCGTGAGGCGCTGGCGATGGATCCGCAGCAGCGGTTGTTGCTGGAGACGTCGTGGGAGGCGCTGGAGCGGGCGGGGATCGAGCCGCGGTCGTTGCGCGGCAGCCGGACCGGGGTGTTCGCCGGGGGAACGCCCACCGGGTACGGCGCCGGCCTGGAAAGCAGCGGGTCCGAGAGCTTTCTGCTGACCGGCACCGCTGGGGCCGTGCTCTCGGGACGGCTGTCGTACGTGCTGGGTCTGGAGGGACCTTCGGTGACGGTGGACACGGCGTGTTCGTCGTCCTTGGTGACGTTGCATCTGGCCGCGCAGGCGTTGCGGTCGGGGGAGTGCACGCTGGCGCTCGCCAGCGGAGTGACGGTGATGGCGACGCCGGCGGCGTTCGCGGCGTTCTCGCAGCAGCAGGGGCTGGCCTCCGACGGGCGGTGCAAGTCGTTCGGCGCCGGCGCCGACGGCACCGGCTGGGGTGAGGGCGCGGGCGTCCTCGTGCTGGAGCGGCTGTCGGACGCGCACAGGAACGGGCATCCGGTGCTGGCGGTGGTACGCGGCAGCGCGGTGAACCAGGACGGCGCCTCCAACGGACTGACGGCGCCCAACGGCCCCTCCCAGCAGCGGGTGATTCGTGCGGCGTTGGCGAGTGCTCGGTTGTCGGCAGCGGATGTGGATGTGGTGGAGGCGCATGGCACTGGGACGGTGCTGGGTGATCCGATCGAGGCGCAGGCGTTGTTGGCGACGTATGGGCAGGATCGGCCGGAGGGGCGGCCGTTGTGGCTGGGGTCGGTGAAGTCGAACATCGCGCATACTCAGGCGGCGGCGGGTGCGGCCGGGGTGATCAAGATGGTGCTGGCTCTGCGGCACGGTCTGTTGCCGGCTTCTCTGCACGCGGGGGAGCCGTCTCCGCACGTGGACTGGTCGGCTGGGAACGTCAGGCTCCTGGCGGAGCCGGCGGCATGGCCGGCGGCGGGCGGTCCGCGGCGGGCGGGGGTGTCGGCGTTCGGGATCAGCGGGACCAACGCCCACGTGATCATCGAGGAAGCACCCCTGGCCGAATCCGAGGGCTCTGCCGACACCGTGCCGGTCGAGGACACCCCAGCGCCCGTGCCGGTGCTGGCGGGCGGGCCGCTGGTGTGGCTGGTGTCGGGGCGGTCGGGTAAGGCACTGGCGGCGCAGGCGGGCCGGTTGGCGGCTCATGTGTCCACTCGTCCGGAGCTTGATCCGGCCGACGTGGCCTGGTCGCTGGCCACCACGCGGTCGACCTTCGAACATCGCGCGGTGGTGTTGGGCGATGACCACGCCGAGTTCGTACGAGGCCTGGACGCCGTCTCGGCGGGACGTTCCGCGAGCCGGGTGATCTCGGATGCGGTGGCCCGGTCGGGCCGGGTCGGGTTCGTGTTCGCGGGGCAGGGTGCTCAGCGGGCGGGGATGGGTGCTGAGTTGTACGCGGCGTCGCCGGTGTTCGCGGCGGCGTTCGATGAGGCGGTTGGGCTGCTGGAGGCCGAGCTGGGGTCGGCGATCCGGGATGTTGTTCTCGGCGTTCCGGTTCTCCAGGTTGGTACGGATGTGGCGGATCAGACCTTGTACGCCCAGACCGGGTTGTTCGCGGTGGAGGTCGGCCTGGTGGCGTTGCTGGCGGCGGCCGGGATCGTGCCGGATGTGGTGGCCGGTCATTCGGTCGGCGAGATTGCGGCGGCGTATGCGGCCGGGGTGTTGAGCCTGGGAGACGCCTGCCGGTTGGTGGCGGCGCGGGCCCGGCTCATGCAGGACCTGCCTGTCGGTGGCGCGATGGCCGCCGTCGGGGCGGGTGAGGCGGAGATGGCCGCCGTTCTGGCGGGTGAGCCGGAGGTGTCGCTGGCGGCGGTGAACGGACCGGACTCGGTGGTGATCTCGGGTGAGGCCGCCGCCGTGGACCGGATCCTTGAAGAGTGGCGAGGGCGGGGCCGGCGGGTGCGCCGGTTGCGGGTGAGTCACGCGTTCCACTCGGCGCGGATGGACCCGGTGCTGACCGAGCTGGACGAGGTGGCCGCCGATCTGGAGCACCGGATGCCGGCGGTGCCGTGGGTGGGCGCCCTGTCGGGCGAGCTGATCGCGGCCCCGGAGGCCGGGTACTGGGCGGCTCAGGCGCGGCGGCCGGTCCGGTTCGCCGACGCGGTCACCACGGTGGCGGCTCAAGGCGTCTCGACGTTCATCGAGATCGGCCCGGACGGGACCTTGTCCTCGATGGGCGCGGCCGTTCTCGACCAGGACGCACGTTTCATCCCAGTGCTGAATCCGAAGGTCCCGGCAGCCGAGGCGGTGCTGACCGGGCTGGCTCAGGCGCACGTTCAGGGCGTACGGGTGGACTGGCCGGCGGTTCTGGCGGCCGGGCAGCGAGCCGAGCTGCCCACCTACGCGTTCCGGCATCAGTGGTTCTGGCCGCAGAGCCCGGCGGCGGCCGCGAACCCGGTTCAGGCCGGAGGCGGGACGGAGGCGGAGGCGCAGTTCTGGGCGGCGGTCGAGCGTGGTGATCTGGCTGGTCTGGCCGGTGCGCTGGAGGTCGACGCGGGGCGCCCGTTCAGTGAGGTGCTGCCGGTGCTGGCGTCGTGGCGGCAGCGGGAACGGGAGGAGGCACGGGCCTCGGATGTGCGCTACCGAGTGTCCTGGGTGCCGGTCGCCGATCCGGAGCCGTCCCGCCTGACGGGCACCTGGCTGGTGGTGGCGGGTCCGGCGGGTGCGGGCCTGGCCGAGGAGTGTGTCCGGGCGCTGGGCGCTCAGGGCGCGCGCACCGTCGTGGCGTCGGTCGCCGCGCAGGATGTCTCGCGGGAAGTGCTGGCCGCCCGGATCGGTGAGGTGCTCGCGGAAGGCGAACCGGCAGGCGTGCTGTCGTTGCTGGCCTTGGAGGAGGTGCCGCTGGCCGATCACCCCTTCGTCCCGGCCGGTCTGGCCGGGTCGGTGGGCCTGGTGCAGGCGCTGGGCGATGCCGGGATCGACGCGCCGTTGTGGATGGTGACGCAGGGCGCGGTGGCGGCCGGTGCCCGGGGAGGTGTCTCGCGTCCGGTTCAGGCGCAGGTGCTGGGCCTGGGCCGGGTGGCGGCGATAGAGAACCCGGATCGGTGGGGCGGATTGATCGATCTGCCGGTGGTGCTCGACGCGCGGGCCGGGGTCCGCTTGGCGGGTGTGCTGGCCGGGTGCGGCGAGGATCAGGTCGCCCTTCGTGCCGCCGGCATCTTCGGCCGTAGGCTGACCCGCGCGCCGCGACCGGTGGGTGCTCCCGGACCGGCCGTCCGTGACTCCCCTGTTCGTGACTCCTTCGCGCGCGGCACTGTGCTGGTGACCGGAGGGACCGGGGCGCTCGGCGGGCGGGTCGGGGTGTGGCTGGCCGAGCGTGGCACGGCCCGGGTGGTGTTGTGGAGCCGTTCGGGGCCGGGAGCCGCGGGAGCCGCCCGGTTGGCCGCGCGGATGGCGGCCGAGGGGTCGGCCGTCGCTGTCGTAGCCGGTGACGTGGCGCGGCGAGACGACGTGGCCGGGCTGCTGGAGTGGCTGGCGGCCGATGGCTTGACCGGAGTGATGCACACCGCGGGTGTGCTCGATGACGGGGTGCTGGATCGGATGAGCCCGGTCCGGTTGGGGAACGTGCTGGCGGCGAAGGCCGGTGGGGCGGCGCATCTCGATGAGTTGACGGCGGATCTGGATCTGTCGGCGTTCGTGTTGTTCTCTTCGGCGGCGGCGACGTTCGGTGGCGGTGGGCAGGGTAATTACGCGGCGGCGAACGCGTATCTGGACGCGTTGGCCGAGAACCGGCGCGGGCGCGGGCTGGTCGCGACCTCCCTCGCCTGGGGGGCGTGGGCCGGGGGCGGCATGGCGCAGGCCGACGCGACGGTGCAGCACCGGGTCGGCAGCGGACCGACCAGAGCGCTGGATCCCGAGCTGGCCCTGCAGATACTCGGGCAGGCCCTGGAGGGCGGCGAGGCCGGGCTGACCGTGTCGGACATCGACTGGGCCCAGATTGCTGCCGGCTTGAGTGATCCGGAGCAGGTTCCTTTCCTCCGGGAACTGCCCGACATCCGGGCGTTGGTGCCCGCCGGTGGCGCCGTTGTCCCCGAATCCCGGCCGGCCGGAGAACTGGTCGTGCGGCTGACGGGGCGTGCGCCGGCCGAACAGCTCCAGATCCTCACCGATCTGGTCCGCTCGGAGGCGGCGGCGGTGCTGCACCACCCCACGCCGGAGGCGGTCGAGGCCGACCGGGCGTTCAGTGAAGCGGGTTTCGACTCCCTGACCGCGGTGGAGCTGCGGAATCGGCTCTCCGCGCTCGCCGGAGTGCGGCTCCCGGCGACGCTGATCTTCGACTATCCGACCCCGGCCCGGCTGGCCGGGCATCTGAAGTCCGAACTTCTGGGCGAGGCGGCCGATGTTCCGGCCGCTGCCCCGCCTGCGATGACGGCGGTCGCGGACGGCGACCCGATCGTGATCGTCGGCATGGGCTGTCGTTACCCCGGCGGGGTGCGCGGTCCGGAGCAGTTGTGGGACCTGGTGGTTTCGGGCGAAAGCGCGGTGTCCGGCTTTCCGGTGGACCGGGGCTGGGACGGCGCCCTGCTCGGTGCGCCGGGAGCGGACGCGGCGCAGGGTGGGTTCTTGTATGACGCGGGCGATTTCGATCCGGTGTTCTTCGGGGTCAGCCCGCGTGAGGCGCTGGCGATGGATCCGCAGCAGCGGTTGCTGCTGGAGACCTCGTGGGAGGCGCTGGAACGGGCGGGGATCCAGCCGCGCGCGTTGCGCGGCAGCGAGACCGGGGTCTTCGCCGGGGGAACCCCGACCGGTTATGGCGCCGGTCTGGAGGGGAGCGGTTCGGAGAGTTTCCTGCTGACGGGTACGTCGGGAGCCGTGCTGTCCGGCCGCGTGTCCTACGTGCTGGGCCTGGAAGGGCCGTCGGTGACCGTGGACACCGCGTGCTCCTCCTCGCTGGTGACGTTGCATCTGGCCGTCCAGGCGCTGCGGTCGGGGGAGTGTTCGCTGGCGCTGGCCAGCGGCGTGATGGTGATGGCGACGCCGGCGGCGTTCGCGGCGTTCGCCGAGCAGCAGGGGCTGGCCTCCGACGGGCGGTGCAAGTCGTTCGCGGCGAGTGCGGATGGCACGGGCTGGGCCGAGGGCGTGGGCGTCCTGGTGCTGGAGCGGCTGTCGGACGCGCGGCGCAACGGGCATTCGGTGCTGGCGGTGGTGCGCGGGAGCGCGGTGAACCAGGACGGTGCGTCGAACGGTCTGACCGCGCCGAACGGGCCTGCCCAGCAGCGGGTGATCCGGGCCGCGCTCGCCAACGCCCGGCTGTCGCCGTCGGATGTGGACGTGGTGGAGGCGCACGGCACCGGCACGGTGCTCGGCGACCCGATCGAGGCGCAGGCGCTGCTGGCGACGTACGGGCAGGACCGGCCGGAGGATCGGCCGCTGTGGCTGGGGTCGGTGAAGTCGAACATCGCGCACACCCAGGCGGCGGCGGGTGCGGCCGGGGTGATGAAAATGGTGCTGGCGATGCGGCATGGCCTGTTGCCGAGGTCGTTGTACGCGCAGGAGCCGACGCCCCATGTGGACTGGGCGGCAGGGAACATCACGTTGCTGGCCGAGGCGCAGGAATGGCCGGCGGGTGGGCGTCCGCGGCGGGCGGGGGTGTCGTCGTTCGGGATCAGCGGCACCAATGCGCACGTCATCCTTGAGGAGGCACCACCGCTTCTTACGGAACCGGAACCGGAGCCGGAGCCGCGTCATGGAGATGAGGACGCCGGCACGGTGCCGGTGGCGGACGTGCCGGTGCCGGTGCTGGCGGGCGGGCCGCCGGTGTGGCTGGTGTCGGGGCGGTCGGGTAGGGCACTGGCGGCGCAGGCGGGCCGGTTGGCGGCTCATGTGTCCGCTCGTCCGGAGCTTGATCCGGCCGACGTGGCCTGGTCGCTGGCCACGACCCGGTCGACGTTCGAGCATCGGGCGGTCGTGCTGGGCGCCGGTACGGATGAGCTGGTCGCGGGTGCGGCGACGCTGGCCGCCGGTGAGCCGACGGCAGGCGTGACCTCGGGTGCCGTACCGGTTGGCCGGTCCGGCCGGGTCGGGTTCGTGTTCGCGGGGCAGGGTGCTCAGCGGGCGGGGATGGGTGCTGAGTTGTATGCGGCGTCGCCGGTGTTCGCGGCGGCGTTCGATGAGGCGGTGGCGCTGCTGGAGGCCGAGCTGGGGTCGGCGATCCGGGACGTTGTTCTCGGCGTTCCGGTTCTCCAGGCTGGTACGGATGTGGCGGATCAGACCTTGTACGCCCAGACCGGGTTGTTCGCGGTGGAGGTCGGCCTGGTGGCGTTGCTGGCGGCGGCCGGGATCGTGCCGGATGTGGTGGCCGGTCATTCGGTCGGCGAGATCGCGGCGGCGTACGCGGCCGGGGTGCTGACCCTTGAAGGCGCGTGCGCGTTGGTGGCGAGGCGGGCCCGGCTCATGCAGGACCTGCCTGCCGGTGGCGCGATGGCCGCCGTCGGGGCGGGTGAGGCGGAGATGGCCGCCGTTCTGGCGGGTGAGCCGGAGGTGTCGCTGGCGGCGGTGAACGGACCGGACTCGGTGGTGATCTCGGGTGAGGCCGCCGCCGTGGACCGGATCCTCGAAGAGTGGCGAGGGCGGGGCAGGCGGGTGCGCCGGTTGCGGGTGAGTCACGCGTTCCACTCGGCGCGGATGGACCCGGTGCTGGATGAGCTGGGTGAGGTGGCGGCGGGTCTGGCGTACGCGCCTCCGGCGGTGACCTGGGTCGGGGCGTTGTCGGGTGCGTTGGTGACGGCGCCGGAGGCCGGGTACTGGGCGGCTCAGGCGCGGCAGCCGGTCCGGTTCGCCGACGCGGTCGCCACGATGGCGGCACAAGGGGTCTCGGTGTTCATCGAGATCGGCCCGGACCGAACGCTGTCGGCGATGGGCCCGGCCGCGCTCACCGAAGAGGCGCCGTTCATCCCGATGCTGAACCCGTCGCTGCCGGCGGCGGAGGCGGTGCTGACCGGGCTGGCCAAGGCCCATGTCGAGGGCGTGACGGTGGACTGGCCGACTGTCATGGAGCATGGCCGGCGGGTCGACCTGCCCACGTATGCCTTCGAGCGCCGGCGGTACTGGCCGGAGAACGCCGGCTCCACCCCAGGGGACGTGGCGGCGCTGGGACAGACGGCGGCGTACCACCCGCTGCTCGGTGCGGCGGTGGGTCTCGCCGGTAGCGGCGGAGTGGTGCTGACCGGGCGTGTGGGGGAGCGGACGCTTCCGTGGCTGGCCGACCACATGGTGACCGGAACGGTGGTCTTCCCCGGCACGGGGTTCTTGGAGCTGGCGATCCGGGCGGGCGACCAGGTCGGCTGCGATCTGGTGGAGGAGCTGACCATCGTCGCGCCGCTGGCGCCGGCGGAGCGAGCCGCGGTCGCGGTGCAGGTGGTGGTGGACGGCCCTGATGAGACGGGCCGGCGGGTGGTGACGATCTATGCCCGCCCCGCCGGGGCGGCCGAGGACGGCCCGTGGACGCGTCATGCCTGCGGTGTGTTGGCGGCGGCCGGGGATCGGGTCACGGAGCCGTGGCCGGCGGCGGCGTGGCCGCCGCCGGACGCCACGGTGATCGACCTGGACGGGGCGTACGACCGCTTGGCGGAGCAGGGGGTGGAGTACGGTCCGGTCTTCCAGGGGGTGCGGGCCGCTTGGCGCGGCGGGGACGGCGAGGTGTTCGCTGAGGTCGCGTTGCCGGCAGAGGCCTCCGACGCGGGCTCGTTCGGCGTGCATCCGGCGCTGCTGGACGCGGTGTCGCATGCGGTGACCTTCGCCGGGCCGGCCGCTTCGGAGGGCGTGTTGTCGCCGCACTCGTGGCGCAAGCTGTGCCTGCACGCGTCCGGGGCGTCGTCGCTGCGGGTGCGGCTGACCCGGACCGGCGCGGACGCGATGTCGCTGGTGGCGGTGGACCCGGCCGGGGAGTTGGTGCTGACGGCGGATTCGCTGGTGCTGCGCCGGGTGACGGACGGCCCGCTCGCCGCCCCCTCGGCCGGTGATCGCGGGGCGGACAGGCCCGCCCGCCGTGTTCGCCGCACCGCGTCGGCGCCCGAGGCCGGCACGGTGCGGGAGCGGCTGGTCGGGCTCGGGGAGGCGCAGCAGGAGGAGTTGCTGCGGGAACTGGTACGGCGTCATGTGGCCGCGGTCCTCGGTCACAGCGATCCCTCGGACGTCGATCCCGAACGTGCGTTCTTCGAGATGGGCGTCGACTCGTTCACCGCGGCCGAACTGCGTAGCGTGCTGGCCCGGGCGGTGGGCTGCCAGATCCCGCTGATCGCGGTGTTCGAGAGCGGGAGTTCGGCCGGCCTGGCCCGGTGGCTGCGGCACGAGCTCGTCACCGCGGCGGATGCCGGTCAGGCGAGCGCGACCCCGGCGGTGGCCGGTGCGGGCGACACCGTGGCGGAGCTGTTCCGCGGCGCTTTCGGCTCCGGGAAAGCGGGGGAGGCATGGGGGTTGCTGCATGCCGTGGCCAGGACCAGGCCCAGGTACGACGCGGCTGTCGCCCTCGGGGAAGTCCCGAGGCCGGTGACGCTGGCCAAGGGCACGGCCCGGCCTCGCCTGATCTGTGTGAGTTCCTCCACGGTTACCGGTGGCGTTCATCAATATGCGCGCTTCGCCGCGCATTTCCGTGGGAAAAGAGACGTCTCGGCGCTTGCCCTGCTCGGCTATGCCGCCGGCGAGGCGTTGCCCGCCACGATCGACATCGCCCTGCAGAGCATCGCGGACGGCGTCGAGCGGGCCGCTGAGGGGGAACCGTTCGTGCTCGTCGGTCATTCGGCCGGTGGCGTTCTCGCCTACGGCGTGGCCGGTGTGCTGGAGAAGTCGGGGATCACACCGGAGGGGGTGGTGATGCTGGACTCCTTCCCCTCCCGCCCTGGTGATGCTTCGGAGATGCTGTCCGAGCAGGTGTTGCAGTACATCATGCGGATGGAGACCGCTTTCGGCGGGTTCGACGGCGCGCGGCTGTCGGCCATGGTGCACTGGTCCGCCATCATGCAGGACCTCCCACCGGCGGACGTGACCGCCCCGGTGCTGTTCGTGCAGTGCACACAGCCGTTCTCCGAGGTCGCACCCGAGTCGGACTACTGGCGGGCGACGCCGTTCGACCCGGCGCACGCCGTACGGACGGTCGAGGCGGATCACTTCTCGATGCTCGCCGAGAAGGCGGAGGACACGGCCCGCCTGATCGACGACTGGTTCCGCCCGTGACCCTGACCCTGGCGAAACCGGCGTAGGACCTGATGGACGCGGCAGAAGGAGGTGGCAGACCCATGGATCGTGCGGCTCCGCTCGATGGAGAACAGACGGATCGCCGGCCGGTGGACGGTGGCGCAGCGGGCCTCCGGCTGTCCACGTTGCGGCTGGAGCAGTCGGGCCGGGTGCTGACGGCGCGGGTGGACGCCCCGCCGTTCAACTACATGACCTCGGCGATGCAACAGGACTTCATCCGGCTCGTCGAGGCGGTGGAGCACGACGCTTCGGTCGGCGCGGTCGTCGTCACCGGTGCCCGGCCCGGCCGGTTCATCACCCACTTCGACATCGCCCAGTTGTCCTCCGAGGCGGACGGCGCAGCGGAGATCTCGCGTGCGGTCGCCCGGAACCTGTACCGGATCGTGCGGGCCATGATGCGCTCGAGGGGCGAACGTCTGGTCGCGCGTTCCTTCCTGAAAGGACTGCTGGCGGCGGCGCGGTTCCAGGACATGGCGCTGCGGCTGATGTACTCCCCGGCGGTGTGGATCGCCGCGGTGAACGGGCCCTGCGGCGGCGGCGGCCTGGAGCTGTCGGTCTTCTTCGACATCCGCGTATCGGCTGATCGTGACGCCAGTTTCGGCCTGCCCGAACTGGCGCTGGGGTTGACCACCTCCCTGGGCGCCCAGCGGCTCACCCAGCTCGTCGGGCACTCCCGGGCCTTGGAAATGATGCTCGAAGCGCGGTTCTACGCACCGCAGGAGGCGCTGGAGCTGGGGCTGGTGAACCGGGTCGTGCCGGCCGAGGACCTGTTGGACATCGTCCAGCAGATGGCGGAGCGATGTGCCAGGCGGCCTCGCAAGGCCGTGGCCCTGCAGAAACAGATCTTCAACGACGCCCACGCCACCTCGGCCCGAGCCAGTCTCAGCCAAGAGGCCGTCGCCGCGCTGATGAGCATCTCGTCACCGACCACCCAGGCCGCGACGCGGCGGTGGGTGCAGATGCAGGAGGGCACCGACGGCGACTCGGTGTTCCTGACCCGGCCCGAGCCCTGGACCGAAGGTACCGCGCTCGACATGAACGTCCCCGCGGGCGGACCGGTGCCGCCGTGACCAGCGCTACCGGCCGGGGAGATCACGCGGACACCACCGCCCGGACGATCAATCAGTGGCTCGCCGAACTGTGAAGGAGTCGTACATGAGCACCCATCCACATGATCACCGCCTGGCCGTCGTGGGCGGCGGGGTGATGGGCACGAACATCTCCGCCCTGGCCCTCGGCCACGGTGTCCCCGTCGTGCTCGTCGACGTCAGCGAAGAGGTGCTGGCCCAGGCGAGGGAGACGATCGCCGTCAAGCTGCGGCACGCCCAGCTGATGGGCAAGCTGCCGGCCGGCCGCACGCCCGCCGAGCTGGTCACCAGCGTGTCGATGACGGACGCGGCCGACGCCACGACCGTGATCGAGGCCGTCACCGAGGTGCCCGAGACCAAGGCCAAGGTGATCGGCGAGGTCTCCGGCATCGCCCGGCCCGGGACCCTGCTGATCTCGAACACCTCCTGCATCCCGATCGACGAGCTGGCGTCCGCGGCCGCCCGCGCCGACGAACTCGTCGGCGTCCACTTCATGAACCCCGCGTACATGATCGAAATGGTCGAGGTGATCCGCGGCCCGCGCACCGGCGACGCGACCATGGCGGCGGTCACCGACCTGCTCGAAACCCTCGGCCGCACCGCACTCGTCGTCGACGACGCCCCCGGATTCGTGATCAATCGGGTGCTGCACCCGCTGATCAACAGCGCCGCCAAGCTCGTCCAGGATGGCGTCGCCCCGGTCGAGGTGGTCGACGGCCTGCTGGAGGGCTGCCTCGGGCATGCGACCGGGCCGCTGCGGACCGCCGATCTCATCGGCCTGGACAACCTGGTCGACTCCCTCAACGTTCTCTACGCGCGGACCGGCGACCCCGGTTGCCGGCCCTGCGACCTCCTGCTCGACCTGGTGCGCGCGGGCAAGCACGGCCGCAAGACCGACGAAGGTTTCTACGACTACAGAAAGGTCGCGTCATGACCGACCAGATCGCCGCGACGAGCCCCCTGAAGGCCGAGGCCGTCGAGCTCGCGCTGACCGACTACCTCACCGAGAAGACCGGCACCGAGATCAAGCCCGGCGACGACATCTTCGCCTCCGGCCTGGTCTCCTCGATGTTCGCCATGCAGCTGGTCGTCCACCTCGAATCGACCTACGACATCGCGATCATCGGCCCCGAGCTGAGAATCGACAACTTCCGCACCGCCCAGGTGATGGCCGCACTGGTGCTGCGCCTGTCCGAGGACGGCGCGGCCCCCGATGCCTGAACAGGCCAAGCCGCTGGACGACGAGCGCGCCCTGATCGGCGAGCTCATCGCCGATCGGGCCGAGCAGTGGGACCTCTCCGGCGAACTGCCGATCGGCCTGCTGCGCGACCTCGGCGCCCGCGGCCTGCTCTGCGCCGAGGTCCCCGCCTCCGCCGGCGGGCTCGGGCTCGACAGCGGGCAGAACGGCGAGCTCACGGCCTACGTCGGCAGCCTGTGCGGCTCCACCCGCAGCATCATGACCTCGCACGGGATGGCCGCCTGGATGGTGTCCCGGTTCGGGGACCGGGCCCAGCGGCGCGCGTACCTCGCCGAGCTGACCGGCGGGCGGCTGGCCGCCGTGGGCTTCAGCGAGCCCGGCGCCGGCAGCGACCTGGCCGCGATGCGGACCCGGATCCGGCACGACGGCGACAGCGTCGTCGTCACCGGTGAGAAGAAGTGGGTGACCGGAGCCCGGTACGCCGACCAGCTGATGATCCTCGGCCGTCAGGGGGACGAGGCCGCCGTCGTCGTGGTCCCCGCGTCCGCCCCCGGGGTGGAGCTGGTCCCGATCGCCACGCCCGTGCTCGGCTGCCGCGCCGCCGGACACTGGCACGTCCGCCTGAACGACGTCCGGCTCCCGGCCGATCACCTGCTCGGCGGTGGCGGCCAGGACCTGTCCATGCTCTACACCACCGCCCTGTCCTACGGCCGGATCTCCGTTGCCTGGGGCTGCGCCGGGATCGTCCGGGCCTGCCTGAAAGCGGCGACCGAGCACGCCAAGCACCGTGAGCAGTTCGGCAAGCGGATCGGCGAGCACCAGCTCGTCGCCCGTCACCTCGCCGAACTCCTCGTCGCCGAGCAGATCGCCACCCGAGTCTGCGAGCACGCCAGCGCGGCCTGGCAGTCGTTCGCACCGGACATGGTGATCGCGACCGTGCTGGCCAAGCACGTCAGCGCCAGGCAGGCCGCCGACAGCGCCGCCGCCGCCGTCCAGGTGCTCGGCTCGGCCGGGGCGATGGACGGGCACGTGGTCGCCCGCGCTTATCGCGACGCCAAGCTGATGGAGATCATCGAAGGAAGCAACGAGATCTGCCAGCTCATCCTGGCCGACCACGCCCTTTCCGCAGCGCTCTGACCACATCACTCCTGATCGCGGTGCCGTATGGAGGCCCCTCGCATGTCCGCAATGCCCACTCTCGTCAAGTGCCTGGTCTGGGACCTCGACAACACCCTCTGGCAGGGCACCCTGCTGGAGGACTCGGACGTCCACCTGTCCGACGAGGTCCGCGCCGTCATCGTCGAACTCGACTCCCGCGGCATCCTGCAGTCCATCGCCAGCAAGAACGATCACGACCTGGCCTGGAAGCGGCTGGAGGAGCTCGGCGTCGCCGAGTACTTCCTGGTCCCGCGGATCAGCTGGGGCCGCAAGTCCGACGCCGTGATCGCGATCGCGAAGGAGCTCCAGTTCGCGCTCACCACCATCGCGTTCGTCGACGACACGCCGACCGAGCGGGCCGAGGTCGCCTACCACGCCCCCGAGGTGCGCAGCTACACCGACCAGGACGTTCTGTCCCTGCTCGACCGGCCCGAGTTCAGCCCCGCGATCGTCACCGTCGACGCCCGCCGCCGCCGCGAGATGTACCGGGCCAACGCGCTGCGCACGGTGGAGAAGGACTCCTTCAACGGCCCGGACGAGGACTTCCTGCGCTCCCTCGACCTGGTCATGGAGATCAAGCGCGCCGACGAGGACGACCTGTCCCGGGTCGAGGAGCTCACCCTGCGCACCAGCCAGATGAACGCCACCGGGGTGCACTACTCCGACCAAGCCCTGCGCGGTCTGCTGGCCGACCCCGGCCACGAGGTCCTCACCATCACCCTCACCGACCGGTTCGGCCCGCACGGCGCGGTCGGCGTCCTGCTGCTGGAACGCCACCCCGGCGTCTGGCATCTCAAGCTGCTCGCGACCTCCTGCCGGGTGGTCACCTTCGGCGCTGGGACGGTGCTGCTGAACTGGCTGGTCGACCAGGCCGCCCAGGCCGGCGTGCACCTGGCCGCCGACTTCCGGCCCACCGACCGCAACCGGATGATGGAGATCGCCTACCGCTTCGCCGGATTCACCCAGGATCCGTGTGCGTGCCTCGCCGGCGTCGAGCGCTTCGCCGACATCCAGTGCCTGCACCTGGTCACCGCCCGCCGTGCGGATCCGACCACGATGCGGCTCGTCTCACCCGATCTGACCGTGGCGACATCGATCTAGGACCACCGGACCGACAGCCGCTTCCGGCGAGGGAAATGTGGAGCACACCATGAGCGAGTCCGAGCACCTGCCGCTGGCCGTCGTCGGCATGAGCTGCCGCTACCCCGGCGGAGTCCGATCGCCGGAAGACCTGTGGCAGGTCGCCGTCACCGGGCGCGAGGTCCTGTCGTCCTTCCCGCGCGACCGCGGGTGGAGCCTCGATTCCCTGTACGACGACGACCCCGGCCACCCCGGGACCAGCTATGTCGATCGAGGCGGTTTCCTGGACGACGTCGCGGGGTTCGACCCGGACTTCTTCGGCATCTCGCCGCGCGAGGCGACCTCGATGGACCCGCAGCAGCGGCTGCTCCTCGAGGTGGCGTGGGAGGCCCTGGAGCGATCGGGCCTCGACCCGCTGAGCCTGCGGGGGAGCCGGACCGGGGTCTTCGTCGGGGGCGAGCCACGTGAGTACGGCCCACGCCTGTACGAGGCGCCCGACGGCATCGAGGGGCACCTGCTCACCGGGACCACGACCAGCGTGCTGTCCGGGCGGATCGCGTACTCCCTCGGGCTGCGCGGCCCGGCCCTGACCGTCGACACCTCCGCCTCCAGCTCCCTCGTCGCCCTGCACCTGGCCGCCCAGGCACTCCGTCACGGCGAGTGCTCCCTGGCGCTGGCCGGCGGGGTGTCGGTGATGTCCACCCCGAGCAACTTCGTCGCCTTCAGCCGGCTGCGGGCCCTGGCCCCGGACGGCCGCCCCAAGGTCTTCTCCGCCGACGCCGACGGCACCGTCTGGTCCGAAGGCGTCGGCCTCGTCGTCCTCGAACGGCTGCCCGACGCCCTGCGCAACGGCCATCGCGTGCTCGCCCTCGTACGCGGAACGGCGATCAACTCCGACGGCGACAGCGACGGCCTCACCGCCCCGAACGGCCTGGCCCAGGCGGCCGTCATCGCGCAGGCCCTGGCCGGCGCGGGCCTGACCACCGACGACGTCGACGCGGTCGAGGCCCACGGCACCGGCACCCCGCTCGGGGACCGGACCGAGGCCCGCGCGCTGGCCGCCACCTACGGCCGGGGGCGTGCCGCGGATCGCCCGCTGCTGATCGGATCGCTGAAGTCCAACATCGGCCACACCCAGGCCGCGGCCGGGGTGGCCGGGGTCATCAAGACGGTGATGGCCCTGCGGCACGGGATGCTGCCGGCCTCGCTCAACATCGGCGAGCCCAATCCGCACGTCGACTGGCCCTCATCCGGGCTGCGACTGCTCACCGAGGCCCAGCCGTGGCCCGACTCCGGCCGCGCCCGCCGGGCGGGGGTGTCGTCGTTCGGGATCAGCGGCACCAACGCCCACGCCATCCTTGAGGAGGCCCGGCCGACCGCCCGACACACCGCCAACGGCGGCGAGGTCGAGGGCGGCGACGCCTCAGGCAAGGCCGACACCCGGGCAGTGCCGTTCGTTCGTCCAGGTGGTCCGACGGCGTGGCTGATCTCGGGCCGTACGGCGACAGCCCTGAGCGGACAGGCGCAACGCCTGGCCGAATTCGTCGCGGCCGGCCAACCCGGCGACGCCGACCCGTACTCCACCGCCGCCACCGCCGCTGGTCCCGCCACCGCCACCGCCACCGATGCCGGTGCCGTCGCTGGTGCGGTGGGACCCGAGATCGGTGATCCGGCCGATATCGCCTGGTCGCTCGCCACCACTCGGACGGCGTTCGACCATCGGGCGGTGATCGTCGGCACCGGCTTCGAGGAGTTGACGGCAGGCCTGGACGCGCTGGCTGCTGGGCGGCCGGCGGCGGCGGTGGTCGGTGGGGTCACCGAATCTGCTGGTGAGCGTACGCGCCGGGTGGTGTTCGTCTTTCCCGGCCAGGGCTCGCAGTGGGCGGGTATGGGCCGCGAGCTGGCCGTGGCGTCACCCGTGTTCGCCGCCCGGCTGGCCGAATGCGAGCGGGCGCTCGCCCCGTACCTCGACTGGAACCTGTACGACGTCCTGGCCGGCGCCGCCGGCGCCCCGGGACTCGATCGCGACGACGTCGTCCAGCCGGCCCTGTTCGCGATGATGGTCTCCCTGGCCGCCGTCTGGCAGGCCGCAGGGGTGACCCCGGAGACGGTGGTCGGCCACAGTCAGGGCGAGATCGCGGCGGCGTGCGTGGCCGGCGTCCTCTCGCTCGAGGACGCGGCGAGGATCACGGCCCTGCGCAGCCGGATGGTCCGGTCGCTGGCCGGGCGGGGCGGGATGTTGTCGATCGCCGAGTCGCTCGAAGCGGTCACGGCCCGGCTGGCACCGTACCCGGATCAGGCCACGGTCGGCGTCGTCAACAGCCCGGACGCGACCGTCATCACCGGCGACCTCGGCGTGCTGCGGCAGATCGCCGCCGACTGCGAGCGGGACGGCGTGCGTACCCGGGTCGTCCCGGCCGACTACGCCTCGCACAGCCGGCAGATCGACGACATCCGCGACGAACTTCTCGCCGCCCTCGGCGACATCAGCCCCGACCAGGGGACGACCGCGATGGTCTCTACGGTCACCGGCGAGCTCCTGGACGGCACCACGGCCGGAGCCGAGTACTGGTACGCGAATCTGCGCCGGCCGGTGCTGTTCTCGCAGGCCGTCGAGACGCTGGAGCGGGCCGGGCATGACGTGTTCATCGAGGTCTCCCCGCATCCTGTGCTGACCGGGGCGATCGGCGCCACCCTCGAACAGGCCCGTCGCCAGGCCGAGGCCCGGCTCGACACCCCCGGCTCGGCGGCCGACGGCGGTTCCGGCAGCGCCCTGCTGCTGCGCCCGGCCCCGGTCGTCACCGGAACGCTGCGCCGGGACGCCGGCGGCCAGGACCGGATCCTCACCTCCCTGGCGGAGGCGCACGTCCACGGCGTCCAGGTCGACTGGCCGGCGGTCCTGCCGAGCGCACGCCGGATCGACCTGCCCACGTACGCCTTCGAGCACCGGCGGTTCTGGCTCGACGCCGGAGCCACCCCCCGCGACGCCGTCGTGCCGGTCCCACCGGAGGAGGACTCCGCCGCCGGGACCGCCACCGGAAGCGACGCCGGGACCGCCACCGGGAGCGGCGGCGGGGCGCGGGAGCGGATCGCCGGGCTGCCGGCCGGGGAGCAGATGCGGGTCCTGCTGGAGCTGATCCAGGCCCACGCCGCCGCCGTGCTCGGGCATCCCACGCCCGAGGCGGTCCAGCCGGGCCGTACCTTCAAGGAGATCGGGCTCGACTCGCCGGCCGGGGTGGAGCTGCGCACCCGGTTGAACGCGGCCACCGGCCTGCGGTTGCCCACCTCGCTGATCTTCGACTACCCGACTCCGGCTGCCTTGGCCGGGTTCGTCCGGGCCCAGCTGCTCGGCACCACCGAAGCCCCGGCGACCCCGGCCGCCAGCGCCACCGCCGGTGCGGTCACCGACGAGCCGATCGCGATCGTGGCCATGAGCTGCCGGCTCCCCGGCGGCGTCCACGACCCGGAGAGCCTCTGGGAGCTGCTGGTCGCCGGTGGGGACGCGATCGGGGACGTGCCCACCGATCGGGGCTGGGACCTGGACGATCTCGGTGACCTCGCTCCGGCGCTTCGTGGCGGGTACCTGCCCGACGCCGCCGACTTCGACCCGGCCTTCTTCGGGATCAGCCCGCGCGAGGCACTGGCGATGGACCCGCAGCAGCGGCTCCTGCTGGAGACCTCCTGGGAAGCCCTGGAACGCGCCGGGATCGACGTGCAGCGGCTGCGCGGCTCGGCCACCGGCGTCTTCATCGGCGCCGCCTCCTCCGGCTACGGCGACGGCGGCCCCTCGGAGCTGGAAGGACACCTGCGGACCGGCAACGCCACCAGCGTGCTGTCCGGCCGGGTCGCCTACACCTTCGGGCTCGAAGGGCCCGCGGTGACCGTCGACACGGCCTGCTCGTCGTCCCTGGTGGCCCTGCACCTGGCCGCGCAGGCCCTGCGGGGCGGGGAGTGCGCGCTGGCCCTCGCCGGTGGGGTGACCGTGCACGCCACCCCGTCCTGGCTGACCTGGTTCACCCGGCAGCACGGGCTGGCCTCGGACGGCCGGTGCAAGGCGTTCTCGGCAGCCGCCGACGGCATGGGCATGGCCGAGGGCGCCGGCGTCGTCCTGCTGGAACGCCTGTCCGACGCCCGCCGGAACGGGCACCGGGTGCTGGCCGTGGTGGCCGGCAGCGCCGTCAACCAGGACGGCGCCTCCAACGGCCTGACGGCCCCGAACGGACCGGCCCAGCAACGCGTCATCCGGGCCGCCCTGGCCGGCGCCGGGCTCAGCGCGGACGACGTCGACGCGGTCGAGGCGCACGGGACCGGCACCATGCTCGGCGACCCGATCGAGGCCCAGGCCCTGCTGGCCACCTACGGGCAGGACCGGGACGCCGACCGGCCACTGTGGCTGGGCACGGTGAAGTCGAACATCGGGCACACCCAGTGGGCGGCCGGCGCGGCCGGGATCATCAAAATGGTCCTGGCCCTGCGGAACGGCCTGCTGCCCCGCACCCTGCACGCCGACGCGCCGTCCCAGCACGTGGACTGGTCGTCCGGAACGGTGCGACTGCTGACCGAGCCGGAGACCTGGCCGGACCGGGGACGGCCGCGACGGGCCGGGGTGTCGGCGTTCGGGATCAGCGGCACCAACGCGCACGTCATCCTGGAGCAGGCGCCCGACGACACCGCCGGCGGAGACGTACCGCATGGGCGGTTGCCGGCGGTGCCGTGGATGCTGTCCGCGCGTGACGAGCCGGGCCTCGCCGCGCAGGCGCGGCGGTTGCGGAAGTACGTGCTGGCCCGGCCGGAGCTGGACCCGGTCGACGTCGGCTGGTCGCTGGCGACGACCCGGACCCGCCTGCCCCGTCGGTCCGTCGTGGTGGGCGCGGACCGCGATGAGCTGCTGTCCGGGCTGGCCGAGATGGCGGCCGCGCCGTCCGATGGGCCGGTGGGCCAGGTCGGTTTCGTGTTCACCGGGCAGGGCGCGCAGCGGGCCGGGATGGGCCGGCAGCTGTGCGCGGCCTACCCGGTGTTCGCCGCCGCGTTCGACGCGGTCTGCGCCGGGCTGGAGAAGCACCTGGATCAGCCGGGACCGTCGTTGAAGGAGGTCATCGGCGGCGCCGGTCGCCTCGATGACACGGTGTGGGCGCAGGCGGGGCTGTTCGCGGTCGAGGTGGCTCTCTTCCGGTTGCTGGAGTCGTGGGGTGTGACGCCGGCGGCGGTGGCCGGGCATTCGATCGGTGAGCTCGCGGCCGCGCATGTGGCCGGGGTGTGGTCGCTGGACGACGCGTGCGCCGTCGTGGCGGCTCGTGGCCGGCTGATGCAGGCCCTGCCTCCGGGTGGGGCGATGCTTTCGGTCCAGGCGGGTGAGGACGACGTCCGTACGGTTCTGGCCGGGGTCGAGGGCGTGGGGATCGCGGCGGTGAACGGGCCGGAGGCCGTGGTGGTCTCCGGGCCGGAGGCGGCGGTTTCGGCGGTGGAGGACGTATTCGCGGCTCGTGGGGTGCGGGTGCGGCGGTTGCGGGTGTCGCACGCGTTCCATTCGTCGCTGATGGAGCCGATGCTGGCCGACTTCGCCGCCGTGGCGGCGTCGGTGTCCTGCTCGGCGCCGCGCATCCCGCTGGTGTCGACGCTCACCGGGCGGCCGGTGACGGACGAGCTGCTGGATCCGGGGTACTGGGTGCGGCAGGTGCGTGAGCCGGTCCGGTTCGCCGACGCCGTCACCGCATTGCGGGAGAGCGGCGTGCGCACGTTCGTGGAGATCGGCCCCGACGCCGTGCTGACCGCCCTCGGCTCGGCGACCGGCGGCTCCTCGGGCGAGAACGCCGGTGAGGCGTGGATTCCCACGCTGCGGCGGGACCGCGACGAGGCGCACACCCTCGTGTCGGCGGTGGGCCGGCTCAGCGCCCGTGGCGGCGTCGTGGACTGGTCGCGGTTCTACGCCGGCGCGGGAGCCCGGCGGGTGGATCTGCCCACGTACGCATTCTCCCGGCAGCGGTACTGGCTGACGCCGCCGGTCAGCGGACGGCCCCGGGACATCGGGCTGACGGCGTCCGGGCATCCGCTGCTCGGCACCGTGGTCGAGCTGCCCGCCAGCGGCGGGCTGGTGCTCACCGGGCGGCTGTCCCTGGCCGCCCAGCCGTGGTTGGCCGACCACGTCGTCGCCGGTCAGGTCGTCGTCCCCGGAGCCGCCCTGGTCGAGATGGCCGTCCGGGCCGGCGACGAGGCCGGCACTCCCCGGCTGGCCGAGCTGGTCATCCAGGTCCCGATGGTGCTGCCCGCCCGGTACGGGATCCAGGTCCGCATCACCGTCGGCGAACCCGACGACCACGGCGACCGGACCCTGACCATCCACTCCCGGCCCGAATTGGGTGACCGGGACGCCGCCCATTCCCGGCGTGAGCGGGGTGACTGGGACGTCCTTCATGACCGGCCCGAGGGCGGCGGCCCGGATGACATCTCCTCCCGGCCCGAGCAGGGGACCGGCCCCTGGACCTGTCACGCCACTGGTGTCCTGGCCTCGGCTGACGATCCCGTAACGCACGCCGGGGCCGGCGCCGACGTCGAGGCGGCCGCCGCGCTGCTCGCCTGGCCGCCGTCCGGGGCGGTCGTCGAGGACCTGACCGGCCTCTACGCGGATCTGGCCCGTGCCGGGCTGCCCTACGGCCCCGCGTTCCAGGGGGTGCGCCGGGCGTGGCGGCGCGGCGAGGAGGTCTTCGTCGAGGTCGGGCTCGGTGAGGGTACGGACGTCGCCGGTTTCGGCCTGCACCCGGTCCTGCTCGACGCCGCCCTGCACCTGATCGCCGCAGCCGGCGGTGACGGAGAATCCGGACCGCTGCTGCCGTTCACCTGGACAGACGCCGTCGTCCACGCCACCGGCGCATCCACCGCCAGGGTCCGGATCGCGCCCTTGAGCAGCGGCGACGGTGTGTCGCTGATCCTGGCCGACGAGAGCGGCGGCCTGATCGCCACCGTCGGATCCCTGGTCCTGCGCCCTCTTCCGGCGGCGGGCACGGTCGCCGGGGAAGCCCTGTTCGAGCTGAACTGGGTCCCCGCCGAGACGACGACCGCCGAGACGACGACCGCCGTTCCCGCGCCGAGCGGCTGGGCCGTGCTGGGCTCCGATCGCCGAGCCGCCCCACCCGAGGCGACCGCCTATGACGACGTGGCGGCGCTGCTGGCCGCGATCGCAGCCGGCGCGCCCGTCCCCGAGACCGTCCTCTTCCGTCCTCAAGATCCTGCCTGTGACGCCCCCGGCGCCGGTGGGCAGGGAGGTGCAGGCCGAGCTCGCCGCCGGTCAGGGCGTCCTTCGATGGACCGCCGCGACACGAGCTTTCCTGATCAGGCGCCCGACGTGGCCGCACGCGCGCGCGAAACGACCCTGTACGCCCTGGCGGTGGTCCAGGAATTCCTGCTCGCCGACCAGCTGAGCGCGTCCCGGTTGGTGGTGCTGACCGAGCGGGCCGTGGACGCCGGAGCCGTCGACGTCGACGTCACCGTCGCCGGTGTGTGGGGCCTGGTCCGGGTGGCCCAGTCCGAGCACCCCGACCGCGTCGTCCTGGTCGACCTGGACGCCGCCGGGACCACGGAATCCCTGGCCGAGGCCATGGCCTCGGGCGAACCGCAGATCGCCGTACGGGCTGGTCGGCTTCTGGCACCCCGCCTGGCCCGCGTCAGTCCCGGCCTGCCACTCCCGACGGACGGTCGGCAGACCGACGGCCGCCCCCAGGCTGGTCGCCCGCAGGACGGTCGCCCGCAGGGCGGTCGTGTGCAGGGTGGGTGGCGGCTGGAATGTGCTGAGCGGGGCACGTTGGAGAACATCGGCCTGGCGGCCACCGAGTCCGGTGGCCGGACGTTGGGCGCCACCGAGGTCCGGGTCGGTCTGCGGGCCGCTGGGGTGAACTTCCGCGATGTGCTGAACGTCCTCGGCATGTACCCCGGCGACCCGGGCCAGCTCGGCCTGGAGGGTGCCGGTGTCGTCCTGGAGGTGGGCCAGGACGTCACCGGCCTGCGCCCCGGCGACCTCGTGATGGGCCTGTTCTCCGGGGCCTTCGGCCCGCTGGCGGTCACGGACGCCCGCCTGCTGGCCCCGGTCCCGGCCGGGTGGACGCTGGCCGAGGCAGCCGCCGCGCCGGTCGTCTACCTCACCGCCTGGCACGCGCTGGTCACCCTGGCGGGCCTGCGAGCCGGTGAGTCGGTGCTGATCCACGCCGCCGCCGGTGGCGTCGGCTCGGCCGCCGTGCAGGTGGCACGGCATCTGGGCGCGGAGGTGTTCGGCACCGCCAGCCCGTCCAAGTGGGATCTGTTACGCGAAGAAGGCCTGGACGACGCCCATCTGGCCTCGTCGCGCACGGTCGACTTCGAGACCCGTTTCCGGGCCGGGATCGACGTCGTCCTGGACTCGCTGGCGGGGGAGTTCGTCGACGCGTCGTTGCGCTTGGCCGCCGGTCCCGGTGGCCGGTTCATCGAGATCGGCAAGGCCGACATCCGGGACGCCGAGCAGGTGGCCCGCGACCATCGAGGTCTCGTCTACCAGGCGTTCGACCTGCTGGAGCTCGATCCGGAGCAGATCGCGCGGATGTTCACCGCCCTGTCCGGCCTGTTCGCCCGGCGGGAGCTCCGGCCGCTGCCGGTGACCTGCTGGGACGTCCGCCGCGCGCCGGAGGCGTTCCGGCACCTGAGCCAGGCCCGCAACGTGGGCAAGGTCGTCCTGACCATGCCCGCGCCCGTCGCCGAACCTCGGGGAACCACACTGGTGACCGGCGTTTCGGGCGCTCTGGGCGGTCTGCTCGCCCGGCATCTCGCCGCCCGCGAGACCGCCGGGAACCTGCTTCTGCTGTCCCGACGCGGCCCGGACGCGCCCGGTATGGGCGCCCTCGCCGCCGATCTGTACACACTCGGCACGGGGGTACGGCTGGTCGCCGCCGACGTGGCCGACCATGACCGGCTCGCCGCCGTCCTCGCGGCCGTGCCCGCCGATTCCCCGCTGCGTGCGGTCGTGCACGCCGCCGGAGTGCTCGACGACGGCGTCATCCAGGCCCTGACCCCCGCCCGGGCCGACGCCGTGCTGCGGCCCAAGGTCGACGGCGCCTGGAACCTGCACCGCCTCACCCGCCATCTCGACCTGGACCGGTTCGTGCTCTTCTCCTCGGTCGCCGGGCTCTGGGGCAACCCCGGGCAGGCCGCGTACGCCGCCGCGAACACCTTCCTGGACGCGCTCGCCGGCCACCGTCGCCGGGCCGGTCTGCCGGCGACATCCTTGGCCTGGGGCCCCTGGCAGGTCGGCGAGACGCCGACCGGGGGCATGGCCGCAGCCCTCACCGAGGCGGACTGGCGGCGGATGGCCCGTCAGGGCCTGGCCCCGCACACCGGCGCCGACGGGCTCAGCCTGCTGGACGCCGTCGCCACCCTCGGACAGGCCCTGCTCGTCCCGGCCCGTCTGGACCTGCGCCCCGGCGCCACCCACCCCGCACTGCTGTCTGATCTGACCGCGCCCATCACCGCGGGGCGCACCCACCCTGCGCTCCTGTCCGGTCCGCCGCCCTCCACAGCCGCAGGACGTACGCGCCGCGCCGTCGGTTCGGCACCGGCGGACGGCCGGGGCGGACTCGCCGAGCGGCTGGCCGCGCTGCCCGAGGCCGATCGCGACGAGGCCGTGCGCGACCTGGTCCGAGCCCAGGTCGCGTTGGTCCTGGGCATGTCCGGGCCGGCAGCGGTCGAGGCGACCCGGTCCTTCCGGGAGCTCGGGATCGACTCACTGACGGCGGTCGAACTGCGCAACCGGCTGAACGCGGTCACCGCCCTGCGGCTGCCCGCCGGCGTCGTGTTCGACCATCCGACGCCGGCCCTGCTGGCAGATTTCCTGGGCACGACCCTGCTGGGGACGTCCACCGGCCCGGCCCCGGCGAGCGTGACGGCGACCCGGTCCCGGGCGGAGCAGCCGGACGGCGACGAGTTCGTGATCGTCGGCATCGGCTGCCGGTTCCCGGGTGGGATCGGGTCCGCCGGGGAGTTCTGGGACCTGGTCTCCGCCGGCACGGACGCGGTCTCGCCGTTTCCCCGGGATCGCGGCCCGCTCTGGGAAGGCGTCTTCGACCAGGAGCCGCACACGCCCGAAGGGGCCTTCCTCTACGACGCCGGGGATTTCGACGCCCAGTTCTTCGGGATCTCGCCGCGTGAGGCGCTGGCGATGGATCCGCAGCAGCGGTTGCTGCTGGAGACGTCCTGGGAGGCGCTGGAGGACGCCGGCATCGACCCGCTCTCGCTGCACGGCAGTCAGACAGGCGTGTTCGCCGGGCTGATCTATCACGACTACGGCGCGGGCGCGGCGATGCCCGACGAGGTCCAGGGGTACCTGAGCACGGGCGGCTCCGGCGGGGTCGCGTCCGGACGGGTGGCGTACGCCCTGGGGCTTGAAGGCCCTGCGGTGACCGTCGACACGGCCTGCTCGTCGTCCCTGGTGGCGCTGCACCTGGCCGTTCAGGCGCTGCGGTCGGGGGAGTGCTCGCTGGCGCTGGCCGGCGGCGTGACCGTGATGGCGACCCCGGGCACGTTCCTCGAATTCGCCCGGCAGCGCGGCCTGGCCGCCGACGGCCGGTGCAAGGCGTTCGCGGGGTCCGCCGACGGCACCGGCTGGGGTGAGGGCGTCGGGGTCTTGGTCGTCGAACGGCTCTCGGACGCCCGCCGCAACGGTCACCGGGTCCTCGCCGTGGTGGCCGGGACCGCGGTCAACCAGGACGGCGCCTCCAACGGCCTGACCGCCCCCAACGGGCCGTCGCAGCAGCGGGTGATCCGCACCGCCCTGGAGAACGCCGGCCTGCGACCGGAGGACGTCGACGTGATCGAGGGCCACGGGACGGGCACCCGGCTGGGCGACCCGATCGAGGCCGAGGCACTGATCGCCACCTACGGCCAGGGCCGCGACGCCGGCCGGCCGGTGCTCCTGGGCTCGGTCAAGTCGAACATCGGTCATACCCAGGCGGCGGCCGGAGTGGCCGGGGTCATCAAGATGGTCCAGGCGATGGCCCACGGCGTGGTCCCGGCGACCCTGCACGTGGACGAGCCGTCGGCGCACGTGGACTGGGCCGCCGGTTCGGTCCGGCTGGTGACCGAGGCGACGGCCTGGCCGGAGACGGACCGGCCGCGCCGGGCGGGAGTGTCGTCGTTCGGTTTCTCCGGTACGAACGCGCACGTCATCCTGGAGCAGGCCCCCGAAACCCTCCGGAGCCGGCGCGACACCGAGCGTGACACCGAGCGTGACACCGAGCGTGACACTGAGCGTGACACCGACGCGCTGCCGGTGGTGCCGTGGCTGATCTCGGCCCGGAGCACCGACGGGCTGGCCGCCCAGGCGGGCCGGTTGCGGGAGTTCGTCCTGGGTCGTCCGGAGATGGAGCCGGCCGATGTCGGCTGGTCGCTGGCGACGGCGCGGGCGGGTCTGCCCGAGCGGGCGGTCGTGCTGGGCGCGGATCGGGACGAACTGCTGTCCCGGCTGGCCGAACTGGCGGCGGCGCCGGCCGGTCAGCCGCCGTCGGGTGTGGTGACCGGTACCGCCGGGTCGGTGGGCAAGGTCGGTTTCGTGTTCACCGGTCAGGGCGCGCAGCGGCTCGGCATGGGGCAGCGGCTGTACGCGGCGTATCCGGTGTTCGCCGCCGCGTTCGACGCGGTCTGCGCCGGCCTGGAGGAGCACCTGGACCAGTCCGTGCGAGCGGTCGTGCACGGCGCCGACCCCGATGCGCTGGATCAGACGGTGTGGGCGCAGGCGGGCTTGTTCGCGGTCGAGGTGGCGTTGTTCCGGCTGCTGGAGTCCTGGGGGGTGACGCCGGCGGTGGTGGCCGGGCATTCGATCGGTGAGCTGGCCGCCGCGCACGTCGCGGGCGTCTGGTCGCTGGCCGACGCCTGCGCGGTGGTGGCGGCTCGGGGCCGGTTGATGCAGGCGCTGCCCGCCGGTGGGGCGATGCTCTCGGTCCGGGCGGGTGAGGATGACGTTCGTACGGTTCTGGCCGGGGTCGAGGGCGTGGGGATCGCGGCGGTGAACGGGCCGGAGGCCGTGGTGGTCTCCGGTCCGGCTGCGGCGGTCGCGGCGGTGGAGGACGCGTTCGCGGCTCGTGGGGTGCGGGTGCGGCGGTTGCGGGTGTCGCACGCGTTCCATTCGCCGCTGATGGAGCCGATGCTGGCCGGGTTCGCCGCCGTGACGGCGTCGGTGTCGTACGCGCCGCCTCGGATCCCGATCGTGTCGACGTTGACCGGCCGGCCGGTGACCGATGAGGTGCTGGATCCGGCGTACTGGGTGCGCCAGGTGCGCGAGCCGGTCCGCTTCGCCGACGCCGTCACCGCGCTGCGGGACAGTGGTGTGCGGACGTTCATGGAGATCGGCCCCGACGCGGTGCTCACCGCGCTGGGCTCGCGGACGGCGGACGACGACGCCTGGATCCCGGTCCTGCGCCGCGACCGGGACGAGGCGTTCACCCTGGCGTCGGCGCTGGCCGGGATCCAGGTTCGCGGGGGAACGGTGGACTGGCCGCGGTTCTACGCCGGGACCGACGCCCGGCGGGTGGACCTGCCCACCTACGCCTTCACCCGGCAGCGGTACTGGCTGGACGCCGCCACCGGCACGGCGGACCCGGCCGGTCTCGGCCAGTCCGGGGCCGCTCACCCGCTGCTCGGCGCGAGCGTCACCATGGCCACGGGCGGTCTGATGCTGACCGGCCGGCTGTCGGCGCGGTCCCAGCCGTGGCTGGGCGACCACGTGGTGGCCGGCCGGATCGTCGTCCCCGGCGCCGCCCTGGTCGAGATGGCCGTCCGCGCGGGGGACGAGACAGGCCAGACCCGGCTCGCCGAGCTGGTGATCGAGAAGCCGCTGCTCCTGCCCGCCGACGGCGGCACCCGGATCCAGGTCACCCTGGAGGCGGCCGACGAGACCGGGCGCAGCGCCGTGAGCATCTACTCCCAGCGGGAGAAGCCCGCCGCACTGACCGGTCCAGATCCGTGGACCCGGCACGCCACCGGCGTCCTGGCCACTGCCGAGGAGCACTCGCCGGCCGGTGCCGGCCTGCCCCAGGGGCCGCCGGACGGCACCGGCCTGACCCAGGGACAGCCGGACGGCGGCGGGCTGGCCCAGTGGCCGCCGGCCGGGGCGATCGAGCAGGATCTGCACGATCTGTACCCGGCGCTGGCCCGATCGGGTCTCAGCTACGGGCCGGCGTTCCGCGCGGTCCGCAAGGGCTGGCGGCGCGGCGCGGAGATCTTCGCCGAGGTGGCGCTCGCTGAGGGAACGGCCGTCGCCGGGTTCGGCGTCCACCCGGCCCTTCTGGACGCCTGCCTGCACCTCATAGGGCTGCAGGACGACACCGAAGGCGGCCCGCTGCTCCCGTTCGCCTGGACCGACGTCGTCGTCCACGCCACCCACGCCGACACGGTCCGGGTCCGGCTGGCCCCGGCCGAGTCAGGCGACGGGCACTCGGTCACCCTGGCCGACCAGACCGGTGAGCTGGTCGCCTCGATCCGATCCCTCGTCCTGCGGGCTCTTCCGGCCGGCGGATTCGGCGACGACACGGCGTCCGACATGGCGTCTGACGCGGAGGCGCTGTTCGAGGTCTCCTGGATCCCGGCTCGCCTCGACCCCGGCTCCGCAGACGCCTCCCACCCCGACCTGACCCGCTGGGCCGTTCTGGACGGCGAACTCGTACTGGATCTGCCCGGGGCGGCCCATTACGCCGACCTGGCCGAGCTGTCGGCGGCGGTGGCGGCCGGCGCCGCGATCCCCGACGTCGTCGTACTGCCCGCTACCGCGCACGACCCGCTGACCCCGGACACGACGACCACCACGAGCGCGCTGGACGCGGCCCAGAACCGGGCGACCACCACGCGCACGCTCGGCGAGGTCCAGGATCGGGCGGACGCGGCGACCACCGCGCGGACGCTCGCCGCCGCCACGCTCGGCGCGGTCCAGGATTGGCTGGCGGCCGACGGTCTGCCCGGAGCGCGGCTGCTGGTCGTCACCCGGCGGGCCGTGGACGCCGGCCCCGGCGCGGTGCCGGACCCCGCCTCGGCCACGGTCCAGGGGCTGCTCCGCGTGGCGACGGCGGAGAACCCGGGCCGCTTCGTCCTGGCCGACATCGACGAAGGGACCGGCGTCGGATCGCTCCTGGCCGCCGGGACGCGGATCGGCGAGCCGGAGTTCGCCGTCCGGCAGGGAGAGATCCGGCTGCCCCGCCTCGGCCGCCCGGCGGAGGCGCTGCCGGTGCCCGCGAACGCCGACGCCTGGCGGCTCGACTTCACCGAGCGCGGCACCCTGGAGAACCTGGTCCTCGCCCCGGCCGGCGAGCGGCCACCGGTCCGGCCGGGCCAGGTACGCGTGGGACTGCGCGCCGCAGGGGTGAACTTCCGGGACGTCCTCAACGTCCTGGGCATGTACCCGGGCGAAGCCGGCCGGCTGGGCCTCGAAGGCGCCGGCATCGTCCTGGAGACCGGTCCTGGCGTGACCGGCCTGAACCCCGGGGACCCGGTGATGGGCCTGTTCACCGATGCCTTCGGCCCGATGGCCGTCACGGACGCGCGGCTGCTGGCCCCGGTCCCGGCGGGCTGGACCCTGACCGAGGCGGCCGCCGCCCCGGTGGTCTTCCTCACCGCCTACTACGCCCTCGTGGACCTGGCCGGATTGGACGACGGCGAAACCGTCCTGATCCACGCCGCCGCCGGTGGCGTCGGCATCGCCGCCGTCCAGCTGGCCCAGCACCTGGGGGCCGAGGTGTACGGCACCGCAAGCCCGTCGAAATGGCCGGTGCTGCGGGAGCTCGGCCTGCCGGAGACGCACGTGGCCTCGTCCCGGACGCTGGACTTCGAGGACGCCTTCCGGGCCGCGACCGGCGGCGCCGGGGTCGACGTGGTCCTGGACTCCCTGGCCGGGCCCTTCGTCGACGCCTCGGCCAGGCTGGCGGCCGGCCCCGGTGGCCGGTTCGTCGAGATGGGCAAGACCGACGTGCGCGACCCGGAGCGGATCGCCGCCGACCACGACGGCCTCGCCTACCAGGCCTTCGACCTGTTCGACACCGGTCCGGACCGGATCGCGGAGATGTTCGCGGCCCTGTCGAAGCTGTTCGCGCGCGGCGTGCTGAGGCCGCTGCCGGTGACCTGCTGGGACGTCCGCAGGGCACCGGAGGCGTTCCGGTACCTGAGCCAGGCCCGCAACGTGGGCAAGATCGTCCTGACCATCCCCGCGCCCACCGACCCGGCCGGGACGGTGCTGATCACCGGCGCGTCGGGGGCGCTCGGCGGACTGGTCGCCCGGCACCTCGCCGCCCGCCCGGCCACCGGGAACCTGCTGCTGCTGTCCCGCCGTGGACCGCAGGCCCCCGGCGTGGCGGCGCTGGCCGCCGAGCTGGCCGGGCAGGGAGCCGCGGTCCAGGTACGGGCCGGTGACGTCGCCGACCGGGACCAGCTGGCCGCGATCCTCGCGGCGGTCCCGGAGCCGGCGCCGTTGCGCGGGGTGGTGCACGCGGCCGGGCTTCTGGACGACGGCGTGATCGGCGCGCTGACCCCGGATCGGGTGGCGGCGGTGCTGCGGCCCAAGGTGGACGGCGCCTGGCAGCTGCACGAGCTGACCCGGCACCTGGACCTGGACCTGTTCGTGCTGTTCTCCTCGATCGCCGGGATCTGGGGCAACCCCGGGCAGGGCAACTACGCGGCGGCGAACACCTTCCTGGACGCGCTGGCCGCCCGCCGCCGGGCCCAGGGCCTGCCCGCGGTCTCCCTCGCCTGGGGGCCGTGGCAGCAGGAGAACGGGATGACCGCCGAGCTGGGCCAGGCCGACTGGGAGCGGCTCAGCCGTTCCGGGGCGCTGCCGCTGACCGGGAGCGAGGGCCTCGCCCTGCTGGACGCCGCCGCCGCGACCGGCAGGTCCATGCTCGTCCCGGCCCGCCTCGACCCGGCCGCGCTGGAGGCGGCCGGCGACGTCGCGCCGCTGCTGTCGGCGGTGATCCGCCGCGCCTCCCGGCGCAGGGCCGGCGCGGTCCGCCACGACACCGGGAACGCTCTGGCCGGGTCGCTGGCGGCGATGCCGGAGACCGAGCAGGAGACGGTGCTCCTGGACCTCATCCACGCGCAGGCCGCCCTGGTCCTGGGCCTGCCCGGAGCGGAGTCGATCACCGCGAGGGACACGTTCAAGGAGCTCGGCGTCGACTCGCTGACCGCGCTGGAGCTGCGCAACCGGCTCAACACCGCCACCGGACTGCGGCTGCCCGCCACGCTGCTCTTCGACTATCCGACGCCGGTCGCGCTGGCCGGGCACATCCGGGCCGAGCTCGTCGGCCGTGACGCCGTCGTGCCGCAGGCCCTCTCCCGGGTCGTCCCGGACGAGGACGATCTGGTGATCGTGGGCATGGGCTGCCGGTTCCCCGGCGGGGTCGGCTCCGCCGCGGAGTTCTGGCGGCTCCTGGCCGACGGCACCGACACGGTGGGCGGCTTCCCGCAGGATCGGGGCCCGCAGTGGACGAGCGTGGTCGACCGGGATCCGGAGGCCACCGGGAAGAGTTACGCGTCCGAAGGGGGCTTCCTCTACGACGCCGGAGACTTCGACGCGCGGTTCTTCGGGATCTCGCCGCGTGAGGCGCTGGCGATGGATCCGCAGCAGCGGCTGCTGCTGGAGACGTCCTGGGAGGCCCTGGAGGACGCAGGCATCGACCCGCTCTCGCTGCACGGCAGCCAGACAGGCGTGTTCGCCGGGCTGATCTATCACGACTACGGTGTCGGCGGCGGGACGCCCGGCGAGGTCGAGGGGTACGTCAGCACCGGGACCTCCGGGGGCGTGGCCTCCGGCCGGGTGGCGTACGCGCTCGGCCTGGAAGGGCCCGCGGTGACGATCGACACGGCCTGCTCGTCGTCCCTGGTGGCGCTGCACCTGGCCGCGCAGGCGCTGCGGTCCGGGGAGTGCACGCTGGCGCTGGCCGGTGGCGTGACCGTGATGGCGACCCCGGGCACTTTCGTGGAGTTCTCCCGGCAGCGCGGCCTGGCCGCCGACGGCCGGTGCAAGGCCTACGCCGACGCGGCCGACGGCACCGGCTGGGGCGAAGGGGTCGGCGTCCTGGTCCTGGAGCGGCTCCCGGACGCCCGCCGCAACGGGCACCGCGTCCTGGCCGTGGTCCGGGGCAGCGCGGTGAACCAGGACGGCGCCTCCAACGGGCTGACCGCCCCCAACGGGCCCTCGCAGCAACGGGTCATCAGGGCGGCGCTGGCCAACGCCGGGCTGCGGCCGGGTGACGTCGACGTCGTCGAGGGGCACGGGACCGGTACCCGGCTGGGCGACCCGATCGAGGCGCAGGCGCTGCTGGCCACGTACGGACAGGACCGGGACGCCGGCAGCCCGGTGCTCCTGGGCTCGGTCAAGTCGAACATCGGTCACACCCAGGCGGCGGCCGGGGTGGCCGGGATCATCAAGATGGTCCAGGCGATGGCGTACGGCGTCGTACCGGCGACCCTGCACGTGGACGCGCCCTCCTCGCACGTTGACTGGGCGACGGGCGCGGTGCGGCTGGTCACCGAGGCGACGGCCTGGCCGCAGACGGACCGGCCGCGCCGGGCGGGCGTGTCGTCGTTCGGCTTCTCCGGTACGAACGCGCACGTCATCCTTGAGCAGGCCCCCGACGAGCCGGTCGCCGTGGGCGGCGTCCCCGCGACCGATGACCGCCCGGACACAGGCCGCCGTGAACTGCCGGCGGTGCCCTGGGTCGTCTCGGCCCGCAGCCGAGCCGGCCTGGCCGCCCAGGCCGCCCGGCTGGCCGCATTCGTCTCGCCCGGGTCAGACGCTCGCTCCCAGGAGGGCTACGCCGTCGACTCCGCCGGTCCCGTCGAGCACGGCGACGCCGTCGACATCGGCTGGTCGCTGGTGACGACCCGGCCGGCGCTGCCGCACCGGGCCGTCGTCGTCGGCAGCGGCCCGGACGACCTTCGGGCCGCCCTGACCCGCCTCGCCGAGTCACTCTCGGACGAGACGCCGCCGGCGTCGCTGCCGCCGGGAGCGGTGACGGGGACCGACGGCAGCGTCGGCAAGGTCGCGTTCGTCTTCACCGGCCAGGGCGCGCAGCGGGCCGGCATGGGGCAGGGCCTGTACGCGGCCTACCCGGTGTTCGCGAACGCCTTCGACGCCGTCGTCGCCGGCCTGGAGGAGCACCTGGACCAGCCGGATCACTCGCTCAGGGACATCGTCCAGGGCGGCGGTCACCCGGCTGACGGAAGGCTTCTCGACGAGACGGTGTGGGCGCAGGCCGGGCTGTTCGCGGTCGAGGTGGCGCTGTTCCGGCTGCTGGAGTCGTGGGGGGTGACCCCGGCGATGGTGGCCGGGCATTCGATCGGGGAACTCGCCGCCGCGCACGTGGCCGGCGTCTGGTCGCTGCCCGACGCGTGCGCGGTGGTGGCCGCCCGTGGCCGCCTGATGCAGGCGCTGCCGGCCGGTGGCGCGATGCTCGCCGTGTCGGCCACCGAGGACGACGTGCTGGCCGACCTGTCCGGATTCGCGGACGTCGGGATCGCCGCCGTCAACGGTCCGGAGGCGGTCGTCGTGTCGGGACCGGAGGCCGCCGTCAGCGCGCTCGCCGAGCGGTGGACGGCCGAGGGGCGCAGGGTGCGGCGCCTGCGGGTGTCGCACGCGTTCCACTCGGCCCTGATGACGCCGATGCTGGCCGACTTCGCGGAGGTGACGCGGTCCGTCTCGTACGCGGCGCCGCGCATCCCGCTGGTGTCCACCCTCACCGGCGCGGCGGTGACCGGCGAGGTCCTCGATCCGGAGTACTGGGTGCGGCAGGTACGCGAGCCGGTCCGGTTCGCGGACGCCGTCACCACGTTGCGGCGGACCGGGGTCCGGACCTTCGTCGAGATCGGCCCGGACGGCGTCCTGTCCGCCCTCGCCCCCCAGTCGGCGGCAGAGCCTGAGACGGTCAGCGCGGTCGGCGGATCCGGCCCGGCCGACGCCGAGGTGTGGGTCCCGGCGCTGCGCCGTACCCGGGACGAGGCCCTGAGCGTGGTCTCCGCCGTCAGCCTGATCCACGTCCGTGGCGGTGCCGTCGACTGGGCCCGGATCTACGCCGGCAGCGGGGCCGAACGGGTGAGCCTGCCGACCTACGCGTTCACCCGGCAGACCTACTGGCTCAACTTCGCAAGCCCCGGGATCGACGCCGCCGGGCGGGGCTTCGAATCCTCGGACCACCCGCTGCTGGGCGCCGCCCTGGATCTGTCCACCGGCGGCGGTCTGGTCATGACCGGGCGGCTGTCGCCGAGCTCCCAGCCGTGGCTGGCCGACCACGTCGTGGCCGGCCAGGTGGTGGTGCCCGGCGCGGCGCTGGTCGAGATGGCGGTACGGGCCGGCGACGAGGCCGGATGCGCCCGGATCGGCGAGCTCGTCATCCAGCGGCCCCTGGTGCTCTCCGGTCCTGACGGGGTCCGGATCCAGGTCACGGTGACCGCGCCCGGACCGGACGGCGACCGGGAGATCACGATCCACTCCCGCCGCGAGGACGATCCCGGAGCCTGGACGGCGCACGCCACCGGAATGCTGGCCGCAAGGCGGGAAGGAACAGCACCCGCCACCGCCGGAATGACCGAATGGCCGCCGGCGGACGCGGTCGCGCAGGACCTGGACGGCTTCTACCCGGCCCTGGCCGCCACCGGACTGGCCTACGGGCCGCGTTTCCAGGGAGTCCGGGCGGCCTGGCGTCGCGGCGACGAGATCTTCGCCGACGTCGCCCTCGGCGACGACCTGTCGGTGGCGGGCTTCGGCCTGCACCCGGTCCTGCTCGACGCCGCCCTGCATCTGATGGGTACGGCGTACCCGGCGGACGATCAGGCGGCCCCGATGCTCCCGTTCGCCTGGACCGACGTGGACGTGCACTCCACCGGCGCCACCGTGGCGCGGGTGCGGCTGGCCCCCGCGAGTTCGGGCGAGGGCATGTCCGTGACCTTGGCCGACGAGACCGGCGCGGTCATCGCCTCGATCGGCTCGCTGGTCCTGCGCGCCCTTCCTGTCGGCGGCACGCGACTGGCCGAGGAGGCGCTGTTCGAGCTGGACTGGATCCCGGCCCGGCCGGTGAATCCCGGGCCGGAAGCCGACGTGAGCGGCTGGGCGGTCCTCGGCACCGCCCTGGACCTCCCCGGCGTGCGCCGATACCCGGACGTCGAGACACTGACGGCGGACCGTACCGCATCCCCGCACACCGTGATCGTGCCCTGCGCTCTCGGCGGCGATGGCGGCGATGGCGGCGATGGAGACGGTGCGGACGGTGGGAACGCCGGTCTCGCCGGGGTGGTCCGGGCGACGACGGTGGACGTCCTCGCCGTGGTGCGGGCGTGGCTGGCCGAGGACGACCTGGCCGGCTCGCGCCTGGTGCTGCTCACCCGGCAGGCGGTCGACGCCGGAGCGACGGCCGTCGACCTCGCCGGGGCCGGTGTCTGGGGGCTGGGCCGGGTCGCCGCCGCCGAGAACCCCGACCGGATCGTCCTGGTGGACCTCGACGCGGGGGCCGACGTGGCCGGGGCGCTCACGGCGGCGCTCGCCGTCGACGAGGCCCAGGTCGCCGTCCGGGCCGGTCAGGTGCTGGTGCCCCGGCTCGCCCGCGCGACCACCGGCCTGTCGATGCCGACCGGCGACGGGCGGACGACGGGGACGGGGACGGGCACGGGTACGGAAACGGGCGCGGAGATGGGCGCGGGCTGGCGGCTGGAGTGCACCGGCCGGGGCACGCTGGAGAACCTGGCCCTGGTCCCGGCCGACGACGGAACCCGTGTGCTGGGCGCCGGCGAGGTCCGGGTCGGCCTGCGGGCGGCCGGGGTGAACTTCCGTGACGTGCTCAACGTGCTGGGGATGTACCCGGGCGAGGCGGGACCGCTGGGCCTCGAAGGTGCCGGTGTCGTGGTCGAGGTGGGCGCCGACGTGCACGGCCTGCGGCCCGGCGACCGGGTGATGGGCCTGTTCTCGGGCGCTTTCGGCCCGGTGGCGGTCACGGACGCCCGGCTGCTCGCTCCGGTCCCGGCCGGCTGGTCGATGGCCGAGGCCGCCGCGGCGCCGGTCGTGTACCTGACCGCCTGGTACGCGCTGGTGGTGCTGGCCGGACTGCGTCGGGATGAGTCGGTGCTGATCCACGCCGCCGCCGGCGGTGTCGGCATCGCCGCCGTGCAGGTGGCCCGCCACCTGGGCGCGGACGTGTTCGGGACGGCGAGCCCGGCGAAGTGGCCGGTGCTGCGCGGGCTGGGGCTGGCCGAGTCCCGGGTGGCGTCGTCCCGGACGGTGGAGTTCGAGGCCGCGTTCCGGGCCGCGACCGGCGGCTCCGGGATCGACGTGGTGCTCGATTCCCTGGCGGGCGAGTTCGTGGACGCCTCGCTGCGGCTGGCCGCCGGGGCGGGCGGCCGGTTCGTGGAGATGGGCAAGACGGACATCCGTGACCCGCAGCGGGTCGCCGCCGATCACGACGGGCTGTCGTACCAGGCCTTCGACCTGCTCGACTGTGACCCGGAGCTGATCGCGGGCATGTTCGCAGCCCTGTCGGACCTGTTCGCGCAGGGGACCCTGCGGCCGTTGCCGGTGGCGTCGTGGGACGTCCGGCGGGCGCCGGAGGCGTTCCGCTACCTGAGCCAGGCCCGCAACGTCGGCAAGGTCGTGCTCACGATCCCGGCGGCGGCACAGGGCGGAACCGTACTGGTGACGGGCGCGTCGGGCGCGCTGGGCGGTCTGGTGGCCCGGCGCCTCGCCGCAGCAGGGAACACCGAGTGCCTCGTGCTGCTGTCCCGCCGGGGGCCGGTCGCTCCCGGCGCGGCGCGGCTGGTGGCCGAGCTCGCCGGATCGGGCGTCCGGATTCAGGTCGTCGCCGGTGACGCCGCCGACCGGGCCGGGCTGGCGGCGGTGCTCGCGGCCATCGGAGAGCAGGCGCCGTTGCGGGGCGTGGTGCACGCCGCCGGGGTCCTGGACGACGCCGTCATCGGCTCGCTGACCCCGGACCGGATCGAGTCGGTCATGCGGCCGAAGGTGGACGGCGCATGGAACCTGCACGAGCTCACCACGGATCTGGATCTGTTCGTCCTGTTCTCCTCCATCGCCGGGATCTGGGGCAATCCGGGGCAGGGCAACTACGCCGCGGCCAACACCGTGCTCGACGCCCTGGCCGCGAAACGCCGGCGCGCCGGGCTGGCGGCCACCTCGCTGGCCTGGGGACCGTGGGAGCTCGACCCGGCCGTCACCGGCACGACCGGTGGCGCGACCGGCACGACCGGTGGCATGGCCGGGACGCTGTCGGACGCCGATCGCCGTCGCCTCGCCGGTCAGGGCTTCGTGCCGCTGACCGCCGCCGACGGGCTGGCCCTGCTGGACCTGGCGACCGGTTCGGCGGGCCAGGCTCCGGGTGCGGGACGGGCGCTGCTGGTCCCGGCCCGCCTCGACCGGGCCGTCCTGCGCGACCACGGCGGCGCCGGACTACCGCCCGTCGCCGCCGGACTGGTCGCCAAACCGGCGTCCGGGCCGACGCGGCGGGCGGTGGGGACGGGCGCGAGCGGCCGGAACGACGTCGCCGCACGGCTGACCGCCCTCGAACCGGACGACCGCGAGAAGGCGATCCGGGATCTCATCCTCGAACAGGCGGCCCTCGTCCTCGGACTGCCCGGGGCCGAGGCCGTCGAGATCAGCCAGTCCTTCCGCGAGCTCGGCTTCGACTCGCTGACGGCGGTCGAACTGCGCAACCGGCTCGGCACGGCGACCGGGCTGCGGCTCGGCGCGGCCGCCGTCTTCGACCACCCCACCCCCGACGCGCTGACCGCCCACATCAGCCGCCTGCTGGGCGGATCCGTCACCGGGGAGAACAGCGTCCTGCAGGCATTCTCCGGGCTTGAAAAGGTGGAATCAGCCCTTTCCCGGATTCTCCAGGACGATGCCGCCCGGACCCGGGTGACGGCACGGGTCCAGGAACTGCTCTCCGCGCTGCGCATGGCCGAGAGCGCCGAGGAGATCGAGGTCGCCGATCGGATCGAGGCGGCCGGTGACGACGACATCTTCGATTTCATCGACAAAGAGCTTGGAATTTAGGGCGCGGACGAAGCGCATTCGTGGCTTACGGAAAGGGTCGTCGAATGGCGAACGAAGAAAAGCTTCGTGATTACCTCAAGCGGGTCACCACCGACCTCCACCAGACTCGCAAACGCCTGCGCGAGCTGGAGGACGAACGGCTGGAGCCGATGGCCGTCGTCGGGATGGCCTGCCGGTTCCCGGGCGGGGTGGCGTCGCCGGACGACTTCTGGACCCTGCTGAGGACGGGGACGGACGCCGTTGCGCCGTTCCCGCAGGACCGGGGCCCGGAGTGGGGAAGCGTCTTCGACCCTGATCCGGCGGCGGTGGGCAAGAGCTACGCGCGGGAGGGGGCCTTCCTGCACGACGCCGGGGAGTTCGACGCGCGGTTCTTCGGGATCTCGCCGCGTGAGGCGCTGGCGATGGATCCGCAGCAGCGGCTGCTGCTGGAGGCCTCGTGGGAAGCCCTGGAGAACGCCGGGATCGACCCGGTCTCGCTGCACGGCACGGCTACCGGGGTGTTCGCCGGACTGATCTACCACGACTACGCGGCCGGTGGGGTGGGCGACCTCGAAGGGTACGTCAGCACCGGGATCTCCGGCGGCGTCGCCTCCGGCCGGGTGGCGTACACGCTCGGCTTGGAGGGCCCGGCGGTCACCGTGGACACCGCGTGCTCGTCGTCGCTGGTGGCGATGCACCTGGCCGCGTCCGCGCTGCGCTCGGGGGAGTGCACGCTGGCGCTGGCCGGCGGGGTCACGGTGATGGCCAGGCCGGGCACCTTCGTGGAGTTCTCCCGGCAGCGCGGCCTGGCCGCCGACGGCCGGTGCAAGGCCTACGCCGACGCGGCCGACGGCACCGGCTGGGGTGAAGGGGTCGGCGTCCTGGTCCTGGAGCGGCTCTCGGACGCCCGCCGCAACGGCCACCGGGTGCTGGCGGTGATCCGGGGCAGCGCGGTGAACCAGGACGGCGCCTCCAACGGGCTGACCGCCCCCAACGGTCCCTCCCAGCAGCGGGTGATCGAGTCGGCCCTGGCCGGCGCCGGGTTGTCGGCCGGCGAGATCGACGTGGTCGAGGGTCACGGGACGGGCACCCGGCTGGGCGACCCGATCGAGGCCGACGCCCTGCTCGCCACCTACGGACAGGACCGGGACGCAGGCCGTCCGGTGCTGCTGGGCTCGGTCAAGTCGAACATCGGTCACACCCAGGCCGCCGCCGGCGTGGCCGGGGTCATCAAGATGATCCAGGCGATGGCGTACGGCGTCGTACCGGCGACCCTGCACGTGGACGCGCCGTCCTCGCACGTCGACTGGGCGTCGGGTGCGATCGAGCTGGTGACCGAGGCGACCCCCTGGCCGCGGACCGATCACCCCCGCCGGGCGGGGGTGTCGTCGTTCGGTTTCTCCGGTACGAACGCGCACGTCATCCTTGAGCAGGCCCCCGACGAGGAGAGCGCGGTCACGGACGCTCCGGCGGCCCGGCCGCTGCCCGTGGTGCCCTGGCTGCTCTCGGCCCGGGACATCGACGGCCTGGCCGCCCAGGCCGGCCGGTTGCGGGAGTTCGTAGTGAATCGTCCGGAGCTGGACCCGGCCGACCTGGGCTGGTCGCTGGCGGCGTCCCGCTCGGGCCTGACGCGACGGGCGGTCGTCGTCGGGGCCGATCGGGCTGAGCTTCTGTCCGGTGTGGCCGCCCTGGCGGCGTCGCCGGAGTCGGGCGAGTTCGCGATCGGTTCGGCGGGCAGCGCCGGCAAGGTCGGCTTCGTCTTCACCGGCCAGGGCGCGCAGCGGCTCGGGATGGGACAGGGCCTGTACGCGGCCTACCCGGAGTTCGCGCGGGCGTTCGACGCCGTCTGCGCCGGTCTCGACCAACACCTCCGTCAACCGGGCCGGCCGCTGGCCGCCGTCATCCGGGACGACGCCGAGCTGCTGGACCAGACGATGTGGGCGCAGGCCGGGCTGTTCGCGGTCGAGGTGGCGCTGTTCCGGCTCCTTGAGTCGTGGGGAGTGCGCCCGGACGCGGTGGCCGGGCACTCCATCGGCGAGTTGGCCGCCGCCCACGTGGCCGGGGTCTGGTCGCTGGAGGACGCGTGCGCGGTGGTCGCGGCGCGCGGCCGCCTGATGCAGGCCCTTCCGGCCGGCGGGGCGATGCTCGCCGTCCAGGCCCGGGAGGAGGACGTCCGCCCACTGCTGGCCACCTGCGACGGGGTCGGGCTCGCGGCGGTGAACGGTCCGGCCGCGGTGGTGCTCTCGGGACCCGCCGAGGCGGTGTCGGAGCTGCGGGAGCGGTTCGAGGCCCAGGGTGTACGGGTGCGGCATCTGCGGGTGTCGCATGCCTTCCACTCGGCGTCGATGGAGCCGATGCTGGCGGAGTTCGCGCGGGTCACGGCGTCGGTGACGTATCAGCGTCCGGCCATCGCGCTCGTGTCCACGGTGACCGGCCTGCCGGTGACGGACGAGGTGACGGATCCGGCGTACTGGGTGCGCCAGGTGCGCGAGCCGGTGCGGTTCGCCGACGCCGTCACCGCCCTGCGTGACCGGGACGTGCGCACCTTCGTGGAGCTCGGCCCGGACGGCGTGCTGTCCGCGCTGGGTCCCCAGAGCGTGGTGGCCGCGCCTGCCGCGGACGACCCGCTGGAGGCGGCTGAGGCGTGGGTGCCGGCGCTCCGGCGCGGCCGGGACGAGGACGTCACCCTGGTGTCGGCGGTGGGCCGGTTGTACACCCGTGGCGCGACGGTGGACTGGGCGCGGTTCTACGCCGGGAGCGGCGCGCGGCGGGTGGATCTGCCGACGTACGCCTTCGACCGGCAGCGATTCTGGCTCGATCCTGTTGCCGGGAGCGCCGACGCGAGCGGGCTGGGCCAGTCGGTGGCCGGCCATCCGCTGCTGGGAGCCACCGTCAGCCTCGCGGCCAGCGGCGGCCTGATGCTCACCGGGCGGCTCGGCCTGAGCTCCCAGCCCTGGCTGGCCGACCACGTGGTGGCCGGGCGAGTGATCGTCCCGGGGACGGCGCTGGTCGAGATGGCCGTCCGGGCCGGCGATGAGATCGGCTCGGGCCGGCTGGCCGAGCTGGTCATGGACGCACCGCTGGTGCTGCCGGCCGCCGCGTCCGGGGTCCGGGTCCAGGTGGTCCTCGACTCGCTGGACGGAGGGCGCAGCGAGGTCGCGATCTACTCGCAGGCCGAGGACGACGACATCACCGGCTCCTGGACCCGCCACGCCACCGGCATCCTGGAGCCGTCCGACCGCACCCCGTCCGGTGGTTCGTCCGCGACGGCGTCAGACGGCACGTCCGCGAGCGTGTCCGGTGGTTCGTCCGCGAGCGTGTCCGGCGGGACGTCCGTGACCGGGCAAGACGGTACATCCGCGAGCGTGCCTGGCGGCGCGTCCGCTGCTGCGGCCGATCTTGTTTCTTGGCCGCCTCTCGGGGCGGTGGAGGTGGCGCTGGACGGCTTTTATCCCGCTTTGGCGGACATCGGGCTGGCCTATGGGCCGGTATTTCAGGGTGTGCGTGCCCTGTGGCGGCGAGGGGAGGAGATCTTCGCCGAGGTCGCGCTGGGTGATGGCGTGGACGTCGCCGGGTTCGGGCTGCACCCCGCCCTGCTGGACGCCTCCCTGCACGGCATCGCGGCCGGTCGTGCGGAGTCGGCCCCGCTGTTGCCGTTCGCCTGGACCGATGTCGTCTTCCACGCCACCGGCGCCTCCACCGCGCGCGTCCGGATCGGCCCCGCCGCGAAGGGCGGCGGCGTCACGGTGACCCTGGCCGACGAGTCCGGTGAACTGATCGCGTCGGTGGGATCGCTGGCTCTCCAAGCCCTTCCGGCGGTGGACCTGACCGAGGACGCGGCTCTGGTACGCGAGGCCCTGTTCGGCCTGGACTGGGTGCCGGCCACCCCGGCGGCGGCCGTACCTGAGACGCCATGGGCCGTGCTCGGCCGCGAGCCCCTTCCTGGCCTTCCCGGTGCCGCCCACTACGCAGACCTGCGGGAACTGCTGGCGGCCATCGATGCCGGCGCCCCCGTCCCCGACACCGCGATCGTCTGCTGCCGCCACGATGCGCCCGCGAGTGGGTCGGACACCACCACCGACGACGAGGCCACCCTCGATGGTGCGGTGCCGGTGGTCGCACGGATGCTCGCCGCTGACGTGCTGGGTGTGGTCCAGGAGTGGCTGGGCGCCGGGGGCCTGGCGGGCACACGGCTGCTGGTGGTCACCGAGCGGGCCGTCGACGCCGGGCCGGGGCTGGAGCTGCGGTCGTCGGCGGTGACCGGTCTGGTGCGGGCGGCCGTGGCCGAGAATCCCGGCAGGCTGGCCCTGGCCGACGTCGATGACCTGACCGCTGATCCCAGTGGGCTGGGCCCGCTGCTGAGGGCGGGCATGGCCCTGGGCGAGCCCGAGTTCGCGGTCCGGCAGGGGCAGGTGCTCGTACCGCGACTGGCCCGGCCCGGCGGGGCGCTGGCCGTTCCTGATGGTGCCGATTGGCGGCTGGACTTCACGGAACGCGGCACGCTCCAGAACTTGACCTTGGTTCCCGTTGGTGGTGGTGGGGGTTTGGGTGTTGGTGAGGTGCGGGTGGGTTTGCGGGCTGGTGGGGT
>NZ_JBITLM010000021.1:0-123623 GCF_044465295.1 Nonomuraea sp. NPDC049714 | reverse complement strand
GGCTTTTAACACACTGTTGAGTTCTCAAGAAACGGACGCGTACATCCCCACACCATCTGATCTCTCAGACCGAGCAGCGGAGGCGCTCATTTCGTGTTTCTGTTATGTCTTAATCCTGTCAGCCGTTCAAGCCTCTGTCAAATTGACCGGACTCGCTCGACCTGCAGGAATAACCACTGCCCCGCCTCCGGGACAACCCCTCTAACTTACCAGCCCTCAGACGGTTCTGCGAACCGATCTTCGGAGTGTCGAGCCAGAAGGAGTTACCGTCACGGCTGCGCAGCCCACACCAAAGTCACCTGAGTGAGAGAGAGTGGTTGCGCCGCACTGCGTCGGCTTCTAAAGATTAGCAGCGCCCCAGGACCGCTCGTGACGGCTTCCGGAACGCGGCAGGCCACGAATCGATCACGGCCGAACATAGACTCCCCCCGTGAGCAGCAACACGCCCCCTGTGGCGAAGAAGGTTCCGGCTGAGCGCACCCATCACGGCGACACCGTGATCGACGAGTACGCGTGGCTTACCAACAAAGAAGATCCGGACACGATCGCTTATCTGGAGGCGGAGAACGCCTTTCTCAAGGAGCGGACCGCGCATCTGGCCGATCTCCAGGAACAGGTCTTCCAGGAGATCAAGGGCCGCACTCAGGAGACCGATCTGTCGGTGCCGAGCCGTAAAGGCGGTTGGTGGTACTTCAGCCGCACCGAAGAGGGCAAGCAGTACGCCATCTCCTGCCGGGTGCCGGCCGACGGGGACGCTCCGCCGGAGATCACGGTCGGTGAGCGGCTGGAGCACGAGCAGGTCATCCTGGACGGCAACGAGCTCGCGGGTGACAGTCCGTTCTTCTCCGTGGGCACCAGCTCCATCACCCCTGACGGCACGATGCTGGCCTACTCCACCGACTTCACCGGCGACGAGCGCTTCACGTTGCGGTTCAAGAACCTGACGACGGGTGAGCAGCTGCCGGACGTGATCGAGGGCATCTTCTACGGCGGCGCCTGGTCCGCCGACGGCTCGGTGTTCTTCTACACGCGCGTGGACGACGCCTGGCGCCCGTTCCAGGTCTACCGGCACACCCTCGGCACCGAGGAGGACGTGCTCGTCTACGAGGAGACCGACGAGCGCTACTGGGTGGGCATCGGCCTGACCCGCAGCGAGCGTTACCTGGTGCTCGGCGCCGGCAGCAAGATCACCAGTGAGGTCAGCATCCTGGACGCCGCCGACCCCACGGGCGAGTTCCAGGTGGTGCGCCCCAGGAAGACCGGGGTCGAGTACGGCGTCGAGCACGCGGGCGACTTCTTCTATGTCCTGCACAACGACGGCGCCCGCAACTTCGAGCTCGCCACCGCCCCGCTCGACGACCCCAGCGCGTGGACGCCGCTGATCGAGCACCGGGACGACACCCGCCTGCTGGAGATCGACGCGTTCGCCGGCCACGCGGTCGTCCACTTCCGCCGCGACGGCCTCACCGGCCTGCGGGTGCTGCCGTACGAGGACCAGCCCGCGTACGAGATCGACTTCCCCGAGACGCTCTACGACGTCGGACCGGCCGGCAACCCGGAGTTCGTCACCAACCGGCTCAGGCTCGCCTACACCAGCATGGTCACCCCGGCCAGCCTGTACGACTACGACCTGGCCACCCACGAGCTCATCCTGCTGAAGCGCAAGCCGGTGCTCGGCGGCTACGACCCGGGCGACTACGAGCAGTTCCGCGAGTGGGCCACGGCCGAGGACGGCACCGAGATCCCCATCTCGATCGTCAAGCGCAAGGACGCCGGCAGGCCGGCCCCGACGGTCCTGTACGGCTACGGCAGCTACGAGACCTCCATCGACCCGGGCTTCTCGGTGCCCAGGCTCTCCCTGCTCGACCGTGGTTTCGTCTTCGCGGTGGCGCACGTGCGCGGCGGCGGCGAGATGGGCAGGCGCTGGTACGACGAGGGCAAGCTCACCCAGAAGAAGAACACCTTCACCGACTTCGTCGCGGCGGCCCGGCATCTGAAGCGCTCGGGCTGGAGCTCGGAGGTGATCGCCAGGGGCGGGTCCGCCGGCGGGCTGCTGATGGGCGCGGCGGTGAACCTGGCGCCGGAGGAGTTCGCGGGCGTGGTGGCCGAGGTGCCGTTCGTCGACGCGCTCAACACCATCCTCGACCCGTCGCTGCCGCTCACCGTGATCGAATGGGACGAGTGGGGCGACCCTCTGCACAACGCGGACGTGTACGCGTACATGAAGAGCTACACACCGTACGAGAACGTGGACGACCGGGCGTATCCGCCGATTCTTGCGATCACCAGCCTGAACGACACCCGGGTGATGTACCACGAGCCCGCCAAGTGGATCGCCAGGCTGCGGGCCACCGCGCACGGTGGGCCGTTCCTGCTCAAGACGGAGATGGGAGCGGGACACGGCGGGCGCAGCGGGCGTTACGACGCCTGGCGTGAGGAGGCGTTCGCCCTTTCCTGGATCATCGAGCGCGGCACGAAGGGAACAACGGCATGACTTATCAGGCAGACGAGGCCCGCTACGAGCGGCAGCCGTACAACCGCAGCGGCAGGAGCGGGCTGAAGCTGCCCGCCGTTTCGCTGGGGCTGTGGCACAACTTCGGCGACGACCGCCCGCTGGAGAACTCCCGGGCGATCCTGCGGCGGGCGTTCGACCTCGGGGTGACGCACTTCGACCTGGCCAACAACTACGGGGTGCCGTACGGGTCGGCGGAGCGCACCTTCGGGCGGATCTTCCAGCAGGACTTCGCCCCCTACCGGGACGAGCTGGTCATCTCCAGCAAGGCGGGCTACGACATGTGGCCCGGCCCGTACGGCGAGTGGGGCTCGCGCAAGTACCTGCTGGCCAGTCTGGACCAGTCGCTGGAGCGGATGGGGCTGGAGTACGTCGACGTCTTCTACAGCCACCGGCCGGATCCGGAGACTCCGCTGGAGGAGACGATGGGGGCGCTGGACCGGGCCGTGCGCTCGGGCAAGGCGCTGTACGCGGGGATCTCCAACTATTCGGCGGAGCAGACCACGCAGGCGGCCAGGATCATGCGGGAGCTGGGCACGCCGCTGCTCATCCACCAGCCGTCCTACTCGATGATCAACCGCTGGATCGAGGGCGGGCTGCTGGACGCGCTGGAGGAGGCGGGCATGGGCTGCATCGTGTACTCGCCGCTGGCGCAGGGGCTGCTGACCGACCGCTACCTGAAGGGGGTGCCTGCGGACTCGCGGGCGGCCACCAGCAGGTTCCTCACCGAGGACCGGATCGACCGCGACCTGGCCCGCGGGCTCGACGAGATCGCCAGGGGCAGGGGGCAGACGCTGGCCCAGATGGCGCTGTCGTGGACGCTGCGGGACCCGCGGGTGACGAGTGTGCTGATCGGCGCCAGCAGCGTGCGGCAGCTTGAGGACAACGTGGCGTGCGTGGACGGCCCGGCCTTCACCGAGGACGAGCTCAAGGCGGTGGACGAGATCACGGGGACGGCTGCGTAACCCAGGTCAGAGGGCCTCGTTGCGCTGCAGGTAGGTGAAGGCCGCCCAGCCGGGCAGCACCGGCAGCCAGAAGGTGAGCAGCCGGTGCAGCAGCACGGCGGAGGTGGCCAGCTCGGCGGGCACCCCCGCCACGGTCAGCCCCAGCGTGAGCGCGTACTCGACCGCGCCCAGGCCACCCGGTGTGGGCGCGGCCGAGCCGATGGCGTTGGCCGTGAGGTAGACGACCGCGACGGTGGTGAAGTCGATGGTGCCGCCGAAGGCCCGGACGCAGGCGTACAGGCAGACCACGAACGCGATCGTGATCATGAGGGTGCCGATCGAGCCCTCGATCAGCTTGCGCGGCGATTGCAGCACGTCCAGCAGCCGCGGCAGCACGTTGGAGAACAGCCGGTGCGTCCGGCTGGTGATCATCCTGCGCAGCGGCGGCACCCCGAACAGCACCACGATCAGCAGGGCGACGGCCAGCATCACCACCACCAGGCCCCGTGAGGGCGTGAAGGTGGTGGCGGTGTTGGAGCCGGTGATGTAGGCGAACAGCAGCAGCAGCGCGATGTGGAAGACCATCATGATGAACTGCGAGGCGCCGACGCTGGTGACCGCCAGGCCGGCGGAGATGCCGCGTTTCTGCAGGTAACGGGTGTTGATGGCGACGCCGCCGACCGCGGCGGGCGCCACCAGCTTGACGAACGACGCGGCGAACTGGACGAGCACCGTCCGCCAGAGCGGCAGGACCTCGGGCACGAATCCCCTGAGCATCAGCGCCGCGGCCCAGAAGCTGACGAACGAGGCCATCAGCGCCACCCCGGACCAGCCCCAGTTGGCGGTGGTGATCACCCGCATCACGTCGACCTGGCTGACCTGGGAGAGCAGGAAGTAGGCCGCCAGGGTGCTGACGATGATGGTCACGAGCGTGCGCGGTTTGAACCGTTCGAGGCGGATCTCCTCGATCGTGCCCTGCGGTTTGAGCGCCACGATCTGCTCGCGGATGCCGGCGAGCAGGTTCTTCTGCTTCGCCAGCGCCGAGCGGGTCTCCCGGGTCAGCGCGATGCGCTGGAGCAGCGGCATCGCGGTGGCGAGCGAGTCGGACCCCATGATCGCGGCGGCGCTGCCGACGGACCGCTCCGCGCCGACGCGCAGCGCCAGGTAGGTGAGGAGCTGGGCGATGTCCAGCCGGAGCAGCAGGTCTCCGGCCGCGATCTCGCCGCTGCGGGCATCGGTCAGTACGACCCGTCCGGCCCGGTCGAGGTGGATGCCGTCGCCGGTCAGCCTCCGGTGCGCGAGCCGCTGGATCTGCAGCAGGGAGACCTGCTCCCAGATCTGCGCGAGCACGTCGTCGGTGATCTCGTCGTCGGGCACCTCGTCGAGCGGCCTGGTGTCGATGTGCTCGTAGGCGAGCAGGGCCGCCTCGGTGCCGATCTCGCTGGTGCCGATCAGGCGGGGGGTGCTGGCGCCGGCCGCCTGCGCGGCGTAGGCCATCAGCGCCTCGCGCTCCAGCTCGGCGCGCAGCGACCTGATGGCCCTGCGCCTGGTCTCGGAGTGCAGCCGGAAGCGCCGCCACAGACGGTAGGGCAGGCCGGCCACCTGGCGGTCGCGGTCGAGCACGGTGACGTCGAGGGTGGTGCCGTCGGCCAGCCCGATGGCGTAGCGGCGGCTGCCCTGGTGGTCGTCGTCGATGCGGCGGGCCGACACCGGGGAGAACGAGAGCTTGCGCAGCGCCGACACCACGGCGTTGCCCGGCGGCCTGGTGTTGGGGCTGCCGACGCCGTACAGGGTGGCGTAGCCCATGGCCATGCCGACCAGGACCGCGACGACGGCGCCGGGCAGGGTGATCTGCCTGCCGGAGTAGAGGGCGAGGATGTCGAGGGCGATCACGGTCCACATGAGCGCGCGCCAGGTCGGCCGGCGGGAGATGCGGACCGCGGTGGTGTAGGCGATGACCGAGATGAGCAGGGTGTTGAGCGGCTCGATCGAGCGGCCGCCGGTCAGCAGCTGGGTCAGGTCGTCGACGTGGCCGGCGAGCAGCCACTGGCCGATCAGGAAGGAGCCGACCATGCCGATGATGGCGGCGATCAGCCCTTCGGCGACGCGCAGGCCGTCGCGGTGGAAGACGCGCTCGACGGCGAAGGCGACGGGCACGATGAGCACGGCGGCGCCACCGACGAAGGTGGCGATCCGGCTGAGCAGGGGCACCAGCGTGGTGCCCTCCGTGACGTCCATCTCCAGGCCGTACAGCGTCTGCTTGGCGACCAGGGCGAGCAGGATCACCGCGGTGAGCGTGAGCAGGGTGGCCAGCAGGCGCAGGAGGTCGGAGGGGCGGCGCAGGCGCTGCGGGAGCAGCGGCTCGACTACGTAGACGTCCGCGTCAGCGCGCGCTGAGTCCACGGTGGGATCCTCCTTCGCGAGGTCCTCCGCGTCTTCGCGTTCTCTGATTTCGGCCACCGACAGCGATTCTGCACCTTCCCGGCCAGACCATCCGATCCCTGGACATCGGCATCCCGGATCGTCACCCCGGGTCCGGACGCGGTTGACCTGCCCATCCCCAGGCGATTCAAAGCGGTTGGCAGGCTACACGGTGGGACGCCAACCCTTCACCTCTGATTTCTACCGTGCACACGCCTCTGGCGCGCTGATCGAGCCGACATAAACTGACGCCCATGTCGGGCGAATTGAGAGTTTTGGGGGCTTGTCCGCTGGACTGCCCGGATACCTGCTCCTGGGTGGTCAACGTCGAGGACGGCCGGCCGGTCAGCATGCGCGGCAACCCGGACCACCCCTATACGCGTGGCGCTCTCTGCGTGAAGGTCAATCGCTATCTGGAGCAGACCCGCGCGCCCGACCGCATCCTGCACCCGATGCGCCGCGTCGGTCCCAAGGGCTCCGGCCGGTTCGAGCGGATCAGCTGGGAGGAGGCGCTGGAGGAGATCTCGGTACGGCTGCGCGGCATCGTCGAGGAGCACGGCGGCCAGGCGATCTGGCCCTACCTCGGCACCGGCACGCTGGGATACCTCCAGGGCTGCGAGGGCGTGGCCGGACGCCGGTTCTGGAACACGCTCGGCGCCTCCAAGCACTGGCTGAACATCTGCTCGGCGGCGGGCAACAGCGGCCTGCGGCTGACCAACGGCAGCGCGGGCGGCATGGACCCGGAGAACTTCGCGCTGGCCGGGCTCATCCTCCTCTGGGGCACGAACCCGCTCACCAGCGGGCACCACTTCTGGAAGTTCGTCCAGGAGGCCAAGGCGAACGGCGCGTACGTGGTGGCCATCGACCCGATCCGCACCCGTACGGCCGACCAGGCGGACCAGCATCTGGCGATCCGGCCGGGCACGGACGCGGCGCTCGCCCTCGGCCTGCTGAACGTGGTGCTGGCGGAGGGCACGCAGGACGAGGAGTTCCTGGCCCGGCACACGGAGGGCTGGGAGGACTTCCGCGAGGAGATCCTCAGATATCCGGTCGAGACGGTGGCGGAGATCACCGGCATCCCGGCCGAGGACATCCACAGCCTGGGGATGCGGCTCGCGCACACCCGGCCCACCGCCATCCGCGCCACCATGGGCATCCAGCGGAACGAGGGCGGCGGCACGACGATGCGCACGATCGCCGCGATCCCCGGCGTGACCGGCGACTGGCGTCACCCCGGCGGCGGGGTGTCCTACTCCACCAGCGACCACGTGCACGTCGCCATCGACACCCGCGAGGACCTGCTGCCCGCGCCGGTCCGCACGCTGACGATGACCCGGCTGGCCTCGGAGCTCGCCAAGCCGGACTCGGTCAAGTGCCTGTGGGTGTACGCCGCCAACCCCGTCGGCTCGACCGCCGACAGCAACCGGATCAGGAAGCAGCTCGAACGCGAAGACCTGTTCACGGTCGTCATGGAGCAGTTCCCCACGGACACGGTCGACTACGCCGACATCGTGCTGCCCGCCACCATGCAGACCGAGCACATGGACCTGCACGCCGGCTACGGACACCTCTACCTGCTGTGGAACGAGCCCGCGGCACAGCCGCCCGGCGAGTGCCTGTCCACCACGGAGACCTTCCGCCGCCTGGCCGCGCACATGGGGATGACCGAGCCGTCGCTGTTCGACTCCGATCTGGAGCTGGCCGAGAGCCTGCTGTCCAGTGGTCATCCCTCGCTCGACGGCATCACGGTCGACCGGCTGCGCAAGGAGGGATGGGTGCGGATGAACTACCCCGAACCCTTCGCGCCGTTCGCCGACGGCTTCCCGACCGAGTCCGGCCGGCTGCGCTTCCCGCCGTCAGGCAAGGCGTACGTTCCGTCGCTGTCCGCTCGTACGCGCGGCGCGGGACCGTACCCGCTGACCCTGATCACTCCCGCGCCGCACATGTTCCTGAACACGACCTTCGGCAACAATCCGGAGCTGCGGCGGCGGGCCAAGGATCCGGTGGTGCTGGTCAACCCGGCCGACGCCGAGGAGCGCGGGCTGAGCGGCGGGCAGCGGGTGCGGGTGCACAACGCGGGCGGCGCGTTCCTGGCCGACGTGGAGGTCAGCGACCGGGTGGCGCGCGGCGTGGTGGCCGCGCCCAAGGGCCACTGGCCCAAGCTGACCCCCGGCGGCGCCAACCCGAACGCGGTCGTCGAGGAGCGCCAGGCCGACCTGGGCAGGGGCGCGGTCTACCACGACAATCTGGTCGAGATCAGCCCAGCTTGAGCTTGTAGCCCTCGTGCGAGGCGGTGAAGCCGAGGGAGGCGTAAAAGCGGTGCGCGTCAGTGCGGGACTTGTCGGAGGTGAGCTGCACCATCGCGCAGCCGCGCGCCCTGGCCCGGTCCACGGCCCACTGGATCATCCTGCGCCCCAGGCCCTGGCCACGGGCGGCGGCCGCCACCCGGACCGCCTCGATCTGGCAGCGCTCGGCGCCCAGGCGGGACAGGCCGGCCAGGTAGCTGAGCTGCATCGTGCCGATCACCTTGCCGTCGCGCTCGGCGACGATCAGCTCGTCGTAGGGGTCGGCGTCGATCCTGTCGAAGGCGGCCAGGTAGCGCTCGTCGCCCGGATCGCCCTCACGCTCGGCGCCGAGCGGGTCGTCGGCCAGCATCGCGACGATCGCCGGCACGTCCTGCCTGCGCGCCTGCCGGAAGAGGAGCGACAGGACGTAGTGGGACTCCGTGAGGTGCGGATGGGACGGCAGGGCCATGGTCCTGCCGCTGGGGGTGAAGCCCTTGCGGGCGTAGAGGGCCCTGGCGTCCTCGTTCTGGTCGACGGCCCAGAGCTCGACCTCCTCCGCGCCGTACTCACGGGCCCAGTCGACGGTGGCGTCCACCAGGCGCGCGCCGACGCCCTCTCCCCTGGCCTCCGGGGCGACCCACATGGCCAGCAGGTGCATCCGCCCCTCTTCGGCCTTGCCACAGACCAGCCCCACGTCTGCCCCGTCGGCCGTGGCCACCATCCACCGCGACTCCGGATTTTTCAGCCTTTCGGCCCATTTGTCGGGCAGGAAGGGGCTTTCTCTCTCGTACGACGACCCGAACGCCTCAGGCGCGTCCCGGAGCGCCCGCAACCGGATCGCCCGCAGCCGCTCCCCGTCGTCCGGCCCGAGCCGCTCGATCACGATGTCTCGCATGGACAAATCATGTCAGGGACGAACTAAAGGACCATCCCCCTACCCGGCGAAGTCCTCTACGGCGACATCCAGGTCTACGACGTGTCGTGGGTGGGGCAGCGCGACCCGATCCCGGTGCGCACCCTGCCCAGCACCCGCAGGCGGCTCTGAGCGCGACTACCCCGGGGTTGAAATCAGGGTCTGTCCCCGATGTGGTCCGGGGGTGCGGAAAGGCACGCTGGGGTCATGAACGAAATCACCCGACGCGACGAAGTCTCGCTGTCCGGCGCCGCGCTGCGCGGTGCTCCCTGGAAGGCCGCGGTGATCGGCGGTGGCGCCGTCAGCGTCGCCAGCTTCGGCATGGGCCTGATCACCGGTGGCGGAGACCTGGTGTGGGCGCTGGGGCTCGGCATCAGCCTGTTCGCGCTGATCGCGGCCATCGGCTCGGTCGCCAAGCCGGAAGAGGGCGACCGGGTGACCCGGCAGGCGCGCATCTGGGGGCTGCGGCACCCGTGGAAGTTCGCGCTGGTGCCAGCCGCCATCACCACCGTGCTCGACTATCCGGTGCAGCTCGTGCTCGACGGCGAAGGAGTGATCGGCTCGGCGTTCCAGGCGGGCTGGCACGGCGCGCTGGTCTACGCGATCGCCGCGATCCTCACGCTCACCATGCAGGGCCGGGCCAACTCGGCCCGCTGAGACCCGCGGCCGTCACTGCGGCACCCCCCTCTCGGCCTCGCTCCTGCAGACGCAGAACTCGTTGCCCTCGGGGTCGAGCATGGTCACCCAGCCGGTGCCCTCAGGGGTCCGACGGTCGTCGAAGACCGTGGCACCCAGGCCCAGCAGCCGCTCGACCTCCTGATCGCGGGTCCGGCCCTCGGTGCCGTTGACGTCCAGGTGCACCCGGTTCTTGGTGGTCTTGGCCTCCGGGACGCGGATGAACAGCAGGAACGGGTAGCGCTCGGTGCGCAGCATCACCTCGTCGTCGCCCGGCTCGTCCCCCTCTCCCAGGGGAAGCCCCGTGGCGCGGCTCCACCAGGACGCCAGCTCGTACGGGTCCGCGCAGTCGATGGTCACCGCATGAATCTCGATCATGGAGCCACCCAATCGCGACACCACCTATCGCGTCAAGCCGGTTAGTGCGCGCCCGTGAGGTTGAGGCCGATCACGCCGGCCAGGATGAGCGCGATGGAGATCAGCCGGACCGCCGAGACCTGGTCACCCAGGATCAGCATGCCGAGCAGGGCCGTGCCCACCGCGCCGATGCCCGTCCAGGCGGCGTAGGCGGTGCCGACTTCCAGCGACTTGAGCGCGTAGGCGAGCAGGCCGAAGCTGAGCACGGCGGTGAGCAGGAAGGAGACGGTCCACCACAGGTGGGTGAAACCGTTGCTGAGCTTGAGCGACAGGGCCATGGCGACCTCGGAGAGGCCGGCGAGGACGAGGATGATCCAGGCCATGGGATGACTCCTTCAGGCGAGACGACAGTGACGTGCGTCGTCTTGGCCTGCCGGGTACGGCGCGTCTCGTCCGGGAGCTGAGCTCATCCTTCAGAACGCCATCGGGGTGGGGGTCATTCCCACCAAAGGGTCACCCAGCGGTCGCGGGGAAGCGGCCACATGCCCATCTCCAGGGCCGTCCGCGCCACCTCGTCCGCCCGTGACGGATCCAGGCAGATGCGGTGGCACGCGCTGGCCGCCAGGTCCTCCAGCGAGTCGAAGCGCTCCAACGGGGCCTCACGCTCCTCCACGCGCACGGCGAAGCCCAGGGCCGCCGCCACGGCCACGCAGTCCTCGGCGACCGGCCTGACGGGCCGGGTGACGCCGTGGAAGTGCTTCCAGAGGGGCTCCATCCAGCTCATGGGGTGGCGGTGCGGGAGCTCCAGCACCACCCGCCGCTTGGCGTGGCCGTCGAGGGCCCGCAGGAACTCCGCGATGTCGGGCACGTTGTAGACGACGTGGGCGGACACCACCACGTCCACCTCGGGCACCTGCGTGGCCACGCCGGGCCAGCGGCCCTCGACCGTGGTCACCGGCACCGCCAGCTTGTCGGCCCTGGCCGCGAGCTCCTGGAGCATCTCGGCAGAGGTGTCGACGGCCCACAGGTGTCCGATCCGGTCCCGCAGCGGGAGCGACGAGGCGCCTGGACCGCAGCCCACGTCGAGAAGAGTGCCGCCGTCGGGCAGCGCCTCGGCCAGGCGGGCCGTCGTGGGGCCGTCGTCCGGCGTGGCGAGCACCCTGTCGGTGCGGCTGGTGAACTGGGCGAGGGGATAGGTCCAGGGATCGACTGGGGCCTCGGCCAGGATCTCCTCCGGAATGGCCCAGGATTCCAGGCGCTCTCGCCACTTCGCGGCGAGTTCTTCGGCGTCCATGGAGAGAGCATGCCATGCATATCGGTGGTTACTCGCGGGTAGCATTTCAAGTAAGGTTACTGGCGAGTACATAAGGACCTCGGTTCAAGGAGATCTGCACCCATGGGCCACTACAAGAGCAACGTGCGTGACCTGGAATTCAACCTCTTCGAGGTGTTCGGTCGACGTGAGATCCTCGGCAGCGGACCCTATGCGGACGTGGACGAGGACACCGCCCGCACCATTCTGGAAGAGGCCGACAGACTGGCCACCGGCGTGCTGGCAGACTCCTTCGAGGAGGGCGACCGCAACCCGCCGGTGTTCGACCCCGCCACCTCGTCCGTCACCATCCCCGACGGCGTCAAGAAGTCCTACCGGGCGCTGACCGACGGCGGCTGGTCGAGCTTCGACCTGCCGGCCGAGCTCGGCGGCGCGGGCATCCCGCGGAGCCTGGCGTGGGCGACGGCCGAGCTGGTCCTGGGCGCGAACCCGGCCCTTTACATGTACGCCGCAGGCCCCAACTTCGCCTACACCATGTGGAAGGTCGGCACCCCCGAGCAGAGGCGCTTCGCGGAGCTGGCCATCGAGCGCCACTGGGGCGCCACCATGGTGCTCACCGAGCCCGACGCGGGCTCCGACGTCGGCGCCGGCCGCGCCAAGGCGGTCCAGCAGCCTGACGGCACCTGGCACATCGAGGGCGTCAAGCGCTTCATCACCAGCGGTGAGCAGGACATGACCGAGAACATCTTCCACCTGGTGCTGGCCCGCCCGGAGGGGCACGGGCCCGGCACCAAGGGACTGTCGATGTTCCTGGTGCCGAAGTTCCACGTCGACCTGGAGACCGGCGAGCTCGGCGAGCGCAACGGCGTGTACGTCACCAACGTCGAGAAGAAGATGGGCCTGAAGGTCTCCACCACCTGCGAGCTCACCTTCGGCGACAAGCACCCGGCGATCGGCTGGCTGATCGGCGACGTGCACGAGGGCATCAAGCAGATGTTCATGATCATCGAACACGCCCGCATGATGGTCGGCACCAAGGCCATCGCCACGCTGTCCACCGGCTACCTGAACGCCCTGGAGTACGCCAAGTCGCGGCTGCAGGGCGCCGACCTGACGAAGATGTCGGACAAGACCGCCCCGCGCGTGCCGATCATCGACCACCCGGACGTACGCCGCGAGCTCATGCTGCAGAAGTCCTACGCCGAGGGCATGCGCGCGCTGGTGCTCTACACCGCCACCCTCCAGGACACCATCCAGGTCAACCCTGGGGACGAGCACGCGCAGGCGCTCAACGACCTGCTGCTGCCGGTGGTCAAGGGCGTCGGCTCGGAGCGTTCGTACGAGCTGCTCTCCCGCTCGCTGCAGACTCTCGGCGGCTCGGGCTATCTGCAGGACTACCCTATCGAACAGTACATCCGCGACGCCAAGATCGACTCCCTGTACGAGGGAACGACCGCGATCCAGGGCCTGGACCTGTTCTTCCGCAAGATCCTGCGGAACCAGGGCGTGGCCGTCGGCGCGCTGCTGACCGAGATCAACGAGTTCGCCGCGTCCGAGGCCGGCAACGGCCGACTGAAGGAGGAGCGCAAGCTGCTCACCGAGGCGGCCGCGGACATCAAGGCCATGGGCGACACGATGGCCGGCTGGGCGCTGGGCTCGCTGGAGGCTCCCAGCGAGGTCTACAAGGTCGGCCTGAACTCCACCAGGTTCCTGCTCGCGCTGGGCGACCTGGTGATCGGCTGGCTGCTGCTGCGGCAGGCCGAGGTGGCGCTGGGCAAGCTGTCCGACGGCGAGGACAGCTTCTACCGGGGCAAGGTGGCCGCCGCCTCGTTCTTCGCCAAGACCGTGCTGCCCCGCCTGGCCGCCGAGCGCCAGGTGCTGGCCGCCACCGGCCTGGAGCTCATGGAGCTCCCGGAAGAGGCATTCTAGACCCCCTCCAGGCCCCTGGACCCTCTGCCTCCCGCGGCAGTCACAGGGAGAACGCCCACTCCGATCCCGGAGCGGGCGTTCGCCGTTATGGAGCCGTCGCCCCGCGGCGGGTGTGTTCGCCCATACTCGGGTATGACCGTGGGCGTACTCGTTCTTTGCTCAGGAGGCCGTTATGGGTGTCGGGGTCAGCATCTTCTTCCTCACGCTCGGCGCCATCCTGAGATTCGCGATCGAGCCCGACGTGTTCGGCGAGAGCGTGCACATGGACATCATCGGCCTGATCTTCATGATCGTCGGTGGTGTCGGCATCGTGCTGAGCATCGTGCTGGCGCCCAGGCGCGGCCAGACCTCCGACAACCGGCTGATGCACCGCGAGAACAACCCGCCGGACGTCTGATGATCGGCTAGCAGCTGAACTGCACGGCCGCCCGGCTCGCCAGGATCGGGGTGATGAACGCGTCGATCAGCGCGCGATGCGCGGGATGGTCGCGATAGACCCGGTAGTCGTCCTCGTTGTCGAAGTCGGCGTTGACCACGAAGTCGTGATTGCCGGGGTTGAGGCCGAGGTCCGGGCCGAACTTGTAGGAGCGGATCTCGGGAATCCGGCCGGGGAGCTCGGCCAGCTCGGCCGCGAGCGCGGCCTTCTGCTCCTCGGTCGTGTCCTCTGACCAGGTGAAAAGCACCACGTGACGAATCATGCGGCGAATCCTATCGACAGCGCCGCGTCACCCTGGTTATTCTCATAGAGAGATTTACTCAGCTTGAGAAGGACATGGGTGGATGGAAGAGTTCCTGGCCTCGTACAACCCGCGGCTCTACGCGCCGGTGGCGGTGACCGTGGACGTGGTGGCGCTGACCGTTCGTAACCGGCGGCTGCACGTCCTCATCGTCGAGCGCGGCGTCGAGCCGTACGCGGGGAGCTGGGCGCTGCCCGGCGGCTTCATCAAGCCGGACGAGGACCTGGCGGAGGCGGCGGTGCGCGAGCTGGCCGAGGAGACCGGGCTCGACACCCGGCCCGCGCACATCGAGCAGCTCGCCAGCTACGGCGCCCCCGCCCGGGATCCGCGCATGCGCGTGGTGTCGATCTCCTACCTGGCCTTCGCCCCCGACCTGCCCGACCCGCTGGCCGGCAGCGACGCGGCCGCCGCCGTCTGGCATCCGGTCGACGACCTGCCCCCGCTCGCCTTCGACCACGGGCGGATCCTGGCCGACGGGGTCGAACGGGCCCGGTCCAAGCTGGAGTACACCCCGCTGGCCACGGCCTTCGCGGGCGACACGTTCACCATCTCCGAGCTGCGGCTGATCTACGAGAGCGTCTGGGGGACGCCGCTGCACGCGGGCAACTTCCACCGCAAGGTGCTGTCCGTCCCCGGGTTCGTGGAGGGCACCGGCGAGACGACCGAGTCCGGCGGCGCCAGGGGCGGTCCCCGGGCCAAGCTCTACCGCGCGGGCGACGCCCGGCTGCTCCATCCCGCGCTGCTCCGGCCCTCGCGCGAGGAGGAGATCCGATGACCGCTCCGATGACCACGGCCGAGGCGGAGGCGATCGTCACCGGGGCGCGATCGGCCGCCGAGCTGTTCGCGGGCGGCTCACCGGTGGGCGTGTACCGGCGGCTGGCGCGGTTGCTGCACCCCGACGTGTCCCCCGGCTCGGTGGCGGCGTTCGGCCGGCTGGCGACGCTGTGGGAGATCCACAACCGGGGGCAGCGCGTCGGCCGCTACCGCGTCGGCCCACCCCTCCACAAGGGCCGCACCGCCGTCCTCTACCCGGCCACGCCGGACGCCGACCCGGGCACCGGGCCGGGCACCGGGCCGGACGCCAGGTCGGGTGCTGGGCCGGGCGGCGCGGGCGGGTCGGGTGGGTCGGGGCCGGCAGGAGTGGAGGCGGTGCTCAAGGTGGTGCGGGTGGCGGCGGACGGTCATCTGCTGGTGCGGGAGGCCGCGGTGTTGCGGGAGCTCGCCGTCAACGCCGACCCGCGTTTCCTGCCATACATCCCCCGCTTGATCGACAAATTCCGCTACAAGACCGGCGATACGGTACGGCAGGCGAACGTGATCAGCCGGGCCCCCGACGGGTTCGTCGGCCTGGACCGGATCGGCACCGGGCTCGATCCCAGGGACGTGGCGTGGATCTGGCGGCGCATGCTGGTGGCCGTCGGCCTGGCCCACCGCGCCGGGATCGCGCACGGTGCGGTGCTCCCCCGCCACGTTCTCGTCCACCCCATGGACCACGGCCTCATCCTCGTCGACTGGTGCCAGGCCCAGGACCTCACCCCGAACGGGAGCGGCGCCGGGGCTCGCGGGGATGTCCAGGCCGTCACGCGGTGCGTCGCCGGGTTGCTGGGCGAGCACCCCGGGGCGATGCGCGCCTTCGTGCGCGGCTGCCTGCTGCGCCCGCCGGCCGACGCCTGGGCGCTGCTCGCCGAGCTGGACGAGCTGCTCGAAACGCTTTACGGGCCGCGCACGTACCGGCCCCTTCACCTCTAGAGAAGGATCCCCCATGGGAAGCGGAATCTGGTCCACCGACGTCTACACCTCAGCCGCCAACTACCGGGCCGCCACCGGCGCCAGTGCTTTCGCCCACACCGACAGCGGCGCCACCACCACCCACCCCGACCTCTCGCCGTACAAGATCCACAGGGAGAGCCGCGACTCCGCCGAGCACCCGAACTCGCTGGCCATCTCGGTGCTCTTCGACGTGACGGGCTCCATGGGGCACGTGCCGCGCAGGCTGCAGACCAAGCTGCCGGACCTGCTCGGGCTGCTGCTGCGCAAGGGGTACGCCGAGGACCCGCAGATCATGTTCGGCGCGATCGGCGACGCCACCTGTGACCGGGCGCCGCTGCAGGTCGGGCAGTTCGAGTCCGACAACCGGATGGACGAGCAGCTCGGCCGGATCCTCCTCGAAGGCGGGGGCGGCGGCCAGAAGAGGGAGTCGTACGAGCTCGCCATGTACTTCATGGCCCGGCACACCTCGATCGACTGCTACGAGAAGCGCGGCCGGCGCGGCTACCTGTTCATCATCGGCGACGAGCTGCCCTACCCCAGGGTCAGCGGCAAGATGGTGCACACGCTGATCGGCGACCCCCGAGAAGGTGACATCAAGGTGGCCGACCTGGTCACCGAGCTGACCAGGAAGTACGACGTCTACTACATCCTGCCCTCCGGGACCAGCTACGCCGGCGACCGCGAGGTGCTGTCGGTCTGGCGCGGCCTGCTCGGGCAGAACGTGCTGGAGCTCGACGACCTCGACGCCGTCTGCGAGACGATCGCGCTCACGGTCGGGCTCGGCGAGGACGCCATCGACCTGGCCCAGGGGCTCGACGACCTGGCCGGGCTGGGATCCGGCGCCGGGGCGTCGGTGTCGAAGGCGCTGGCCAAGCTGGACCGGGGCACACTGGTCGTGTCCGAGCCGCTCGACGGGCTCGACGGTTGAACGAGCACGTGATCGTCGCCGACCTCGGCTACGGCGACGCCGGCAAGGGCACCGTCGTGGACTGGCTGTGCTCCCGCGAGCGCTCTCGCGAGCCGGTAGTGGCGGTGGTCCGGTTCAACGGCGGGGCCCAGGCGGCGCACAACGTGGTGCTGCCCGACGGCAGGCAGCACACGTTCGCGCAGTTCGGGTCGGGCACGTTGCGCGGTGTGCCGACGTACCTGTCGAGGCACGTGGTGGTCGATCCGCTCGCCCTGTCCGCCGAGGCGGCCCACCTGGCCTCCATCGGCGTGCGGAGCCCGTACGAGCTGCTGGGTGTGGACCGTGAGGCGCTGCTCGCGACGCCGTACCACGTGGCGGCCGGGCGGCGGCGTGAGCTGGCGCGCGGGGCGGACCGGCACGGGTCGTGCGGGATGGGGGTGGGCGAGACGATGGCGTTCGCGCTGGCCCGGCCGGAGCTGGCGCCGCGTGTCGGCGACTGCGCCCGGCCCCGGGTGCTGGCGGGCAAGCTGCATGCGGTGCGTGAGGCGCTGGGGGTGAGCGGGCCGCCGGTGGAGGACTGCGTGGCGGCCTACGGCGCGTTCGCCTCGGCGGTGACCCTCACCGATGACGATCATCTGGCACGGCTGCTCAGGCGGGGGCCGGTGGTCTTCGAAGGGGCGCAGGGGGTGCTGCTCGACGAGCGGCACGGCTTCCACCCGTACACGACCTGGAGCACCACCACGTTCGGCAACGCGGTCGACCTGCTGGCCGGCGTCGGCGCGGCGCGGCTGGGCGTGCTGCGCACCTACACCACCCGGCACGGGCCGGGGCCGCTGGTCACCGAGGACCCCACGCTGGAGCTGCCCGAGGCGCACAACGGCACGGGACCATGGCAGGGGGCGTTCAGGCTGGGGCACTTCGACGCGGTCGCGCACCGGTACGCGCTGGAGGCCGCCGGCGGGTGCGACGGGCTGGCGCTCACCCACCTGGACGCGCCGGTGTCCCGGATATGCGTGGCTTACGAAGGTGGCGCGCCCGCCGTCCTGGAGGCGCAGGTGGGAGAGGAGCAGGCGCTGGCCCGGCAGGGCGCTCTCGCCGCCCGGCTGTCGCGGGAGAGGCCGGTGTACGGCGAGCCGGTGACGGACTGGCCGGCCGCCGTGTCCGAGGCGCTGGGCGTGCCCGTGGTGCTGGGGTCGTGGGGGGCCACCTCCCGCGACAAGCGGCTGCTCACCGGGGTGGGAGGGCGCTGAGGGCGCCCTCCCGGCAGGTCAGGTCCAGGCCAGGACCCGGAGCGGGTCCTCCCGGCGGGTCAGGTCCAGGCCAGGACGCGGAGGGGGTCCTCCAGCATGGCGCCCACGTCGCGGAGGAAGAGCGAGCCGAGCTCGCCGTCCACCACGCGGTGGTCGAAGGAGAGCGACAGGGTCGTCACCTTGCGTACGGCGAGTTGGCCGTCCACCACCCAGGGCTGGTCCCTGATCTGGCCGAAGGCGAGGATGGCGGTCTCGCCGGGGTTCAGGATCGGGGTGCCCGCGTCCACGCCGAACACGCCCACGTTGGTGATCGTGATCGTGCCTCCCGCCATCTCGGGCGGCTGGGTGCGGCCCGCTCTGGCGGTCTCCGTGAGCTGACCCAGTTGCGTGGCCAGGTCGGGGAGGGAGAGCTGGTGGGCGTTCTTGATGTTGGGCACCACCAGGCCGCGTGGGGTCGCGGCGGCTATGCCCAGGTTCACGTAGTGCTTGACGATGATTTCCTGGGCTGCCTCGTCCCAGGCGGAGTTGATCATCGGGTGGCGTTTCGCGGCGGTGAGGACTGCTTTGGCCACCAGAAGGAGGGGCGAGACCTTGACCTCGGCGAACTCGGGCAGCGTCCTCAGGCGCTGGACGGCCTCCATGGTCTTCGTAGCGTCCACCTGGAGGAACTCGGTCACGTGCGGGGCTGTGAAGGCGCTGCCGACCATGGCCTGGGCGGTCATCTTGCGCACGCCCTTGACGGGGATGCGCTCTTCCAGCTGCTGTACGGGCCGCGGCGCGCCGGGGGCTTCCTGCGCTGCGGCGTGGACGTCCTCGCGGGTGATGGAGCCTTGCGGGCCTGTCCCGGTGATGGCGGCGAGGTCTACGCCGAGGTCCTTGGCCAGTTTGCGTACCGGTGGTTTGGCCAGGACGGTTGTCCGGCTGACGTCCGTGGTCGTTGCGCCGGGCTCCGCCGTACCCCTGCTCTCCGCCCCGGCGCGGGGGGAGGGCGGAGGTGGGGGTGCAGGTGGAGGTGAGGTGGGGGCGGGGGCGGTGGCGCCGGGGAGCTCTGTTCGGTCGGGGTTGGCTACCGGGGGGGCTGGGATGGTCGCGGGGGTTCGGGTTTTGCGGGGGCGGCGTTTGGTGGCGCCGGTTCTGACGCCGTAGCCCACCAGGACCGCCTGGCGTTGCTCCTTGGGGGCGGGGCTGCCGTGGGCGCCGGGCTCGACGGCGCCTTCGGCGGGTGGGGGCGGCACAAGGTCCTCCGCCAGCGCGCGCCGCTCCTCGGTGACGCCCGTGTCAGGGGCCGGCTCGCCGGTTTCGACGGCGATGATGGGCAGGCCCACCTCGACGGTCTCGCCCTCGGCCGCCAGGAGGTCCGCCACCACGCCGTGCCACGGGATGGGCAGCTCGACGATGGACTTGGCGGTCTCGATCTCGACGACGATCTGGTTGACCTTGACCTCGTCGCCCGGCTGGACGTGCCAGCGGACGATCTCGGCCTCGGTCAGCCCTTCGCCCACGTCGGGGAGCTTGAATTCACGTCTCACGAACGGGTCCCCCTGTCAGAAGCCGAAGGCGCGGTCGACGGCGTCGAGCACCCTGTCGAGGTCGGGTAGGTAGTGCTCCTCCAGCTTGGACGGCGGATAGGGGGTGGAGAATCCGCCGACGCGCAGCACGGGCGACTCCAGGTGGTAGAAGCACTGCTCGGTGATGCGCGCGGCCAGCTCGGCGCCGAAGCCGCTGTTGACGGGGGCCTCGTGCACGACCACGACCCGGCCGGTCCTGCGCGCGGAGTCCATGACGAGGGGGGCGTCCAGGGGGTTGAGGGAACGCAGGTCGATGACCTCCAGGGAGCGGCCGTCCTCTTCGGCGGCCGTGGCGGCCTCCAGGCAGGTCTTGACCATGGGCCCGTAGGCGAGCAGCGTCGCGTCGGCGCCCGGCCTGACCACCTTGCCCCGGTCCATGGGGGTCCACCAGCCGGTGTCGGAGGTGTCGACGTCGGCCTTCTCCCAGTAGCGGCGCTTGGGCTCGAAGAAGATGACCGGGTCGTCGCACTGGATGGCCTGCTGGATCATCGCGTAGGCGTCGGCCGGGTTGGAGCAGGCGATGACCCGCAGGCCAGCCGTGTGGGTGAAGTACGCCTCGGGTGACTCGCTGTGGTGCTCAACCGCGCCGATGCCGCCGCCGCAGGGAATGCGTACGACGACCGGGAGTTTGATCGCGCCGAGTGAGCGCATCGGCATCTTGGCGAGCTGGGTGATGATCTGGTCGGCGGCGGGGAAGACGAACCCGTCGAACTGGATCTCGCACACCGGCCTGTAGCCGCGCAGCGCCAGCCCGATCGCGGTGCCGACGATGCCGGACTCGGCCAGCGGCGTGTCGATCACCCGGTCCTCGCCGAAGTCCTTCTGCAGGCCGTCGGTGACGCGGAAGACGCCGCCGAGCTTGCCGACGTCCTCGCCCATGATGAGGACCTTGGGGTCGTCCTCCATGGCCTTGCGCATGCCCTCGTTGAGCGCCTTGGAGAGGCTCAGCACGGTCATCTCTCGAACCCCTCCAGGTAGGTGGCGTACTGGGCGCGCTCCTCGTCCATCAGCGCGTGCGGCTCGGCGTAGACGTGGTCGAAGATGGCGAGCGGCCCGGGGTCGGGCATGGCCAGGCAGCGGGTGCGCAGGTCGGCGCCGAGGGCCTCGGCCTCGCCGTCCACGGAGTCGAAGAACGCCTGGTCGGCCAGCTCGTTCTTGAACAGGAAGGCCTTGACGCGCTCGATCGGGTCCTTGAGCTTCCACGCCTCCAGCTCACTGGCCACGCGGTAGCGGGTGGGGTCGTCGGTGGTGGTGTGGGCGCCCATCCGGTACGTGAACGCCTCGATGAGGGTGGGGCCCTGGCCTTCGCGGGCGTTCTTCAGCGCCTGGCGGGTGACGGCGAGGCAGGCGAAGACGTCGTTGCCGTCGACCCTGATGCCGGGGAAGCCGAAGCCGGAGGCCCGGCGGTAGAGGGGGATGCGGGTCTGCTTCTCCAGCGGCTCGGAGATGGCCCACTGGTTGTTCTGGCAGAAGAACACGATCGGCGCGTTGAAGACGCTGGCCCAGATGAACGACTCGTTCACGTCGCCCTGGGAGGTGGCGCCGTCGCCGAAGTAGGCGATGGTCGCCGCGGTGGCGTCGTCGCGCTGGATGCCCATGGCGTAGCCGACGGCGTGCAGCGTCTGGCTGCCGATGACGATCGTGTACAGGTGGAAGTTGTGCTCCTTGGGGTCCCAGCCGCCGTGGTTGACGCCCCGGAACAGGCCGAGGAGCTTCACCGGGTCGACGTCGCGGCACCAGGCCACGCCGTGCTCGCGGTAGGTGGGGAAGGCCATGTCGGTGTCGGTCAGAGCTCTGCCCGAGCCGATCTGGGCGGCTTCCTGGCCGAGGAGGGAGGCCCAGATGCCGAGCTCGCCCTGCCGTTGCAGGGCCACGGCCTCAAGGTCGATGCGCCGTACGAGGACCAGGTCCCGGTAGAGGGATCTGATCTCCTCCGGAGTCAGGTCGATGTCGTAGTCGGGATGCTCGACCCGCTCTCCCTCGGGGGTGAGCAACTGCACGAGCTCAGGGGGTGCTTCAGCACCACGAGAGGCGTCGACGGTCACGTGCCACTCCTGTGCGGTCAGGGCCGGTCTCGATGGGGTCGCCACTGGACCGGCCTGCTGTGCGCCGGACCATGTGATGGTGGTTCGTGCGCGTTTGGGGCCATAGTGGCAGACGTCACAGCCCTTCGCGCAAGCCCCATCTCCTCCCCGTTCCCGTTGTGCCCGCTGCCACACGCGCCGGTAGGCTGTCCTTTGCCAACCCCGCCTTACCCAGGAGGAACGCAGTGGCGCGCGTCATCGTAGACGTCATGCTGAAGCCCGAGATTCTCGACCCGCAGGGCCAGGCGATCGCCCGTGCGCTGCCCCGGCTGGGGTTCTCCGGCGTGTCAGCCGTACGGCAGGGCAAGCGGTTCGAGGTGGAGCTCGACGGTCCGGCCGACGAGGCGGCACTTGCGGACGTCCGAAAGATGGCCGAGACCCTGCTCGCCAACACCGTGATCGAGGACTTCACGCTGCGTGTCGAGGGGTAGAACACCACATTTGATACCTGAAATGGCCCTGACGGGCCAAAGCGGGGTTCTGGCGTGCCACAATGCCACGGCCCGGCCAACACTAAATAACAACAGCGTGATTTTGCGGTTAGCCCCGATTTCACGGGGAAACTTACTCCAGGTGACATTCCGGAGCCCGGAGGAGTCCGGTGGACATTGAGTTCTCGTTGGCACTGCCTCGGGATGCGATCGGCATCCCGATGGTCAGGCGAGTGCTCGGCGACGCGATGCGCTCGTTGCACGTGAGCGAGTCGTGCATCGCCGACATGCTGCTCGCGGTCTCCGAGGCCTGCTCCAACGCGGTGCGGCACGGCGGTCCCGCCAACCGCTACGAAGTGACGGCGTCGATCGGATACGGCCGCTGCGACGTGCGGGTGGCAGACAGCGGAGGTGGTCTGCCGTCGGTGCCGCTGCACTTTCCACCCGCCGACACCGAGAACGGCCGTGGTCTGCTGATCATGCGCTCGGTGGTCGACGAGATCTCCTTCGGCATCACCCCCGGCCGCGGCACGACCGTGCACATGCGCAAGCAGCTCGCCTGGGACGACGCGGCCGACGACCGCTCCCGCGAGCTCGCCGCCGTCTGAGTCCAGGGCCCTGACCTGGCATTTCCCTGCGGCAAGCGGGAACTGTCCCCTGGTTCATGTCAGAGTTGCCCCCTCCGCATGTCAGAAACGTCCATGATCAACTGTCATTTCCGTCCGCGCCCTGCTCGTCGATCACCGCCGAGGACTCTGCAGGTGGGAGGTTGATGAGGAGCATGGGGACGTACCCGATAACCTGAAGTGACCGCCGCCTGCCACGGGGATGGCGGCTGCGTAACTCCACTGCGTAACTCCACTGCGTAACTCCACTGCGCAACTCCTCTGGAGGGGACGACTGTCATGAGCGCTGCCCGCGTGGGCGTAGTCACGTTTCCCGGCACTCTCGACGACCAGGACGCCGCCAGGGCCGTAGGGCTCGTGGGGGCGCAGGCCGTGCCCCTGTGGCACGGCGATCACGACCTCAAGGGGGTCGACGCCGTGTTCCTGCCCGGCGGCTTCTCCTACGGCGACTACCTGCGGTGCGGGGCCATCTCCCGGTTCGCGCCGCTGATGGAGGAGCTCATCCCGGCCGCCCACGCGGGGCTGCCGGTGCTGGGCACGTGCAACGGGTTCCAGATCCTGTGCGAGGCGCACCTGCTGCCCGGCGCGCTGACCCGTAACGCCTCCCTGCACTATGTCTGCCGTGACCAGCGGGTCCGGATCGAGTCCACGGAGACCGCCTGGACCGGCGCGTTCGAGGCGGGCCAGGAGATCGTGCTGCCGGTCAAGCACGGCGAGGGCCGCTACGTCGCCTCCGCCGAGACGCTGGCCGAGCTTGAGTCCGCCGGGCGGGTGGTCGTGCGCTACCTCGACGGCAACCCCAACGGGTCGATGAACGACATCGCGGGCATCCGCAACGAGGCGGGCAACGTCGTCGGCCTCATGCCGCACCCGGAGCACGCCGTCGAGGACCTGGTCGGCGCGCCGAGCACCGACGGCCTCGGCTTCTTCACCTCCATCCTCAAGAATCTGGTGAACGCATGAGCACCGACTCCGTCAGCAGGGCAGAGGGCACGCCCGACGAGCCGATGCCCTACGCCGAGCTGGGCATGAAGCGGGAGGAGTACGACCGGGTCCGCGAGATCCTGGGCCGTCGCCCCACCGGCTCCGAGCTGGCCATCTACAGCGTCATGTGGTCCGAGCACTGCTCCTACAAGTCGTCCAAGGTGCATCTCAAGCAGTTCGCCACCAAGGCGCCCAAGTCCGAGGCGCTGCTGGTCGGCATGGGTGAGAACGCCGGCGTGGTGGACATCGGCGACGGCTGGGCGGCCACGTTCAAGATCGAGTCGCACAACCACCCGTCCTACGTCGAGCCGCACCAGGGCGCCGCCACCGGCGTCGGCGGGATCGTGCGCGACATCATGTCGATGGGCGCCCGCCCGATCGCGGTCATGGACGCGCTCCGCTTCGGCGGCGCCGACCAGGACGACACGCGCCGCGTGCTGCCGGGCGTGGTGGAGGGCATCAGCCACTACGGCAACTGCCTGGGCCTGCCCAACATCGGCGGCGAGGTCGTCTTCGACCCGTGTTACATCGGCAACCCGCTGGTCAACGCGCTCTGCGTGGGCCTGCTGCGCAAGGACCAGATCAAGCTCGCCGTCGCTCCCGGCCCCGGCAACAAGGTGGTGCTGTTCGGCGCCTCTACCGGCCCTGACGGCATCGGCGGCGCCAGCGTCCTGGCCAGCGCGACCTTCGAGGACGAGTCGCACGCCAAGCGGCCCGCCGTGCAGGTCGGCGACCCGTTCATGGAGAAGCTGCTCATCGAGTGCTGCCTGGAGCTCTACGCCGCCGACGTGGTCGTGGGCATCCAGGACCTGGGCGCGGCCGGTGTGTCCTGCGCGACGACCGAGCTGGCCGCCAAGGGCACCGGCGGCATGCACGTCGACCTCAACCTGGTCCCGCTCCGCGATCCCTCCCTGCTGCCGGAGGAGATCCTGATGAGCGAGTCGCAGGAGCGGATGATGGCCGTCGTACGGCCCTCCGACATCGACGCGTTCATGGCGATCTGCGAGCGGTGGGACGTTCCCGCCACCGTGATCGGCGAGGTGACCGACACCGGCAGACTGGTGATGACCTGGGACGGCGAGACCATCGTCGACATCCCGCCGGGCACCGCCGCCGACGAGGGCCCGGTCTACGAGCGGCCCCTGCACGAGCCCGCCGGCCAGGTCGCCCTCAACTCCGACACCCCCGACGGCCTGGCGCGGCCCGCCGATCTGCGAGCCACGCTGCTGCAGCTCCTCGGCTCGCCCAACCTGGCGTCGAAGGAGTGGGTGACCGGCCAGTACGACCGCTACGTGCGCTCCAACACCGTGCTCGCCCAGCCGGCCGACGCCGGGATGCTGCGCATCTCCGAGGCGATCGCCGGCGCCGAGCCGACCACCAGGGGCATCGCGCTGTCCACCGACGGCAACGGCCGCTACGCCAAGCTCGACCCCTACGCCGGCGCCCAGCTCGCGCTGGCCGAGGCCTACCGCAACGTCGCGGTGACCGGGGCCAAGCCGCTGGCCGTCACCAACTGCCTCAACTTCGGCTCCCCCGAGGACCCGGAGGTGATGTGGCAGTTCGCCGAGGCCGTGCGCGGTCTGGCCGACGCCTGCAGGACCCTCGGCGTGCCGGTCACCGGCGGCAACGTCTCCTTCTACAACCAGACGGGCTCGACCCCGATCCACCCGACGCCCGTCGTCGGCGTGCTCGGTGTGATCGACGACGTCGCCAAGCGGGTGCCGACCGGGTTCACCGCCGATGGGCTGCGGGTCGCGCTGCTCGGCGAGACGAACGAGGAGTTCGGCGGCTCGGAGTGGGCGCACGTCGCCCACGGCCACCTCGGCGGCCTGCCGCCGCAGGCGGACCTGGTGGCCGAGCAGGCGCTCGGCGCGGTGCTGGTCGAGGCGGCCAGGCGCGGCCTGCTGGAGGGCTCGCACGACCTGTCCGACGGCGGGCTGGCCATCGCGCTGGCGGAGTCCTGCATGGCACGCGGCGTCGGCGCCACCGTGGCGCTGAGCGGCGAGCCGTTCACCGGCCTGTTCAGCGAGTCGGCGTCCCGGGCGCTGGTCGTGGTCCGGCCGGAGTCCTTCGACGAGCTCGCGGTGCTCTGCGCCGAGCACGACGTCCCGTGCTACGGCCTCGGCGTCACGGGCGGCACGTCGCTGGTGGTGGAGGACGTGCTGGAGGTCCCGGTCGAGGAGCTCCGCGCGACCCACACGGCCACGCTGCCGGCGCTGTTCGGCTGATCGTCAACCCTCAAGGGCCGGTACGGACTCCGTACCGGCCCTTGGTCGTTCAGCCCCTTCTTCAGGCATGACGACGTAGACCATGCCGACCGTTCATCCACGTAAAAAGCCACAGCAACAGGCGCGGCAGCACGTGGATAATCAAGGACGTTCGCAGCCATAGCGCGTCGAAGGCGGAAATGACCTTGTCCACTCCCAGCCCGTACCTGCCGCCCGCCACGCAGCCCGTGCGCGGGGTCGTCTGGGCCATCCACCTGGGATTGCCCCTGCTCGGACTCTGGCTGCTGCTGGCCCAGCCGCAGCTGAACATCATGTGGGAGCACAACTCCAGTCACTTCTGGCTGATCCTCCTGGTGGCCGGGCTTAACGTGGCGCTCGGCATGCTGATCAGCGAGGCGTCACGCAGGAGGCAGGACGCCAGGCTGTTCCTGGTGTCGATGGTCTTCCTGAGCAGCGCCGGGTTCTTCTTCCTGCACGGGCTGGCCACTCCGAAGATCATCCTGCCCACCGGGTCGCTCGGGTTCGACATCGGGCAGCAGGTGGGGCTCTCGATCGCGTCGCTGTTCGCGTTCGCCTCCGCCTTCCCGCTGGGCGAGAAGGCCGCGCAGGTGGTGCTGCGCTCGCAGCACCTGGTGCGCGGTGTGCTGGTCGGATTCATGATCCTCTGGGGGCTGGCGTCGCTGATCCCCGGCCTGACGCCGCTCAGCCGGCCGCCGCTGCTCACGCCGGTCGACTGGCTGGCGATCGGGTCGCTGCCCGGCCTGGCGCTGTACCTCGCGGCCAGCGTGATGATGTTCCTGCTGCACAGGCGGCGGCCGTCGGCCATGCTGATCAGCCTCATCACCGCCTACGCCCTGCTGGCCGAGTCCATGGTCGCCGGGATGTCGCAGCTCAACTGGCATCTGTCGTGGTGGGAGTGGCACATCCTGCTGACGTTCGCGTTCGTCTTCGTCGCCTATAGCGCCTATCTGCAGTTCAGGCGGGAGGGGTCGAGCGCGGGGCTGTTCGACTCGGTGGCGCTGTCGGCGACCGTGCGGCGCATCCAGCGCGACTACGACGCGGCCCTGGAGGAGCTGGTCGAGCACGTGCGGCGGGGTGAGCCGCTGGCCGCGACCCGGATGTCGGGCAAGTTCCGGCTGAACGAGGGGCAGGCCGCGGTGCTCGACCGGGCCGGCCGGGCGCTGGCCGAGGAGCGGGAGCTGTCCGAGCGGCTGGCCGCGCTGGTCGAGGTGAGCGCCCAGACCCGGATCGGCCTGCCGGAGACCGAGCTGCTGGCGACCGCGCTGGAGAGCGTCCGGCAGGCGTACGGCGACGTACGGATCGGCCTGGTGTCCGAGGGCAAGGCCCAGATCGGCTCACGTGAGTACGAGTTCACCGGGACCACGCCCATCAGGCGCGACAGCCTGGTCGCCTACCCGCTGACCGTCAAGAACCATCTGGCCGGGGTCCTGGAGGTGCCGCTCGGACGCACCGGCCAGGACGAGGCGCTCGCCGCCACCCTGGCCGGCCAGCTGTCCATCTCGCTGGAGAACGCCCGCCTCTATCAGGAGCTCGACACGCTCTTCCGCCAGTACATGTCGCCCGACGTGGCCCAGGCCCTGCTGGCCGACCCCACGCAGGCGGCGCTGGGCGGCGAGCTCAAGGAGCTGACCGCGCTCTTCGCCGACCTCAAGGGCTTCACGACGTTCTCCGAGCGGGTCACGCCCGGCGAGATCGTGGAGATGCTCAACCGCTACCACACGGCCGCGGTGCCCTGCATCCTCGACAACGGCGGCACGATCGTGCAGTTCGTCGGTGACGCGCTGCTGGCCCTGTTCAACGCCCCCGCCACCCAGGGCGACCACGCCGCGGCGGCCTGCCGGGCGGCGCTGGCGATGCAGCAGGCGGCTGCCGAGGTGGCGGAGGAGGCCGCCTGGACGAAGGGCGACGTCGAGTGGCCGACGTTCCGGGTCGGGGTCAACACCGGTCCGGCGCTGGTGGGCAACATCGGCAGCCCCCGGCTGCGCGGGTTCAACGCGATGGGCGACTGCGTCAACGTGGCCGCCAGGTTGCAGGCGCTGGCCGAGCCCGGCACCGTGGTGATCGGCGCGACCACGCGCAAGCAGCTCGGCGCCGGCGCGACGGTGCGGCCGCTGGGCAAGCTGAGCCTCAAGGGCAAGGAGGAGCCCGTGGAGGCGTACGTTCTGACGGCGCTGACATAGAAAGGTCACGCGCTGTACGGACATAATCAGGCACATGAAGCCAGAGCCCGGCGAGTTCCTAGCCATGTTGACCCCCGAAGACATCGAGGTCCTGCGTGCGGCCGGCCGGCCCCGGCGGTGGGATCGTGGGACGACCGTGATGTCCGAGGGCGACACCTCCGACTGGGTGCTCGTGCTGACCGAGGGCCGGGTGAAGGTCTCCTCCCACACCAGCAGCGGCACCGAGGTGGTGCTGGCCGTGCGCGGCCCCGGCGCGCTGCTCGGCGAGATGTCGGCCATCGACGGCTCGCCGCGCTCGGCCACCGTGACCACGCTGGAGCCCATCGCGGGCATCGCCATCCGTGATTTCACCGGCTTTCTGCAGGAGCACGGGCGGATCGCCGTACTGCTCATGCAGCTTGTCACCGGGCGGCTGCGGGACGCCGACCGGAAGCGGATCGAGTACGGCGCGTTCGACACCACGGGACGGGTGGCGACCCGCCTGCTGGAGCTGGCCGAGCGCTACGGCGAGAAGACGAACGACGGGGTCCGCGTGGCGCTGCCGCTGTCGCAGGACGAGCTGGCCGGGTGGACCGGCGCGTCCCGGGAGGCCGTCAGCAAGGCGCTGCGGACGCTGCGCGACCGCGGGCTGATCGAGACGGGCAGGCGGCGCGTGGTGGTCCACGACATGGAGGGGCTGCGCAAACGGGCACGCTGACCCAACCGTACGTACGCCGTACGTCATAGTTAGGGGCATGGCCGCGAGCACCTCCGATGACGCCGGCCGCCTGCGCTACGCCTGGCGGGTGTGCTCGGTCACCAGCCTGGGGCTGGTCCTCATCGGTATCGCGGGCAGCACGCTCAACGTGGCGCTGCCCACGGTCGTGCGGCACTTCCACGCCACGCCGTTCCAGTCGGGCTGGATCCTGCTGGCGTTCCTGCTGGTCAACACCGCGAGCCTGGTGTTCTTCGGGCGGGTGGCCGACCTGCTGGGCAGGCGTGAGGTCTATCTGACCGGGTTCGCGCTGTTCACGGTGGCCTCGCTGCTCGCGGGGCTGTCGCCGGACGTGTGGTTCCTGATCGTGATGCGGGTGCTGCAGGCGGTCGGCGCGGCGATGATCCTGGCCAACGGCACAGTGATCATCACCGAGGCCTTCCCGCCCGACCGGCTCAGCCAGGGCATGGGCGTCTACATGGGCACCCTGTCCGTGGCGCAACTCGCCGGCCCCACCCTGGGCGGGCTGATCGCCGCGACCGCGGGCTGGCAGTGGATCTTCTGGGTGAACGTGCCCGCCGGGCTGGTCGCGATCATCTGGGGCGCGATCATCCTGCGCAAGGTCCCGAAGGGACCGAGACGCCCGGTGGACGGGATGGGCAACGCGCTGGTGTTCGCCGCGCTGACGGCCATCATCCTGGCCCTGTCCGAAGCCGGCTCCAGCGGGCCGACGAGTCCGGTCGCGCTGATCGGGGCGGGCCTGTTCGTGGTCCTGGCGCCGCTGATCGTGCTGGTGGAGCGGCGGGCCGCCAATCCGGTGCTGGACCTGCGGCTGTTCGGCGGGCGAATGCTGGCCTGCGCGAACCTGGCCTCCTTCTGCAACGCCGTCGCCCGTGCGGCGCTGATCCTGGTGGTGGCGCTCTACTTCCAGGCGGCCAGGGGGGTGGACCCGTTCACCGCCGGGCTGAGCGTGCTGCCGGTGCCGGTGGGCATGGCGCTGTCCTCTCCCATCGTCGGGCTGCTCGGCCGCAGGGTCTCGCCGTACCTGCTGTCCATCGGCGGCGCGCTGATGAGCGCGGCCGGGCTCGGCGTGCTCATGCTCACGGCCGACCCCGGCACGCCGTACTGGATCATCGGGATCGGCCTGTTCGTGGCCGGCTGCGGCAGCGGCACCTTCCTCACCGGCAACACCACGCAGGTCATGAGCGCCCTGCCGACCGGCAGCCTCGGGGTGGTCAACGGCTTCCGGCTCATGGTGATGAACGTCGGCATCGTGCTCAGCGTGGGCCTGTCGCTCAGCGTGCTGGGCAGCGCGGTGAGCCCGGAGGTGCGGGCCCAGGTGTACGCGGGCACCCTGTCCACGCTGTCACCGGTGGCGGTGGGGCAGCTCATGCAGGGCTTCGAGCGCACGTACGGGGTCCTGTTCGCGGTCGCCCTGGCCGGCGCCCTCCTCGCCGCCCTGGCCCGCTCCCCGCGCCGCTGAGCGCGCCCATCGAGCTTGCTATGAGCGGCGGGCGGCGAGGGTTTCGATGCCGGACAGGATGAGGTCGACGCCGAAGGAGTCGTAGAGACTCGGGGGGCAGTCGACCATGGGGCCGGCCATTCTGACCAGGTACGGGTAGGCGTCGGCGGGGAGCGACTCCAGGCCCAGGCGCTTGACCCGGACGATCTCGGCGATCTCCTCGTCGCTGTGGCCGGGGCGGAAGTGCACGGGGACGTCGGCGATGGAGATCGCGCTGTGCAGCAGGTACTTGGAGATGAGGCAGCACTCCTCGTCGGCGAACCCGGCGGCGTGGGTCAGCCCCAGGGCCTCGTTCCAGACGGTCAGGTAGCTCGGCACGTCCTCCTGGTCGACCTGCTCCAGCACCGTGCGTGCGCACGGGTGGGCGCGAAGGACGCGGACGAGCCCTTCCACCAGCTCGCGTAGCCGCTGCTGCCAGGGCCGGTCGTCGGCGGGCTCGGGCGCGAAGTTCGCGATGAGGTGATCGGCCATGCCGATCAGGAGCTGCTCCTTGTTCTTGAAGTGCCAGTAGAGGGCCATCGGGGTGACGCCGAGGTCGGTGGCCAGCCGCCTGATGGTCACGGCGTCGAGGCCCTCGGTGTCGCCGATCAGGAGGGCGCGCTCGACGATCGCGGGGGCGGTCAGTTTTCCCATCACGGTTGACAACTATACGCCGTACGAGTTGAACTATACGGCGTACAAGTACGCCGTATAGGGGGATTGCCGTGGACCGGAAGTGGTGGGCGCTGATCGCGCTGACGCTGGGCACCTTCATGACCGCCCTGGACAACAACGTGGGCAATGTCGCCTTACCGACGATCCAGCGGGAGCTGGGGCTGACGATCTCCGGCCTGGAGTGGATCGTGAGCAGCTACATCCTGGTGTTCGCCGGGCTGATGCTCGTCGGCGGCAGGCTCGCGGACCTGTTCGGAGCCCGGCGGGTGTTCGTCGCCGGACTGATCGTCTTCACCGTCGCCTCGCTCGGCGCCGGGCTCGCCACCAGCGGCGGGACGCTGATCGCCGCCCGCGCGGTGCAGGGCGTCGGCGCGGCGCTGCTCACCCCGACCTCGCTGTCGCTGCTCTCCCAGATCTTCACCGATCCGGCCGAGCGCGGCAGGGCCGTGGGCATCTGGAGCGCCTCCGGCGCCCTGTCCATGGCGCTCGGCCCCGTCACCGGCGGTTTCATCAGCGAGAACACGCACTGGGGGTGGATCTACCTGATCAACGTGCCCATCGGAGCGGTGACGCTCGGGCTCGCGCTGTGGGCGGTACGACCCGCCTTCACCCGGGTACGGCACAACCTCGACCTGCCGGGCCTGGTCACCTCCGCCCTCGCACTGCTCAGCCTGACCTACGCGCTCATCGAGGGCGAGGCGGCCGGCTGGACCTCACCGGGGATCCTGGCCGCCGTCGCCGTCTCGCTGGCGTCCGCGACCGCGTTCGTGCTGGTCGAGAGGCGGTCCGCGGAGCCGATGATCGACCTGTCGCTGTTCCGCGCCAGGCAGTTCACCGGTGGCGTCATCACCAGCGGCATCTGGTCGTTCGGCGTGTTCGGCATCTACTTCTTCAGCGCGCTCTGGCTGCAGAACGTGCTCGGTTTCAGCCCCACCGAGGCCGGGGCCGCGTTCGTGCCGATGGCGCTGATCATGGCGGTGGTGGCGGTGCTGTCCCAGCGGATCAGCGCGCTGCTCGGCATCGGGCGGACGGTGGCGCTCGGGATGGCGCTCATGGGGGCCGCCATCCTCATGCTCGCCGGCGTCGGCGCGGACGCCGGCTACGCGGACGTGCTTCCGTGGTTCATGCTGTACGGCCTGGGCGGCGGCATGCTGGTGCCCCTGACCGCCGCCGTGCTCAACGGGATGCCGGCGGGACGGTCAGGGGTGGCCTCCGGGGTGCTGAACGTCTTCAGGGAGGTGTTCGGGCTGCTCGGCATCACCGTCCTGGGCGCGCTGCTCAGCGCCAGGCAGGCGGCGAGCGACCGGCCGCCGCTGACCGCCTTCCTGGAGGGCTACCAGTTCACCCTGGTGGTCGCGGCCGTCGTCGTGCTGGTGGGCATCCCGGTCGCCCTCTTCACGATGCGCGGGACGCGTACACCTGAGAAAGGGCAGGAGGAGCGGCCTCAGGCCGCGATGGCCGGGTCGGCGAACTGAGTGCGGTAGAGCTCCTCGTAGCGACCGCCGTCGGCGAGCAGCTGGGCGTGCGTGCCGCGCTCGACGATCCGCCCGTCCTCGATGACCAGGATGACGTCGGCGGCGCGGATCGTGGAGAGCCGGTGCGCGATCACCACCGCGGTCCGCCCGGCCAGCGCCTCGGCCAGCGCCTCCTGCACGGCGGCCTCCGAGGTGGAGTCGAGCGCCGCGGTGGCCTCGTCCAGGATCACCACCCGGGGGCCGGCCAGCAGCAGCCGGGCGATCGTCAGCCGCTGGCGCTCGCCGCCCGACAGCCGGTAGCCGCGCTCGCCCACCACCGTGTCCAGCCCGTCGGGCAGTGACTCGATCATGGTGGCGAGCCTGGACCTGCGCAGCGCGTCCCACAGCTCCTCCTCGGTCGCCTCCGGCCGGGCGAACAGCAGGTTGCCCCTGATCGAGTCGTGGAACAGGTGGCCGTCCTGGGTGACCATGCCGAGCGTCTCGCGGATGGAGTCGGCGGTCAGGTCCCGCACGTCCACGCCACCGATCCGCACCGCGCCCTCGTCCACGTCGTACAGCCTCGGCAGGAGCTGTGCGATCGTCGACTTGCCCGCGCCGGAGGAGCCGACCAGGGCCACCATCTGGCCCGGCTCGGCCGTGAAGGAGACGCCGTGCAGCACGTCGACCCCGCCACGGCTGTCCAGCGCCGCCACCTCCTCCAGCGAGGCGAGCGACACCTTGTCGGCCGAGGGGTAGGCGAAGCGCACGTCGTCGAACTCCACCCCGACCGGCCCGGCGGGCACCTCGCGCGCGCCCGGCCTGTCCTGGATGAGCGGCTCCAGGTCGAGCACCTCGAAGACCCGCTCGAAGCTGACCAGCGCGCTCATCACGTCCACGCGGGCGTTGGCCAGCGCGGTCAGCGGCGAGTACAGACGGGTGATCAGCAGCGCCAGCGCCACCACCGAGCCCGGGTCGAGCTGGTCGCGCAGCGCGTAGAAGCCGCCCAGGCCGTAGACGAGCGCCAGGGCCAGCGCCGACACCAGCGTCAGCGCGGTGACGAAGACCGACTGGGTGAAGGCCGTGCGCACACCGATGTCACGCACCCGCCGCGCCCTGGCCGCGAAGTCGGCCGACTCCATGGCGGGCCTGCCGAACAGCTTCACCAGCGTCGCGCCCGGCGCCGAGAACCGCTCGGTCATCTGGGTGCCCATGGTCGCGTTGTGGTCGGCCGCCTCGCGCCTGAGCCGGGCGATCCGGACGCCCATCCGGCGGGCCGGCAGCACGAACACCGGCAGCAGCAGCAACGCCAGCAGCGTGATCTGCCAGGAGATGCCCACCATCACGGTGAGCGCCAGCAGCAGCGTCACCACGTTGCCCGCCACGCTGGACAGCGTGTCGGTGAACGCCCGCTGGGCGCCGATCACGTCGTTGTTGAGCCTGCTCACCAGCGCGCCGGTGCGCGTCCGGGTGAAGAACGCGATCGGCATCCGCTGCACGTGGTCGAACACGGCCGTGCGCAGATCCAGGATCAGCCCTTCGCCCAGCCCGGCCGACAGCCACCGGGTCACCAGGCCGAGCCCGGCCTCGGCCACCGCCAGCCCCGCGATCAGGCCGGCCAGGCCCACCACCACGCCGGCCGGCGCGCTCTGCCCGATCGCGTCCAGCACCCGGCCGGCCAGCACCGGCGGAGCCACCGCCAGCGCCGCCATCACCACGCTCAGCGCGAGGAAGACCGCGATCCTGCCACGGTGCGGCCGGGCGAACCCCCAGACGCGGCGGAGCGTCGCCTTCGACACCTGGCGACGCTCCGAGCGGTTGTTCAGCGAATACAGCTGGTTCCATGCGGTCACTTCCATGCTCATGGCATGGAGACTAGGACCTCAAGTTAACTAGAGGTCAACTGCCGATCTTCTTGCCCTTGTCGTGCCACACCACCGCGACGGACGGCCGCGGCTGGTCACCGTCGGGCCAGCGGCTCGCCGGCTTGTCCGGGCTCGCCCCGTCGACCTCACCCGGGTGCTGCACCGCCACGAACACGCTGCGCTGGTCATCGGTGATCATCGGGCCACAGGTCTCCGCCCCGATCGGAACCGTGAGGAACTGCCGCACATGGCCGCGCTCCCGGCCGCGCACCGGCATCACGAACAGGCCGTCGTGCCCGCCGAGCTGGTTGCCGTCCGTGGAGATCCACAGGTTGCCGTCACGGTCGAAGGCCAGGTTGTCCGGGCAGGAGATCGGCGACACCTTGGACTTGTCGTAGCCCGCGAAGTACGTCGAGGCGTCGTCAGGGTTGCCGCAGACCAGCGGGATCGACCAGGCGAACGACTCGGCCGCCGCGTCGTTACGGCGCTCCACGATCTCCAGCACGTGACCGTGCTTGCTCTTGGTGATCGGGTTGGCCTCGTCCGTCTGCGCCGCGGTGCGGTTGCTGTTGTTGGTCAGCGCGACGTAGACGGCGCCCGTCACCGGGTTGCGCTCCACGTCCTCCGGGCGGTCCATCTTCGTGGCCGTCACCTTGTCGGCGGCGATACGCGTGTAGACCAGCACCTCGGCGGCCGTCATGCCCTCCACGTGCGACTTGTCGCCCGTGACCAGCGGGATCCACTCGCCGGCGCCGTCGAACTCGCCGTCCTTCGGCAGCTTGCCCGAGCCGTCGATCTCGTTCGCCGGGCTGTCGCCGGTGAACCTGGCCACGTACAGCGTGCCCTCGTCCAGCAGGGTGCGGTTGTGGCGATCGTTGCCGCGGCGGTAACGCTCCTTCGAGACGAACTTGTACACGTACTCGAAGCGGGAGTCGTCGCCCATGTAGACCACCAGGCGGCCGTCGCGGGCCAGCGACGTGGTCGCGGCCTCGTGCGCGAACCGGCCCAGCGCGGTCCGCTTGACCGGCGTCGAGTCCGGGTCGAACGGGTCGATCTCCACGATCCAGCCGAACCGGTTGACCTCGTGCGGGTGCTTGGCCAGGTCGAAGCGCTCCTCGATCCGGTCGAAGCGCCGGTTGTCGTCGGGGACGCCCTTCGTGATCGCGTACCGCTCGATGGAGGGCGCCTGCTCCGCGGGCACCTTGTCACCGTTGACGAAGTACTGGTTGAAGTTCTCCTCCGCGGTCAGCACCGTGTCCCACGGGGTGGTGCCGCCGGCGCAGTTGTTCAGCATGCCCAGCGGCTTGACGCCCTGCGGGTCGGCGGCCGTCTTGAGCAGGTCGCTGCCGGCGGCCGGGCCGGTGAACCGCATCGCCGTCTGGGCGGTGATACGCCGGTTGTAGCGGCGGCGGCCCTTGGTCACCAGCTTCCACTGGCCGTTGGCGTGCGCCCGCTCCACCTCGACGACCGAGCCGCCGTGCGCGGCCAGCGCGATCTTGATCTGCTCCTCCGTGGCGGCGTCCCCGGTCGTGTAACCGCGGAACATCAGCACCTCGTCGGTGTACTCGTGGTTCACCCAGAGCAGGCCACGGCTGCGGCCCATCGGGAAAAGGGTGACGAAGTCACAGTTGTAACCGAACTGCTTGGCCTGCGCCTCGGCGGTCTGCTTGTCGAAGTCGAACGCCGGCGCACCCGGCAGCACCGGGTCGCCCCAGCGCACCACCACGGACGAACGGTAGCCGCTGGGCACACGGAGCGCGTCGTCGGTGTTCGGCGGGACGGGCGTGAAGTCGATGCCGCCACCGGGGCCGCCATGCTTCGCCGCGGGCTTGGCCGGATCGGCGAACGCCGGCGCGGCACCGGTGACGCCGACACCCGCGACCAGCGCGCCGAGCGCGCCCGCGCGCAGCGCGCCCCGCCGCGACAGCGCCTGCTCGGCCACCTCACCGAAGTACGGATTGGCGCTGGTGTTGGCCACATCGTGCGCACACGCGTTGCCGCACCGGAACTGACAGGTCATCGCGGAACGGCCACCCTTGTGCGGGGTGGAAAGCAGCGGCAGCAGCCGGCGCGGCGACAGATTCGCCACAGGTCCTCCAAGGTAGTGCGGTCTTCGGCCGGGACACTACGGTTACAGCGAAAACCGCAGATGAACGACGCCCTCCGGCACGATGAACGCTTCCAGGGAGCACAATGGGCCGGTGGCACCACGCAAACCGGACCCGGACAAGCTCAGAGCCGCCCTCGACGCGCAGTTGGTCGCGCTCGACGAGCCGCCGTACGACGGCCCCGCCGCCTCACTGGCCGACGCGCTCGTACAGGCCGTGCTCGCCGCCTACGACCGCGGTCTGCGGCCCGAACGCGACGCCGCCCGCCAGGCCGTGCGGCACCTGCTCGACCGGCTCACCGCCGCCGCGCCCGGCCGCACCGTCGAGGTACGCGTGCCGCCGTACGCCGCCGTACAGGCCATCGCCGGACCCCGGCACACCCGCGGCACCCCGCCCAACGTGGTGGAGACCGACGCCCGCACCTGGATCGAGCTGGCCGTCGGGCGGATCACCTGGGCCGAGGCGATGGCCAAGGGCGCCGTCTCGGCCAGCGGCGCCCGCGCCGACCTCTCCGACCACCTGCCCCTCCGGGCCGATGCCTGATCGGCCGGTCACCCCCCTGGCAGATGGACGTCCTGTGCCTGCGGATCCCAGATGGCCAGGCGAAACTCCGCCGCGAGCTCCTCGATCGCGCTGATCGCCGCGTCGCTCCTCGACGAGAAGCTCAGCTGCACGATCACGTGGTCGATGCCGACCGCCAACGGCGTCGACATCCATGGAGAGTCGGAGGCGTAGGGCGGCTGGTCCGGGAACCGCGAGCGCAGCCGCTCGTAGAACCCGGCCACCCGCTCATCCACCTCGCCCTCGACATGATCGCCGGAGACGCAGCGCTCGAACATCGCACGCGCCGCAGCGGCGTCAGCCGACCCGTCCATCGCGAGAACCGCAAGATCGAAGCTCACGAGCCCATCTTCTCCCCAGCCTGCTTACCTAGGGGCCAGCCAGGGGATGCGCGCCTCCAGGCAGCGGTCGGCGAGCCCGTTGGGGAGCTGGCCGCACTCCTGCACCACGCTCCAGAACCACAGGGCCAGGGCGGTGAAGATGATCAGAGCGAGCACGCTGAACGCGATCCCGGTGATCGCCCGGCCCTTGCCCGTCCGCCGGACGATCGCCACGATGCCGAACACGATCGACAGGATCGCGGTCAGCAGGCCGACGAAGCAGACGAAGACCAGGAACGGACTCGCCACCCCCAGCACCAGCGACGCCGTGGCCAGCCCGTTCCCCGGCTGACCGGGTGCCCGCCAGTCGGGCGGGTACTGCCCGCCAGGCGGGTACGGCACGGACGAGCCGGGCGGCGGCGTGTAGGCGGCCCCGCCCACGGGGGCACCGTAAACAGGCCCGGCTCCCGGCGGCCCGCCGTACGGACTGGAGGGCGACGTCCCGGGCACCGCGGGCTCCTGCTCCTGCCCGTACGCATCGGCAGGCAGGCGGCAAACCTCCTGCGCCTCCTTACCGTCCGAACCCGAAGGCCTGGCACCAGGCTGTTCCCCGTACGCACCCGAGGGCGTAGCACCCGGCTCCCCGTACGGACCTGAAGGCGTGGTGTCGCCGTGTGCCGGTTCTTGTTCTTGGGAGCCGTCTTCGTACGGCCTGGAGGGTGAAGGCGTGCCGCTGTCGGGGCGGTCCTGGCGCGGTGGGGTGGCTGCGGGCTCCTGGCCGCCCGGGGTGATCGCTCCTCCCTCCGTGAGTCGCTCCGGGGAGGGCTGTTCTCCGTACGGCGTCTCCCTGCTTCGGTCCTTGGGGGCGCCCTCGCCCGGGGTCGCGCCGCTGGAGGCCGACGGGCCTTCACCCGGTGGCTGGGTGGGCGGGTCGTAGCGGGACGGGGGCCGTACGGCTGCGGGGCCGGGCTCGTCGCCTGTGTCGGCCTCTTCCCAGCCGGGGTAGGTCGGGATGCTTCCAGGCTGGCGAGGCGGCGGTCCGCCTGGGCGGCTCCGGTCGCGGGTCTCGAAGACCGCCGTACGCTCGGCGTCCGTCTCGTCAGGAACCTGGATCGGCTCGGGGACCTCAGGCGAGGTGGGCAGATCGGGATGCCGAGGCTCGCCGGGCCCACCACCAGGCGCCGGCCCAGGCCGCCCCGGCTCAGGCACAGGACCAGGTCCTGGTCCTGGTCCTGGTCCAGGTCTGGGTCCAGGCTCAGGACCGGGACCGGGCGCAGGACCAGGCACAGGCACAGGACCGGGACCGGGGCCCGGCACAGGACCCGGACCCGGCACAGGGCCTGGTTCGGGCGCAGGTCCCGGGTCGGGGCCGGGTACAGGGCTTGGGCCTGGGTCAGGCACAGGGCCCGGACCTGGGCGGGGTACCGGGCTCGGGCCAGGGGCGGGTGGCTCGTCGGTGAGCGGCACGACGGGAGGTGCGGGTGTGACGGGCTCCTCGCCCGGCTCCTCCTCAGGCACCCGCTCCCAGGAGCGCCGCTCCTCGGATTCGCGGTGGGACTCACCCGGCGAGAGGGGCTCGGATTCGCGGTGGGACTCACCCGGCGGGAGGGGGCCGGATTCGCGGTCGGGCTTCCCCGGCGGGAAGGGCTCGGATTCGCGGTGGGACTCACCCGGCGGGAGGGGGTCGTCGTCGGCGTAGCGACGTGCCGCCGTGCCGGGTTCGGGGGCGGGTGGCTGGTCCTCCGGGACGCCCTCGGCCCACCAGGGGACCTCCTCGGGCGGCTGGGAGGCCGGGTCACGGCCGGGTTCGTCCGGGTTTGGACGGTCCTCGCGCGCGCGAGGCTGGTTCGGGTCCCCAGGTGTGGTCACGTCTGCGTCTCCCGATGGGTCTGCATGCCGGATACTTCACCTTTTCGCGGAAGCCGCCATTGAAACCCTCTGACACGGTAAGACCCCGGTCATTCTTGGGCCACTATGTGCCAAATCCCCAGGCGGTAGGCAAGACGAGGGCATCCTGGACGCGTTCCGACGCCCCGGATCGGCCGTGGCGCCGGGCCTGCCGCACCCGCCGGGGAGCGCCCTCGGCGGCGGATCCGTACACAACTCCCAAGCCGGCGGAGCCGCCCGATCCGTCCTGATCTCGGCCCTGGTGTGCGAGCACGAGAGACGCCGACCTAGACTGAAGTACGTGCTGAAGGGCGACGGCCGACTCGGTCATGACCTGGACCCCGAAGACCGCGCACCGAAGGACGCATGTGGCGTCTTCGGCGTTTGGGCGCCAGGCGAGGAAGTTTCCAAACTCACCTACTACGGGCTGTACGCGTTGCAACACCGCGGCCAGGAGTCCGCGGGCATCGCAGTCAGCGAGGGCAGCCGTATCCTCGTCTACAAGGACATGGGCCTGGTGGCCCAGGTCTTCGACGAGTCGGTGCTCGGCACCCTGCGCGGCCACCTGGCCGTCGGGCACTGCCGCTACTCCACGACCGGCTCCAGCGTGTGGGAGAACGCTCAGCCGACGCTGAGCTCCACCGACGTCGGCGGGCTCGCGCTCGCCCACAACGGCAACCTGATCAACACTCCGGAGCTGGCCCAGCGCCTCGCTCCGGGCGCCACCAGGGCGACCACCGACACCGAGGTGCTCACCGCGCTGCTGGCCCAGGATCGCACCCGTTCCATCGAGGACTCCGCGGCTGAGCTGCTGCCGCAGGTCAAGGGCGCCTACACCCTGGTGTTCATGGACGAGAAGACGCTCTACGCGGCGCGTGACCCGCAGGGCATCCGCCCGCTGGTCCTGGGCCGGCTGGAGCGGGGCTGGGTCGTCGCCTCCGAGACGGCGGCGCTCGACATCGTGGGCGCCACCTTCATCCGCGAGGTCGAGCCCGGCGAGATGCTCACCATCGACGAGCGCGGCGTGCGCTCGCGCAGGTTCGCGCTCGCCGAGCCCAAGGGCTGTCTGTTCGAGTACGTCTATCTGGCGCGTCCCGACACCACCATCGCCGGGCGCGGCGTCCAGGTCACCCGGGTCGAGGTGGGCAAGGTCCTGGCCCGCGAGCACCCCGTCGAGGCCGACCTGGTCATCCCGACACCGGAGTCCGGCACCCCCGCCGCCGTGGGCTACGCCCAGGAGAGCGGGATCCCGTACGGCCAGGGCCTGGTGAAGAACTCCTACGTGGGCCGCACGTTCATCCAGCCCTCGCAGACCATCCGCCAGCTCGGCATCCGGCTCAAGCTCAACCCGCTGCGCGAGATCGTCGAGGGCAAGCGCCTGGTCGTGGTCGACGACTCGATCGTGCGCGGCAACACCCAGCGCGCCATCGTCAAGATGCTGCGCGAGGCGGGCGCACGCGAGGTTCACGTACGCATCTCCTCGCCGCCCGTGTCGTGGCCGTGTTTCTACGGCATCGACTTCGCCACCAGGGCCGAGCTCATCGCGGGCTCGCTCTCGGTCGAGGAGATCCGCGCCTCGCTGGGCGCCGACAGCCTCGGTTACATCTCACTCGAAGGGCTCACCGAGGCCACCACCATCCCGGCGGATCGGCTGTGCCGGGCGTGCTTCGACGGCTCCTACCCCATTCCGATCGACCAGGACAACGTCGGCAAGTTCGTGTTGGAGAGCAAGGCGTGAGTACGTACGAGGCCGCTGGTGTGGACATCGAGGCGGGTGAGCGTGCCGTCGCGTTGATGAAGGACAAGGTGGCCCGCTCGCGCCGGCCCGAGGTGGTCGACGACGACAGCGGCTTCGCCGGGCTGTTCGACGCCTCGGCGCTGCTGCGGTACAAGCGGCCGTTGCTGGCCACCTCCACCGACGGCGTCGGCACGAAGGTGATGCTGGCGCAGCGGTGGGGCAAGCACGACACGATCGGGATCGACCTGGCCGGGATGGTCCTGGACGACCTGGTGGTGTGCGGGGCCGAGCCGCTGTTCATGACCGACTACATCGCCTGCGGCAAGGTCGTGCCCGAGCGGATCGCCGAGATCGTCGGCGGGGTGGCCGAGGGCTGCCGTCTGGCGGGCGCGGCGCTGGTGGGCGGCGAGACGGCCGAGCACCCGGGCGCGATGGGCGCCGACGAGTACGACCTCGCCGGAGCGGGCACCGGGGTCGTGGAGGCCGATCGGATGCTGGGCCCCTCCCGGGTGCGGGAGGGTGACGTGGTGCTGGGCCTGGCCTCGTCCGGCGTCCACTCCAACGGCTACTCCCTGGTGCGCCATGTGATCAAGACCGCCTCGCTCGATCTTGACACGGTGCTGCCGGAGCTGGGGCGGCCGCTGGCCGAGGAGCTGCTGGAGCCGACCCGCATCTACTCACTCGACTGCCTGGAGCTGGCCCGCTCGGTCGACGTGCACGCCTTCGCGCACATCACCGGCGGCGGCGTGGAGAGCAACCTGTCCCGTTCGCTGCCGGGTCACCTCGGCGCCGTGCTGGACCGGTCGTCGTGGACTCCGCCCGCCGTCTTCGAGGTGCTGGCCGGTCACGGCCGCATCGCGCAGAAGGACCTGGACCGCACCTTCAACCTGGGCGTCGGCATGGCCGCGATCGTCGCGGCCGAGGTCGCCGACGAGTCGATCCGGCTGCTGAAGAGCCGGGGCCTGCCCGCGTGGGTCCTGGGCGAGATCGTGCCGGGCGCCGGCGAGGCGGCGTACGGCTAGTACGGCTAGTACGGCTAGTACGGCTAGGACACGACGAAAGCCCCACGGTCACCCGTGGGGCTCTGACGCACTTGAACGGATGGACCCGCGCCGGAGCGCGTGTCCATCCTCACTCTGAAGAACGGCTAGCGGCGTCCGGACGTACGATCATCGTCGTCGTCTCCGGGGCCGTAACCCTCGGCGTAATCGGCATAGCGATCCGCCAGCTCGTCGTTGATGTCGTCGGCGTCGTCGTTATGGTCGGGCTCGCCGACCCCGAGTTCGTCGCGAAGTCGGTCAAGATCCGTGCCACCGCTGTTGTACTTCAGCTGGCGAGCAACCTTGACCTGCTTGGCCTTTGCTCGGCCGCGCCCCATTGGCTCGACCCCCTCGTGTGGGGTCGTCCCCGACCCCTCGTCGCTAACGCACCACACACTGACGTCGCCCTGACTATGGACGTCAGCCTATCGTTCGCCTATTACCGTACCTGTTTTGTGCCCAGCTCGGTACGTCGTATGGGCGCGGGGCGTCAGCCGCCCAGCCAAATGCCCCTTAGACGCCCTACTTCCGACATTCTGCGCTCGGCCAGCCTATCTGCTGCGACCGCCGGAGGAACTCCCTCCTCAGCGGCGATCCCGAAGATCTTCAGAGTCGTGTCGTAGATCTGGGCCGCCTTGGCGCGCGCCCGTTCCATCACGAATCCGCCGATCTCATCGGCAACCTGGATCACGCCGCCCGAGTTGACGACGTAGTCAGGCGCGTAGAGGATGCCACGCTCGTCGAGCTGCTTCTCGACGCCGGAATGGGCGAGCTGGTTGTTGGCCGCGCCACAGACGATCCTGGCCCGCAACCTGGCCACGGTGGCCTCGTCGAGCGCGCCGCCCAGGGCGCAGGGGGCGAAGACGTCGATGTCGCCCCCTGTCATGGCCTGCGCGTCCGCCACCACGTCGACCTCCGGGTGGCGCCGGCGTACGCGCTCGATGGCCTGCTCGCTGACGTCGCAGATCACCACCTCGGCGCCGTCCTCGCGCAGCAGGTCCACCAGGCGGTGGCCCACCTTGCCCACGCCCTCGACGCCCACCCGCCTGCCGCGCAGCGACGGCGTGCCGTAGACCCGCTCGGAGGAGGCGCGCATGCCCTGGAAGACGCCGAACGCGGTGAGGATGGAGGAGTCGCCGGCGCCGCCGTGGGAAAGGGTGCGGCCGGTCACGAAGCGTGACTCGCGGGCGACGAGGTCCATGTCCTCGCTGTAGGTGCCGACGTCGCAGGCGGTGACGTAGCGCCCGCCGAGCGACTGGACGAACCGGCCGTAGGCGCGCAGCAGCGCCTCGCTCTTGTCGCGGCCCGGGTCGCCGATGATGACGGCCTTGCCGCCGCCGTGGTCGAGCCCGGCCAACGCGTTCTTGTACGACATGCCCTTGGCGAGGCTGAGCACGTCGGCCAGCGCGGCGTGCTCGTCGGAGTACGGATAGAACCTGGTGCCGCCGAGCGCCGGTCCCAGTGCGGTGCTGTGGACGGCGATGATGGCACGCAGGCCGCTCTGCTCGTCGGCGCAGAACACGACCTGCTCGTGAACGTCCTTGTGGGACGAACTGAAGACGTCGGTCACGGTAGTGACTCCCTGTCCGGTCCGCCGCACCTTCGCGGCGGAGATCGCCTTCCAGCGTAGTAGGCGCGATGCGCGGCAGGTTGGCTTCGTGACACGATGCCTCCGTGCTGCCCTATGCCGCCTACCTCCGCGTCTATGAGCCGCTGACCGCGTTCGCCGAGTCTGAGCGCAAGGTCTGGGCCGACTACGCCGATTCGCGCGACCGTCCACGCCGCGCCAACGCCCTGCACGCCGAGCACGCGGAGTCGCTCAGGCGACTGCTCGGCATGCCCCCAGAGCCCGTTCCGTCACAGGAGAGCCCCAACGCCTACCTGCGGCGCGTTGAGGACAGACTGTACGTCTGCCCATGGCAGACGCGGTTGCGCTCGTGGCTGGCGTTCTCACGGCTACGCGGCAGCACTCCCGCGAAGCTGATGGACCATCTCGTCCCTCATGCCATCGCCGAGCAGACGGCCGACGACTTCGACCGTTTCAAGCGCAGGGGTGACTCCTCGATGCTGCGCACCCACATCCGCACCACGGCCTGGCACGTGCCACCGTCGTGGTTCGTGCCGTTCGACGGGAACGAGCGCTGGCTGGTGCTCGGCGCCGCCGCGCCCGGACAGGACGTGACCACCGCCACGGGGCGCAACCTCATCTACGTCACCTCCATGGCGCAGGCCCGGCGGCGGGCGGCACGGGCGCTGCAGGTGATGCGCCGGCATCTGGGCGAGACCACGCCCAACTTCGACGTCGAGGACATCGCGCGCTGGCTGGAGGAGTTTCATCCGCACTCGCTGGTCGAGCTCGACTACGGCGGCCTGGTGCATCTCATGGACGACGACGCTTTGCAGGCGGACCAGTCCGTCGCGGAGCTTTCGGCGGCTTTGACAGGGCTGGACACGGGTCAAGAAGAACTTGCCTACGCCATGTATCAGAGGGTCATCCTTCGCTGGAAGTCAATGCAACTTCTGGAATCTGCCAACTGAACCCCAATACGACCGTCTGACCTGCATGAGTAGGTCACGACTCGCGGCTGCACTCTTCTGCGAACTGAGTAGTTTGCCGTTTTCACTGCGATACCACGAAACGTGTCGCTAGAATCACCGAGCGTGACATCGCCATGGGGGCGGGCAGTTGAGTCGAAAGAAGGGCTCGCCAATCGCTCTGCGTGGCTGTATGGTCACATCGGGTGATACCGCATATGGCCCAGAAAAGCCGCACGCTCTGGACCATAGAGGGACATCCGTGACAGGCGCACAGGCAGTCACAGGATCGCGAAGCCGGTCCACACGGAGGAGAGGCCGCACAAATGTCAGCTCGTACACCCGAGGCCGAGCCACTGCTCACGCCCGCCGAGGTCGCGACCATGTTCAGGGTCGACCCCAAGACCGTTACCCGGTGGGCCAAGGCGGGCAAGTTGACGTCGATTCGTACCCTCGGCGGTCACCGGCGTTACCGGGAGACCGAGGTCCGCGCTCTGCTCGCGGGGATTCCGCAGCAGCGCTCGGAGTAGTGCCAGGGTCGTCACGAACCTCAGGGGGGTTGAACGGTGGGCCAGGTCGGCGCGACCCGGTCCACCCCTGTGACGACACAACGTCGCAAGGGGAGTTGGCGCCGCCCGCCCGGCGCCATTCTTCTTCTTGACAGCACCGACCGTGACACAGCCGGCTCAGCGCCTCCAGCCGGTCGACCTCGGTGTCGTAGCCGGCCGCCACGCCGAACGACGCGATCAGCGTCCGCTCGCCCCCGCCGCCTCCTCGGGAGCGATCCACGACCTCGGTGTCGTGCGCCACTCAGCTGCACTCCAGCATGAGCCCGAAGCTCACCGTGCCGACCTACCGGTGATCGCACATGCAAGTCGTCGCGGCGATCGACCGATTACCGGCCTCCCTCATTTCAGGCCGTACCCTGCGGCGAACTCGATCGTTTGGTGAGACAGGTGCCCAACTTCGCATCGCGGGGGAGACACATGTCAGGTCCGCCAGTCAAGACTTCAACCATCACCAAGCTGAGAGAGGTAGACACGCTGCCTCGGCCACGACCCACCATCCGCAACGTCGCCGAACGAGCCGGCGTCTCCAAATCGCTGGTCTCACTCGTGCTGCGCGGATCCCCGCACGTGAGTGAGCACAGACGCCAGGCCGTGCTGCAAGCCGCCCGCGAGCTCGGCTACCGGCCGAACGCGGTGGCGCGCAGCCTCGTCGAAGGGCGCACCCACCTCATCGGAGCGCTCGTCGCCGACCTGCACAATCCCTTCTACGCGGAGTTCCTCGACGGGCTGCAGGAGAGCCTGCACGGCGACGGCCTGCGCATGCTGATCGGGAACAGCCAGTGGGACCCCGCCTTCGAGGACGAGGCCGTGGAGGCCTTCCTCGAGCTCAGGGTCGACGGACTGGTCCTGTTAGGCATCGCGCCGACCAACGAGACGCTCATCGAGGCCACCGCCTACACCCCGACGGTCGTCGTAGGGGAACGTGACATCGAGCTGGAGAGCGTCGACATCGTCGTCGACGACGACCAGCTCGGCGCCCGGCTGGCCATCGACCACCTGGTCGAGTCCGGTCACAAGCGCATCGCACACATCGAGGGCGCCCGGCCCTCCCGCTGCGAGGGCTACCTCGTGGCCATGCGCAGGCACGCGCTCGCGCCGTACATCATGGTCGAGGCCGCGGACTCGACCGAGAGCGGCGGCAGGGACGCGGCGCTCGCCCTGCTGACCCGCGAGCCCAGGCCCACGGCGATCTTCGCCGCCAACGACGTGGTGGCGCTCGGCGTGCTGTCGGCCGCCGACCAGCTGGGCCTGCGCGTGCCGGAGGACCTGTCGGTGGTCGGCTACGACAACACCCATCTGTCGGCGTCCGGCCGGATCTCGCTGACCTCCGTCGACCAGCCGCGCCGCACCATGGGCAGGACGGCCGCCGCACTGCTGAGCGACCGGATCACCAACCCCACCACACCCGCCCGCCTGCGTGAGGTGACTCCGGAACTGATCGTGCGCCGCAGCACGGGACGGGCCTAAGAGCAGGCCAAGGCTGGGTCAACATGCTTCGCGACACCGCCGCACGGCGGTTTACTCACCAGGGTCATGCTAGTTGTGGCCGGATTCGATCCGGCCACGATCTGATCCGGGGGGACAGCCATGCGTGATCCAGAACTGGTGTCGTGTGCCCAGCGCGCCGCGGCCGAGCTCGAACGCGCCTGGGCGCAGTGGCGGGCTGGACGAGGGAGGGGAACCGACGTCGGCGCCGAGTCCGTCGCCAGCTACGTCGCCCACTCCCTCGACCACCCGTGGGGCCGCCCCCGCGTCGTGCTCGGCCTCGACGCCGAGGACGCGCGGGAACTGGCCGCGCTGCTCCAGCGCCAGGAAGTCGGCGAGCACGTCTGGTAGGGCCGCCGCGTTCGCCCGCCTGTGGGGGCGTTCGCCCGCCGGAGCGCGGTGTGCCCGTTCGGCGCGTTCGCCGGAGTCCGGAGGCGGCTTGACGTAAGTTGGAGCCCATGCGTGCTCTACCAGCCTCCGTCCTCGCCGCCTGCGGCCTGATCGTCTGCGCGTGCGGCGGCGCCGCCTCCAGCGGGTCCACGGCAGGCCAGGCCGTCGAGCAGGCCCCGGCGCGAGCCGGCGGCGCATCGACAGAACACACCGCCAAACCGCAGGCCGACGGCACCGGCGCGGCCTCCAGGCCCGCGCCGGCCGTCGACGAGCCCGCGGCCGTGCCGCTCGACGGCAAGGTCGTGGTCATCGACCCCGGCCACAACGGAGGCAACTTCCGCGATCCGAAGGCCATCAACCGTCAGGTCAACGTGCTGACGAAGTGGAAGGCCTGCGACACCACCGGCACCGCCACCGCCAACGGCTACTCCGAGGCGGCATTCACCTGGGACGTCTCCACCCGGCTCGCCAAGATCCTCAAGAGCCGGGGAGCCACGGTCAAGCTGACCAGGTCCAACAACACCGGCGTGGGACCGTGCATCACCAAGCGGGCCGCCATCGGCAACCGCAACAAGGCCGACGCCGCGATCTCGGTCCACGCCGACGGCTCGGCGACCCACAACCGCGGCTTCCACATCATCATGCCGAAGAAGATCAACGGCCCGGTGGACCCGGTGGTGAACGCCTCCAGCAGCCTCGGCAAGGCCGTACGCGACGCCTTCCGCAAGGGCACCGGCCTGCCCTACTCCACCTACATCGGCAACAAGGCCCTCGACTACCGCGACGACCTGGGCGGGCTCAACCTCTCGACCGTGCCGAAGATCTTCCTTGAGGCGGGCAACATGAAGAACCCGACCGAGGCGGCCAAGTTCCAGGACCCGCGCTTCCGGCAGAAGATCGCACTGGCTTTGGCCAACGGTTTGCAGCAGTATCTCCAATCATGATTCCTCGCCCGAAGGTGCTCAATCCGCTGTCCGGCTCCTACGACCTGGCCGCAGGCTCCACCATCTCCGGGCCCGACACTCTGGTCGAGCCGATCCGGACCGCGCTGCCCATGCTCGACCTGCGGCCGGGCGACGACGGCGCGATCGCCACCAGGCACGATCCGGCGCTCGGCGCCGAGGCCTACCGGCTGATCGCAGGCTCGCGCGGGATCGAGATCACCGCGGGCGGCCCGGCGGGCGCCTTCTACGCCGCCCAGTCGCTGCACCAGCTCCTGCCCGACGCCTCCTACCGCGTCACCGCGCGGGGATCGTGGACCGTGCCCGGCGTCCGGATCGAGGACTCGCCCCGCTTCCCGTGGCGCGGCCTGCACCTCGACGTGGCCAGGCACTTCTTCCCCAGGCGGGAGGTCATGCGGCTGATCGACCTGATGGCCGTGCACAAGCTCAACCACCTGCACCTGCACCTGGCCGACGACCAAGGGTGGCGGGTGGAGAGCAGGGCCTATCCCCTGCTGCACGAGGTCGCCTCGCACCGGCCGCGCACCGCAGTCCACTTCTACCGCGAGGACGAGGCCTACGACGGCGTCCCGCACGGCGGCTACTACACCCTCGCCGACCTGGCCGAGCTCGCCGACTACGCCCGCGCCCGCGCCGTCACGATCGTCCCCGAGATCGACGTGCCCGGCCACGCGTCGGCGATCCTGGCCGCCTACCCGTCGCTCGGCGTCACGGACGAGCCCCATCAGGTGATGGAGCGCTGGGGCATCTCCCCCGCCATCCTGTCGCCGTTCCCGTCCACCATCGAGTTCCTCACCACGATCTTCGACGAGCTCCTCGAAGCCCTCGGCGACACCCCGTACGTGCACATCGGCGGCGACGAGGTCGTGCTGGACCGGTGGACGTCCTCCCCCGAGATCGTCGCCTACCGCGACTCCCTCGGCCTGGCCACGTCCAACGACCTGCAGGCGTGGTTCCTGCGGCAGCTCGCCGACGCGCTGGCCGAGCGGGGCTCCCGCGCCGTGGTCTGGGACGAGGCGTTCGTCAGCGGCGGTCTCAGGCAGGACACCGTCGTGATGCCCTGGCGCGGCATGAACGTCGGCCGCCGCGCCGCCACCGCGGGCCACGACGTGGTCGCCACCGCCGTCTTCCCGCTCTACTTCGACTACGCCGAGGCGGCCTCCGCCGACGAGCCGATGGCGATCGGCGAGACCATCACCGTCGCCGACGTGGCCGCCTTCGACCCCGCACCCGGCGACTGGTCCCCCGACGAGCGATCCCACGTCCTGGGCGCGCAGGCCCAGCTCTGGACCGAACGCGTGCCGGACGCCCGCACCATGGACTACCGGCTGTGGCCGCGCGCCTGCGCGGTCGCCGAGATCGCCTGGGGGCCGCGTGACGACTTCGACGGGCGGCTCGACGCCCACCTGGGCAGGCTGGACGCGCTCGGCGTGGAGTACCGGCCCCCGGCGGGCCCCCGGCCCTGGCAGCGCCGCCGCCCCCACCGGCCGGGGCTGAACGACGTGTCGGCGGTGATGTCCCGCATCGACGAGATGACCCACGACGCGGAGTCGACCCGCCCAAGCGTCTGAACCTGTGCCGGTCAGGGATTTGGTAACTGTTGCTTATTTAGTGTTCATGAGTGACCATCACTGATCAAGATTTGTATAGCATCTTGTCTTGTGAACCTGACGGAATGGGCGCGAGCGCAGGGAGTTGCTCCCCGCACCGCGTACCGCTGGTTCCGTGAGGGCACGTTGCCGGTACCTGCGGAGCGAGTGGGGCCACGCACGATCCTGGTCAACATCGACGCGAACACCTCACCGCCGGTGACCGGAGGCGTGGGTCTGTATGCCCGCGTCTCCTCCCACGATCAGAAGGCGGATCTGGACCGCCAGGTCGCCCGGCTGTCGCAGTGGGCGGCGACGGCGGGGCACACGGTCGTTCGTGTGGAGTCCGAGGTCGCGTCCGGTATGAACGGCGGCCGGGCGAAGGCCCGTCGTCTGCTGGCCGATGCGAAGGTGACAACGGTGGTGGTCGAGCATCGTGACCGGCTGGGCCGGATGAACACCGAACTCGTCGAAGCCGCCCTCGAAGCCGCTGGTCGTCGTCTTGTCGTCCTGGATGACGGTGAAGTCGAAGACGATCTCGTGCGGGACATGGTTGAGGTGCTGACCTCGTTCTGCGCCCGCCTGTACGGTCGCCGCTCGGCGAAGAGCCGGGCGACCAAGGCCCTGGAAGCAGCGGCTGCCGATGAGTGAGAGGCCGAAGAAGAAGCGGCTGCGCGCCATCGATGCGCCGTTCGTCGCCCTCGGCCCGTCCGGTGTGGCGATACGCGACCGTCTCAAGAACCTCACGATCGCCGACGATCGGGTGTTGCGGCTGATCGGTGATCACCTGGGCGCGCTGGCGTCGCTGGACCTCAAGGCACGCTGCGCAGACGGAAGCGATCACGACTCGGAGAAATGGGCGGCCCGTAAGCAGCGGCTGACTTCCGAGTCTTCGTCCCGGTGGGCCGGGTCGATCACGAAGGCCACGCACGATCAGTGGGCTCTGTCACGCCGTTGCCAGCTCGCCCACATGGAAAACCTCGAAGCCGGTGTGCGCATGCTGATGCACCGGCTGTCGCAGCCACTCGGGGACAAGGGCACCAAACGGGCTGCGGGCGGCTACCGCTCGAAGGGCGAGTGGTTCTACAAGTCCCGTCGCCTGCACATCCTTCAGCACCGCCTCGAAAGGGCCCGCACCGATCGCGAAGATGGGCGCGTGCATGTGGTGCGCGGCGGCAAGCGCCTGCTGGGCACCCGCCACAACCTCGACAAGGCCCAGCTCACCGAGCATGAGTGGCGGCAGCGGTGGGAAGCTGAGCGCTGGTTCCTCGCCGCCGATGGAGAGTCGGGCAAACGCTTCGGCAACGAGACGATCCGCCTCACCCCGGACGGCGAAGTCTCCATCAAGCTCCCGGCCCCGTTGGCGCACCTGGCCAACAGCGAGCACGGCCGGTACATCCTCGCCTCCAAGGTCACCTTCGCGCATCGAGGACACGAGTGGCGCGACAGGATCGACAGCAACCGGGCCGTGGCCTACCGCATCCACCTCGACGTGGCACGCGGACGCTGGTACCTGACCGCATCCTGGCAACGCCCGGTCGTCAAAACCATCCCGCTGGAGACCGCCCGCGCGAACGGCATGATCGGTGTCGACACCAACGCCGATCACTTCGCTGCCTACCGGCTCGACCGGCACGGCAACCCGGTCGGTGAGCCGCACCGGTTCTCCTACGACCTGTCCGGGTCGGCCGATCACCGTGACGCGCAGATCCGGCACGCCATCACCCAAGTCCTGCACTGGGCCAATAGCTGCGGCGTGGCTGCCATCGCGATTGAAGACCTCGACTTCACCGCCGAGAAGACCCGTGAGAAGCACGGCCGTAAGAAGCGGTTCCGTCAGTTGATCTCCGGCATGCCCACCGGCAAGCTCAAGGCTCGGTTGATCTCGATGGCCGCCGAGGCAGATCTGTCAATCGTTGCGGTCGATCCCGCCTATACCTCTCAGTGGGGAGGCCAGCACTGGCAAAAGCCGCTGGTCTCCCCGCGCCGCACAATGTCCCGTCACGATGCCGCCGGTATCGCGATCGGGCGACGCGCCCTCGGGCACCCGATCCGGCGACGGACGGCACCGCCCCCACACGACCAGAGCGATCGTGTGGGGCATCGGACAGTCCAGGCCGAGCCGGGTATCCGAGGACGTGAGGAAACCCGCCCACCCGCCACGGAGCGTGCACACGATGCACGTACCCGAACGGGGACCACACGAGGAACGCGGGCAACCAGTGCATCCAAAACCGCTCGGGATGCGCGCAATGCCGGGACGTGGGTCCAAGACCCACTTCTGATCATTGATTAGGAACGGTCCGTCAACAGGGTCAGGCGCTGCGGGAGGGCGGTGTTCCGCCGGTCGCCCAGGCGGCGTACGGCGAGCTCCAGGGCGTCGCGTTGCCCGACCAGGACGACCCAGGTCCTGGCCCGGGTGATGAGGGTGTAGAGGAGGCGGCGGCGGAGCATGATGCCGCCCGATTCGGCGACGATGGGGGCGACGACGAAGGGGTATTCGCTGCCCTGGGAGCGGTGGACGCTGATGGCGTAGGCGTGGGTGAGCTCGTCCAGCTCGTCGAAGGCGTACTGGACCTTGTGGGCGTCGTCCGTCAGGAGATCCACCAGCCGGTCTCTCGGGTCGATCCCGGTGACGGTGGCTATCTCGCCGTTGAAGATGCCCTTGTCATAGTTGTTGCGGATGGACATCACCCGGTCGCCGACCCGGAAGACCGTGGAGCCGTACCAATGCTCGTCGACGTCGTCCCTGCGCGGGTTGAGGCGGTCCTGGAGTCTGCGGCCGAGCTCGATGGTGCCGGTCTCGCCCTTGCGCATCGGGCACAGGACCTGGACCTGCTCGGGGCCGATGCCCTGCTTTCTGGGGATCGCCTCCGTCGCCAGGTGGATCACCCGCTCGGCCACCGCGGCCGGATCGTCCAGCTCCTCGAACCAGAAGCCGCCCCCGCCCGGCAGGTACGGCAGCTCGCCGCCGCGGATGCGGTGGGCGGCCTGCACGATGCCACTGTCCTGCGCCTGCCGGAAGATGTGCGTCAGCCGGATGCGCGGGATCTCCGCCACGCTGAGCACGTCGGCCAGCACCCTGCCGGGCCCGATGCTGGGCAGCTGGTCGCTGTCGCCGACGAGCAGCAGGTGGCTGCCGGACGGGACGGCGGCCGTCAGCCGGGTGGCCAGCTGCAGGTCCAGCATGGACGCCTCGTCCACCACGATGAGATCGGCCTCGGCGGGGACCTCCTGGAACAGCATGCCGTCCTCCAGGTCGGGCTGCCGGGCGAGCATCCGGTGGACGGTCATCGCGGGCAGGCCGGTGAGCTCCGACAGGCGCTTGGCGGCCTTGCCCGTCGGCGCGGTCAGCGTCACCCTGCCGCCCATCGCCCGCACCGTGGCGGCGATGGCGGCGACGGTGTGGCTCTTGCCGCAGCCGGGGCCGCCTGTCAGCACGGACACGGTGCTGGTCAGCACCAGGTTGACGGCGGTGCGCTGGTCCTCGTGCAGCCGCTGGTCCTCCGCGAAGGGCCGTAGCCGCAGCGTCGAGCGGGCCTGGAGGAGCCGGGCCAGCTGCGTGGCCAGCGCGACCTCGCGGCTGTGCTCCTGCTTGCCGTAGACGACCGCCTGGCTCGCGTCGGTCATGGACGCCTCCACGACCACCCGGCGCTCGGCGTGGAGCGCGTCGATGGCCCGCCGGATCGGCTCCTCGTCCTGCTCGACCAGGGCCGACACCTGGGCGACGAGGGCCCGCAGCGCGACGAAGCAGTGGCCGCCGCCGGCCGCCGCCGCCTCCAGCCGGTCCACCACCGCCGCCATGATCCGCTGTCTGCTGCTCGCCGGCACCCCGGAACGCAGCGCGATGCGGTCGGCGGTGTGGAAGGCGATCCCCCGCACCCGGCCCACCAGCTGGTAGGGGTCGGTGGTCAGGACACGCAGCGCGTCGTGACCGTACGACTGGTAGATCTTGGTGGCGAGCAGGGGGCTGACGCCGTATCCCTGCAGGGCGACCATCAGCTCGGCGACGGCCTTCTGCTCGGCCCACGCCTCGACGATCTGCGCCTGCCGGATGGCGCCGATGTTGACGACCTCACGCAGGCGCTCCGGCTCGGCGTCGATGACCTTGAGCGTCCGCTCGCCGAAGTGGCTGACGATGGCGTGCGCCAGCCGGGGCCCCACGCCTCGGATCAGCCCGGACCCCAGGTAGAGGGTGATGGCGCGGACTGAGGACGGCGCCACCCGCTCGCACCTTCTGACCAGCAGCCGGCCGCCGTAGCGGGGGTGCTCGCCCCATTCGCCGGACAGCAGGAGCCGCTCCCCCGGCTGCGCTCCCCCGAGCGCCCGCCCGGAGGCGACGAACGCCCCCGCGTCGTCGGAGCTCATCCGGGCCACGGTGTAGTCGTCCTCGCCGACGTGCACGAGCTGCTCGACGGAGGCCTCCACCTCCGCCTGCTCCGGTCTCGCGAGCGCCGTCACGCTGAACTCCCCGCCATCGCCGGCATCCGACGCACGGACACTAACTCCCCGCTACGACAGTCCCGCGCCGCACCCCGCCTATGCCGTGCGGCCGATGATGTCGGTGATGGAGGACAGGCGGTGCCGGCGGGCGCGGCGGGCCAGCTGCCGGTGGATGCGCGCGGCCCACAGCGGCCCGCCGTAGATCCAGCCGGTGTAGCCCTGCACGAGGGTGGCTCCGGCCAGCAGGCGCTCCCAGACGTCGTCCACGTCCTCCACGCCGCCGACCGACACCAGCACGATGCGGTCGCCCACCTTGGCGCGCAGGCGGCGCAGCACGTCGAGGGAGCGGGCCTTGAGCGGGCGGCCGGACAGGCCACCGGTCTCGCCGGCGTGCTTGATCGTGGTGTTGGTGGCGATGATCCCGTCGAGCCCGAGCTCCAGGGCCAGCGCGGCGACGGCGTCGACGTCCTCGTCCGCCAGGTCCGGGGCGATCTTGACGAGCAGCGGGGTGCGGCGGGGGGTGCCGTCGGCGACCTCCTTGACCGCCGTCAGCAGCGGCCGCAGCAGCGAGACGGCCTGCAGGTCGCGCAGGCCGGGCGTGTTGGGTGAGCTGACGTTGACGACGAGGTAGTCGGCCAGCGGCGCGAGCTTCCTGGCGCTCGCCACGTAGTCGGCGACGGCCTCGGACTCGGGCACCACCTTGGTCTTGCCGATGTTGACGCCCACCACGACCGGCACCCCGCGGGTCCGGCGCAGCCTGCGTGCGGCGGCGGCGGCCCCGGCGTTGTTGAACCCCATCCGGTTGACGACCGCCCGCTCCGGCACCAGCCGGAACAGCCGGGGGCGGGGGTTGCCCGGCTGGGCGTGCGCGGTGATGGTGCCGACCTCGACGTGCGCGAAGCCCAGCGCGGCGATCCCTTCCGCGCAGGCGGCGTCCTTGTCGAACCCGGCGGCCAGCCCGAGCGGGCCGGGGAAGTGCACGCCGAAGGCGCTCACCCGCAGGACGGGGTCGTGCGGGGCGAACGTCCGGTGCAGGAGTCGCTTGAGCAGGGGCAGCCTGGCGAGCAGCGCGAAGGCCCTGACGGTCCGGTGGTGCACGGTCTCGGCGTCGAACCGCCGCAGGACCCACATGAACAGGAGGCGATACATCACAGGTCAGGCTACCAATCCGGCTTCGTGGGCGACGATGGCGGCCTGGACGCGGTTGCGCACGTCGAGCCGGGTGAGGATGGTGCTGACGTACGCCTTCACGGTGCCTTCCACGATGTGCAGCCGCCGGGCGATCTCCGCGTTGGACAGTCCGGCGCCGACGAGGGCGAGCACCTCGCGCTCGCGCTCGGTGAGGCCCTCGATGCGGTCGCGGGCGGCGGCGCCGCGTGCCATGCGCCCGCCGGCGAGCTGGCTGATGACGCGCTGGGCGACCTTGGGCGACAGGTAGGCGGCGCCGTCCGCGACGGCGTGCACGCCGGCGATGAGCTCGCGCGGATCGCCCGACTTGAGCAGGAATCCGCTCGCCCCCACGTCGAGCGCCTTGGCGATGTAGTCGTCCTCGCCGAATGTGGTCAGCATCACCACGGCCACCCCCGGCGCGGCCCGGCGGATCTCGGCCGCCGCCGCGAGCCCGTCGAGCCGGGGCATCCGGATGTCCAGGAGCGCCACGTCGGGATGATGGCTGATGGCCAGGTCGACCGCCTCCCGCCCGTCGGCGGCCTCGGCGGCCACGTCGAGCTCCGGATCCGAGGCCAGAATGGCCCGGATCCCGGCGCGGATCATGGCTTCGTCGTCGGCGAGCAGTATGCGAATCACCTGTCTATAGTGGCCGACATGGCTCAGGTGAAGGTTTACGGGCGGCGCGACGTGTGGGCGGGGCGGCAGCGAGAGGTGTCGGATCTGCTGCACTCCTGCCTCGTCAGCGCCTGGGAGTTGCCCGAGGACAAGAGGTTCCACCGGTTCCTGCTGCTGGACGCCGACGACCTCATCTGCCCGCAGCGCGGCGAGGGCTACCTGATCATCGAGGTGGTCTGTTTCACCGGCCGCAGCGATTACGCCAAGCGCGCACTGATCCGGACGATCTACGAGACCCTCCCCTACCCGGCTGACGACGTGGAGATCACGATCATCGAGATGCCGAAGACGAACTGGGGGATTCGCGGCGTTCCGGCCGAGGAGTTGAGCTTGCCGTACAACGTGGAGGTCTAGCCACAGGGGTGAGGGTCAGGGGCGCACCTGGACGAGCGGTATGGTCCGACTCATGAGCACTCACTATGACGTCGTCGTTCTCGGCGCGGGTCCGGGGGGATACACGGCAGCGGTCCGCGCCGCCCAGCTCGGCCTGCGCGCAGCGGTCATCGAGGAGAAATACTGGGGTGGCGTCTGCCTGAACGTGGGCTGCATCCCGTCCAAGGCTCTCCTGCGCAACGCCGAGCTCGCCCACATCTTCAACCATGAGGCCAAGACCTTCGGCATCAGCGGCGAGGTCACCTTCGACTACGGCGCGGCGTTCACGCGCAGCCGCAAGGTGGCGGACGGCCGGGTCAAGGGCATCCACTACCTGATGAAGAAGAACTCCATCAAGGAGTACGACGGCCGCGGCACCTTCCTTGACGCCAACACGCTGCAGGTGAACGACGAGACGATCACCTTCGACAACTGCATCATCGCCACCGGCGCCACCACCAGGCTGATCCCCGGCACGTCGCTGTCGGACCGCGTGGTGACGTACGAAGAGCAGATCCTCAGCGAGGAGCTGCCGGAGAGCATCATCATCGCGGGCGCGGGCGCGATCGGCGTGGAGTTCGCGTACGTGCTGCACAACTACGGCGTCAAGGTGACGATCGTGGAGTTCCTCGACCGGATCGTCCCCCTGGAGGACGCGGAGGTCTCCGCCGAGCTGGCCAAGCGCTACAAGCGGCTCGGCATCGAGGTGCTCACCTCCACCCGCGTCGAGAACATCGAGGACAACGGCTCCTCGGTCAAGGTGACCGTCTCCCGTGACGGGCAGCAGCAGGTGCTCGAGGCCGGCAAGGTGATGCAGGCGATCGGCTTCCAGCCGCGGGTCGACGGCTACGGCCTGGAGAAGACCGGCGTCGCCCTCACCGACCGGGGCGCCATCGCGGTCGACGGCCGGCTGCGCACCAACGTGCCGCACATCTTCGCGATCGGCGACGTCACCGCCAAGCTCATGCTGGCCCACGCCGCGGAGGCGATGGGCGTCATCGCCGCGGAGACCATCGCGGGGGCCGAGACCATGGAGCTCGACTACGTCATGATCCCGCGCGCCACCTACTGCCAGCCGCAGGTGGCCAGCTTCGGGCACACCGAGGCGCAGGCCCGCGACCTGGGCTATGACGTCAAGGTGATCAAGTTCCCGTTCACCGCCAACGGCAAGGCGCACGGCCTGGGCGACCCGAACGGCTTCGTCAAGATCCTCAGCGACGGCGAGCACGGCGAGCTGCTCGGCGCCCACCTGATCGGCCCCGAGGTCACCGAGCTGCTGCCCGAGCTGACGCTGGCCCAGCAGTGGGACCTCACGGTGCACGAGGTCGGCCGTAACGTGCACGCCCACCCGACCCTCGGCGAAGCGGTCAAGGAGGCGATCCACGGCCTGGCCGGCCACATGATCAACATGTGACAGGAGCCGCCGCGGAGATCAGTGATCGGTGCGGGATCCCGTGCCGATCATTGCCATGCCCACAACCCCACCCCGATGAGCAGCAGGGCGACGACGTTCGCGACGGCGCGGACCGTGTTCCAGCGGGTCCAGCGGGCCCCGTAGCCCTGCCAGTCGAGCTCGCCGGCGTCGAGCGCGTTGTTCATCGGCACGTTGAGCACCGCCGTCGGCAGGAACGAGCCCAGGGCGTAGACCACGCCGGCCGCGATGAGCCAGATCGCGGCCTCGGTCTCGCCGAGCAACAGCAGGAGCACGCCCGCGCCCGCCGAGGCGAACGGCGACAGCACGAACAGGGTGAGGAACCCCGGGTTCAGGATCTTGCGGTTGATGCTGCGCATGGCCGAGGCGGCGGGTGCCGGGTCGATCGCGTCGAGGCCCGGCGTGATCGAGTTGGAGAACGCGAAGAAGATGCCTGCCATGAGGCCGTTCATCAGCAGGGCGAGGGCGGCCACGATGGGGGCCAGGACGGACAGCATGCCCCTATGATCCCGCTTCGACCCGTCGGCGCACCAGGCGGATTCAGGCGGATTCAGGCGAAGAAGCGGCGCAGTTCGCCGGCCACCACATCCGGTTCGCCGCCCAGGTCGGTGTTTCCGGAGCCGCCGTGGTCGAGGCCCGCGAACTCGACCCGCCTGGCCTCCGGCATGACCCGCTCCAGCGCGTCGAGGGCGGCCTTCAGGTAGGCGGGGCTCTTGCCGCCGCCGAGCAGGAGCGCGTCCGCGCGCACGTCCCGCTGGGTCTGGGCCAGCTCGGCGACCAGGCGCGCCTCGTGGCGCAGGGTCGGGGCGAGCATCCGCATGGTGACGTCGCCGGGTCCGGCCCTGCCGTCCTGCGCCGCCATCATCCGGCCGGTCAGGAACTCCAGCAGCGGACGCGGCATGAACCGGAAGATCGGCGGCCCCATCCGCGCCGCCAGCATGGCGGTGACGAGCGCCGCCGCGACCCGGCCCGCGGCCATCTCCCGCTCGTAGCGGGCCACCCAGTCGGTGGGCGCGGGGCCGTCGGCGAACAGGGGCGGCTCGTAGACGGCCACCTTGCGGACGGCCGGCAGCGCGGTCGCGGCCCGGAGCGCGACGAGCGCGCCGACACTGACCCCGAAGACCCACTGGGCGCCCGTGGCCGTGAGGACCGCGTCCAGGTCTTCGACCTCCCGCTCGCTGTCGTGCGCCGCGCCGTAGGGGCCGCTCAGCCCGCGACCCCGGCGGTCGGGCAGGTAGACCGTGTGCGTGCCGGCCAGGGCCTCGGCCAACTGCCGGTGGCTCTGCGCGGACTCCATCTGGCCGTGCAGCACCACCAGCGCCGGGCCGTCGCCGAGCCGGTGGTAGCCGATGACGGTGCCGTCAGCCGAGGTGACGTGACCGGTTTCCGTCGCGTTCGTCATGGTCGCTCCTCCCGGGCGAAGAACTCCAGCCAGGTCCGGACATACTCCGGCTGCTGCAACGACTCGATCAGCCCCACGACGAAGCGGCGCTCGGCCTCCAGCAGGGACAGCCGGTAGTCCTCCTCGATGAGGAACACCCAGCCCACCCCCTGCTCGGCCGCGCCGCGCATCAGGTCGCGGATCTCGCCGAGCTCGCCGTCCAGGGCCCGCTCCCGCTGCCGGAGCAGCTCCACGGACTCCTCGGGCGAGAGCACGCTCAGCAGCGACAGCGCCACCCCGAACCGGGGATATTCGTGCTGCGGCTCGCTGACCAGCTCCCGCATCCAGTCGTAGAACTCGGCGCGCCCCTCGTCGGTGAGCGCGTAGAGGGTGCGCTCAGGCCGCTGGGTGTCGCGCACGGTGGCCTGCTCGGCGATGAAGCCGGCCTTGCGCAACTGCTCGACGACCATGTAGAGCGAGCCGCGGTTGTACTTGATGTTGCGGTCCTGACCGCTCTCCTGCAGCCGCCGGCCCAGCTCGTACGGATGCGTCGGCTCCCTCATCAGCCAGGCCAGCACCGCCAGCGCCAGCGGATTGGCCACCTTCCGTTTCTTCATCGTGTCGATCCTCCTTAGTCAGGATCAACTATCCGCCTTCAAATAGTCAGTGTCAACTATAGATAAAGTCGGGCCCGCCATGACGAACATCGATGCACCGCCACAGGCAGTGGGAAACCGGCTCGGTTGGCTGGACGCGTTACGCGGCGTCGCCGCCCTCGTGGTGGTGTACGAGCACGCGCTCAACCCGCTCTACCCGGAGCTGCGGGAGGTCACCGGCCCGTGGTTCGACGCCGGGATGTACGGCGTCATGGTGTTCTTCCTCGTCAGCGGCTACGTCATCCCGGCCTCGCTGGAACGTCACGGCAGCGTGTCCGGCTTCTGGATCGGCCGCGTGTTCCGGCTCTACCCGCTGTGGGCCGTGGTGGTGACCGCCGCCCTGCTGCTGGCGGCCACCGGCATCGACCCCCTGCACATCTGGCTGACGGACCGGCCCGCCTCGGCGGTCCTCGGGCACCTCACGATGCTCCAGGACCTCCTGAACGTGCCCAACGTGCTCAACGTGCTGTGGACGCTCTCGTACGAGATGGCCTTCTACCTGCTGGTCACGGCGCTCTACCTGGCCAGGGCGCATCTGCGCAGCGCGGAGATCGCCTGCGGGTTCGGGGTGGTGGCCGTGGCGGCGGGCGGGATCCTGCCCTCGGTGCTGCTGTCGCGCGGCGCGGACGCCACGCTCGCCACCACGCTGGCGGTGATCGCGCTGGCGGGCGGCGGGCTGGCCGGGGTGCTGAGCTCCCACGCGCTCCTGCGGCGGGCGGGCGCGGCGGCGCTCGGCCTGGTCACGCTGGGGCTGCTCGCGGTCAACGGGCGGATCCCCGCCTGGCAGAGTCTGATCATCCTGGCGACCATGTTCGCCGGTACGGCGCTCTACCGGGCCCGGTCCGGCGAGATCGACCGGTCACGGGCGCTCGCCCTGGCCGGGAGCGTGCCGGTGGCCGCCGTCGCCGCGGGGATCTGGCACAGCCCGGACTTCCCGTGGGCATGGGTGATCACGGTGGTGGCCGCCTGGACGACCTTCGCGGCCGGGATGCTGCTGGCCGGGCGCCGGGTGCCCGCCGTGTGGGCGTGGCTCGGGATGGTCAGTTACTCGGTCTACCTCCTGCACCCGATCCTGCTGGAGATCGTCGACGGGCTGCTCGCCGATCCGGCGGCGGTCGCCTGGCCGTACCGGGTGGGGCTGGGCGTGGTGACGCTGGCGGTGCTGCTGGGCTGCGCGGCGGGGACGTACCGGCTGGTGGAGGTGCCGGCGCGGCGCGCGGGACGGCGGCTGGCCGCGCGCGCCCGCTGACCGTCACAGCGGGAACCACCCGTTGCCGAGGTGCCAGTGGCCGCCGGCGCGCAGGTGGCCGACGATCGCGCGCTCCAGCGTGGTCCGGGGGGTCAGGGCGTCCACCGGCAGGCCGGGATCGCCGAAGACGAACTCGATCGGCCCGTCGCTGGGCTGCTCGTCCCGGTAGCCGGGTCGGAAGCGGCGCTGGAAGCCGACGATGTTCGAGCCGGCCGGCAGGTGATCGGCCAGCTGCGGGTCGAGCAGCCAGGAGTGGCAGACGGCCACGGTGTACGGCTCCTCGGGGAAGTGACGGGGGAAGAAGTCGCGGGCCCGGGTCAGCGAGTCGTCGCAGGCAGCGGGCGTCAGCGGGCCGGAGAAGTCGGGAATGTGCAGGCTCAGGGCAGGGTCGCCAGGGCCGACGGGCAGCGCGGCGGCGACCGCCGTCCCCATCCGCGTGCCCAGGGTCGCCCGCTGGAACTGCAACCGTCCCAGCTGGTAGACCTCGCCGCGGAAGTGCAGCTTGAGCCAGGAGGGATGGACCACGCCGCCGACGCCGTGCCGCCTGCGGTGCACGGCGAGGTTGCGGCCGAGGTCGGCGAGGGTGTGCCGGGAGATGTCCGCCGGGATGCCCCGTTCGCGGTGGTAGGCCCGCACGTACGGCAGCGTCGCGACGAAGACGAAGGCGTAGAAGTATCGGTCGAGAAGGGGCAGGTCAGGCAGGTCGAAGGGGTCGTCGACGGCTCCGATGCCGCGCACCAGCCGCTGGACGCACCGCTCCAGCAGCCACCGGAGCTCGGGATCGGCCCGCAGCTCCCCGGCCAGCGTGAGCAGGGGGTTGACGTCCTCGTACGGGACGGCGAGATCCAGCAGGACCTCGGGGGTGGGCAGGACGATCTCGACGTCCGGGAGGTCGTCGTCCTCCAGGGCGGCCAGCCAGGCGGCCGTCCGGGGGGCCGCGCGGAGTGGGTCGAGGGTGGTCGTCACCGGCGTGTTCTCCTGTCTCGTGCATACCTGGTCAGTTACGGTCGGTCATGTTCCCCGGTGAGATGCCTGGCGTTATGTACTGATTAATCCGATCTGGTTACCGTGCCCCGCATGAGACGTGCACTGATCGCCCTCGGCGCCGCCGCGCTGGTCAGCGGCCTCGCCGCGCCTGCCGCCGCCACCCCCGAGCCCCGCGAGTTCGGCAGGGCCACCCTGACCGGGTTCGCGACCCTCCCCGCGGAGACCTTCGTGCCCGGCAGCGAGGCGTCCGGCGCCGCCCTCGGCTCCGCACCGGTCAACGGGCTCACCCCACCCTTCGCCGGGCAGCCCGTGCAGGGGTTCAGTGGCATCGTGCGCCGGGGCGGCGGCGTCTACGACATGCTGTCCGACAACGGCTTCGGTGCCAAGGCCAACAGCGCCGACTTTCTGCTCCGGGTGCACCAGGTCAAGCCCGACCTGCGCACCGGCGCGGTGAAGGTGCTCGGCGGGTTCGGCCTGAGCGACCCCGACCGCCACATCACCTTCCCGCTGACCCGCGAGGACCGCAAGCTCACCGGCGCCGACTTCGACGTGGAGTCGATCGTCCGCGCCGCCGACGGCACCTACTGGATCGGCGACGAGTTCGGCCCGTTCGTGCTGCACTTCTCCTCCTCGGGCACGCTGCTCGACGCGCCCGTCCCGCTGCCCGGCGTACAGGCTCCGGAGAACCCGTTCCTCAACGGCGCCCAGCCCAACCTCGGCCGCAGCAAGGGCTTCGAGGGCATGGCCCGGTCCGTCGACGGCAAGCGTCTCCACCCGCTGCTCGAAGGCACCGTCAACGGCGACCCGGCCGGCACGCTGCGGATGTACGAGTTCGACCTGCGGAAGAAGCAGTACACGGACAAGCGCTGGGCCTACGAGCTGGACGCCGCGAACCACGCCATCGGCGACGCCGTCGCCGTCGACCGGCACCGCTTCCTGATCATCGAGCGTGACGGCGCCCAGGGCGACGCGGCCAAGGTCAAGCGCGTCTACCTCGCCGACACCCGCGACCGCGACCGCGACGGGGCGATGGACAAGACGCTCGTGGCCGACCTGCTCGACGTGGCCAACCCCAAGGGCCTCGGCGGCTTCGGCGAGACCTTCCGCTTCCCATTCGAGACGATCGAGGACGTGGCCATCCTCGACGACCGCACGCTGATCATCGCCAACGACAACAACTTCCCGTTCTCCTCCGGCCGCACGGCCGGCAAGGCCGACAACAACGAGTTCATCACCGTACGACTCAGCCGGCCGCTCAAGGCCGACCACCGCGCCCTGCGCGGGTAGTGCTGGACCGACCCCGCCTGCGAGCCATCCGGCATATTTCACCGCAGAAGACGCGTAACAACCGGAGGGCTCGCACCACTACCTGGTGTCAGAAGAGCGCATCCGGGACGAAGGGGCGGGGCGGTGACGGATGATGAGCACCGGTTCACCGGCATGTACGACGAATGCCGGCAACGCGTGTGGGCGTACGTGGTCAGTCGTGCGGGCCGGCAGGTGGCGGACGAAGTGGTGAGCGAGACCTTCGCCATCGCCTGGCGGCGGCTGGAGGACGTACCGGAGCCGGCCCTGCCGTGGCTGCTCGGGGTCGCGCGCAACGTGCTGCGCGACAACATCCGCGCGCAGGCGCGGCGGGAGGCGCTCGGCGCGGAGCTGCGCGCCTGGACCGAGGGCGACGTGACCGGCGTTGTGGCCGGCGTTGTGGACGACGACGTGGCCGACAAGGTCGCCGAGCGGATCAGCGTGCTGCGGGCGCTGGCCGAGCTGCCCGAGGACGACCGGGAGATCCTCGTCCTGGTGGCCTGGCAGGGGCTGTCCCCGAGGGACGCCGCCCGGGTGATCGGCTGCTCGTCGGCCACGTTCCGGGTCCGGCTGCACCGTGCCCGCAAACGGCTCGGGCAGGCGATGGAGTCGCCCCCGCCGCCCCGTCCCCGCGTGCCGAGCCTCAAGGAGGAGTGGTCATGAACCCCATCGACGAGCTGCGTGCCGCCCGGCCCGCCCATCTGGGCGACGCGCCGGTGGACGAGCGCACGAGGGCGGCGGAGCTCTCCTACGCCATGTCGCGGCCCCGGCAGGCCCGCCAGAAGCGCAGGGCCAGGCCGGTGTGGGGCATCAGCCTGGCCGGCGCGGCGGCCGTGACGGCGGCCGCCGTCGTCGTGACGGGCACCGGTGGCGGCACGCCGCCCGACCCCGACGCGGCCCGAGCCACGACCGCCCTGTCCACGACCACACCGCCCACGACCGCCCTGTCCACGACCGCCCTGTCCACGACCGCACCGCCCGCCCCCACGCCGTCCACGGCCGCGCCGAAGGTGACACTGTCGGCGCGGGAGGTCCTGCTGGCCGCCGCCGAGAAGGCTGATCGCCAGCCGGACGACACAGCCGCCTACTGGCACACGGCATCGGTGAGCCGCTCGCTGTACAAGGCCGTGGACGGCGGCTACCTGGTCTGGGACCGATCGCGCATCGAAGGCTGGACGCCCAAGGCCACCGGCGGCGACCAGTGGAGCCGCAACCGGTCGCTGGGCGCGCGGCCGGCCACCGAGGCGGACGAGACGGCGTGGCGGCAGGCCGGCTCCCCGGCCGAGATCAAGGTCGAGATGCCGGCCAAGATGGGCGAGCTGACCCTGTCCACCTCTCCTCGCGCCGCCAAGACCGGCCACGCGCCGCTCGTCGACGGCGACAAGGTGTTCTGGCTGGGCCGCAACGTGACCATGAAGGACCTGCGCGGCCTGCCCTCCGACCCGGGCGAGCTCAAGGCGTGGCTGCTGCGCTCCTACGGCGGGCACGGCACCGAATCGTCGAGCGACCCGATGTCGGCCGACGTCTGGCTGTTCACGGTGAGCGCGGGGCTGATCACCGACATGCCGGTCACGCCGGAGGTGCGCGGGGCCGCCTTCCGGATGCTCGCCGGCCTCGACACGGTCGAGGTCATCGAGAACGTCACCGACGCCGAAGGACGTCAGGGCACGGCGGTGGCGATCGAGCAGACCGTGCGGACCAAGGACAAGAAGTCCACCGGCGTCCTGGAGAACCGGTTGATCTTCGACCAGGCGACCGGCCGGGCGCTGGCCAACGAGAGCGTCGTGGTGAAGCCCGGCGGCTACCAGGCCGCTTTCGAGCCCGGCACCGTCTGGAACTCGACGGCCGTGTTGGAGGCCGGCTGGACCGACAGCAAGCCCTGAGCCTGCAAGGAGGCGTGACACCCGCCGGCAAGAAGGATGAAAGCGGTCCATCCGACAGTACGGTCACCATCGCAGGAAAGGACCGCTCCAATGTCGATCTCCCGCCCCCTCGCAGTCCTGGCCACCGTCGCCGCCGTCCTCTCGATCGCCCCCGCCGCCGCCCAGGCGGCGGCCCACTCCGACGCGGTCTCCGCCGGCGAGACGGCACGCGCGTGGGGCCCCTACTACGCCCCCGGCAACCAGGCCAGGACGGCGGGCTCGCTGGTCGCGTCGGGCGAGGACCACGGCGACATCCCGACCGCCGACACGGTGAAGATCTCCGGCAAGCTGTACGACCAGACCCGCAGGACGTCGACCTGTGGCTGGGCCGTCTTCCGCATCACCTACAAGGCGCCCGGCAACAACCTGCCGCACAAGCACCGCAGCATCAGGGACTGCTCCTACCGGACCCCCGCGTCGTACTCGTTCTCCTCTCACGACGTCTACCAGGTGGAACTCAAGGTCTGTGCCGAGGGCAAGGGGACCAAGCCGTCGCTCAACTGCCTGTACGCGGGCACCTGGAAGACGCTCTACCTGTCGAAGTAGCCCTTCAGGGGACGCCGCGAGACGCGCGGCGTCCCCTTTGATCTGCGCGGACGCAGCGGATAATCCAGAACGGACCTAGTTGCTAGGCTGAGGGCATGACCGCCATGGCACCAGCCCGCACAGAACCGGACCTGTCGTTCCTGCTGGACCACGCCGGCCACGTCCTGCGAACACGGATGGCGGCGGCGCTCGCCGAGATCGGCCTGACGGCACGCATGCACTGCGTGCTGGTGCACGCCCTTGAGGCCGAGCGCACGCAGATCCAGCTCGCCGAGATCGGCGACATGGACAAGACGACGATGGTGGTCACGGTCGACGCCCTGGAGAAGGCGGGGCTCGCCGAGCGCCGCCCGTCCAGCACGGACCGGCGGGCCCGCATCATCGCCGTCACCGCGAAGGGCGCCGAGGCGGCGAGGCGGAGTCAGGAGATCGTCGACGCCGTGCACCGGGACACGCTGGGCGCGCTGCCCGACGACGAGGCCGAAGTGCTCGTCAGGGCGATGAACCGACTGGTCAAGGGCCATCTGGCCACTCCCGTGGAGGCTCCGCAGTCAGCCCGCCGATCGCGGCATCGTACAAAATAGATCCGTCGAGGATCGTCTATAACAAAACTATCTGCTACGGTCTCTCCTGTTCCTCTTTGAACAGGAGACGGCCATGTCGTACACCGCACCTTCCCCTCCGCGCACCGGATCCCGCGGGCTCGCGCTCGCCGTGCTGTCGGCCGCGATGCTCATGACGATCCTGGACGGCAGCATCGTGACCGTGGCGATGCCGGCCATCCAACGGGACCTGGGTTTCTCGCCAGCCGGGCTGAGCTGGACCGTCAACGCGTACCTGATCGCCTTCGGCGGGCTGCTGCTCCTGGCGGGCCGGTTGGGCGACCTCATCGGCCGCAAGGTCATGTTCCTGGCGGGGAACGCGGTCTTCACCGCGGCGTCCCTGCTGGCCGGGTTCGCCACCGGGCCCGGGATGCTGATCTTCGCCAGGTTCGTCCAGGGCGTCGGCAGCGCCATGGCCTCCGCCGTCGTACTGGGCATCCTGGTGACGTTGTTCACCGATGCCAGGGAGCGCGCCAAGGCGATCGGCGTGTTCAGCTTCACCGGCGCCGCCGGGGCCTCCATCGGCCAGGTGCTGGGCGGGGTGCTCACCGACGCGCTCAGCTGGCACTGGATCTTCTTCATCAACCTCCCGATCGGGCTGGCCACGATCGCGCTGGCCATCCGGGCGCTGCCCGACGAGCGCGGAGCCGGGCTCGCCGCCGGAGCCGACGCGCTCGGCGCGGTGCTGGTCACCGGCGGGCTGATGCTGGGCATCTACACAGTGGTCAAGATCGAGGAGTACGGCTGGCTCGCCGGGCGCACACTCAGCCTCGGAGCCGTGTCGCTGGCCCTGCTGGCCGCGTTCTTCGTCCGCCAGACGCGGGCCAGGACCCCGCTGATGCCGCTGCGGATCCTCCGCTCGCGCAACGTCTCGGGCGCGAACGTGGTCCAGATGCTGACGCTGTCGGCCATGTTCGCCTTCCAGATCATCGTCGCCCTCTACATGCAGAAGGTCCTCGGGTACGGCGCACTCCCGACCGGCCTGGCGATGCTGCCCGCGGCGGTGTCCATCGGCGGTGTGTCCCTGTTCGTCTCGGCCCGGCTCAACACCCGCTTCGGTGAGCGGGCCGTCCTGCTGGCGGGCCTGCTGCTCCTCATGGGGGCGATGGGCTGGCTCACCCGGGTCCCGGTGCACGCCGACTACGTCACCGACCTGCTCCCGGTGATGCTGCTCATCGCGGGCGGCGGGCTGGTGCTCCCGGCGCTGACGTCGCTCGGCATGTCCGGCGCCCGCGCGGACGACGCCGGCCTCGCGTCCGGGCTGTTCAACACCACCCAGCAGATCGGCATGGCTCTCGGCGTCGCCGTGCTGTCCACGCTGGCCGCTTCCCGCACCGACGAACTGCTCGCCGCCGGCAGCGGCGAGGCGGCGGCGCTGACCGGCGGCTACCGCCTGGCCTTCACCATCGCCGCCGCCCTGCTCGTGGCCGCCTTCGCCGTCACCCTCGTCGTCCTACGGCAACCGAGAGCGCCCCAGGCTCGATGATCCAGGCGCTCGCGTGATCTCGGAGCGGTACGGCGGCGTCACGCTCTGGCGTGCGCCGCCTCGGCGAACCAGTCGAAGACCGGCGCCAGGCTACCGGGGGCCGGCCAGCCGTTGATGACGGCCAGCCGCTGGAGATAGGCCTCCCTGCGGGGATCGTTCGCCGCCTCCACTCTGGTCAGCAGCCGGCGCAGGAGGTCGGCGTCGTCGGGGCGGCCGGACAGGTCCGCGTACTGTTCCCTGATCGCCGCGACGACGGAGTCGGCCCGGGGCGAGGCCGGATCGACGCCCGCCGCCAGCGCCGGCCCGACCCGGTCACGCACCACCGCGGCGAAGTGGCGGCGCAGACCGGCCCCCTGGCCCTCGGCGTGCTGCTCGGCGATCCGCCGCATGACGGCGCGGAAATCCGGGTCCTGGGACAGCTCGGCCAGCTCCACCCACGCCTCCACCTGCTCGGGCTCGGGGTTGTCGGGCAGCTCGGGGGTCATCGAGCGCCTGATACCGTCGAAGAGGTCCAGGCCGCCGAAGGCGGCGTCGAGGAAGTCGGCGATCAGCCGGTGGCGCTCGTCCTCCGACAGCTTGGCCAGCTTGTGCATGAGATCCATCTCCTCAGGGGTCGACCCGCGCTTGGCCACCGCAGTCAGCACCGCCCGGCGCAGCCGCAACGTCCGGATCTGCACCGCCAGCGCCTCGGCGTGCGCCGCGGCGACCTCGGCGATTGAGACCTCCCGGTCCACGACCTTCCGGATGGTGGGCAGGTCCAGCCCCAGATCGCGCAATGTCCGTACGTGATCCAGGCGGGCGACGGCGTCGATGCCGTAGCGGCGGTGGCCGGCGGGGCTGCGGGTGGTCGGCGGCACGAGACCGCAGTCGGCGTAGAACCTGATGGCCTTGACCGTCAGCCCGGTCCGCCGCGCCAGATCGCCGATCGAGTAGAGCGTGTCGCCGTCCATGCCCCCCACCTTCGCGCCTCCCCTTACTGGAGATTCAACCCCTCAGGGGTTCTCCTGGATCGGCGCGGTGTCGTCTACGGCCACGCACGGTTTCACCGGTGTCTCCGCCGTGGCCGGCCATCCGCCGAGCTGCCAGGGCTGGCGCGGATTCTGGTTGTCGCGGAACTCCAGCACCAGGGTCTCCCCCGGCTTCATGTGCCGCGGATAGATCTTGAACTCGTGCATGGAGACCGGCCGGATGGCCTTCCTGGACCGCCAGTTCTTCGCGTCGTCCCAGAGCTTCGCCGTGCCCATCCCCTCGGGGATCTTCCCATAGGCCGGATCGGCACTGGTGAAACGGTCGTCCGCGCACTTCTTGCCCGGTGCCGAGAACGTCACGTCGGCCGTGACGCCCGCGGCGATCAACTCCGTCGGCGACCTCCTGATAACTCAGCTCGGCCCAGGCGACGAGCAGCAGCACATCGCGATAAAGCCCCAACTCTGTACGCCGCCGCTTGCCGATCACGTTCGACGCGATCCCGTACGGCCATGGTCGAGCGTCGGGGCGGCCCCTGTCGTATGCGCCCCGGCGCTGGAAGGCGGCCAGAAAGGTGTCGGTGACCACGTCCTCGGCCTCGCTGGGACCGAGGCGCCGCACCACGTAGCGATGCAACATGGGCGCGTGCCGGTCGAACAGGGCGGCGAAGGTCTCCGGTTCGTTCAGCGATCTCTCGAGGAGGGTCGCGTCATCGTCTTCGATGACTTCGGGGGTGATGGTCATGCATTTCGGCCCTTCCTTGGCGTAAGCGGTCGTACGTACTTACCGCGCCATGCCGGAAAGGTTCGCGCGCTCGCGAGACACCCCTGCGACCTGTACGCACACGCGCCGTGGGCAGGTCCTGGGTCAGACCACCTCGGCATTCCGAAAAGTCGCCCTATATCACCTCGGAGGCAACGCAAGGCAGGTCAGACGCGAACCTCGCCCGGGCGGTTCCCGTCATAGCCTGAATAGTCAGAAATGACCGGAGTTATCGGAGTGCCTACCGGAGTGATAACGAAGGTGTAAAGATATGCCCCGTGCTACTTCACCTGGACCGCACGTTCGAGAGTGCTGATGCCGAGGCGGAGCACCGCATCGCGGAGCTCTACCGGGAGTTCGGCGGCCCTCTGCTGCGCCACATACGCAGGTCGACCGGCAACGATCTCCAATGGGCCGAGGACGTCGTACAGGAGACGCTCGTCAGGGCCTGGCGCAACTCAGCGAGACTGCAATGGGAGCCCGGCCTCATCTGGGCATGGCTGCTCACCGTGGCCCGCCGCATCGTGATCGACGGGCGGCGGCGTAGGAGCGTTCGGCCTCTAGAGGTCGAGCCGCCCGAAGTCGATATGCTGGCCGTCCCGGACGGAGCCGAACGATCTCTGTCGGCGATCGTGGTCGCGGACGCGCTGCGCAGCCTCACGGAAGAACACCGCGAAGTCATCGAGCAGACCTACCTCCGGGACCGTACGATAAGTGAAGCGGCGGAAATACTGGGGATTCCGCCCGGCACCGTGAAGTCCCGGCTCTACTACGGCATCCGGGCGCTGCGCGAGGTGCTGCGGGACAAGGGGGTAGCCGGGTAATGCACGAAGAGGTGGCGGCCTACGTTCTCGGTGTCCTCGATGAGGACGAGAACGAAGCGTTCGAGCGCCACCTCGACACGTGCACGGCGTGCCAGGCCGAGCTCAAGAGGCTGGTCGAGGTTCCCGACCAGCTCGACGAGCTGAAGCACCTGCCCTCGGCCTCCGAAGACGACCGGTCCCGCTGACGGTCCCGCACCGGCTCGGCTGATCCTCCGCCCCTGAACACCGAACCGGTGGTCTCCATGTCACAGTCGCCGCCCCGGCCCCCTGCCAAGGACGGACACCACGAATCCCGTGGCCAGAAGCCGATCAGCTCCGGCGCCTGGGCGGCGCCGCGCACCAGACGTTAACCGGCCGCGACGACACTTTCGGCCGGCCGTCGTCAGTCGGCGAGTGCTGCCAGGTGGACGGCGATGTCGTCGGCGAAACGTGCGAGGAGCCGGCCCAAATCCTGGCGGTCCTGCTCAGGCCAGTCGGACAGGACGCCGGCGAACCAGTCGAGCAGGAAGCGAAGATACCTGTCTGTCGCCGCCGTGCCCTCCGGAGTCAGCTCGACGAGCCGTGACCGCTGATCGTGCTCATCGGCGACCCGGTTGACCAGCCCTCGCTTCTCAAGATCGTTCACCAGCCGCGTGACGTGCGGGCCCACGACCTCCATCCGCGCGGCGACCTCCCCCACCCGTAGCGGCCGGCCGGCCAGCTGCACCGTGATGAGCACCGACATCGCCGGCCGTTCCAGCGGGACTCCGGCGGCTTCCAGGGCGCGTTCGATGAGGTGGCCTCGGTGGAGGACGGCACCGAGATTCGTCAGGCGTGGCAGCAGCTCCGACAGCAGGTCAGATCCGTCGTTCCGCTGCTCCTCCTGCTCGTTCATGGGACTCCCCGCTGTACATACATACCTAAGTTAGGTATATTCTTGTCATCGATCAGCTCGCGGAGGGGCCCTCCACGCGTCCAACAAAGATACCTAAGGTACACACCTATAGGAGACCGGCATGAAGCGAAAAGTCCTCATCTCCGGCGCCAGCATCGCGGGCCCGGCCCTGGCCTACTGGCTCCACCGCCGTGGCTTCGAGGTCACCGTCGTGGAGAAGGCGGACGCGGTACGCAGCGGCGGCTATCCCATCGACATCCGCGGCACCGCGCTGGACGTGGTTCGGCGCATGGGCGTGCTGCCCCGGCTCAGGGAAGCCCACGTCGACAGCCGTAAGATCACCTTCCTGAGCGCCGACGGCGGGCCGGTGGGCTCCATCAGGCCCGAGGCGCTGACCGGCGGGCTGGCGGGCCGGGACATCGAAGTGCGACGTCAGGACCTCGCCTACGTCATCTACAGCATCGTCCGCAACGACGTCGAGTTTCTCTTCGGCGACTCCATCGCCACCCTGCACGACCACGACGGCGGCGTGGACGTGACCTTCGACAGCGGGGTGCAGCGCACCTTCGACCTGGTCGTCGGGGCCGACGGCATCCACTCGAACACCAGGGGCCTGGCCTTCGGCCCGGAGGAGGACTACCACCACTACCTCGGCTGCAGCTTCGCCGGATTCACCATGCCCAACGAGCTCGGGCTCTCGCACGAAGCCCTCTTCTGGAACGTCCCGGGCAGGAGCGCCGTGCTCTACGGGGTCGCGGACAGCGACGAAGTGCTGGCCGTCATGACCTTCCTCCAGCCGGAGCCGCCCCTGCACGCCTTCCGCGACCCCGGCGCCCAGCGTGACCTGGTCGCCTCGGTCTTCGCCGGCGACCAGTGGGAGATTCCGCGCATGGTCGACGCCATGCGCACCGCTGACGACCTCTTCTTCGACGTCGCCGGCCAGATCCACATGCCGCAGTGGTCGAAGGGCCGGGTCGCCCTCGTCGGCGACGCCGCCTTCGCCCCCTCCTTCTTCTCGGGGCAGGGATCGAGCATCGCCCTGGTCGGCGCCTACCTCCTCGCGGGCGAGCTGGCCACCAGGCCGGACCACTCGTCCGCCTTCGCGGCCTACGACGCCGCCGCCCGCAAGTTCGTCGAGGAGAACCAGGCGATCGCCATCAGCGGACGCGCCGCTCTCCTTCCCCCCACCGCCGAGGATCTGGCGCTGCGCAACCAGGCGCTGCTCGGCGCGTCACTCCCGTCCGGCGACGAGGGACTGCTCGTCCACTCGTCGCTCCAGCTCCCCGAATATCCGTAGCGGTCAGGAACGCTCCGGCTCGAAGTGCAGCGCGGTGATCCCGCAGTCGAACGGCCTCGCGGTGACCAGGCGCAGCTGCTGGTACGCGCCCTCGGTGGGGAACACCGGCATGCCGGCGCCGATCGCGACCGGGTTCACCATCAGGTGGAGCTCGTCGATCAGACCCTTGGCGATCAGGCCTGTGACGAGCGTGCCGCCCCCGTACGTGATCAGATCTCCGCCCGGCTCGGCCTTGAGCCGGCTCACGATCTCTGTCAGATCACCGCCGGCGACGACGGCGTTCGCCCAGGGCGACTCGGTGAGGGTGTTGGAGATCACGACCTTGGGCGTGTTGTTCATCCAGTCGATGGACTCCCTGTCCTCGCCCTCCGGCTCGGCCGCCCAGGCCGGGATGAACCCCTCGGCGAGCTTACGGCCCAGCACGATGTGGTCCACCGACGCGGTGAGCGCGTCAAGATAGGCGTTGATGTCGTCGGTCCAGGGGAACGTCATCCAGTCCATCTCACCGTTCGGGCCGGCCATGTAGCCGTCCACGGTGGTCTGGACCTGGAGCTTGAGCTTGCGCATGAGCTGACTGCCTTCCGGTTCCTGGTACGGCGTTCCGTCGGGAGGCGAGGGACGGCAGATCCGCCAGGCTGTAGAGCACCGCGACCAGGGCCACCATGATCGCGAGCCAGGCGATTCCGACCTCACCTCCGAAGTCGGCATAGCCATATCCGGCAAGTATGCCCAGCGTGCCCAGGCCGGCCATGCCCCAGCGCAGCGTGTCGAGGAGGGCGAGCCTGGGGTGGTCTTCGTAGCGGCGTACCTGCCGGAGGACGGCGTCCACGATCAGCCAGACAGTGATCAACGCGCCGACCGAGCCGGCCAAGGCGCTCAGGTAGGCGAAAGGCGGCGCGCCGCGAGCTGCGCCGTTCGCCCGCCGGCCTGACAAGAAGGCGATCGTCTACCTGACGAGACACGACCGCCGCATGGTGCATCAGGACGCGACGGGCGTCCACCCTCTGACCGGCAGCCTGGCCGACACCGCGCTGCCCACCCTCACGTTCCACGGCCAGAGCAGGTACGTCGCGCTGGCCAGGGACAGCGCGACGATCACCGACACGAAGACCTGGACCACGACCTCGATCCCCGGCGCCCGCAAGGTCCACGATCTCAGCGAGAGCGGGATCGTGGCCACGACGGCGACTCGGGTGCTCGTGGTCGACCATCGGGGGAAGACCCGGCTGAGCCTGCCCCATGAGAAGTCTTCCAGGGACACCTACAACCTCCGGCCCGACGGACGCCAACTGGTGAAAATCCGACGCAGCAAGGGAGCCGTCGAGACCTTCACCGTGGCGACCGGCGAACGGGGTGTCGAGCGTCGTCCCCGTATTCCCCGTCGACGATTTCCTCGACATCGGTCTCGGCTGGTCAAAGAACAACCGCTTCCTGGTCCGCGCCGCCGTGTCCGAACAGGCCTACGAAGTCGACCTGTCGACGGGCGAACTCCGCAGACACCGGAAATAACCGTCCTCAGGCGGAGTGCCGACTGAGCACAGGGTCGACGACCAACCGGGCGGTCGGGCAGAGCGGAAACGGCCGCTGACCGGGCGGCGAGCCGCCGTTGCCGCCAACGGCAGGACGTCGCCACGCGTTTTCCCCGGCTCACAACCCCCGACTGCGCGGGAACACCGGGTCAGGAGCCCGAGAGCCACAGGTCGGGACCGAACACCTCGTAGTGGATGTCCCGCGCCGCCACTCCCCCCTCGATGAGCTGGGCCCGTGCTTCCCGCATGAACGGCAGCGGCCCGCACAGGTAGGCGACCGCGCCCGCCGGGATCTCGACCTCGGCCAGGTCGATCCGGCCGGGGGCTTGCCATCGCTCGGGACACCGCCGATCGGGAAGACCTGGCCGGCGACCGCGGCCTGGACGCCGTACGGCGTGGCGTTCGCCAGGTTGGCTCCGCCGTCTCCGAGCCAGTACGCCGCGACCTGCCGTGCGGTCACCGCGTCAGAAGCCAGAGCATCCGTCACCGTGGCGGCGGCCCCGGCGGGCGCGGCCACGACGACGGCCATCTCCAAGGTGATCTACGACAGATCAAGCCACAGATGTACAAAGCCGGTCAAGCGTTGCGTGTCCGCGACATCACCCAGCGCGCACCTAAACGGGCGTTTACGTACCGGCGACCAGCTGGCGAACTATCGCGTCAAGGCCTTTTGTCAGCGTGGTCCGTTGACGAAGATCCATGACGAGCGGCAGCACGAACACCGCTCCGGACAGAAGGGCCCATGATGAAGAACCTGCTCAAGACCGCCGTGGTAGGCGTCACTGTCGCCGCGGCCACTTTCGCGCTCGCCCAGCCCGCGCTGGCCAACTCCTTCTCCAAGAACGTCGGCGACGGCACCGTCAGCTACAACGACGGCGAGGACCGGCTCTGCGCTCAGGCGTTCAACACCGAGGGCGCCCGCTGGGTCCGGGTGACGCTGGTTCCGCTCTCCCGGTCCGGCCCGTCGCCCACCATCACGGACCGCAACAACTACTACGGCCACTCGGGCAGCACCTGCACGAGCCTGGCCACCGCCTACGAGGACACCCGCTACCGCGCCGACATCACGTCGTACTGGGGCGAGCGCGGCACCACGGTCTCCCGCGGCTCCGTCACCTTCTACAGCTGATCCGATCACACCCGCTCCCCCGTACGCGCTCGGCGTACGGGGGAGTTCGGCTGTCTGGAGGTGGTGGCCGGCGTGCCTTCAAGTCCGGAAAAATCATGTCACTTCCTGGACTTGACTGGTCACATGGGGTGTTGTCTTATGGTCGGTAGTGCTGTTTCCATAGGGTACGGCCCCCGTTTTTCGCGGCCGTGAGAATCCACGGTTCCATCGAATGCCGATCGTCGGTATTGCCTGAATGGTTGGAAATTCCGAAAGGACATCCAGCTCGGGAGGCTGCGGATGGCCGAATCACCGAATCAGCGGGAGCTTCCTCCCGACGGGATCGATCTGGACCTCGGGGAGTTCGACCTGAGTTCGGTAGAGGAGCTGGACGGAACGGTCCTCGGCCAGATTCTGAACGAGCTCTATCCCGAAGAAATGGCCGACGGCTCACTGGGGCATATTTTCAGCTCGCACAGCCGCCACAGCCGGTTCAGCTCATTCAGCGCGCACAGCCGGCACAGCCAGTTCGGTTCCTTCAGTTCTTTCGATTCGTTCAGCTCGTTCAGTTCCTTCGGCTCGTTCAGCTCCTTCAGTTCCTTCGATTCGTTCAGCTCGTTCAGCTCCTTCAGCTCGCACAGTTCGTGGGCCGGACGTGTTTGAGGCGGAGCCGTTCAAGTCGTTCATCTGCAAGGTCGCCTCTCGCTGCAACCTCGACTGCGACTACTGCTACGTCTACCACCACGCCGACCAGTCCTGGCGTGGGCAGCCGCACCGGATGTCACTGGAGACGGCGGCCCGGCTCGGGCAGCGGATCAACGAGCACGGCCTGGCCCACGGGCTGCCGCAGGCCGATGTCATCCTGCATGGCGGCGAGCCGCTGCTGCTCGGCGTGGCCTACCTGAGAGCGCTGTTCGAGACGGTCACCCGGCACACACCCGACGTGCGGATCCGGTGGAACGGTCAGACTAACGGCGTCCTGTACACCGAGGAAGTGCTGGCCTTGTGCGAGGAGTGGGAGGTCTCCTTCGGGCTCAGCATGGACGGCCCTCGCCCGGTCCAGGATCTGCACCGGGTCGACCACGCGGGCCGTTCGTCGTTCGAGGACGTGGAAAGGTCGATAGAGCTGCTGCGCAGCGTGCCCAGGCTGTGGGGCGGCATTCTGGCGGTCGTCGACCTGGGTGCGGATCCGCTGGAGACCTACTCCTATTTCCGTTCGCTCGAACCGCCGTCCGTCGATTTCCTGCTCCCGCTGGGCCACCACGACCGAAGGCCGCCGGGAAAGGACTCCCTGGAGACCACGCCGTACGCCGACTGGCTTTTACCGATCTTCCATGATTGGTATGCCGAACGGCCCCAGCCGGTCAGGATCCGGCGCTTCCGTGACATCATCGCGCTGTTCCTGGGAGCGACGCACAGCTCCGAGGAGTGGGGCCTGCAACCGGTCGACTTCGTCGTCGTGGAGACCAACGGCGAGATCCAAGCCGTGGACACGCTCAAGGTGACCTATCCGGGCGCGTGCGATCTGGGCATGAACCTTTTCGAGCACAGCTTCGACGACGCGTTGACGTCCCCGAAGGTCCGGGCCCGGCAGGACTCGTGGGCAACGCTCAGCGAGGTCTGCAGGGCCTGTGATCTCGTACGCGTCTGCGGTGGCGGCTACTTCCCGCAGCGCTACTCGCGCGAGAACGGGTTCGCCAACCCGTCGGTGTACTGCGCGGACCTGATGAAGCTCATCCGGACGATCAGCGGCAGGGTCCGTACCGACCTGAAAGGCCTCGGCAAGCGCGACGAAAGGCAGGTCCGGTGATGATACGGCTCGACCAGTCGGCCATCGCGGCGTTCGCCCGGCCCACCGGGTTGACGGACACGACCCGGGCCGTCTTCACAGCGCGATACCTGCACACGCTCGTCGGCCTGAAACGGCTGGCCGGGCTGCTGCCCGAGCCGGTGCTGGCCGCGTCCGGGTTCGCCGACCACCTCGCCACGCTGAGCAGCGTCCCCGCGCCTGTCCAGCGGCGCGTGCTGGACCATCCCAGCGCCGCGTTCTGGGTGGACGTCGCCTGGAACCTGGTCAGCCGGCGGACCCATGAACGCTTCCCTGAGGTGCACCTGGTCCCGCATCTGCGCGAGTTCGCGCGCCTGACCTGCGCGGCCCTGTGCCTGACGGGAACCGGACGGGTCGAGGCGACCGTCCGTGCCGACCCCTGCGGCCGGGTCAGCCTGCCCGGCGCGGGCCTGACGCTGGCCATGGGGTCGCCCCGCGGCCGCGTCCGGCTCGTGATCGAGGACGCCAAGTTCGCCGGGGACCCGCCACACCTGCGGGTGCCCCGGCTGGCCGACACCATCGAGCTCAACTGGCTCGACCACGACCTGCGGCTCGGTGGCCGCGCCGACTTCACCTTCGCCGAGTTGGACCCGGCCGCCGCGGCGCGTTGGCGCGGTGTCCTGGAGGAGCACCTGGACCTGGTCGCCCGGGCATCCGGGCCGCTGGCGGAGGAGCTGTCCGGTGGGCTGCGCGCGATCGTCCCGGTGCTCTCCCCGGACGACCGGCAGCACCTGTCCGGCAGCTTCCGGGAGGCCCCCGGTCTGGTCGCGCTCTCGCTCGGCGGCCGGCTGGCGACCGCCGAGGCGCTCGTGCACGAGTACGGGCACCAGAAGCTCAACACCGTCTTGACGCTCGATCCGCTGATCGTCGAGGACACCGGCGAACCGGCCCACTACTCGCCCTGGCGTGATGACCCGCGGCCGCTGATCGGCCTGCTGCACGCGGTGTACAGTTTCGCGACCGCGCTGCACTTCCACCGGGGCCTGCTCGACCTGCCCGACACGGGCGGAATACCGTCGCAGCAGGTGGTGGGCCGCGTCTATCGGATCGTTCGCCAACTGCGCGACGGACTGGCGGGCCTGCGCGAGCACGCGATCCTGTCACCGCTCGGCGAGGCGTTCGTCGCAGAGATCGCCGTCTGGATCGAGGAGTGCGCGGCCGGGCTGCCGCTGCCTCCGCCGGCCGAACGCCGCCAGATCGACGCCGACCACGCAGCGCACCGCGCCCGCTGGGACGAACGCAACCCGCCCTCGCCCGTCCTGGACCCGACCGTGCCGACCGTGCCGACCGCGCCGGATCCGGCGGCGGCCCCGGCCCTCCGCGCCCTGGGCCTGCCCGAACGGTGGACTCCCGGCGGGATCGTCCGGCGCTGGTATCCCGGAGACTCGCTGCTGGAGGCCGCCCGAGCGCTCGCCCCGGACACGGAGCTGCCGTCGATCCCGCCCGGCACGTCACTGACCGCCGATCTGGCGGCCGCCCATGTGGCCTACGTTCGCGGCGACTACCGGGGGGCCGCCGAGAAATACGCCTCCTGCGTCGCTCTGGACCCTCGGAGCCCGTACTTCTGGCAGTGCTACGCCTTCGCGCTCAGACATCTGGGACGGCGCGAGGAGGCGCTGCACATCCTCACCCGAACCGAAACGCTCATGGCCAGGGCCGAAGCCCCTGCCCTCGACCGAGACACACGGACCTCTGACGAGCCCATCCTCCGCCTACCGGCCGAGCCTCCCGCGCACACCCGCTCAGTGCTGCTGCCGGTATCGGGGCCGGTGGAAGACGAACTGCGCGCAAGCCCGTACTGGCACTTCGTCGCGGCGACACTCGCGGGCGTCCAGCTTCCGACTCTCATAGCGGTCGCGCACGGCCTGAAACCGGCGATGGACGCGTGGATACCCCCGGACGGCTGGCACCCGTTCCTCGCCCTGATCGCGGAGCTGGGGCTGGAGCATCATGTGGACGCCTGCTTCGACCGGTTCTCCCCGCAGATCGCCCAGGTCCCACCGGGCGAGCTCACCACCACCCGCGCCGCCTTCGCCCCAGCATTGACCGAAGGCACCGAGGCCCATGTCTTCATCGCGCGGGACCGTACAGCGCTGGACCGGGTGGTGGCGGCGGGCTGGTACCCGCTGATCGTCAACGGGAAGGTCGTCAACAAGCACCGGGCGGACCATGACAAATTCGGCGACGCCCTCGGCTACCCGCGCTGCTGCCAGGACTTCTTCCGCGCACGCAACAACTGGAACAACGACAACACCTACTACGCGACCCTCCGCAACACCGCCGGAGAACCATCCCTGTTGTGCAACCCGTTCATCCGGCATCGGGTGCACGGGCTCATCGCGTACATGCCGTGCTCGTACACATGCGCGGCCACGCAGGCGTACGCGGGGCGGCTACGCGACATCATCCGCACCGAGCTACCCGCGTACGCCGACGAGATCGGGCGGGAGAGCGCCAAACCGGTGCTGTGCGTCTCGGAACTGCGGATGTACGGCTTCAACGGCGAGACTGTCACCCGGTCGGCGGACACGGTGAGCATCACCTACGAGAAGGTCGAATCGCTCTACCCGGTGGAGAGCCACGACCCCCTCGCCGGCCTTCTCTCATCCGGGAACCGGTGCACGGTCGACGGCAACATCATCCACGCGCACCGCGATGCCGAGTACATCGGCTCGTACGAGGCCCGCAACGACCGCCACGGGCCGGAATGCCCGTTCGTCATCTCCTTCGGGCAGGCGTGACCAGAGCGTCCCACCCAGACGTCCGCGTTCTCAGTCGGTGATGGAAGCCCGGAAGCGGTAGCGGTCGCCCCGGTAGACCTGCATCGTCAGTTCGAGCGGCCGCCCGTCCTGGTTGAAGGTGAGCTGCTCGGCGACCAGCACCGGAGTCCCGTCGTCGATCTCCAGCAGCTCCCGCTCGTGCGCCTCGGGCTGCCGCGCCCCCACCGAGTAGTCCGCGATCCGGGGGACCTGCGCCGGGTCGGCGCTGCGCAGGGTCGCGTAGAGCGACGCGGCGGCGAAGTCGGTGTCGGCCAGCGCGGGGCAGAGCGCCAGCGGGACCCGGTTGTGCTCCAGTACGACGACGAGGCCGTCGAGAAACCGCAGCCGCCGCATCTCGAACAGCGCGGCGCCGGGGCCGATGCGCAGCATCTCGGCCTCGTTCACGGTCGCCGGCCTGGTTCGCGACTCCAGCACTCGACTGCGGGTGGCCAGGCCGTGCTTCAGCGCGTAGTCGGCGAACCCCTCCACCGTGTGCCCGCCCGCCGACGTGACGGCCTGGTCGTTCCCGGTGACGAACCAGCCGCGCGCGGCGGCGGACTCCAGCAGGCCCCGGTTCGCCAGCTCGGCCAGGGCGGCGCGCAACGTGTCCCGCGACACCGCGTATCGCGTGGCCAGACTCCGCTCCGACGGCAGCCGGTCCCCCGCCTTGGCGCCGCGGGCCGTGATGTCGTCCCAGAGCCGGGCGGCGACCTGGACGTAGCGAGGCAGCGCGTCATCGCTCAGCAAGCCTTGGGGGAAGGAGGGAAGATCCGAGGGAGTCATACCAGAATCATACCAGTTCCCTACCGTTGACGGCCATATGCCAGGCCAGTAATATTCCAGTTCAGTGCACCCTCTCCGCTCCTGAGACCCCACCGCAAGGGAGATTTTGTGACCGGCCTTCTCGGCAGCCTGGCTCGCGACACCGGGGCTGATGACACCATCCGCGAGATCGGGCAGCAGCCCGGCATCTGGCGGGAGATCGACGGCATCGTCGCCGCCTCCCGGGCCGAGCTCGACGGCTTCCTCCAGCCGCTGATGGCTCGCGACCACCTGCGCGTGGTGCTCACCGGCGCCGGCACCTCCAGCTTCGCGGGACAGGTGCTGGCCACGACGCTGGCCAGGCGGCTCGGCCGGCGGGTCGACGCCGTGTCGACCACGGACATCGTCGCCGACCCGCGAGGCTGCTTCGCCGAGGATCTCCCGACCCTGCTCGTCTCCTTCGCCCGCTCCGGGGACAGCCCGGAGAGCGTCGCGGCCACCGAGCTCGCCGAGCAGTGCCTGTCGGACGTGCGCCACCTCGTGATCACCTGCAACGAGGAGGGGCGGCTGGCCCGTGAGCATTCCGGGCGAACCACCTCGTACGTGCTCCTGATGCCGCCCGCCTCCAACGACCGCGGCTTCGCGATGACCTCGAGTTTCACCGGGATGACGCTCGCCGCCCTGCTCGCCCTCGGCGGCGCCGCCTACGCCCAGGTCACGGAGCGACTGGCCCGCGCAGCCGAGCGGATCCTGCGGGACGGCGTCTTCGACGAGGGCATCGACGCGCTCCTGGCGCGCGCTCCCGAACGGATCGTCTACCTGGGCAGCGGGGCTCTCAGAGGGCTGGCCGCAGAGTCGGCCCTGAAGGTGCTCGAACTGACCGGTGGCCAGATCGTCGCGACCTCCGACTCCTCCCTGGGCTTCCGCCACGGCCCCAAGGCCGTGCTGAACGAGCGCGCCGTCGTGGTCGTGTACGTGTCGAACGACCCGTACACCCGCCAGTACGACCTGGACATCATCGCGGAACTACGCTCGACCATGGCGCCCGGCAGCGTGATCGCCGTCGAGGCCGGGGACGACAGCACGCCGGACGAGGGCAGCTGGCGGCTGACCGGCGCCGGGGACATCGAGGACGCGGCGCTGGCTCTGCCCGCCGTCATATGCGCCCAGCTCATCGGCCTCAAGGCCGCTGTGCTCCGGGGAATCCGGCCCGACAACCCGTTCCCTTCGGGCGAGGTCAACCGAGTGGTGCACGGTGTCACCCTGCACCCGTTGCAGCACTGACATCACAGCAGCACGGAGGTGGCACGATGTTTCTCGGCGTCGACGGCGGTGGTACCAAGACCGCCTTCTGCCTGGTCGACCGGGACGGAAGGACAGTGGGGCAGGCGCGGACCGCCGGCAGCTACTACTTCTCCGAAGCCTCGGACGGCATCGGCCTGGTCGAGCGCGCCCTCAGACAGGGCGTCGACGCGGTCTGCGCGGACGCGGGCATCGAGCCCTCGGACATCGCGTACGCCTTCTTCGGCCTGCCGGGCTACGGCGAGGCTCCCGGTGACATCCCCGTCCTGGACGCCGCGCCGCGAGCGGTGCTCGGCCACGACCGCTACGCGTGCGACAACGACATGGTGTGCGGGTGGGCCGGCTCGCTCGGCGCGGTGGACGGCATCAACGTCCTCAGCGGCACCGGCTCGATGACCTACGGCGAGCGATCCGGACGCGGAGCCCGCGTGGGCGGCTGGGGAGAGCTGTTCAGCGACGAGGGCTCCGCGTACTGGATCGCGGTCCGCGGCCTCAACGCCTTCTCCCGGATGAGCGACGGCCGGATGCCCGAAGGCCCGCTCGCCGAGGTCTTCCGGCGGCATCTCTCGCTCACGTCGGACCTCAACGTGATCGACATCGTGTTCAACCAGTGGCACGGCGGCCGCGGCGAGATCGCGGCGCTCAGCCGGCGGGTCGTCGAGGCGGCCGACCTGGGCGACGAGTGCGCCGCCGCCATCCTGGCCGAGGCCGGACGCGAGCTCGCGCTGCTGGTGGACGCCACGCGTGAACGGCTCGGCTTCGAGCCCGGCGAGCCCGTCCCGGTCTCGTACTCCGGCGGCACGTTCACGGCCGGCGCGGTGCTCGACGCCTTCACGCGGGAGATGAAGAACCTCTACACCGGTTACGACCTGCGCCGCCCCCTGTACGAGCCGGTCATCGGAGCCGCGCTCTATGCGGCGAAACTCGCCGGCACCCCCCTGGACCGGGCCGCGCTCGATCGCCTGCGCTCCATCCCGGTGCCCACGACCACTGGAGAAGGAGAAGGCGAATGAACGCTGTCAGAAAGAGCTGGATGGTCTACGCGACCCTGTTGGTCGTCTTCTGGGGCGTGTGGGGCGCCTTCTCCAGCCTGCCGACCAGCCTGTACGGCTACCCCAACGAGATGGTGTACATCATCTGGGCGTTCACCATGCTGATCCCCGCGTACTTCGCGCTGCGCGGCAACCGGTTCGACCGGCGGCCCGTCGCCGCCCTCTACGGGCTGCTCGCCGGGCTCACCGGCGCGGGCGGGCAGCTGCTCCTGTTCCAGGCGCTGTCCAACGGCCCCGCATACCTGATCTTCCCGCTCGTGTCGCTGTCGCCCGTGATCACCGTGCTCATGGCCGTGGCGATACTTCGTGAGCGGATCCAACGGCTCGCCGTCATCGGGGTGATCGCCGCGCTGGCCGCGATCGTCCTGCTCAGCATTCCCGGAGGCGGCGGCGACTCGAACGAGACCGGGCCCTGGCTGCTGCTGGCCATCGTGATCTGCGTGGCCTGGGGCGCGCAGGCGTTCTTCATGCGCAAGGCCGCTCTCCTCGGCGTCAACGACGGCACCACCTTCGGCTGGATGACGATCAGCGGCCTGCTGCTGGTCCCCGTGGCGTTCGCGATGATGGGCGGCCTGCCCACCGGCGCCCCCTGGCAGGCGCCCGCGCTGACCGCGGTGACCCAGGTCCTCAACGCCGCCGGAGCCCTGTTCCTGGTGATGGCCCTCAGCCGGGGCAAGGCCGCGGTCGTGGCCCCCATCACCAACGCGCTCGCCCCCGTCCTGACCATCGTGCTGTCCCTGGCGGTCTACCAGACGCTCCCCTCGATCTTCGGAGCCATCGGCATCGTGCTCGCCCTGGCGGGCTCGACCCTGATGGTCTACAGCGACGAGAAGCGCGGCGACGACGCGACGGCGAGCGCCGTATCACCCCCGCCGGAAGCCACCACTCCCTGACCGGCGTCCCATGCGTGTCAGCACACCTTGAAGATGCTCTTCCAGCCGATGCCCGTCTCCTGCCTCGCGTTGCGGTTGGAGGCCAGCTGGAAGTGCACCGGGCCCCTGGCGTTGATGTCGTTGTGCATCCGGCCGTCCTGGCCGCCGCCGAACCACTTGTACGACCCGCGGTAGCGGATGTTGGTCGTGCCACACCTGGTGATGACCTGTGTCCGGCCGGTGAAGCCCGGCCCTTCGAAGGCCACGTACGTCGAGCTGTACCCCGCGGACGTGGAGGCGTAGGCGGCCCCGCTCATGGCCGTGACCAGGGCAGTGGCGACAGCGGAGACCAGGATGATTCTCTTCACGGCGATCCTCCGGATCACTTCGTAGATTTCTGTACGAAGAGAACATATGGATCACCACTTGATCGCCTCTTACATCCCACCAACACCGCTCTTCCCACGGGGTGTCAGGAGGGGACCTCCGTGACGGCGCTCATGGGAGTTTAAGAATGGGCGCCTAGAGTTCGTGATCGTGCTCATGGAAGAGGTTGTGCGGGAGCCGATGCGGGTCCGGCCGCGGCGGGCTCGGGCGGCGCGGCTGGCCGTCGTGGTGGCGGTGGTGTTCGCGGCCGGGACCGCGATGCGGCTGGGCGGGCTGGAGGCCGGGGTCCTCCTGGTGCCGCTGGTGTCGTTCACGCCGTACTTCGGAGTGGCGGCGCTGGTGGCGCTGGCGTGCGCGTTCTGGGCCAGGAGCCGGGCGGCCGTGGCGGTCCTCCTGGTGGTGTGCGTCTGCCTGGCCTGGCTCGTGCTGCCGCGCGCCGTGGCCGGCGAGCCGCCGGCCGAGGGCCGGCCGCTGCGGCTGCTGACCGCCAATCTCAACGGCGGCCGGGGTGACGCCCAGGTCGTCGTCGATCTCGTACGGAAACTCGACGTGGACGTGTTCAGCGTGCAGGAGCTCACCTGGTCGGCGCGGGACCGGCTGGCCGCGGCCGGGCTGGAGGAACTGCTGCCGTACGAGATCACCCAGCCGATGCCGCGCGGCCCCGAGGGCAGCGGCGTCTACGCGCGCTACCCGCTGCGGGAGCGGTCGGGGCTGTTCCGGCCGGTGGGGCACCACATGCCGGTGGCGCAGGTGTCGCTGCCCGGCGGATCGGCCGTGGAGGTGGTGGTCGTGCACCCGGTGGCGCCGGTCCCGTCGACCGTGGACGAATGGGAGGCGGGCATCGCCACGCTGCCGCCCGCCCCGTCGGACGGGCCGCCACGCATTCTGGCCGGCGACTTCAACGCGACACTCGACCACGTCGTGTTCCGGCGACTGCTCGGCACCGGCTACACCGACGCGGCGGCGGCCACCGGGCACGGGCTGACGCCGACCTGGCCGATGCGCCTGCTCCCGCCGCTGGTGACCATCGACCACGTGCTGACCGACGAACGCGCCGGCGCGGTGGCGACGCAGGTGTACGACATCCCCGGCTCCGACCACCGTGCCCTCTTCGCCGACCTGCGCGTCCAGTGACCTTCAGGTCATCAGAAGAGACTGTGCCTCTGGGGCAGATCGACGACGCCCGCCAGCGCCAGCCCCGCCAACACGATCAGGGCGACGGCGAGGACGCCGAGCACCAGCCAGGCGATCGGATGGCCGAGGTTGAGGGTCCACGAGGAGGAGCCGAGACGGTCGTGCACGAGCAGGGCCGGATCGCGGCGGTTGACGTAGACGCTGCCGGCCAGGAACCAGTGGCGGTCGTCGTCGCGCTGGCCGAGCCCCGAGTCCTCCAACTCCTCACCCGGCAGGGCGGGCAGCCGGTGCCCGGCCTGACCCACCTTGATCTCCCACATCACCCAGCCGCCCAGCAGCACGATGAGCGGGGCATAGACGGCCACCTGCCAGCCGATCGCGGGAGTGACCATCTCCCACAGCTGCAGAGCCGCGAGAAGCAGGCTCAGGTTCAGGCAGGCCGCGGACAGTAGCGACAGCACCGCGACGCCGCGCAGGTAGACGCGGTAACGGCGGGCCGACCCCTTGGGCCTGGCGGCGTCGAGGTCGGGGCGGGCGCGCAGCACGACCAGGACCGTGGCGACGACGACCAGAGTGACGGCGGCCTGGTAGATCACCGGCTCGAAGGCGCTCAGCACGGTCGTCGGCGCACGCCGCGCGGCGTCCGTGCCGCCCGCGAAGAGCCGCGGCAGCGTGCCCGGCAGCGAGCCGTACCGCGCCCAGCCGATCCCCGCGGTGAGCAGGAGAACGGCCAGCGCGGGCAGGCCCCACGACCACGGCACGCGAACCGGGTCGGTGCGGAAGGTGGTGTCCACGGCGACTCCCTGACGCCGCTCGGCCGTCCATCCCCCGGTGAGCTTGGCGGCGCGGACCATGCGATGAGCGCGGTAGAACACCAGCAGGTCCACGACCATGACCACCGAAGCGATGACGCCGATCACGGCGGCGGATCCCGTCACCAGCAGCACCAGGATCGAGACCACCGCAGCGAGCGCGGCCGCCACCACGGTCAGGCGGGCGTAGAACCGGCGCGCGGCGATGACGGCCGGATCGCTCACCCGCTCGATGCCCACGCGCACGCCGAACGGCAGGGTGGGCCTGGCCAGCGCCGGAAGCGCCAGCATCAGGGACGTGACCAGCGCGATGAGGATCAGGCCGGCGCCCAGGAGCAGAATCACGAGCTCTCCTCGAAACCGATCAGCAGCGCCTCGCACCGGCGCAACGCATCCTGCCGGTCCATGCCCTGAACGGTGGCTTCCGCCAGCAGCACACGCATGCGTTCCTCCCAGTCGTCGACGAAGGTTTCCTCGGGCGGGCCGGTGGCGGCATCACGCCGGACGACCGCGCCGCTCTTGCGGTTGATTCGGATGACGCCCTGCTGTCGCAGCAGGTCGTAGGCCTTGTTCACGGTATGGAAGTTGATGCCGAAGTCCGCGGCGAGCTGCCGCGTGGAGGGTAGCGGGTCGCCTTCGCGCGCCTGCCGGCTGGCGATCGCCTCCACGATCCGGTCCCGGATCTGCTGGTAGATCGGGACCTCACTGTCGAGATCAAGGGTCAGCTGCACGCCATCACTCTACCTGATATACAACTAATAGAACAGATTGAACCCAACCTGAAGTAAGGGCGAACCGATGACACAGTCCGTCAGCCGGCCGGCCGCGCCGCCCAGCACCGCCCCTCGGCTCCTCTACGTCGACAACCTGCGAACCGCCCTGATGGCACTCGTGGTGATCCATCATTCCGCGATCGGCTACAGCAACGTCCCGCGCTGGTACTACACGGAACCGCCGGCCGACCCCACAGGAACGCTCCTGGACGTCATGATCCTGTTGAATCAGGCGTTCTTCATGGGCGCCTTCTTCCTCATCTCAGGACTCTTCGTACCTGGCTCCTACGACCGCAAGGGAACCGGGCACTTCATCAGGGAGCGACTGCTGCGCCTGGGAGTCCCGCTGCTGCTCTGGCTGCTGGCGGTCCGCCCTCTGGCGACCGTAGGCGAGTACGCCGCCGCCCAGCAGGTGCCCTACTGGCACTACTACCTGCAGTCGTTATCACCCGGGCCCATGTGGTTCGTCGAGGTGCTGCTGGTGTTCAGCGCGCTCTACGTACTCTGGCGGCGGCTGACCGTCAAGGACCCGCGCGCATCCGCACCGACTCCGGCCACGGGCCGCCCGCCCGGCGCCGTCGCGATCGCCGGCTTCACCATCGCCCTGGCCCTGGTGACCTACCTGTGGCGCATCGTGGTGCCGATGGGTGTGTCGATCCTGGGGTTGCCGTCACCCGCCTACCTGCCGCAGTACGCGGCGCTGTTCACCGTCGGGCTGATCGCGGCCCGGCGCGGCTGGCCGGCAGCCCTCTCCAGAACGGCCGGCCGGGCCGGGTTCGCCACCGCGGCCGTCGCGGCGGTCGCGCTCCTCGTCGTCGCGATCTCCGCCGAAGAGGCCTTCCTGGGCCACGGAACCCTGCCGTCCCTGCTGACGGCAATCTGCGAGTCGGCACTCGCCGTCGGCATCACCCTCGGGCTGCTGGTGCTGTTCCGGGAACGCCTCGGCCACCAGGGCCGCCTCCGCCGGTTCCTGTCGACACACGCCTTCACCGTCTACCTCACCCACCCGGTCGTCCTGGTCGCCCTGGGCCACGCCCTCCGCGACGTGCAGGCGCCCGCAGCCGCGAAGTTCGCCCTGCTCACCGCCCTCGCCCTGCCGCTGTGCTGGGCAACGGCGTACCTGGTACGAGCCCTGCCGGGCGCCCGGAAGGTGCTCTAGACCGTACGGGATCCGAAAGACAGCCGAGCTCGGCCTGGTCCGGACACACCCGCGTGCCTCTCGGTGGGAACCTGTGTGAAGGCGGATGCCGCCCTATCGCGGCTGGGCTTCCAACCGTTCACGCTCAGCGAGAAACTCATCGAGCAGCTCGAAGAGAACCCCGATCACCCGAGACTCGTCCTCTGGCGACAGTTCCCGCTCGTCCCAGCCGGCGGGCAGAGCGATATGACGCACCAACCAATGCCAGACAAGGTTGTCGCCCCAGCCCAGCCGAGCCGCCAGCCATTCTCGCCACCCTGGCAGACCTGGCCCGCCATGGCGCTTCGCATGCTCGTCGTAGCCGTCCAAGAAACCTTCAACACCGGCGAGCGTAGAGCCCCTCACGTACATCCCCAGCCGCTTGGCCACAAGAGCGAAGTACTCACGCTCACTCATCCCCGCCAGATTCACCCTCACCCACTCCTTTCAGGCGTGGCGGCCGCCCTACTGAACTACAGCGGCCTGGATATCAGGCCGCCAACTGTGCCTCGCGTATGGCCACGGTGATGGACGTTGCCGTCAGGGTAGCCGTCGGCATTCAGCGAGGAACAACCTGAGCGCGCACGCCAGGGAGATCGTCGAATGCGGCGGACGCATCCATCGTCAGCACCGTTCTCGCGGTGGCCGCGGCCGTAGCTGCGATCAGGAGATCGTACGCGCCTCGCGACTTGCCCTCTCGCCGGACATGCGCCATAAGACGGGCGTGAACTCTGGCGACGTCCGTCGTGTACTCCTCGACAGGGATCAACGCGAGAACTTCGTCCACAAAGGACTGCCGATCGGGCCGTCGTGCCGCATCGGCCAGTTCCACGCCGACGAGCAACTCAGCCACAGTGATCGCCGAGATCGCCACATCATCGGCGTCTCCTATCACCGCGTCCACGGATGCCTTGCCTCGCTCGGCGGCGATGAGCACACCGGTGTCAAGGATCAGGCGTCGGGCCACGTGCCCCTCATCTCGTTGTCGATCGTCTCGCGGGCCGCCGCTACGTCAGCTTCGAAATCGGCGTCCAACGTCCCCGCCCTGCTTGCCAGAAACGCCTTGACCATACGTCCCGGCGCTGTCGGCGCGGGACCGATCACAGCGATCCGCTTCCCACCGCGAGTCACCACGATCGTTTCCCCATGCTCGGCCTCATCGAGAACCGTCGCAAAGCTTCGAGACGCTTCAGTGGCAGTCATCACCTTCATAAAATCAGATTATCTGATCCATGAGGTAGCGCTGGCAGCAACTGTTCGATGCGACCGGCGACGACGGCCAGGACGAGGCATCTTCCCGTTGTCCCACCCTCCGGGGAGTTGGCCCTGGTCTGCTCGGCTTGCCTTGGGATGACGGCGACAGGAAGATCCGCCTCCCGGCCACCTACGAACCCCGCTCTTGCCCCTGCTGATGAGAAACCTGCGGGTATGGTCCGAGGCATGGCTCACCAGCCGTCACTACCAGGCCCGCTCCACGGCCAGCACACGTGCGGCCTCGGCCTCGGTCGCGTCGCGGACCGTCAGCAGTTCGCCGTCCTCGTCGAGCACGGTCACGATCGCGGAGACCAGCACCTCATCGCGAGAGCAGTCCTCACTCTCGATCCGCCGGCCGACGCCGAGGACACCGGGCTCGCCCTCCCCCACCGGCCGCCAGAGCCGGACCCGGCAGGTCGCGCCGGTGTCGACACTCAAGGGGCTCTGAGGATCTTCCGCGTGCCGCCTGAGGATCGTGAAAGTGGGTGCAGCGTCGGGATTGAGCTGCCTCGCGATCCGAGCATGGGTCCTCCTGAGGTCGGCGTCCTCCCCGTCTTCGTTGCCGGGAGCGCCGGCCGCGTCGGGCTCTGGCAGGTCGGGCTGACCCCGCAGGGCCGGCCAGTCTGTGGCGGGAACTACGCGGACGGCCGGGGCTCCGTCGTCGTCCTCTCCGGCCGGGCATGCAGGACGGGGTCGAAGGCGTCCCGGATCGGCCAGAACCGCAGCAGCACATGCTCGGTCCGCGGATCCTCATAGAACTCGTGGCCTCTGCCCCAGACCGATGGGACCCGGTAGGCGCGCAGACCGTACAGAAAGTACGACGGCCCCAGCAGCAACAGGCCAGGCCACGCCTCGCCTCGCACACCGACGATTCCCGAACCGGCGAGGTAGGCGATCTCCCAGGTCAGCACCCAAGGAGCGGCAGCCGCCGCAGGCTCGGCGTCCCAGACCTCCACACGTACATTAGCTCTACCGTGAGTGATGTCGCATTCGATGCCCAGGTGATTCGACACCCTCAGGTGCGGGTGAGAAATCGCGGAACCGTCCAGATCAGGCCCGAAGCCCCCCACATAGAACTGTCCGTACTCGACGTCGTCCTCATAGTTGATCCTCCGCAGCACCTCTGCCACCGGTCGTCCTCCCGCCGAGTGCACGCCCACAGGAGGACCGACGGTAAACCTCAGGACCGACAGATTTGAGAGACTCCCGGGACCGGAACATACCGTGATCTTCACGTCGATCTGCGAGAACACGTCAAGGTTCATCGTGCGTATACCCGTGAGCGGCGACACACGCCTGCTCAGGGCAGGCATCCCGCTGCATGGGCCGGAGTTCAGAGGCCCCCTCGCGGGCCTCTGAACTGCTGTGACAGTTAGTGGCAGGTGATGCAGGCGGAGCGATCACCCTGCTCAGCCACCTGGTGCCGTGGTCAGAAGGCTGCCATCGTTCGCCCTATTCGGCTATCAGCTGAGGGGGCCTCGGACGGTGATGATATGGGAGGCCTCGGTCGGTTCGAACGTGGGGCTGTTGGTGATGCGTACGGTGTAGGCGTGGGTGCCGCCGTCGGCAGGGGTGTCGGTGAGGGTGAAGGAACCGTCAGCGGCGGGTGAGATGGACGGAAGATCGGTGGTGACTGTGCCGTCCCGGCTGGTGACCGTATGGGTGACTGAAATGGTGGTGCCGGGCGGGATGGGCTTGCCTGCGGCGTTCAGCGTGCCGGTGAACTGCAACTTTTTGCCAGTCACGCCGGTGGCAGGGCCAGTGAGGGTCAGCGAGGCAGAGTGCTTGGCGACCTGGACGGTGGTGGTGACCGTACTCCAACGGAAGGCGGAGTTGCCGTCCCAGAGCACGTCGTAGGAGACGCTCCCGCCCACGAGGGGTGTGTCGGTGAAGGCGAAGGTGCCGTCGTCAGCGGTGGTCACCTCGGCGAGCGACGTAGTGGTGCCGTCCGGGTGGCGACGGGTGATCTCGAGGGGCCGAGCGCCGGGTGCGATGTCCTCAGACAGGGTGAGGCGGCCGGTGATAGTGAGAGGTTCGAGCGCGGTGCCGGTGGCGGGGGCGGTCACGGTGAGCGTTGAGGCGGGCAGGAGCGCGCCTTGGATCCGCCAGAGGTAGCCCCGCTTGAGCACGGCGAACAGGTCGGAACCGGAGAAGGCGAGCCCCTGCGGGATGATCGCGTCGACGAGATTGTCATAGGTCCCGCCCCTGGCCTCGGTCTCCTTGTTGAACAGCGTGATGTCGGGTCCCGTCTGCGGCCAGCGAAGGGAGGAGTCCATTGAGGCGGCTACCTGGGTACCGTCGGGGCTGACGGCCAGGGCGGCGGGAATGCCTTCGACGGTGGGGCCGGTTCCGTACGTTTTGGTCTTGACCAGGGTGGTGGTGTCCCAGGCGTTGAAGATCCACGGGGCCTCGTAGGCCGTGATCGCCGAGGAGCCGTCCGGGGTGAGGGCCAGGTCACGCAGGTAGGAGCCGTTGGCGTCGATGGTCCCGCGCAGGGTAGGCGTGCCGCTCACGTCATAGACCAGTAAGTCGGCGGGGCTGATCTGAGTACTGCCCGCGACCAACGTGCCGTCCGCGACGGCCACCAGGGGCGCGCCGCTGATGTTCGTGGCAACCCTGACCAGCTGCGGGCTGGCCGCCGTCAGGTCAAGGCTGATGACGCCGCCGCCCCAGGAGGTATGGCAGCCGTGTCCCACGTACAGCTGGTCGCCGGACAGGGCCAGGTGTTCCGGGCAGGTGTAGGAGACCAGGTCGATGCGGCGCGTGACGGTAAGGGCCGCGGGGTCGATCTCGGCGATCTGGTTCGAGTCGGTCAGGGCGGCGTACAGGCGGGAGCCGTCGGGCGTCAAGGCTAGGCCGACCGCGCCCGAGAGGCCAGTGACGGTGCCAATGACCGTACCGGTGGCGTCGGTGGCGACGATGCGATTGTCGGCGGCTACGAAGACCTTGCCGCCGCCCGTGACGATGTCACCGCCGCGGCCGAGGGAGCCGAGGGAGGCGGTGGTGTCGGCGGCCGTCGCCGGGGCGGCCGGGACAAGGGCGAGCGCAGCGGCGAGGGCCAGCGTAACGATTGGCAGGGGGCGCACATGCACTCCGCGTGTGAGAGGTGAAAGAAAACCGCCCCCGATCAAGCCAGAGGACGGCGCTTTCGGTCAAGGCCTACGAACCGTAGTTTTCAAACGTTCGTTCGGAAGCATATGGAGCCCCGTTGACATGGGAAAACGGTGGGCCAGCCAGAGCGTTTTAGTGCGCCCGAAATATCTTGCTCTGAGTAATCACTCCAGGTGGCCTGCGTGACAATTGATGCCAAGCCGTAATGCTGGTTGGGCTGACCGGCTGCCTCTGGAGGAGATCGTCCGGCGCCCGGGCGTCGATGCCACAGTGACCGATGTTGCTGTCAGCGGCTACTCGGGGTGATCCCGCAGCCAGGCTTCGATCAGCCGGGTCGCCAACCAGTGACGGTTGACGAAGGCGAAGTGCTCCGCCGAGACTCCTGCGCCGCCGTCCGATCGCCGTCGCGGATCTGCTCCATTGGCGAGAAGGAGCGCCGTCATATCGACATGGAGTCGATCACCAGTTTGTGCATGACCATCCAATTCCGCCTCGATCGCGTGGTGAAGAAGCGTGAGCCCGTCGTGCTCCTCATGAACGCTCGCGCCTTCGTCCAAGAGCGCCTGGAGCTTCTCGGCATCCTCCATCTCGACGGCGAAATGTGCGGGACTCATGCCGTAGTCCAACCTATGCTCCATCGCGACGTTGCTGTCACAGACACGAAAACGCCCCGGAGCGATAATCGCTACGGGGCATCTTGGCTGGTCATCTACTGTGGTCAGGGGCGGGGTCGAACCGCCGACCTTCCGCTTTTCAGGCGGACGCTCGTACCAACTGAGCTACCTGACCTAGAGCGGTCCTGACGGGACTTGAACCCGCGACCTCCACCTTGACAGGGTGGCGAGCACTCCAAACTGCTCTACAGGACCTTGCTTCGTTCTGTTTGCGCTCGCTTAGCCTACCAGCTCTTCGGTGGTCTTGGACCAGCCGTTTCGCGGGTGCGCTAGGCGCTCGCAGTGCCCCCAACGGGATTCGAACCCGTGCCGCCGCCTTGAAAGGGCGGTGTCCTAGGCCGCTAGACGATGGGGGCTTAGGAATTCCCGTCGCCTTCCGTCGGGAGACCTCTGAAGCATAGGGGATGATCGGCCCTGATGCCAAAGTGGTTAACCGGCGGGTGGCGATGGGGTGCCGCTGATCGTCCCCGATGGGGTCGGGGCGCTCAGTTGCTCTGGAGAAATCATACGACTCGGCTCGGGTTCCACGTGACGCTGGATGTAGACCGATTGTTCGCCGAGTCCTCCCAGGGTGATGTCGTCCCAGGCTTGCAGGCGTTTGGTCTCCCTGTCGAAGTACAAGACCGAGGCCTGGACGGGGGTGGGTTCCTCGTGTTCGAGGGCGCGCAGGCCGGCGCCACCCGTCGAGCCCTGGACGAGGATGCGGGTGCCCGTGGGGAGCATGGTGGTGGAGCGGGCGTGGGCGTGGCCTGCGAGGACCATGGGGGTGGAGCCGGAGAAGCCGCGGCCGACGATGCCGTCGTGCACGGCGACCAGGTCGGCGTCCTTGACCTTCGGGCGGTACGTACGTCCGAATTGTTCGAGGCTGGCCGGATCTGGGTTGCTCGCGGTGGTCTTGTCCGGGGTGAAGCGGGGGTCACCGAGGCCGTAGATCTTCAGGCCCTCGACGGTCTTCTGCTGGTCGTCCAGGACGACGGCGTTCTTCTGCTTGGCGACGGCCTTCTCCGTGGTCTTGGAGTCGTGGTTGCCGCGGACGAAGACGTACGGGACGCCGAGGGTGCCGATCTCCTCGACGAACTTGTTCTCAGGCTTGGTGCCATGGTCGGAGATGTCGCCCGTGTCCACGATCAGGTCGACGCTGAACTGATCCTTGAGGGAGCGGATCACGTTCCAGGCGATCGGGTTGATGTGGATGTCGGAGACATGCAGGACACGGATCGACCGGGGATCGGCGTCGTACACCGGGAGTGTCGAGACCGTGTCGTACAGCTTGGAGACGTTCGTCACGAGTTTGGTGAGCTGTGACCGGTACGACTCGAACTTGGTGACGATCGACTCGGCGCTGCCCACCAGGGAGGGCGCGGCGGCCACCAGGCCCGAGTAGCGCGGCTCGATGAGCGAGTCGGGGCGGAAGGACTTGGCCGCGAACACCCCGGTGCCGGCGAGCGCGACAGAGGCCGCCAGCAGGCCCAGCAGCGCCACCTTGGGCCGCCTGAAGACCATCAGGACCGCGATCAGCGCCCCCGCGCCCGCGCACAGCAGCGAGCGGATGGCCAGCAGTCGCACGCCGTCGATCAGGTCGCTCTCGATGAGCTCCGGCAGCCGCTCGGTCAGGCGCGGGTCCTCCAGGAACGCCCTGGCGCGCTCCTGGTCGATGTTCTCCAGGGTGATGCGCAGACGGAGGGGGGCGTCGTGGGTGTCGAAGGTGAGCGTGCCGAGCGGGCTCGCGTCCACGACCGTCTCGCCCGCCAGGGCCGGGCGCAGGGACATGCCGGTCTCGACCGGCCCGACCTCCGCTTGTACGGTGCCGCTGAGGAAAATGCCGAGCCACGCGCCGATCGCGGCGACGACGAGCACCGCCGCGGCCTTGGACGCGGGCGACCGGATGACAGCCTTCAACCTGTTCAGGAAGTTCATACGGTTTCTTGCTTACCCGACCGGCGAGGCAGAATGGCAACTGTGATCGACGTTTCGCGGGAGAGGTTCGAGGAGTTGGTGTCCGAAGCGCTGGACACGATCCCTGCGGAGTTGGCTCGTGTGATGAGCAACATCGTCGTCACGGTCGTCGACGATCCCCCTGAACCCAACTTGCTGGGCCTGTACACGGGCATTCCCCTCACCGAGCGCGGCGACTGGTACTCCGGAGTATTGCCCGACCGCATCGAGATCTACCGCAATCCGATCTGTCGGATGTGCAGCACGGAAGAGCATGTGGTGGACGAGGTGCGGATCACGGTGGTTCACGAGGTAGGTCACCACTTCGGCATCGACGACGCCAGGCTGCATGAGCTGGGCTGGTAACCCTTTGCATTCGGAACGCGTCTTTGAGTTGCGCCTTGCCGAGTGATCGGGCACCTTAGGTGATATACCGAACACTCTGAGTCAGGCACAGCGGAGTCCAATGGGGGCCATGCGGACGCGACGGCTGTCGGGGCGGCATCGCCGTGCCAGGGAGCGCCAAGTAACCTACGGCGAGGTCATCGCCGTCAAGGAGTTCAGGGCGCTCTGGTACGGCCAGGGCCTGTCTCTCCTCGGTGACCAGCTCGCCCAGGTCGCGCTGGCCGTGCTCGTCTACGAGCGCACGCGTTCCCCGCTCGCCACGGCCGCCGTCTACGCGCTGACCTACCTGCCGTCGATCGCGGGCGGCCCGCTGCTGGCGGGACTGGCCGACAGGTTCGCGCGCCGGGGCGTGATGGTGGCGTGCGACCTGATCCGCGCGGCGCTGGTCGGCATCATGGCGCTGCCGTTCATCCCGTTCCCGGTGCTGTGCGGGCTGGTCTTCCTCGTGGTGCTGCTCAGCGCCCCGTTCTCGGCCGCACGGGCGGCGCTGCTGCCGGAAGTGCTCGAAGGTGACCGCTACGTCGTCGGCTCGGCGTTGCAGAACATGACGAACCAGGCCGTACAGATGATGGGGTTCGCCGCAGGCGGCGCCGTGATCGCCACCATGGGCCCCTACCGCGCGCTGGCGCTCGACGCGGCCACGTTCGTGGGGTCGGCGCTGATCCTCCTCGCGGGCGTACGCCGGCGCCCCGCGGCCGGTCAGGACGGCGACAAGCCGTCCATGTGGACGATGACCACGGCCGGGGCCCGTCTGGTCTTCGGCGACAAGAAGCTGCGCACGCTCGTGCTCTTCGCCTGGCTGTGCGGCTTCTACATCCTGCCGGAGGGCATCGCGGTCCCGTACGCCGTCGAGCTCTACACCGGGGTGCTGCCGATCCCGGTGATCACCGGGCTGCTGATGGCGGCGATGCCGACGGGGACGGTGCTGGGGGCGTTCCTGTTCAGCAGGTTCGTCTCGCCGCCGGGGAGGCTGCGGCTGATGGGCTGGATGGCCATGCTGAGCTGCGCTCCACTGATCGTGACGGCGATGCGGCCGCCGCTGGAGGTGGTGCTGGCGGCCTGGGTCCTGTCGGGCGTCGGCGGCGCCTATCAGCTCGCCGCGAACGCGGCGTTCGTCCAGCGCGTCCCCAGCGAGCAGCGGGGCCAGGCCTTCGGCCTGGTGCAGTCAGGGCTGATGGCGGTGCAGGGCATCGGCATCCTGGCGGGCGGGTACGCCGCGGAACGGCTCGGTCCTGAGCCGGTGGTCGCGCTGGCCGGCGTAGCCGGCCTCACAGCCGCGGCCGTGCTGGCCCTGATGTGGACCGAGCCCCGCGGCGACACCCCTTCCCGGATGCGTCCCCGGGCCGCCGCCTGATCACTGCTGCGGCTTGTGCTCGTCACCGCCCCAGGGGCTGCTACTGCCGTGGCTCTTCTGCTGCTGCTTCTCGATCAGGTCCTGAACGATCGAGGTCTCCTTGCCCTCCTCGGGCATCAGCAGCCAGCCGATCGCGTACACGCCGATCCCGAGGCCGCCGAACAGCGTCATGACCGCCAGCCCGATGCGGATGAGGTTCGCGTCGATCCCGACGTACTCCCCCACCCCCGAGCACACGCCCGCGATGATCCTGCCCTTACGAGTCCGACGCAGCTGCTTACTGTTGAATTCGTTCATGCCTCAACACTGCCCTCCGCCCCGGCATTCGCACATCAGGATTACCCCTGGTAGAACCCTGGTAGCGCCCTAAGCGAGGAGAGGACCGTCATGGACGATCTGCTGCGCCTGGACGAGCGGCTCAACGGCGACCAGCGGCTGATCCGCGACACCGTCAGATCCTTCGTCGCCGATCGCGTCCTACCGCACGTCGGCGACTGGTTCGAGGAGGGCACCTTCCCCGCGCGCGAGCTCGCGCCGCAGCTCGGCGCGCTCGGCCTGCTCGGCATGCACCTCGAAGGCTTCGGCTGCGCCGGCACGGACGCGACCTCGTACGGCGTGGCCTGCCGCGAGCTGGAGGCCGGCGACTCGGGCCTGCGCTCGTTCGTGTCCGTACAGGGCTCGCTGGCGATGTTCCCCATCTGGCGTTATGGCTCCGACGAGCAGAAACAGCAGTGGCTCCCCCCGATGGCGGCCGGCGAGGCGATCGGCTGCTTCGGGCTGACCGAGCCCGACCACGGCTCCGACCCCGCCAACATGCGCACGTACGCCAAACGCGACGGCTCCGACTGGGTGCTGAACGGCTCCAAGATGTGGATCACGAACGGATCCATCGCCGACGTGGCCGTGGTGTGGGCCCAGACGGACGACGGCATCCGCGGCTTCGTGGTGCCCACGGACACCCCCGGCTTCTCCGCCCCTGAGATCCACAAGAAGATGTCCCTTAGGGCATCGGTCACCTCCTCCCTGTACTTCGACGACCTCCGCCTGCCCGAATCCGCCGCCCTCCCCGGCGTACGCGGGCTGAAGGGCCCGCTGTCGTGCCTGTCCGAGGCCCGGTTCGGCATCCTCTGGGGAGTGGTGGGCGCCGCCCGGGCCTGCCTGGAGGCAGCGGTGGAGTACGCCCAGACACGCGTGCAGTTCGGCAAGCCGATCGGCGCCTTCCAGCTCACCCAGGAGAAACTGGCCTGGATGTACGTGGGGACCGCCCAGGCGGGGCTCACCGCGCTGCACCTGGGGGCGCTGAAGGACGCCGGGGAGCTCGAACCCCGCCAGATCAGCTTCGGCAAGCTGGCCAACGTACGGGCGGCGCTCGACATCGCGCGACAAGCCCGGTCCATACTCGGAGGCAACGGGATCACGCTGGAGTATCCTGTGATCAGGCACATGAACAACCTGGAGTCTGTGCTGACGTACGAAGGCACACAGGAGATCCACACGCTGGTGCTGGGCGAGGCACTGACCGGACTGGCCGCATATCGGTGATGGGGCGGGTGGGAAGGGTGTCGCGGGCGGGGCGGTAATCTCTGTACGCTTGCTTGTTGCGAGGGGCGTTAGCTCAATTGGCAGAGCTGCGGACTTTTAATCCGTAGGTTCCGGGTTCGAGCCCCGGGCGCCCTACCATCTCTTACCCTATTTGACCTGCGAGTTCTCGATTCTCCGGGGCGTTTCGCCGAGAAGATGATCTCGCGTGGTCGCTCGCTGGTTGCTCTTGGGTACGGACTGGGCACGTACGCGACCGATCGAAGATCATTTAGGCGCCTGATGTCAAGGCAGGCTACTCGGACGGCGAAGAGAAGACCCCTGAGAGGCGGGTCGTCAAGGCGGCCACGCCCGAGTTGAGCGACCCGATCATCATGAATTGATCAAGCCGTCCGCGTTCGTGCACAAGTTCTTCACCAGCGTGACTCACCTATCGACGCACATCACTCCCGAAGAACACTCTTAGTGATAAGACGATTACTTTCCGAGAGAGAGGATCATCAGTGCGTCGTTTCCAGGTTGTCGTGCAGACCCCCGCCGTCCTAGCCGTCGCCCTTGCCTTGCCCGCATCCGCCCACAGCCGACAACACGAGCTTCCCGCAGCAGCGACCTGTGACATATCGATCGAAGTAACCGCCAAAAAGGCAGCAGTCCGCGACGAAGCCAGAGCCGACGCTCCCATCGTCACCGGCGTCAAGAAAGGTGACATCCTGCAGAGTTGCACCATCGCCGTCGGACGCGGGGAGCCTTACTTCAAGTGCGGCGCAGAGCATTACGACTGGTACCTCGTCAGCACCGGAACCCCGAAAAGCGGCTACCTACCGGTCACCTGCGCCCGCAAGCTGTGACCCCCGCGCGCCGATCCCCGCCTGACATGCGGAGACTCTGACCCCTGGCCTCACCAGTCGCCCTGGATGGCGCCCATGCGCTGCGCCACCAGGGTCTTGATCAAGGTGACCAGGCCGAGGGCGACTCCCGCGATGATCGCGGTGATGATCACCCACTCCACGGCCGAGGAGCCTCGGGCAGGTGCGACGCGCGCCCGGTCAAGACGCTCCCACAGCAGAGCCTGCACATAGATCACCCAGGCACAGCTCATCCGGAACCCCTACGCCAACAAGGTCGGCCCAACCCCTGCGTGCCGACCTGGCAAGGCCCGCCTGGACACCCACCCAAAACCCTCACGGCGCAGGCTGCAACGTAGAGCCAACCACTCCGGTAGTCACATTAAGGGATTGAACCATTACCAAGAGCTACGGTCGAGCGCTCTCCGTGGAATGACACGTGCTGAACGCCCGTCAAGTGTTGATCAAGCCACGTCCGTAAGGCCTCCGCCTACACGACTTCCCCTGGGCAGACCATCCACAGTGGCTCCGTTCCAATCTCCTACCCGGAACGGGAAACCAGCCCATGCTCAATCGGATCACCCTGGCCGGCACCGCCGCCCTCGGCCTACTCCTCATACCCTCGGCGCACGCGCAGACGGCCAACGGCTGGGAGGACCACCAACGATGGGGCTCCGTCACCGTCTCAGCCGACCGCCGCCACATCGAAGTCTGCGACCTGAGAAGCGATCACGTGGGAGTCAAGGTCGAGTACGCCACCTCCATGCTCTTCACCCACACCGCGACCGACTCCAACGGCGCCCAACCCGGATGCGAAACGGACCGCGTCTGGCTCGGCCGCATCGACGCCTTCAAAATGTGCCGCACCGGCTTCGCCAGCGGCGGCTGCAACCAGCCGATCTGGATCAAAAGACGCTGACCACAGCGGCCCTGCTCACCAACCAGGTGGGTCTTGGTGGTCAGCCCACCGCGTGAGCGGCCCAGCGCATGATCGTCCGGTTCGCTCTGCACTCCGCCGGGCGGTTCCTTCTGCAGGTGACCGTCCCGGCGCGCCCTGGCGGCATGCTGATGGGCCCGGCTGACAGTGGAGTCCACGCTCACCGTCCAGCCGATCTTTCCGGCGGCGTCCGCGTGCGCCTGCAACGCGGCCAAGATCTTGGCCCAGGTGCCATCACGCTGCCAGCGGCGGAACCGGCCGCACACCGTCGACCAGGGCGCGTACCCCTCAGGGACATCCCGCCACGGCGCGCCGGTCCGAATCCGCCACCGGATCCCGTCGATCAACTGCCGCCTGCTCCACTTCGGCGGATGACCGCAGCCCGAGACGGCGGGTAACAGCAGCTCCAGCGCTGCCCACTGCGCATCGGTCAGGTCATGTCGCCTCGTCACCGTTACGCTGGCCACGAGGTCTCCGGTACTTGGCTCTTCTTGGTCGTTGAACCAACTGCCGGAGACCTCGTCGTCTATCGAGGAACGCCACGCCGCGAGCCCTCAAAGACTCTTTGAACACGGCCTAGTGCGAGGCTTAGCAGGCCTTCATCCCTCTAACGGCCGCCCAGCCCGCGATGACTCGCGTCCTTGATGCGCTCTGTCCAGCACGGATCGTTAGACACGGCTCGTCAGTGGTTCCAGCCAAATCCAGCTTGCGCTTCACCGCGAAGGAGTGACAATTACGAATCGTGTAATACACGGTCTTCAGAGGGCCAAGAGGCACCTCACCCATCTGGTGGCTAAGGCCGCACGGTGCCGCTGCCATTGCCTGCGAAGTGCTCAAAACGACCATTCCGGATGCCAGTACTCCGACTGTGGCTGCAGAGATGGCCAGGCGCTTGAATAGCTTCTTCACATTCCTCCCTTCTTAACATGTGCTGATCCAGCATCTGTGGCGCTCGCCCATAGGAGACATGACAAATAACACCTCCATTGGCTTGCCCGTTTGCCCCACATTGCCGGGACAACTCAACACGGATCACTCCCCTTCCGCAACCGCTTCGCGGCACTTGAACACTTCTGACGCACATTCATCGCTCTACAGGCGCCTGTTATAGCGATCAATAAGGTGTTCATGTGGCGGGTACCTAATTGTGACGATTTGGCCTCCGGGGAGCGGTTAAGCGGAACATCAGCCAGAACGTGCCGAGCATCCGCACCGTGCCCCACTGCACGGCCCAGCCGAGCTTCGTGGCCGGACGCCGTTTGGACGCCAGCGCATCCAGTGCACTGCGGTCCAGCCGGAAGAACTGCTCTAGCTCCACGGCAACCGCAGCCATCTGCGCCGGCGTGGAATCAAGGCGGCATCCCGAATAAGGCCGACCAGGACGCCAGTCGGCGCGCCAAGGGATCCGAGGGCGGGCGATCTCCCACCTTCGACCCCATCCTCTACCGCTGGCCCCACGCCGTGGAATGCGGCATCAACCAGCTCAAACAAAACCGTGCCATGGCCACCCGCTACGACAAGATCGCCGTCCGTTTCGAGGGCACACTCACCATCGCCGCGATCAACAAGTGGCTCCGAGCCTTATTAAACACGGCCCAGTAGATGATCAGCCGATTGGAGTACGCATATCAGGCCCATAGCCCGCTGTCAACGGCCGATATTCTCCGCGCACATGAAGACCAGGGCACCCAGGACCACTCGACCAGGCCAAGGACCTTTGCTCTGGTTCGGTACCGAAGGGGTTCAGAAGTCGAACTCACCTTTCTTGGCACCATCGATGAACGCCGCCCAGACCGACGGTGAGAAGACATAGGGGGCTTTCTCAGGATGGTCCGAGTCGCGCAGGCCCACTTGGCCGTCGCCCAGGGGAGCCACTTCGATGCAGTCGCCGGCCTCGCCGGAGCGGGTCGCCTTGCGCCATGCGGCGCTCTGCAGCAGTTCTTCGGTCACGTCGTCCATTGCTCTTCCATCTTCCCGATCAATTGGAGTGAAGCCCGTCGGGGCAGGGCCTCGTTGTGCAACATCTCGTACCTTGACTTGATCTCGCGGACTCGCCCGCTGTCGGCGGTGATCTGGCTGAGTGTGATCGACTCAAGGTAAGCCATGTCCGGCATCCCTGGCCCGTCGGCGAGGACGAAAGCTCCTTGCAGGCCGGTGGTCAGCCAGGAGTTGTGTGGGAGTACGCGAACGTTGATGCGAGGATGCTCGTCCAATACGGCCAGGTGCGCCATTTGTTCAGCCATCACCGCCTCGCTACCGATGGGCCGATTCAGAACCACTTCGTCCAGTATTACCCATACCGTCGGCCCGTTGTCGCGCTGAAGAACACGCTGGCGCTCCATGCGCGCCGCGACATTCTGTTCGACCTCTTCAGGAGTAGTGGCGGGCTTGCCGCGGAAGATGGCTCGCGCGTACTCCGGGGTTTGCAGCATGCCAGGCACGATCAGCGGCTGCCACAGGCGGAGCGTGGCCGCCTCCTGCTCGATCTCCGCCAGCCGGGCCAGCCAGACCGGCCAGCGCGAGGAGTGTTCGACCGTCTCGCGCCAGCGCGCCAGCAGACCCCCCTCCGCCCCCAGCGCGGTGTCGGCGGCGCGAGCGAAGTCTTCATCGGCCGCGCGCTGTCCCCGTTCGACCATGCTGATCTTCGATACCGACCAGCCGAGCATCGCGGCGATTTCTTTCTGTCGCCTCCCTGCCGCGATGCGGTATTCGCGGAGATAAACGCCGAATTCTGCTCTCGGCGTTTTCAGAGCGGGTTCCGGCTCGGTGTTGTTCAAGGCAGAGCGCCTCCTTCCCGATGGCGCACAACAAATGCACGCGCCATGTGTAGTAGCACACCTGGTTCGTGCGTGGGAAGTGCTTTGCCTTACCCCCTATGGGCAGGGGATTTCTGGGATGGTCACTTCAGGCCCGCTCGACGCAGCATCGGTCTGCACGAAAAGACAGACGGGCGTGCGCAACGGTGCTCGCATTATTCGCATAAAGGACGCGGCCGGTGATCGAGGAGTAGCGAGGCGAATTCGGTGATCCAAATCCCTGTACCGACCGAACATCAGGAACTCGGTGTTATCCAACTCGTGCGCAATGATCGGGCGCCGTATCTGGCGCGGGAGGCGGTCACCGCCTGGACGGGAACCGCGCACCCCACCCGAGAGATCTTGATCTTGGTGGCATCCGAGCTGGTCACCAACTCCGTCAAGCATACCGCCGGCCTCGGCCCGAGCGGTGACCTCGATTGGATCGAGCTCACCTTGTCCCAGGGACCGGGCTTCCTCCGGCTGGTGGTGACCGATCCAGGATCGGCCTGCTCGGCGCCCTCGTGCATCCCGATGCAGGCGTCGAACCTGTACGCGGAGCAGGGGCGGGGACTGGCGATCGTGGACAACCTGTCGCGCGGGCGGTGGGGAAGCTACCGGCTGCCCGTGAGTGGGCACCGTGTCGTCTGGTGCCACCTCGACCTCAGCCCTACCCCGGCGCAACTCGAAGAGCTCTTCCACGGGCCAACCTCCCTCCCCACCACCTATCCCATCCACTCCCGGAGTCAGCCATGCCCGACCCCATCACCCCCGCTGTAGCCGCCCAAGCCGCCACCCACCTCGCCAACCTGCAGGACCTGCTGCAAAACCTCGGCCTGCACGCACGTCTGCTGACCCAGGACGAACGGCTACCGTGCCTTCGCGTGATCAACCCTGAAGTCGCCACCCTGTCCGAGGTCATCGCCGCAGCGCCGAAGGACGACCAATGGCTGTTTTGGTGGTCATGGAGCGAACCGATCGTCGAGATCTCCCACCTCGCCACGGCAGCCGACCGTATCCGCCACGTACTGGCCGCAGCCCGCCCGAGCGTCGCGTAATCCCAATCAGGGATCGGTGGTTCTGGGTCTTGTGCCGAACGGATCACTCCCGTCGACGGACTCACCGCATCCGGCACGTCCTGACCCCGGCAGGTGGATCCTCTCCTGAAATCCAGCACCCCACTCTGGGCTATCAAGGGCGGACTCCGCCAGATCGCGGCTTCCGACGCGACCTTGAGCGTGCCGCCCACCCCATCACACGTCCGGCAGCAGTCCTTCCCTTCCAAGAGCTGCTGCCGGATCCAGGCCCTGCCGATCGATGCCCCCACCGATGCGCAGGGCCGTCTCTCCTTCGCCGGGAGAAGGAGAGGAGGGAGGCAGGGCCCGCCATTGGTGTCCGGCAGGCTCTGCCTCCCTCACCGCTGAGGTGCGGGACGTGAGCTATGCGATAGGCAGGGTGATCACAGTGCCGCCTCCATCACCTGACGATGCCCGCTGACGGCTTTCTGATCGGCGTGAACGACTCGGCCGGGGCGACTCTGGTTGGGCGGCGAGCAGAGCGGCGGTGGATTCGGCGGCGGCTGCCGCGACCTCGGGATACACACTGGTGTAGGTGTCGCGCGTAAAGGTAGAGGAGACATGCCCAAGGGTCTCCTGCACGATTTTGAGATCCACTCCGGCAGCCAGCATGATCGTGGCCGCGCCGTGGCGCAGGTCGTGCAGTCGCACCGGTGGTAGTCCTGCCTGGTAGGCCAGCCAGTAGAAGGCGTCGGTGGCATGCTGTGGGTGCAGCGGCCGACCGAGGGTGTCGGTGAAGACGAAGCCGCTGTCGACCCAGTCCTCGCCCATGGCCAGCCGTTCCTTGCGCTGGCGCTGCTGGTGCTCTTTGAGGACGGCCATGGTCTCGGCGTCGACGGCGATCGTGCGGTCGCTGGCCTCGGTCTTCGGCTTGCCCTGCACCGGCTGCCAGCCGAGTTGGGTGATCTGCCAGTGCACCCCGATCGTTCCCGCGTGGAAGTCGATGTCGCTCCAGCGCAGCCCGACCGCCTCTCCACGGCGCAGGCCGCGCAAGGTGATCAGCCGATACAGGGCGAACAGCCGATCCCGGCGGGCGTAGGCGAGGAACGCCGAGGTCTGCGGAGCCGTCCACACCATGACCGGCGAAGGCCGGGACGTACCGATGTAGACAGCGATCGGATCCACCCGCTTGCCGCCTCGCGCCCGCCGGACCTCGGCCATGCGTGCCTCGTGGTCGAGACGCCACTGGGCCACCCGCGTCTCGGTCCACACCAGCGGCTTACACTTCACCGCGGGCGGGAGCTCGACGGCGGCGGCAGGGTTGAAGTCCAGCAGCCGATCCTGCTTGATCGCGATGTTCAGGGCATGGCGAAGTGTGGCGCGGATACGGTGCATGGTCGACGGGCCGACCGGACGCCGGTAGCGGACCGTCGCCTGCCGCTCCGGGTCGTCGCTGGCCCGTTCGGTGCGGATGACGTCGTTGAACTCCTCGATCGCGTCGAACATGCCCGCGATGTCGGAGACCCGAAGCCGGTCCAGTCTGATCGTGCCGAGATACGGGGCAAGGTAGAGGCGGATGTGTGATTCGTACGTGCGCCGGGTGGTCGGCTCGATCCGGCGCTTACGGCCCAGGAACTCCTCCAGCCATTCACCGACGGTGACGTGCCGGTTCAGGTCTTGATGCGTACGGACCTTGCGCCGCACTTCTTCGGCATCCGGCAGCTTCTTGGTGTCCTTGAGGACCGACAGCATCAACGTGGTGATCTGCCTGCGCACGGCCGGGTCGTCATCGAGGGCGAGCAGGCCGCGGGCGTGGTCGAGTTCGGTCTCGGCGTCCTCCAGGCAGGTGAAGCCCCTGCGCCGCAACGGGGTGCGGCGGCGGCCGTCAGCGTGGGCGGGCAACTCCAGCTGGTATGCCCAAGTGCCGTGCGTGCTGCTCCAGCGCTCGCTGCCGCCCGCGCCACGGCGCAGCTTCGGACACGACTTGCCGAGCTTCTTGCCCGTCGCCGGGTCCTTGCAGGCGCAGGTCTTGTAGGTGGTTCCGTTCGCCACCGCGTTCACCCTTCTTTCGTGTGGGGACGGCTCTCGCCGTCGTGGTCGAGCAGCGCCCGCAGCCCACGAACCGGTACCGCGTACCGGCCGCCGAACCGCAACACCCGGCACGGGAACTGGCCCGCCTGGGCCAGTCGATACGCCTTGGTACGGCCCATGCCGAGCAGACGGCCCGCCTCGATCAGGCCGATCACCTCCGGGGCGAGCCCAATCGGGACGTCGACACTCACGGGAGGAGTGTCGACGGCTCGGGCGCGGTGGGTCTTGGCCTGTGACGGGTCCTGCACCGCTGTCAGGGTGAGTGGTGTCTGACTGGTCATTGATCACCTCCGTGTCGCAGAAGCAGGGTTGGGTCCCGGCGCGTTGCATCGGGCGTAGGCCGGGGTTGGGGCCGGATCGGGTGTGGGCGGGTGGCGGGCGCTACGCCCCCGTTCGGCTGCCCGGCGTCCCCTGGGTGCCGCTGATAGCCGCCGTTCATGGACGGGCGATCACAGCGGCCCACAGGGGCCTGCCGGGCGTGGGGCCGATCGGGTGGCGGCGGTATCGACGCCCACCTTCACCGCCCGCGTCAAGCAAAATCCGCTGGTCACCGCTCCGCCCGGCGTCCGCGCCGTTGCCTGCCCGGATAACGTCACTCCGGTTGCCGGCACCTTCTGTCCGGTGAGCGGTCTGTGGGTGGTGAGGCCGGCGGCTTGCCGAAGATCAGCAGGTCCTCGTGCGCTACCGCGTGAATCGGCAGCCCGCGCGCCCAGCCCTTACGTGCTTCGTGTAGTTGGAAGAACGACGCCCGGTTGAGCAGCTTGCCCTCGCCGAGCCCGCACAGCAGGCACACGATCCGATCAGCCAGCACCAGTCCCGCCTTCTGGGCCACGGCCTGGACATGGCCCGGCAGATCGACCAGCTCGCCCCGCACCCGGTACGGACGGACGGTGATCGCCACCGCCCCGCCCGGCTCCAGCAGTTCAGCGCAACCTGACAGGATGCGGCCGAACCCCTCCAACAGCTTGGGAAGGCTCTGATGGGCGAGATTCGCCCGATCGCGGGAGTAGTGGTGATTCCACTTGTGCACCCCCGGCACGCCGGTGTCACGGCTGGATCGGATATGGCCGTGCGTGGCAGCCCCGTACGGCGGTGAAGTCAGCACCAGCGCCACCCGCCCGCACAGGTCCGGAAGCAGCGCGGCGACGTTGCGCGCGTCCCCCGCGACTACACGGCCGAACCCCGACGCGCCCTGCCGCTTGGCCAGAGCGAGGTTAGCGACCGCGAGCCGAGCCCAGCCCTCCTCGTACTCCACCCCTGCCGCGTGCCGCCCCAGGTGGACGGCCTCGACCAGTGTGGTGCCGATCCCGCACATCGGATCCACCACCAGCTCGCCCGGCTGGGTGTATGTGGAGATCGTCTTCGCGGCGATCGACGGCAGCATCTTGCCTGGATGCCGCATCGACTCCGGCACATACCGGCCCTGCCGCTGCGCCCGCGACTGCCGCTGCCCGGTGGCCCACACCGACGCCGTCACCTCGACCATCAGCGCTCCTCCTCGCGCCGTACCGTCGTATCCGGGTCACCCTGCGCCGCTACAGCTCGGGCCCTCCGGTCCTTGGTCTCCGCTGGCGCCGACGAAGCAGGTTTGGTGAACAGCAGCAGATCGGAGTGCACCCTCGCGCTGTCCGATGGCCCGACCCACCCGCGCAGCTTCTGCGCCATCGTCACCACGCAGGGCGAGACGACGGGGTCGCTCCGCTCACCACGGGCCGGAACCCGCAAGGCGATGATGTGCTGCAGATACAGCAGACCCACCTGCCGCGCCCGCGCGATGATCCCCGGCGCCGGGTCCACGACTCCGTTCTCGGCATGGCACAGGCCGGTGATCACCGCGAGATAGCCGCCCGGCTTCACTAGCTCCCCCGCCGACTCAACGTCGAACGACCCCGCCGTGGCAGGCTGGCCGGCGGTACATGTCTGCTCGATGAGGACCAGCGCGGCTGCCCCGGCCAAGTCGGCCAGCACCGGGCCGACACGTTCAGGGCGAGTGACGCGCAGGTCGGCGACCTGTAGATCGTGCTCGGGATGGGAGCGGGTCAGCCGCGTCCAGACGACCCCGGCCTGGACCGAGTCGGAGAAGGTGACCGACGCGCGGCAGCCCATCGACAACGCCGCCGAGATGACCTGGTGGTCGGTGGCGCCGATGTGGATGACGGTTTCACCGAGCCGAGTGCATGCCGACACGAGCTGGCGAGCCAGCGGCCCACTCACCGGAACACAGCAGCCGGCACCGCAGGCGAGGACCGTCTCGGTGTCAGCTGCGGCCAGCCAGACGCTCAACGGCAGATGCCGCTGAGCCTGCTCACGAACGGCCTGATAATCAGAGCCGGTGAACTGGAAAGAACGGGTGGAACTGATCGGGTGTGGCGTCACGGTGATGTGGCCCGATCACCCAGGCCACCTGATCCCTGTCACCCCTTCCAAATACCTGCCACCAGACACGAGTTGGGACGGCCTGTCACGCAAAGGAACCGTAATACCTGCTCACACCCCCGAACGAGGGGTCCCGAGCCGGCGGTGACGCGGAGCTCGACCATGGCGCTGAATATCCCGTTGGCCATGATCTGGTGCGTCTCTAAGCTCGACGGACATGAGCGAGATCGACTACCTGACCGTCAATCGCGCCAACTGGAACGGCCGCGTGGCCATCCATGTGGCCAGCGATTTCTACGACGTCCCCGGCTTCAAAGCGGGCGCGGACCCGCTGCGGGACTTCGAGATCGACGAGGTCGGTGACGTCACCGGCAAGTCACTGGTTCACCTGCAATGCCACTTCGGGCTCGACACCCTCGCCTGGGCCAGGCGGGGTGCGCAGGTCAGCGGCCTCGACCTGTCGGACAAGGCCATTGAGACCGCCACCGCACTGGCGCAGGAGTGCGGACTGCAGGCGCGCTTCGTCGCCGCGGACATCTACGACGCGCCCGCCGCCCTGAAAGACACCTACGACATCGTCTACACCGGCATCGGCGCGCTCGTCTGGCTGCCCGACCTGTGGCGCTGGGCCGAGGTGGTGGCCGCCCTGCTGAAGCCGGGTGGATTCCTGTACCTGGCGGAGTTCCACCCGGTCACCGACATGCTGGACGACGCCACCGGATCGACCGTCACCGCCGACTACTTCGACGGCGAACCGCACCTCTACGACGAGCCCTGCACCTACACCGGCTCGGAGACACTCGCGAACACCACCTCCGTCCAGTTCCAGCACACCCTGGGCGAAGTGATCTCCGCACTGGCCGCAGCCGGACTGCGCATCGACTTCCTGCACGAGCACGACCACACACTCTTCAAACGCTTCGAAAACCTGCAAGCCCACAACGGGCGCTACCAGGTGCGGGAAGGACAGCCGCGCATCCCGCTGATGTTCTCCATCAGAGCCAGCCGATAACCGCCAGGCCAGGCATGAGGCGCCCTGACACTTACAGCGCCCGGTCCAGGACGAGGTACAACTCCGTGCGCCCACCGACGTAGTGTGTGGCGATCGTTTCGCAGGAGGATCGAGCCAACTCCACGGAGCGTTTCTCCAGGTCACAGCGTTCCCGTACAAAACTCGGACAGTCAGCCGACGAACGACGACACCCAGGGAATGCGGTCGCTCCATCGGTCAGGCTCGGCGGCCTACGCTGAAGGCGAGCTCACGACAAGCGGACCCCGTGAGGGGTGATGAGGTGGCAGCCGCCAAGGATGAGCTGGCCGAACACCGCTGGGTGCGGCTCTTTCTGAGGGACCGAGCTGATCAGGCGATGAGCTCGTAGTCGTGTCGGCCGTGGACGCGTTGATGTTCTTGGCCGAGGTGATAGCACCAGTATTCGGGCAGATCCTCGTTGCTGGTCCGTAAGCACCGCAGGACCGGCGAGCAGGCCTGCCACTACTGCTTCATCCCCGCAGGCCGGCCCGGTGCTCAGCCCCGCCTGATAGCCGCAGCCGGGTTGCGCTGGCCGGTGAGAAAAGTCTCGAGTTCGAAAGAAAGGTGCACCTGCTTCTGCACTGGAGACGGACGCGACACTCGAATCCTCACAGGACAGACGCAACTCTTCTGATGCTTCACCGAAGTTGATCATCATTGCTGGATACGGGAGACCGGCTGGGGAGGACCGGGAAGTCACGCATGCCGCGCATTGAGGTGGCGAGCAGGAGCAGCGGAGTGACGGCGAAGAAGGTGGCCAACACCCACATCGCGGCGCCGATCCCGAAGGCTGTCGCCAGGACGGAGGCGGTGGCTGCGCCGAGCGGCACGCTGCCGGAGATGACGAACCGGGAGACCGCCGTGACCCGGCCCAGGAGGTGCGCCGGTATGTAGTTCACGCGGAAGGTAGCGGTGACGGTGCCCGATATCGTGGCGCCGAGCATGACCACGAACGATCCCACCGTGAACAGCGCCAGCTGCCAGCCAGGGCCGCCGACCGGCAGCAGCAGCATGAACGGCGCGGTCACGACATTGACCCCCACGTAGGTGCGCGCGCTGCCGAAGCGGGCGACAGCCCGGGACGCGAGCACGGCGCCCAGCAGGCCGCCCAGGCTGGCGAGGCTGATCAGGCCGCCCACAGTTCCCGGCGCGATACCTTCGGCGCGCACCAGGAAGACGATGCGCAGCGAGAACACGCCGAGCATCCCGAGGTTGATCATCGCCGCCACGATGAGCATGGGCAGCATGAACTCGCCGTACTTGAAGTACCCTAGGCCCTCGCTGAGCTGCCGGAGCATGCCGGGCCGCTCGCCCGCCGCCGCCCTCGGCTCAGGCGTGGTCCGCAATCTGAGCAGGCAGGCAGCCGAGACGATGAAGGTGACCGCGTCGATGAGCAGGCCGCCGACCGCTCCGGCCACCTCGGTGAGCAGACCGCCGAGGCCCGGGCCGGCGATCTCGGCGGCCGAGGCGCTGGCCTGGAGCCTGGCGTTGCCCTCCATCCGGTCATCCGGGGCCAGTAGGTGCGGCAAGTAGGCGTTGAACGCCAGGGTGAAGAACATGCTGGACGTGCCGGCGATCAGCACCGCGGCCAGCAGCATGGGCACGGTCAGCACACCGGTCCAGGCGGCGACCGGGATAGCGGTCAAGACCGCAGCGGACACCAGGTTGGCGGACACGAGGATGCGGCGGCGCGGCCAGCGGTCAACCCAGGTACCGGCCGGGAGGCCGATCAGGAACCAGGGCAGCCAGCTGGCTGCGGTCAGCAGGGCCACCGTGCCAGTGCTGGCATGCAGGACGGTTATCGCCACGAACGGGACCGCCACCGTGGTGATCGCCGAGCCTAACCCGCTGACCGACTCCCCCGCCCACAGCAGGCCGAAGTTCCGGGTGCGGAACAGGCCACCCGGCCGCCTTTTCTTAGCCACAGTGGTGCGCGACGAAACCCCCATCTCGCGATTACCCACCGAACTCACGGTATCGCCACAGCCAGGAGTGGCAGCGGCATTTAACAGAGCGGTGCGACCGGGCGAAGTGGTGGCGCCGCGCTCTCTGCTCAGCCACTCCCTCAAAAGGAGCCGCACCCAACGCCGCCTCCGCAAGCTCGTCAATCACCCCCACGCGACGATGGGTGCCTGCCTGAAACCCGAGTACAGCGGCTATTACGGCCAGCCGATCCTCAGCCGCGACGCCGTAGCCGAACTGGCCGAGGTGGCGGAGGTACGGCGAGCAGTCCGCGCAGCCGGCCATGAGCTGGGTTGGCGTGTGCGTACCCATGTGGCTTACGACGGGTTGCTGCTCATCCTCGATGACCGCGACCCGCCGGAGGAGGTACGGCTCCTGGCAGGACGCAGAACCGCCGAGGCCGTCTCAGCCGTCATCACCGGCGCGCAGCAGAGTGCCCGCCTGCGCCGTACCAGCCAGCATCACCAGCCATCTGCCCCTCAAGACTCGGACGATCGCCCGACGCCTTGTTGACGCAACCTTGACCGGTGAACTTCGCCAGCTCCATATGCGCAGGTCAAAGCAGTTCTCGCGCGCGGTGCTCCAAGCACCGGAACACGCCAGTTCATGGCCGGATGAAGCCACATCAGCGTTTTCCTAGGCCAGCACCGATTCCGGCGCATGACCTGATCTTTGCGTGGTTCTTCCCCTGCCCGACGTCTGTCCGAATCGTGCCCGGTTCGCGTCCGGACTCTCTGGCGGGATGAGCAGCGTCCGAACCGATCCGACTTCGGGAGCTGCCATGTTCCACGTACCGGCCCGCCTCTCCACCGGCTCCACTTCGCCCGCCGTCACCAAGCACAGCGCCGAGGGCCCAGCCGTCGACCTCCCTGAGCAGGCCACCAATGACCTTCCCGCCTGCGCGAGACATCGCAGCCGATGCGGCAAGTCATCACTACCGCTTGACGTGGCCGAACACGCCTTCGACCTGCTGATGCGCGGTCCGCAACCTCTGTCAGTGAACGGCACCGAACTCGGGCACGGCCTACCCGCCCGGCCGATCCCCTTGCATGAGCTGCGCGCGATCTTGCTGCACCCGTCCTGCTCGCGCACCACCCGCGACCACGTCTGGCGCCACCTCATCGACCAGGCCCGCACCCACCGAGGATCGTGGATGGTCGCCGCCGTCGCGCTGGCCCTCCCCATGCTGCGTCGACTCACCAGGGCCCTGGCCGATAAGACCGGTGACCAGCGAGCCGATCGCGAGGATCTGGAGGCCGAGGTGCTGGCCGCCTACATGCACGCATTGTGCCGGGTGAAGCTCACCTGGTCCCACCCTGTGCTGCGCCTGTCCCGGCTCACCCAACTCGCCGTCATCCGCGCCTACGCATCCGAGCGGCCCCTCCTCCTCACCGATCCCGAGCATCCGGGCGAGCGGGAGGTAAGCCACCCAACCGGCCACCCTGACCTGCTCCTCGCCCAAGCTGTACACCAGCAACTCATCACCGCCGAGGAGGCGGAGCTGATCGGGTTGACGCGACTGGAGGGCATCTCGCTGAGCTCCTACTGCCGACGCCGTGGGCTGCTCTACTGCACCACCCTCAAGCGCCGCCAACGCGCCGAAACCGCGCTCTACCAGGCCATTCTCAACGGCGACCTGCCAAGCCCCCGGTAGCGGCTTCAGCGGTGGCTCGCCAGTCAAAGGTGAGCAAAATCCGCTGGCACCGATGTCCTAACTCGACTCTTCGACCTGGTCTTTGTCCAGGTGAAGGCAGCGCGGACGGCACCGGCCCAGCCTCAAGGCCGCACCCGGCCACCGGTCCCTGTCACCACCGGACGCCACCGCCCCGCTCTCGCGAAGGAGGACGCCCACCCGGCCCCACGCCGGGCTCGGCGCCTTCCGCGCCGCCTTCTTCGGCACCAGGGCCAATACCGAACAGCAGTCCCAAGGGAGGCAAGAACCATGACATCCCGCCCACGCCGCACCACCACGCCAGGCTGTACGTTCAGCGTTCTGCTCATCGCCGCCGTCATCCTCGGCGGCATCGTCCTGGGCACCCTGCTCGAACTCGCCCTCGCGCACGCCGACACCACCGCGAGCGTCCTGGCTAAACCAGCGCAGGGCCCCACGTCGCTCAACGCGGTGATCGACAACCTGCGCAACGTCATCGTCGGCCTCTTGGTCGCCCTGGCCACCCTCTTCCTCACCGTCGGCGGAGTCCGATACATCCTGGCCGGCGGGGACCCCGGCGAGGTCGAAGCCGCCAAGAAGACCCTGCGCTACGCCGCCCTCGGCTACGGGATCGCTGTCCTCGCCCCACTGCTGGTGACCATCCTCAAAGGCATCGTCGGAGCTTGACGATGGGCTGCCATCACCTTTCACGTCCACCTGAACAGCTCGCCCGGTGGTTTCGCGGTGTCCTCGCGGCCATCATCTTGACCAGCGCCGTCATAGCCCTACTCGCCGCCTCGGCTTCGGCAACGCCAAGCCCGGTTCCCAGCTCACAGCCAGCGGCGTCACCCACTCCGTCGCCGCACAGCTGGATCCCGCCCGCCCAGCCTGCGGGCACGGACGAATGCGGTTGGGTGGACATCGGCTGCAAGATCAACCAGGCAGTGAACGGCTTGTTCACCAAGTTCGTAACGGAGGCGGTCAGTCCGGCCTTCGTCATGATCGGCCGCACTCTGCTCTGGGCTCCGCCGCCATCCATGTTCGCCCGCGTTCATGATCTGTCCAATCATGTCCGGCTGGTGGCTAACGCCCTACTGCTGCTGTTCGTCCTGGCAGGCGGCGTCATCGTGATGGCGTACGGCAGCGTGCAGACCTCGACGACCACGCGCGAGATCGTTCCGCGCCTGGTCGTGGCGACCATCATGCTCAACCTCTCGCTTGTCGTCTGCGAGCACGCTGTCCAGCTCAGCAATGCTCTGGTCGCCGCTCTTCTGGAAGGGGGCGTCGACAGCAAGCGCGTCGGGGACTTCCTCGCCGGCAAGGTCGGCAGCCTCATCAGCGATCCCGAGGGCGCAGTGCTCTACCTGGTGCTGATGGTCGCGGTCGCCGTGGTGATGGCCACGATCTTGGTGTTCGTCGCCATCTTGCGCATGACGCTGCTGCTGTTCCTCATCATCGTCGCTCCGCTCGCGCTGCTGTGCCACGCGCTGCCGCAGACCGAAGGCATGGCCAAGCTGTGGTGGCGCGCCATCACCGGCATCCTGGCCATGCAGGTGTTGCAAGCCCTCGCACTGGTCCTCGCCTTCAAGGTGTTCTGGACCGACGCCTTCCTGCCTACCCAGGCGGGGGACGAAGCTCTGGCGGTGGTGCAGCCCACGGTCAGCCGGGCCATCGACACCGTGATGCTGATCGGCCTGCTGTACGTGCTGATCAAAATACCGAGCTGGGTCGCGCGGACCATCTGGCGTCAAGCCCAACCCCAGCTCCTCAAACGCCTGCTCAAGACAGTGATCCTCTACAAGACGCTGGGCGCGGCCAAGGCGCTCGGCACGGCCAGTAGGGGTGCCGCCGCGCGGAAAACCAAGACCGCCGCCAATCGTCGGCGACCTTCCAGGGGCGGTAGCTCCGTGGCCCGAACGACACGACGCCGCCCGCATTCCAACCGGCCACCGACAGGAGCGCAGCCCGTGAACCCGTCGCCTTCTGCCCGCTCCGCACCAGGCGGGAATCATGCACCGCAGCAGCTGGCGCTGCCACTCGGCATTCCACCCCAGGCGAGAGCGTCGGCTCCGGCCTCGCCTCAGCGTGGGCGTCAGTTGGCGTTGCCGTTCCCGGTCACGCGTGTTCCCCGGCCGCCCGCTTCCGCACCGGCTCCTCCCCCGGCCAACGCGCCATGGATCCGTCCCCGGCCTCCCTACGTGCAGGACATGCTCCCCGGCATGCCCAGACGGCGGCCCCGCCCCGGCCAGCTCCGGCTACGTCTGGACCCGCCACCGCGGCGTGTTCCAAGGAGGCGGAACAGGTGAACGAGTCCGATCCCCTGAGCGCCAGGATTCCTGTCGACATCGATCGCCCGGACAAGATCGCCTACGGGCTGACCTTTCGGCAGGTCCTCATCGTCACGATGACGGGAGCCACGGCAGCAGGCGTCTACTACCTGTTCCACCAGATCCTGCCCATCGTGATCCTTGCGGCGTTCCTGCTGCCGCTGGTGGCGCTCGGTCTGGCTCTTGCTCTCGGCCATCGCGACGGGCTGAGCTTGGACCGGTTCGCTCTCGCCGCCGTGTTGTTCAGCCGCTCGCCCAAGCGCATGGCGGCCGCACCGGAAGGGGTCAGCGAGCCGCCCCGCTGGTGCCGTCTACGCGGCAAACTACCGGCACCGCTACGGCTGCCGGTGCGTGCGATCCGGACCGACGGAGCCCTTGAGCTGGCCGACGGAGGCGTCGCCGTACTGGTGGAGACCTCCACCCTGTCCTTCCACCTGCGCACGGCCGGGGAGCAGGCCGCGCTGGTCGCCGCGTTCGGCCGGTGGCTCAACTCCCTGGAAGCGCCCGTGCAGATCCTCGCACGTGCCCGCTCTGTCGATCTTGCTGCCGTGATTGATGCCCTCGATCAACGGACTCAAGCGCTGCCGCACCCGGCACTCTCCAATGCCGCCAGCCAGCACATCGCCTTCCTGGACGAGTTGAACGCCTCCCGTGACCTGCTGACTCGCCAGGTTTTCGTCGTTCTACGCGATCACTCAACAGCGAGCGGTCGTCGGTCGGTACGGCGAGACGCCAGCGCAGCCGTTGTCCTGCGCCGAGCCGCCGACACCGAACGGACGCTGGCCGCACTCGGCATCACCACCCGCCTCCTCAACGCGCGCGAGGCACATCAGGTGCTCACCGAGTGCCTGGACCCGGGCGGCTGGCACCCCGCAGATCTGGCGCTGCCTGATGACCTGATCACCACCAGCCAGGAGAGTCCATGAGACTACGCCGCCGCAATCACGCATCAGCTCCGAGCGCTCTTGCCGCACTATCGGCGCTGGAGGTCGGCCGACACACCCTCACCTTCCCGAACGGAGTCGCCGCCTCCTTCGCGGTCGTCGGCTACCCCCGCGAGGTCGGCGCGGGCTGGCTGGAACCACTGCTCACCTATCCCGGCCGGCTGGACGTCTCCTTGCACATCGAGCCGATCCCGCAGGCCGTTGCTGCGACGCGGCTACGCCGCCAGCTCGCCCGCCTGGAATCGGCCAGCCGCTCCGACGCCCAGCATGGACGCCTGCAAGACTTCGCCGCCGAGGCCGCCGCCGACGACGCCACCGACCTGGCCGACAGCCTGGCCCGAGGCCACGGCCGCCTGTTCAAGGTCGGCCTCTACCTCACGGTTCACGCCCACGGGGAGCCGGAGCTCGCTGCGGAGGTCGAACGCGTCCAGGCGCTGGCCGCTTCTCTGCTCCTGGATGCTCAGCCGACCACGTTCCGAGCGCTGCAAGGCTGGATGACCAGCCTGCCGCTGGCTCACGACGCTCTGCGGACGAGGCGGAGTTTCGACACCACCGCGCTGGCGGCTGCCTTCCCCTTCGCCTCTCCTGACCTGACCGCATCGGTCGGTGACACGGCAGTGCTGTACGGCTTGAGCGCCACCAGCTCCAGCGTTGTCCTATGGGACCGGTACGCCCAGGACAACCACAACTCCGTCGTCCTGGCCCGCTCCGGCGCCGGCAAGAGCTTCTTCACCAAGTTGGAGACCCTGCGGTTGCTGTATCAGGGCGTCGAGGTCGCCATCGTCGACCCTGAAGACGAGTACGCGCCTCTCACCCGCGCCGTCGGCGGCACCCACCTGCGGCTCGGTGCGGCCGGAGTCCGGTGGAACCCGCTCGATCTGCCCGCCAGCCACGGGCCTCAGGACGACGTCCTGGCCCGACGAGCGCTCTTCCTGCAGACCCTCGCGGCGACCATGCTCGGCGGCCCACTCACATCTCAGGATCGAGCAGCGCTGGACGCGGCGATCATTGCCACGTACGCCGTAGCCGGGATCACCCGAGACCCTGCCACCTGGGGCCGTCCCGCGCCGCTGCTGGGCGACCTCGTCGCCACCTTGAAGGGCACCAAGCGTGCCGAATCGCTGGCGGCGCAGTTCACGCCGTACGTGACCGGCTCGTACCGGGAGATGTTCGACGGGCCGACCACGACCACGCCAACGGGCCATCTGATCGTCTTCTCCCTCCGGGACCTGCCCGACGAGATGAAAGCGGTCGGCACGCTACTCGCCCTGGACGCCATCTGGCGGCGGGTGGCCAATCCCCGAGACCGTAGAAAGCGCCTGGTCGTGGTCGACGAAGCCTGGCTGCTCATGCGCGAGCCTGAGGGCGCCCGCTTTCTGTTCCGGATGGCCAAGGCCGCCCGGAAGCACTGGGCGGGGCTCGCCGTCATCACCCAGGACGCCGCCGACCTACTGGGGACGGAGCTCGGCCAAGCCATCGTGGCCAACGCTGCCAGCCAGATCCTGCTCCGCCAGGCGCCCCAGGCGATCGGCGCGGTCGGCGACGCCTTCGACCTCACCGACGGTGAACGGCAATTCCTACTCACCGCCGAACGTGGTGAAGCCCTCTTGGTGGCTGGGCCCGCCAGCCGAGTCGCCTTGACCGTCGTCGCCTCACCCGCCGAAGCCGAGCTGATCACCAGTGATCCCGCCGAGCTGGCGCGGTTGGAGCTGCGTGACGCGCAAGCGCCACCACCTGAGCCGCTCGACTCCGAGACCGCCTACGACGATGCCGACGGGGACCCGCTGTGACAACTCCCTCTCCATGCCTGATCTGTGACGTCGATGAACGCGATATAGAGGTATTTCTCGCGTTCTTCCGAGACTTGCCCACCCGGTTGCCTGACTTGTTGATCGGCTATGGGCCACGTATCGCCATCTCCCTGCTTGTGCTTTTCTCGGCAGTGGCGCTGGTACGCCGCCTGCTCGGCTGGATTCGCCATGCGGAACTGAAGCCGGGTGCCCGCTTGATCGAGATCTCCTCTCCACCGGTGAGCGAGCCGGCGGGAGCAGTCGTGCTCTGGAGCCAGCTCATCGGGCTCCTCCGACCTGCCTGGAAACGCTTCTGCGCCGGCCAACCGCACCTCGTGTGGGAGTACCTCGGCGACGACTCCGGCGTGCGGATCCGGCTTTGGGTTCCCGGCACCATCCCGCCCGGCATGGTGGAGAAGGCCATCCGAGCGGCCTGGCCTGGCGCGACGACCACCAGCGAGCTCGCATCCTGCCCGCTGTCTCCTGCTGCGCAGCTGGCAGGCGGACGGCTCATGCTCGGACAGGCCGAGCACTACCCCCTCAGGACCGACCACTCCAATGATCCGGTCCGATCCCTGCTGACCGCCATGAGCGAGCTTCGCGACGGAGAACAGGCTCTCGTACAGATCCTGGTGCGGCCCACCACCGGCAAGCGCCTGCGCCGGGCACACCGTGCGGCGGCGGCCCTGCGCGGTGCGAAGACCAGCAGCCCGGTCGGTCAGCTCCTCGACGAGCTCGCGCCCACATCGGGGCGCCATCGGTTCGGTGATCTCGCCCGTGCCTTCCCCGAACGCGCCGAGCAAGTCCGCGCCATCCTCGCCAAGGCGAACCAACCGCGCTATCAGGTCGCCATTCGCTACGCCGTCGCCAGCAGCCAGGACAACGACTCCGTACGCGCACGGCTCCGAGGCCAGGCTCATACCCTGGCCGGCGTCTTCGCCTTGTTCACCTCTGGCCACCAGTACCTGCGCCGAGCACGCCTGATCCGCGTGGCGAAAGTAACCGGCTCGCGCCGTCTGGACACCGGGTATCTCCTGTCGGTCGCCGAGGTGGCCGCGCTCGCCCACCTGCCCTGGGACATCGATGCCCCCGGCATCACCCGCGCCGGGGCACGCCCTGTAGCCCCGTCACCGGCCATCCCACGCGATCAGGCGCATGGACCGGCCCGGACATTGGGGGACAGCGACAGCGGCCACACGCGGCCCGTCGCGCTATCCGTCGCCGACGCCCGCCATCACACCCACATCCTCGGCGGCACCGGCGTCGGCAAATCCACTCTCCTGGCCAACCTGGTGCTCGCCGACGCTCACGCCGGCCGAGGCGCCCTGGTCATCGACCCCAAAGGTGATCTCATCACCGACATCCTCGCTCGTCTGCCCGAACGGGTGATCGGCAAGACCGTGGTGTTCGATCCGCAGGACCGAGGTCGTCCCCCTGCGATCAATGTGCTCGCCGGGCATGATCCGGCGTTCGCGGTCGACTCGATCGTCACCATCTTCCACCGCTGCTTCTCCTCCGCCTGGGGACCGCGGGTGGACGACCTTCTCCGCTCCACCTGCCTGACCCTCACCAGGGTGCTCGGGACGCGGGCCACCCTCGCCGAAGTCCCCCGGCTTCTGACCGACTCGGCCTTCCGCGCCCGCATCACCGCCCGGCTCGACGATGAGCTGCTGGCCGGCTTCTGGGAGTCGTACCAAGCCCTCACTCCCGCAGGCCAGGCCACGGTCATCGGCCCTGTCATGAACAAGCTGCGCGCCGTCCTGCTCCGCCCGTTCATCCGGCACGCCCTCGCCAACCCCGTCAGCACGGTCCCGATGGAACAGCTTCTCGGCGAGGGCGGCCTGGTCCTCGCCCGCCTTCCTAAGGGGATCCTGGGGGACGACGCGGCCAGGCTGTTCGGCTCGATCCTGCTCGCCCACACCTGGCAGGCCGCCACCCGTCGAGCCAACGTCGCCGAGGCCAAGCGGCCGGACGCCTCCCTGGTGATCGACGAATGCCACAACTTCCTCAACCTGCCCGGCCACATCAACGACGTACTGGCCGAGGCACGCGGCTACCGCCTCTCGCTGGTCCTCGCTCATCAGCACCTTGATCAGCTCCCCGCCGACCTCCGCGAAGCCCTCTCGGCCGACGCCCGCAACAAGATCTACTTCGCGGCCTCGCCCAAGGACGCGAATGACCTCAAGCACCACACCGCACCGCTGATCACGCCTTACGACCTCACCCACCTCGGCGCCTACCAAGCCGCCGCGCGGCTCATCGTCGACGGTCAGCAAACCCACGCCTTCACCTTGCGCGCCCGCCCTCTGCCACCGATTGTCCAGGGTCGGGAACAGGCCATCCGCGACTCCTCTCGTGAGCGCTTCAGCCCTGCTCCGACCATGCCGAGAACCGGGATCACTCGAAGGCAGCGCACAAGCGCCGCCCCTGATCCGCGAGCCACGCCACCTGCGAACTAACGGAGGAGACCGCTCATGTCCGCGAACCGCATCACCTTGGGCCAGCCTCGTCTCAACGCCGACCGGGTCGCCGAGATCGTCGCCCGCTTCACCCCACGTGACTACGACATCCTCAGCCACCTGCACGAGCACCGCGTTCTGACCACACACCAGATCGAGAAGATCTTCTTCACCTTGCCGCAGCCCACCCGCCGCCGTATGAGCGTCCTGTTGGGCCTCAACGCCGTCGCCCGGTTTCGGCCCTGGACCCCACACGGCGGGTCCACTCCCAGTCATTGGGTGCTGGGCCGTGCCGGAGCCGCCGTCCTGGCCCTTCGCCAGGACATCACCGTCAAGGAGCTCGGCTACCACCCCGACACCACCCTGGCCATCTCCATGTCCAGCAAGCTCGGCCACCAGCTCGGCGTCAACGACTTCTTCGCGCAGCTCCACCACCACGCCCGCCGAGCTACCGGAGCCCAGGTGAAGGAGTGGTGGTCCGAGCGACGCTGCGCCAAGCTCTGGGGAGACCTGGCCAAGCCCGACGCCTACGGCCGATGGGCCGAGAACGGCCGGGAGATCGACTTCTTCCTCGAACACGACACCGGCAGCGAGACCCGCTCCAAGGTCGCAGCCAAGCTCACCGACTACGCCAACCTCGCCGACGCCACCGGCATCACCACACCGCTGCTGCTCTGGCTGCCCAGCCACGCTCGCGAATCCAACTTGCGCCAACTGATCTCCAGCAGTGACCTACCGGTCGCCACCGCCGTCCACACCAGCCTGGGTGACGGCCCCGCCGGAGCTGTCTGGCTGCCGCTCGGTGCGGAGCAGCCCAGGCTTCGTCTGGCCGAACTCGTCAACGCCTGGCCTCACCTCATCGCCCCACGGAACGAAGCAGAGATGAGGTGAAGTACGCCGCGGCCGGCGCCGCTCTCCTCCTGCTCTTCCTCGTCGTCGTCATCGCAGCAGTTGTCACCGTCTTCACCGGGCCGGGGAGCCCGGCGGGCTATGGCTGCCTGACCACGGCACCGAGCAGGACCACGGACAGCGGCCCGGCCGAGGGCCTGGATCACGAGCAGAGCGGCAACGCCGCACTCATCATCCAGACCGGCATGGATCTCGGCCTCCCCGCTCGCGCCGCCGTGATCGCCATAGCAACCGCTCTACAGGAATCCCAGCTCCGCAACCTTCCTTACGGCCACCTCGACAGCCTCGGACTGTTCCAGCAGCGCCCCTCCCAAGGCTGGGGAACCCCGAGGCAGATTCTCGACCCCGCCTACGCCTCCCGCCGGTTCTACAACCGGCTTGCCGCGATCCCCCGCTGGGAACGACTCCCACTCACTCAAGCCGCACAGGCCGTACAACGGTCAGCCAGGCCGAACGCCTACGCTGTGTGGGAACCGCTGGCCCAGCGCACCGTGGACGCGTTCACGGGGGCCTGCGTGATGCCGATCCCGGGTGAACAGGCAGCAGCCGCCATCGCCTACGCGCACGCCCAGCTCGGCAAACCGTATGTCTGGGGAGCCGAAGGGCCCGGCTCCTTCGACTGCTCCGGACTGACCATGCGCGCGTACCAGGCGGCAGGCATCAACATCCCACGCGTAGCCGCCGACCAATGGCGGCACGGGCCACCGATCCCCGCCGGGGGCGAACAGCCTGGTGACCTCGTCTTCTTCCGGATGACGGCGAACGGCCCAGGGCACGTGGGGCTCGTCATCGCGGAGGGCCAGATGATCCACGCACCTAACCAGCACGACGTCGTCAAGATCGACACCTACCGGAGAGCCGACTTGGTCGGTTTCACCCGTCCGGCTGGCCGCCCTTCTCAAGCGGCTTTTCGGTGAACCGATAGTCAGGCTGAGGTATGTAGCCGATACTCTCCGGGAAGATCCTCAATACGGCGCGAAGACGAAGGAGGACCCGCGTGGAGGTGCAGACGCCCTACCGGGTGACGATCCCGCACTCCTTGAACGGTCCTCTGGAGATCTGCGCGGACAACTCCGTGGTGCGCATGGCAGTGGTCGAACGCGCCTGTGCTGCTCGGCTGCCCGACATCTGGGACACAACCGGCGTCTACCTGCTCCTGGACCATCTCGACGCTGCCGGGAAGTGGGGCGCGTACGTGGGGAAGGCCGCCCCCGGGACCTTGCGCAAGCGGCTCGGCAATCACCTGCGCGCCCGCGATCACTGGTATCGGGCGCTGCTGATCCGACGCGTTACCGAAAGCCCTTTTCACACGAGCCAAGTGGGATGGCTCGAAGGCCGCCTGTACGACATCCTCGCCGAGGCGGAGCTCGTACGGCTGCGGAACGGCAATCGCCCGCAAGACCACACCATGCACGCCGACGACCAGGCCAGCATGCTGGGCTACCTCCCGCCGATCGTCGGCGCTCTGCATCTCATCGGCCACAACCTCACCCCTCCGGTTGCGACCAGACGCTCGCCCAGAAGCAGGACAACCGGCTCGCTTCCTCCGCATGCGCTGGGCACGTCGGGGCGAGGTACTCAACGTACAAAGAAGCACAGCGGGGTCTCCCTGGCAGATCTCATGAAGCAGGGCATGATCCAGCCCGGGGCCGAGCTCGTTTCCGTCTCTCGCCTGCATCCGGCCAAGGCGAAGCTCACCGCTGATGCGCGGATCGAGTACGAGGGAATCGCGCACAGCAAGCCGTCCAGTGCGGGGCATGCGGTGACGGGGTACAGCGTGAACGGCTGGACGTTCTGGGAGGTCGAGACGCCTCGCGGTCCGCGCTTGCTGTCGGCGCTGCGCCAAGAGCTTGAAAGACGCCTGGCCTCGTCGTGATCGTTCAGCCGAGAAGGCGGCGCTCAGCGGAAGGGACCGGTGGTGCAGGAGGTGCGCCCCGGTCGCACGCATTCTGTGCGTGACCGGGGCACACCACCTACTCCACCGGGCCTGACTACGGTCGGAGTTCGCGTTCCTCGCCTCCGTGGATCCGGCAGGAAAGCTCCTCCTCGGGCGTCAGTACGATCACCGGCAGCTTCTCGACTCCTGCGGTGAGGGCCTTGTGGATGCGGTGCCAGCCGTCGATGATCAGCCATCCGGCGTCTGGGATCGGTACCGCGATCAGCGGCTCGGCAAGGTCTACGGTCGCCGCGTACTCGTGATCGATCCGGATCAGGAACAGCATGCCCGCCCAGTTGGCTGGATCAAGGCTCCCTTCGGGCTCGCGGTCGGCCGTGTGCTGCTTGGCTGCGGTGACGTTCCACTTCCAGGCC
>NZ_JBITLM010000020.1:0-136298 GCF_044465295.1 Nonomuraea sp. NPDC049714 | reverse complement strand
ATGCACTGGCTTTTAACACACTGTTGAGTTCTCAAGAAACGGACGCGTACATCCCCACACCATCTGATCTCTCAGACCGAGCAGCGGAGGCGCTCATTTCGTATTTAGATCTTAATGGACCGCTTATTTCCTGTCAAATTCAGCGAACTTGCTGGAAATCGGTCAGCCCATCTAGAATTTCTTGCCCTCGAAACTTACCGTGCCATCCCGTGCCTGTCGAATCAACCGGTTTTTCGGTGATCTGGAGACACCCGAGGCGACTCGTGCCTGAGCGCGCTGAAGCGCCTCAACCGAGTGGTCTGTTCTCAAGGGCCCGCTCTGGGGCCCGTCCGCCTGTCGGCGTCCGGCTCACTCCCGGGGCGAACTAAAAGAATAGGTCGCGATCCCCCAGACGTCAAATCGCCCCCGCACCCGCCCACCTGGACGACCCGGCACAGGGACGCCCGGCGCCTCAGGCCGTCAGGGTGCGGACCTGCTCCGGCGAGGTGAAGAGCTCCGCCGACATCCCCGCCGCACGCGCCGCTACGACATTGACCTCGTTGTCGTCGAAGAACAGCACGTCCCCCGTGGCCACGCCCATCCGTTCGGCACAGATCTCGTACGCCCGCCGATCCGGCTTGGCCACGCCGATCCGGCACGAATAGGTGAGCGCGGAGAAGCGCCCCAGCCAGTCCCCGTGCCGCGCCTCCCAGATGGGCACCAGTTCCTCGATGATGTTGGACAGCAGCCCGAGCATCCGCCCCCGGTCGGCCAGTTCGTGCACCACGGCCACCATCTCGGGATCGACGTGGCACCAGCTCTCCAGGTCGGCGTCCATCAGCGCCGGCACATCGGCGAAGCGGGTGCCCAGCCGCCCGGCGACGTCCGCCCAGTACAGGGCACTCTCCTGCCCGGCGTCATAGGCGGGCCTGCACGCCCAGTAGGCCTCCCAGAACGACTCCTCCTGCACCCCGGCAAGATCGACGAGCTGCTGCTTCGCCTCATCTGTCTGCGTACGGGCGATAACGCCGTACAAATCGAACACGATTACTTCAGGCATGGTTTCGAGCTTATGCGCGTATTCTGCCCCGGTGACCAGTGCCGCCACGCTTGCCCCACCCATCACCCCAGCCACCCGTCCGTCCAGGTCAAGCCCATGGTGGGCGGCCCTGGCGGCCGGAGCGGTGGCGTTCAGCGGGACGGGGGCCTCCACCCTCAACGGTGACGAGATCGCCACGATCAGCGCGGCCACCCGCTCACTGTCGGGGCTGTGGGAGCTCGCCCAGCACATCGACGGGCATTTCCTGCCCTACTACGTGTTCATCCACTTCTGGGCGATGGTCAGCACGGCGGAGCTGTGGTTGCGGCTGCCGTCCGCACTGGCGATCGCGGTGGGCGCGGGGTTTCTCGTCGAGCTGGGGCGGCGGCTGCACAGCACCCGAGCGGGGCTGACGGCGGCCGCGCTGTTCGCCGTGCTGCCTTCGGTGTCGTACTACGGGGCCTTCGCGAGGTCGTACTCCTTCGCCGCCGCCGCGGTGGTGTTCTCGTTCTGGGCGCTGCATCGGGCCGTCGAGTCGCCGGCCGCGCGGCGCTGGGTGCTGTACGGGGTGAGTGTGGCGCTGGTGTGCTGCACGCACCTGTTCGCGGTGCTCGTCCTGCCCGCGCAGTTGCTGGCCGCCGCCGTTCTGCTGCCGCGCCGGACGCTGCTGCTGCGGATGCTGCCCGCGCTCGCCGTCGGCGGGCTGCCCGCCCTGGTGCTGGGACTGGTGGGGTACGGCGAGCGGCACGCGATCAGCTGGATCCCGCAGCGCGGTCCCGACGTGCTGCTGAAGTTCCCCAAGATGGCGGCGGGCGCGACCGAGCCCGGGGTGCTGCTGTTCGCGGTGGCCCTGGCCGGGGTGGTGCTGCTGTGGCTCGCGGCGCGCGGTTCGCGCGCCGACGGCCGGATCGTGGTGAGCCGGCCGTGGCTGGCGGCGCTGCTGGGCTGGCTGCTCCTGCCGCCGCTGCTGCTGCTCGCGGTCTCGCATCTGGTGACGCCTGTGTACGTGGACCGCTACCTCTTCGTCACCGCTCCGGCGCTGGCGCTGCTGGCCGGGCTCACGGTGGCGGGGATGTTCCGCGGCCGCACGGCGGTGCTGGCGTGCTGCGCGCTGGTGCTGGTCACCGGTGGCGCCGGGGTGATGCAGCAGTTGGAGGTACGGGAGGTCAACGGGCGCTTCGAGGACGTCCCGTGGGCCGTACGGAAGATCGACACCCGGCCGGGGGACGCGATCGTGTTCGGCCAGAGCGCGGTGCGGGCCAGGTTCGACTATTACGGTGACGACTCGATGCCCGACGACGTGCTGCGCGTGGGGTCGGCGCCGGAGCCGGACGGGTTCGGGTTCCCGGAGCGGGACGATGTGGCCGAGGCGCTGGCCGGGCGGGAGCGGGTGTGGGCCGTGTGGCGCGGCGCCAAGTCAGCCGGGCCCCGCTTCGACCGGATCAAGGCACTGCGAAGCGCCGGCTTCACGCAGGAGTCGGCGTGGCACTCGGCGGATCTGCCCGGCCTCACGGTCGCGCTCTACACCCGACGGTAGCGAGCCCGTGCCCCGAGCTCTGCACCCGGCGGTAGCGAGCCCGTACCCGGAAAGCGCTCCGACGACGGCGGGCCCGTGAACGAAAACACCAGCGGCCGCTCAGGAACACCCGAGCGACAGCGAACGGGCCCTCCCCGTGGGAGAGCCCGTTCGCGTCGGGCTCAGCCGACCTCGACGCCGCCGATCGACTTCTTGCCGCGCCGCAGCACCATGAACCTGCCGTGGAGCAAGTCGTCGGCGGACGGCGTGTGGGTCTCGTCGGTGATCTTGACGTTGTTGAGGTAGGCGCCGCCCTCCTTGACCGCCCGGCGGGCCGCCGACTTCGACTCCACCAGGCCGCTGTCGGCCAGCAGGTCCACGAAGGTCGCGCCGAGCGCGGGGACGGTGGCCTTGGGCACCTCCGCGAGGGCGGCCGCCAGCGTCGAGGCCGGGAGCTCGTCGAGCGAACCCTGGCCGAACAGCGCCTTGGACGCCGCGACGACCGCGGCCAGCTCGTCGGAGCCGTGCACCATCGTGGTCAGGTCCTCGGCGAGGGTGCGCTGCGCCTCACGGGCGAAGGGCCGGTCGGCGACGGCCTTCTCCAGCGCCTCGATCTCCTCCCGGCCACGGAAGGTGAACACCTTGAGGAAACGGATCACGTCCCGGTCGTCGGCGTTCAGCCAGTACTGGTAGAACGCGTACGGCGAGGTCAGCGCCGGGTCGAGCCAGACGGCGCCACCGGCCGTCTTGCCGAACTTGGTGCCGTCGGCCTTGGTGATCAGGTGGCCGGTCAGGGCGTGCACGTGGACGCCCTCGACCCGCCTGATCAGGTCGACGCCCGCGGTGATGTTGCCCCACTGGTCGGTGCCGCCGACCTGCAGCGTGCAGCCGTGGCGGCGGTAGAGCTCGAGGTAGTCGTTGGACTGCAGGATCTGGTAGCTGAACTCGGTGTAGCTGAGGCCGTCACCGCCGAGCCTGGCGGAGACCGCCTCGCGGGCCAGCATCCGGTTGACCGGGAAGTGCTTGCCGATGTCGCGCAGGAAGTCGATGGCGGACATCTCGGCCGTCCAGTCGAGGTTGCTGACCAACTCCGCCGCGTTGGGCCCGCCCTCGAACGACAGGAACCTCTCCACCTGCACCCGGATCCTGGACACCCACTCGGCCACGACCTCGGAGGTGTTGAGCACCCGCTCGGTGCTGCGGCCGCTGGGGTCGCCGATCAGGCCGGTGGCGCCGCCGACCAGGCCGATCGGCCGGTGGCCGGCGCGCTGGAAACGGGTCAGGATCAGCAACGTGGCGAGGTTGCCGACATGCAGCGACGGCGCGGTGGGGTCGAAGCCCGCATAGACCGTGATCGGACCCTTCGACAGCGCCTCCCGCAGGGCGTCGATGTCGGTGGTCTGCGCGGTCACGTCGCGCCATTCGAGCTCATCGAGAATGTCGGTCACGGTGCTGGCTCTCCGCTAGAGGTTGAGTGGTTACAGCGTGCCCGATCGCGCCGCATGACCGCTACTTGGATAGTCTCGATCACCATGTGGAAGGTCCGTCGCGAGCTGGCATTTTTCAAGATCTTAGGGGGTCTGGCATGCGCCGGGCTCGCCGCCTACTGGTACGTGGACGGTGACGTGCGCGGGGTGATCCTGGCGGTGCCGGCCGCCCTGCTGGTGGGGGCGATGGGGGTGCGCGATCTGCTGGTGCCGGAGCGGCTCTCGGCGGACGAGGACGGCATCACCGTGGTGCACGGCTTCGCCGGCCGGCGGCACGTGCCGTGGGATGCGATCGAGGACGTCAAGGTGGACGTGCGCAGGAGGTTCGGGCTGCGCAGCGAGATGCTGGAGATCGACACCGGCGACAACCTGCACATCTTCAGCCCTCACGATCTGGGCGCCTCCCCCACCGAGGTGGCCGCGGTGCTGCGCCGGCGCGGCGCGTGAACCTTGTAGGGCGACACGGTCGGGTCGCCCTCGACCCAGAACCGCCAGGGTACGTCCTTGGCCGTCGAGACACCCGTCCGCGGCCCTGACCTGATCGCGCCGGGCTCCGGCGGGTGGCCTTCGAGCAGGACGACCGAGCCGACCGGCAGGCCGGTCAGCGCGCGCGACCGGCCGTGACCGTCCGGCGAGCCGCCCGGCGGCCCGCCCAGCGGCCCGCCCAGCGCCTGCGGGGAGCCCTCCCAGATGGCGTCGAGGCCGTTGTGCTCGCGCAGCAGCCCGAGCGCCACCGCCAGCCGGGCCGGGCCGCGAGCCAGGTCCCGGTCGGCCAGCGCCTTGCCGCCCGAGCGGCGCGCGCGGGCCACGCTGCCGCCCGCGATCACCTCGCCGGCCCGCATCAGCACCCCCGACCCGTGGCCCTCGGGCAGGCAGACGACGTTTGCGCAGAAGTGCATGCCGTAGGTGAAGTACACGTACAGGTGGCCGGGCGGGCCGAACATGACCGCGTTGCGCGGCGTCCTGCCCCGGTAGGTGTGGGCCGCCGGATCCTCGCCCGCGCCGCCGTACGCCTCGACCTCGGTGAGTCGTACGGCGACCAGCCCGTCCACGGTGCCGTGCACGAGCACGCGCCCGAGCAGCTCGGGCGCGACCTCGTGCGACGGCCTGTCGAAGAAGGCGCGCGGCAGGGGCGCGGAGCTCAGGAGCCCGCCGCCCATGCCGCCTGGGCGTCGACCGCCTCGCCCAGCGCCACGAGCTGGTCGCGGACGCGGTCGGGGGCGGTGCCGCCGGGGGCCTTGCGCGCGGCCAGGGCGCCCGGCACGTTGAGCACGTCGCGGACGTCCGGGGTGAGGTGCGGTGAGACCTTGGCCAGCTCGTCGTCGGTGAGGTCGCCGAGGTCGGAGTCGTTGACCTGGCACCACACCACGAGGTGCCCGACGGCCTCGTGCGCGTCGCGGAACGGCACGCCACGGCGCACCAGCAGCTCGGCCAGGTCGGTGGCCAGCGCGAAGCCGTCGGGGGCGGACTCCTGCATGCGGGCGGTGTTGACGCGCATGGTGGCGACCAGGCCGGCCACCGCGGGCAGGACCAGCAGCAGCGTGTCGACCGAGTCGAACACGGGCTCCTTGTCCTCCTGCAGGTCGCGGTTGTAGGTGAGCGGCAGGCCCTTGAGCGTGGTCAGCAGCGCCATGAGGTTGCCGATGAGCCGGCCGGACTTGCCGCGGGCCAGCTCGGCGACGTCCGGGTTCTTCTTCTGGGGCATGATCGACGAGCCGGTGGAGTAGGCGTCGTCCATCTCGATCCAGCGGAACTCCTGCGAGGCCCAGAGCACGATCTCCTCGCCCAGCCGCGACAGGTGCATGCCGATCATGGCGGCCGCGAACAGGAACTCGGCGGCGAAGTCACGGTCGGAGACCGCGTCCATCGAGTTGGCCGCCGGCGCCGAGAAGCCGAGCTCCTCGGCCACGGCCTGCGGGTCGAGCGGCAGCGACGAGCCGGCCAGCGCGCCCGCGCCGAGCGGCGAGATCGCCGCGCGCTTGTCCCAGTCGATGAGCCGGTCGATGTCGCGGGTGAAGGCGTGCACGTGCGCGAGCAGCTGGTGGCCGAAGGAGACCGGCTGCGCGTGCTGCAGGTGCGTCATGCCGGGCGCGGCGGTCTCGGCGTGCTGCTCGGCCTGGGTCATCAGCGCCGTTTCCAGCTCGACCAGGCGGGAGACGATCGTGCGGGCGTGATCGCGGAGATAGAGGCGCAGGTCCGTGGCGATCTGGTCGTTGCGGCTGCGGCCCGCGCGCAGCTTGCCGCCGAGCGAGCCGAGCCGCTCCAGCAGGCCGCGCTCCAGGGCGGTGTGCACGTCCTCGTCGGCGACCGTCGGCCGGAACTCCCCCGCCTTGCAGGCGCGTTCGAGGTCGTCGAGCGCGCCGATCATGCGCTCGAGCTCGTCGGCGTCCAGCAACTCCGCCTTGTGCAGCACGCGGGCGTGCGCCCTGGACGCTGCCAGGTCGTACGGCACCAGCCGCCAGTCGAAGTGCACGCTCACCGAAAGGCGGGCCAGCGCGTCGGACGGGCCGCCCTCGAAGCGGCCGCCCCACAGCCGCATCGGCTTGCCATCACTCACCAGTGTCTCCTCAAACTTCCCCACGACGTCCTCCGCGACGATAGTGCAACTCAGCCGTGCTTGGCGTCGCGCGCCGCTGCGATCTTGGATGGCAGGCTGAAGAGCTGCACGAAGCCCTTGGCCAGGGACTGGTCGAAGGTGTCGCCGGTGTCGTAGGTGGCGAGCGAGAAGTCGTACAGGGACTGCTCGGAGCGCCTGCCGGTGACGGTGGCCTTGCCGCCGTGCAAGGTCATGCGGATGTCACCCGAAACGTACTTCTGCGTGTCGGCGATCAGCGTGTCGAGGGCGCGCTTGAGCGGCGAGAACCACAGGCCGTCGTAGACGAGCTCGCTCCAGCGCTGGTCGACGCCCCGCTTGAAGCGGGCCAGATCGCGCTCGACGGTGACGCTCTCCAGCTCCATGTGCGCGGTGATCAGCGCGATGGCGCCGGGCGCCTCGTAGACCTCGCGGGACTTGATGCCGACCAGCCGGTCCTCGACCATGTCGATGCGGCCGACGCCCTGCGCGCCGGCGCGCTTGTTGAGCTCGTCGATGACCTGGTACGGGGTCAGCGGGCGGCCGTCGATCTTGACCGGGACGCCCTGCTCGAAGGTGATGACGAGCTCGTCCGGCTCGCGCGGGACGGCGGGGTCGGCGGTGTAGGAGTAGACGTCCTCGGTGGGGCCGTTCCAGATGTCCTCCAGGAAGCCGGTCTCGACGGCGCGGCCCCACAGGTTCTGGTCGATCGAGAACGGGTTCTTCTTGGTGGTCTCGATCGGCAGGCCCCGCTGCTCGGCGAACTCGATCGCCTTGTCGCGGGTCCAGGCGTAGTCGCGGGCCGGGGCGACGACCTTGAGGTCGGGCGCCAGCGCGGCCAGGCCGGCCTCGAAGCGGACCTGGTCGTTGCCCTTGCCGGTACAGCCGTGGGAGACGATCGTGCCGCCGAACTGCTTGGCGGCGGTGACCAGATGCTTGACGATGAGAGGCCGCGACAGCGAGGACAGGAGAGGGTAGCGGTCCATGTAGAGGGCGTTGGCCTGGAGGGCGGGCACGCAGAAGTCCGCGGCGTACTCCTCCTTGGCGTCCACCACGACGGACTCGACCGCGCCGCAGTCCATGGCGCGCTTCTGGATGACCCCCATGTCCTCGCCGCCCTGGCCGAGATCCACCGCGACGGCGACGACCTCGGCGTTCATCTTCTCGGCGAGGAACGGGATGGCGACTGACGTGTCGAGGCCACCCGAGAACGCTAGAACTACTCTCTCCGTCATTTCGTGATCTCCATTACTAAAGTCTGAAATTTCGCCTGTAGTGGGCTAGGTGCGTCGGTCAGCCACCTTCAGCAGGGCCTCGGCAACAGCATGTCCGCCCTGCGGATCACGGCTGATGACCAGGATCGTGTCGTCGCCCGCGACGGTGCCGAGGATCGACTCCCAGTCGGCGTGGTCGATGGCGGAGGCGAGGAACTGCGCGGCGCCCGGCGGCGTCCTGGCGATCACCAGGTTGGCCGACGCTTCGGCGCTGACCAGCAGTTCCTCCGCGATGCGGTGCAGCCGGGCGGCGGGCGACTCGCCGGTGCCGAGCCGCGCCAGCGGGATCCGGCCGCCGCCCTCGCCGGGCAGCGCGTAGACCAGCGAGCCGTCCTCGGCGCGCAGCTTGAGCGCGCCCAGCTCGTCGAGGTCGCGGGAGAGCGTGGCCTGGGTGACCTCGACGCCGCTCTCGGCGAGCAGCTTGGCCAGCTCGGGCTGGGAGCGTACGGCCTGCCGCTGCAGCAGGTCGGTGATCTTCGCCTGCCGGGCGACCTTGGTCATCGGTACGGTCATGTCCGGCTCACCAGCCAGTGCAGCAGCGCCTTCTGCGCGTGCAGCCGATTCTCCGCCTGGTCCCACACCACACTCCGCGGGCCGTCGAGCACCTCCTCGGTGATCTCGTTGCCACGGTAGGCCGGCAGGCAGTGCAGCACGATCGCGTCGTCCGCGGCGTGCGCCATGAGCTCGGCGTTGACCTGGTAGGGCATGAGCGTCGCCAGCCGCTCCTCCTTGCCGTCCTGGCCCATCGACACCCAGGTGTCGGCGGCCACGACGTGCGCGCCCTGGACCGCGGCCACCGGGTCCGACAGCGAGACCACGGAGCCACCGGTCCGCGCGGCGATGGCCGCCGCCTGGCCGAGGACGACGGCGTCGGGCTGGTAGCCGGCCGGGGCGGCGACGCGTACGTGCATCCCCGCCGTGGCGCCGCCGAGCAGGTAGGAGTGGGCCATGTTGTTGGCGCCGTCGCCGACGTAGGTCAGCGTCAGCCCGGCCGTCCTGCCGAGCTTCTCCCGCACCGTCTGCAGGTCGGCGAGGATCTGGCAGGGGTGGAAGTCGTCGGTGAGCGCGTTGACCACGGGCACCGCGGAGTTCGCCGCCATGGTGTCGATCAGCCGCTGGCCGTTGGTGCGCCAGACGATGGCGGCGACCTGCCGGTCGAGCACCCGCGCGAGGTCCTCGACGGGCTCCCCCCGGCCCATCAGCGTCGAGACGCCGTCGACGACCAGCGGCAGGCCGCCGAGCTCGCCGATGCCGACGTGGAAGGAGATGCGGGTCCTGGCCGACGGCTTGTCGAACAGCACCGCGACCGTCTGGGGCCCCTCGAACGGACGGTAGCCGTACCGGTCCTTCTTCATCGCCGCGGCCAGGTCGAGCACCTCGGCCTGCTCGTCGGGCGACAGGTCGTCGTCGCGCAGGAAGTGCCTGGTCATCCGGCCGCCTCCGTCAGGATCCGGGGGAACGCGTCGACGAACGCGTCGATCTCCTCGGCGGTCACGACCAGCGGCGGCGCGAGCCGTACGGCGTCCGGCTGCAGGGCGTTGACCAGGAAGCCGGCGTCGGCGGCGGCCTGCTGCACCTTGCCGGAGACCGGCTCGCGGAGCACGACGGCCAGCCACAGGCCGCGCCCGCGCACCCCCTTCAGCAGGGGGTGGTCGATCGCCTCCAGCCCGCCGCGCAGCCGCGCGCCGGCCGACCGCACGTGGTCGAGGTCCACATGATCGAGTACGGCCAGCGCGGCGGCGCACGAGACCGGGTTGCCACCGAAGGTGGAGCCGTGGTCGCCCTTGTCGAACAGGGTGCCCGCGTCGCCGAAGCCGATGCAGGCGCCGATCGGCAGGCCGCCGCCCAGACCCTTGGCCAGGGTGAGGATGTCGGGGGTGAAGCCGTCGGCCTGGTGGGCGAACCAGTGGCCGGTGCGGCCGATGGCCGACTGGATCTCGTCGGCCACGAGCAGCGCGCCGGTGGCGTCGCAGATCTCGCGGGCCGCCGCCAGATAGCCGTCGGGCGGCGGGACCACGCCCGCCTCGCCCTGCGTGGGCTCCAGGAAGACCGCGGCGCAGTCGCCGGTGACGGCCTCCTTGAGCGCGTCCGCGTCACCGTACGGGACGAACCGGACGTCCGTCGGGAACGGGCCGAACTGATCGCGGATCGACGCCTTGCCGGTCAGCGACAGCGCGCCGAGGGTGCGGCCGTGGAATCCGTTCTCGGCGGCGACCAGGTAGGTGCGGCCGGTGCGCCTGGCGTACTTGAGCGCGAGCTTGAGCGCGGCCTCGTTGGCCTCGGTGCCGGAGTTGGCGAAGAACACGCGGCCGGGCGTGTCCAGCAGGCCCAGCAGCCGCTCGGCGAGCAGCACCTCGGGCTCGTGCAGGAACAGGTTGCTGGTGTGCGCGATGGTTGCCACCTGCTTGGAGACCGCCTCGACCAGCGCCGGGTGGGCGTGGCCGAGCGAGGTGACCGCGATGCCGCCGATGAAGTCGAGGTAGGGCTTGCCGTCGACGTCCCATACGCGGGTGCCCTCGCCCTTGGCGAGTGCGACCGGCGGGACGCCGTAGTTGGGCATGAATGCCTGCTCGAACCTTTCGTAGAGGCTCATGAGGGCATCACCATGGTTCCGATTCCTTCGTTGGTGAAGATCTCCAGCAGCAGCGAGTGGGGCACCCGGCCGTCGAGCACGTGCGCCTGCGGGACGCCGCCCTGGACCGCGGTCAGGCAGGCTTCCATCTTGGGCACCATGCCGCTCGACAGGCTCGGGATGAGCCGTTCCAGCTCCGCCGCGTTCAGCTGGTCGATCAGTTCGGTGTTGTCGGGCCAGTTGGCGTACAGGCCCTCGACGTCGGTGAGCACGACCAGCTTCTCCGCGCTCAGCGCCACGGCGAGGGCGGCGGCGGCGGTGTCGGCGTTCACGTTGAAGACCTCCCCGTCGACGCCACGCGCCACGCTGGAGACCACGGGGATGCGACCGTCGGCGATCAGGGCCTGCACCGCGCCGGGCTCGACCTTGACGATCTCGCCGACCTGCCCGATGTCGACCGGGCTGCCGTCGACCATCGCGCTCTTGCGCTCGGCGGTGAACAGGTGGGCGTCCTCGCCCGACAGGCCGACCGCGAACGGGCCGTGCCGGTTGACCAGGCCCACGATGTCGCGGTTGACCTGGCCGACCAGCACCATCCTGACGACCTTCATGGCCTCCGGGGTGGTGACGCGCAGCCCGGCGGTGAAGGTCGACTCGATGCCGAGCCGGTCGAGATGCTCGCTGATCTGCGGGCCGCCGCCGTGCACGACGACGGGCCGGAGCCCGGCGTAGCGCAGGAAGACGATGTCCTCGGCGAAGCCCTCCTTGAGCGCCTCGTCGGTCATCGCGTTGCCGCCGTACTTGATCACGATGGTGGCGCCGTGGAAGCGCTCCAGCCAGGGCAGCGCCTCGATCAGCACGCCCGCCTTGGCGTGTGCGGTGCCGGCCCTCATGAGGAGTACGCCGAGTTCTCGTGGACGTAGTCGGCCGTCAGGTCGGTGGTGTGCACGGTCGCGGTGTGCGGCCCGGCCGACAGGTCGACGGTGATCGTCACGTCTCGGGGGCGCATGTCCACCTTGGCGCGGTCGTCGCCGACCGCGCCGGCGCGGCAGATCCAGATGCCGTTGATGGCGACGTTGAGCCGGTCGGGCTCGAACTCGGCGTCGGTGGTGCCGACGGCCGACAGCACGCGGCCCCAGTTGGGGTCCTCGCCGTGGATGGCGCACTTGAGCAGGTTGGAGCGGGCGACCGCCCGGCCCACCTTGACCGCGTCGTCCTCGGACGCGGCGCCGACCACCTCGATGGCGATGGCCTTGGAGGCGCCCTCGGCGTCGACGAGAAGCTGCCTGGCCAGGTCGGCGCAGACCTCGGTGACCTTCTGCTCGAACTCCGAAATATCGGGCTTCGTCCCGGAAGCGCCGCTCGACATCAGCAGGACCGTGTCATTGGTCGACATGCAGCCGTCGGTGTCGAGCCGGTCGAACGTCTGCGCGGTGGCCCTGCGCAGCACCGCGTCGAGCTCCTCGGCGGTGAGGTCGGCGTCGGTGGTGATGACGCTGAGCATGGTGGCCAGGCCGGGAGCGAGCATGCCCGCGCCCTTGGCCATGCCGCCCACCATGTAGCCGTCGCCCCGCTTGAAGGAGATCTTGGACACGGTGTCGGTGGTGCGGATCGCATCGGCCGCGGCCAGGCCGCCGTCGCGGGAGAGCTGTGCGGCCGCCACCTCCACGCCGGGCAGCAGGTCGTCCATGGGCAGCCGCTCGCCGATCAGGCCGGTCGAGCAGACCGCGATCTCGCCCGCGGAGTCCTCGATGACCTCGGCCACCTTCTCGGCCGTAGCGTGCGTGTCCTGGAAGCCCTCGGGGCCGGTGCATGCGTTGGCGCCGCCTGAGTTGAGCACGACCGCTCGCAGCCGGCCGCCGCGCAGGACCTGCTGTGACCAGAGCACCGGAGCGGCCTTCACGCGGTTGGCGGTGAAGACTCCGGCGGCCGCGCGGCTCGGACCGTCGTTGACGACGAGGGCCAGATCGCGCGAGCCGCCCGCCTTGATGCCGGCGGCGACGCCCGCGGCCCGGAAGCCGAGAGGTGCGGTCACGCTCATACGGCCTCCCTCATCGTCCGCCAGGGTGTCAGCCACCCGTGCTTGCTGGTTGATCGACTGCGCTTGCTCACGGAGCAACTCCTGTCAGGGGGAGGCCGAGCTCTTCCGGCAGGCCGAGGGCGAGGTTGGCGCTCTGGACAGCGCCCCCGGCCGTGCCCTTGGTGAGGTTGTCGATGGCGATGACGGCGACCACGCGGCCGGCGCGCTCGTCGAGCGTCACCTGCACGGCGGCGGTGTTGGCGCCGTAGGTCATCGCGGTGGCGGGCCAGGTGCCTTCGGGCAACAGGCGCACGAACGGCTCGGCCTTCAGCGCCACCTCGTAGGCGGTCCTGAGCGACTGCTGGGTGAGGCCGGGCTTGGCGGGTGCCGAGCAGGTGGCCAGGATGCCGCGGCTCATCGGGGCCAGGGTCGGGGTGAACGACACCCGCACCGGCACTCCCGCGGCCAGGCTGAGGCCCTGCTCCATCTCCGGCGTGTGGCGGTGAATCCCGCCCACGCCGTAGGCGCTGACCGAGCCCATGACCTCGCTGCCCAGCAGGCTGGGCTTGAGCGACCGCCCGGCGCCGCTGGTGCCGCTGGCGGCCACGACCACCACCTCCGGCTCGGCCAGGCCGTGCGCGAAGGCGGGGAGCAGCGCCAGCAGGACGGAGGTCGGGTAACAGCCCGGCACCGCGATGCGGGTGGCGGCGCGCAGCACGTCGCGCTGGCCGGGCAGCTCGGGCAGGCCGTAGGGCCAGGTGCCGGCGTGCTCGCCGCCGTAGAACTCCTGCCAGGCGGCGGGGTCGGCGAGCCGGTGATCGGCGCCGCAGTCGACGACGAGCGTATCCTTTCCGAGCTGGGCGGCCACCGCCGCCGAGTGGCCGTGCGGCAGGGCCAGGAAGACCACGTCGTGGCCGGCGAGCGCCTCCGCGGTGGTCTCCTGGATGATCCGGTCGGCCAGCTGGGGCAGCTGGGGCTGGTGGGCGCCGAGCGCGCTGCCCGCGCTGGAGGCCGCGGTGAGCGTGCCGATCTCCAGTTCGGGGTGGCTGAGCAGGAGGCGGAGCAACTCGCCACCCGCATAGCCACTGGCGCCGGCGATCGCCGCTCTCATCAGACCTCCTGCATGTTCATGCATCCGTGCTCATGTTCTTGCTTATCGATGATGCCCTCCAGAGGGTGCACATGCAAGCCGATAGCGCCGAGTGTCCAGATGTCGAGACGATGTCCGAGTCCTCATTCCCCCTGCGACCGGCCGTGAGGACGCCTAGCGCTACGTACCTACCGGTCGGTATTGTGATGTATTCGACAGTCGTGACCTGCCGGGAGTACTGCGTAATGACCCTTTCGCACGACGAGGTTCAAGCCAAACTCACCGCCCCGGGCGAGCTTTTCGAGACCGTGGAGCTCGGCGACACCGGAATACGCACGTGGAAACACGCCCCCACCGACCACCGTGCCCTGCTCGACATCAGCAGGTTCCACGGCGACAAGGTCTTCCTGGTCTACGAGGACGAGCACATCACCTTCGAAGACCACTTCCGGCGGGTCGCGGCCCTGGCCGGCCGCCTCATCGAGGACTACGGCGTGAGCAAGGGCGACCGGGTGGCGATCGCCATGCGCAACTATCCGGAATGGTCGATCGCCTTCTCCGCCGTCCTGGTCTGCGGGGCCATCGCCGTGCCGCTCAACGCCTGGTGGACCGAGCCCGAGCTGGCCTACGGGGTGAACGACTCGGGGGCCAAGGTGCTCATCGCCGACGCCGAGCGCGCCGTCAGGCTGCTGGGGACCGGCGTGCCGCTGATCGTCGTCAGGGGTGAGGCGCCGGAGGGCGCGCGGACCTTCGAGGACGTGCTGGGCGAGGTCACGCCCGAGGCGGCGCTGCCCGTGGTCGACCTCTCCCCCGACGACCCGGCCACCATCTTCTACACCTCGGGCACCACCGGCCACCCCAAGGGCGCGCTCGGCACGCACCGCAATCTGGGCCAGTCGCCGATGACGGTCGCCTACGGCTTGATGCGCGCCGTGACGATGGCGGGCAAGGACTACGCCGCGGCCGCCACCGTACGCAGGGTGACGCTGCTGACCGTGCCGCTGTTCCACGTCACCGGCTGCTTCTCCGCGCTGACCACCACCATGTTCAGCGGCGGCTGCCTGGTGCTCATGTACAAGTGGGACGCCGGGAAGGCGCTGCGGCTGATCGAGCGGGAGCGGATCACCGCGATGCTCGGGGTGCCGACCAACGCCTGGCAGCTCCTGTCGCACCCGGACTTCGGCTCCTACGACCTGTCTTCGCTGACCACGCTCGGCTACGGCGGCGCCCCCGCGCCGCCCAAGCTCCTGGAGCGCATCACCCAGAACCTGCCCGACCGGGCGCCCTCCAACGGCTACGGCATGACGGAGACGACGGCGCTGGCCATCGGCAACGGCGGCGCGGACTACCACGCCAGACCCGACAGCATCGGCCGCCCCACGGCCGTGGTGGACGTGCGCGTCGTCAGCCCGATGGGCGAGGAGCTGCCCGCCGGCCAGGTGGGCGAGCTGTGCGTACGCGGCCCGAACGTCATCCGGGGTTACTGGAACAAGCCCCAGGCCACCGCCGAGACGTTCGTGAACGGCTGGCTGCACACCGGCGACCTGGCCAGGATCGACGAGGAGGGCTTCGTCTACATCGTGGACCGGGCCAAGGACATGGTGATCAGGGGTGGCGAGAACGTCTACTGCGCCGAGGTGGAGGCGGCCCTGTTCGATCACCCGGCGGTGGACGACGTGGCGGTGATCGGCGTACCGCACGACGAGCTCGGCGAGGAGGTGGGCGCGGTTGTCCGGCTGGCGCCTGGCGCCACGGTCACCAAGGAGGAGCTGCGGGCCTTCCTGACCGGCCGGATCGCCCCGTTCAAGATCCCCGCGCACGTCTGGTTCCACGACACCGAGCTGCCGCGCAACCCGGGCGGCAAGATCCTCAAGACGCACCTGCGCAGGCAGATTCTGGGCGGCTGAACGACCCGGCGACCCGCGCGGCATCCAGATCTTAGGATCCGCGCGGGTTTGCACGCTTCTGGGACTACCTAGGTAATCCGAATATGGGTAGTGACATAGGGATTTATCACCTGCTGCTGGCGTATGGGGGGAGAGATCCTGGTTAACTCGACTGTTTCACCTGGATGGGGAGAATGATGTGTCAGCACCACCCGCCGTGTCCACCTGCGGACGCCCCGAACCATGAGGCCGCCCGGCTCGTCGCGTATCACCCGGAACAGGGCTGGGGGCTGCTCTGTAACGGGGTCGTGTCCTTCGACGACACGGGCGAGCTGCTGCCGGACGGACAGGCCGTGCCCGCCGGCACCGCGGAGGGCGTGGCATGAACCTGCTCGTACAGCGGCTGGTGACGGCCATGACCGGGGACCGGACCGGAACGGTCTCCTGGACGTTCCCGCCCACCGCCGTCTCCGTCCGCAGGGCCCGCCACCAGGCTCGCACGCAGCTGGAGCAGTGGGGCTACGGCCGGCACGGTGAGGTCGTCGAGCTGCTCGTCAGTGAGCTGGTGACGAACTCGCTCCGGCACGGCCAGGGGCAGATCCAGGTCACCATGTCCGTCGAGGACGGGGTGTTGCGCTGCGGGGTCGAGGACGAGAGCGACCAGCCGCCGCGCATGCGCGAGCTGAGCTGGGACGCCGAGCGGGGGCGCGGCATGCACCTGGTCGACATGCTGGCCTGCTGCTGGGGCAGCGAGAGCACCCGCCTGGGCAAGATCGTCTGGTTCCAGCTGGCCGTGCGGGCCGGCGCCACCTGCTGGTAGACCGCTCCCGGCGTGTGCTGATCACTCTCCGGGCCCTCTCCCCGGGCCCTTCGTCACGCGATGCCCAAAAGTAGTTGCAGCTCCTTTGACCTGCCGGTACGCATCCTTCCAGAGAACCGGGCATAACCAGATAGTCCAGACATGCCCTCACAAAAGGAGCTGCCTTCCCGGCATGAAGGCATCCATGACTGCGGTGACAGCGAGCTCCACCCGGCGACGCCGGCCGAACGGGCTGCCCGCCGAGGTGACCAGTTTCGTGGGACGTCGGCACGAGGTGGCCGCCGCCAGGCAGGCCCTGAGCGAGTCACGCTCGGTGACGCTGACCGGCGCGGGCGGGGTCGGCAAGACCCGGCTCGCCCTGCGGGTGGGCGAGGAGGTGGCACGCGCGTTCAGGGACGGCGTGTGGCTGGTGGAGCTGGCGGCGCTGGACGGCCCCGGCCTGCTCGCCCAGACCGTGGTCGAGGCCCTGGAGATCCGCGGCTCCTCGGCCTCCGAGCCCCTGCGGGTTCTCACCGACCACCTGCACGACAAGCAGGCCCTGCTGATCCTGGACAACTGCGAGCACCTCGTCAAGGAGTGCGCCGTGCTCGTGGAGAGACTGCTGCGCGCCGCCCCTGAGGTACGCGTCCTCGCCACCAGCCGGCAGGCGCTGGGCATCGCCGGTGAGCAGGCGCTGACCGTACCGACGCTGCCGCTGCCCGCGGACGGCGAGCCCCGCGAGTCGCTCGACACCCTGCTGCGGTCCGACGCGGTGCGGCTGTTCGCCGAGCGGGCCCGCGCAGTCCTGCCGACCTTCACCGTCACCGAGGAGAACCGGGACGTGGTGGCGGCCATCTGCCGCCACGTCGACGGCCTGCCGCTCGCCATCGAACTGGCGGCCGCCCGGCTGCGGGCGCTGTCGGCGCAGCAGATCCTCGACCTGCTGGACGACCGCTTCCGCCTGCTCACCGCCGGGTCGCCCGCCGTGCTGCCCCGCCATCAGACGCTGCGCGCGCTGATCGACTGGAGTCACGCCCTGTGCTCGGAGCAGGAGCGGCTGCTGTGGGAGCGCGCCGCCGTGTTCACGGACGGCTTCGCGCTGCCGAGCGCCGAGGAGGTGTGCGCGGGTCCGGGCATCGCCCGCGGGGACGTCGTCGACCTGGTGATCGGCCTGGTGGACAAGTCCATCCTGATCCGGGAGGAGCACCAGCAGGACGTGCGTTACCGGATGCTGGACACGATCCGCCAGTACGGCCGCGACCGGCTCGCCGCCTCGGGACAGGAGGACACGCTGCGGCGGCGGCATCGCGACCACTACCGCGCCCTGGCCGCCCGGGTGCGCTCGGAGCTGTTCGGGCCCGCGCAGGTGGCCTGCTTCACCCGGCTCCACCTGGAGCACGCCAACCTGCGCGCCGCGCTGGAGTACTCCTTCGGCGAACACGCCGAACACGGTGAACACGGTGAACACGGCGATCCTGACGACATCGCCGCCGGCATCGAGATGGCCACCGACCTGCTCTACCACTGGATCACCAGCTACTACCTCGGCGAGGGACGGCGCTGGCTCGACCAGGGGCTGGCCACCTACACCGAGCCGGACGAGATACGCGCCCGCGCGCTGTGGGCCAACAGCTGGCTGGCCATCATCCAGGCCGACATGCCCGCCGCCACGACGATGCTGAAGGAGAGCCGCGGCATCGGCGAGCGCCTGCAGGACGAGTCGATCCTCGGCTACGCGGCCCTGTTCTCCGGCATGGTCGCCATGTCCGACGGCCGCGCGGAGACCGCGGTCAAGCTGTACGAGGACGCCCTCGCCAGGCATGCCGACACCCAGGACCCGGTGGGCCGGACGCTGTCGCTGATCCGGCTGTCTCTCGCGCACTCCTTCCTCGGCAACTCCTCGCTGGCCATTTCCCTGGCCGAGGACTGCATCGCCGTGTGCGACGCCCACGACGAAGGCTGGCATCGCGCGTACACCTCGATGGCGCTGGGCGTGGAGGAGTGGCGGCGGGACAACGTCGAGCGCGCGACCGAGCTGGAGAAGCAGAGCCTGCGCTTCAACGGCTCGCTCGGTGACGCGCTGGGCTCCGGCGTCAACCTGGAGGTACTGGCGTGGATCGCCGCCGACCAGAAGCGGTATCGGCGGGCGGCCCGGCTGCTGGGGTGCCTCATGACGGTCTGGCGGTCCGTCGGCGCGCCGCTGTCCGGCTACGGGCATCTGGCCGGCTATCACGACGACTGCGAGGCACGTACCCGCAAGGCGCTGGGCGAGCCGGCCTTCACCGCCGCCGTCCGGCGCGGCGCCCGGCTCTCCTACGACGAGGCGCTCGCCTACGGCCTGGAGGAGGACAGGCCCGCGGAGGAGGAGCCCGCCGAGCCCGCGCCGCTCACCCGGCGGGAGACCGAGATCGCGCGGCTGGTCGCCCAGGGGATGACGAACAAGGAGATCGCGGCGTCCCTGGTGATCGCCCAGCGGACGGCGGAAGGCCACATCGAGCATATTTTGACCAAACTCGGCTTCAACTCCCGCTCGCAGATCGCCGTGTGGGTCGGCGAGCAGGCCAGAGCCTCCTCCGAGGCCTGACGACCGCGCGTCAACCGGTCCGTCTGGACCACGTCCTGACCAGCCAGGCCAGCCAGGCAAGCGCCAGGAGAGCGCACCCGCCGGCCGCGATCCGGTATCCGCCCACCGCGGCCGTCGCCCGGTCCGCCCCCTCGGCGGCGGTGTAGACCGTGCGGCCGTCGACCACCGCGCCCAGCGATCTCGCGGATCGGGGATCCAGGCCTGGTAGTGAGCCAGCTGTGGCAGCCGCGCGGTCAGCGTCTCGCGCTGGGCCTGCGATAGGGCGGCTACATGGTCAAGGACAGCCAACATCGGCGATGATGAGGGGGCAGGCACGGTCTTCCCTCACGATCAAAGGCGTAGACAACCTCATGATCGCGGAGACCGTGCCTGCATGCGTACCTGCCAGCAGCCTTTCCGGAGAACCGGACAATCAAGCAGAAACTTCAACTACGCCGGAGCCCTGCTCCGCCGCACCCGGTGTTCACCGGATGCGGCAGGATGGCCGGACGTTATCGCACTGCGCTTGCCACCCGGGTGTGACAAGTCCTCAGCTCTGGGAATGGGTTAATTCTCGAGAACCTGAATCCCAGTGGGGAGAGTCTCACCCAGGATGAGGTCGGCGAGTGCGGCGTGGCCCTGCCGGTTGAGGTGTAGCACTGCGACCGGGCCTTCTTGGCCGGATGCGAGGGCGTCGAATCCACGGTAGAACGGAGCGGTCGATTCGCACAGTGAATGGCCCGCGAATTCCGGCCGGAGTGTGGTCGAGTCCTGGTAAGGGCTGGCGAAGCGCACATTGATGCCCTGCGCTTTGGCGGATTGCGCGGCCTGGGACAAGGCATTGTCCAGCGCCGCGAAGATCTTGCCGCCGCTGGCCCGTTCCCGGTCTGTGAGCAGGCCGGCGCCACAGATCAGGTCGAGTGCCACGCCTGGAGGGTTGGGGGCGTCGCTGACTATCCTGCCGTACCCGGTCAGGATGATCTGGGCGCGCGGGCTGCGCTGGTTGATCTCGGCGAGCAGGTCGACAAGGGTGGGCGTCACCCTGGGAATGCGATCGAGGATCGCTGTGCTGGCCGTACCCGTGCAGTCGCCCTGAAGGCACATAAGACCGAAGGTGACAAGGTCGATATCGATGGCGCCGATGGTCAGCGTCACCAGATCGGTGTCCTGGCGAAGCGCGTCGAGCTGCGGAAGCTCCCCGTTGAATGTCCGCCGCAGATCCGCGATGGCAGCGCCGCTGCAGGTGGCGTTGACAAAGTCCACCTCCGTGCCACGCTGCCGAAATTCTTCGACGATGATCGTGGAGGCGGAGTTACGACTGCGATAGCAGGTCTGCTCGGTGCCGGGCTCGTAATCCCCCGCGCCCGTGCCGGCGGCGATGGAGTCACCCAGCGCTACCACGTTCAAACGTGGTGTGTCCTGAGCGCTGGCCGGAATCGCCGCCCATATTAACCCACCCCCCATGACGAAGCTGATGACCCCTGCGATGATTTTGTTGCGCGCGTGCATCAACAGTCCCCTTCTGATGACTGCCGTCGAGATCTGACGGCGAAGGCATTCTGGCAGAAATGAAGCGAGTTATGGGGCGGTTCGCACGCCATTTCTGGACGCCCAAAAGGTGAGGTCGCCTCGGCATTAAGTCAGGGCTCCGGCGTAGTTTAAGTTTCTGCTTGATTGTCCGGTTCTCCGGAAAGGCTGCTGGCAGGTACGCATGCAGGCACGGTCTCCGCGATCATGAGGTTGTCTACGCCTTTGATCGTGAGAGAAGACCGTGCCTGCCCCCTCATCATCGCCGATGTCCGAGTGGATGAAAGCTGTTTTGCGTGGACGTAAAGGGCTTCTCCGCCCCCTATCCCTGCCGGGGCAACTCCCGCCAGGTCCGCATCTACATCGAGGCACGGCCATGAGCGTCACCACCCGGACCTGCCTGGTCATCACCTGCACCCGCTGCGGCGAGGTCAACGACGTTCCAAACACCGGAGACCGGTGAGTGAGTGACGAACTGCGTGACAACGGCCCCGGCTCATCATGGACGTTGGCGAACGTGTGTGGACGCTTTGGGCTGGGTCTTCTGGAACCGTAGCCGTGATCGAAACGCTGCTTGCTTTACCTCACACGTAATCGCGGCGGCTATGTGCCCGGTGAGACCTTGGCGTTGTCGAAAACGCCCTAAGGAGACATGAAATGAGCACTCCTGCCGTTGTCACCACCGATCGCACCAGGTTCCTGCGCCTCGTCCTGGCCCTCGACGCCGCCGTCACGGGGGTCAACGGGCTGGCCTACCTCGCGGGCGCCGGTCTCCTCACCGACCTGCTCGGACCCGACGCGGGCCTGCTGCGCGGGCTCGGGATCTTCCTGCTCGGGTACGGCGCGGCGGTCGGCCTGCTGGCCGCTCGCGGCACCGTCAGCAGGGCGGCCACCACGGTGGTCATCGGGGTGAACCTGGCCTGGGCGCTCGGCAGCGTCGCCGCCGTCCTCACCGGGGTGCTGGAGTTCACCACGATCGGGGCGGTCTGGGCCATCGCCCAGGCGCTCGTGGTGGCGGTCTTCGCCGAGCTCCAGATCACCGGCCTGCGCAGGTTGCGCTGACACGCCGTACCCCATAGACCGAAATATCGTTTGAAAGGCTGAAAAAATATGAGCAATCTGGTCGAGCGTTACCTCGCCGCCTGGAACGAGACCGACGCCGCCGCCCGCGCCAAGGCCGTCGCCGAGGTGTGGACCGAGGACGCCACCTACACCGATCCGCTGGCCGACGTGGCCGGGCACGCCGGGATCGCCGCCGTGATCGAGGGCGCCCAGGGGATGTTCCCCGGCTTCGTCTTCACCGCCGGGAAGGTGTACGACGCCCACCACGGCATCGCCCGCTTCACCTGGCATCTGGGCCCGGCGGGCGAGGAGCCCGTGGTGATCGGGTTCGACGTGGTGGAGCTCGCCGGGGACGGCCGGATCAGCAAGGTCCTGGGCTTCCTGGACCAGGTCCCCGCCGCCTGACGCCCCACCCGCGCCCTTGGCCTCCGGGACACCGGGGGCTTTCGGCGTGCCGGGGCGGTGGCGAAGATCATGGCGGGTGGAAAACCGTTTGTGGGGCGTGGCGCGGCAGGAGAGAATCGGACTCCGTGTCCGATCGCATCAAGAACCTCGCATCCCACCTCGCGCTGGACGTGAGCCCGCTACGCGACTCACGCGACTTCCGGTTGCTGATGGTGTCGGGCGTCGTGACGATGTTCGGCACGTTCATCACCATGGTGGCGGTGCCGTACCAGATGTGGGAGCTGACCGGCTCCTACCTGGCGGTCGGGCTGATGAGCCTGGCGGAGTTCGCGCCCATGGTGGTCTGCGGGCTGTGGGGCGGGGCGATCGCCGACTCGCTGGACCGCCGTAAGGTCATCCTGCTGAGCGAGCTGGGGCTGGCGGTCACCTCGGCCCTGCTCATGGTCAACGCGATGCTGCCGGAGCCGCAGATCTGGGTGCTGTACGTGGTCGGCGCGCTGGCGACGGGCATCAGCTGCCTGCAGCGGCCCAGCATGGAGTCCCTCATCCCGCAGGTCGTCCGGCACGACCAGCTCGGCGCGGTGGCGGTGCTGACCAGCGTGCGCTGGAACTTCGGCGCGATCGCCGCCCCTGCGCTGGGCGGCCTGCTGGTGTCCACGCTCGGCACGGCCTTCGCCTACGGGCTCGACACCCTCAGTTTCGTGCTGTCGCTGCTGCTGCTCTGGCGGATCGAGTCCAGGGCACCGGCCCAGGACGCCGGGTCCGCCTCGCTCGGCTCGCTGGTCGAGGGCTTGCGCTATGCCGTCGGCCGCAAGGACCTGGTCGGCACCTACCTGGTCGACATCGCCGCGATGGTGTTCGCCATGTCGACCTCCCTCTACCCCGGCCTGGCCGAGGAGTACGGCGCGCTGGAGGCCGTCGGGCTGCTGTACTCGGCGGGCGCCGTCGGCGGCCTGCTCGCCTCGCTGACCGGCGGATGGACCGCGCGCGTGCGCCGGCACGGCCTGGGCGTGCTGGTGGCGGCGCTGCTGTGGGGCGTGGCGGTGACCCTGGCCGGGCTGGTCCCGAACTTCTGGACGATGGCCGCCTGCCTGGCGCTCGCGGGCGCGGCCGACATGGTCAGCGGCATCTTCCGGATGACCATGTGGAACCAGACGATCCCCAACGAGATGCGCGGCAGGCTGGCGGGCATCGAACTGCTCTCCTACTCCACCGGCCCGATGCTGGGCAACACGAGGGCGTCGCTCATGGAACGGCTCGGCGGGCCCCGGATCTCGATGGCCGCGGGCGGGTTGCTGTGCGTCGCCGCCGTGGCCGCGCTCGCCGCCGCGCTGCCGCAGTTCCGCCGCTACGACTCCAGCACCGACGAGCACGCGCTGGCGGAGCGCGCCCGCCGAGCCGAGCAGGCCCCGGTCTGAGCCGGTCTAGTTCGGGTCTAGGTCCGCACGCCTTCCGGTTCGAAAGAGCTCAGACTCGGGTCGTAGTCCGAGGCGCCGATGTCGTACATGGGCGTCATCCAGTGGTAGAAGTTGTCGCCGCGTTCCCGGAGCAGGTCGTACAACCTGCGCATGAGACGGCGGCGCACCGGTTGCAGCTCCGGGTGCGGATACCGGTTGGTGAGCTCGTGCGGGTCCTCGACGAGGTCGTAGAGCTCGTTGACCGACTCGGGGTTGACCACGAGCTTGTACCGTTCGTCGCGGATCATCCGCTGTGGGTACGGGAAGTGGTGACCGTGGAACTCGGCGACCAGCTCGGCGGGCCACTCCGGGTGCTCACCGCGGACGAGCGGCACCAGGCTGCGGCTGTCCACCGCCGGTGACGGGTCGCAGCCGGCCAGGTCCAGGATCGTGGCCGTACAGTCGGTGAGGGTGACGAACTCGTCCCTGACCTGCGGCTCGGCGCCCGGAACCCGGATGATGCCGGGGATGCGGTAGATGTCCTCGTACATCGCCGGGCCCTTGTCGTGCAGCCGGTGGGCCCCGGTGAACTCGCCGTGGTCGGCGGTGAAGAAGACGGCCGTCTCCTCGGTGAGGCCGAGCTCGTCGAGCCTGGCCAGCATCCGGCCGATCTGCTCGTCGATCAGCGTGACGTAACCCCAGTAGACCGCGATCAGCTTACGGGTGACCTCGATCGGGATCGTGTCGAACGTCCAGTGCGCACTGTAGTTGCGCTGCACGGGAGGCTTGCCCTCGAAGGTCTCCGCGATCGACGGCGGCAACTCGACCAGGGCGGGATCGTACCGGTCGAAGTACTCGTCCGGCAGCAGATAGGGCAGGTGCGGCCCGAAGAAGTGGGTGGCGAGGAAGAACGGCCGCCCGTCCTCGGCGTAGCGGTCCAGCTGCTCGATCGCCCGGGTCGCCAGATAGTGCTCGAACGTCGCCTCGACCGGCTGGTGCAGCCGGGCGGCCAGCAGGTTGCCGGGATTGCCGTTGGGCGTGGTGCCGCGGATCAGGTCGGAGATCCGGTACGGCGGCAACCCGCGCTCGGCCAGGTAGGCCAGGTAGTCGGGATGGTCGACGGGATTGTGCCAGCCCGGCAGGTCGGGACCGTCGAAGCCGTACGACGCGGCGTTGCGGTGGGTGCCGCCGTGCCACTTGCCGATCAGGCCCAGCTGGTAGTCACGCTCCCGCAGCGCGTCGGGAAAGGTGAAGGCATCGGCCCGCAGGTCTTCGAGATAACCGACGTTGCGCTCGTAGTTCGCCAGGAGCCGGTGCCGGAACGGCGCCTGCCCGGTGAGCAGGCTGGCGCGCGCCGGCGTGCAGATGGCCGTCGGCGTGTAGAACCGATCGAATCGCGTACCGGTCGCGGCCAGCCTGTCGAGGTGCGGCGTGGCGACGTGCGGGTTGCCGTAGCAGCCCAGCGTGTCAACGCGATGCTGATCGGTCATCAGGAACAGCAGGTTCACTTGCTGAAGGCCTTCGTGTAGAGGTCACCGGTGTAGTAGGTGGCCGGGTCGGGGGCCGACGGGAGCTGGCCCGTGCTGACGAAGAAGTCGCCCAGGCTGTTGAGCCACTTGCCGACACTGCCGTCCTTGGTCTTGGCGACCAGGTCGGCGGTCGTCATGGTCTCCACGTTGGCCGCGTCCGCCTGGACCTTGGCCTTGTCGAGCTTGAGCAGGGCGGCGGCTTCGGCGATCGCCTCGTCCGGATGTGCGGCCCGCCAGTCGTTGGCGTCCTGCAGCACCTTGATCACCTTCTCGGTGAGCTCGGGCGCCACCTGGGTGCCGCCGACGAAGGCCGTCGGGAAGGAGTTGTCGGGGAACTCCTTGGTGCTGGCGAGCTCCACCGTCCCGGGCACCTTCGCCTTGATGTTGTCGATCAGCGGGTACCAGATACCGGCGCCGTCGATCTGGCCGGCGACGAACGCGGAGACGACGGTGGCCGGGTCCATGGGCACCTTCTCGATGTCCTCGGCCGTCATGCCCGCCTTGCGCAGGGCCAGGTTGAGCACCATGTCGCCGGAGGTCCCCTCGGGGACGCCGACCTTCTTGCCCTTGAGCTGCTGCATCGTGGTGATGCCGGGCCTGGCGATGACGCGGTCGGCGTACGCGAGCGTGTTGATCGCGACGACCTTGGCCTTGCCCGAAGCGGGCAGCCACATGGCTCCCGGGCCGATGTAGCCGAAGTCGAGGTCGCCCGCGCCGAGCGCCTGGATCTGCAGCGGGCCGTTGGTGAAGACCTTGATGTCGGGAGTGAGCCCCTGCTTCTCCCACATGCCCTGCTTCTCGGCGATGGCGAGGAGGCTGGCGCCGTTGTAGTCGCTGATGTAGCCGAATCGGACCGTGGAGCCGTCGGAGGAGCAGGCGGTCACGGACAGCGAGAGCATGGTCACCGCTGCGGCGGTGGTCAGGGCGCGTCGAAGTACACGCATGGCGGTACGTCCTTTCTGGGGGGTGGGTGGGCGTCAGGCCGCGGGGGCGGCCGGTGCCTGGTGGTAGACGGAGTGCCAGACCTCGTTACGGATCCGGCCGAACTCCTGGGAGAGCCGCATCTCCTCGGTCCGGGGGTAGGGCAGGTCCACGTCGACGATCTGCTGGACGCGGCCCGGCCTGGCGGCCATCACGATCACCCGGCTGGCGAGGTAGACGGCCTCGTCGACGTCGTGCGTGATGAACATGACCGTGCGCTGCTCCTGGCTCCAGGTGTGCAGCAGCTGGTCCTGCAACTGCACCCGGGTCAGCGCGTCCAGCGCGCCGAACGGCTCGTCCATGAGCAGGACCTGCGGGTTGACCGCGTACGCGCGGGCGATGGCGCATCGCTGCTTCATCCCGCCCGACAGCGTCTTGGGCAGCGCGTCGGCGAAGTCGGTCAGCCCGACGAGCTCGATGGCCCGCTCGGCTCGCCGCCTGCGCTCCTCGGCGGAGATCGCGGTCAGCTTGAGCCCGAACTCGACGTTCTTGCGGACCGTCAGCCAGGGGAAGAGCGCGTACTGCTGGAAGATCACCCCGCGGTCGGGGCCGGGGCCGGTGACCGGCACGCCGTCCACCAGCACCTCCCCCTCTGTGGGCCCGACGAGTCCGGCGGCCATGCTCATCAGCGTGCTCTTGCCGCAGCCCGAGGGGCCGACGACCGTGACGAACTCCTGGTCGGCGATGTCCAGGCGGACGCGATCGAGGGCGACGAAGGTGCCGTCCCGCATCGGGTAGGTCTTGACCACGTCCCTGAACGAGATCTTGTTGTTCATCGGCGCTCCTGCCAGTCGGTGAGGCGTCGGTCGGCCAGCAGCAGCAGCCGGTCCATCAGCAGGCCGAGCACGCCGATGGCGATCAGCCCGACGAAGATCGTGGAGAGGTCGTAGTAGAGCTGGGCCTGCTGCATGCGGAAGCCGAGGCCCTCCTGCGCGGCGATCAGCTCGGCGGCGACCAGGGTCCCCCAGGCCGAGCCGAGCCCGACCCGCATGCCGACCAGGATGAACGGGGTGGACGCCGGCACCACGACCTTGAGGAAGATGGTCCGGTCGGAGGCCCCGAGCACGCGCGCGGCGTTGATCAGCGTCTTGTCCACGTCCACGACGCCCTGGAACGTGGCCACCACGCTGGACAGGAACGAGGCCAGGAAGATGACGAAGACCTTCGGCACCTCGCCGATGCCCAGCAGCACGATCGCCAGCGGGATGATCGCCAGCGGCGGGATCGTCCTGAAGAACTGCACATACGGCTCCAGGAGCCCGCGGGCGGTGGCGTACCAGCCCATCAGGAACCCGACGGGGACGGCCAGCAGGGTGCCGAGGACGAAGCCGAGCAGCACCCGGCGCAGGCTGGCCGCCGCGTCCAGGAGCAGCGTGCCGTCGGCGATCAGCTCGCCGCCCTTCGCCGCCACCGCGAGCGGGCCCGGCAGGCCCTGCACGCCGATCGATGACAGCAGTGTCCAGAGGGCGAGGCCGAGGGCGACCGCGATCAGGTTGAGCACCACGGCACGCCGCGGCCGGTACGCGCCGGCGCGCCTGTCGGGCGGCATGGACGTCTTCTCGGACGTGATGATCGCGGTCATGGCCGTGCCAATCGGTTCATGTGGGGGTCCTCCGCTTGGTCCGGCTCCGCCGGATAGCGCGACAGCAGTGGTGACTCGTGCAGCACCAGCGCGATGCCGCCGAGGGCGCCGGCGACCTCGCCGAGCGTGGCCTGGCGCAGGCTCACCCGGTTCCGGGCGATCGGCATGATCTGCGCGCCCAGCGTCGCCTCGATCGGCTCCAGAAGTGCGGGGCCGGCCTCGGCCAGCTCACCGCCGATGACGATCATGCTGGGCCCGATGGCGTTGCAGAGCGCGGCGAGCACCGCGCCGATCCGCGAGCCGACGTCCCCGAGCAGGTCGAGCGCGGCCCGGTCACTGGACCTGACCGCCTTCACCAGCTCGGCGACGTCGTCGGCGTGCCCGCCCGCGGCGCGATAGGCGTCGAGGACGGATCGGATCGAGGCCACGGTCTCCAGGCATCCCGTGCCGCCGCAGTCGCACCGGGACCCGTGCGGATCGACCGTGATGTGCCCGAACTCGCCCGACAGCCCGTACGCGCCCCGGTGCAGGGCCCCGCCGACCACCAGGCCGCCGCCGACGCCGTGGGACAGGCGCAGGTAGAGCACGTCCGCGCCGCCCGCGGCCGCCCCCCAGATCGACTCGGCGAGCGCGGCCAGCCTGGTGTTGTTGTCGCTCATCACCGGCACGCCGAAGCGCTCACGCAGCAGGTCTTCGACCCGGTGGCGGTCCGCCCGCTCCTCCTCGGGGTCGCCGACCGGGCCCACCACACCCACGCCCATCGCGCTGAGCGCGCCCAGCCGCAGGGTGCCGCCGGTGTGGGTGCCGGTCAGGCCGCCGACGAGCCGGCCGGCGAGCTCCACCTTGCCCTCCCAGGACAGGTCGGCCGGGTGCGGCTCGCTGGCCGAGCCGACGACCTCGTGGGCGACGTTGACGGCGGCCACGTGCACCGCGCGCCGGGCGAAGTCGATGCCGATCGCCTGGCCGGCGTCGGGGTTGAGCGTCAGCGTCTCGGCCGGGCGGCCTCGCCCGCGCGGGGCCTCCTGCGAGGTCGCGGTGACGACCGCGCCGCTGGTGACCAGCTCGGCGAGGATGTCGTACAGGGTCGTACGGGACAGCCCGCAGCGCTTGCCGAGCTCGCCGCGGCTGAGCGGGCCGTGTTTGCGCAGCAGCCCGAGCACGAGCTCTTCGTGCCCGCGCCGCAGTTGTGAGAGGGGACCGAGGTGACGCATGCCGCTGAGTCTGCCGACGGCCGGTCATTTTGGTCAATAACCCGGAAAAATGGCCGTTGAGGTGCATATCACGGCTTTGACCAGGCAATACACGGCGATTACGGCACTTGAGGGGCTCGTAACATTCGCGTAACGACAGCGGCGCGCCGCCTCTTCTCGCTCACCTGGTGTTTGACCCGCGGCCATGGACCGGCCAGACAGGAGTCTGTCAGGATCTCACCAGACACCCTAATGTCCTCCTTTATCACCAGAAATCCATGGAAGGTAAGAGAAGAACACATGCGGGTTGCATACGTGGTTGCTACGGCTTTGATGGCTTCTGCCCTGATTACCTCTCCTGCGCACGCCTCCGGCAAGCCGGAGTTCCCGGCGGAGGTGTCCGGCGGAGCGTGGCCGTCGGGCCATGTGCAGGGGATCGCGGTCGACGAGAAGAGGGGGTTCATGTACTTCTCCTTCACCAACCTCCTCGTCAAGACGGACCTGACCGGTCGCCCCGTGGGCTCCGTCACCGGCTTCACCGGCCACCTCGGCGACCTCGACTTCAACGCCAAGGACGGACGGGTCTACGGCTCCCTGGAGTACAAGGACGCGCAGGCCTTCTACATCGCCATCTTCGACGTCGACCGGATCACCAGCCTCGACATGAACGCCGAGACCTCCGAGGTGGTGACCGCCGTCTACCTCAAGGAGGTCGTGGCGGACTACAGCGCCGACATGAACGGCGACGGCGTGTTCGACGGCAACGTCGGCGCCACCCCGGACCACCGCTACGGCTGCAGCGGCATCGACGGCGTCGCCTTCGGCCCCTCGTTCGGCAAGCGGCACGGCAAGCAGAAGCTGACCGTCGCCTACGGCGTCTACTCCAACACCGGCCGCCAGGACAACGACCACCAGGTGCTGCTGCAGTACGACATCACCAAGTGGCGCGGGTTCGAACGCCCGCTCACCCAGGCCGACCCGCACACCTCCGGCCCCGCCCGCCCCGACGGCAAGTACTTCGTACACACCGGCAACACCACCTACGGCGTACAGAACCTGGAGTACGACGGCTACACCGGCAAGTGGCTCATGGCGGCCTACAAGGGCGTCAAGCCGCAGTTCCCCAACTACTCCCTCTTCACCGTCGACGGTTCCGAGCGTCCCACCCGCGGTCCGGTCAAGGGGCAGCCGCAGCCGGAGCAGGGCGACCTGCTCGCCCTCTCCCCCGAAGGCCTGCACCACCCGGAGAGCGGCGTCCGGGGCTGGGAGTCCGGCGGGCAGTACGGCCTGGCGTCACTGGACGACGGCCGCTTCTACGTGACGCAGGACGGCAAGATCGTCGAGGACGGCGTGACCAAGCAGACCGCCCACTCCCGCCTCCACCGCTGGACCGGCCAGACCCCGACCCCGTTCGAGCGCATCCAGTAGCCCGCCGGCCTCCGGCGTCGGACCGTGCCGCCCCGGCATGCTCCGACGCCGGGGCTCAGCCCCGCTCGCGCCAGCCGTCGTAGCGCTCCACCAGCTCATCGACCTTCGCCAGGCCGCCCTCGTCGAGCCCCTCGGCCACGACCAGCCACTGCGCGTCCTCGGCGTCGTCCTCCCCCGCCAGCGTCTCCCGGACCACCCGCGGCATCCCGAGCCCGGGAAACCACTCGGCCAACGTCTCGGCGACCTCCTCGGCATCGTCCCGCTCACCGAACACGAGTAGCTGCCTCATGGATCGGCATTCTGCCAGCCGTCCGCCGAGGCGCCGAACTGTACGGGATCGTTCACAGACAGTGAACGCGATAGCTTGCTATCGTACGACCATGACGGCCGAAGCGGTGAGTATTGACATGAGAGAGTCCTCGCTGCCCGACTGGATCTTCCCTCCGCCGGAGGGCTTCGTGGCGGAAGACCTCGATCACATTCCGGATTTGCCAGCGCACACAGAGTTGATTGACGGAAGCTTGGTCTTCGTGAGTCCACAGGCTTCTTTCCATATGCGCATGGTCGACCTTCTGGTCCTCTCCCTGCGCCGCACCGTTCCGGATGATTTCCGGATACGTCGGGAAATGAGCGTCATCCTCGCCAAGGATCAGCGTCCCGAGCCGGACGTGTGCGTCATCCGCGCCGGCGCGGACCAGAGCCCGGAGCAGACCTACTACCATGCCCGGGACGTCACGCTCGTCGTCGAAGTGGTCTCCCCCGAGTCCAGGTCACGGGATCGCAAGCGGAAGCCGGCGCTCTACGCGGAGGCCGGGATCCCGCACTTCTGGCGCGTCGAGAGCAGCGCCGGCCGGCCCGTGGTCTACGTCCACGAGCTCGACCCGCCGACCTCCATCTACGTCCCCACCGGCATCCACCACGAACGCCTCAAGACCACCGTCCCCTTCGACATCGACCTCGACCTCACCGAGATCGACCGCCTCTGACACACGAGGAAAGGGCCGGTACGGAAGCCGTACCGGCCCTTGCCGTCGTGCCTGTCAGGCGCTGCGGAGCTGAGCCCCGACGCGATCGGCCGCCAGGGCGACGGCGGCGTCGCGGGCGGCGGTGGTCTCCTCGGCCGTCAGCGTGCGGTCCGGCGCCCGGAAGCGCAGGGTGTACGCCAGGGACTTGTTGCCCTCGCCCACCTGCTCACCGGTGTAGACGTCGAACAGCCGGATGGACTCCAGCAGCTCCCCCGCGCCGTCGCGCAGCGCCGCCTCCACGTCGGCCACCGGTGTGAAGTCCGGCACCAGGAGCGCCACGTCCTGGGTCGCCACCGGGTAGCCGGAGATGGCCGGCGCCTGGACGGGGCCGGGCATGGCCGCCTGCAGGCGGGTCAGCTCCAGCTCCATCGCGGCCGTGCGCGGCGGCAGGCCGTAGGCCTCGATGACACGCGGGTGGAGCTCGCCGGCGTGGCCGACGAGGGTGTCGCCGACGTACAGAGCGGCGCACCTGCCGGGGTGCCAGGGCTCGTGCTGGTCGGCGGAGATCGACAGCTCCAGCCGCGCCTCGCCCGCCACCAGCCGCGCGGCCTGCACCGCGTCGGCCCAGGAGGCCTGGCGGCCGGCGCCCCACCAGCCGGAGCGGTCGAACTCGCCAGCGAGCACGACGGCGACCCGGATCGGCTGGTCGGGCAGCGCCTCCTCGATCGACGCCAGCTCCTCGGCCGTCGGCCTGCGCTCGACGCCGAGCACCGGCGCGGTCGCGGGGGCGCCCTCACGCGGCCGGTAGACGGCTCCGGTCTCGAACAGCGCCACGTCGGTGAAGCCGCGCCCAGCGTTGCGGACCAGGGTCTTGAGCAGCCCCGGCAGCAGCGTCGTGCGCATCAGCGGCTCGTCCTCGGCCATCGGGTTGGACAGCCGCATGGCACGCCGCCGCGCGTCGTCGGCCGGCAACTGCAGGTGGTCGAAGTCGTCGGCGCTGATGAACGGGTAGGCGAGCACCTCGACGTAACCGGCCTCGGCGAGCGCCCGGCCGACCCGCCGATGCAGCCGCTGCCCTTCGGTGAGCCCGGCGCCGGCCGGGGCCTTGGGCAGGATCGAGGGCAGGTTCTCGTAGCCTTCGAGCCTGATGACCTCTTCGGCCAGGTCGCTGGGGTCGGTGATGTCCGGCCGCCACGAGGGCGGCGTCACCGTGATCATGTCGTCGCCGGCGACGGCCAGCCTGGCCGCCAGCTCGCCGCCCGTCACGACGCCGGTCGGGTCCACCCCGCCCCTGCGCACGGCGGGGTCGTCGCCGTCGACGACGGTGCAGCCGACCTGCTCCAGCCGCTGGACGACGGTCTCCTTGGAGTAGGGGACGCCGGCCACGTCGCCGGGATGGCTCGCCGGGATGGCGATGCGGGCCGGCTGGACGTCCACCTCGGCGTGCGTGACCCCGGGGTGGACGGTCGCGCCGCCCAGCTCGGCCAGCAGTTGCACGGCTCGCCACGAGGCGACCAGCGGCAGCTCCCTGTCGACGCCCCGCTCGAACCGCTTGGACGCCTCCGACACCAGGTTGTGCCTGCGCGACTCGCGGGAGATGCCGGTCGCCGAGAAGTGCGCGGCCTCGATCACGATGTCGGTCGAGACGCCGGAGATCTCGGTCTCCAGGCCGCCCATGGTGCCGGCCATCGAGATCGGGCCCGAGTCGTCGGTGATCAGGATGTCGTCGGGGTCGAGGTCGCGCACGACGTGGTCGAGCGTCTCCAGCCGCTCCCCCTGCCTGGCCCTGCGCACGACGATCTCGCCGGTCAGCCTGCCGGTGTCGAAGGCGTGCAGCGGCTGGCCGAGCTCCAGCATCAGGTAGTTGGTGATGTCGACGGCCAGCGACACCGGGCGCATGCCGGCCCGGGACAGGCGCACCCGCATCCACAGCGGGCTCTGCGCGTCAGGGTCGAATCCGCTCACCTGACGGAGCACGAACCTGTCGCACGCGGTCGGGTCGGCGATCGAGGCGGGCCACGAGGACTCCGCCTGCTCGGGCAGCTCGACGTCGGCGGGGTCGCGGAACGGCACGCCGAAGCCGGTCGCGGCCTCGCGGGCCACTCCCCTGATCGACAGCGCGTAGCCGATGTCGGGGGTGATCTCCAGCTCGATGACGTCGTCACGCAGGCCGAGCAGCTCGACCACGTCGGCGCCGATGGGCGTGCCGGGCGGCAGCACCATGATGCCGTTGTGGTCCTCGCCCAGCCCGAGCTCGCGCTCGGAGCAGATCATGCCCTCGGACAGGCGGCCGTAGGTCTTACGCGCGCCGACCTCGAACCCGCCGGGCAGCACTCCGCCCGGGAGCACGACGGGCACCCGGTCGCCGACGGCGAAGTTGACGGCGCCGCAGACGATCTCGCGCGGCGTCGCCTCGCCCACCTCGACCTTGCAGTGCCGGATCGGCTTCTTGAACCCGGTCAGCTCCTCGATCTCCAGCACCTCGCCGACCACGACGTTCTTGACGTCGTAGCCGTGGGAGGTGATGGACTCCAGCTTGAGCCCTGCCGCGGTGAGCTTGTCGGCCACCTCGTGCGCGGTGACCGCCGGGAGATCGACACACTCCCGCAGCCAGGAAAGCGGGACCTTCATCAGATCTCCATTCCGAACGGGAGCGTGAAGCGCACGTCTCCCTCGATCATGTCGCGCATGTCCTCGGCGTTGTGGCGGAACATCAGCGTCCGCTCGATGCCCATGCCGAACGCGAACCCGGAGTAGACGGACGGGTCAACGCCGCAGGCGACGAGCACCCGCGGGTTGACCATGCCGCAGCCGCCCCACTCGATCCAGCCCTCGCTCTTGCAGGTGCGGCAGGGCGGGCTGCCGGGAACGGCGGAGGCGCCGCGGCAGACGAAGCACTTGAGGTCCATCTCGGCCGACGGCTCGGTGAACGGGAAGTAGTTGGGCCGGAACCGGGTGGTGATGCCCTCGCCGAACATGACCTCGGCGAACCGGTCGAGCGTGCCCTTGAGGTGGGCCATCGTCAGGCCCTTGTCGACGGCCAGCCCCTCGGTCTGGTGGAAGACCGGGGTGTGGGTGGCGTCGAGCTCGTCGGTGCGGAAGGTCTTGCCGGGCGCGATCGCGTAGCAGGGGGCACCCCGCTCCAGCAGCGCGCGGATCTGCAGCGGCGAGGTCTGGGTGCGCAGCACCATGCCCGAGTCCGCGGAGCCGACGAAGAACGTGTCGTGCTCGGAACGGGCCGGGTGGTCCTTGGCGATGTTGAGCGCCTCGAAGTTGAACCATTCGGCTTCGAGCTCGGGGCCCTCGACCACCTCGTAGCCCATCGCGACGAAGCTGTCCTCGATGCGCTCCTGCATGGTGGTCAGCGGGTGGCGGGCGCCGCGGGGCCGCCGGTCCCAGGGCTGGGTGACATCGACGGCCTCCTCGACGAGCACGCGGGCGTCGCGCTCGGCCTCCAGCTCGGCCTGGCGGGCGGCGAGCGCCTCGCTGATGGCCTTGCGGGCGCCGCCGACGCGCTTGCCCGCCTCGGCGCGGGCGGCCGGCGGCAGGGCGCCGATCTCACGGTTGGCGAGCGCGATGGGCGAGCGGTCACCGGCGTGCGCCAGCCTGGCCTGCTTGAGTGCGTCGAGGCTGTCGGCCGTCTTGATCGCCGCCAGGGCGTCGGCCTCCATGCGGGACACCTCGTCGGCGTGCAAGGGTGTGACCTCGACCGGGTCGTAGTCAGACAAGAGTGAGCTCCGTATTCAGGGCTTGAGCGGAAAAGTCTAGTGGGGCCCGGACGCCCCAGCCCACCGGTCCTGCTCTACGCGAAGTCAGGGGTGCCGGTGGGCATGGTAAATCGGAAATCCGCCCCGCCCTCGGGCGCCTGCTGCACGATGATGGTGCCGCCGTGGGCCTCGACCAGCCCCTTGACGATGAACAGACCGAGACCGGTGCCGCCGCGCCTGCGGCTGTTTCCCCGCCAGAACTGCCTGAAGACGCGCGGGGCCAACTCGGGCTTGACGCCCTCGCCCTGGTCGCGCACCGACACGGCAACTCCCCATCCCACGGATTCGATCTCTGTCGTCACGGTGCCGCGCCCATGGCGCACCGCATTTTCCACCAGATTAGCGAGGATCTGGTCAACCTTGTCCTGGTCGAGCCACATCTCGGGGAGATTGTCGCCCACGATCAGCTGGAAACGCTCCTCCTGCTCACCGGCGGCGACCCGGCCCGCGATGATGCGCCGCACCCTGGCCGGCACGTCGACGACCTGCCGGTGCACCTCCATGCGGCCGGACTCGATCCGGGAGACGTCGAGCAGCTCGGTGATGAGCCGGGTGACGCGGTCGGCGTCGTTGTTGACGGTCTCCAGCATGACGCGCTTCTGCTCGTCGGTGAAGCGGGTCCACTTCGCCAGCAGCGTCGCGGTGAAGCCCTTGACGCTGGTCAGCGGTGAGCGCAGCTCGTGGGCGACCGTGGAGACCAGGTCGGCGCGGCTGCGCTCCAGCCGGGCGCGGGCGCCGCCGTCGCGCAGGGTGATCGCCACCCGCTCGACGTCGCCGGACCGCTCGGGCTCGCGCACCAGCCTGGCCGCGACGTACAGCTCCTGACCGCCCGGCAGGTGGAGCGGACGCTCCGGCACTCTGGCGCGGGTGCGCAGGCCGCCCTCGGGATCGAGGGCCTTCCACCACTCGCGGCCGTCGTTGTCGCGCAGCGGGAACACCTCGTTCATGTCCCTGCCGATCGCGCGCTCCGCGGACACCTTGGTGAGCCGGGCGGCGGCGCGATTAACGGCGAGCACGCGGCCGAACCGGTCGGTCACGATGAGGCCGTCGGGAAGGTCGTCGATGGCTATCGTGCACGCGGCGGCCACTACTCGCCCGTCGGTGTCCTCGCCGTGCACGACCTCGCCTCCTCCGCCTACAAGGCCGACAATAGCGGGTTTCACGCCGCCTAGGACACTCGCTGAGCCCTTGCGGACGAGTAAAGGCAGACCGCCGCGGCGGTCGCCAGGTTGAGGCTTTCGGCCCGGCCGTAGATGGGCACCCGGACCACCTCGTCGGCCTGTCCGAGCACCTCGTCGGGGAGCCCCCACGCCTCGTTGCCGAAGATCCACCCGGCGGGTCCGGAAAGATCCACGTCATCGAGGGTGTGCTTGCCCGCGCCGTCCGCGGCGAGCATCCGCAGGCCGCGCTCCCTGAGCACGCCGACCGCCCGCGCCACCGGGGCGCCGATCACCACGGGCAGATGGAAGAGGCTGCCCGCGCTGGCCCGTACGCACTTGCCGTTGTACGGATCGACGGAGGCGTCGGTGAAGATGACGGCGTCCGCGCCGGCGGCGTCCGCGGCCCGCATCACGGTGCCCGCGTTGCCCGGATCGCGCACGTGCGCCAGCACGGCGACCAGGCGGGGCGCGGCGGGCAGTGCCTCGTCGAGAGACACGTGGACCAGCCGGCAGACGGCCAGCAGCCCCTGCGGGGTGACGGTCTGGGACAGCTGCGCCATGATCTCGCCGCTGGCGCGGTGGACCGGCACGCCCTGGAGCGTGGCCTCGGTGACGAGCTCGGGGTGGCGCAGCTCGGCCTCGGCGGTGACGAACAGCTCCAGCGTCACGCCGTCGAGCTTGAGCGCCTCGCGCACGGCCTGCGGGCCCTCGGCGAGGAACTTGCGGTCCTGCTCGCGGTAGGCGCGCTTGGTGAGCCTGCGCGCCGCCTTCACCCGCGGCGACCGCACGTTGGTCAGCTCGGTTCCGGCCATCTCTCCCCCTGCTCGCGCGTACGGGACACCGCACGCCTGCCCTGCAACATGCCGAGGGGCCCACCTGAACGGTGGACCCCTCGACTCACAAGCCCGGCCGGGCTTGTCGAACGGCTCAGCTCGCGGCCGGCGCGTTCACGTCCGCCGGCAGCGCCTTCTTGGCGGCCTCGACGAGCGTGGCGAAGGTCTGGCTGTCGTTGACCGCGAGGTCGGCCAGGATCTTACGGTCCACCTCGATGTTGGCCAGTCGAAGGCCCTGGATCAGGCGGTTGTAGGTCATGCCGTTCTGGCGGGCGGCGGCGTTGATCCGCTGGATCCAGAGACGACGGAAAGCGCCCTTACGGTCCTTGCGGTCCCTGTAGGCGTACGTCATCGAGTGGAGCATCTGCTCCTTGGCCTTGCGGTACAGCCGCGACCGCTGGCCACGGTAACCGCTCGCCCGATCGAGGACGACCTTGCGCTTCTTCTTGGCGTTGAGCGCCCGCTTCACGCGTGCCATGATTCTTCTCCCCGGGGGTTCGCGTTACTTGGCGAGCAGTTTCTTGATCTTCTTGGAGTCTGCGTCCGAAAGGACGACCTCGTTCTTGAGACGGCGCGTCAGCGTGGACGACTTCCACTCGTTGTAGTGCGCGCGGCTGGCGCGGCGGCGCATGACCTTGCCGGAGCCGGTAAGCCGGAACCGCTTCTTCGCACCGCTGTGCGTCTTCATCTTCGGCATGTCGCCGTCTCTCCTCAATTCGGTCGTGCCGGTGGCCGGGTCGGGGGTGGGCCGACCCGGTCGCGGCGTCTTCGTCGGGCGGTGGCTGCTCGGGGTGCTCGGTAAGGCTAACCCGAACTGCGGGTCACGCTTCCTGTGGGGAAGGCTCCTCGCTGCCACTCTGTGCCTTGGCGGCGGCCTTCTCGGCCTTGGCCTCAGCCTTCTTCTTGTGCGGACCGATCACCATGATCATGTTTCGGCCGTCCTGCTTCGGCTGGGATTCGACGAACCCGAGCTCCTGGACGTCCTCGGCCAGCCGCTGCAGGAGCCGGAAACCGAGCTCCGGGCGGGACTGCTCGCGACCACGGAACATGATCGTGACTTTGACCTTGTCCCCTGCCTTGAGGAACCGCACCACGTGACCCTTCTTGGTCTCGTAGTCGTGCGGGTCGATCTTCGGCCGGAGCTTGATCTCCTTGATGATCGTGTGCGCTTGATTCTTGCGCGCCTCGCGCGCCTTCATCGCGGACTCGTACTTGAATTTGCCGTAGTCCATGAGCTTGCACACGGGCGGTCGAGCCGTCGCCGCGACCTCGACGAGGTCAAGGTCGGCTTCCTGGGCGAGCTTGAGCGCATCGTGAATCGACACGATGCCCACCTGCTCACCGTTCGGGCCCACAAGGCGAACCTCGGGAACTCGGATACGCTCGTTGATGCGGGGCTCAGTGCTGATGGGGCCTCCTAGGTTTGCGATCCCTACGTGCTCGTCGTGCCGGAGAGCTTTCGCAAAACGCGAAAAGCCCCGCACGTCGCGCATGCGGGGCCACTGAGCTCTTCGGCGTCGCGGCCTTAAGCTCCCCGGAGAGTCCGGCGTGATCCGTTACCCGGCCGCCTTTCGGCGACTCAGGTGGGAGGGAGACCTCCGCTTGCGCGTCCAGCAGTCATGCCGGACCGATCAGGGAGCTACATTACCACAACCACGAGACTTCCTCGAATCATCCCCGCAGGCCAGAATCCCTCGGCTAGAATTCTGTCCAGAATAGTCAGAAGGGGATCTTATGTCCGTAAATCAGGTGGAAGCCACCAAGTGGCAGCTCCAAGAGGCCAAGCAGCGCTTCAGCGAGGTCGTCCGCCGCGCCCACGACGAAGGCCCGCAGATCGTCACCCGGCACGGGCAGGACGTCGCGGTGATCATCGACATGGAGGAGTACCGCCAGCTCAAAGGCGACGAGCCGGACTTCAAGGAGTTCTTGCTCAGCGCCCCGGACTGGCCCGACGACCTGGAGATCCCGCGCTGCAAGGATCTCCCGCGAGAAGTGGACCTCGGCTGGTGAGCGTCGGCTACATTCTCGACACCAACGTCATCTACGAGGTACGCAAGCCGAACGGCAGCGCGCTGGTGAAGGAGTGGGTGAGCGCCTCCCCAGGACCGACGCTCTACCTCAGCGTCATGTCGGTCGGCGAAATCCGGTGGGGCATCGAACAAGTCAGACAACGCGATCTCCAGCAGGCGCTGACCATCGAACGGTGGCTGGACGGGCTCTCTCGATCCTTCCAGGGCCGGATCATCCCGATCACGGAGGCCGTCGCCGAAGAATGGGGGCGGATGCGCAAGGGACGCCCGTTGCCGGTCGCTGACGCGCTGATCGCCGCCACGGCCAAGGTGCACGGCTGGAGCGTCGTAACCCGCAACGTGAAGGACTTCGCGGACACCGGTGTCACGGTGATCAACCCGTTCGACTGGCCCGCCTGAGGATCTCCGCCTCGCCGGCGGCGCGCATGGCCGCCACCGGCACGTCCGTCCGGCCCGTCATCAGCTCCACCTGCCGCACCGCCTGGTGCAGCAGCATCTCGAACCCGCCGACCACGGTGCCGCCCGCAGTTCGTACGGCCACCGCCGCGCTGGTCGGCCAGGGCGAGTAGACCACGTCGAAGAGCGCGGGAACCCCCGCCAGCCGGTCGGCGAACACGTCCGCCGCGCCACCGGGCAGTGTGGACACCACCAGGTCGACGTTCGTGAGCGCGTCGAGCTTGTCGAACGTCCGCACCGACAGCGCCACGCCGAGCCGCTCGGCCACCTCCGCCGTCTCCCCCGCCCTGGCCGGATCGCGCACGACCAGCGTCACGGCGAACAGCCCGAGGTCGCGCAGCGCAGCCACCGCCGAGCCGGCCGTCGCCCCGCCGCCCAGCACGGTCGCCGACCGTGGCGCCGGCACCCCGGCCTCCGACAGCGCCCGCCTGATGCCGTACACGTCGGTGTTCTCGCCGTGCGCGGCACCCTGTGCGAACACCACCGTGTTGGCGCCGCCCACTTCGACGGCGAGCTCCGAGACGGTGTCGAGCAGGGGCAGCACGGCTCGCTTGAGCGGCATGGTGAGCGACAGGCCCGCCCACGTGCCCGCCGTGTCCGGCCCCTCGCCCCGCACCGGACGTAGCTCGCGCAGCATCCCGGGCAGCCGCTCCTCGTCGCACTCGAACGACTCGTAGCTCCAGCCGGTCAGCCCCATCTCCCGGTAGGCCGCCCGGTGCAGGAACGGCGACAGGGAGTGGGCGATCGGCGATCCCAGCACCGCGGCACGCATCGGCGCTCAGCCTCCGTTGCGGCGGAGCTTGGCCTCCAGGGACTGGAACTCCGCTTCGGTGGTGGCGAACTCGGTGATGTTGCTCTTCGGGTCCGTCGCCACGAAGAAGAGCCAGGTGCCCTTGGCCGGGTTCAGCGCCGCCTCGATCGCGTGGTCACCGGGGTTGGTGATCGGGCCGGGCGGCAGGCCGAGGTTCTTGTAGGTGTTGTACGGGGACTTGATCTCCAGCTCGGCGTGGGTGGCCGTGGTCCGGTAGCGCTTCCAGGCGTACATCACGGTGCTGTCCATCGACAGCGTCATCGGCGGCTTGCGGTTCAGCCGGTTGTAGATGACGCGGGCGATCTTGGGCATGTCCTCGTGGCGACCGGCTTCGGCCTGGATGATGCTGGCGATGGTGATGATCTCGTGCGGCGTGTGGCCGAGGCTCTTGGCTCCGCCCTCCAGGTCGACCTTCTCCGCCGCCTGGTGGAACCGCTGGACCATCCGCGACAGTATGTCGCCGGCCGTGGCCTTGGGCGGGAAGTCGTAGGTCGCGGGGAAGGCGTAGCCCTCGAGCTTGCCCCTGGCGTAGGCCGGCAGGTCGAGTTTGTCGGTGTTCTTGGCCGCGGCCTCGAACTTCTTGCGGTCCAGGCCGGTCTGCTCGGCGAGCTTGGTGTAGGTGTCGGACAGCCGCAGGCCCTCCGCGAGCCGCACCTTCGTGAGCACCCGCTGTTTCGGGTCGAGGAGCAGCTTCACCACGTCGGCGGCCGGCATCTGCTTGCGCACCTTGTACGTGCCGGGCTGGAGCGCGGCGCTCTTGCCGGCGCTGCCGATGGCGTTGGTGAAGGCCCTGGCGCTGGCCACGACCCCCTGCCGCTCCAGTTCCTGAGCCACGTCCGAGGCGATCTGGCCTTCCTTGACCTCGAAGACGATCTCTTCCGTGCCCTGGCCGGTGTAGTCGTCGGGCACGAGAGCGTCGTTGGCCCACCGGTAGCCGTAGTAGCCGCCGCCGCCGATGATGCCGGCCAGGATGATGAAGGCCAGCAGCGGGGCGAGCAGGCCGCCGCGGTTACGGCGCCTGCGCCGCCTGCGGCCGCCGCCGCCTCGCTTGCCGGAGCCTCTGGTGCGGCGTCCGCCCCGGCCGTCGTCGTCCTCGGCGCCGAGGAGGAAGTCCATGTCGAGATCGTTCATAGCTGAGCTGGCCAATCTCCCGGTACAGCGAACCCGGCGTCGATTGGATGCACCGGGCGGTGGGGGGGCACCGAGCGGACGAGGGGGCTGCGCCGGACGTGGCGTGACGGCCGGCGGGAGTCACTGTGGGTAGCCATGCTAGAGGACGGAAAGAGGGTGTGTGTCCCGGATCGGAAGTGCCGCACAGGGGCGACGGCGATCTCCCGCGCGGCGGTGTGCGGCCCGATGAGCATCAGTTCGTCCCGAGGTTCTCGTTCAACTCTTTCCGGTATCTCACGAACTCGCTCTCTTTGTTGGTGAATTTGGTGATTCTATGCACCGGATCCGTCGTAACGAACCAGCGCCAATCACCCTTCGCCGGGTACAGCGCCGCCATCAGTGCCCTCTCTCCCGGATTGGCGATAGGGCCCGGCGGCAGTCCCTTGCGGGCGAAGGTGTCGTACGGCGAGTCACTCCGCGTGACGTTGACGGCCCGGCCGTCCTGGGCGTACGCGAGGGTGCTGTCCAGCCGGAGCGGCAGGCCGCGCCTGAGCCGGTTGTAGATCACTCTAGCGATCTTCGGATAGTCCGGCTCCGCGCAGGCCTCCACCTGGACGATGCTCGCCACCGTGACGGCCTCCAGCGGCGTGAGATGCACCCGCGCCGCCCGCTGCCGCAGCCGCAGCTGCCTGGCGGTGACGCCGAACCGTTCCACCATCGAAGCCAGCACGTCCACGCCCCTGGCCTCGGGCTCCACCTCGTACGTCGCCGGAAAGAGGAACCCCTCCAGCCCCGCGGCGTACGCCGGCAGCCCCACCAGGGCGGGATCAACCCCGCGCAGCTCGTCCAGCGGCAGCCCGGACTGCGCGGCGACCCGCCGCAGCGTCTCCGCCACCCGCAGACCTTCTGGTACGGTCACCCGCCGGACGACGCGTGATCCAGGAGCCAGCAGCAGGTCGAGCGCCGCCGCCGCGGCCATGCCCCGGCGCAGCCGGTAATGGCCCGGCCTGAGCCGGGAGGCCATCGAGCGCCGCTCGGCCACGTTGACGAAGGATCGCGCGCTGGCCACCACCCCGGCGCCGGCCAGCGTGGAGGCCACGTCGGCGGCGGTCGCGCCGGGCGCGATCCGCACGGTCACCGCCTCGCCGCCGCCACCCTCGAAGTCCTCGGGGTCGACGTACGGCTTGAGCACCGCGTAACCGCCGACGCCCAGGGCGAGCACCGAGGCGGTCAGCCCCAGCGCGAGCGCCTTCGACCGGCGCCGCGCGGGCAGCGTGGGCAGGGTGGAGCCGACAGGGCCGCCGGTCATGAGCCGGAGCCGTCGGCCGCCTCGGAGGGCGGGTCGACAGGCCTGCCCGGCGGCCGGTCCGTGACGCGTTCGGAGTCGAGGGCGTCCTGCAGCAGCACCACCGCGGCCGCCTGGTCGATGACGCCGCGCTGCTTCTTGGCCCGCACACCGCTGGCCCGCAGGCTCTGCTGGGCGGCCACGGTGGTGAGCCGCTCGTCGAACAGCCGGACCGGCGTCGGCGCGAGCCGGCCGGCGAGCAGGACGGCGAACTCGCGCGCCAGCTCCGCGGCCCGCCCCTCCCTGCCGGACAGCGAGGTGGGCAGCCCCACCACCACCTCGATCGCCTCATGCTCCACGGCGATCGCGGCGATGCGGTCAAGGTCACCCTGACCCCGCCTGACCGTCTCCACCGGCGTGGCCAGCGTCCCCGAAGGGTCGCTGCGTGCCACGCCGATGCGTACGGACCCGACGTCGACGCCGAGGCGCGAACCGAACCTCATATCAGCCGAGCTGCTCCGTGACGGCCTGCTCGACCTGCCGCAACGCGTCGTCGATCGCATCCGGGCGGGTCCCGCCGCCCTGCGCGACGTCGTCCTTGCCGCCACCGCCACCCCCCAGCGCCTTGGCGGCGACGCCGACCAGTCTCCCGGCCTTGAGCCCCCGCTCGCGCCCCGCCTCGTTCACCGCGGCAACCACCACGGGCCGGTCGGAGGGGACACCAGCGATCACGATCACCGCCGGTCGGTCGGCCGGGAACCTGCCACGCACGTCAAGCGCGAGCTTACGCAGGTCGTCGGCGCTGGTGCCATCAGGCGCGCGGTGTGTCACCGCGGAGACTCCGGCCAGGTCACGAGCCTGGGCGGCGAGCTCGCCCGCCACCTGGAGCACCTGCGCCGAGCGGATCTTGTCGAGATCCTTCTCGGCGGTGCGGAGCCGGGTGACGATGCCCTCGATGCGCTCGGGCAGCTCCTCGCGGCGCACCTTGAGCTGCTCGGTGAGCTGCGCGACCAGCAGGCTCTCGCGCGCCAGGAAGCGGAAGGCGTCGATGCCGACCAGCGCCTCGACCCGGCGCACGCCCGCGCCGACCGACTGCTCGCCGAGCACCTTCACCAGGCCGAGCTGACCGGAGCTGTGCACGTGGGTGCCGCCGCAGAGCTCGCGGGAGTAGTCGCCGATCTCGACCACGCGCACCTCGTCGCCGTATTTCTCGCCGAACATCGCCAGCGCGCCCATCGCCCTGGCCTCCGCCTGCGAGGTGTAGAAGGCGTTGACCTTGAGGTCGTTGATGAGGACCGCGTTGACCTCGTCCTCGACGTCACGCAGCACGCTCGGCGGGACCGCGCCCGCCGCGGTGAAGTCGAAGCGGAAGCGGCCGGGCGAGTTCTCCGAGCCCGCCTGCGCCGCCGACTCGCCCAGCGCGTTCTTGAAGCCGCGGTGGACCAGGTGGGTGGCGCTGTGGCTGCGCGAGATCGCGCGGCGGCGCTCCAGGTCGATCTCCGCGCGCGCCTCGTCGCCGACCTTGATCTCGCCGCTGCGGACCTTGCCGCGGTGCACGACCAGGCCGGCGAGCGGCGTCTGCACGTCGACGATCTCCACTTCGGCACCCGCCGTGCGGATCACGCCCTGGTCGGCGAGCTGGCCGCCGCCCTCCGCGTAGAAGGGGGTGCGGCCGAGCACGACCTCGACCGTGCTGCCCGCACCCGCCGCAGGCACCGGCACCCCGTCGACCAGCACGCCGATCACGCTGGTGTCGGACTCGATCTCGTCGTAGCCGAGGAACTCGACCTTGCCCGCCTTCTCCAGCAGCTCACCGAAGACCGAGATGTCGGCGTTGCCGGTCTTCTTGGCCGCGGAGTCGGCCTTCGCCCGCTCGCGCTGCTCCTTCATCAACCGGCGGAAGCCCTCTTCGTCGACCTTGAGCCCCTGCTCGGACGCCATCTCAAGGGTGAGGTCGATCGGGAAGCCGTAGGTGTCGTGCAGCTGGAAGGCCTGCGCGCCCGAGATCGCGTGATGGGACGAGCGCTTGGTCTCCTCGACCGCCACGTCGAAGATCGCGGTGCCGGTGCGGAGCGTGCCGAGGAAGGACGCCTCCTCGGCGTCGATGACCCCGTGGATCTGCGGCGCGTCGGCCTTGAGCTCGGGATACTGCTCGGCCATCACGCCGATCGCGATGTCGGTCAGCGTGTGCATGTGGCGCTCGTCGCCGGAGCCGAGCAGGCGCAGGTTACGCACCGAGCGGCGCAGGATGCGGCGCAGGACGTAGCCGCGGCCCTCGTTGCCGGGCATGACGCCGTCGGCGACCAGCATGGTGCCGGTGCGGACGTGGTCGGCGATGACACGCAGGTTGACGTCGGTGCGCGGGTCGTGACCGTAGCGGGTCCCGGTGAGCTCCGCCGCCTTGTCCAGGATCTTGTAGGTGGTGTCGATCTCGTAGATGTTGTCGACGCCCTGCAGGATCGCCGCCATGCGCTCCAGGCCCATGCCGGTGTCGATGTTCTTGCTCGGCAGGTCTCCCGCGATGTCGAAGTCGACCTTGCTGCGCACCTGGCTGAGCTGGTACTGCATGAAGACGAGGTTCCACACTTCGAGGTAGCGGTCCTCGTCGGCGATCGGCCCGCCCTCGCGGCCGTACTCCGGGCCGCGGTCGTAGTAGATCTCCGAGCAGGGGCCGCCGGGGCCGGGCACGCCCATGTGCCAGTAGTTGTCCTCCAGGCCGCGACGCTGGATCCGCTCGGCGGGCAGGCCGACCTTGTTGCGCCAGATGTCGTAGCCCTCGTCGTCCTCGAGGTAGACCGTCGCCCAGAGCCGGTCCTCGGGGAAGCCGAAGCCGCCGTCGGACTCGGACCTGGTGAGCAGCTCCCAGGCGAACGGGATCACCTCGGCCTTGAAGTAGTCGCCGAAGGAGAAGTTGCCGAGCATCTGGAAGAAGGTGGCGTGCCGGGTGGTCTTGCCGACCTCTTCGATGTCGGGGGTCCGCACGCACTTCTGCGCGGTGGCCAGCCGTGACCCCGGAGGCCTGCGCTGCCCCAGGAAGTACGGCTTGAACGGCACCATACCCGCGTTGACCAGGAGAAGCGTTGGGTCCTCAGCGATCAGGCTGGCCGAGGGCACGATCTTGTGCCCACGCTCCTCGAAGAAGCGCAGGAAGCGGCGCGCGATCTCTGCCGACTCCATGGTGGCCATCCTTTGCTTTAGTCGTTGGTTTCAGCGTTGCCGAGGCCGAAGTGGGCCCGCAACTCGGTTTCGCGGCCGGCTGCCTCGCCGAGCGCGTCCGATGTAAAGTCTCTCACTCGCGTGAGCATGTCCGCCGCGCCGCCGACGGTCCGGCGGGCCACATGGGTCGGATGCAGCGCCTGGAGCCTGCGCATCACCCACAGGGTGAGGAGCGCGCCGAGCGACATGTAGAACAGCCGCCTGATCATCGCCGCACCGCCCTGCGGGCCTCGATGGCCCGGCGCACGCCGTGACCGAGGGCGGAGACCTTGATCAGCGGCCCGGTGAAGATGGTCTGCGTCACGGCGCTGAGCTTGGCGGCGTGCCCGCTGACCTGCTTGACGTCCCGCGCGATGGCCTCCACCGCGGCGAGCCGCCTGTTGGTCTCGTTGACCGTCACGCTCATGTCGTCGAGCAGCGGCGTCAGGCGTGCGTTGAGCTCAGAGACGGCCTTGGTGGTCGCGTTGAGCAGCCTGGCGAGCTTGACGAGCACCATGACGAGCACGCAGACCAGGACCACCCAGCCCGCGGCGGCGATCAGACCGGCGACCTCTCCAGCGGTAAGCATCCGCTCATCTCCCTCGTACGCTGGGCCGGAACGGCAAGACCCTATCGCGTCCTGGCGACAAGGTCGGTGAGGCCGACGCAAACTCGGCATCCCGCCACGCTCTTCTCCGGTGCGGCGGGTCACGGCGGCCCACCGCGGGTGTCACCTCGTGGAGGAGGTCAGGCGCCCCGGAGGAAATCGCGGATCTTCGCCCAGCGCTCGGCGACCGGGCCTTCCGCACCGTGGGTGGTGGGCTCGTAATAGCGCCGGTCGCGGACCTGCTCGGGGGCGTAGTCCTGGCGCACCAGACCGTGGTCGAAGTCGTGCGGGTACTTGTAGCCGTCACCGTGGCCGAGCTTGGCCGCCCCCGGGTAGTGGCCGTCGCGCAGGTGGCCGGGGACCTGGCCGATGAGGCCCCGGCGCACGTCGCCGACGGCCGCCCCGATGGCCTTGACGACGGCGTTGGACTTGGGCGCCAGCGCGCAGTGGATGACGGCGTGCGCGAGGTTGATCTGCCCCTCGGGCAGGCCGATGAGCTGCACCGCCTGGGCCGTGGCGACCGCGGTCTGCAGGCAGGTGGGGTCGGCCAGGCCGACGTCCTCGGAGGCGAAGATCACGATGCGGCGGGCGATGAAGCGGGGGTCCTCGCCCGCCTCGATCATGCGGGCGAGGTAGTGGAGGGCGGCGTCGGCGTCGGAGCCGCGCATCGACTTGATGAAGGCGCTGATCACGTCGTAGTGCTGGTCGCCCTGCCGGTCGTAGCGGACGGCCGCCTTGTCGACGGCCTTCTCCACCACCTCGATCGTGATGTCGTCGGCGAGCAGGGCCGCCGCCTCCAGGTAGGTCAGCGATCGGCGGGCGTCGCCGCCGGCCAGCCGGACGAGGTGGTCGAGGGCCTCGGGGGCGAGGGTGCCGCGCCCGCCGAGCCCGCGCTCGTCCGTCACCGCGCGCCGCAGGACGGCGCCGATGTCGTCGTCGGTCAGCGACTCCAGCGTGAGCAGCAGCGAGCGTGACAGCAGGGGCGAGATGACGGAGAAGAACGGGTTCTCGGTCGTGGCGCCGATGAAGGTGACCCAGCGGTTCTCGACGGCGGGCAGCAGGGCGTCCTGCTGGGCCTTGTTGAAGCGATGGACCTCGTCGACGAAGAGCACCGTCTGGCGGCCGCTCATGCCGAGCTCGCGCCGGGCGTTGTCGATGGCGGCCCGGACGTCCTTGACGCCCGCCGAGACGGCGGAGATCTCGACGAAGCGGCGCTTGGTCACGTTGGACACCACGTAGGCGAGTGTCGTCTTGCCGGTGCCCGGAGGCCCCCACAGGAAGAGCGACATCGGCGCCTCGCTCTCGACCAGCCGGCGCAGCGGGGTGCCCGGGCCGAGCAGGTGCCGCTGGCCGATCACCTCGTCGAGCGTGCGGGGGCGCATGCGGACGGCCAGCGGCTGCGGTGTGGCGTCCTCAGCCGCCGCGTCGAACAAACTCTCCACAACGTGAGGCTACCCCCACACGGCCCTTGCTCCGGAGTCGCCGGCGCGGAAGACGTAATAGGCGGCGGCCAGTGCCAGCACCACGGTCAGGCCCGACAGCACCGTCGTGCCGGACTTGCCGAAGCGGTCGCCGCGCGAGGCGTACACCAGAATCAGCGAGGCGGCGCCGAGCCCGAGGACCGACAGCAGCAGCGGGACGGCGAAGGACGCGTGCGTGGCGATGTTCCCGGCCAGCGTTCCCTCGGCGGTGGCGAAGCGCGCCTCCAGCAGCCTGGGACCGCTCGCGAAGGAGGCGAAGACCGCCACGGGCGAGGCCAGCGCGAGCAGGATCACCGCCCATGCCGTGGACGGGCGCCAGCGGGGCACGAGGGCGTAGGCTACGGCGACCGCGACGAGTAATGGGGTCAGAACCACTGCGAAGTGGACGACCAGTGCGTGGACCGGCAGACCGAGGACTTCATCGAACATGTCGGGGCTCCTTAGTTTCAATTTGAACTAGTCTCCCCGAACCTTACGGCTCCCGAGCGGTCTCGCCACAATGGTCACTTTCTGTCACTTACGTGCAGCACATTTCAGGGCCGGTAGCATTCCCGTGTTGTTCGGGTCATGTGTAGGCAAAGATGGAGGACATACCGGTGAGCGGCGACGACGACCGCCAGAGCGAATTGGCGCGGGAGCACAAGGAACGGCAGGCGCAGCGCGCCACCGAACAGGCCGCCAAAGCGAGGCGTAACACCTTCATCGGCGCGGGCGTGGCCGTAGCGGTGGTGGCAGGCGGGATCTTCGCCGTCACCACGATGGTCGGCGGCGAGCCGTCCAAGCCCGTGGCCGCCGAGACCTCGGCCTCCGCCACACCGTCGGCCCCGCTGCCGGCCGCGACGACCCCGGCGCCCAAGAAGACCGGCCCGGTGACGTGCACGTACAAGCGGGACACCTCGGACGTGCCGATGAAGTACGTCGGCATGCCGCCGAAGAAGCCCAACATGAAGCTCGAGAAGATGACCATCACCACCAACCATGGTGACATCGTCATCGACGTCGACCCGGCCGTCTCCCCGTGTTCGGTGAACTCGATGGCCTTCCTGGCCAAGAAGAAGTTCTACGACAACACGAAGTGCCACCGCCTGGCCAAGCCCGAGACGACGGGGCTGTACCTGCTGCAGTGCGGCGACCCGAAGGCCAAGGCCGACGGCAAGAACCCCACCGACGGCCAGGGCACGGCCGGCTACGTCTTCGGCGACGAGGCCGTCGGCCTCGTCCCCTACGCGCGCGGCGTGGTGTTCCTGACGCAGGCCCCGGACGCGGTCGGGCAGAACAGCAGCCAGTTCGCCATCTCCATGTCGGACGAGAACACCCAGATCGATCCGGCGTACTCGGTGCTCGGCATGGTCAGCAAGGGCCTGGAGATCATCGACAAGGTCGCCGAGGACGGCGTGATCGTCAACGAGGACGACATCACCGGCGACGGCGGCTCCTCGCCCCCGAAGACCCCCATCATCATCAAGAAGGTCACGCTCTCCTGACGAGTACGGCAGGCGTCCCGTGGACGCCTGCCGTAGCCCTGACCGCTCTGACCGGGGAAGCCGTTACGCCTCCGTCTTCGGCCGGGCGTCGACGCCCGCCTCCTTGCGCTGGCCCGCCGTGATCGGCGTGGGCGCGCCGGTGAGCGGGTCGAAGCCCGAAGCCGTCTTCGGGAACGCGATCACGTCACGGATGGACTCGCCGTCCGACAGCAGCATGCAGATCCGGTCCCAGCCGTAGGCGATGCCTCCGTGCGGGGGCGGGCCGTAGTTGAACGCCTCCAGCAGGAAGCCGAACTTGCTCTCCGCCTCCTCCTTGGAGATGCCGAGCACGTCGAAGACGCGCTGCTGCATCTCGGCGCGGTGGATACGGATCGAGCCGCCGCCGATCTCCATGCCGTTGCAGACCATGTCGTAGGCGTAGGCCAGCGCCTCGCCCGGATGGTCCTGGAAGGTGTCGGCCCACTCGGGCTTGGGACCGGTGAACGGGTGGTGCACGGCGGTCCAGCCGCCCTCCCCGTCCTCCTCGAACATCGGCGCGTCGACCACCCACAGGAACGACCACTGCGAGAAGTCGATGAGGCCGCAGCGGCGGCCGATCTCCAGCCTGGCCGCGCCCAGCAGGTCGCGCGAGGCGCTCCTGGCCCCGGCGGCGAAGAACACCGCGTCGCCCGGCTGGGCGCCGACCTTGGCCGCCAGACCCGAGGTCTCCGTCTCCGACAGGTTCTTGGCCACCGGGCCGCCGAGCGTGCCGTCCTGCTGGACCAGCACGTAGGCCAGGCCCTTGGCGCCGCGGCTGCGCGCCCACTCCTGCCAGCCGTCGAGCTCCTTACGGGTCTGCGACGCCCCGCCGGGCATCACCACGGCCCCCACGTAGTCGGCCTGGAAGACGCGGAAGGAGGTCTCGGCGAAGTAGTCCGTCATCTCCACGAGCTCCTGGCCGAAGCGCAGGTCGGGCTTGTCGGAGCCGTAACGGGCCATAGCGTCGGCGTAGGTCATGCGCGGCAGCGGCAGCGGGATCTCGTAGCCGAGGATCTCCCGCCAGAGCCGCCCGATCAGCTTCTCGCCGACCTCGATGACGTCCTCCTGGTCGACGAAGGACATCTCCACGTCGATCTGGGTGAACTCCGGCTGGCGGTCGGCCCGCAGGTCCTCGTCGCGGTAGCACTTGGCCAGCTGGTAGTAGCGCTCCAGACCGCCCACCTGCAGCAACTGCTTGAACAGCTGCGGCGACTGCGGCAGGGCGTACCAGCTGCCGGGCTGCAGCCGGACGGGCACCAGGAAGTCGCGGGCGCCCTCGGGCGTGGAGCGGGTCAGCGTCGGCGTCTCGACGTAGACGAAGTCGAGCTCGTGCATCACCTCGTTGGCCAGGTAGGTGGCCTTGGACCGGGTGCGCATCGCCTGGGCCACCTGCTGGCGGCGGATGTCGAGGTAGCGGTACTTCAGCCGCGCCTCCTCCGACACGCCCGCATTCCCCTCGATCGGGAACGGCAGCGGCGCCGACTCGCTGAGCACCTCGACCGTGTCGGCCACGACCTCGATCGCGCCGGTGGCCAGCTCGGGGTTCTCGTTGCCCTCGGGCCGGACCCGGACCTGGCCGACGACCTTCACGCAGTACTCGGCGCGCAGGTCGTGGGCGTGGTCCTCCTCGCGGAAGACCACCTGCGCCGAGCCCGAGGCGTCGCGCAGGTCGATGAAGACCACGCCGCCATGGTCACGGCGGCGGGCCACCCATCCTGCGAGCGTCACCTGCTGCCCGGCGTGCTCCTTGCGGAGCGACCCGGCCGTATGCGTGCGGATCACTGCACTTTCCCCTTCAAGACGTCAACGACCTGGGCCAGCGGCACCTCGGTCTGCTCAGCGGTGGTCAGGTCCTTCAGCTGTACGGCTCGCGCCGCCAGGTCACGCTCGCCCAGGATCAGCGCGAACCGCGCCCCGGAGCGGTCGGCGCCCTTCATCGCGCCCTTGAGCCCCTTGCCGCCGAAGGCCATGTCGGCGCTGACACCCGCCTGGCGCAGCTCGTGCACGAGCAGGAACATCCGGCGGCGGGCGTCCTCACCCAGCGCGACACCGTACACCTGGACGCGGCCCGGTGCGGCTTCGGCGATCAGCCCCTCGGCCTCCATGGCCAGGAACGTGCGGTCGACGCCGAGCGCCCAGCCGACGCTGGGCAGCGGCGGCCCGCCCAGCATCTCGCTCAGCCCGTCGTAGCGGCCACCGCCGCCGATGGCCGACTGGGAGCCGAGCCCGCCGTGCAGGAACTCGAACGTGGTGCGGGTGTAGTAATCCAGGCCGCGCACGAGCCGCGGGTCGTCCTCGAAGGTGACGCCGGCGGCGGTCAGCAGGGCGCGGACCTCCTCGTGGTAGCTCTTGCAGGCGGCGCAGAGATGGTCGACCACCAAGGGCGCGCCGCCGAGCTGGGCCTGTACCTCGGGCCGCTTGTCGTCGAGCACCCGCAACGGGTTGATCTCGATTCGGGCCCTGGTGTCCTCGTCGAGGTCGAGGGCGCGCAGGAACTCCTGGAGCGCCGCCCGGTAGGCGGGGCGGCAGGTCCGGTCGCCGAGCGAGTTGAGCAGCAGCCGCACGTCCTTCAGGCCGAGCGCGGCGAAGCCCTGGGCGGCGAGCACGATGAGCTCCGCGTCGAGCGCCGGGTCCTCGGAGCCGAGCGCCTCGGCTCCGACCTGCCAGAAGTGGCGGTAGCGGCCCTTCTGGGCACGCTCGTAGCGGAACTGGCTGCCTGAGTACCACAGCTTCACCGGAAGCTGCCCGTTGTGCAGGTTGTGCTGGAGCACGGCGCGCACCACGGACGCGGTGCCCTCGGGGCGCAGGGTCAGCGAACGGCCGGCCTTGTCGGGGAAGGTGTACATCTCCTTGGAGACGATGTCGGTCGACTCCCCCACGCCTCTGGCGAACAGCTGCGTGTCCTCGAAGACGGGCGTCTCGATGTAGCCGTAGCCCGCTCGCCGTACCGGGGCGACGAGAGCCTCGCGGACGGCGAGGACCTGCTCGGAGCGGGGTGGCAGCCAGTCGAAGGTGCCCTTGGGTGCTTGGAAGCTCATTAGATCCCTCGTGTGGGACCGGCGTGCGGCGCGGCCTCCTTGAGATAAGGATTGGTGGCGCGCTCGTGGCCGATCGTGGTCTGTGGTCCGTGGCCCGGTAGGACGACCGTATCGTCCGGCAGCGGCAGACACTTGGCCGCCAGGCTGCGCAGGATCGTCGGGAAGTCGCCGCCCGGCAGGTCGGTGCGGCCGATGGAGCCGGCGAACAGCAGATCGCCCGCGAACATGATGTCCTCGGCGGGCAACCGGAAGCTCACCGACCCCCTGGTATGGCCGGGCGTGTGATCGACCACCAGCTCCATCCCGGCGAGCCGCAGCGTGGCCCCGTCGGAGAGCTCGCGCACGTCGTCGGGCTCACTGAGGGTGAGGCCGCCGAACATCGAGGCGCTGCCCGGCGACAGTCCCGCGGAGGGATCGCTCAGCAGGTGGCGGTCGTCGGGGTGGATCCAGGCGGGGATGTCGCGCGCGCCGCAGACGGGCGCCACCGACCAGACGTGGTCGAGGTGGCCGTGCGTCAGCAGGACCGCGACCGGCTTGAGCCGGTGCTCCCGCACCATCTCCTCGATCCCCTCCACGGCGTCCTGACCAGGGTCGACGATCACGCACTCCTCGCCCGCGGCGGGCGCGACGGCGTAACAATTGGTCTGGAAGGCCCCTGCGGGGAAGCCTGCGATGAGCATCTGCCTCAGCTGATCTCGTCAAAAAAGCCAATGGGAATGTAACCGAAGGGTACCGGTGCGGGTCGCCGGGCTGCGAATCATTACCCGTTGGCCGATACGATTCGCCCACCTCAGTTGATTCACTATGGGAGGCAAAGCGGTGGCCACGGGGAAGGACCGGCAGAAGCAGCTGGCACGCGAGCACCATGAGCGGCAGCTCCAGCGCCGTCTCGAGCGCGAGCAGCGTAACAAGCGCACGGCCATCATCGGCTCCACGGTGGGAGTCGTCGTGGTGGTGGGCGGCATCGTCGCCGCGGTCGCGCTGCTGGGCGGCGGCGACGAGCCGACCGACGCGGCCGCCTCGCCGACGGCCTCGGCGCCACAGGACACCGCCTCGGCGGCGCCTGCGGCCCAGCCCAAGCCGTACGATGCCGCGACCGGCACCTGCGGGTACGTCGCCGACACCACGGGCGGCAACGTCAAGGACGTCGGCATGCCGCCGGCGAAGGTCAAGCTCAAGCCCGCCACGAAGACCATGACGCTCGACACCAACCTCGGCGACATCGTGGTGGAGCTCGACAACTCCAAGGCGCCGTGCACGGTCAACTCGCTGCAGCACCTGGCGGACAAGAAGTTCTACGACGGCAGCAAGTGCCACCGGCTGGGCAACGCCAAGTTCCCGATGCTGCAGTGCGGCGACCCGACGGCCAAGGCCGACGGCAAGGGCGCGCAGGACGGCTCCGGCGGCCCCGGCTACGTGATGGTCGAGGAGAACCTCAAGGGCGCCGCCTACAAGCGCGGGGTGATGGCCATGGCCAAGACCTCGGCGCCGGGCTCGACAGGAAGCCAGTTCTTCCTGGTATATGGCGACATCGGGCTCACCCCCGATTACACGCCGGTGGGTACGATCACCAAGGGACTCGACATCCTGGACAAGGTAAACAAGGCGGGCGTCATCGGCGATTCGGGCGATGGCACCGGAGCGCCGAAGGAAACCGTCGAAATCAAAGACGTGACAATCAGCGGCAAGAGCTGACGTAATACAAACTAGGGGCGAGTAGTCCCGAAGGGTCTGATGGAAAGTGCGGGAGGACACGGTGAGCACCGACCCGTGGGGCCGGGTAGACGACGACGGCACCGTCTACGTGCGTACGGCTGAGGGAGAGCGGGCCGTCGGGTCCTGGCAGGCCGGTGAGCCCGAAGAGGCACTGGCCTATTTCCATCGCAAGTACGACGAGTTGGCCGGACAGGTCCAACTGCTGGAGCAGCGGGTCAAGGGCACCGACCTGGCTCCGGCGCAGGCGGAGGCCAGCATCGTCAAGCTGCGCGAAGCCGTGGCCGACGCGCACGCCATCGGCGACCTGGCGGCTCTGACAGCACGTCTCGACGGGCTGACGGAGCTGGTCGCCAAGCGCCGCGAGGAGGTCAAGGCCGCCCGCGAGCAGGCACGCGCCGAGGCCAGGACGATAAAGGAAGGCATCGTCGCCGAGGCCGAGCGCATCGCCGAGGAGACCACCCACTGGAAGTCGGGTGGCGAGCGGCTGCGCCAGCTGGTCGAGGAGTGGAAGGCCGCCGACCGCATCGACCGGGTCACCGAGGCCGCGCTCTGGAAGCGGCTGTCGGCCGCCCGCACCGCCTTCGCCAAGCGGCGCAAGGTCTACTTCGCGGGCCTCGACGAGCAGCGTGAGGGGATTCGGGCCGCCAAGGAGGCGATCGTCGCCGAGGCGGAGGCGATCGCGGACTCCACCGACTGGGCGCAGACGGCGGCCGTCTACCGGGACCTCATGCAGCGCTGGAAGACGGCGGGCAGGGCCTCGCGCGAGGTGGAGGACGAGCTGTGGGCGCGCTTCAAGGGCGCCCAGGACCAGTTCTTCCAGGCACGCTCGGCCGTCTTCGCCGAGCGTGACGCCTCGCTCGCGGCCAACGCCGAGGTGAAGGAGGAGCTGCTGATCGAGGCCGAGAAGCTGCTGCCCGTCACCGACGCGCGCACCGCCAGGGCGACGCTGCGCAATCTCCTGGAGCGCTGGGAGGCCGCCGGGCCGGTGCCGCGCGAGCAGCGTGACCGGCTCGAAGGCGGGCTCCGCAAGGTGGACGAGGCCGTGCGCAAGGCCGAGGACGCCGAGTGGAAGCGCTCCAACCCCGAGGCCAGGGCCCGCGCGCAGAGCACGGTCGACCAGCTCCGCACCTCGATCGAGCAGCTGGAGAAGCGCCGGGCCAAGGCGGAGGCCGCCGGCCGGGCCAAGGACGTCAAGGAGGCCGAGGAGGCCATCACGGCCCGCCTCTCCTGGCTCCAGGAGGCCGAGCGCACCCTGGCGGAGTTCAGTTAACGCCTGACGGGTCGGTGTCCGCCGGGCGCCGCCGGAAAGGCGGTGTCCGGCCCCGTGATCGGGGACGGACACCGGCCCTTACGGTCCGCGGGACGGGCGGCCCGCCGGTTCGGCGTGCGTTTCGGGCCGCGGCGGACGGGCGTCGGCTCCGGGCCGCAGCGGGTGGGCGTCGGCGTGCGTTTCGGGCCGCGGCGGACGGGCGTCGGCTCCGGGCCGCAGCGGGTGGGCGTCGGCGTGGGCTTCGGGCTGCGACGGACGGGCTTCCGCGTGTCTAGGGTGGTCGTATGGATGCCGTGACGGACGCGCGAGCCCTCGTCGACGAGCTGTTCCCGGACGCGCTGTACGCCTTTCTGGGCGGCAGCGTGGTGAACGGGCGCCGCACCGCCACCTCGGACCTGGACGTGGTGGTCGTGCTCGACGGCCTCGTCCGGCCGCAGCGGGAGTCACGCCGGTGGCGCGACTGGCCGGTGGAGCTGTTCACGCACAGCCAGACCAGCCTCACCGCCTACCTGGACCAGGACGCCGAGCGCCGCCGGCCGACACTTCTGCGCATGTGCGCGGACGGGGTCGTGCTCGTCGACCGGGGCGGCGGCCGCGCCACCGCGCTCCAGCAGGAGCTACGCGCCCGCCTGGCCGCCGGGCCGGCCGCTCAGGAGCCGGCGGAGCTGGACCGGGCCCGCTACGTCCTGACGGACCTCCTGGACGACCTGTCGGGGGCGACGGATCCGGGCGAGCGGGCGTTCATCGGCTGGAACGCCGTCCAGGAGACCGCCAAACTGGCGCTGTCCCTGGCGGGCGGCTGGCACGGCAGCGGCAAGTGGCTGCTGCGCGAGCTGCGTGCCCACGATCCGGCGCTCGCCGAAGAGCTCCTCGCCGCACGTGAGAACCCCGGGGCGTTGGCCGCCGTGGCCTCCCGTGTCCTCGACCGGGCGGGCGGCCGCCTGTGGGAGGGCTACCAGGTCGCCGGGGACGCCTTCCACCGGCCGCTGCGCCACATCACCGCTGCCCAGCTGTCGGGCCGGACGGCGCAGACGTCGGGCATGCGCAGGCTGGCCGCGATCGGCCGGAGCACGACGGGCGCGCGGCGACTCTGGATGGGCCAGACCCATGTCGCTCCCGCCTCCCGATCCGCCGACCACCATCACGGCAGATCGGAGACCGCGATCTACGTGGTGGACGGGACCCCGTCGTTCGTCTTCCTGGACCCGGACAACGGACAGGAGACCCGGATCGACACCGAGCCGGGCGACTACATCTTCGTGCCGCCCTATGTCCCCCATCGGGAGGAAAATCCGGACCCGTCCCGAGAAGCGGTCGTCGTCATCGCCCGCAGCACCCAAGAGGCCATCGTCATCAACCTCCCCGACCTCAGACACCACTGACCCAAACACCGACAAACACCTAGCCCCAGCCCCCAGTAAGGCCGACGGGTAGACGGCAGCACGGGTTGACGGTGGGCGGGCTGGCGGGCTGGCGGGCTGGCGGGGACGGGGCTGACAGGGCTGACGGCGCTGGACCCTGGTGGTGGACGGATGACAACTCACCCGGTGAATGGGCGACCATTCTCGCGTTACGGCGGCCCGCCGTCATCCGGTCAGCGGCCGTTCCCCTGGAGGCCCTCAGCCCCGTGCGACGAGCGGCCGAACCAGGCCGGCCGTAAAAGAAAGAAGACGCAGCCGGCCGCGACAAGCCATCAATCCTGTACGACGAGCGCCCGAACCAAGCCGACGGCTAACAAACAGGCCCACGGCCGGTTCGGCGGCCGTTCCTACGGCGAGCGGCCGAACCGGCCGGAAAGGCGGCTCGCTCAGCTGCCGGCGCCGCTCACCCGGTAGACGTCGAAGACGCCCTGGATGCCGCGCACGGCCTTGAGGACGTGCCCCAGGTGCTTCGGATCGCCCATCTCGAAGGTGAACTTGCTGATCGCCACCCGGTCGCGCGAGGTGGTGACCGACGCGCTCAGGATGTTGACGTGCTGGTCGGACAGGGTGCGGGTGACGTCGGACAGCAGGCGGGGCCGGTCGAGCGCCTCCACCTGGATCGCCACCAGGAACACGCTGTCGTCCCCGGGCGACCAGCTCACCTCCACCAGCCGGTCCGGCTGCTCCCTGAGCTGCTCCACGTTGGTGCAGTCGGCGCGGTGCACGGACACGCCGTGGCCGCGGGTGACGAAGCCGACGATCTCGTCGCCCGGCACCGGGGTGCAGCACTTGGACAGGCGTACCCACACGTCGGCGTCGCCCGCCACCACGACTCCCGCGCCGCCGCCCCGGGGGCGACCGCGCAGGCGGGTCGGCAGCGAGGTCTCGGCGATGTCCTCCTCGGCGCTGTCGACCCCGCCGATGGACGCCACGAGCTTCTGGACGACCGTCTGCGCGGCCGTGTGGCCCTCGCCCACGGCGGCGTACAGGGCCGACACGTCGGGGTAGCGCAGGTCGCGCGCCAGCGCGAGCAGCGCCTCGCCGGACATCAGCCGCTGCAGCGGCAGGCCCTGCTTGCGCATGGCCCGGCCGATGGCCTCCTTGCCCGCCTCGATCGCGGTCTCGCGGCGCTCCTTGGAGAACCACTGGCGGATCTTGTTACGGGCGCGGCCGGACTTGACGAACTTCAGCCAGTCCCGTGAGGGGCCCGCGTCGGGCGACTTGGAGGTGAAGATCTCCACGGTGTCGCCGTTGCCGAGCCGTGACTCCAGCGGCACCAAACGGCCGTTGACGCGGGCGCCGATGCAGCGGTGGCCGACCTCGGTGTGCACGGCGTAGGCGAAGTCGACCGGCGTGCCCCCCTCGGGCAGGGCGATGACCTGGCCCTTCGGGGTGAAGACGTAGACCTCCGACACCGACAGGTCGAAGCGCAGCGACTCCAGGAACTCGCCGGGGTCGGACGTCTCCTTCTGCCAGTCGAGCAGCTGGCGCAGCCAGGCCATGTCGCTGCCCGGCTTGACCTTGCCCGTGGGGCCGGGCCCGCCGACCTCCTCTTTGTACTTCCAGTGGGCTGCCACGCCGTACTCGGCCCGGTGGTGCATGCCGTGGGTGCGGATCTGCAGCTCCACCGGCTTGCCCTCGGGACCGATCACCGTCGTGTGCAGCGACTGGTACATGTTGAACTTGGGCATCGCGATGTAGTCCTTGAACCGGCCGGGGACCGGATTCCAGCGCGCGTGGATCGTGCCGAGCGCCGCGTAGCAGTCGCGCACGCTGTCGACGAGGACCCGGATGCCCACCAGGTCGTAGATGTCGTCGAAGGCCACGTCGCGGGCGATCATCTTCTGGTAGACCGAGTAGTAGTGCTTGGGCCTGCCCTTGACCACGGCGCGGATCTTCGCCTCGCGCAGGTCGCCGGAGACCTTCTCGATGACCTCCTGCAGGAACAGGTCCCGGCGCGGGGCCCGCTCCGACACCATCCGGGCGATCTCGTCGTAGCGCTTGGGGTAGAGCATGGCGAAGGCCAGGTCCTCGAGCTCCCACTTGATCGTGTTCATGCCGAGGCGGTGGGCCAGCGGCGCGAAGATCTCCAGGGTCTCGCGGGACTTCTGGTGGCGCTTGTGCTCGGGCAGATAGCGCATGGTGCGCATGTTGTGCAGCCGGTCGGCCAGCTTGATGATGAGCACCCGGATGTCGCGCGACATGGCGACGACCATCTTGCGCACCGTCTCGGCCTGCGCCGCGTCGCCGAACTTGACCTTGTCCAGCTTGGTGACGCCGTCGACCAGCGACATGATCGTGTCGCCGAAGTCGGCGCGGAGCTCGTCGAGGCTGTAGGCGGTGTCCTCGACCGTGTCGTGCAGCAGGGCGGCGCAGAGCGTCTCGTCGTCGGTGCCGAGCTCGGCCAGGATCGTCGCCACGGCCAGCGGGTGCGTGATGTACGGGTCGCCGCTCTTACGCTTCTGGTCGCGGTGGTGGTAGGCCGCCACGTCGTAGGCGCGCTCGATCAGCCGCAGGTCGGCCTTGGGGTGGGTGGCCCGGACCGTCCTGAAGAGCGGCTCCAGCACCGGATTCATGGCCCCACCCCCAAAGCGCCTGCGACGTGCGGTGGGCGCGCCGGAGACCGTCTCGGCACTGCCTGCGTCCGTTACGTCGGGCACGACCACATCACGGGGCACACAGACTCCTTACGTTCGAGTCCAGATCCCCCAGTGTATCCAGGCGGCGAACCTGGCCCGCCGCGGGCCCGCTCAGACGATCACCAGGGAGCGGATCTCCACTCCTGTCAGCCGCTCGCGCCCCTTGAGGAAGGCGAGTTCCATCAGCACCGCGAAGCACACCACCTCCGCGCCGGCCCTGCGCACCAACTCCACGGTCGCCGCCGCGGTGCCGCCCGTGGCGAGCACGTCGTCGATGATCAGCACTCGTTCGCCCGGCTCGAAGGCGTCGTGGTGCACCTCGATGGTGGCGGAGCCGTACTCCAGATCGTAGGACTCCGCCAGGGTCGCGGCAGGAAGTTTGCCCTTCTTCCTGACCGGCACGAATCCGGCGCCGGTGCGGTAGGCGACCGGGGCGGCCAGGATGAACCCGCGTGCCTCGATTCCCACGATCTTGTCCACCTCGTGCAGCCCGGCCAGCTCGTCCACCACGGCCGCGAACGCCACGGGGTCGCCGAGCAGGGGGGTGATGTCCTTGAACAGCACTCCCGGCTGGGGGTAGTCCGGCACGTCCCGGATGCGCTCCAGGATCGTCGTGCTCAGCTCGCTCATCACCGTTACTCCTCGGGCAGGTCCCACGCCTGACGGGCTCCATGATGGCCCATGACGGCCCTTGCTCCGACCACCTGCCCCGATTCCCCGCCACGGGCCGCCAGGGGCGCACACGCCCGCTGAGGGGCGGCCGGGCATGACGACGCCCCCGCCCTGGACCTGGACGGGGGCGTCGGTGCGGAACAGGTCAGCCCTTGGCCGCCGCGGCGCTCTTGGAGCCCTTGGCTCCCTTGGCGCCGCTGGTGGAGGCGATCCTCCTGGCGATGGCCTGATACTTCGGCTCCCGCTCCTTGAGCGTCACCAGCAGCGGGGTGGCGACGCACAGGGAGGAGTAGGTGCCGACGATCATGCCGACGAACAGGGCCAGCGACAGGTCCTTCAGCGTCCCCGCGCCCAGCACCGTGGTGCCGATGAACAGGATCGCCGCGACCGGCAGGATCGCGACCAGCGAGGTGTTCAGCGATCGGATCAGGGTGTGGTTGAGGGCGTCGTTGGCCGCCATCGAGTACGTCTGCTTCGAGGTGGCACCCAGCTTGGCCGTGACTTCCTTGATCATGTCGAACACCACGACCGCGTCGTAGAGCGAGTAACCGAGGATGGTCAGGAAGCCCAGCAGGGTCGCCGGCGTGACCTCGAAGCCCGACCAGGCGTAGACACCCGCGGTGATGACGAGGTCGTGGACGAGCGCGACGATCGCCGCCACGGCCATCTTCGGCTCGAACGCCATCGACAGGTACAGGATGATCGCCAGCATGAACACGCCCAGGCCGATCCAGGCCTTCTCCGAGACCTCACCGCCCCAGGACGCGCCGATCGACTGGATGTTGACGTCCTTGACCGGGACGCCGTACTCCTTCGCGATCACATCCTGCATCTTGAGCGTGGTGCTCTCGGAGAGGGTCTCGGTGGTGACCCGGTAGCGCACTCCCGCGGTCTGCACGATCGGCTGGTGCACGCCCTGCTCGCTGAAGGTGCTGCGCACCTCCTCGACGCTGACGCTGGACTGCGGCTGGAAGGAGAAGACCGACCCGCCCTTGAACTCGACGCCCAGGTTGAGGCCGTTGATCAGCAAGCCCGCGAGCGAGATCACCAGCAGCAGGCCGGAGAGGCTGTACCACAGCTTCCACTGGCCGACGAAGTCGACATCGATCTCGCCGCGGTAGAGGCGACGCCCTAGTCCCATCTCAGGCCTCCTGCGGGGTGGTCTTGCGGCCGGCGGCGCCGGACGACGGGCTGACGCTCATGCGCTCGGCGTCGAGGCCGGACAGCGGATGCCCCTTGGCGAAGAACTTCATTCTCGCCAGCAGCGCGATGAACGGCTTCGTGAACATGAACACCACGACGACGTCGATCAGCGTGGTCAGGCCCATCGCGAACGCGAACCCGGCCACACCGCCCACGGCCAGGACGTAGAGCACGACCGCGGCGATGAACATGACGGCGTCGGCGATCAGGATCGTGCGCCGGGCGCGGACCCAGGCCACCTCGACGGCCGCGCGCAGCGTCCGCCGGCCTTCCTTCATCTCGTCACGGATGCGCTCGAAGTAGACGATGAAGGAGTCGGCGGTGATGCCGATGGACACCACCAGGCCGATGATGTGCGGCAGCGACAGCCGGAATCCGGCGTTCTGGCCGAGCACCACCACGGCCGTGTAGGTGAGGATCGAGGCGACCACGAGGCTCAGCACGGCCACGATGCCCAGGCCGCGGTAGTAGAGCAGTGAGTAGACGACCACGAGCGCCAGGCCGATGATGCCGGAGATCAGGCCGCCCCGGAGCTGGTCCTGGCCGAGGGTCGAGGAGACCGTCTCGATGGAGCTGCGCTCGAACTTCAGCGGCAGCGCACCGTACTTGAGCTGCTCGGCCAGCTCACCCGCGCTCTTCTGGTTGAAGCCGCCGGTGATCTCGGCGCGCCCGCCGGGGATCGGGCTGATGATGTTGGGGGCGGTGATCACGACGCCGTCGAGGACGACCGCGACCTTGTTGCGCGGCTCCTGCGAGTTGAACGCCGTGGAGGTCAGCTTGCTCCACTCGGTGGCGCCCTTGCTCTTGAAGTCGAGCTGGACGACCCACTCGGTGCTGCCCTGCTGGACGCCCGAGGAGGCGGTGTCGATGTCGGTGCCGACCACCTTGGCCACGTCGAGGACGTACTTGAAGGTGCCGTCGGACTCGCATCCGGCGTACTGCTTGTTGGGGTCGTCCTGGACGCCCTGGCCGCGCTTCTTCGGGTCGGTGCAGTCAAGCTCGTGGAACTGCTTGAGCACCGCCGGGTCGATGCCCGTGGTGTCGATGCCGGCGTTGGGGTCCTGCTCGGGTTGAGCGGACGGGCTCGGCGTCGGCGTCGCCTTCCTGCCGTTGTCGCCCTTGTTGGGCTGCTTCTTCGTCTCGGTCGCCGTCGGGGCCGGGGCCGGAGAGGTCAGGGCCGACGACAGCGCCTTGCCCGTGGGAGAGGTCGAGGGCCGCGCGGCCGGTGACGTGCTCGACTGGGGCTGGACCGACTTCGTCGGCGTGGACGACGAGGAGGAGCTCGGCGCGGCGGACGGCGAGGCGCCGGGGGTCGGAGCCTCGGTCGCCAGCTGATCCTGCAACAGCTGCGTCGCCTCCATGGCCATCACCTGACGGAAGCGGAGCTCCGCGGTGGTGGCGACCAGCGCGATGGCCTCGCTCTGCCCGACGCCGGGGATGGAGATGATGATGTTGTCGCCTGATTTGGCGACTTCCGCGTCGGAGATACCGGTCCCGTTGACCCGGGTCCGGATGATGTTGACCGCGCGGTCCAGGATCTCCTCAGGTGGAGCCGCACCGTTCTGGGTGACGGGAGAGAGTGTCACCGTCGTGCCACCGGCGAGGTCTAGCCCCAGCTTCGGCGTGAACGCCTGCTGCAGGAACATCGTCCCGCCCAGGGCGAGGATGAGCGCCAGGAGCAGCAGGAGCGTGCGCCCCGGCTTGCTGTGGCTGCTGGTCGGTCGGGCCACTGGTCGTCAGTTCTTTCAGATAGGAGTCGGGTGGAGAGCCTAGTCAGGATTGCTTACTGCTGGAGTCCTGATCGCCGTTGGGCTCCACACTTGTATCCTTCTCGTCGTCCGTGTCGCTGTCGACCTTGTCCACGGGCTCGTCACCGGGGGTGACGACCCGACCGATGGCCGCCTTGACCCAGCGGGTCTCGATGCCGGGCGCCACTTCCAGGATGACGTCCTCGTTCTCCACTGCGACCACGGTGGCGAACAGGCCCGTCGTCGTCATGACGCGAGCGCCGGGCGCCAGGGAGTTCTGCATCTTGAGCGCTTCCTGCTGCCGCTTGCGCTGAGGACGGATCAGCAGGAAGTAGAACACCACCACCAGCAGAATCAGCGGCAGGATGCTGCTGAGTTGTCCCATGTCCATAAGAGGGCGACCTTCCATCGTCGTACAAGAAGTTGACACCGGCCTCGCGCCGGAAATTCCGTGCGTTGCTTCGGGCCGCGCCGCTCAGCCCGTCAGCCTACACAGCCAGCCAAGGCACGGAGTGTAGGCGGTTGTTGCGAAACGCGGCAACGAAGCAGCGTTTCGGCGCGCGGGGAAGTTCCCGATTTGAAATGGTTGCAACCATTCTGTAATCAGTCGAAAAGTGTAGCTCCGAACGCATCCGGCGGAGCCGTCAAGCCCAGGTGCGCCCACGCCGCGGCGGTCGCGACCCGGCCGCGCGGGGTGCGCGCGAGCAGGCCCTGACGCACCAGGAACGGCTCGGCCACCACCTCAACCGTCTCCGGCTCCTCCCCCACGGCCACGGCCAGGGTGGACAGCCCGACGGGCCCGCCGCCGAACTTGCGCAGCAGTGCGTCGAGCACCGCCCGGTCGAGCCGGTCGAGCCCTTCGGCGTCGACTTCATAAAGATTGAGCGCCGCCGACGCGATTTCACGATTTATCACGCCATCGGCCCGCACATCGGCGAAGTCACGCACGCGGCGCAGCAGCCGGTTGGCGATGCGGGGCGTGCCGCGCGAGCGCCTGGCGACCTCGTGCGCCCCCTCCGCGGGCAGCGTCACGCCCAGCAGTCTGGCGGAGCGCTCCAGCACCCGCTCGAGCTCCTCGACGTCGTAGAAGTCCATGTGCGCGGTGAAACCGAACCGGTCGCGCAGCGGCGCGGGCAGCAGCCCCGCCCTGGTGGTGGCGCCCACCAGGGTGAACGGCGCGATCTCGAGCGGGATCGCGGTGGCGCCGGGCCCCTTGCCGACGATGATGTCGACCCGGAAGTCCTCCATCGCGAGATAGAGCATCTCCTCGGCGGGCCTGGCCATCCGGTGGATCTCGTCGATGAACAGCACCTCGCCCTCGGCCAGCGTGGACAGGATGGCGGCGAGGTCGCCGGCGCGCTCCAGGGCGGGCCCCGAGGTGATGCGCAGCGGCGCGTTCAGCTCGGCTGCGATGATCATGGCCAGGGTGGTCTTGCCGAGCCCCGGCGAGCCGTTCATCAGCACGTGGTCGGGCGGCCGTTGCCGGCGCAGCGCGCTCTCCAGGACCAGCGAGAGCTGCTCGCGCACCCGCGCCTGCCCGATGAACTCCGCCAGCCGCTTGGGCCGCAGGGCCGCCTCGATCTGCAGATCGTCGCTCTCGGCGGCCGGCGACACCAGCTCGCGTTCGTAGGTCACCCGTCCACCCGCGCTCTCATCGGACGCTCAGCGCACGCAGCGCGGCCTTCAGCAGGCTCGCCACCTGAGGCTGGCGGCCGGCGGCGAGATCGGCCTCGGCCTCCGGCTCCACCACGGCGATCGCCTCGTCGGCGTCCTTGCTGGAGTAGCCGAGCCCGACCAGTCCGGAGTGCACCTGATCGCGCCAGACGGCGACCCGCCGGCCGCCGTTGAGCGCGGCGTTGACCGCCTCCTCGGGCGTGCCGAGGCGGTCCTTGAGCTCCAGCACGATCCGCTGGGCGCCCTTCTGGCCGATGCCGGGGACCCGGGTGAGCGCCTTGAGGTCCGCGCCGGCGACGGCGACCCGAAGGGCCTGGGGCGAGTGCACGGCGAGCATGGCCAGGGCCAGCTTGGGGCCGACGCCGCTGGCCGTCTGCAGCAGCTCGAACACGGTCCGCTCGTCGTCGGTGGCGAAACCGTACAGCGTGAGGGACTCCTCGCGCACCACCAGGCTGGTGGCCAGGCGCGTCTGCTCCCCCACCTTGAGCGTGGCCAGCGTGCCAGGGGTGCAGTGGGTCAGGATGCCGATCCCGCCGACCTCCACGACCGCCCCGTCAGGGGCGATCGCGATCACCTGTCCGGTCACCGACGCGATCACAGCCGCAGGTCCTTTCGTGCGCGGGCGTCCGTCTTGGCGCGGGCCACGGCCTCGGCCAGGCGGTGCTGGACGCCGCCGCGCCAGACGTGGCAGATGGCCAGCGCCAGGGCGTCGGCGGCGTCGGCGGGCTTGGGCATCTCGGTCAGCCGCAGCAGCCGGGTCACCATGGCGCCGATCTGCTTCTTGTCGGCGGTGCCGCTGCCGGTGACGGCGGCCTTGACCTCGGAGGGCGTGTGCAGCGCGACCGGCAGGCCGCGCCGGGCGGCGCACAGGACGGCGATGCCGGCGGCCTGCGCGGTGCCCATCACGGTGCGGACGTTGTGCTGGCTGAAGACCCGCTCCACCGCGACCGCGTCGGGCCGCACGTCGTCGAGCCACTGCTCGATGCCGGCCTCGATGCCGACGAGCCGGGCGCCGAGCTCCTCGTCGGCCCCGGTGCGGACCACTCCGACGGCCACCAGGCTGAGCGGCGCGCCGGGGCGCCCCTCGACGGCGCCGAGGCCGCACCGGGTCAGTCCTGGATCGACGCCCATCACCCGCACCCGCATGCCTCCCCGCGCCCGCCGAACACCTGTTCGGCACGAGACTCTACCCCTGCCCGCGCGGTCTCGCATCGGGAAACGCCCGTCAGAAGTGGTCGAGCATGTACGGTCTGGCGGCGAAGGCGGCGTCGAGCACCTCGTCGTATCGCTCGTCGCCCGACATGAGCCCGCCGCCGCGCAGCGTGGCAGTGGGAATGCCGGCGTACAGCGCGGAGAAGGCGTTGACGGTGAGCACCGGCCCCGCCGCGTCCCCCTCCAGGGCGGTCGCCGAGCCCTCACCCTCGGCGAACTCCAGCCGCCAACGGCCGGTGTTGCCCTCCAGCAGCGGATCGTTCACCTGGACGACCGCGGTCGCGGTCACGACCTCCGGGTAGCCCCTGCGCCGCACGGCCGCGGGCAGGTCGAGCACGCGGAACATCCACGGATCGCGGGTGATCTGATCCTTGGTCCGCTCACGCAGCAGCCACAGCACCGGGTCGTCGGGGGCGACGGTGGCGGTGATCCGCTTGGCGACCGAGGAGGAGCTGCCGACGATCGACCACAGCGCCCTGGCGGTATCGGCGGAGCCCGCGACGAGGTTGTCCACCTCCATGTCGGGGCCGTCCCAGCGGTAGACGAGGAAGCCGTCGTCGGCCAGGTAGAGGAAGTCGTCCTTGTCGGCGAGCCAGAGCCGCCAGATGTCCTCACCCCAGGACATCGGCCCGCTGGCGCGGGTCGCGGCGTGCACCCGGTGGAGCACGGAGACGACCTCCGCGGCGTCGCCGGGGCCCATCCTGCGCAGCTTGACCTGCTGGGACGGCACCACGGCGCGCAGCGCCTCCGCCGGCAGGCTCACCTGGTAGCGGGCCCCGGCGTGCTCGAAGCCGAGCGAGCGGTAGATCGGCGTGGTGGCCGGGAAGAGCGCCGACACGGCGTCGCCGAACGACACGGCCCGCGCCACCGCCGCGCGCATGATCGTGGTGCCGAGGCCGCGCCCCCGGTCCTCGGGGCTGACGGTGACGCCCGCGACCCCGGCCATCGGCTGCGGCCTGCCGTGCCACCACTGGGTGAACGGCCGCAGCCGCGCGGTCGCCACCAGCCGGTCGCCGTCGAAGGCGCCCAGGTAGCGGCCCTGCGCCAGGGTCGGCAGCACCGAGGCGCGCCAGGTCTCCGCGTCAGCGACCGCCAGCAGGCCGAAGGAACGCTTGCGAATGTCGAGTACGGCGTCCAGATCGTCGGCCGTCAGGTCACGAATTTCCACAATGACCAAACTTACGCAGGTGGCGCGGGCACTCGCGACCGGGTGTCGCCGCCGACCGTGATGGCCAGCCGGTCCAGGTAGAGCAGTTGCGCGGCGACCACGGCGGCCAGCGCGAGCCCGACCACGATCAGCGGGGTGGTGACGCCCACCTCGGCCGCCCCGCCGCCGAACCCGTTGAGCGGCATCAGCTGGGCGACGGGGGCGGTGGCCAGCTCTCTGTCCTGCGCGACCAGCAGGGGCCAGAGCAGGTCCTGGGCGTTCACCAGCGTCACGGCGCCGGCCAGGATGCCCGCCATGGGCAGCGAGGGCAGGACCACGCCGCTCAGGAAATCCCGGTCGGTCCGCGTGGCCAGTCCCTTGCACAGCAGGGTCAGGACGAACAGCGCGGGCACGCTGATCAGCAGCGGCGGGATCAGCGCCACGAAGGTGTCGATCAGGCCGAGGCCGCGCAGGTTGTTCCAGTTGGCGACGCTCAGCGGGCCGGCGCCGACCAGCAGCCAGGGGGCGAACGGGAGCAACAGCCACTCGCTGCGGCGGCCCAGCGGGCGCAGGCCGCCGATGCCGAGCGCTCCCAGGTAGGCGACGCCCACGGAGACCAGGGCGCCCAGAAGCGCGGGCACCCACGTGTTCAGCTGGACGCGCAACCCGGAAGGCGCCGGGGCGGCCTCCCCGGGAGGCGTGAACAGGGCCGCCAGCCACGGCCAGGCCCAGATGACCATGATCACGGCGACGACCAGCAGCGCCAGCACCCCGACCACGACCGCCACAACCGAGGGCCGCCGCGCGGAGCCGGCGGACGCCGCGCCGTCCGCCTGCCCGCCCGGCGGGTGGGCCTGCCCGGCCTTCGGGTACGCCTGCCCGCCCTGAGCCGGCCACCCGGCCGGAGGCTGCTGACCTACCGGAGGCTGCTGACCCGCCGGAGGCTGCTGACCCGCCGGAGGCTGCTGACCGACGTGCGCGTACGCCTGCTGTCCGTACGACGGCGCCTGGCCTGGGAAGGGCGACTGTCCGTACGGCGTCGCCTGGCCTGGGACGGGTGCCTGGCCTGGGAAGGGCGGCTGGTCGGACGGCGGCGGCTGGTCCGTCGCGGGCGGTGCGGTGAGGGCGATCCGCATGCCGCTGATCACCACGATGAGCGCGGCGGCGATGCCCAGCGCGCCGAGGATCACCCCCGTCGCGGTCGCGATGGTGGCGCCCACCCCGAGCCGGGCCACCTGGAAGACGACGGTGTACTGAAGGAGCGCGAGCGTCATCGTCGAGTCGAGCGGACCGCCACGGGTGAGCGCCAGGCTCAGCGTGAACATCTGCAGGCCGGTGGCGACGGCGGCCAGCGCGACGACGCCGGCCACCGCGAACATGGCCCCGGTCACGGTGCCGCCGCGCAGGGCGGGCAGGAAGGCCAGCACGGCCAGGGCGCACACCAGCCCGAACGTCGTGGCGGCGACGACCAGCCGGAAGGTGCCCGGAGCCGTCTCCGGATCGGTGAACGCGCGCACCATCGTGGCCAGGCCGCCCGCCGCGGGATCGAGCCCGCGCAGCCACGACACGGCCACGGCGGCCGGCGAGAAGGTCACCAGGGACAGCGACAGCACGATCCGGCCGGCCCGTCTGGGCCAGGCGCCGGCCCGGTCGAGCGCCAGCGCCAGCAGCGGGCCGACCACCAGGGCGACGAGCAGCGGCATGATCGTGAGCGACAGGGTGAAGCCCAGCGCGGGCCAGAGCGAGCCGGCCGCGCCCAGGACCGTGTCGTAGTTCTTCAGGCCCACCGACTCCGACGGGCCGACGAGCCCGCCCGACCTGAAGCTGAACGCGATCGTCTGCACGGTGGGCAGGACCAGCGTGATCAGGGTGCCGAACACGGCCGGCATGAGGAGCAGCCAGCCGAGCGCGGGCGAGGGGGCCTGGGGTGCTGTGCGGGAGGTCACGACGCCCGACCTTACGCCGACTCCCGTGTACCCGGCCAACTGGAAGCCGAGAACGGTGAAACCCTCAGATGCCGCCAGATCGGCCCCACGGCAGGAGGAGGCCCAGATCAACGGGCACCTGCCTGTACTCGCCGTACCGGCGCTCTGAGAAGCGCCTGGAGGGCGTCAGACGTCGAGCTTCTCCATGACGTCGTCCGACACGTCGAAGTTCGCCCACACGTTCTGCACGTCGTCGCTGTCCTCGAGCGCGTCGATGAGGCGGAACACCTTCTTGGCCGCCTCCTCGTCCAGCGGCACGCTCATCGTCGGCAGGAAGCTGGACTCGGCCGAGTCGTAGTCGATGCCGGCCTCCTGCAGCGCCTTGCGGACCGGCACCAGATCGCCGGCCTCGGAGACGACCTCGAAGGAGTCGCCGAGGTCGTTGACCTCCTCGGCGCCCGCGTCGAGGACGGCCATCAGGACGGTGTCCTCGTCGAGGCCGCCCTTGGGCACGAGCACGACGCCCTTGCGGTTGAACATGTAGGACACCGAGCCGGGGTCGGCCAGCGAGCCGCCGTTACGGGTGAGCGCGACGCGCACCTCCGAGGCGGCGCGGTTGCGGTTGTCGGTCAGGCACTCGATGAGCACCGCGACGCCGCCGGGCGCGTAGCCCTCGTAGGTGATGGTCTGCCAGTCGGCGCCGCCGGCCTCCAGGCCGCCGCCGCGCTTGCGGGCGCGCTCGATGTTGTCGTTGGGCACGGAGCTCTTCTTGGCCTTGAAGATGGCGTCGAAGAGGGTGGGGTTGGCATCCGGATCAGGGCCACCGGTCCGGGCCGCCACCTCGATGTTCTTGATGAGCTTCGCGAAAAGCTTGCCGCGCTTGGCATCGACCACGGCCTTCTTGTGCTTCGTCGTCGCCCATTTGGAGTGGCCGGACATTGGCTACTGATCCCTCACTGTGTTGACAACCATGTCTACGAAGTAACGGTGCACCCGCGGGTCCCCGGTCAGCTCCGGGTGGAACGAGGTCGCGAGCAACGGTCCTTGGCGAACCGCGACGATCCTATCGCCAGGCTCGGCCGTGCCCAGCACATCGACGTCCGCGCCGACCGATTCGACCCACGGCGCGCGGATGAACACGGCGTGCAGCGGCGAGCCGGCGAAGTCGAGGTCGGCCTCGAAGGAGTCGATCTGGCGGCCGAAGGCGTTGCGCCTGACGACCATGTCGATGCCGCCGATGGTCTGCTGACCGGCGGCGCCGTCCTCGATCCGGTCGGCCAGCATGATCATGCCGGCGCAGGATCCGTAGGCGGGCATGCCTTCCTTGATCCGCATGCGCAGCGGCTGGAGCAGGTCGAAGGTCTCGGCGAGTTTCCCCATGGTGGTCGACTCACCGCCGGGGATGACCAGCCCGTCGACCGCGTCGAGCTCGCCGGGCCGGCGAATGGCCGTGGCCGAGGCGCCTGCCTCCTGGAGCATGCGCACATGCTCGCGCACGTCTCCCTGCAGCGCGAGTACACCGATCGCGGGCAACGTTCATCCTTCCGTCAGGTTGCGGGTGCAGTCGATTCAACACCACGTCCGCCTGACATCTTCCTACAGACCCGCGGAAAGACGAGAAAGGCGGCACCCGTCCGGATGCCGCCCCGCCGTCGTCCGGGCTCAGGGACGCTCGGTCTCCAGGCGTACGGTCTCCTCCACGGTCATCTCGGTGCGCAGGCGCAGCGTCGGGTCGATCGGGCGCAGGTAGGTCTGCTTCACGCCCGGCACCCGGTCCTCGATCACGAACGTGGCCTTGGTGTGCGCCTCCGCGCCGGGCTCGCGCACCTGGGGCACCACCTTGAAGTCGGCGGTGAGCAGGTCGCGATCGATCTTCGTCAGCACGTAGCCGCGCTGGTTGTTGTAGAACTTCAGATGCGGGTTGATCTGCAGGAACGGGTGGGCGGCCGGGTCGGAGTCGCCGCCGTCGCCGCCGGTGGAGATCGAGCTCGCCACCAGCTCCGAGCCGACCGACGGCCCGGTGGGGTCGTCGTAGTCGAGCTTGAGGTCACTGGCCCAGTGCGCGTGCACGTCGCCGGTGAGCACGACGGGGTTGCGCACCTCGGCGTCGATCCAGCCCTGGGTGATGCGGCGGCGGGAGGCGACGTAGCCGTCCCAGGCGTCCTGGCTGGTGATCTTCGCGGGGCCGGCGTTGTTGTCACGCTGGGCGAAGAAGACCTGCTGGCCGATGATGTCCCATTGGGCCTGCGAGTGGCGGAAGCCGTCGAGCAGCCACGCCTCCTGCTCGGCCCCGGTGATCGACCGGGTCGGGTCGACGGCGGCGGGGCAGTCCCGGTAGCCGTCGCCGCAGCCCTGGTCGTCCCGGTACTGGCGGGTGTCGAGCATGTGGAAGGTGGCCGTCCGGCCCCACCGGACCCGCCGGTAGAGCTGCATGTCGATGCCGCGCGGGATGGAGGTGCGGCGCAGCGGCATGTTCTCGTAGTACGCCCGGAAGGCGGCCTCACGCCGGGACAGGAAGTTCGGCTGCGGCACCTCGGGCTTCTCCGGCACCTCGTCGGCCCAGTTGTTGTCGAGCTCGTGGTCGTCCCACACGACCAGCCACGGCGCGGCGGCGTGCGCGGCCTGCAGGTCGGGGTCGGCCTTGTACTGGGCGTGGCGCTGGCGGTAGTTGGCCAGCGTCTCGGTCTCCGGCCCCTCGTGGTGGCGGATGTTGCCGCCGGGGCTGTTGTAGGTGTTCTTGGTGTACTCGTAGGTGTAGTCGCCCAGGTGCAGGACGACGTCCGGGTGCTCCTCGGCCAGTCTGCGGTAGGAGGTGAAGTAGCCGTGCTCGTACTGCGCGCACGAGACGAAGGCCATCGCCAGCGGCCCGCCGTACGAGCGCGGGTGCGGCGCGGTGAGCGCCCTTCCCACCGGGGAGATGTACGGGCCGACGCGGAAGCGGTACCAGTATTCGCGGCCGGCGCTCAGGTGGTCCACCTCGACGTGCACGCTGTGGCCCCACTGCGGCGCCGCCACGGTCACGCCGGAGCGGACCAGGCGGCGGCAGCGCTCGTCGGCGTAGATCTGCCAGAGCACCGGGAACGGGCGCTGCGGCATGCCGCCGAGGCCGTCCTCGGCCAGGGGCTCCTGGGCCAGCCTGGTCCACAGGACGAAGCCGCGGTGGTCCGGGTCGCCGGAGGCGACGCCGAGGGTGAAGGGGTCGGCGCGCAACCCGCGCGAGGCCAGGCTCTGCGCGGTCTCGGCGGCGGGGTCGGCGGCAGGGCCGGGGTCCGCGTGCGCCGCGCCTGTCGGGACGGCCGCGGCGGCGCCTGCCGCTAATCCGGTGACGAGGAAGTGCCGGCGGTTGAGTTCGGGCATGGGTGCTCCTGGGACGATCATGGCCGGGGGACGACCGACAGCCTGACTCGGCACCATGACCACGGAGTTAACTCCACCCAACACGAAAAAGGCGACATCCTTCGTGGATGTCGCCTTCTTCGGAAATTTCTACCGTCACACCACGACGCCCCCGCCAGGCGGCCTGGGCCGCCCACCGCGGACGATCATGTCATGCGGCGTGACAGGCCCCCGGACGGGACACGCCGATCACCAGCCGCGCTCGGCCAGGCGGTGCGGCTGCGGGATCTCGTCGACGTTGATGCCGACCATGGCCTCGCCCAGGCCGCGCGAAACCTTGGCGATGACGTCGGGGTCGTCGTAGAAGGTGGTGGCCTTGACGATGGCGGCGGCGCGCTTGGCCGGGTCACCGGACTTGAAGATGCCGGACCCGACGAACACGCCCTCGGCGCCGAGGTGCATCATCATCGCGGCGTCGGCCGGGGTGGCGATGCCGCCCGCGGTGAACAGCACGACCGGGAGCTTGCCGGCGCGGGCCACCTCGACGACCAGCTCGTAGGGTGCCTGCAGCTCCTTGGCCGCGACGTACAGCTCGTCCTCGGGCAGCGAGGACAGCCGCTTGAGCTCGGCGCGGATGGTGCGCATGTGGGTGACGGCGTTGGAGACGTCGCCGGTGCCGGCCTCACCCTTGGAGCGGATCATGGCCGCACCCTCGGTGATGCGGCGCAGCGCCTCGCCCAGATTGGTCGCCCCGCACACGAAGGGCACCGTGAACTGCCACTTGTCGATGTGGTTGGCGTAGTCGGCCGGGGTGAGCACCTCGGACTCGTCGACGTAGTCCACGCCGAGCGCCTGCAGCACGCGGGCCTCGACGAAGTGACCGATGCGGGCCTTGGCCATGACCGGGATCGAGACGGCGGCCACGATGCCGTCGATCATGTCAGGGTCGCTCATCCTGGAGACGCCGCCCTGCGCGCGGATGTCGGCGGGCACCCGCTCCAGAGCCATGACGGCGACCGCCCCGGCGTCCTCGGCGATCTTGGCCTGCTCCGCGGTGACGACGTCCATGATGACGCCGCCCTTGAGCATCTCGGCCATGCCTCGCTTGACCCGGGCGGTGCCGGTGACGGGGCCGGTGGTTGAAGCGGTTTCGGGCGTGCTGCTGGACACGGTCTTCCTTCACGAGCTCTGGGGGGACGGTAAGTTATCAAACCCATCGTAGGTCCTGAGGCGCTCATTCCCCGCATATCACCATGTCAGCGATGGCGAGGAATTTCGTACGTCAAGGAATCACGGGCTTGCGGCTGGCGAGCGCCACCCAGACCTGGCCGGGCGCGAAGTTCATCGGCTCGCCGCTCTGTGTGGTGAACGTCGTGCCCCCGTCCTCGGATTCCCGCTCCCACTTCGCCTTGTACGCCTGGCCGTCGCGCAGCACGATCGCCGAGCCCTTGCCGGTGGTGTGCACCAGGGGCGTGTAGCTCTGGTTGCTGTCGTGGAACTCGGAGCGCTCGGTCTTGGTGTACTGGATGACGATCGTGGGCGCGCCCAGCTGGCCGCCCTCGGCGGCCATGTCCTTCTTGCCGTCCTGCCAGATCAGCCACTGCTTCTTGGCCTCGGACCAGGTGAAGGTGAAGCGGGCGGCGGGCCATTTGACCGTGTACGACTTCCGCTCGACCCCGCCCTCGGCCGGCGGGTCGCCGAAGGTGAAGCCCACGTCCTTGGCCTTGCTCGCCTTGGGCGCGGCGGATATCAGCTTCTTGGTGTCGGCGAACAGGTTGTAGGGGGCGAAGCGGCCGGGCTGGCGGAAGTAGGCGCCCGGCACCCTGCTGTCGGAGACGTCGAACAACGACGCCTCGGCGATGAACGGCAGCATCTTGGTCTGCGCGCCGGAGTAGGCGAACGCGGGCTTGCCGAACATCGGCGCGATGTGCAGGTCGGAGATGCGGGCGCTGCGGACCGGGCCCACCTTGGGCGGGATCTTCGAGGAGAAGATCGCCATCAGGCGGGTCAGACCGGCCTCGACCTGCTCGATGTAGACGATGTCGGCGCTCTTGAGCCCGAGCTGCGGCTTGCCCGCCGCGGTGTTCTCGATCTTCACGGCGACCACGCGTTTGGCCGCGGTGTAGGGCTTGCCGGTGAAGGGATGCAGCTTCTCCGGCGTCGGCTCCTCGATCGGGCCGGTGGAGACGCTGGCCTCAGGCGCCTGACCGGCGGCGGGCTCGTCGGACGAGCAGGCCGCGGTGGGTATCAAGATAGCCACTCCGGCAAGCGTCACCGTGATCATCCGGGGTAGCCGCACGTGTCCACTCCTCCGCTTTTGCCCAGAACGGAAGGAAGCTTACCGGTCTATACAAATCGGGTCATTCAGTTGCCATGGCCACAGGTGGATTGTCATCAATCTCGAAGAATTGGGGATATTCCGTGTGGCCGGCCAACCGCAGCGTCCGAGCCAGCCACCGGCGCTGCGCCGTACGCGTGACCCCCACCGCGTTGTTGTAGAAGCGGCGCGAGTAGACGACCTTGGCCACGGCCGCGTCGAGCTCCTCCAGCAGATCCTGGCCGCCGGGCGACTCCGACAGCTTCTCCCGGAACCGCTCCTGGTCCACCGCCGCGCGCAGCGCGCCCGACAGATCGCTCTCGGCGTGCTCACGCTCCTCCGGGCCCGCCATCCTGGCCTCGTGCGCCGCCGCCGCGAGCACCAGCGAGGTCGCCGGGTCGAGCAGCCGCGAGCCCGCCAGCTCCAGCACCACCGCCCGGCGCCGCACCAGCGCCGCCTCCAGCGCCTCGCGGGCCAGCTCCAGCCGGATGTGCAGCCGGTCCAGGCGGCCGGCCCGCCAGGAGATGTAGACGGCCGTGAGCACCACGACGATGCCCACGATCAGGAAGATCATGGTGGATGTCACAGGTCTTCCTCCACCCGCCCGGCGCCACCGGCCGTCACGGTCTCGTACACCCGCACCACGTCACGCGCCACCGTCGACCAGTCGTACTTCATCACCGCGACCAACGCCTCCTCCGCCAGTTTGGCCCGCCGCTCCGGCGCGTCGAGCAGCGCGCCCGCCTCGCGCGCGAGCGAGGCGGGGTCGCCGTTGGCGAACAGCGCGCCCGCCTGGCCGTCGCCGAGCACCCGCCGGAACGCGGGGATGTCACTGGCCAGCACCGTCGCGCCCGAGGCCATCGCCTCGGCCAGCACGATGCCGAAGCTCTCGCCCCGCGTGTTGGGCGCGCAGAAGACGTCGACCGAATGGTAGGCGCGGATCTTGTCGGCCTCGCTCACCATGCCGAGCACCGTGACCCGGTCATGGAAGCGCTTGGGCACCCGGTCGTAGACGTCCTTGGCGTCACCCGGCCCGGCGATCAGCAGCTTGAGCTCCGGCCGATCGGCGGCCAGCAGTTTGTACGCCTCCAGCAGGATCGGCAGGCCCTTGCGCTCTTCGTCCATCCGGCCCAGGAAACCGATGGTCGCGCCGTCGGCCCCCCAGCCGTCGAGCGGCTCGGCGGTGGTGTAGCGGCCGACCGTCACCCCGTTGGGGATCAGCACCGTGTCGCCGCCGAACTGCTCGACCAGGCTCTTCCTGGCCGCGTCGGAGACCGCGATGCGCCCGCTCAGCTTCTCCAGCGCGCTGCGCAGTAACGGCTCGGCCACCGCGATCGCCCGCGAGCGCACCCACGAGGCGTGGAAGGTCGCCACGATCGGCCCCTTGGCCGCCCAGCAGGCCAGCACGCCCAGGCTCGGCACCAGCGGCTCGTGGATGTGCAGCACGTCGAAGCCGCCGTCGCGCACCCAGCGCCGCACCCGCGCGGCCGAGATGAACCCGAACGACATCCTGGCCACCGACCCGTTGTAGGGCACCGGCACCGCCCGGCCGGCTCCGGTCACATACGGGGGCAGGTCGTCGTCCTCGCTGGCCGGCGCGATCACCGAGACGTCGTGCCCGTGCGCGATCAGTGCCTGGGCCAGGTCGTCGACGTGCTGCTTGACGCCGCCCGGCATGTCCCAGGAATACGGGCAGACGATGCCGACCTTCATGGGCGCAGGTCCTCCAGCCACAGCCGCTGCAGCATGTGCCAGTCCTCAGGATGCTCGGCGATGCCCTTCTCGAACACGCCGACCAGCCCCTGCGCCACGGCCGCGACCTTCTCCTGCCGGGTGCCCTCGGCCGGGACCGGGATCTCCTCGTGGATGTGGATCCCCCAGTCGTCGCCGACGGAGTAGACGATGGCCGGCAGCAGCGCCGCGCCCGTCTGCACGGCCAGCAGCGGCGGCCCGGCGGGCACCTTGGTGGTCGCGCCGAAGAACTCCACCTCGACGCCGCTCTTGGTCAGGTCGCGCTCGGCCGGCAGGCAGACCACGCCGCCCTTGCGCACGCGGGTGGCCAGGGTGCCGAAGTTGTGCCCGTCGCCGCCGGTCAGCGGCAGCACCTCCATGCCGAGGCTCTCGCGGAAGCGCACGTAGCGGCGGAACAGCGACTCCGGCTTGAGCCGCTCGGCGACCGTGGTGAAGGGGTGTCCCACTCCCACCAGCCAGGCCCCCGCCTGGTCCCAGTTGCCCATGTGCGGCAGCGCGAGCACCACGCCGCGGCCCGCGGCCACGTTGTCGTGCACGTGCTCGGCGCCGATCACGTGGCTGCGCCGGACGATCTCCTCGGTGCTCATCTTCGGCAACCGGAAGATTTCATGAAAATAACGGAAATAAGAGCGCATGCCGGCTTTACTCAGCTCGCGGAGCTCACGACTGCCGGGCGCCAGCCCCGTCACCCTGGCGAGGTTGGTCTCCAGCCGGCTCACGGATCTGCCGCCCTTGCGCCACACCCGATCGGCCATGAAGCTGAACACCGCGGCCGTCGGCCGCTCGGGCAGCAGCGGGACCAGCGTCCAGCCGGCCGCGAACCCCGCGGCCACGACGCGATCGCTGACTGACGGCTTGTCGCTCATCGCTCCCTCGCCTGCCGGTAGACATGGACAACACGCTGTACAACGGTGACGCCACTGGCCACCGCGAGCAACCACATGCCGGCCGCCAGGATGTAGGGCACGCCCAGCCCGCCGAAGCAGGTGGCGACCAGCACCACCACCAGCCGCTCCGGCCGCTCGGCCAGGCCCACGTCGCAGGTGAGCCCGAGCCCCTCGGCCCGCGCCTTCGCGTACGACACCAGCAGGCCGGCCACCAGGCAGAACAGCGTCACCGCGGTCAGCAGCCCGTCACCGGTGGACACGAAGTAGAGGATCAGCCCGGCGAAGATGGCCGCGTCGGCCACCCGGTCGAGCGTGGAGTCCAGGAACGCGCCCCAGGTGCTGCCCCCTCCCCCGCCCATCCGCGCCACCAGGCCGTCGAGCAGGTCGAACAGCACGAAGACCGTGATCACGACAGCGCCCACGGGCAGCTGTCCCAACGGGAAGAAGAGCAGGGCGGAGACGACGGTGCCCAGGGTGCCGATCGCCGTGACGGCGTTCGGGCCGATCCCGCGGCGGACCAGTGCCCTGCCCAGCGGGGTGAGTATCCGGGTCATGGCCGGGCGCAGGAGTTTCAGCATCGCGCTGTCGATCGTAGGCCATCCGGCGGCCGGCGACTTTCTTTGCTTCACCCCTCTTGTGATATCCGCCACAGGGGTATTTGGTGAACACACCGCGTCCATGCGGTCCTGATCCCCTCCGTGCGGGCGCGGCGTTGGCACGCACAACGACGACGCGGGAGGCGATGTGGCGGACAAGAACGCAACCAGTGCCATGGGAGCCGCGGGCAGGGCACCAGCGGCCGACAAGGCGGACGTGATACGCAATGTCGTCCTGGTCGGCCACTCAGGATCGGGCAAGACCACCCTGGTCGAGCAGCTCCTGGCCGCCACCGGCACCATCCAGCGGCCCGGCCGGGTGGAGGACGGCAACACCGTCAGCGACTTCGACGAGGTCGAGGTCCGCCAGCAGCGCTCGGTCAACCTCACGCTGGCACCGATCATGCACACCGGCATCAAGATCAATCTCCTGGACACCCCCGGTTACGCCGACTTCGTCGGAGACCTGCGCGCCGGGCTGCGCGCCGCCGACGCCGCCCTGTTCGTCGTGTCCGCCTGCGACGGCGTCGACGGCCTGACACAGATGCTGTGGGAGGAGTGCGCCCAGGTCGGCATGCCCCGGGCCGTCGTGATCACCAAGATCGACCACCAGCGGGCGGACTTCGACGACGTGCTCGCCACCTGCCAGGATATCTTCGGCGACGGCGTCGCCCCTCTCTACCTGCCGGTGATCACCAACGGGCATGTGAACGGCCTGATCGGGCTGCTGACGCAGAAGTTCTACAACTACGCCACCGGCTCCCGCACCGAGAAGGAGCCGGGCACTGAATACCAGACCCAGATCGAGGAACACCGCGGCGTCCTGCTCGAAGGCATCATCCAGGAGAGCGAGGACGAGTCGCTCATGGAGCGCTACCTCGAAGGCGAGGAGATCGACACCGGCGTCCTCATCGACGACCTGGAGAAGGCCGTCGCCCGGGGCAGCTTCTACCCCGTGCTCTGCACCGGGCTCGGCGTCGGCGCCACCGAGCTGCTGGAGCTCATCACCCAGGGCTTCCCCTCCCCGCTCGAACACCCGATGCCCGAGATCACCACCCTCGACGGCAAGCCGGTCCAGGGCATCGCCTGCGACGCCGACGGCCCGCTGGTCGCCGAGGTCGTCAAGACCACCAGCGACCCGTACGTGGGCCGCATCAGCCTGGTCCGCGTCTTCTCCGGCACCCTGCGGCCGGACATGACCGTGCACGTCTCCGGCCACGGCCTGGCCGACCGCGGGCACGAGGACCATGACCTCGACGAGCGCATCGGCGCCCTGACCTGCCCCCTGGGCAAGCAGCAGCGCGGCGCCGCCAAGGGCGTGGCCGGCGACATCGTCGCCGTCGCCAAGCTGTCCAGGGCCGAGACCGGCGACACGCTCTCAGACGTCGACCGGCCCCTGCTGATGACCCCCTGGAGCATGCCCGAGCCGCTGCTGCCGATCGCGATCCGCGCCCGATCCAAGGCCGACGAGGACAAGCTGTCCCAGGCGCTGGGCCGCCTCGTGGCCGAGGACCCGACCCTGCGCCTGGAGAACAACCCCGAGACCCGGCAGCTCGTGCTGTGGTGCATGGGCGAGGCCCACACCGACGTGCTGCTGGACCGCCTGTCCAAGCGCCACGGCGTCGAGGTCGAGCGGGTCGAGCTGCGCGTGCCGCTGCGCGAGACGTTCGGCGGCAAGTGCCAGGCGATGGGCCGCAACGTCAAGCAGACCGGCGGCCACGGCCAGTACGCCATCTGCCACCTGGAGGTCGAGCCGCTGCCGTCCGGCGGCGGGTTCCAGTTCGTCGACAAGATCGTCGGTGGCGTGGTGCCCAGGCAGTTCATCCCGTCGGTGGAGAAGGGCGTGCGAGCGCAGATGGAGCGGGGCGTCGTCGCCGGCTACCCGATGGTCGACGTGCGCGTCACGCTGTACGACGGCAAGGCGCACTCGGTGGACTCCTCCGACATGGCCTTCCAGATCGCCGGTCAGCTCGCGCTGAAGGAGGCCGCCGCGAAGGTGCCGACGCTGCTGCTCGAGCCGGTGGACGAGCTGTCGGTGCTGGTCGCCGACGACCACGTCGGCGCGGTGATGTCCGACCTCTCCGCGCGCCGCGGGCGGGTGCTCGGGACCGAGCCGGTCGGCACCGGCCGCACGCTGGTCAAGGCCGAGGTGCCGGAGCTGGAGCTCACCCGTTACGCGATCGACCTGCGGTCCATGTCGCACGGCACCGGGACCTTCCACCGCGCGTTCCTGCGCTACGAGCCGCTGCCGCCGCATCTGGTGGGCAAGGTCGCGGAGACGGGGTGAGGCGTGGCCGGGAGGTTCGCCCCTCCCGGCACAGCGCCACCGTTCATCACAATGGCATCACAAGTCGATTTCCTTTTTCCGTACGGAGCACGCCGGAGCTGATGTCACACTGGGTAGCATTATGCGAACCGGACGCCCACTCCTAGCCGTTGCCGCCCTCGCGATCGTCTCCACCGGTGCCGCCTACACCTTCGGCCCCGGAGCTGACCAGAGCACGGCGGCCACCGCGGCCAAGAAGAAGACGACCGAGACGGTCGAGACCGCCGCCTGCACGGCCGACGCCCGATATCCCAAGCGGCAGCTGCGCGGTGTGTGGATCGCCACCGTCCAGAACATCGACTGGCCCTCCCGCACGGGCCTGGCGGTCGAGCGCCAGAAGGCCGAGTACGTCAAGCTGCTCGACGCCGCCGCCAAGCGCAGGCTCAACGCGGTGTTCGTCCAGGTGCGGCCGGCCGCCGACGCGATCTACAAGTCGTCGATCGAGCCGTGGTCGCGCTTCCTCACCGGCACCGCGGGCAAGGACCCGGGCTGGGACCCGCTGCCGTTCCTCATCCAGGAGTCGCACAAGCGGGGCATGGAGTTTCACGCCTGGTTCAACCCGTACCGCGCCTCCTACGACGCGAACGTCTCCAAGCTCCCGTCGAACCACCCCGCGCGCCGCCATCCGGCCTGGACCGTCAAGTACGGCGACCGCGTCTACTTCAACCCCGGCCTGCCCCAGGTCCGCGACCATGTCACCAAGGTCGTCACCGACGTGGTGAAGCGCTACGACATCGACGGCGTGCACTTCGACGACTACTTCTACCCCTACCCGGGTGGGGGTGGCACGTTCGACGACGCCGCCGCCTTTACAAAGTATGGCAAGGGCAAGAAGCTGGCCGACTGGCGCCGCCAGAACGTCAACAAGCTCATCGCCGAGGTCGACGAGGCCGTCCACGCCACCAAGGGGCACGTCAAGTTCGGCGTCAGCCCGTTCGGCATCTGGCGCAACAAGTCCAACGACCCGAGCGGCTCCGACACCGGCGGCATGTCCGCCTACGACTCGATCTACGCCGACGCCCGCGCCTGGATCAAGTCCGGCACCGTCGACTACGTGATGCCCCAGCTCTACTGGTCGCGCAGCCACAAGACGGCCAACTACAAGGCGCTGGCGCCCTGGTGGGCCGGTGCCGTCAAGGGGACCGACGTCCACCTCTACATCGGCCAGGCCCTCTACCGGGTCGGCGCCAAGGACGAGGCCGCCTGGACCAAGCCGGGCGAGCTGTCGGCCCACCTGACGCTCAACCGCAAGCACGAGCAGATCGACGGAGACGTCTACTTCAGCGGCAAGCAACTGCTGACCAACCCGCTGGGCGCCATCGACCGGGTCGCCAAGGCGCACTACAGCCACCCGGCCCTGCTTCCCCTGATGAAGGAGCGCGGCGGCCAGGCCCCGGCCGCGCCGTCGGACGTCAAGGCCGCCGGCACGGCCGTGACGTGGACGGCCATGCCGGGAGCGCGCTCGTACGCCGTCTACCAGGTGCCGAAGTCGGGCGACGACTGCCACACCACCGACGCCCGCAACCTCGTCGCCGTGACGAACGGCCCGTCGTTCACCGCCCCGTCCGCCGGCACCTACCTGGTGACGTCGCTGGACCGCCTGCACAACGAGAGCAAGGCGGTCAAGATCAAGGTGAAGGCGTCCTGATCGGGCCGCCCGCTCACCGCCAGGTGTCGGCGAGCAGCTGACGGGTGTCGCGCAGGAGCTCCGGCAGGACCTTGGTCCGGGCGACCACCGGCATGAAGTTGGTGTCGCCGCCCCACCTCGGCACCACATGCTGGTGCAGGTGGGCGGCGATGCCCGCGCCGGCGACGTGGCCCAGGTTCATGCCGACGTTGAAGCCCTGCGCGCCACTGGCCGTCCGCAGCGCCCGCACCGCCCGCTGGGTGAACTCCCCCAGCTCGCAGAGCTCGGCGGCGTCGAGCTCGTCGTAGTCCGACACGTGGCGATAGGGCACGACCATCAGGTGGCCGGAGTTGTAGGGGTAGAGGTTGAGCACCGCGTAGACCACCTCACCCCTGGCGACGACCAGGCCGTCCTCGTCGCTCATCTTGGGGATCGCGTCGAACGGGCAGCCGTCGTCAGGCCCCGACCCCGTCGGTTTGTTCTCACCCTTGATGTAGGCCATGCGATGCGGAGTCCACAGACGCTGGAAGTTGTCCGGCTCCCCGGCTCCTGCCTGATCGTGCATATCTAGCAGCATAGGGCCACGGGTCAGCGGACAAACGGGGTGCGCATCCGGCACAATCCAGACACGCCCGAAGGAGGCTGCCATGAGCGACGCCCTAGCCGTGCACACCGCCCCGACCGAGCCCACCGCCGACGACGACCTCCCCTCCGACAGCGCGCTCACCACCGCGCCTGACGGCTCCGCCGACCCCTCAACCCCGCCCGGCGACCACGCGCCAGGCTCCCCGCCGTACGGCGACACGTCGCCGGCCCCCCACACCCCCGTCGTCAAGGGACGGATCACGGTGGCCGACGAGGTGGTGGAGAAGGTCGCCGCGCTGGCCGCCCTGGAGGTGGCGGGCGTCGCCGACCTCGGCGGCGACCTCGCGCGCGCCATCGAGTCCGTACGCGACCGCATCGGCATCGGATCCCGGCGCGGCACCCAGGGGGTGAGCGCCCAGATCCAGGACCGCCAGGTCGGCATCGACCTGACGGTCGTGGTCGAGTACGGCCATGTCGTGATGGAGGTCGCCGCCGAGGTCAAGGCCAACGTCGCCAGGAGCGTGAGCCGGATGCTGGGCATGCGGGTCGTGGAGGTGAACGTCACGGTCGACGACGTCCGCCTCCCGGGCGAGGCCAGACCGAGCCCGGACCCCCAGGAGGAGGACCCGTTCTAGAACACGCGGCCGCACCCGCCCGCCTCACCTGATCCGGGTCATCCGGGAGTCGTAGCCGCCACCGCCCGGGTACACCCAGGCGCCGGTGGCGGTGTCGCCGTCGGGGCTGAAGGTGCCCTGGTAGTAGGCGGGTGAGCCCTTCTCGCCGCCCCAGATGGTGAGCGTGTCGCCGTCGAGTTCGTACACGTAGTCGAAAGTGTTGCCCAGGCTGTCGTAGAAGCGGGACTTGATGTCCTCACCGGGGCGGTCGGCGCCGAAGGGCCGCTCCCGGCCGATCACCTCCACTCCCTTGATCCGCTGGCCGTACTGCTCGAGGTCGACCTCCTGGATGAGGAAGAAGCCGCCGTCGAGCCAGCGGAAGGTGACGGTGCCCTCGGCGCCGCCGGCCACCCGCCAGGTGCCCACCAGCCGGTCCAGGGCCTTGAGCTGGGCGTCGGGCCCAACGGTGTCGTTGTCGGTGTCGATGTCGATGTCGATGTCGGTGTGCTCGGTCATGTCGTGAGCCCTCTGGTTCGTCGTTTCAACCGGTGTTGCCCATATGACCGGAGAGCGCGGCGAAAGGAATCGGCCCAGAGGAATTAATCTGGAAATTTCCCTTTCGGCTGGTCAGAGGGTGTCAGGGAGGCCGAATGAGCCGAGCACGTCCGGGCCGAACGTGGTGATCTCCGCGATCAGGCCGTCCTCGACCCGCAGCACGTCGAGGTTGACGGCCGTGAACGAGGCCTCGCCGTCGCGCCGGACGTAGTTGGCCACCGCGGGCCGCCGGTTGGCGAAGGTGAGGATCGAGCGCCACTCACCCCACGCCTGCGGCCCCGCCATGACCGGACGCCACATGTCCAGGATCGCCTCGCGCCCGGCGTACAGCAGGACGGCGGGCGGCATCGCCTGGCGGGCGTCCTCGCGGAGCAGTGCGGCCAGGCTCACCAGGTCGCCCTCCTCCGAGGCGCGCATGTAACGCCGCAGCACCGCCCGCTCCTCCTCGCTGGGCTCGCTCGCGGGGCCCCACCGGGAGCGCCGCTCGGGCAGGTGAAGGCGGAGGGTCGCCCTGGCTCGCTGCAGGGCGCTCTTGACCGCCGGCACGCTGATCTCCAGCGCCCCCGCGGTCTCCTCGGCCGGCCAGCCCGCCACGTCACGCAGGATGAGCACCGCCCGCTGGCGCGGCGGCAGATGCTGGATCGCGGCCAGGTAGGCGAGCTCGATCGTCTCCCTGGCCACCACGAGCGCGTCCGGCTCCCCCTCACCCGGCCCCGCCAGGTCCAGCAGCCGATCGGGGTACGGCTGCAGCCACGGCACCTCCGCCGGCGCCGACCGCTCGCCCGCCTGCATGGTCACCACGACCTCCCGCGAGCGGGCCGGGCCGGACAGCGCGTCGAGGCACACGTTCGTGGCGATCCGGTAGAGCCACGCCCTGAACGTCGAACGCCCCTCGAACGTCTCCCGCCCGCGCCACGCCTTCAGCAACGCCTCCTGCACCATGTCCTCGGCATCGGTGTAGGACCCGAGCATGCGGTAGCAGTGCACCTGCAGCTCATGCCGATAGCGCTCGGCCGATTCGGCGAACGCCGCCTGATCTCCCGCCCGGATCGCCTCGACGACCTCGCTCGCCTGCGCCGCCCGCTGTGGCCCCGTCACCGCACTCGCCCCCCGGCTCGCCCGTTCACGCGGGTCATCGTAGACCTCGGGACCGACGGTTTCTGGCCTTGAACCGGTTTAGGGTGACGATTATGGCTGAGCAGCTGAACCCCATGCCCACCGACTGGCGACGCGCCCTGGCCGTGGTGGCGCACCCCGACGATCTGGAGTACGGCTGCGCGGCGGCCGTGGCGACCTGGACCGGCGAAGGGCGGGAGGTCGCCTACCTCCTCGCCACCCGGGGAGAGGCCGGCATCGACAGCCTCGAACCGGCCAAGGCCGGTCCGGTGCGCGAGCGGGAGCAGCGCGCCAGTGCCGCGGTGGTCGGCGTGCCGAGCGTCGAGTTCCTCGACCACGCCGACGGCGTGATCGAATACAGTACGACGCTGCGCCGGGACCTCACGGCCGCCATCCGCAGGCACCGCCCCGAGCTGGTGATCACGCTCAACTTCGACGACACCTGGGGCGGCACGGTGTGGAACACCCCCGACCACAAGGCGGTCGGCAGGGCCACGCTGGACGCCGCCGCCGACGCCGGAAACAGATGGATATTTCCGGACACCGACGCTGAGCCGTGGGACGGCGTGCGCTGGGTGGCCGTCGCGGGCACCGACTCCCCCACCCACGCCGTGGACGTCACCGACGGCCTGGAGGCAGGCGTACGTTCGCTGATCGAGCACCGCGCCTACATCGAGGCCCTCACCGACGAGGACCCGGAGACCTACGCCCGCACCTTCATCGAGGACAGCGTCCGCCAGGCGGCCGAACGCTTCGCCGGGCGTCCCGCCGTGACCTTCCGCCTCTATCCCCGCTGACCGACCACCCCGCCGCCCGAACAGGCCGGCGAGCGAACAGGCCGGTGAGCGGATATCCCGGTCGCCGGACGGTCACGGCCTGGCTCGCTCGGCTCCCGAGGGAAGCCGTGCGAGCCAGGCCGGGCGGGTGCTTCGTTCAGACCTGGACGCGACGCTCCACGGCGTTGACGATCTCGGCGATCGCCTCGTCCACCGGGACGCCGTTCTTCTGCTCGCCGTTGCGGTAGCGGAAGGACACCGCGCCGTTGGCGATGTCGTCGTCGCCCGCGAGCAGCATGAACGGCACCTTGGCCTTCTGCGCGTTGCGGATCTTCTTCTGCATGCGGTCGTCGGCCACGTCCACCTCGACCCGGATGCCGCGCTCGCGCAACCGCTTGGCGATGTCCTGGAGGTAGGGGGCGTGGGCGTCGGCGATCGGGATGCCGACCGCCTGGACCGGGGACAGCCAGGGCGGGAACGCGCCCGCGTAGTGCTCGGTGAGGACGCCGAGGAAGCGCTCGATCGAGCCGAACAGCGCCCGGTGGATCATTACGGGCGTCTGGCGGCTGCCGTCGGCGGCCTGGTATTCGAGCTCGAACCGCTTGGGCTGGTTGAGGTCGAGCTGGATGGTGGACAGCTGCCAGGTGCGGCCGATCGCGTCCTTGGCCTGGACGGAGATCTTGGGGCCGTAGAAGGCGGCGCCGCCCGGGTCGTCGACCAGCTCCAGCCCCGACTCCTCGGCCGTCTGGCGCAGCGCGGCGGTGGCCTCGTCCCAGTCGGCCGGGTCGCCGATGAACTTGTCGGAGTCGTCGCGGGTGGACAACTCCAGGTAGAACTCCGCCAGGCCGAAGTCGCGCAGCACGCTCAGCACGAAGGTGAGCAGGCTCTTGATCTCGCCGACCATCTGCTCGCGGGTGCAGTAGATGTGCGAGTCGTCCTGCGTCATGCCGCGCACCCGGGTCAGGCCGTGCACGACGCCCGACTTCTCGTAGCGGTAGACCGAGCCGAACTCGCACAGCCGCAGCGGCAGCTCACGGTAGGAGCGCCCGCGCGCCCGGAAGATCAGGTTGTGCATCGGGCAGTTCATCGGCTTGACGCGGTATTCGATGCCCTCCAGCTCGAAGGGCGGGAACATGTCCTCGGCATACCACGGCAGGTGGCCGGAGGTCTCGAACAGCGTCGACTTGGTGATGTGCGGGGTGTTGACGAACTCGTAGCCCGCCTCGCCCTGCCGCCTGCGCATGTAATCTTCCATCTCCTTGCGGATGATCCCGCCCTTGGGATGGAAGATCGGCAGTCCGCTGCCCAGCTCCGGCGGGAAGCTGAACAGGTCCAGCTCCGCACCGAGCTTGCGGTGGTCGCGCTTCTCGGCCTCCTCCAGCAGCTTGAGGTATTCGTCCTGCTTGTCGCGGGACTCCCAGGCGGTGCCGTAGATGCGCTGGAGCTGTGGGTTCTTCTCGCTGCCCCGCCAGTAGGCGCCGCCGGAGCGCATGAGCTTGAAGGCGGGGATGGACCGGGTCGACGGCACGTGCGGACCGCGGCACAGGTCCTTCCAGCGCAGGTCGCCGGTCTTGGCGTCGAGGTTGTCGTAGATGGTCAGCTGCCCCGCGCCGACCTCCACCGACTCCTCGTCCGCGGCGCCGCCCTTGAGCCCGATGAGCTCCAGTTTGTACGGCTCGCCGGCGAGCTCCTGGCGGGCCTCGTCGTCGCTGACGGCCCGGCGGGAGAACAGCTGTCCCTGCTTGACGATCTCACGCATGCGCTTCTCGATGCGCTTGATGTCGTCGGGGTGGAAGGCCTGGGCGACGTCGAAGTCGTAGTAGAAGCCGTTGTCGACCGGCGGGCCGATGCCCAGCTTGGCCTCGGGGAACAGCTCCTGCACCGCCTGCGCCATGACGTGGGCGGTGGAGTGGCGGACGATCGCCCTGCCCTGCTCGCTGGAGACGTCGATGGGCTCGACCACGTCGCCCTGCTCCAGCGGCCAGGCCAGGTCCCGGGCCTCGCCGTTGACCTGGGCGGCGATGACGGTGCGGCCGTCGGCCTCCAGCGCCTCGCCGGCCGTCGTGCCGGCCGCGACCACACGCTCGGCTCCGGCGAGGGTGATGCGTAGCTCGGCTGACACGATGACTCCCTTGGGTGGCGCGAGATGGTGATCCGATGCTATCGCGGGTCGTACCCCAGCCTGGTCAGGTCCCGGCGGCTGCCGTAGAACACGTTACGGTCGACGGGGCTGTTGGCGTGCTGGTGGATCGTCCAGTCCAGCCAGGGCCGGGGCACCGTGGGCCTGCCGCGCGGGCTGTGCGGGCTGGCGATCCAGAGCGGATACTCGTCCAGGCCGGCACAGTGACCCGCGGCCGCGAAGGAGTGGTAGGTGTAGATGAACGGGCGCACGCCCGAGCGCCGTTCGACGACGCGGCACCAGCGTCGGGCGTAGCGGGCGACCTCCTCCGGCCGCTGGCCGTCGGCGGTCTCCAGGTCGAGCGCGATCAGGTCGCCCCGGCGCAGCCCGCCCGCCGTCCCGACGGTGCGCAGGAAGTGGCGCGCCTGCTCGGCGGGGTCACCCTTGGGACGGGCGAAGTGGTAGGCGCCGCAGACGATCCAGCTCTCCCGCATGCCGTCCCAGTTGCGGGCGAACCACCGGTCGGTGAAGTCGCCCCCCTCGGTGGCCTTGGCGAAGGCGAACGCCACCCCCGACCTGGCGTGCGAGCCCCAGTCGACGGAGCCCTGCCAGTTGGACACGTCTATGCCGTGCAGCAAGCCCTTCATCGTGCCGGAGTTTATGGGGACGTCTCCCGATCAGGCCTTCGACGCGCCGATCAGCGCCTCGTGAGTGCGCCGGCGGTCGCCGAAGACGGAGGCCACGAAGTCGGTCACACCGGCCTCGGCGAGCTGCTCGATCTGGGCGCGGACGGAGGACTCGTCGCCGACGATCGCCACGTCCCCGGGCCCGGCCGCGCCCTCGCGGTCCAGCATGGCCCGGTAGGAGGGGAGCTGGCCGTACACCTCGAACATCTCGTCGGCGCGCGCCCGGGCGGCGGCGGGGTCGTCGGTGACGCTGACGGGCAGCGAGCAGACGATGCGCGGGCGCTCGCGGCCGGCCTCGGCGGCGGCCGCGTTGATCGTGGGCGCGATGTGGTCGGCGACGGTCTTGGGGCCGGTCATCCAGAGCGCGGTGCCGTCGGCCACGGCGCCCGCCAGCTTCAGCATGCGCGGGCCGAGCGCGGCGACGAGCACCGGGAAGCCCGCGCCGGGCGCGCCGAGGCGGATGTTGGCCTTCACGGTCTCGCCGGTGTAATCGACCTGGTCGCCGCGGGAGGCGGGCAGCAGGACCTCCAGATACTCCTTCATCTGCCTGGCCGGCTTGTCGAAGCTGTAGCCGTACATGTCCTCGATCACGACCCGGTGGGAGAGCCCGATGCCGAGCGTCAGCCGCCCGCCCAGGGCGGCGTTGACGGTCATGGCCTGCTGGGCGAGCGCGGCCGGGTGGCGCGGGTAGATCGGCACCACGGCGGTGCCGAGCTCGATCGCGTGCCCGCGGCCCGCGACGGCCAGCGCGGTGAGCGCGTCGAGGCCGAAGATGTGCGACATCCAGGCCGAGTCGAAGCCGTCGTCGGCCGCGCTCGCGATCTTCTCGCTCAGCTCGGCGAACGGATCTTGGCCGGTGGGCTCGCTGAGGAGCAGTCCGAATCGCATGGCTCCAGAACTCCATTCTGTTGGCTGTGGCGAGTGTAACTCCGATCTTGAACGCGGAGGGGTGTCGACCCGGCGGTTTCATCGGCCCTTTGTAAAGTGGCCACATGACCGACGAACGCGCGGGACAGCCCGCTCAGCCCGCCGACCTGGTCGACGTCTCCAGGCTGGTGACCGCCTACTATGCGCTCCACCCGGACCCCGGAGAGGTGGCCCAGCGGGTGGCGTTCGGCACGTCGGGGCATCGCGGTTCGTCGCTGAAGGCCGCGTTCAACGAGGACCACATCCTGGCCACCAGCCAGGCCATCTGCGAGTACCGGCGGGACCAGGGCACCGACGGGCCGCTGTACCTGGGCATCGACACGCACGCGCTGTCGGAGCCCGCGCGGGTGTCGGCGCTGGAGGTGCTCGCGGCCAACGGGGTGCGGGTGCTGATCGACTCCCGCGACGGCTACACTCCGACGCCCGCGGTCTCGCACGCGATCCTCACCTACAACCGGGGCCGCACGTCCGGCCTGGCCGACGGTGTGGTGATCACGCCGTCGCACAACCCGCCGGCCGACGGCGGCTTCAAGTACAACCCGCCGGACGGCGGCCCGGCGGGCACCGGCATCACCTCGTGGATCCAGGACCGCGCCAACGAGCTGCTGGCGCAGGGCCTCAAGGGGGTCCGCCGCGTCTCGTACGCCAAGGCCCTGGAGGAGGCGGGCCGGCACGACTTCATCGGCGCGTACGTGGACGACCTGCCGAACGTCGTGGACCTGGACGCGATCCGGGCCTCCGGCGTGCGGATCGGCGCCGACCCGCTGGGCGGCGCGAGCGTCGCCTACTGGGGGGAGATCGCCGAGCGTCACCGGCTCGACCTGACCATGGTCAACCCGCTGGTCGATCCGACGTGGCGATTCATGACGCTCGACTGGGACGGCAAGATCCGGATGGACTGCTCGTCACCGCACGCCATGGCCTCGCTCATCGCGAATCGGGATAAATACGATATTTCCACGGGGAACGATGCCGACTCGGACCGGCACGGCATCGTCACCCCCGACGGCGGCCTGCTGAACCCCAACCACTACCTGGCCGTGGTCATCTCCTATCTGTACGAGCACCGCGACGGCTGGCCGCGCGAGGCCGGGGTGGGCAAGACGATGGTCAGCAGCGGCATCATCGACCGGGTCGCCGACTCGCTGGGGCGGCGCCTGTACGAGGTGCCGGTGGGCTTCAAGTGGTTCGTGCCCGGCCTGCTGGACGGCTCGCTCGGCTTCGGCGGCGAGGAGAGCGCGGGGGCGTCGTTCCTGCGCCGTGACGGCTCGGTGTGGACGACGGACAAGGACGGGATCATCCTGGCGCTGCTGGCGTCGGAGATCCAGGCCGTCACCGGCCGCTCGCCCAGCGAGCACTACCGGTCGCTGACGTCGCGGTACGGCGAGCCCGCGTACGCACGGGTGGACGCCCCGGCGACGCGGGAGGAGAAGGCGGTGCTGGCCAAGCTGTCGGCCGACCAGGTGACCGCCTCCAGCCTGGCCGGCGAGCCGATCACCTCGGTGCGGACCTCGGCGCCCGGCAACGAGTCGGCCCTGGGCGGGGTCAAGGTCTCGACCGCGAGCGCCTGGTTCGCCGCCCGCCCGTCCGGCACCGAGGACGTCTACAAGATCTACGCCGAGTCGTTCCAGGGCCCGGACCACCTCGCGAAAGTCCAGCAGGAGGCCCGCACACTGGTCTCCTCGGCCCTGAGCTGAGCTGAGCGGGCCGGTCCCTGGCGCTGGCTCAGGGGAGGCCGGTCCCCCGGCGCGGGCCCGGGGAGGCTGGTGCGAGGCCGGTCCTGGGTCGGTCAGGTCAGTTCGCGGGTCGATTCGCCGGGGACGCGGGTGCGGCCCAGGTCGGCCCGGCGGCCGGCCGCCACGCCGTCGCCGTAGCCACTGCCGCTGGTGCGGGGGACGCTGAGGCGGATGCGCGGGTAGGCCGCCGCCACCGCGCGCTCGACCTCGGCGTGCCGGTCCGCGAGCACGAGCGCGGTGCCCACCGAAGCCGCCTCCGCCTCGGCCCGGTTCTCGGCCTCGCGCAGCAGCCGGTAGACCTCGTCGGTGAAGCCGAGCAGCCACGACCGCCGGTAGGCCCGCACGGCCGTCACCTCGCCCGGCGGCCGGACGCGGGCCAGGCCGGAGGCCATCTGCAGCAGCAGCGACGTGGCCAGCAGATCGGCGCGCTCCAGGTCGGCGGCGAAGCCGAACACGTGCACCCGGTGCCCGCCGTCGGCGCCCCCGATGAGCAGCGGGCGGCAGCGCAGCGCCTGGGCGACCAGGCTGACCAGCCGGGCCTTCTCCTTGGCCCAGGGGCCGGGCACGGTGACGATCCGGTCGCCGGGAGCCTGGCGGGGCCGCTCCGGATCGAGGGAGTCGATGCCGTACTTGGCCATGAGCGCGGACGCCGCCGCCATGAAGGCGGCCCGCTCGTGCTCGTTGTCCGTACGCTCGGCCTTGGCCAGCAGTTTCCTGACCCGCTCCAGCGTGCGTCCGCGCACCCCGCTCCCTCGTTCCTCTGACCTTTTACGACTTGGTCAGCACCCGCCCGTCGGCGGCGATGACCGGGAAGGCGCCGGTGTCGACGATGCCGTGCTGGTGGTAGAGCGCCTCGATGAGGGCGTGCGCCTGCGGCTCCAGCTTCCACAGGGAACGATACTCGCGCGCCGTGGTCAGCGAGATGCCGATCTCCTGGGCGATGTCGACCGTGCGGGGCACGATGCCCTTGGCGATCTGCCGGTCCCAGAACTCCCTGGCCGCCCTCATCAGCGCCGCCCGCTGGGCGGTGTCGACGATCTGCGGGGTGGAGTCGAGCATCGCGATGTCCTCGTCCTCCTCGTCGACGAGCTCGGCCAGCGCCGGTGGCAGCGCGGGGCGGGCGGGCACCGGGTGGTGGTCGGCGTGCGGCTCCCACGGCACGCGCGGGTCGGCGTCGATGAGGGCGGAGGTGTTGTACAGGGCGGCGATCTGGGCGAGCAGCGCCTCCTGGCGGGTGGCGTCGACGGCCAGGCCGGTGTGCTCGACGGCCTGGTCCATGGCCTTGTCCAGCTTGGCCAGCGCGGCGCGGACCTTGCGCTCGGAGGCGCCGCCCTCGCGCAGCGCCTTGGCCCGCTTGGCGGCCAGCGCGACGCGGGTCAGCCTGCGGTGCGCGTCGACCTCGCTGGCCGTGCGGTCGCTGACCTCGGCGATGCCCATCCTGACCAGCAGCCGCTCGGGGGTGAGGCGCCAGTTGATCCGCCCGGTGCCGCGGATGCGGTGGCGTTCGATGGCCATGCCACGCTCCCACAGCCAGGCGGCCACCAGCGGCGCGGCGAGCCTGAAGACCGCCTCGGGCAGGCTGCGCGCGTCCATGCTGGACAGCACCGCGGTCAGGCAGGTCAGCGCCCAGACGGCGATGCCGTCGATGCCGGCGGAGAAGTTCTCGCGCATGTTGCGGCGGGCCCGCACGGCGGAGGTGATGATGGCCACTTCGATGAAGGCGAACAGCAGCAGCCGGAGGGGGCCGTCCAGGCCCAGCACGTCACCGGAGAAGCGCCACATGCCCTGCGCGGAGACGCCGGTCGCGATGGACGCGGCGACGACGGTCAGCACGTCCTCGATGGGGCGGGGGGCGACGTAACGGGCGACCAGCCAGGTCAGGGCGCGCCAGGCGACTCTGAGCACCAGATAGGCCAGCACCAGGCCGACCAGGCTCAGTAGGGTGATGACAGCGGTCGCGAGCGGCTTGTCTGTGATGAAGGCAGTGATTTCCTCGAATGTGGGCATCAGTCACTATCCGTGAGGCTCAGTCTCGGGCTCTAAACGACGAGATCATCGCAGAATGTCGCCATCTTGTACGCCAAACGCCGCCTGCTGCCCCACTTTGCCCGTCTTTCCCCATACGTCCCACCTGCATGATCTGCGCGCGGGAACGTACCAAAATCACATCATGAGGACCGTCGCGCTCCCGGGGTTCGAGACTCACAATGGAGAGGCCGAATCGGCCTTAGGAGGGCTTGTGAGCAAGCGATCCCGTAAGCGCCGCGCATTCCCCAGTGGCGCGCTCGGCCCGCGGCCCGGCTTCGGGCCGGGCGAGGCGCACGATCCCGGCGCGGACGACCCGCCGCTCGACGACCCCTCCGACGGTGGCGGCGTACGCGAGCCGCGCAGGCCCAAGCCGGCGCCGCCGTCCATGACGGCGGAGGCGCCGCCGCCCGAGCCCCCGCTGCGGGCCCGCGACCGGACCCTGCCGCCGCCCGAGGAGATGACCAGCGTGCTCGCGCCAGGTTGAGATGAAATCTCGTCCTTATGGAGGGGGTACGCCCTGCCTACGGATGGGACCATTCATCGAGGGATTTATCCCAACATGGTGTGATGCATCCCGATAGGACGGATTGCGATGACTGACTCAGAGTTCCCCCTCGTCCAGTTCATGCGCGACGGGTTCGATCCCGACGCCGAGCTCGCGCGCATCCGCGCCGAGCACCCGGTCTACCCCATGGCCATTCCCGGCGGGCAGACGGTGTACCTGGTCACGCGGTGGGACGACGTGCGCGACGTGCTCGGCGACCATGAGCGCTTCAGCAACGACTTCGCCGGCGTGATCGGCCTGGGCTCCAACCAGGAGGACCCCGGCGGCCTCGGCTTCCGCGACCCGCCCGAGCACACGCGGCTGCGCAGGTTTCTGACGCCCGAGTTCACCATGCACCGCCTGCGGCGGCTGGAACCGCGCATCGAGGCCATGGTCGAGGAGCACCTGGACCGGATGGAGGCCAAGGGCTCCCCCGTGGACCTGATGGAGGAGTTCGCGCTGCCGCTCCCGTCACTGGTCGTCTCCGAGCTGCTCGGCGTTCCGCACGAGGACCGCGCCGACTTCGTGAAGATCAGCACGAACCGCTTCGACTTCACCGCCGGCCCGGAGGCGTCGCTGCAGGCGGTCAACGACGCGATGTCGTATCTGACGGAGCTGGTGGCCCGCGAGCGGCTGAACCCCGGCGAGGGGCTGCTCGGCCAGCTGCTCCGTGACCACGGCGACGAGCTCGACGACCGGACGCTGGCCAGCATGGCCGACGGCCTGCTGACCGGCGGCCACGACACCAGCACCAGCATGCTCGCGCTCGGCACCCTGTGGCTGCTGGAGAACCCCGAGCAGGCCGCCAAGGTGCGCGAGGTCGACGGCTACGTCAACGACGTGGTCGAGGAGCTGCTGCGCTACATGACCGTCGTGCAGGTGGCCTTCCCCCGCTTCGCCCGCGACGACATGGAGCTGCACGGGCAGCTGATCAAGAAGGGCGAGCTGGTGCTCTGCTCGCTGGCCGCCGCCAACCGCGACCCGAACCTGGGCGAGGACATGGACCAGGTCAGGCCCGGGCGCGCGACCGCGGGCTCGCACCTGTCGTTCGGGCACGGCATCCACCGATGCCTCGGCGCGCCGCTGGCCCAGATGGAGATGCGCATCGCCTATCGGGGACTGCTGCGCCGCTTCCCCGGCCTGCACGTCGCCGGCGAGGTCCCGTGGCGCAAACTGGCCATCGTCTACGGCGTGGATGAGCTACCCGTCGCCTGGTAGCCGGGTTACCTTCGCGGTGTGGACGAGAAAGTCATCGACCTGGCCGCGATCAGCGCCGTCGTGTTCGACACCGACGGCGTGGTGACCGACACCGGCCGGGGGCACGCGGCCGCCTGGAAGCACGTGTTCGACACCTTCCTGCGCGGCCGCTCGACGCCCTTCGACATCCAGGCGGACTACCTGCGCCATGTCGACGGCCGGCCGCGCCTGGACGGCGTCCGCACCTTCCTGGCCTCGCGCGGCATCACGCTGCCCGAAGGCGCGCCGGACGACGAGCCCGGCGCGCCCACGGTGCACGGGCTCGGCCTGGCCAAGGACGCGCACTTCCTGGCGCAGGTGGACAAGTACGGCGTGGCCGCCTTCCCGGCCACCGTGGCGCTGCTGCACGAGCTGCGCCACCGGGGCGCGCGGACGGCGGCGGTCTCGGCCAGCCTGCACGGCCGCAAGCTGGTGGGCTCGGCGGGCGTGACGCACCTGTTCGACGTCCTGGTCGACGGCAGCGACGCGGCGCTGATGAACCTCCCGGGCAAACCGGACCCGGCACTGTTCCTGGAGGCGGTACGCCGCCTGGCGCTGCCCGCGAGCCGGGCCGCGGTGGTGGAGGCGGCGCTGCCCGGCATCGAGGCGGGTCGTAAGGGCGGCTTCGGCCAGGTGATCGCGGTCGACAGGGACGGCCGCACCACGAACCTGGACGACCTCGGCGCGGGGCTGATCGACCTCGGCGCGAACCTGGGCGACCTCCGCGCGGGGCTGGGTGACCTCGGCGCGGACCTGGTGGTGAGCGATCTCGGCGAGCTGACCGTGCACGGCAGGGTCCTGCCGGTCGCCTCCCCCTGAGCCTCCTGCTCACGAGCGCCCTATCCTTGGCGTCGTGACCGTGCTCATCGACCCTCCCCACTGGCCCGGCCCGCGTGGCCTGATGTGGTCGCACCTGGTCAGCGACACCTCCCACGCCGAGCTGCACGACTTCGCCGTACGACTGGGCGTGCCGGCGCGGGCGTTCGACCGGGACCACTACGACGTGCCGGAAGGCGTGCACGCACGGGCGGTGTCGCTGGGCGCGCACGCGGTCAGCTCCCGCGAGCTGCTCCGCCGCCTGATCGACGCGGGCCTGCGCCGCCGCAAAGTCCACGGCCCACCAAGCTGACGCGCCCGTCCACCACCCCAGCCGTCACCGCCCCGCCCCGCCTCGCTCCCCGCCCCAGGCTTCGCCCCGCCGGGCTCACCGCACCGCCGGGATAACGCCGGTGATCTGCTCGGCGAGCGCGGTGAGGTGCGCGAGCACGGCGACCGAGGCTCCAACGTCTCGACATCCGCCGCGCGGCGCACTGAAACGCTTCCTCGTCACCACAAGGCGCAGCTCCACGACGCCAGCGCGCCTACCCAAGGGTGGCGAGCTCGGCGCTCATGTTGGCGCGCGCTCGTCGCTCCCACAGCTCTCGCGCCTGCGGGGTCCTGTAGAGCTGCGGTACGGCCAGCAGCCGGCGCAGGATCTGGGCCCGGCCCTGGCGGAAGAGGTCGTCGGGCACGTGGGCGTACTCCTGGCGGATGCGCGCCGCGTACTCCTCGTAGCCGTCGCCGCCGAGCACGGCCAGGTCGGCGTCGCACAGGACGGCGCCGTTGCGGTCGGTCCCGGTGAGCGTGTCGTGCGCGGCGGTCAGCCGTACCAGCCGGGCGACCTCGGCGATCCGCGCGGGCGGCACGCCGCAGCGCGGCAGCCTGGACTGGGCGAGCTGGGCGCTGCGCTCCTCGTCCCAGCCGGGCCTGCCGTCGTAGACGGCGTCGTGGAACCAGGCGGCCAGCCGTACGGCGCGCGGGTCGTCGGCCACGTCGGCGAGCCGGTCGACGGCGGCGAGCACGGCGGTGAGGTGAGTGAGCGTGTGATAGCGGCGATGCGCCTCCGACCAGCGGGCCACCAGCTCAGCGCCGACGGCCTCAGCCGCCGGCGACTCCCCTGCCTCAGCCAGCCACCCCGTCAGCATGGGCCCACAACCCGTCGGTCGGTCAGCATGGGTCCACGATAGGGGCGTGCGGCCGGGAGACGGGCGGCGGGCGGGTTGCTAACGTGTCGGGCATCGACGCTACATCGGGTGATCCCCGGCGCCTGCCCCGCTGGCGGGAGCTGCGGGCGTTCATGCCCGGCCGGCCGCGGCCGTTGGCGTCGCGGGCACGGCGGCTGGCGGCGGCGTCCGACGTGGCCGACCTGCGGCGGCTGGCGCTGCGCAGGGCCCCGCGCATGGTGTTCGACTACGTGGACGGGGCCGCCGAGGGCGAGGTGTCGCTGGCCAGGTCGGTGGAGGCGTTCGCGCGGGTGGAGTTCAGGCCACGGGTGCTGCGCGACGTCGCGGAGGCGCCTACCTCGGTGGAGGTGCTGGGCAGGCGGATCGGGATGCCGGTGGTGCTGGCGCCGACGGGTTTCACCCGGATGATGCACCGTGAGGGTGAGCGCGCGGTGGCTCGGGCGGCGGCCAGGGCCTCGGTGCCGTACACCCTGTCCACGATGGGCACCACGACGGCCGCCGACGTCGCGGCGGCGGCGCCCGGTGGCTGGAACTGGTTCCAGCTCTACGTGGTGCGTGATCGGGGCCGCACCCGTGAGTCGCTGCGCCTGGCCCGCGCGGCGGGCATGGACGTGCTGGTGGTGACCGTGGACGTGCCGGTGGCGGGGGCGCGGCTGCGCGACGTGCGGCACGGCATGACGATGCCGCCCTCCCTGCGCTGGGGCAGCGTCCTGCGGGCGGTGGGCCGGCCGGCCTGGTGGTTCGACTTCCTCACCAGTGAACCGCTGCGGTTCGCCACCGTCGAGGGGGCGCCCGACGACCTGGCGGGGATCACGAACCTGCTGTTCGACCCGACGGTGACGATGCGGGATCTGTCGTGGATCCGTTCGGAGTGGGAGGGCCCGCTGCTGGTGAAGGGCGTGCAGCGGGTCGACTACGCCAAGGAGCTGGCGGCTCTGGGGGTGGACGGCGTGGTGGTCTCCAACCACGGCGGCCGTCAGCTCGACCGTTCCCCCACGCCGCTGGAGCTGCTGCCGGAGGTGGTGGCGGCGGTGGGCGACCGCACCGAGGTGTTCCTGGACGGCGGCGTCCGCTGTGGCGCCGACGTGGCGGCCGCGGTCGCGCTGGGGGCCAGGGCCTGCTTCGTCGGCAGGGCCTACCTGTACGGTCTCATGGCGGGCGGTGAGCCGGGCGTGGACCGGGTTCTGCAGCTCCTCCACGGCGAGCTGGTGCGCACGCTGCAGCTGCTGGGCGTCGGTGGGGTGGGCGGGCTGGACGCGGACGTGGTACGCCTGCGCTGAGCGCGAACCGCCCTGCCCGCTACCGGCGGCGCGTCACCCGCACGCACCACTGGTCCGGCCCTTCGCGCAGGTAGGCGAAGCCGTGGTCGCCGCGCCCGGACGTCGACAGCCACCAGCACAGTGAGTTCAGGTCGTGGCTGGAGCGCAGCTCGATCTCCTCGTCGCGGCGCAGCCGGCGCAACCGGTCGGTGACGGCCTCGGTCGCCTTGGCGGCCGGCAGGGAGTCCAGGTCGACCACCGGTCCCTCGGTGAGGGCGTACCAGCGATGCGGGTGGGCCCCCAGGGCGGCGGTCGCCGCCGCCGGGGCGCCGAGCCCGGACAGGAGACGTTCCTCGGTGGCGAAGTGGTCGCTGAGCTGGGCGATCAGGTCGCGGGTCATCGTGGCCAGCCGCGTCACCGAGCAGCGGCGCTCGCCGCCGGCCGCGCTGACCATCGCGTCGACGGCGGCGCGGAGCCGGGCGTGGTCGCGAGCCAGCCAGGCGAGGACGGGCGCCGTGCCGTAGGTGGGGAGGAGCAGCCGTTCCTCGTCGGTGATCTGCCGGATGACCTCCGCGCGCAGGTAGGCGGCCAGCGCCTGGAGCTCGCGCTCGGGCCAGCGGCTCTGGGCGGCCACCGCGAGCAGGTCCCTGGCGCGGGCGGTGACCTGGGTGAGCAGCTGGGCGTGTTCGCCGGTCAGGGAGCCGCCGTCCTGGCGCGTCGCCATGTCGCCGCTCCGGCGGGTCGGCATGTCCCCGCTCACCGCAGGACGCTCGGCTCGTAGGCGGCACGCTGCTCGGGCGCGGCGGGGGTGGACCGTTCGAGGAAGCGGAGCAGCTCGGCGGGGAAGGGCAGCACGAGGGTGGAGTTCTTCTCGGCGGTGACGATCTGCATGCTGACCTTGTGCAGGCGGTCGGCGATCGGCAGGAGCAGCGCCAGGACTCCGATGAGCACAGTGACGATGGCGTTCATTTCATCCTCCGATGTCCGGCGCCGCCCGCGCGGAGCCGGAGCATTTATATCGTAACACGATAGATATGGGATGACCATGACCTGCGGAGCCCACCGCGATATGTCGCATCGCGATAGACTGAAGTCGTGTCGGACCCAGAGAGCGCGCAGCCCGAGCCGCTGACCAAGCAGGATTTCGAGGCGCTGGCCAGGTTCCGGTTCGGGATCCGCCGCTATCTGCGGTTCAGCGAGGAGACGGTGCGCGAGGACGGCCTCACCCCGCAGCAGTACCAACTGCTGCTGGCACTGAAGGGCTTTCCCGGCCGCGAGTGGGCGACCGTGCGAGAGCTCGCCGAGCGGCTCCAGCTCCGCCACCACAGCGTCGTCGAGCTGGTCAACCGGGCCCAGGCTCAGGACCTGGTCAGTCGGGGGGCGCACCCGGACGACGGCCGGGCGGTGCGCGTGCTGCTGACGCCGAAGGGCGAGCAGGTGCTGGCCCGCCTGAGCGCACTGCACCGCGACGAGCTTCGCCGCATGCACACCGTGCTCACTCTTCCGGTCTGGAACAGCACACCACCCGAATGATAGACAAGGCGGGTGAACCGCCGCCGCCGTAGCGACGTATCCCTCTCTGTGAGCGGTGATCGTGTGCACGCCGGCCGGCCGATCCCGCGCGCCCTGCGTGCCGCCGTGTTCGCCGTCGTCTGCGTGTACACCGCGCTGGGTATGCACATGCTGGCCGGCGGCGGTGGTGCCCGGCTGCACGTCGTCGCCGCCGCCACCGCGATCACCGGGGCGGGGGCGTTCGTCCTGGCCGCCCGCCGCCCCTCCATGGGGACGCTGCTGGCCGCCGCCTTCGCCGCCCAGTACGGCATGCACCACCTCTTCGGCGCGGGCGTCACGCCGGCGCCCGTCGCCGGCCACCATGACGCCACCGGGCTCTCCCCCGGGCTGGGGATGCTGGTGGCGCACGTGCTCGTCGCGACGCTGTCCGCTTGGTGGCTGGAGCGTGGCGACTCGGCGCTGGTCACGCTCCTGCGCCTGCTCGGCTGCGCGCTGCGCGACCTGTGGCGTCCACTGCCCCGCGGGTTCGCCCCGCTCGCCGCGCCACGCCCCGCGCCGCCCGTCGCGGCGCCGGCGCCCGCTCTTCGCACGGCCCAGACGCTGTCCTCGGCGCTCTCCCGCCGAGGACCGCCGCGCTAGCAGGAGGCATCCGCTCCGCACCGCCGCCGCGCCCCCGCGCGGCCGGCCGGTCATGCCTGCCCTGCCCCTCCTCGCGTGCCGTTCGGAGAACGCCCATGACCTCTGTCCACGTACAGCCGGAAACCACCCAGCCGATCACCGCCACCTCGTCCCAGCGCTACCGCGCCGTCTGGCGCTGGCATTTCTACGCCGGTCTGTTAGTCGCCCCCATCCTGCTGGTCCTCGCCGTGACCGGGGCCATCTACCTGTTCAAGGAGCCGTTCGAGGAGTGGCGCTACCAGGACGTGCGCACCCTCTCCTCCCCCGTCACCGCCGCCCGCCCGCTGTCGGAGCAGATCGCCGCCGCCCAGCAGATCCGTCCGGGCGCGGAGGTGATGTCCGTGATCCCGCCCACCGCCCCGGACCGCACCACCCGCGTCATCCTCCAGGGCGCCGACACCGGGCCGTTCGCGGAGGGAGTGTCGGTGTACGTGAACCCGGCGACCGCCACGGTGACCGGCCAGATCGACGACTCCGCCACGTTCATGCGCGTCGTACGCACCATCCACGGTGAGCTGATGGCGGGCGTCGCCGGGGACCGGGTGGTGGAGATCGCCGCGTGCTGGGCGCTCATCCTCGTCGCCACCGGCGCCTACCTGTGGTGGAGCGGCCCCCGCAAGCGCCGCGCCACCTCGGCCCGCGGCCGGCTGCGCCGCGTGCACGCGTACACGGGGGTCGTGGCGGGCGCGGCCGTGGTGTTCCTCGTCCTGTCCGGGCTGCCCTGGTCGGGCGTCTGGGGCGCGGGGGTCCAGCGTCTCCAGGAGACCACCGGCTCCACGACACCGAGCGCGGACGCCTACCCTGACACCTCCACCGTGCCCACCCTGTCGGGCGAGCTGTCCCACCACCCCGACGCCAAGGTGCCCTGGGCCGCCGAGCGGCTTCCGGTGCCTCCCTCGCAGGACGACGAGCACGCCGCCCACTCCGGCACCGGCGGCGTCCTGCAGCCCGGAGCGCTCCCGCTGGAGCGCGCCCTGGCCGCCGCCAGGCCGGCCATCCGGCGCTGCCCCGCCGCCGAGTGCGACCTCAAGATCCTGCTCCCCAGCGACCCGACGGGCGTCTACACGATCGTGACCGCCCCGCGCCGCGATCCGGCGGACGCGCAGACCCTGCACGTCGACCAGTACAGCGGGCGGGTGCTGGTCTCCTACGGCTGGGCCGAGTACGGACTGATGGCCAAGGCGGTCGAGCAGGGCATCGCGCTGCACGAGGGCCGCCGCTACGGCGTCGCCAACCTGATCGTGATGCTCGGCGCCTGCCTGGCCCTCATCACGCTGGTCGTCACGGGGGTGTGGATGTGGTGGAGGCGCCGCCCCCGAGGCCGCGTCGGCGCCCCGGCCCGCGTCACCAGCAGGCGGACGGCGTACGGGGTGATCGCCATCATGGCGGTGCTCGGCGTGCTGTTCCCGTTGGCGGGCGTCACCATGGTGGCGGTGCTGGCGCTGGACCGGCTGGTGCTGCGGCGCGTCCCCAGGCTGTCCCGCGTGTTCGGCTGACTCCTCTCCCGCGCACGCGTCCGAGTACCACGAGATTCTTCACAATGAGAAAGCGATCACATAACACATGAGCGGCGAATCCCTGAAGATCTGGACGTGTGCCATGAGTGTCTCCAGATTGATGAACGGGATTCGCCAAAATGTGGAGGTATATGTGAAACGCGTTGCCGTCATCTCAGCCGCACTTCTGCTCACCGCGGCACTGGTGACCCCCGCGCAGGCCGCGCTGAAAGTGTCTGACGGCCCTCCGACCGAATACGTCGTCCTCTACAAGGAAGGGGCCGACGCGCAAGCCTCCCGGCAGGCCGTCGAGGCCGCGGGCGGGAGCCTGCTCAAGGAGAACACCGCGGTGGGCGTCGCCACGATCTCCACGACGAACACCGGCTTCGCGGCGGCACTCGCCGGTAGCGACGTGATCGAGGGAGTCGCCCACAACCGGTCCATCGGCAGCGTGCCCACGACCGCCCGCTCCACCGCCGCCGTACGCAAGGCCATCGAGGCCAGAGCGGTGGAGCGGGCCGCGACCGGCGCTCCCGCCACCACCACCTTCGGCAAGCCGGGCCGGGGCTCCGAGCCGCTGGCGGAGCTGCAGTGGGACATGAAGCAGATCAACGCCACGGCGAGCGGCTCGCACCGCTACAACCAGGGCGACCACGGCGTGCTCGTCGGGGTCCTCGACACCGGCGTGGACGGCTCGCACCCCGACATCGCGCCCAACTTCAACCGCGAGCTCAGCCGTAACTTCACCGTCGACATCCCCGTCGACGCCAACGGCGCGGAGGTCGACGGCCCCTGCGAGGCGGAGCCCGACAAGTCCTGCGAGGACCCCGCGGACGTGGACGAGAGCGATCACGGCACCCACGTGGCCTCCGCCATCGCCTCCCCGATCAACCGGCTGGGCGTGGCGGGCGTGGCGCCGAAGGTGTCGATCGTGAACCTGCGGGTCGGCCAGGACTCGGGCTACTTCTTCCTCCAGCCGAGCATCGACGCGCTGACCTACGCCGGCGACCACGGCATCGACGTGGTCAACATGAGCTACTACATCGACCCGTGGCTGTTCAACTGCACCGACAACCCGGCGGACTCGCCGGCCGACCGGGCCGAGCAGGCCACCATCATCAAGGCCACCCAGCGGGCCCTCGACTACGCGCACCGCAGAGGCGTGACGTTGATCTCGGCCGCGGGCAACGGCGCCACCGACTACACCAAGGAGCTCGTCGACGCCTCCAGCCCCGACTTCGCCAGTGTGCCGGGCGAGGCGCCGTACAGCAGGACCATCCCGCCGAGCTGTGTGTCGATGCCGAGCGAGGGTGAGCACGTGATCTCGGTCTCCTCCACCGGCTTCAGCAAGCGCAAGTCGTACTTCTCCGACTACGGCAACGGCTACGTCGACGTGGCGGCTCCCGGCGGTGACGCCTACGACACGCCGGACAACAACCGTGACCTGGCCAGGGCGACCCTGGCCGCCTACCCGAAGGCGCTCGCCGAGGAGCGCGGCGAGCTCAACCCTGACGGCACGCCGAACGTCACCCATGTCGTGCGCGACTGCAAGGGCTCGACCTGCGCCTACTACACCTATCTCCAGGGCACCTCGATGGCCTCACCGCGCGCCGTCGGAGTCGCCGCGCTGATCGTGAGCAGGTTCGGCCACCGCGACCGCGTCCACGGCGGCAAGACGCTCAGCCCCCGCGTGGTGGAGAGCGTGCTGAAGAGCTCCGCGACCAGGACGGCCTGCCCGAACCCGCCCGCCTACACCTACACCCGCCACCTGCCCAACGGCACCACGGTGACGGACACGCACGTCTGCGAAGGGAACAAGGGGAACAACGGCTTCTACGGCCGCGGCATCGTCGACGCTCTCGGCGCGGTCCGCTGACGCGTGAGGCCGGCTCCGCTCAGGGGCCGGCCTCCTCCTCGATCGGGTACGGGGCTCAGCGGCGGGCCTTCAGCCTGAGCACCGCCTTCTTGCCGGACAACGAGCTGATCGTGAACTGGATGCCGTTGACCGTGGTCGCGCCTCCCTTGCTGAACCCTCCCCCGGCCGCGACGCCGGGACCGGTGCCCCGGACCTGGACCTGCTGGGAGTTGAAGGAGATGGTCAGCCGGGTGATGCCGAAGCGCGGGTGGATCCGGAACGACGTCTTCTTCGTCAGGGTGATCTTGCACGTGCCGTCATAGCAGGCCCGGTATTTCGGCGCCGCGACGGCGGAGGCGGGTAACTGGGCCGCCGGGGTCAGCGCACCGGCGGTCATCGAGGCGGCGATCAGGATTGCGGCGAACGCGTGGGGCATGACCCTCCGTACTGGCGCTTTCGCGGACGGTTCTGCTGATCTACTATGCGTGGCGAGCCGCGCACGAGTCCAGCGACTCTGGATGAATTGTCATATTTCTTGTCAGGGCTCACAGCCGCTCGATGACCGTGACGTTGGCCTGACCGCCTCCCTCGCACATGGTCTGCAAGCCGTAGCGGCCGCCGGTGCGCTCCAGCTCGTGCAGCAGGGTGATCATGAGCCGGGCGCCGGTCGCGCCGAGCGGGTGGCCGAGCGCGATGGCGCCGCCGTTCGGGTTGACCCGTGCCGGGTCGGCGCCGGTCTCCTTCAGCCAGGCCAGCACGACCGGGGCGAACGCCTCGTTGATCTCCACCACGGACATGTCGCCGATCGACATGCCGCTCCTCTTCAGCGCGTAGGCCGTCGCGGGGATCGGGGCGGACAGCATCCTGATGGGGTCCTCGCCACGGGCGGAGAGGTGGTGGACGCGGGCCCGGGGCCGCAGGCCGTGCGCCTTCACCGCCGCCTCGGACGCGAGGAGCAGGGCGGCGGCGCCGTCGGAGATCTGCGAGGCGAGCGCGGCGGTGAGCCGCCCGCCCTCCAGCAGCGGCTTCAGGGCGGCCATCCGCTCCCGGGTGGTGTCGCGGCGCGGGCCCTCGTCGGTCGTGACGCCCTCGATCGGGGCGATCTCGCGGGCGAAACGCCCCTCGTCGATCGCCCGGACGGCGCGCCGGTGCGACTCGAAGGCGAAGGCCTCCATGTCCTCGCGGGAGATGTCCCAGTCGCGGGCGATCATCTCCGCGCCGCGGAACTGGGAGACCTCCTGGTCGCCGTAGCGGGCCCGCCAGCCGCGCGAGCCGGCGAACGGGCCCTCGGTGAGGCCGAGCGCCTCGGTGGCGCCCTGGGAGGCGTACGCGATCGGGATCCGCGACATGTTCTGCACGCCGCCGGCCACCACGAGATCGCAGGTGCCCGACAGCACCGCCTGGGCGGCGAAGTGCACGGCCTGCTGGGAGGAGCCGCACTGGCGGTCGACGGTGACGCCCGGCACCGCCTCGGGCAGCCCGGCCGCCAGCCAGCAGGTGCGCGCGATGTCGCCCGCCTGCGGCCCGACCGTGTCCACGCAGCCGAAGATCACGTCCTCGACCGCCGCCGGGTCCACGCCGGAGCGGGCCATGAGCTCGCTCAGCGCGTGCGCGCCGAGGTCGGCCGGGTGCACGCCGGCCAGGCCGCCGCCGCGCCTGCCCACGGGCGTGCGGACCGCTTCGACGAGGTACGCCTCCGCCATCGCGAACTCCTCAGGTCGTCAGGATGCCTTCCAGGACCATGGCTATGTACTGCCGGGCGATCTCGTCGGCGGGCAGCGGGCCGTCGCTGCGGTACCAGCTCGCGGCCAGCCAGACGGTGTCGCGGATGAAGCGGTAGATCAGGCCGGTGTCGAGATCGGCGCGCAGGACGCCGTCGGTGACGCCCCGGTCCAGCACCGACAGCCACATCTCGCGGAACCGCCGCTGCGAATCCAGCAAGTACGAGAACCGCGGATTTGTCACGAGATGCTTGGATTCGTTCTGATAAATCACGACGGCCGGCCGGTAGCGCTCGATGCACCGGAACGACTCGACGATCAGCGCCTCGAACGTCTCCCGCGCGCCCAGCTCCCCCGCGAGCACCGCGTCGTAGGCCGACCACAGGTCGGTGAGGAAGACGGACAGGATCTCGTCGACCATCGACTCCTTGGAGTCGAAGTGGTAGTAGAGGCTGCCGCCGAGGATGTCCGCCGCGTCGGCCACCTCACGGACCGTCGTGGCCGCGTATCCCCGGGACGCGAACACCTCGGCGGCGGTCGCGAGCAGCTCCGCCCGCCGCCCGGCGCGGGCGGCGGCGGTGCTCTGGGAATCTCGGCGTCGTGCGCTCATGTGAAGGTGGACCTCTCAGGGATGCCGGCTGGAGACCGAGACGACCTCTCCGGTCATGTAGGAGGAGTAGTCGCTCGCCAGGAAGACGATAACGTTGGCGACCTCCCAGGGCTCCGCGGAGCGGCCGAAGGCCTCCTGGCCGGTCAGCTCGTCCAGCACCTCCCGCGTCGTCACCTTCGCCAGGTGCGGGTGCAGGGCCAATGAGGGAGCCACCGCGTTGACCCGCACACCGTGCGGGGCGGCCTCGATCGCCGCGCACCTGGTCAGCGCCATCACACCCGCCTTGGCCGCGGCGTAGTGCGCCTGGCCCTCCTGGGCCCGCCAGCCGACCACCGACGCGTTGTTGACGATCACGCCGCGCCCGCGCGGCAGCATGCGCGTCAGCGCGGCCCGGGTGCAGCGCATGGTGCCGTTGAGCGTCACGTCCAGCACCCGGCCCCACTGCTCGTCGGTCATCTCCACGAGCCTGGCCGTGCCGCCGAGCCCGGCGTTGTTGACCACCACGTCGACCGGGCCGAGCCGCTCCTCGGCGGCCGCGAACAGGCCCTGCACCTGCTCCTCCGAGGTGACGTCACACGGCACCCCGGTCACCGCGCCGCCGAACTCGCGCGCCAGCCCCGCCACGCTCTCGGCGAGCCGGCGCTCGTGGGCGTCGCTGACGACCACCCGCGCGCCCTCCTCCAGCATCCGGCGGGCGCACGCGCCCCCGATGCCGGTGCCGGCCGCGGCCGTGACCACCGCCACCCGGTCGCGCAGCAGGCCGTGCCCGGGAACGTAGAGCGGCCGAGCCTCCTCGCTGAGCTTCACATGAGTTACCCTACCAAATACTTGTTAGAAAGAATGCGAGGGCCCCATGACCGTGGTGAACTACGAACGGCGCGGCCCCGTGGCGCTGGTCACCATGAACCGCCCGGACTACCGCAACGCCCAGAACTCCGCCATGACGTACGCCTTGGACGAGGCCCTCTACCGGGCCACGGCCGACGACGAGGTCAAGGTGATCGTGCTGGCCGGCGCGGGCGAGCACTTCAGCGCCGGGCACGACATCGGCACCCCGGAGCGCGACGCGCACCTGTCCTTCGAGCGCAGGGCCGGCCTGTGGTGGGACCACGTGGGCAAGGACGGCGCGGACAGCCGCCTCGCCCGCGAGTCGGAGGTCTACCTCGGCATGTGCCGGCGCTGGCGGGAGCTGCCGAAGCCGACGATCGCGATGGTGCAGGGGGCGTGCATCGCGGGCGGGCTGATGCTGGCCTGGGTGTGCGACCTGATCGTCGCCGCCGACGACGCGTTCTTCGCCGACCCGGTGGTGCGGATGGGCATTCCGGGCGTCGAGTACTTCGCCCATCCGTGGGCGATGCCGCCGCGCATCGCCAAGGAGTTCCTCTTCACCGGTGACCGGATGCCCGCGCGGCGCGCGTACGAGGTGGGGATGGTCAACCAGGTGGTGCCGCGCGAGGAGCTGGCGGCGCGGACCCTCGCGCTCGCCGAGCGGATCGCGGCCATGCCGCGGCTGGGGCTGGCGCTGGCGAAGAAGGCGGTCAACCAGGCGGAGGACCTGCAGGGCCTGCACGCCGGCCTGGACTCGGTCTTCGGCCTGCACCACCTCGCCCACGCGCACAACGCCGAGACCGCGGCCGACCCCCTGGCCGGGATGGACGTCAGGAGCATGAAGGCGGCCGCCGATGGATCTTGACCTGTCGGCCGTGGAGCCGTTCCGGGCCGACGTGCGCGCGTGGCTGCGGGCCCACGTCCCCGCCACCGCTCTGCCGTCGCTGGAGACGGAGGCGGGGTTCGCCGCGCACCGCGCCTGGGAGCGCGAGCTGTACGCGGCCCGCCTGTCGGTGGTGTCCTGGCCACGTGAGTACGGCGGGCGGGCCGCGACGCCGCTGGAATGGCTGGTCTTCGAGGAGGAGTACCACGCGGCCGGCGCGCCGGCGCGGGTGAGCCAGAACGGCGTCAACCTGCTGGCCCCGACCCTGTTCCGGCACGGCACCCCCGAGCAGCTCGCCCGCGTCCTGCCGCCGATGGCCTCGGGCGAGGCGATCTGGGCGCAGGCCTGGTCGGAGCCGGAGGCGGGCAGCGACCTGGCGTCCCTGCGCGCCACCGCGACCCGTGCCGACGGCGGCTGGCTGCTGAACGGGCAGAAGACGTGGAGCTCGCGCGCGGCCTTCGCCGACCGGGGCTTCGGCCCGTTCCGCGCCGATCCCGGCTCGCGGCGGCACCACGGCCTGATCTACCTGATGTTCGCGCTGGACGCCGAAGGGATCACCCGCAGGCCGATCGGCCGCCTCGACGGCAAGCCGGCCTTCGCCGAGCTGTTCTTCGACGACGTGTTCGTGCCCGACCGCGACGTCATCGGGCGGCCCGGCGAGGGCTGGCGGGTGGCGATGAGCACCACGGGCAACGAGCGGGGGCTCACCCTGCGCAGCCCGGGGCGGTTCCTGGCCGCCGCCGACCGGCTGGTCGCGCTCTGGCGCGAGCACGGCGACCCCGCCGACACCGCGCTGCGGGACCACGTGGCCGACGCGTGGATTCGGGCGCGCGCGTACCGGCTCAAGGGCTTCGAGACGATCTCCCGGGGCGAGGACGTGGGCGCGGAGTCCAGCGTCAACAAGCTCTTCTGGTCGGAGCTGGACGTGGCCCTGCACGAAACCGCCCTGGACCTGCTCGGCCCGGCCGGGGAGCTGGCGGGCGAGTGGCTGGAGGGGTACGTCTTCTCCCTCGCGGGCCCGATCTACGCCGGCACCAACGAGATCCAGCGCGACATCGTCGCCGAGCGGGTGCTCGGCCTGCCGAGAGCGGGACGGCCGTGAAGGTCCTTGCCGAAGGGAAGCGGCCGTGAAGTTCGTCCTGGACGCCGAGCGGAGGCGATCGTGAAGTTCGTCCTGGACGCCGAGCAGAGGCTGTTCGGCGAGACGGTGGACAAGCTGCTGGCTCAGGCGGCGGTGCCCGGCGCCGTCCGGTCATGGGCGGCCGGGGATCCGGAGCCCGGCCTGGCGCTGTGGCGGTCGCTGGGTGAGGCGGGGGTGTTCGCGGTCGCGGTGCCGGAGAAGGCGGGGGGCGCCGGTGTGCTCCCGGTCGAGCTCGTGACCGCCTTCCACGAACTCGGCCGGCACGGAGTGCCCGGCCCCTGCGCCGAGACGGTCGCGGTGGCCGTGCTGCTGGACCGGCTGGCTCTGGACTCCTCGCGGCTGGCGGGCATCGCGGACGGGACGGTCGTCGCCACGCTGGCGCTCCCCTGCACGCCGGACGCCACCACTCTGGCGCTCCCCTGCACGCCGGGCGCCACCGCCACGCGGGAGCCGCCGGGCACGCTCGGCACCGCCACCACGCCGATGCCCCCGTACGCGCTGGATGCCGACATAGCGGCCCCGGTGCTGACGGTGGCGGGGGCGCAGCTGCGGGCCGGAGTTCCTGGGGGCGTCCTCACCTCTTTGGATCCGGCTCGCCGGCTGTTTCCCGTCACGCCGGGTGACGTGCTCGCCGCCGGCCCCGAGGTGGTGGCCGCCGCCGACGAGGCTCGCGACCTGGGCACGCTGGCGTGCGCCGCCCAGCTCACGGGACTGGGCCGCCGCCTGCTGGAGGTGTCGGTGGAGTACGCCAGGACGCGGCGGCAGTTCGGGCGGCCGATCGGCGAGTTCCAGGCGGTCCGGCACCATCTGGCGAACGCGCTGGTCGAGCTGGAGTACGCCCGTCCCCTGGTGCACGGCGCGGCCCTCGCCCACGGCACCCCGGACTTCGCCCGCGAGGTGTCGGCGGCCAAGGTCATGGCGTCGGAGGCCGCGTACCGGACTGCCAGGATCGCCCTTCAGGTGCACGGCGCGATCGGCTACACCGACGCGTACGACCTCAGTCTGCTGATCCGCAAGGCGCGCGCCCTACGCGCCGCGTGGGGCACCCCCGCCGAGCACCGCGCCCGCCTGATGTCCGCCCTGACCTGACCCTGACCCTGACCTGACCCAGAGCCACCCTCTCCCTGGCCGAGATTCTCGCCGCCCTGCTTCCGGACGACGTCACCGAAGGCACGATCTCCACACTCCCGTTGGCCTGGCGTACCGGCTGGACGGAGGCCAAGGCGGACACGACGGCGCGCATGCTGACGGAGCTGGCGCGCGGCCTGCGCGAACTGTCCGGGGTGGACGAGGTGCTCGACGGCGGCGGGAAGGCGAGATACGGCGACTCCTACGCCGCGACGGAGGTGAAGGAGCTGCTCGTCACCCTGGCGAAGCAGGCGACGGCGGAGCCCGGCGCGCGGCGGATGTCCTGAGCCTCGCACCCCTCGGCGGATTCGCTTCGGGTCATGACCGCCCCCTGGGTACTTCCGGGACTCGAAGTGTTTTACTTGGCTCGAGTCTCGAAGCATCCAACAGGAAGCGGATCGCTCATGCACGCCTACTCGAACACCACAGCCTTGGTCACCGGTGCCTCGAAGGGACTGGGCGAGGCCTACGCGCGTGAGCTCGCGCGCCGAGGTGCCGACCTGATCCTCGTCGCCCGCTCGGCCGATGTGCTCCGCGAGCTTGCCGAGCAGATCCAGGCCGCGCACCACGTCAGGGTCGACGTGATCACCGCAGACCTCTCCGACCGCAACTCCCCGCAGGCAGTGGCCGATGAGATCAAGCGTCTCGGCCTGAGGGTGGACCTTTTGGTCAACAACGCCGGGCTGGGATCGCTCGGCCCTTTCATGAGCCGCCCTCTCGAACCCAATCTGCAGTCGATCGACGTGAACATCACCGCCATGGTGAGCCTGACCTACCTTCTGTGCGCCGACATGCTCAAACGCGGTCATGGCGGGGTCATCAACATCTCTTCCGCGGCCGCCTTCCAGCCCATGCCGTATCAGGCGAGTTACGCTGCCACCAAAGCGTTCGTGCTCTCGTTCACCGAGGCGCTCGCCGAGGAACTCCGGGGCACCGGCCTACGCGTGATGGCAGCGCATCCGGGGACCACCGACACCGAATTCTTCAGCCGTACGACCGCCGCCATGGACCCGAAGGCGGACACCGCGGAGAGCGTCGCGGCCAACACGCTCGACGACTTCGCCCGCGGCCGGCCCGCCTCCTATCCCGGTCGCGCCTCCCAGCGTGCCTGGACCCTGATGTCGCGCGTGCTGCCCCGGACCACGGCCGCCCGGGTCGCCGGCGACGTCAACCGCAAGTTCGGTTTCGCCGACGTCAGCGATCTCGACCCCGCCCCGTCATAGGACCGCCGGGGCCACGACAACGACAACGTCTTCCCGCGCACCGGAGGAGTGGAGTCGTGGGAGTTCGGCCGGATGGTGCGCCGTTGGCGTGATCGTGTGACGCCCGAGACCGTCGGCGTTCCGGTCGGCCGGCGACGCCGGGCGAGCGGGCTCCGGCGCGAGGAGCTGGCCGGGCTCGCCGGGATCTCGGCCGACTATCTGACCCGGCTGGAGCAGGGGCGGGCGACCGCGCCCTCCGCGCAGGTGGTGGAGGCGCTCGCGCAGGCGCTGCGCCTGTCCGACATCGAGCGTGCCCTGCTCTACCGGCTGGCCGGGCACAGCGCGCCCGGTCCGGACGTCGTTCCGTCGCGCGTCACGCCGAGTGTGCAGCGGCTGCTCGACCGGCTGTCGCACACGCCGGTCGTCGTGTACGACGCGACCTGGACGCTCGTCCTGGCCAACGCACCGTACGACGCGCTCATGGGCGAGACGTCCACCTGGCACGGGATCGAACGCAACGCCATCTGGCGCAACCTCCTCGGCCCCGGCACCCGCACCGTGCAGACCGCGGCGGAACAGGCCGAGCACGAGGCGCGGCTCGTCGCCGACCTGCGACTGACCGCCTTCCGGTATCCCGCCGATCGAGCGCTCCGGCAGCTCATCGCGCAGCTCACGGACCAGTGGCCCCCTGACCGGATACGCGTCCTCGACGCCGTCAGCCCTCGGACCCGCCGCCGGTGACGATCACCTGGCCGCTGACATAGTCCGCCTCCGGGTAGGTGAACATGACGACAGAGCCGGCGGCCTCGTCCGGCGTGCCGGCGCGGCCCAGCGGGATCGCCCGGTTGAGCATCTCCAGCAGGTGCGGGTTGACGCCGACCTTGAGATCGAGTGCATAGGCGAGGTGCCTACGGACGCCGACGCTGAGCTGAAACCCGCGCCCGGCACGCCTCGCCGGGGCCGTGCGGCGCTCAGTGGGGCAGGTCGGCGCCAAGGCGGCCGAGCACGTGGGCGGCGCGGGTGACGACGGCGTCGATCAGGGCCTCGCAGGAGGGCAGGTCGTCGATGACCGCCACGGCCTGCCCGGAGGCCAGCACCCCCAGATCGGCGCGGCCGTCCACCATGGCGGCCTTGAGCAGCACGGGGGTGTTGGCCGCCATCAGCACCTGCGACCAGGTGAGCTCCTTGCCGTGCTTCATGGCCAGCCCGTCGCGGATCAGCTCCGGCCAGGACATCCGGGAGATCGACTTGAACCGCGCGGCGTTGCGCAGCGCCCGGATCGTCCGGGTCACCGGGCCTGACCGTTCCAGGCCGTCCACCAGCGGCGTGCGCAGGACGCGGTGCGGGATGCCGTCCACCTGGCGGGTGACCACGGTCTCGGTCCCGGCGAGGTAGGCCCGTTTGACCGCGTCGGGGACCGAGCTGTCGGAGGTCAGCAGGAACCGCGTGCCCATCGCGATGCCCGCCGCGCCGTAGGCGAGGGCGGCGGCGAGCCCGCGCCCGTCGAAGAAGCCGCCGGCCGCGATGACCGGGATGTCGACCGCGTCGACGACCTGGGGCAGCAGCAGCGTGGTGGCGATCGGGCCGGTGTGCCCGCCGCCCTCGCCGCCCTGGACCAGCACGGCGTCGGCTCCCCAGGCGGCGACCTTCTCGGCGTGCCGCCGCGCGCCCACCGACGGGATCACCACGACTCCGGCGTCCTTCAGCTTGGCGATCAGCTCCCGGCGCGGGGCCAGCGCGAACGAGGCGACCCGGACCTGCTCGCTGATCAGCAGGTCGATCCGGTCGCCCGCGTCGGAGGCGTCGGCGCGCAGGTTGACCCCGAAGGGCTCGCCGGTGCGCGCGCGAACCGCCCTGATCGCGGCGGCGAGCTCGTCCAGGCTCATGGTGGCCGAGCCGAGGACGCCGAGCCCACCGGCCCGCGCCACGGCGGTCACCAGCCGGGGCCCGGCCACCCAGCCCATCCCGGTCTGCACGACGGGGTGCCGGACCCCCGTGAGCCGGGTCAGCGACGTCTCCAGCACCTGACCCATCACCCGCGGACCACCGGCCACGTCACCACACCAGGACCCGCCTCCGCGCCAACCGGTCGCCTCGTCATGCGCGTACCTCCCGATCGCGTTGCGACCGTGGGTCGAGCACCTCGCGGATCAGGCGCAGCTCCGCACCGGTCGGCTGTCGTGTCTCCGGTACGTCGCCGTCGGTGACGAGCTCGAAGCCGGTGGCGGCCAGGACCTGCTCGACGGGCACGCCCGGATGGGTGGAGACCAGCCGCATCGCCCCGTCCGGCGTGCGGAAGTCGAGGACCGCGAGGTCGGTCACCACCCGCCGCAGGTCGTGGAAGCGCGCCGCCTCGGGGCCGAGCGCGGCGGCGCGGTCGGTGCCGACGCCGCTGACCAGGTCGACCTTCGGCACGAAGACGCGGGTGGAGTGGCGGGGGATCCAGTAGCTCGTCGGGTTGCCGATCGTGTTGCCGGGCGCGCCGCGCACGCCGAGGAGCTGCGAGGTGGGGCGCTCCCAGGAGCCGATGGCGGAGATGTTGGTGTTGCCGTGCCGGTCGATCTGTGAGGCGCCCATCATCACGTGCCGCCGGCCGTTCTGCACCAGCCACAGGTGCTCGCGGAACGGCAGCCACCCTTCGGCCGGGCCCGCGGGCGCGCCGATCGGCACCGGCTCGGCGGTGAGCAGCGCGCCGCCGTCCGTCGTCAGCAGGCCGGGCTCGAACGTCAGCCGGGCCAGCCTGGCCCCCAGGACCGAGCAGGTGCCCATCGCCGCGGCCAGCACCTCCCCGTCGCCGCGCCACGCCTCGGCGCAGGCCACCACGCAGACCTCCGCCCGGCTCGCGCTCATCGCGCCTCCTGTTCCTGGTGCCATCGGCGCACGGCCTCCTGGTAGGCCCGCTCGTCGCCGGACAGGAACCGGGCCGCGAAGGCGGCCCACCGCCCGGGGTCGGCCGCCGAGGTGGCGTAGTGCCGCTGGAACGCCTCGTCCCGTCCGGTGCCGGAGTCGGTGAAGTGGCCGCCGCCGGGCGTCTCGACCACCCCGGCGACGTGCATGCGGCTGATCAGCAGCGTCTGCGGCGGGCCGCCCAGCTCGCCCGGCCGCACCAGCCGCTCGCACGACAGGTAGCAGCTGGCGGCGGCCTTGGCGAACAGGTCGTCCAGGAAAGGGTCCGGGCCGAGATAGCGGCCGTTGCCGCGGGTGTCGGCCAGGTCCAGGTGCACGAGCGCGGCGTCCAGGGTGAGCGCGGGCACCGCGACCAGTTCCTCCTGGTCCGCGTACGGCGAGCGTACGGTGCGCAGGCCGGGGTTGACCCGCATGACATCGGAGCCCAGCCCGGCCCGCGTCGGCAGGAACGGCAGCCGGTGCGCCCCCGCGAGCAGGCCGAACATGAACATGCCCTCGTCGTACTCGGTGAACTCGACGGCCCCGCTCTGCCGGGCGGCGCGGAAGTGCGGTTCGAGGGCGATCGAGTCGAGCGTCACGAACGGCGCGACGACCCGGCGGACCTTGCCCGCCGCGCACAGCAGGCCCACGTCCGGCCCGCCGTACGACACGATGGTCAGGTCCTTCAGGTTCGACCGGCACACCGCCCGGACCAGCGCCATCGGCTTGCGCCGGGAGCCCCAGCCGCCGATCCCGATCGTCATGCCGCTCACCAGCGAGGCGACGACCTCCTCGGCCGACAGCACGCCGCCCATCACCGCTCTCCCTCGGCGAGGAAGGCGTCACGGTGGCGGTCACCGGCGCCCATCAGGTTGAGCTCGTAGGTGAAGCCCTGCTCGTAGCGGTAGCTGCGGTTGACGTCGATCGGGTCGATGCCGTTCAGCGACTCCTTCGCGCGGCGGATGACGTACGGATCCTTGGCGGCGATCGTGGCGGCCACCTCCAGCGCGGTCGGGCGGAGCCGGTCGCGGGAGGTCACGTGCAGGACGGAGCCGAAGGCGTGCAGCTCGGCCGCGGTGACGTCGCGGCAGGTGTAGACCATGGCGCGCATCAGGTGCTGGGGCACCAGCCGGGCCAGGTGGGTGGCGGCGCCGAGCGCGCCCCGTTCGACCTCGGGCAGCCCGAAGTAGGCGTCGTCGGAGGCGATCACGATGTCGGCGTTGCCGGCCAGCCCGACGCCGCCGCCCAGGCAGAACCCGTGCACGGCGGCGATCACCGGCACCTCGCACTCATAGACGGCGGCGAACGCGGCGTAGCAGCCCCGGTTGGCTCCCACCAGCGCTTCGAAGCCCCGGGCGGCCTGCATCTCCTTGAGGTCGACGCCGGCGTTGAAGCCGCGGCCCTCGGCGCGCAGCACCACGACGCGGGTCGCGGGGTCGCGCCCGGCGTCCCGCACGGCGCCGGCCAGGTCGAACCAGCCCCGCACGGTGAGCGCGTTGACCGGCGGCACGTCCATGACGACCTCGGCGATGCCCTGGCCGGGGTCGCCGGTGGAGATTCCCATGAGCCACCTTTCGACCTAACATTTGTTAGAAACAATAGCCCGTCGACGACGACAGCGCGAGGAGAGCCCGGCATGAGCATCGACTTCGCCGGCCGTGCGGTGCTGGTGACCGGCGGCACCAAGGGCATCGGCCACGTGATCGCACGGACGTTCCTCGCCGCCGGCGCCGACGTGCTGGTGTGCGGAAGGAACTCACCGGACACCCCAGCGACCACGGACGGAACCGCCTTACCGACCGCCGGCGGCAGGACGGCCCGTTTCGTCGCGGCCGACGTCCGGGACCCGGCGGCGGCCGTCCACCTGGTGGAGCAGGCCGTCGAGTTGGTCGGGCGGCTCGACGTGCTGGTCAACAATGCCGGCGGCTCGCCGGACGCGGACGCGGCGACCGTCTCGCCCAGGTTCGTCGAGCGGGTCGTGGCGCTCAACCTGCTCGCCCCCTTCTACGTGGCCCAGCCCGCCAACCGGGTCATGCGGTCCCAGGACACCGGCGGGTCGATCATCAACATCGGCAGCGTCTCCGGCGTGCACCCCCAACCGGGCACCGCCGCCTACTCGGCGGCCAAGGCCGGGTTGCTCACCCTGACCAGGGCGCTGGCTCTGGAGTGGTCGCCCAAGGTGCGGGTCAATCACATCACCGCGGGCCCGATGGCCTCCGCCTACGGCGAGGACGGCGGCGCGGCCGTGGCCGGGGTGATCCCGATGGGACGGACGGCGGTCCCGGCCGACGTCGCGAACGCCTGCCTCTTCCTGGCCGGCGACCTGGCCTCCTACCTCACCGGCGCGGACCTCGCGGTGCACGGCGGCGGCGAATACCCGGCCCGGTACCTGGTGACGCGACCATGAGCCCCGAGGTCAGGGACGCGCCTCACGGGGCAGCCCCAGCACCCGCTCGGCGATGATCCCGCGCTGGATCTCGTTCGACCCGGCGTAGATCGTGTCGGCGCGCGAGAACAGGTAGAGCCGCTGCGCGTCGCTCAGCTCGTACGGCGGGCCGTCGGCGATCATCCCGGCGGCCCCGAGCACGTCCACGGCGAGCTCCCCCAGCTCCCGATGCCACACACCCCAGACGAGCTTGGAGATGGACGACCCGGCCCCCGGCGCGCCCTCCATGGTGCGGATCGCGTTGAGCCGCATCACCCGCAGGCCGATCCAGGACCGCACGAGCCGGTCGCGCAGCAGCGGATCGTCGATCGCGCCCGTCCTGCGGGCGGTCTCGATCACGGCCTCCAGCTCGCGCCGGAAGCCCACCTGCTGGCCGAGGGTGGCCACGCCGCGTTCGAAGCCGAGGGTGGCCATGGCGATCCGCCAGCCGTCGCCGGGCCCGCCCACGATGTCGGCCGCCCCGGTCACGGCATCGTCGAAGAAGACCTCGTTGAACTCGCTCGTCCCGGTCAGCTGGACGATCGGCCTGACCTCCACGCCGTCCTGCCGCATCGGCACCAGCAGGTAGGACAGGCCGTGGTGGCGGGTGGAGCCGGGCTCGGTGCGGCAGAGCGCGAAGCACCAGTCGGCCTCCACGGCCAGGGAGGTCCACACCTTCTGCCCGGTGATGCGCCACCGGTCGCCGTCGAGCTCGGCGCGGGTCCGCACGGCGGCCAGGTCGGAGCCGGCGCCGGGCTCGGAGTAGCCCTGGCACCACAGCTCCCGCACGGCCACGATCGGCGGCAGGAACCGCTCGCGCTGTGCGCCGGTGCCGAACGCGATGATGGTCGGGCCGAGCAGGTTCTCGCCGATGTGGTTCACCCGGGCGGGGGCCCTGGCCAGCGCGTACTCCTCGTGGAAGGCGACCTGGTCGGCGATGCCGGCGCCGCGCCCGCCGTGCTCCTGCGGCCACCCCAGGCAGGTCCAGCCGGCGGCGGCCAGGCGCCGCTCCCAGGCCAGCCGGAGGTCGAACGCCTCGTGCTCGCGCCCCGGCCCGCCCAGCCCGCGCGCCTCGGCGAACTCGCCCGTCAGGTTGTCCCGCAGCCAGGCGCGAACCTCAGCCCTGAACGTCACGCTGGCACTCTACCAAACACTTGTTAGATAATTCGATGCGTGATCACTACCGAGGAGCAGGAGGAGCTGCGGAGCACCGTGCGCGCTCTCCTGGCCCGCACTCCCCCGTCCCGGCCCGCGCCCGACGCCGAGGCCGGCTACGACGAGGCCGTCTGGCGGCTGCTCGCGGGCCAGGTGGGCGCGTTCGGCCTCGCCGTGCCCGAGGAGCACGGCGGCGCGGGCTGCACCCTGGCCGAGACCCAGGTGGTGTGCGAAGAGCTGGGCCGGGCCGTGGCCACGCTGCCTTACCTGGGCTCCGCCGTGCTCGCCACGCAGGCCCTGCTCGCGTGCGGCGAGACAGCCGCGCTGCCCGGCCTCGCCGACGGCAGCCGGATCGGCGCGCTGGCCTGGGCCGAGCGCGGCACCTGGGACCCGGCGGCGATCCGCGCACAGGTGCTGAACGGACGCCTGACCGGCGTCAAGGAACACGTCCTCGACGGCGCCCACGCCGACCTCCTCATCGTGCCCGCCCGATCCCCCACCGGCGGCCCCGCGTCCGGCCCCCCGGCCGACGACCTCGCACCCGGCGCGGACGGCGACCTCGGAGCCGGTGTGGGCGGCGGCCTCAGGGCCAGTGCGGAGGATGACCTCGGGGCCAGGGCGGAGGGTGGTCTGGGGGTTTATGTCGTGGACCCCGGCGGGCCCGGTGTCCGGGTGGAGTCGCTGGTCACGATGGATCGCACCAGGCCGCAGGCGCGGGTGCGGTTCGACGCCGCGCCCGCGCGGCTGATCGCCGCCGACGGGCGGCGCGTGCTGGAACGGCTGCTCGCCGTGGCGGCGGCCGCGCTCAGCGCGGAACAGCTCGGCGGCAGCGCACGCTGCCTGGAGATGACGCTCGCGTACGTGCGGGTCAGGGAGCAGTTCGGCAGGCCGATCGGCTCGTTCCAGGCGATCAAGCACCGGCTGGCCGACCTGTACGTGCTGGTCGAATCCGCTCGATCGGTCAGTGACGACGCCGCCCGCGCCCTCGCCGACGACGCGCCCGACCTCCAGGTACGGGCGGCCACGGCGCAGGCGTACTGCGCGGAGGCGTACTCGGCGGTGGCGGCCGAGACCATCCAGTTGCACGGCGGCATCGGCTTCACCTGGGAGCACGAGGCCCACCTGCACTTCAAGCGGGCCCATTCGGCGGCCGCCCTGTTCGGCTCGCCCGCCTGGCACCGCGCCCGCCTGGCCGCCCACGTGCTCTGACCGTTGACACGATATTTCCGGATCTCGTCGATTTCCGGATCTCGTCGGCAAGGACGCCGACCGGTACGCCCCGGCCCGCGCGGCAGACTCTCGCCCGACGCCCGACGCCCGACGCCCGACGCCCGACGCCCGACGCCCGACGCCCGACTATCGGCCGTCGAGCCTGCGCACGGTGACGTCGAGCCGGGCGGCGAGCTCGTCGACGGTCGTGCCGTACGTCTCGACCACCGTGACCCCGCCGGGGCCCAGGTGGAAGAGCGCCTGGTCGGTGTAGAGGCGGCTCACGCAGGCTAGGCCGGTGAGCGGATAGGTGCACTTCTGGACGAGCTTGGGCGAGCCGTCCCTGGCGAAGAGCGTCATCATGACGAACACGTCCTTCGCGCCGATGGCCAGGTCCATGGCGCCGCCGACGGCGGGGATCGCGTCGGGGGCGCCGGTGTGCCAGTTCGCCAGGTCTCCCCTCTCGGACACCTGGTACGCGCCGAGCACGCAGACGTCGAGGTGGCCGCCTCGCATCATGGCGAAGGAGTCGGCGTGGTGGAAGTACGCCGCGCCGGGCGGCTCGGTGACCGGGATCTTGCCGGCGTTGATCAGGTCGTGGTCCACGTCCTCGGCCGACGCGGCGGGCCCCATGCCGAGCATGCCGTTCTCGGTGTGCAGGATGACGCCGGAGTCGGCCGCGAGATGGTCGGCCACCGTCGTCGGCTGGCCGATGCCGAGGTTGACGAAGGAGTCGCGCGGGATGTCGCGGGCGACCACGGCGGCGAGCTCGTCGCGGCCGAGCGGACCGCGGCCCAGGTGCTCGACGGTCCGGCCCGCCGGGGGGATGGCGAACGTCATGAGGTGGCCTCCGCTGCGCTCAGGTCCAGGATCCGGTCCACGTAGATGCAGGGGGTGACGATGCTCTCGGGGTCCAGCTCGCCGATCTCGACGACCCGGCGCGCCTCGGCGATCGTCAGCGTGGCCGCCGTCGCCATGACGGGCCCGAAGTTGCGGGCGGTCTTGCGGTAGACGAGGTTGCCCCTCCGGTCGCCGGTGTGGGCGCCGATGAGCGCGACGTCGCCCTTGATCGGATACTCCAGGACGTATTCCCGGCCGTCGATGGTGCGCCGCTCCTTGCCCTCGGCCAGCAGCGTGCCGACCCCGGTGGGGCTGAAGAACGCGCCGATGCCGGCGCCGGCCGCGCGCATCCGCTCGGCGAGGTTGCCCTGCGGGACGACCTCCAGCTCGATCCGCCCCTCCCGATACAGGGAGTCGAAGACCCAGGAGTCGGTCTGGCGCGGGAACGAGCAGATCATCTTGCGCACCCGGCCGGCGGCGAGCAGGGCGGCCAGGCCGGTGTCGCCGTTGCCCGCGTTGTTGCTGACCACGGTCAGATCCGTGGCGCCCTGCCGGATCAGCGCCTCGATCAGCGTGACCGGCATGCCCGCCATGCCGAACCCGCCGATGAGCACGGTGGCACCGTCGGCGATCCCGGCCACGGCCTCGTCGGGATCGCGGGTGACGGCCGTCATGAGGCGTTCACGTTCTCGAGGACGACGGCCAGCCCCTGGCCGACGCCGATGCAGATGGCGGCGACGCCCCACCGCTGGCGCCGTTCGGCGAGCACGTGGGCGAGGGTGCCGAGGACGCGTCCTCCGGAGGCGCCGAGGGGATGGCCGATGGCGATGGCGCCGCCCTTGGTGTTGACGATCTCCGGGTCGACCTTCCAGGCGTCCACGCACACGAGCGACTGCACGGCGAACGCCTCGTTCAGCTCCACGGCCCCCACGTCGTCCCAGCCGATGCCGGCCCGGCGCAGCGCCTGGTCGGCGGCGGCGACGGGCGCGTACCCGAACAGGTGGGGTTCGAGCGCCGAGGCGGCGCGGCCCGCCACGCGGGCGATCGGGTCGGCGCCGATCCGGCTCGCGGCAGCCTCCGAGCCGAGCACGACCGCCGAGGCGCCGTCGTTGAGCGGCGAGGCGTTGCCGGCCGTGATGGTGCCGTCGGGGCGGAAGGCCGGCTTGAGCCCGGCGAGCGTCTCCGGGGTGGAGCCGGGTCTGATCCCCTCGTCGCGCGCCAGGTCCACGCCCTCGACCGGCACCACCAGATCGTCGTAGAACCCCGCGTTCCAGGCGGCGTCGGCCAGCGCGTGCGAGCGGGCCGCGAAGGCGTCCTGCCGTTCGCGGGAGATGCCGTACCTCTCCTGCAGTTGCTCGTTCGCCTCGCCGAGTGAGACGGTCCACTCCTTGGGCATCCTCGGGTTCACCAGGCGCCAGCCGAGCGTGGTGGAGACGGCGGTCGTGTCGCCGGCCGGGAACGCCCGTGAGGGCTTGGGGAGCACCCACGGGGCCCGCGTCATCGACTCCACGCCTCCGGCCACCACCACGTCGGCGTCGCCGCTCTCGATCGTCCGCGACGCCATCATGGCGGCGTCCAGGCTGGAGCCGCACAGCCGGTTGACCGTGGTGGCCGGCACGCTCACCGGCAGCCCGGCGAGCAGCACGGCCATCCGGCCGACGTTGCGATTGTCCTCACCGGCGCCGTTGGCGTTGCCCCAGACGACGTCGCCGATCGCGGCCGGGTCCAGCGCCGGGACCTTGGCCAGCGCGCCCCGCAGGGCGGTGGCCGCCAGGTCGTCGGGGCGGACGCCGGCGAGCGCGCCGTTGAACCTGCCGAAGGGTGTACGCGCCGCGGCGTAGACGAAGGCGGAGCCCATACCGTCCTCCAACTGTTCGCTATGCGAACACTTGTCCTCTTTATGAACATCTGCAGCGTAGCTCACCCGCAGGAGGACGGACCCGGGCACCGAGCACCGGCCGGCTCGTCGACTCGGCCGGCTCGGCCGGCTCGTGGTCAGCCGATGATGTCGACCGCGCCGACGTCGGTGACCGGGATCGGGGCGAGGAAGGTGGTGGCGGGGTCCTGCGGCCAGAAGACACCGCTGTGGGGGAAGACCAGCAGCTCGCCGTCGCCGCCGACCGCGAGCAGGTCGAACAGCCCGTCGCCGCTGACGTCGGCCGCGGCGATCACGACGGTGCCGTCGAAGTCGGCGCCCAGGTCGTGAAAGAGCCCGGCGCCCGGGGCCGCGGGGAACTCCCACGCGCCGACCCCGCCGTCCGGGCGGCGCAGCAGCAGGTCCGATCGGCCCGTGCCGGTGACGTCCCCCATCCCGAGCAGCACCGTGCCCGGGTCGATCGTGGTCAGCGGCTTCGCCCGGTCCGGGGCGGACGCCTCGGCCAGCCGCACGGTCCCGTCCGGACCTGCCCGCAGCACCTTCTCCGGGCGGCCCCTGACACCCCGCACCACGACAAGTTGCGCGGCCGCCACCGACGCCGGCTCCACGGGCGGCAGGTCGGCGGCGGTGAAGGATCCCACGGACGGGAGATCGGCCGTGGCGACGGATCCCGCCGCACGCGGAAGGTCGGTCGCGGTAAAGGATCGCGCCGCGGGCAGCAGGATCTCGCGGCCGTCGGGCAGGCCGCACAGGAGTGTCAGGCCGCCGTCGCCGTGGAAGTCGCCGGCGGCCAGCACCGGGGACACCTCGGGCAGGAAGCCCGTGCCGATCCGGACCGGGGCGCCGTAGCTGGCGGGGCCGATGGCTCCCGGGCGGTGCGGATAGGCGAACAGCTCGCCGGTGGACCGGTCGCGCACGTACAACGCGTCGCCGGCGCCGGGCCGCTGGGTGGACGTCGCCGTCCCGGTAAGCGTGTGCATCAAGGTCTCCAACCCGTCGTCGTACGGGGCGTACCCGTACCGGTACTCGGCGCCGTGCCCGCCGATGCGCATCCCGGCGTCACCCCTGGGCGGGGACGGCGATCGCGGTGATCACCAGGCCGTCACGGTGGATCCAGCGACCGGTGAACCCGGTCAGCGGGCCGATGACGGTCATCGGCGGTGCCACCAGCAGCGTCGCGGTGAACCCGCCGGCCGGGTCCAGCTCGATCCGGGCCTGGTCGAACTCCAGGAACCGGCGGGTGAGCGGGAACCAGGCCTTGTAGACGGACTCCTTGGCGCTGAACAGCAGCCGGTCCCAGGGGATGTCCGATCCCAGGCGCCGGATGCCGGCCCGCTCCTCCGGCAGCGCGATCGCGTCCAGGACGCCGTCGGGCAGCGGCGCGGCCGGCTCGGCGTCAAGGCCGATCGTGCTCAGGTGGGTGGCGTGCGCGACCGCGCAGCCGCGGAAACCGGCGCAGTGGGTCATGCTGCCGACGACCCCCTCCGGCCAGCGCGGCGCGCCACGCTCTCCGGGCAGGATCGGGCCGGGCGGCACCCCGAGTCGTTCGAGCGCGGCGCGGGCGCAGTGCCGGACGGTGGCGAACTCGCGGCGGCGGATCTCCACCGCCCGCGCGATCACCGCCTCCTCGTCCGGGTAGAGCATGACACCGGGCGGATCGGCGTACGCCTCGGCGGTCAGCGCGTGCGCCGGCAGGACCTGCGTGAGCAGTCCGGTCGTCGACAGCAGGTCGTTCATCGCGCGGCGGTGGGTGTCGAAGCCATGACCGTCCTCAGAGTTTCAGGGAGAGCAGTTGGTCGCTGATCAGATCGACCACCGCACGCTGGTGCTGGGCGAGGTAGAAGTGGCCGCCGCTGAACGTGCGCAGCTCGAACCCGCCGGTGGTGTGGTCGGCCCAGGACTTGACCTCGTCCACGGTCACCTTCGGGTCGCTCTCCCCGGCCAGCCCGATGATCGGGCAGTCCAGCGCCGGGCCGGGCTCGTACCGGTAGGTCTCGGCGGCGGTGTAGTCGCCGCGGATCGCCGGCAGGACCATCCGGAGCAGCTCCAGGTCGCCGAGGATGCGGGCGTCGGTGCCGCTGACCTTCTTCAGCTCGGCGACGATGCCGTCGTCGTCGAGCAGGTGCACGGTCTCCGCCCGGTGCCGGGAGGGGGCTCGGCGGCCGGAGGCGAACAGCGTGACCGGGCCGTCGATCAGCTCGCGCTTCATCCGTACGGCGACCTCGAACGCCAAGGTGGCGCCCATGCTGTGCCCGAAGAAGGCCAGCGGCCGGTCCATGAGGGGGCGCAGCGCGGCGAAGGACTCGTCGGCCAGTTCGGCGATCGTGGTCAGCGGCCGTTCCAGACGCCGGTCCTGCCGTCCCGGGTACTGCAGCGCCACCACCTGCATCGTGGCCTGCAAGGCGTCGGAGACCGGGTAGAAGAAGCTGGCCGAGCCGCCGGCGTACGGGAAGCAGACCAGGGTGACCCGGCTGTTCGGCTCGTGGTGGAACCGGCGGATCCACGGGTTGTCGTCGGCGGGGATGCTCATCGGGTCGTCGCTTTCTGCTCGGGGGGAGAGGTACGCGGTAAGCGGAGAAGGGGCGGGCGGGAAGGACCATACCCGCAGCCGTTTCCGCCTGTCTCACCCACAGCCGGAGCCGATCACCGCGAGCAGGTCTCCCTCCTGCACCCTGTCGCCGGGCGCGACCGGAACCCGCAGGATCCGGCCGTGGTCCTCGGCGAGGACCGGGATCTCCATCTTCATCGATTCGAGGATGACCAGCGGGTCGCCCACGGCGACGACGTCTCCGGCCGCCGTGAGAACCTGGCTCACGACCGCGACGATCTCCGCCCGTACCTCTTGCGCCGCCGCCTGTGTCTCGGCGTTCATCACTCAGCCACGTACGTGCGGCGGGTCCACACAAAGACCCGCAGTTCGCGCTCGTCGACGAGGGTCGTGTCGGTGCTGGCCTCGAAGTGCTCGTAGCGATTGCCGCACAGGACCTTGACCTTGGTCACGTCGGGATCCGGCAGGTAGCGCAGCCGCTGCTCGTCGGCGAGTGCCGTGCGAGAGCCGCCGCCGCTGAGGAACACGTTGGGAGCGCCAGTGTCGTCCATGATCATCCTCACTCTCAGGACCTGCGAATCCAGCATGTGCCCGGCTCTCACAGCGGGATGTTCCCGTGCGTCCCGCGCCGGTAGGCCGCGGCGGCGAGGACCTCCGCCACCGCCGCCCGGGTCTGCGACGGGTCGATGACCTCATCGATCACCCCGAGCGCGACTCCCCGGTGGACGCCGCCGGCGAGTCGTTTCTGTTCGTCGATGAACCGTGCGCGCAGCGCTTCCCGCTCCGCTTCGGGCGCGGCGGCGAGCGCCTTCCTGTGCAGGATGCCCACGGCCGACTCGGCGCCCATCACGGCGACCTCGGCGTCGGGCCAGGTGAACACCTTGGTGGCACCCAAGGCACGCGAGTTCATCGCGATGTAGGCGCCCCCGTAGGACTTGCGGGTGACGACCGAGACGCGCGGGACCACCGCCTCGGCGAAGGCGTACAGCAACTTCGCGCCACGCCTGACGACGCCGCCCCATTCCTGGGCGACGCCGGGCAGATAGCCGGGCACGTCGATCAGGGTGACCAGTGGCACCCCCATGGAGTCGCACATCCGTACGAAGCGGGCGGCCTTCTCCGCGCTCAGCGAGTCCAGGCAGCCGCCCTTGCGCAGCGGGTTGTTCGCCACGACGCCCACGGTCTGGCCGGCCAGCCGGCCGAGGCCGGTGACGACGTTCGGCGCCCACTTCGCGTGGAACTCCTGGAAATGGCCGCCGTCGCCGCCGGGGTGCACGGCCTCGGCGTCGAGGAGTCCGGTCACCAGCGGCCGTACGTCGTAGGCCCGCCGGGGTGAGGCGGGCAGCAGCGCGCGCAGATCCCTGGGCGGGCCCACCGCGTCCGGGTCCACCTTTCCGGGCACGGCGAGCAGGGAGGTCACGTGGCGGGCGCGCGAGCAGGCGTCCTCCTCGGAGTCGGCCACGATGTGCGCCACGCCGGACTTGCGGCCGTGGGCTTCCGTCCCGCCCAGGCCCTCCATGTCGATCAGCTCGCCGGTGACGCTGCGCACCACTTCCGGGCCGGTGATGAAGACCCGGCCGGCCGGTGCCATGATCACCACGTCCGTCAGCGCGGGCCCGTACGCGGCGCCGCCGGCGGCCGGGCCGAGCACCACGGAGATCTGGGGGATCTTGCCGGACGCACGGACCGTCGCCGCGAAGATCCGGCCGATCCCATCCATCGCCTCGATCCCCTCGGCGAGCTTGGCGCCACCGGAGTGCCACAGGCCGATGACCGGGCGATTCTTCCGGAGCGCCAGGTCGATGGCGTCCGCGATGCGGCGGCACTCAGCGGCCCCCACGGCTCCGCCCATCACCCGCGCGTCCGTGCAGAAGGCGATGACCTCCACGCCGTGGACCTGGCCGAGCGCCACCGTCGTCCTGATCACGTCGCTCTCGTGCAGGACGGTGAGGGTTCCCTGGTCCAGCAGCCTCGCCAGCCGGCCCCGAGGGTCGCGCGGGTTCTCCTCGGCGACGGGTCGGTGACCGTCCGGCTCGCCCCCGGTGCCCGCCGGCCCCGGCGGGGCGGATGTGGGCAGCTCCGTCATGGCAATCCCCTTCTCCATGGGTTGACTGGCGGCTGATACCGATCACGGCGGGCCGTTTCCCGCGTGGCGCGAGAAACGGTCCACCGTCGGCGCGGACAGGGGCCGGGTGTCTCCCCAGCGGCCTCACACGGCCGCTGGGGCCTCCGATGCGGCGCTCTACCCCGCCTCGACGACCTCGCCGACCAGCACGCCCGAGTCCGCGTCGGCGCCGGCGTCGGACTCCGCGTCCGGCGCCTTCGGCACGGCGGGAACCGTGAGCCCGGGAACGGACAGATCCGGCACCTTCTTCACCGCCTCAAGGGCCGACTCGATCGCCTCGGCCAGCGACGGGGAAACGGTGTCATCGAAATCCATCTTCGTGACCGTGACGTCGGCGTTGGTCGGCAGTGAATCGGTCCCGAAAACAGCTTCGGCGCAGCCTGCTTCCCGCAGGATCGCCGATTCTTCGTCAGTAATCTCCCGGCTGAGAACTAGCGAGAACACATGCCCCACCGCTCGCCACCCCTTAAATTCGATGTCGGCTGAAATTCTGCCGCGGATTCACGCCGACGGCGGATTGGCAACGGTGACGGATCTCACCGGCCAGCAGCACGGTACCCAGACCGCTCGGCGCGATACAACCGCGATACAACCTCGGCCCGCACGGTCGACGTTCGACTGCTGAACCGCAGCAGTTGAACGGACGGAGGCGCACCGCTAATCGTCGCCAACGCCTTGAAATACGCCACGCGGAGCGATACTGCAATAGCCTGGAGTGCCGTCGGCGACTGCGCGACTTCCAGGAATTCCGGGCGATGAAGCCGTCCGTTCACGAAGGCGCCGGCGGACGCGGAATCCCAGACGTGGCAGGGCCTGCGGCCCGGAGACCGAATCCCGTCGGACGAGAACAACGCCATGGCGTGTCGTCCTGCTGCCGGACGGTGACAATCCCTCGAAGAGGGCCGCCAGAGCCCTTCGGTTAATGTTCAACTGCCGCGCGTCCGCAGTTGAACAACCGAACGGAATTCGATGAGGGCCCAGAGCAGGCAAGATCGCCCATGGAGCGATCCAGGCGCAGGTACGGCCAGATGAAGCCTGCGCTACGCCTGGTGGAATTATCAGAAAATCTCATTGTCAGATCATTGTGGCCAGAGTTATATGGAAATCGCCCAGGTGAGCGCCCTGGGCTGGCACACGGCCAAGCACCTTTCGCAGTCAGGCGCTCGCCACCTGCTATTCCATGAAACTTATCTCGGGTTCATTGCCAGCAATGCCGCACCAGTGTGTTGAGGATCACATCTTCGCCGCCCGTCATCTCAAGCTGAAATACTTAGCATTTGCATGACTGAACGCCTGCTGCTAATTCTTTAAAGAAAGCACACCGCGATGACCCTGAACACCGCATCGTCCTATCAAGCCCCAGATCCCGCTATATCCCGAAAGCGGATTTTCGACTCGGCCGACGCAATCGATCAGTTACCGGTCCAGTACATGCCGCTGAGCAGACTGGAGCCGGGGGTCTTCGTCCGCGGCATCGGCACGGACCCCACCCATGTGCAGATGCTGGCGGAAGCCGCGAGTTCGTGCGCTTTGCCGGCCATCCTGGTGCAGGAAAGCAGCTCACGCATCGTCGACGGGATGCACCGCTTCGAGGCGGCGAAACTCCGCGGCGAGGAGACCATTCCGGTACGGCTGATCAGTTGCTCGGACGAGGACGCGTTCATTCTCGCGGTGAAGGCGAACACCTGGCACGGATTGCCGTTGAGCCGGGCCGACCGGATGGCCGGGGCCAGACAGATCGTCGAGTGGCATCCGGACTGGTCCGACCGGGCGATCGGAGCGGCCACCGGGCTGAGCGCGAAGACGATCGCGGGGATCCGCCGCCATTGCGCCGATGACGGTCAGCAGCTGGGCAAGCGCCTGGGCCGGGACGGCAAACGCCGTCCGCTGACGGCCGCCGAAGGCCGGCGACGGGCCGCGGACTACATCGCCGTCCACCCGGACGCCTCGCTGCGGGAGATCGCTCGCGAGGCCGACGTGGCGCCGGCCACGGCACAGGACGTGCGGGCCCGGATCCGGCGCGGCGCGGATCCGGTCGCGCCCCGCAGGAACGCGACGCCCCTGAACGACGGCGCCGGCGGCACCGGGCGATCCGCCACCTTGTCGCCGATGCAACCGTGGCCGCCCACCGAGTCGAACCTCTCCTCCTCCACGATGCGGTCCCTTCCCCAGCCGACGTGGTCGTCGCTGTCGCCGAAGCTGGCCAACGACCCGTCGCTGAAGTACACCGAACGCGGCCGGGCCTTCATCGGCTGGATGGTGCTGCACGTCATCAATTCAGGGGAATGGAAAGAATTCATCGACGCAATTCCGGTGCACTGGTCACGCGACCTGAGTCTCGTCGCCGACCGGACCGGCCAGGATTGGATGGCGTTCGCCGAGGAGCTTCGCCGGCGACAAGAAGTATTCGACTGAGCCGCACCGCTCAAGACTTTGTACGTGCCGTGCCACGCGTTCCTCTGATAGAAGAGTTTCCGTTCTCCCAGATTGTTTCCAGATCTGCGGGACGAAACAATCCGACGGACCGGAAGCCGTAAAAGACGCGGCAGAACGAATGGAAATCTCATGAAAAGACTTGTGAAAGCCGTGGCCGTGATCGGCGGCCTCGCGATGAGTTGTGCGTATCTCTCCCCCTTATCGGCACAGGCTGCGACGGCGCCGGTGAGCGCGTCGGTCACCCCCGGCAAGCCCAGCCACGGCAAGCCCACCGAGCGGCCGTACAACCCCCCGCCGATCACGTGGTCGCCGTGCACCAACGGACTGCAGGCCCTCGGCGGTGAGTGCGGCCATCTGGAGGTGCCGCTCGACTACTCCCGCCCGACCGGCACGAAGATCAAGGTCGCGGTGTCCCGGATCAAGCACACCTCCGCCGAGAGCGAGTACCAGGGCGCCCTCGTGGTGAACCTGACCTGGCCCGGCGGCTCCGCCCTGGGCCAGGCCTCGGTGGGCAAGCTGCTGCCGGAGGCCGTCAGCGGTGACTACGACTGGATCGGCTTCGACCCGCGAGGCGTCGGCGCCAGCCAGCCCACCCTGAGCTGTGACCCGGGCATCCACGGTTACAACCGCCTGCCCTACGTGCCGGCCACGGGCAAGCAGCTCGCCGCACAGATGAAGATCGCACAGGACTACTCCGCCGCCTGCGCGCGGACCAACAGCGGCCTGCTCAAGCACGCCACCACCGTGGACTCGGCCAAGGACCTGGAGAGCCTGCGCAAGGCTCTCGGACAGGAGCAGATCAACTTCTACGGCTACGTCTGGGGCGCCTACCTCGGCGAGGTCTACAGCACGATGTACCCGCAGCGGGTGCGCCGGATGGTCCTCGACAGCAGCGTCGACCCCAAGGAAGCCTGGTTCGGTTACAACCGCAACCAGAACGGTCCGCTGAACCAGAACTTCTCGGCGTTCGCCGCGTGGGTGGCCAAGTACGACAGCCTCTACCACCTCGGCACCACCGAGGCCGCCGTCAAGAAGCAGTACTACGACACGCTGGCCAAGCTGACGAAGCAGCCGGCCGAAGGCACCTACGGACCGACCGTCTGGACCGACGTCTTCCTGCTCGCGTACAACACGAGCCACTGGAAGGAACTGGCCGAGGTCTTCTCGGCCTATGTCAACAGGGGCGAGACCGCGTCGATGAAGACGCTGTACGACGCCAACTACCCGACGACCACCGACAACCTCCAGGCCATGGCGCTCTCCACCATGTGCACCGACGCCCCGTGGCCGAAGAACTGGAACACCTGGATTCGCACCACCCAGAAGGATTACCGGAAGTGGCCGTTCGCGTCCTGGAACAACACCTGGTTCGTCGCCTCGTGCCAGTCCTGGAGCGTGCCGCCGCGCAAGCCGGCCCCCGTCGGCGGGTTGCAGACGCCGCCGATGCTGATGGTGCTCGACTCGACCATCGAAGCGAACTCGACCTACGAGGGCAGCCTGGCGGTGCGCAAGCGGTTCCCGAAGGCAGTGCTGGTGCAGAGCGGCGTCACCCCGGCCGACTCGGCCACCCCTGAGTCCTGCTCCCCCGGCAGGTCGATCACCGAGTACCTGCACGACGGCACCCTGCCGAGCCGGGTGCGTGGCAACACCTCGGATCTGAAGTGCCCGGCGAACGCGCTGCCGGACCCGACCACCTCGCCCGCGACCACGTCGGCATCCCCGCTCGCGGGAGTCATGGCGACGGCCGGCGCGGCTGACCAGTAGGTCCCGATGTGAGCACTGCAGGCAGCTGGGGTCACCGGAACACGGTGCCCCAGCTGTTCGCGTTCGGACAGGACCTCGCCGCCTCCCAGTGGGGCTACGGACGCCGGTTCTGTCCAGCCTTCGAGATTGGTGGGTAGACAAATGACTGCTTCGTGTCCGTTCGAAGCTACCCGTGACGACCGCAAGTCGGCGGCGCTGGCCGCCGAGCGGATCACCGTGGATCCCGGCACGCGCGTCGTCGGCAGCCTGGCCTTCGCCCGTGAGCTCCTGCGCGGCACCGCGACCCGGCAAGCCGGGGCCGGCGCCACGGGCGAGGTCACCGGCGATCCGGCCTTCACCTCCGTGTTCTTCCTGGACGGCGAGCCGCACAAGCGCAAGCGGCAGGCGATCGTCCGCTTCTTCACCCCCAAGGCGATCAGCACCCGGTACCGCGCGGTCATGGAGACGACCACCTACGACCTGCTGGCGCGGATGCGGGCCCGTGGGGAGGGGCAGCTGGACCGGATGAGCTTCGAACTCGCGGTGACCGTGGCCGGCGAGATCGTCGGGCTGACCGACAGCGTCCAGAGCGCGATGGCCCAGCGGATCCAGGCCACCCTGATCGGCCTGCGCCTGCCGCGGATGAGCCGCTGGCTGCGCCCTTTCGGGCAGTTGCTGGCGACCTTCCACGGTGTGCGCTTCCTGATGCTCGACGTACGGCCGGCCATCCGGGCCAGGCGCGCGCAGCGCCGCGAGGACGTGATCTCGCACCTGCTCGACGAGGGTTACCCGGACAAGGCGATCCTCGTCGAGTGCATGACGTACGCCGTCGCGGGGATGATCACCACCCGGGAGTTCATCGTCATGGCGGCCTGGCACCTGTTCGGGGACGACGCGCTGCGCGAGCGCTTCCTGACCGGCGAGGACGCCGACCAGATCGCCATCCTGGAGGAGATCATGCGGCTGGACCCGGTGGTCAACATGATCGCCCGCCGGGTCACCGCCGACACGGTGACCGCCTCCGGGTCGGTCACCAGCGGTGAGAACCTCGTCCTCGACATCCGCGCCGCCAACCTCGACGAGGCCGGCGTGGGCGAGTGCCCCCACTCCCTGGACCCGGACCGGGCGCGGCGGACGAAGACGGCCGGCTCCTATCTGAGCTTCGGCGACGGCAGCCACCGGTGCCCGGGCGCGCAGGTGGCCCTCACCGAGACCCGAATCTTCCTCGACCGCCTCCTGCGCGTGCCGGGCATCCGACTGCGGCGCGAGCCGGACCTGTGCTGGGCCGACGAACTGATGGGGTACGAACTCCGCAACGCCGTCGTCACCTGCGACCGCTCCTGACCTACCGCGCCAGGCGATTCCGCCCCAACGCAGGCCGGGCCACCCATCAGGGTGACCCGGCCTGCGTGCTCGGACTTCAGGGGACGGGCTGCGCTCCGCCGGCGCCGATCCCGCCCGGGACCACATCGACGCGGGATCGCCCGGATCTGGTCTTCCGCCCGCGGCGATGGAGGCCCACCGAACAGAGCCGAAGAGCGGCCGGGGTCACCGGCCGCTCCTTTTTCGTCCCTCAGATCCCCAGCTCCCGGTCGATCAGGTCGAACATCTCGTCGTCGCTCGCCACGGACAGGTCTCGGTAGGTTGTCGTGTTCTCCGCGGTCCCGGTCCGGAAGTCCGCGATCATGCCTTCCAGGCGGGTGATGATCTCCGATCGCCGGTCGCTGTCCTGGTCCACCGCGGAGAGCAGGGAGGCGAGCCGGTCGAGCCCGTCGAGGACGGGCAGCGCCGTCTCGGCGGGGACGATGCCGGCGCACAGGTGCCCGGCCAGTGCGGCCGGCGTCGGGTAGTCGAAGATCACGCTTGCCGGCAGGGGCAGGCCGACGCCGCTGCTCAACAGGTTGCGCAGCTCCAGCGCGGTCAGGGACGTCAGCCCGAGCTCAAGGAAGGACCGGCCGGGGTCGACCGCGTCGGGGCCGGGCAGACCGAGGACCTGGGCGCACTGGGCACGGACCAGATCGTGCACGGCGCGTCCGCGGGCGGCCGGAGGGAGCGTGGCCAGGCGGGCGGCCGGGGCGTTCTCCTCGGGCGCGCCGGCCGGGCCGACGACGCGCCGAACCGGGCCGGCGGTGGTACCGCCGACCAGGCCGGACAGCAACGGCGGCAGTCCCGCCCCGGTGTGCCGGCGAAGGACGCCGAGATCCAGGTGAACCGGGACGAGCAGCGCCGGGACCGTGCCCGGCTCGCGCGGGCCCCGCTCGATCATCGCTTCCAGCCGGGCCAGCCCGTCGGCGCCGCTGAGGGGCCGCAGGCCGTGCCTGGCCATACGCCGCCGGTCAGCGTCCTCCATCCGCCCGGCCATCCCCCCTGCCGCGCCGGCCTCGTCAATCTGCCCGGCCTTCCCCCCAGCCGTGTCGGTCTCGTCGATCTGCCACGGTCCCCACGCCAGGGAGGTGGCCGGGAGTCCGGCCCGGTGCCGGTGCGCGGCCAGAGCGTCCAGGAAGGTGTTGGCCGCGGCGTAACCGCCCTGACCGGCGTTGCCCCAGATCCCGGCCATCGACGAGAACAGGACGAAGTCGTCGAGTTCGAGGGTCTTGGTCAGCTCGTGCAGGTTCCAGGCGCCGTCCACCTTCGGCCGCATGACGGCCTCCACCCGCGCCGGGGTCAGCGATTCGATGATCCCGTCGTCCAGGACCCCGGCGGCGTGGATCACTCTACGCAGCGGCGTCCCGGCGGGGACGGCCGTGATCAGCGCGGCCACGCCGTCCCGGTCGGCCGCGTCGCAGGCGGTCACCCGCGCCGTGGCACCCATCCCGGCGAGCTCGGCCGCCAGGGCGCCCATTCCCCGAGCCTGGGGGCCGCGCCGGGAGAGCAACTCGACCCGCTCAGCCCTTCCGGCGCCGGCCAGGCCTCGGGCGACGAGCCGGCCGAGCGCTCCGGACGCTCCGGTGACCAGCAGCGTTCCCCGCCGGCCGACGTTCGCCCCGTCCGGGGTCATCGCCTTCACCGTCGCCGGAACCAGTCTCGGGACCATGAGCCGACCGGCTCGGACGGCGACCTGAGGCTGTCCCGTCGTCATGGCGGCCGGGAGTGCCTGGTCGATGGCCGCCGGGGTGTCCACGTCGAGCAGGACGATCCGGCCCGGGTACTCGGACTGGGCCACCCGGATCAGGCCCCAGACCGCCGCGTCGGCGACGTCGACCGGCCCCGGCCCAGCATCGACGGCCCGGCGGGTGAGCACGATCAGCCGCGTCCCGGCGAGGTCCCGAGCCGCCAGCCATTCCTGCAGCAGGGCCAGCGTGGCCTGAACCCCAGCCCGGGCCACGGCCGCGACATCACCGTCCGAGCCCGCGGCCGGGCCCGCGGCCAAGTCGTGGGCCAGGTCCTCGGCCTCGGCTGGGGCCTCAGCCGGCCAGCCGCTGATGACGATCGCGTCCGGGACGGGTATACCCGGTGCCGCCAAGTCGCTCATCGCGGCGTGACGCCGAACCTCCGGCCATCCGTGGCCGACGCTTTCGAGGCCGGGCCCGACCAGGGCCCATCGCTCCGGGGCGGGGTGCGCACCGGCGTCGGCCGGGATCCACTCGAGCTCGAACAGCGAATCACGGCTTGCGGCGGGCAGTTCCTCGGCCGTGAGCGGGCGCCGGGCCACGGATCCCACCGAGGCCACCGGCCGGCCGGTGTCGTCGTACAGGGTCACCGCCATCGCCTCGGCGCCGGGGACGGGCGCCAGCCGGGCGCGCACACTAGCGGCGCCGGTGGCGTGTACGACCACGTCGGTCCAGGCGGAGGCCAGCATCGGCGCGTCCCCGGCCGGCCCGATCAGCGGCAGGACTGCGTCCAAAAGGGCAGGGTGGAGGCCGAAACCGGTGACAGCCAGGTTCTCGTCAAGGACGATCTCGGCGAAAACCTCCGCGCCACGCCGCCACACGCCCTTGACGTGCCGCAAGGTCGACGCCGCCTCCGGCTGCGCGCCGACCGGCGGCCACTCCACCACGTCATCCCGGACCATCGATACCTGCTGCGGCTGCACACCAGTCGTTGGCCACCCCGACGGGACACCACGGACCGTCGACGCAACCTCCGGCTGGGCGCCGGCCGGTGGGCGCTTGGCCGTCGGCTCGTCGGGGGTGGCGGCGGGCGTGAGGATGGCGGTGACGTGGCGGGTCCAGGGGCCGTGCGGCGCCTCGTTCTCGGGGCGGGAGTAGATGACCAGTTCGCGGTGGCCGTCGTCGTCCGGCCGGTTGAGCATGACCTGGACCTGAAGGGCGCCGGGGCTGGGGAGGACCGGTGGAACGTGGATCTGGAGTTCGCTCAGGTGGGTGTGCCCGGTCTCGTCGCCGGCCCGTACCGCCATCTCGATCAGGGCCGTTTCCGGGACGAGGATCCGGCCCGCCGTCCGGTGGTCCGCGAGCCAGGGCTGCGCGGCCAGGGACAGCCGCCCGGTCAGGAGCAGGCCGCCGTTGTCCGGCAGGTCCACCGCCGCGCCCAGCAGCGGATGCCCGGCCACGGACTGCCCCAGCTCGGCCGCGTCCAGCCGGACCGAGCTGTTGCTCAGCCAGTAGCGCTGCCTGGTGAAGGCGTAGGTGGGCAGGTCCACCCGCCGCGCCCCGGTCCCGGCGTAGAAGCGGGGCCAATCGACGATCCCGCCCCGGGCGTACAACCGGCCGACAGCCGTCACCAGGGTCGAGGGCTCGTCCCGATCCCGGCGAAGGACCGGAATCCAGTCCTCGGCGTCCACCCGACTCGGGGTCGGGGTCGGGGTCGGACTCGGGATCGAAGTCGGATCCGGCGGACTCGAAGTCGTACCCGAGACGGCGACGGTCTGCGGGCCGAGGGCGGAGAGGACGGCGTCCGGGCCGAGCTCGACGAACGTGCGGACGCCCGCCTCCCGCAGGCTGGTGACGGCGTCCGCGAACCGGACCGGCTCGCGCACCTGACGCACCCAGTACGCCGGATCCGTCACCTCGTCCGTCACCGGCGACCCGGTCACCGTGGACACCAGCGGGATCTGCGGCGAGCTGTACGACACCGACGCGGTGACCTGCGCGAACTCCGCCAGCATCGGCTCCATCAGCGGCGAGTGGAACGCGTGTGACACCCGAAGGTCACGCACCCGTACGCCACGGCTCGTGAACTCCCCCGCAACCTCGGCCACGGCCCGGTCCGACCCCGACACCACCACCGCGGCCGGGCCGTTGACCGCCGCGACGCCGACCCCGGTCAGGCCCGCGAGCACCTCCCGGACCTCGGCTTCACCGGCCTGGACGGCGAGCATCGCCCCGCCGGCGGGCAGCGCCTGCATCAACCGCCCCCGCGCGCCGACCACGGCGCACGCGTCCGGCAGTGACCAGACCCCGGCCACGTGTGCGGCGGCCAGCTCGCCGATGGAGTGCCCGGCCACCATCGCCGGGGTCACGCCCCACGATTCCAGCAGCCGGAACAGCGCCACCTCGACCGCGAACAGCCCCGCCTGAGCCCAGACCGTCCGGTCCAGGAGGCCGTCCTCCGAACCGTCGCCTCGGATGATCTCCCGCAGGGACCGGCCGGGCTGATCGAGGTGCTCCTCCAGCCCCGCGCACACGGCGTCGAAGGCCTGGGCGAACACGGGATAGGCCGTGTAGAGGCTCTCCCCCATCGTCACCCGTTGCGCCCCCTGTCCGGTGAACACGAACCCGACCTTGCCCACCGAACCGGTCACCGCCGACGGCGACCGCCGGCCGGACGCCAGTTGGTCCAGTCCGGCCAGCAGTTCCTCCCGGTTCTCGCCGACCACCACCGCCCGCTGGGGCAGCGCCGTCCGCGTGGTCGCGAGTGACCAGCCGACATCACGGGGATCGTGCTGCGAGCCGATGAACTCCTTCAGCCGTTGGGCCTGTGCGGTCAGCCCGGTGGCGCTGCGGGCGGAGATCACCCAGGGAACGACCGGCAGCGTCTCGGTGTCGTCCTGGTTGAGGGGGATTTCTGCGGGTTGTTCGATGATGACGTGCGCGTTCGTGCCGGAGAAGCCGAACGACGAGATCGCGGCCCGGCGCGGGCGATCCGTCTCGGGCCAGGGGGTCGCCTCGGTCACCAGCTCGACCGCGCCCGACTCCCAGTCCACCTGTGACGACGGAGCGTCCACGTGCAGCGTCGCCGGGACCACGCCGTGGGCCATCGCCTGCACCATCTTGATGATCCCGGCCACCCCGGCCGCCGCCTGCGTGTGACC
>NZ_JBITLM010000019.1:0-149500 GCF_044465295.1 Nonomuraea sp. NPDC049714 | reverse complement strand
GGGGTTGTGCATCATGCACTGGCTTTTAACACACTGTTGAGTTCTCAAGAAACGGACGCGTACATCCCCACACCATCTGATCTCTCAGACCGAGCAGCGGAGGCGCTCGTTTCGCCTTCCGAAGACTATCAGATCCGGACGATCCTTGTCAAACCGCCCGATTCGGGATCTTTCGGACGCCCCTTCCGAGGCAACCCTCACAACTTACCCGAACTTTCAGCCCTTGTCCAATCACGCGGACAGGCGGCCCGAAGATCGGGATCCATCTGAAGGAGTGTCGGGGCTGATCGGCCCCGCGTTGAAAACTGTAGCAGCCCCGGAGACGGGGAAAGTCCATTCCCTGGTAACGAAACAGCTTTCCCCGTCTGGGCCTAGCTCAAACCCAGCGCGGCGAGCTGGCTCTCAAGCCGCTCGATGTCGGCTGCGGCCTGGTCGGCCCGCCCTCTGACCTTGGCCACCACGTCCTCGGGTGCCTTGGCCATGAACTGCTCGTTGCCGAGCTTGGCCGCCACCTGAGCCGCCTCCTTGCGCGCGACCGCCAGATCCTTCTCCAGCCGCTTGCGCTCGGCCGCCACATCGATGGCGCCGGCCGTGTCGATCTCCACCCCGACGCCGCCCACCGCGAAGCGAGCGGTGGCGGAGAACGTCTCTGACGGCTGGGTGAGCCGCAGCAGCGAGCGGATCGCCCCCTCCTGCCCCGCCAGGGTTGTACCGGTCAGCGCCAGCCGTGCGGCGACCTTCTGCCCAGGCTTCAGGCCCTGATCGGACCTGAACCTGCGCACCTCCGTCACCAACTCCTGAAGGGCGACGATCTCCGCCTCCGCGTCAGGATCGGTGTAGCGGGGATCGACCTCTGGCCAGGCGGCCACGACGATGGACTCGCGGCCGGTGACCGCCCGCCACAACTCCTCGGTGACGAACGGCACGAGCGGATGCATGAGCCGCAGCAGCGCGTCGAGCACATGCCCCAGCACCAGCCGGGTGTGCTCGATCCCGTCTCCGAGCTGGATCTTGGCCAGCTCCAGATACCAGTCGCAGACCTCGTCCCAGGCGAAGTGGTAGAGCAGGTCGGAGGCCTTTGCGAACTCGAAGTCCTCGAAGGCCGCATCCGCCGCCTTGGTCACCGTCTGCAGTCTGGACAGGATCCACCTGTCTGCCGCCGTCAGCTCCAGCCCGTCGAGCGATCCGACGGCCGCGCCGTTCATCAGCGCGAAGCGGGTGGCGTTCCAGATCTTGTTGCAGAAGTTACGCGAGCCGGCCGCCCACTCCTCGCTCACCGCCACGTCCGCGCCGGGGTTGGCGCCACGCAGCAGGGTGAAACGGGTGGCGTCGGCGCCGAAGCGCTCGATCCAGTCGAGCGGGTCGACGACGTTGCCGAACGACTTCGACATCTTCTTGCCGTACTGGTCACGCACCATGCCGTGCAGGGCCACGACGCGGAACGGCGGCTCGCCGTCCATCGCGTACAGCCCGAACATCATCATCCGGGCCACCCAGAAGAACAGGATGTCGTAGCCGGTCACCAGCACGGAGGTCGGGTAGAAGCGCGCCAGCTCCGGCGTCGCCTCGGGCCAGCCGAGGGTGGAGAACGGCCAGAGCCCGGAGGAGAACCAGGTGTCGAGCACGTCCGGGTCCTGGACGTAGCCCTCGGGGGGGGTCTCGTCCGGTCCCACACAGACGACCTCGCCGGACGGGCCGTACCAGACGGGGATGCGGTGTCCCCACCACAGCTGCCGGGAGATGCACCAGTCGTGCATGTCGTCGACCCAGTCGAAGTAGCGCTTGGCCAGCTCCGGCGGGTGGATGCGGGTGCGGCCGTCACGCACCGCGTCGCCGGCCTCCTTGGCCAGCGGCGCCACGTTGACGAACCACTGCAACGACAGCCTCGGCTCCACGACGGTCTTGCAGCGTGAGCAGTGGCCGACCGAATGGACGTACGGGCGCTTCTCCTCGACGATGCGCCCCTCGGCGCGCAGCGCGGCGACCACCGCGGGGCGCGCCTCGAACCGGTCGAGCCCCTGGAAGGGGCCGTGGGCGGTGACGACGCCGCGCTCGTCCATGACCGTCAGGGAGGGCAGCGAGTGGCGGCGGCCGATCTCGAAGTCGTTGGGGTCGTGGGCGGGCGTCACCTTGACCGCGCCGGTGCCGAAGGACGGATCGACGTGCTCGTCGGCCACCACGGGGATCATGCGACCGGTGAGCGGCACCTCGACCAGCGTGCCGACCAGGTGCGCGTAGCGCTCGTCGGAGGGGTGGACGGCCACGGCGGTGTCGCCGAGCATGGTCTCGGCCCGCGTGGTGGCCACGACGATGTCGTCGGAGTAGCGGATCGAGACCAGCTCGCCATCGTCCTCGCTGTGCTCCACCTCGATGTCCGACAGGGCGGTCAGGCAGCGCGGGCACCAGTTGATGATGCGCTCGGCGCGGTAGATCAGCCCTTCGTCGAAGAGCTTCTTGAACATCGTCTGGACGGCTCGGGAGAGCCCCTCGTCCATGGTGAAGCGCTCACGATCCCAGTCGACGCCGTCGCCGAGCTTGCGCATCTGCCCGAGGATCTTGCCGCCGGACTCCTCCTTCCACTCCCAGACCCGGTCGATGAACGCCTCGCGGCCCAGGTCGTGGCGGGACTTGCCGGACTTGGCCAGCTCGCGCTCGACGACGTTCTGGGTGGCGATGCCGGCGTGGTCCATGCCGGGCAGCCACAACGTCTCGTGCCCCAGCATGCGGGCCCGGCGGGTCAGCGCGTCCTGGACGGAGTGGTCGAGCGCGTGCCCGATGTGCAGGACACCGGTGACGTTCGGCGGTGGGAGGACGATGCTGTACGGCACGCGCGAGCTGCCCGGGTCGGCGCGGAAGTAGCCTTCGGACACCCATCGCTCGTAGCTACGGGTCTCGACGTCGGCCGGGGTGTACTGGGTCGGCAGCTCTGGCGTTGTCACAGTGACCAATTCTAGGGAGACGGGAAAGGGAAACGCCCCATGGAGTGCATCCACGGGGCGCTTGCGCTGGTCGGGAAAGCTCAGGCCGACTTCTCTCGTGGGGTGCGCTGCTGCTTGGCGGCGAGCTGGTCACGAGGTACGAGAGTCGGGATGGCATGCTCGATCACCGACTCGCGGGTGATGACCACTCGGGCCACATCCTGCCGGGACGGTACTTCGTACATGACCGACTGGAGCACTTCCTCCAGGATGGCGCGCAACCCGCGGGCGCCGGTGCCGCGCAGGATGGCCTGGTCGGCGATGGCCTCCAGTGCGCCGTCGGTGAACTCCAGCTCCACGCCGTCGAGCTCCAGCAGCTTGTGGTACTGCTTCACCAGCGCGTTGCGGGGCTCGGTGAGGATCTGGATGAGCGCCTCACGGTCGAGGTTGTGCACCGAGGTGATGACCGGCAGGCGGCCCACGAACTCGGGGATCATGCCGAACTTGAGCAGGTCCTCGGGCATCACGTCGCCGAAGATGTCGGCCGTGTCGACCTCTTCCTTCGAGCGGATGATGGCGTTGAAGCCGATGCCCTTCTTGCCGATGCGCGACTCGATGATCTTTTCGAGCCCCGCGAAGGCGCCACCGCAGATGAACAGCACGTTGGTGGTGTCGATCTGAATGAACTCCTGGTGAGGGTGCTTGCGGCCGCCCTGCGGAGGAACCGAGGCCGTGGTGCCCTCGAGTATCTTCAGCAGCGCCTGCTGCACACCCTCGCCGGAGACGTCGCGCGTGATGGACGGGTTTTCGCTCTTGCGAGCGATCTTGTCCACCTCGTCGATGTAGATGATGCCGGTCTCGGCCTTCTTGACGTCGTAGTCGGCGGCCTGGATGAGCTTGAGCAGAATGTTCTCGACATCCTCGCCGACGTAGCCGGCCTCGGTCAGGGCCGTGGCGTCGGCGATGGCGAAGGGCACGTTGAGCATCTTCGCCAGTGTCTGGGCCAGCAGTGTCTTGCCCGAGCCCGTGGGGCCGAGCAGCAGGATGTTGCTCTTGGCCAGCTCTAGGCCGTCGTCTCTGCCCCGGTCACCGGACTGCACCCGCTTGTAGTGGTTGTAGACCGCCACCGAGAGAGCCTTCTTCGCCGAGTCCTGACCGATGACGTAGGCGTCGAGGAACTCGTAGATCTCCCTCGGCTTGGGCAGGTTGTCCCACTTGAGCTCGGAGGACTCGGAGAGCTCCTCCTCGATGATCTCGTTGCAGAGATCTATGCACTCATCGCAGATGTAGACGCCTGGACCGGCAATGAGCTTTTTGACTTGCTTCTGACTCTTCCCGCAGAAAGAGCACTTCAGCAGGTCTCCCCCGTCGCCGATGCGTGCCACCCCAGATACTCCTTTGCGTGGGACCGTCCTGCTCCCGCGATCCGTATCCTCCGGACCCGGTCCGAACCGCTCAGGTTTCGACGTTACCGTCTTCTGGGCCCACAGTGAGCCCCCTAGCGGCGAGTCGCACCGGAACGTGCCCTATTGGGCAGCGCTCCGGTGCCTCACGTCTCGTCTAGGAAGCGACGGCCTGAGCTCGCTTCTTCCTGGACGGGATGATGTCGTCGATCAGACCATACGCCTTTGCCTCGTCCGCGTTGAGAATTTTGTCGCGTTCGATGTCCTTGCGGACTGCGGCGGAGGACTTCCCGGAGTGCTTCGCCACGATGTCCTCAAGGAGGTTTCGCATGCGCAGGATCTCGCGGGCCTGGATCTCGATGTCGCTTCCCTGGCCGCCGCCCTCGGTGGACGGCTGGTGGATCAGCACCCTGGCATTGGGCAGCGCGAAACGCTTGCCCGGGGTGCCGCCGGCCAGCAGCACGGCCGCGGCGGAGGCCGCCTGGCCGAGGCAGACGGTCTGAATCTCCGGCCTGACGAACTGCATCGTGTCGTAGATCGCCGTCATGGCGGTGAAAGACCCGCCGGGCGAGTTGATGTAGATGCTGATGTCACGGTCGGGGTCGAGCGATTCGAGCGTCAGCAACTGCGCCATGACGTCGTTGGCCGACGCGTCGTCGATCTGCACTCCGAGGAAGATGATGCGATCCTCGAAGAGCTTGTTGTACGGGTTCATCTCCTTCACGCCGTAGGACGTGCGCTCGACGAAGGAGGGGAGAACGTAGCGGCTTTGAATGTTCACTTTAGCTCCCCTAAGAGACGGGGCCCTGCGAGGGCACCTGCCGCGCGCTTCGCACGACGTGGTCGATGAAGCCGTAGTCCTTGGCCTCGTCGGCCGTGAACCAGCGGTCGCGGTCGGAGTCTGCCTCGATCTGCTCCAGCGGCTGACCGGTGTGGACCGCGATCCGCTCGGCCAGCGTCTTCTTCACGTAGAGCATCTGCTCGGCCTGGATGGCGATGTCCGCCGCGGTGCCACCGATGCCGCCCGAGGGCTGGTGCATCATGACGCGGGCGTGCGGAAGGCCGTAGCGCTTGCCCCGCGCGCCTGCCGAGAGCAGGAACTGCCCCATCGAGGCCGCCATGCCCATCACGACCGTGGAGACGTCGTTGGGAACGTACTCCATCATGTCGTAAATCGCCATGCCGGCGCTCACGGAGCCGCCAGGCGAGTTGATGTAGAGAGTGATGTCTCGCTCCGGGTCGTCCGCGGCCAGCAGCAGCAGCTCGGCACAGATCCGGTTGGCGATCTCGTCATTGACCTCCTGGCCGAGCACGATGATGCGCTCGCGCAGCAGGCGCTGGTAAAGCTGGTCCTCAAGCCGGAAGGACGTGCCGTTCTCACGGCCTCGCGACTCAGGCTGAAAGGAGGTCGGCGGGCTGGTCACAGCTTCACCTTCCGATGCGTCGTAATCGATTGGCTTTGCTTGTGACCCTAACGCGCGCCGCCCACAGCTCATGCCCGGTCTACGGGCTGTTCGCTGACGGCGCAGGTTCGGGTCACCGGACGCTACCTCCAGGTAAGCACGAAGCCCCCAGGCCAGAGCGACTGGGGGCTCGGTGCTCGGGCGGAGGCTAGGCCTCGTTCTTCTGCTCCGCGGGCTCCTCGGCGGACTCCTCGACGACCTCTTCACCGCTGATCTCGGTGTAGATGGCCTTGAGGTCGACCTCGTTGCCCTCGCCGTCGATGATCTTGGCGGCGTCGCCGATCACGGACTTGGCCTTGTCGCGGACGATCTCGACCATGGCCAGCGTGAGCTGGTCGTTGTCGGCCAGGTGCTGGGCCAGCTGGTTGGGCTGGACGCCCATGTCCATGGCGCGGCGGACGACGAAGTTGGTGAGCTCCTGCTCGGAGACGCCCAGCTCCTCGGCCTTGACGATCTTGTCGAGCACGAAGCCGACCTTGATCGCCTTGGCGGAGCTGGTCTCGAACTCGCTCAGGCGCTCCTCCTCCGTCGTCTGGTTCAGACGGAAGAACGCCTCGCGGCTCAGGCCGCTCTCGGCGATCTGGTGCTCGAGGTTGTGCGTGCGGGCGTCGATCTCGGCCTTGAGCGCGCTGTCCGGGATCGGGATCTCGATCTGGTCCAGCAGCGTGTCGAGCGCCTTCTCGCGGGCCTCGACGACCTGCTCGATGAGCTTGTTGCGGCGGGAGCCCTCGCGGATGCTGTCCTTGAGCTCCTCCAGCGTGTCGAACTCGCTGGCGAGCTGGGCGAACTCGTCGTCGAGCTCGGGCAGCACCTTCTCCTTGACCGACTTGACGTTGATGATCACGTCAGCCTCCTCGCCGGCGTTCTCGCCGCCGACGAGCTCGGTCTTGAAGCTCTTCTCCTCGCCCGCGGACATGCCCTCGAGCGCGTCGTCGAGGCCCTGCAGCACCGAGCCGGCGCCGACCTCGTAGGAGACCTCGCTGGCCTGCTGCTCCTCGATGTTCTTGCCGTCGATCTCGGCCCGCAGGTCCATCACGACGAAGTCGCCGGAGGTGGCCGGGCGCTCGACGCCGGTCAGCGTGGCGAACCGCTGGCGCAGCGCGTCGAGCTGGGTGTCGATGTCGGCGTCGGAGACCTCCGCGGACCCGACGCTGACCTCGATGCCCTGGTAGTCGGGCACGTCGAAGTTGGGCCGGATGTCGACTTCGGCGGTGAACTCGATCTGCTCGCCGTCCTCGATCTTCGTGACCTCGATGTCAGGCTGGCTGACCGGGAACACGTCCACCTCGTCGACGGCCTGCCCATAGAGCTTGGGCACCGCGTCGTTGAGGGTCTCCTCCAGCACCACCGCCCGGCCGAAGCGCTGCTCGATGATGCGGGCCGGGACCTTGCCAGGACGGAACCCGGGGACGCGCACCTGCTGCGCGACCTTCTTGTATGCCGCATCCATGCTCGGGCGCAGCTCGTCGAACGGCACCTCGACAGTGAGCTTGACCCGGGTCGGGCTGAGCTCCTCGACAGCGGTCTTCACGGGGTGGTCTCCTTGATCAAGCTTCGAGTGATCGCGGGCACGTCCATTCGATTACGGCTCGGGCGCCGCGCCCACGTGATCTGCGCTGGGCATGCTCCGCCACGGCGGGATCCAAGCGCCGTCTGTCAGTCTAGGGCAGGCGCGGCAGCTCTCAGAACTCTTCCGCGATGGCGCGCAGCAGCTCGACGGTCTCATCCGGGGTGGTGCTGACGGCGCACAGCCGCTCCATCACCTCGGTGTAACGGTCCACGTCCTCGCGCTTGTCCAGGTAGAGGGCGCTGGCGAGCTGCTCGACGTAGATCACGTCGGGCAGGTCGTGATCGGGGAAGCGCAGGATGCTGAACGCGCCGCCCTCGGCACTGTGGCCGCCGAAGCTGAACGGCATGATCTGGATCGTGATGTTCGGCTGGCGCATCAACTCGGCGAGGTGTTCGAGCTGGGCCCGCATGACCTCGGCGCCGCCGATGGGGCGGCGCAGCGCCGCCTCGTCGATGACCGCCCAGAAGACCGGGCCGTCGGGTTTGTCGAACACGCGCTGGCGTTCCAGGCGCAGGTCGACCCGCCGGGAGATCTCCTCGGGGCCGATCCCGGCGGATCCCGCCGTGACGACGGCGCGCGCGTACTCCTTGGTCTGCAGGAGCCCCGGCACGAACTGGACCTCGTACGTCCTGATCCGGGCCGCCGCCTCCTCGAGGCCGACGTACGCCTGGAACCAGGTGGGCAGGATGTCGTTGAAGCGGTGCCACCAGCCGGGCTCGTTGGCCGTGACGACCAGGTCGAGCACGGCGGCGCGGGCTTGGTCGTCGACGACTCCGTAGAGCGTGAGCAGGTCGGCCACGTCGCGCTCCTTGAATCCGACCCGGCCGAGCTCCATGCGGCTGATCTTGGATTCGGAGCCTCTGATGAGGTGACCCGCCTCCTCGCGGGTGACTCCCCTGCTTTCGCGCAACCGGCGAAGCTGGGAGCCGAGGAGGATGCGCAACGCCGTCGGCCCGGAGCCCGGCTGGTTCTGCGTCACGTTGCCTCCTATCAAGGTCCGCACACACAGTGACACCACATCGCTGGGTATGACAAGGTCTCAACCTGGTGTCCGATTCGGATACGTAACCAGTTACCGCTCATGCGGCTGCACATTGCACATGCACGTGCATTTGGGTCTTGCAGCGACACCTGATGGTGTCCCATGATGGGCTAGTGCATTTTGGGCGAAACATGCACGAACTCAGACGGAAACTGGGAGGTACGGGCGGGATGGTGGAGGACCCTTTGGCCACTGCCGACTGCCTGCAGATCACCCGGGAGTTCGGCTTCGACCACCTGCTGACCTCGGGGAAGCCGTACACCACCTCGTGCCCCCTGCCCTTTCAGGCCGATTCGGTCAAGACCGCCAGGGACGTGACGCGCTCCACCCTCCGCGGCTGGGGCCTGCCGGAGCTCGGCGACGACGCGGCGCTCGTGGTGTCGGAGCTCGTGACGAACGCCGTCAGGTACGCGATGTACGCCCGGGGCCGGCGCGAGATCACCCTGCTGCTGATGCGGGTGGTGCCGCACGTGCTGCTGGCCGTGGCCGACCCCAGCGACGACGTGCCCCGCCCCAAGGAGCCGGACTTCATCTCCGAGAACGGGCGCGGCCTCTACATCGTCGAGACGTACAGCCAGTGCTGGGGCTGGGACCCGCTGACGCACGGCGGCAAGGCCGTGTGGGCGCTGTTTCGGACCGAACCGTAAAACCACCGCCCTGTTCGGCCCGGCCGGTCAGTCGCCGCGGCGTTCCAGGAAAAACCACGCGACCAGACACAACAGGCTGAACACGCAGAAGACCGCCACGAGGGTCGTCGAAGAGACCATGAAGGCGGCGAACAGCGACACTGCCGCAGCGACGGCGACCGTCGAGGAAACACGCATCATGGGTGCATCCTTCCGCGTTTCCGGCCGACGCGCGCCACGCCCTGGTTGCCGGTCAGACGGTCAACGGCACAGGGTGGACCTCGTCGGCCGGGTGGCCGGCCCTCTCGTGGATGCGCTGGACCGCCTCGGCGCTGGGCCCCTCCGACAGGCAGCAGACGAAGCCCTGATCGGGGTCGGCCCAGGCGCGCTCGAAGGTCACGCCCTCCTCGCCCTGGATCGCGAGGTCGGCTTCGTGCGCCTCCCGGAGCTGGTCCGCAGTGATGCCGACCATGCCGTGATGGACGTCGATGAACTTGGTCATGGGTCCTCCTCGGGCCATCTCCTCTCAGAGTAGGCAGGGCATAAGCCCTCAAAAACCCATCACTCCCCCAAGAAGTCGCTGTATCGCATCACGGCGGGCCGATATGCGAACTATCCGTAAAGGTCGCGCATCTCATGATTCGTGATCAAGCAGACGACGACCGTGGCGTTGGTGATCGGCTCGGTTCTGGCAGGAACGAGCATCGCCCACGCCACCACCGCCACCAAGATTCCTGAGCATTTCCTGCTGACCGAGCGCGCAGCCGCTGAGGGATCGGTCGTCAAGGACGAGGAGTGGTGGGAGATCAGCGACAACCTGTCGCGCCGGCTCGAATTCATTCCCTGCCGCTCGAAAGGGAAACCCCGCGACGGCCGGGTGGCGATGCGCACCATCACCTACCTCACCAGCGCACCCTCGGGCGTCAGCGAACAGCTCGTCCTGTACAGGGATGCGAGATCCGCCCAGGCCGCCTTCCGTAAGCTCCGGGCAGATCTGGCCAGGTGCTCGAAGCCGGCGGTGGTGAAGCGCGACCAGTTCGGCTACGTGGGCAAGCCGTTGCGCGTCGGAGACGAGGCCCTGTCGGTGGCGGGTTACGACTACGACGCGCACGGCAGGCGCCTGGCCAAGGCCGACGACCTGGCGGTCGTCAGCCGTCGAGGCGCCGCCCTGTTCCTCTACACCGCCAACGGCAGGGGCCGAGGAGCGCAGAAGGAGAGCACCGGTCAGGCCAGAAAAATGGCGAAGAAGGTATGCGGCCTTCCCAAGGTGTGCGGCAAGAAGACCGGCTCACGCTGAGGTGGCTTTCAACCCCTGCCCCCGGTGGGACGTACCGTGCCTGCTCGCCGAATGCCTGCCGTCAAGCGATGGCATCCGTTGAGCTCGACGGCGCTCCCATGTCGGCGGATCCGCTGACTCCCTCAATCTCCCACCTGCGGGCGAACCTCCTCGCACCTGTCGTCCTGGAGGCCTACGACGTGGTGAACTTCAGGGCCTGGCCGATCGCGGAGCCGTCGAGCGACCGCCTTCCCGCCCTGTCCGGCCGGATGTGTTCCGCCGAAGTCGGAAGCCCTGATCGGCCCCGGGCGGGCCGCGCTTCCGCGACACGTCAGCCTGCTCACCACAACCCAACAGCACTTCTCCGGCTACAACGTCATAGAAACCGCATCTCGCGGGCCGCATGGAGCCGTAGTCGCTCAGTCAGTCGCTCAGAAGGGCCCCCGAATCCGTTGAATGGCCTCCGATCGTCAAGCAGAACGGCAAGCAGGGCTACCCCGTGCAGGCCCTATTGCGCGTTATGCAGGTATGTTCTCGCGCCGGCCACTGCTCATCCATGGGCGCGCCCATGATGGCCTCTGCCGTCATCAGGGACGCCGTACCGTAATCGGTCTGCCACCCCTTCAGCTCACCAGGCGTGGTGCTCATCCAGCGTTCCACCGTCTCCTGGTCGGGCGTGGCGTCGTAATCCCACGCGATGCCGTCGAAGGACACCACGACCTGCCCCTTCCTCTCTGTAGGTGATCATCGCTGGGCCGTGGTCACTCCAGCCGACGTCCAGGCACACACCTGCCTGAGTAGCGGTATTCCCTCGTCGAGATGAAAGTGCGCGGTCTCGTCGAACGTGGCGGCTGTCATCAGGTTCCGGCCTCCGCCGTAAACGGCGAGGACGTCGTCCAGGGGGGCGCTCGTACACCAGGTGATCCACGGGATCATTCACCGCGATTGTCAAGCAGAACGACAAGCAGGTGGCAAGCGGCGCGGTAGGCCACTACCAGCACCGATCGAGCTGTACACGCCCTCCAGGACGTCCTTCGCACGGAGAAGCGCTGCAACACCAGGGGGTGTGAGCTTCCCATCGCGTCCAGCGCGCATCTGAGGTAGCCGACCATATGTCAATGAAGTTGATCCGCCTCTGGCCAGACGGAAACAAGGCCTCAGCGGCGCGGCGACCTCTCGACAACCAGTGTGCCGGTGTCGGCCTCGGGCACGCCCCGGGAGCTTCGTGACTACTTCAACCGTTGGCGGATACGTCGCCGTGCCCAGAGCGCCGAGACCGTGGGCACGATCGCGGGGCGTTCATCGCAGCCGGAGGCTCAGGAACCAACCACGTTTGTGGGCGCGGTCCAGCCGGTAGCTCGGATCCACCCGACCAGGTCCAGGGTGGCCGGCTCGATCGAGCGCACCGCCGCGAGGTCCGAAGGATATTCCGTCGCCTTCGCGAACTCGCGGAACATCGCCTTGTCGAGGTCGTTGGGAAGCACGCTCAACGGGAGGGCCTCGTACCGTGCCGGGAGCCCGGCGCGCGCGCCGAACGCCGCGGCGATCTGAGGGCCCGTCAGCTCGTCGCCGACGAGCTCGACGGCTCCGCCGGGCGCCTCCGCGGTGTCGAGCAGGAGCGCGGCGGCGACCCGGCCGATGTCACTGACCGAGATCATCTTCAGGGCGACGTCCTCCGGCAGCGGCAGCCTCAGCACGATCTCCCCATGCTCCAGGCTCGGTGCCATCACGCTCGCGAAGTTCTCCATGAAGGCGGTCGCGCGAACCATCGTGGCCCTCAGGCCGGACTTCCTCAGGTGCTCCTCGATCCAGTGCTTCGAGTCGTGCTGCGGCACACCCGACTCCCGGTCCGCTCCGAAGACCGAGTTGAACACGACGTGCGGGACGCCCGCCTCGACCGCCGCGTCGACGAGCGCGGTACCGATGCGGATCTCCGCCTCGACCTCTTCGAGGCTGTTCGCCTCCGGGGTCATGAAGGAGAACCCCTCGACGGTCGCCAGCGCGGCGGCCAGCGACGCCGGGTCGTCGGCCCGGATGGCCGCCAGCTCGACGCCGCGGGCGGCCAGCGCCTGAGCCCGGTCGGACTGCGGGTTACGGACCAAAGCCCGCACCCGCGCCTTGTGGTCCAGCAGCGCGTCGACCACCGCCCCGCCCTGTTGCCCCGTCGCGCCGAAGACTGCGATCGTGCCGGTCGTCTGTGTGCTCATCGCTATCACCCTTCACTAGTTCACGCCATGAACGAAACTAGTTCATGGCATGAACTACGTCAAAGTGCGGGTGTAGCGGGACCTCACGGTGTGATGGGTTGGTTCGAGGTGGGCGAAGAGAGGTCCGAGGTGTCCACGATGGCGGTGGCCACGCGTTCGAAGTCGCGCTGGTCGTCGGCGTCGAGGTTCCTCGCGATCTCGGGCAGGCGCTTGGCGACCTCGGCGTAAACGGCCTCGGCGAGTACCTTCCCCGTGGGCGTCACACTGAGCATGACGACCCGTCGGTCCTGCGCCGAGCTTGCCCGGCCGACCAACTCGCGCCGCGCGGTGCGATCGACCAGCTGGCTCAACGCGTTCTTGGTCATACCCAACGACGCGGCGAGTTCAGCCATCTGCCGCGGCTCGTTCCTGACCGCGCAGAGCAGCGTGGCCTGCGAGGGGGTCAGGTCGAACTCGGCGCAGATCTGCGCGTACTTGCGTTGAATCACAACCGAGAGCCAGAAGAGCTTGTCGCCATAGTCCACGCCGGCCTCCCCCGTCCGATGACGAACGATCAGCCTACTCGTCGCGGGTCGGCAGACCACGCCGCTCACCAGGAGATGCACACCTCTGCGAGACCGGCCTGGCACTCCTGCCCCAACCACGTTGATCGACTTACCCTGTCCCTTCACCACCTGCTGGCCGGTCCGCCCAAGGTCGGCAAGTCCTGGCTGTCACTCGCCACGGCCGTGGCCGCCGCCGAAGGCTCAACCATGCACGCCTACATCGTCGTCTCCCTCCTCACCGGTGCTCGGACGGAGGAACTGAGAGCGCTCAGGTGGGACCACGTGGACCTCACCGGGGACGCCCATGCGAGCCCGCCTCTCCCGCCGTACGTCGCCGTATGGCGCTCTGTACGAGCCAGCGGTGACACCAAGACCAGGAAATCCAGGAGAACGCTCGCAACGCGGACGGGATGAACCCGAAGGAGTGAACACTCCGAGAGCTGCGGTACAGCTTCGTGTCCCTGCCCTCTGACAACGGGCTACCGCTCGAAGAGATCTCCCGCCTGGTCGGCCACAGCAGCACGGCGACGACCGAAGCCGTCTACCGGAAGCAGATCCGTCCTGTGGTCCAGTCGAGGGCTGTGGCCATGGATCGTATCTCTGGAACGCTCCAGGCGTCATAGACAAGCAGAAGCCCCCTCCCGTTTCGGCAGGGGGCCTCTTTTGGCTGGTCGGGGCGACAGGATTTGAACCTGCGACTTCTTGCTCCCAAAGCCACTTGATCGTGAGCTGGACAAGGCTCGGAACGCGCCCTTACCTGGGAAAACAGTCAGAGTAAGTCCGTGAACGTCCGCGCTCGTACGCCTCGATCGTCACCCAGTTGGTCACCCACACCGCAGTGCTTGAGAGGGTCGGCTCATCCTGGCCCGCAGTCTGCCGACCAGGTCTCAACGATCCGGGCTTCGATGGCACGTTGGGCCAGCCTTCTGATCCGGTGGCAAGGACCGACGGAGTCGGTCCGCGGCAGCCGATCGCCCCGACCCCGTACAACGAGTACCGAAGTCAGCGATCGTCACGGCCTCAACTCACTTCGAAGTCAGCTGTCCGAGTCCCTCCGCGCAGGCGACGAAGCAGTACGTGCTCGACTGCACTGATGCAGTTCACGGGGCGTCGCCGTGGAGGACCTTGATGACCTGTGCGCGCGCCTGCTGGAGGCTTACGCCAAATACTTCGGCATCCTCATGAATGAGGCCGAGTAGCAGATGTTCGGTGCCAATGTACCGGTGCCCGAGTTCGGCGGCCTCCTGGCGAGCGAGATCGGTGATACGGCTGAGATCCGCACCTGCTGCGCGGGAGCGCGTTACGTCGACATCGATTCCAAGGCTGCTTAGCGTCATGACGGCTACGCCGTCGTTCAAGCGAGCCAGGCCCTCCAAGAGGTGACCGGCAGTGACACGGTCGTGGCCACGAGCGCTGGCTTCCTTCGCAGCCAGGCTCAGCACCTTCCGTGCGCGAACTGTCAGGAAATTCTCCAGAGGTTGATAATGAATCGTCTTCCTCAGGCTCAGCTTCCTCAGGCTCAGCTTCCTCAGGCTCAGCTTCCTCAGGCTCAGCTTCCTCAGGCTCTTCAGCATGACGTCCCATCCTTGAGAGCAACCTGTCACCAGTATGTGAGATGGGAACGTGATCCCGTGAGGCCCAATTGATATCTGCTCTGTCGTAAGCCAGCGTTCCGCATGTGCGGCGGGGCGGCCGGGCGGGACCGGCCCGGAGAGGCCGCACGCCCGCCCGGACCGCCCAGCCGCCCGCCGCCCATCGGGCGGCGGCTTGATGACGTAGGGAAGGTATGAATCATGGACCGCCCTATCTGCCTGTCGGTTGGGCGTCGTTACCGCTGCTCCGCAAGCTCGGCCATGCTGCGGGTCACCGCATCGGCTCCAGCCTGTGTGAGGCTCTCGGCCTTCCCCTGCTCATTGGCGTAGGCGATGCTGCGGATTCCTGCGCTACTTGCGGCTTGCATGTCGAAGTCGGAGTCTCCGATCAGTACGGCCCGTGCAGGCTCAACTCCCAGCGCCTTGCATGCGCGTAGCGTCGATTGCGGATGCGGCTTCATCTGTTCCGGCTCTCCGATGGGACGCCCGGAAACCGCGGTGACCCACTCCCCCAGGTCCGCCAGGGCGAGGAAGGTCTCGATGGCGGGCTCGGAGTTGTTGCTCACGATGGCGACCGGCTTGCCGGCCACTGCGCATGCTGCGAGGAACTCGCGAACGCCCGGTGTGATCGCGGCGCAGGTCGCTGCCTCGACTTCGTTGGCCATGAGCGTGGTCTCGACCTTGTCGACCACCTCGGGCGCGATGTCAGCGGTACGGCGCAGCACCTTGAGCGGGTCGTCCAGTGCCTCAACGTCCTGCGGCAGTCGTACCCCCTCCCTGACGAGCAGCTCCTTGAGTCGGGAGGCGACCACGGACGCGGGCAACCCGGAGAAGATGCTGCACACGGGCCCATCGAAGTCGAGCAGCACGGCATCGGCTTCGCGGAGGACTTGGGCGGGGGTCATAGGTCGACCTCGCGGCTGATGGTGGTCCACATGCTGTCGAACCAGCGGCGGGTCTCGGTGACGTACTGCGAGGCCATCGATGCGGGGTCTTCGGTGATCTCGTAGTGGAAGAGCAGCGCGTCCTTGCCCATGACGTCGTACAGCTCGTGCGGCTCGCCCTTGATGCGCACGGTGTGTTTGACGACGGGGTAAAAGCCGAAGAACACCCGCTCGCGGTTGATCACGTAGAACTTGAACGCGGGCGCGGTCTGGTGGGCGCGTACGTGGACGGTGGCGCTCTTGACGAGTCCGAGGTCGGCCAGCTCGTGGACGGCGTCGGCGATGGCCTGGGTGCTGCGCTGCTGGATGCGCAGGGCGCGGGTGCGGATCACCGGATCGTCGCTGAGGTCTTCGGCTCGGCACGGCAGGGACATGGGGTGTTCCATGTCGGGGACCAGGATCCGGATGCTGATGGTCTCAGGTGTGAGCCGTCCTAGCCGGATCTTGTCTAGGGGCTCTTGAAGCATCCCGTTGAGCGTCTCGCCGGAGAAGCCGGCGAAGTCGATGGAGACGTTCGGCTCCTCAAAGGCCCGTTCGATGTGCGGGCGGAGCTCGACGGGCCGTTCGGTGCGCTCGCGGACGAACACGCCGCTGCCTTGCCGGGAGACGACCAGGCCCTCGTCGCGGAGCAAGCGGATGGCCTGCTGGATGGTCATGCGCGCCACGCCGTACGTCTTCGCCAAGTCGTGGCCTGAGGGGAGCTTCTCCCCCGGCTCGAACTTCTTGGTCAGGATCGCGGCGCGCAAGGCGTTGGCGACCTGCTGGTACGGCGGGCGGGGGTCGTCAGGATCGAGACTCATCACGCAAATCAGCCTAGTTCTTCTAGGTTGCCTAGTCCAGTTACTCACACATGCTTGACATGGCTAGCCATGCTGGGCAACATGAACTCGTCAGCAGAGATGCCTAGCCAAGTTAGGCAACTTTCAGGGGAGTTCACCATGCGCAACATCCCCGTCGACATCACCAACATGGCCTTCATCGTCGCCGGTGAGCCCGAGCCCAAGATCGTGGACCGCGCCACCGGCGAAGTGAAGCGAGACGCCGAAGGGCGGGAGCTCTACACGATCCCGCTACTGCCCAAGCCGAACGACGACCGGCGCAACCCGGTGATCGTGGTGACGTTCCCGAGCGTGACGTTCCCGCAGATCCCCGAGGGCGTGCAGGTCCGGCCGGTCGGCCTGGCGGCGTTCTTCTGGTCCATGAACGGCCGCTCCGGTCTCGGCTTTCGCGCCGAGACCATCACGGTGGCCACACCGAAGGCGGCTTAGCCGCCGGTACACCCCTGGAGCGGGCGCATCGCCTGGCAGCTGTCCGCCCGCTCCCGGGTCTCGTCCCCTTTTCGATACTTCGAAAGGAACGTTCCACATATGTCCGACTGGCTGATCCCGCTGGCCATCACGGTGGCCTCGGTCTGCACGGTCCTGCTGGTGTGGCGCAGGCTGCATCCCGCCTCGTTCTGGCTCATGGTCGGCTACCCGCTCAAGACGCTGCACGTCTACGTCACCTGGGGCAACGTCGCCCTCGGTTGCACGCTCACCCGCCAGCGGCGCCGCTGGCGCTACACCCTGGACGGCCTGCCGGTCGTGGGTCACGCCACGATCGCCCTGTCGCAGCGGCGCAAGGTCCGCCGCGTCCAGATCGACAAGCCGCCCCGGCTGGGCATCATCCGCCCCTGCCGTCTCGGCTTCCGGCTCAACGTCAAGCTCATGGACGGCCAGACCCCGGATGACTACAGCGCCCGGCTGTCCAACCTCGCGCACGCCTGGCGCGTGCACTCCGTCCGGCTCATCTCCTCCCGGCCCGGCCGTGTCACGCTGCTGGCCACCCGAGGCGATCCACTGTCCGAGGTCCGCATCCCGGTCCTGTCCGAAGGGCTGCTGCGGGTGCGGGTCGGGCTGCTGGAGACCGGCGCGCCGTGGGTGGTCGACTTCCGTACGGTGCCGCACTGGCTCAACACCGGCGCGACCCAGTCGGGTAAGTCCACCCTGCTCAACGCACTGATCACCGGCCTGTCCGCGCAGCCTGTCGCGCTGGTCGGCTTCGACCTCAAGGGCGGCGTCGAGCTGACCGCCTACGGGCCGCGCCTGTCAGCCATCGCCACCGAACGCACCGAATGCGTCGGCCTGCTCAACGACCTGATCTGCCTGGTCAAAACCCGCATGGCCCTGTGCCGGGCGAACAAGACCCGCAACATCTGGAAACTCCCCGAGAACCTGCGCCCGACCCCGGTCGTGGTCCTGGTCGACGAGGTGGCCGAGCTGTTCCTGATGGCGCACAAGGGCGAGAAGGACGAGATCGCCTCCACCGCCACCGCGCTCCTCAGGTTGGCCCAGCTCGGCCGCGCGTTCGGCCTCTACCTGTTCGTCTGCGGCCAGAGGGTCGGCTCCGACCTCGGCCCCGGCGTCACCGCCCTGCGCTCCCAACTGTCCGGACGCGTCTGCCACCGCGTCAACGACCCCGAAACCGCCACCATGACCCTCGGCGACACCGACCCGGCCGCCCTGGACGCCGCCCGGCAGATCCCGGCGAACATGCCCGGCACCGCCGTCGTCGTCGCCGATGACGGCCGCTGGTACCGCGCCCGCTCGGTCTACGTCAGCGAAGAAGTCGCCGAGGCCGCCGCCCACGCCAACGCCGAACTCACACCCGCCTGGGCCGACCTGCTCACCGGCACCGACACCGTGACCGTCACGGACGCCGACCTCGAAGCCCTGGCCCGCGAAGGCGAACCCACCTAACCACCCCGCCCGCCACAGCCCCGGCGCATCGCGCCGAGTCCTTACCCCACCCATGCCCGAAACCGAAGGGAGGTGCCCTCATGGGCCGTATCCGCGCCCGGTTGCTCGACACCGGCCCCGTCCTGGTCCTGGCGGTGATCGCCGCTGTCGGCTCCTTCACCCACATCAGCGACCTGGCCGCCCGGCACGGGCAACGCGGCTGGCAGTCCTGGGCGGTCGCCGTGTGCATCGACCTGATGTGCGTGATGGCCGCCCGCGAACTCCAACGCGACAAGCGCACCGGCCGCCACCAAAGGCGCGTCATCTCGTGGCCCGCGCTCGTGCTGACCGGCGGCATCGTGCTCACCCTTGCCGCCAACCTGGCCACCGCACACCCGAGCGTGTGGGGCTGGATCACCGCCGCCACCCCGGCCGTGGCCTTCCTCGTCGCGGTCTCCATGTTGGAGCGCCGCGCCGCCCACCGCTCACCCAAGCCCGATGAAAAGCCGACGACCGAGGACAACGCCAGTACGGCCGAAACCGTCGAGCTGGTCGCCTCCGACGTCCCCGCACTGGACGCCGCCGCACCTCACCCGGCCGAGCACGGGCCGTCGCCGGCACTTCTGACCTACGCCCGCCGCCTGGCCGACGACCACCAGGCCACCCACCACCGCCCCATCACCGGCGAACACCTCGCCACCCGCATGCACGTCTCCGCCGACCTGGCCACAGACCTGCTCACCCAGATCAGAAGGGAACCCGTCACATGACCAACCCCACCCCGAACGAGCTGACCGAAGCCGCCCGCGCCTGGGCCCGAGGCTCCTACGCCCTGGAAGCCGCCGTCGAGCTGCTCATCCGTCACGACGTCTGGCTGACCCACAGGGAGTTCCGCCGCTACGCCATCGACTACGTCACCGCCACCTACACCCGCGTCCCATACGCGGTCATCGACTGGCGGGCCGCACACCTCGCGCTCAACCGAGGCTGCATGCCCTGCTCCGGCTCCGAGGCCGCCATCCTGCGCATCGCCCTCTCCCTGGCTGACGGCCTACCGGTCGAACTCGGCCCCGCCATCACCGGCCTGGACACCACCAACCTCGCCCACGTCCTGGCCGCCATCGGCCACGCCAGCGGCAACCGCGTCGCCTGGATCGGCAAGCAACAAGGCCCGGCATGAAACAGCCCTACTGCCTCCGCTGCCTCGGCTCCGGCACCATCATCGCCTACCGCAGCCACCCGCACCCCACCGGCCAGACCCTCGTCATCGAGACCACCGAGACCTGCCCCACCTGCCGTGGAAAGGGCACCCGATGACCACCAAGCGCAGCCGTACCAAGAAGCCCGTCTGCCAGACCTGCCAGGGCGAAGGACAGGTGGAGACCTTCGAGATCCTCGGCCGGGGCAAGAACACCATCCGCATCGATACCTGGGCCCTGTGCCTGGACTGCTGCGGCGCCCACCCGTGACCCGCTTACCGTGCCCGTTCTGCACCTGCTGCGCGCGCTACGGCTGCGACTTCGACGGCGACCCCGCCGACTGCGACACCACCACACCGGACGAGCCCTGTCCCTGCACACCACAAGGAGGTGAACCCGAATGATCTGGTTCTACGTCTGTGCCACCTGCAACGGCACCGGCCTGTACGACGACGACACCTGCCGTGACTGCTCCGGCACCGGCATCGACAACCAGAACTAACCGCGACGACGCCACCACGGGACGGCTCAAGCCTGGCAGCCCGCCGTCCCCGTGGGGCGTCACCCTCCGCACTCAACGAAGGACCTCCAGTATGCGCCACCGGCCCTGCCCGGAATGTGACGGATACGGCTCCGTCCACGCCCACCACCTGATCACCCCCTACCGCCCGTGCTGCGAAGGCAGCGGAGAGGAGGCTCAGTGACCGAAACACCCGCCCCACTCGGCGACCTCATCGGCCCCGTCATCCGGGACCTGGCCCGCCGCTCCAACCACGACGTCACCCGCTGGCTGCACCAGGTCGACCGACTCCGCGGCTGCACCGACCCGATCCGCCTCACCGGCGAGTCCACCACCCTGCACGGCACCACCGGCGAACTTCTGCACACCTACACCACCCGCGACGAACCACACGGCCAACTCCTGATCCGCTGCGGCAACCGCCGCGCCTCACGCTGCCCGGCCTGCGCCGAGACCTACCGCCAAGACACCTTCCACCTCATCCGCGCGGGCCTGCTCGGCGGAACCAAGGGAGTCCCGGAGATCGTCCGAACCCACCCGCGAGTCCTCGCCACCCTGACCGCCCCGTCCTTCGGCCCCGTCCACCGAGGCCCCGACAAGGACGGCACGCTGAACCTCTGCCATCCGCGCCGGACCGGCCCGTCCTGCTTCACCCGCCACCAGAAGGGAGACCCGACCATCGGCCAACCGCTCGACCCCGACACCTACGACCACCCCAGCCACGTCCTGTGGAACGCCCACGCCGCCGCCCTGTGGCACCGCTTCACCGTCTACCTCCGCCAGCACCTGGCCGCCGCCACCGGCCTGACCCGCAAGGAGTTCGCCCGCACCACCCGCCTGTCCTTCGCCAAGGTCGCCGAATACCAAGCAAGGGGCGTCGTCCACTTCCACGCCGTCATCCGCCTCGACGGCCGCAACGACGACACCCTCACCGCACCGCCTGCCTGGGCCACCCTCGACCTGCTCACCACCGCCATCACCTCCGCCGCCAAGGCCGTCCGCCTGCCCGCCCCGGAGACCGGGCAACCACTCACCTGGGGCACCATCGACGTCCGCCCGATCCAATCAGCCGGCCTCGACGCCGATGCCCTGTCCGAGGCCGCCGTCGCGGGCTACATCGCCAAGTACGCCACCAAAGCCGCCGAAACCTCCGGCACCCTGGACCACCGCGTCACCCACCACGACCTCACCCGCCTGCACACCCACGGCGTCACCGACCACGCCGCCCGCCTGATCCGCACCGCCTGGGACCTCGGCAACCCCGACACCCACCCGATCCTGGCCCCGCTCCGCCTACGCCAATGGGCCCACATGCTCGGCTTCCGAGGCCACTTCTCCACCAAAAGCCGCGCCTACTCCACCACCCTGACCGCCCTACGCCGCGTCCGCCTGGAATACCGCGAAGCCCAAGAACTGCAACGCCTGCCCTACGACCCAACCAGCACCCTCGTACTCGCCCACTGGAAATACGCCGGACAAGGCTTCACACCCGGCGAGTCCGCCCTGGCCGCCACGATCAACGAAGGAGGCAAGCATGGCCGATGACGTCCAGCTCTACCGCGTTCCTGACGCCATGCTGAAGCTCCGCATGAGCCGCAGCGTGATCTACGAGCAGCTACGCTCCGGCCGCCTCCGCTCGGTCAAACAGGGCCGCTGCCGCCTGATCCCGGCCAGCGCCCTCCGCGAGTACATCGCCCTGTTGCAGCAGGAGGCGTCATGACCAAGCGCCGAAGCCGTGGGGACGGCGGCCTCCACTGGGACGAGGACCGGCAACGCTGGATCGCCTCGCTCACGGTGGGCTACACGCCTGCCGGGAAACGCATTGTCAAGAAGGCCAGCGGCAAGACCAAGACCGCCGCCAAGGACAAGCTCAAAGAGATCGTCCGGGACTACGAGGATGGGCTCGCCATCGCTCCCGGGGACTACACCGTCGAACGGGCCGTGAACGATTGGCTGGCCTACGGCCTGAACGGTCGCGATCCGCGAACGGTGGAGTCCTACACGATCCTGTGCCGGAAGCACGTCATCCCCGCCCTGGGCAAGCGCAAGCTCCGCGACCTCAGCGCCGAGGACGTGGACAGGTGGTTGGCGGACAAGGCGAAGACGCTCAGCACCCGTACCTTGCAGATCATTCGGTCCTGCCTGAATCGCGCCCTCAAACGGGCGATGGCCCGCGACAAGGTCAAACGGAACGTGGTGGAGCTGTGTTCAGTGCCCGTGGGAAAGGCGGGTCGCCCGTCCAAAGCGCTGACGTTCGCCCAGGCGGACGCCGTACTCAAGGCTGCGGACGGAACACGGCTGTACGCCTACGTCGTGGTGTCCCTGCTCACCGGTGCGCGCACGGAGGAGCTCAGGGCTCTGACGTGGGACCACGTCGATCTGGAAGGAGATCCGAAGGCCGTCCCGCCCGTGCCTCCGCATGTGGCGGTGTGGCGGTCGGTCCGTGCGGGCGGGGACACGAAGACACAGAAGTCCCGGCGCACGCTCGCCCTGCCTCGGCGCTGCGTGGAGGTGCTCCGGCTACATCGGAAGGACCAGCGCCGCGAGCAGGGAGACTCCTGGACCATCGGAGGACTGGTGTTCGCCTCGTCGGCCGGTACGGAGCTGGACGCCTCGAACGTCCGGCGTGCCTTCCGCGTCGTCATCAGGGATGCCAAGGGCCTGAACCCCGCCGAGTGGACGCCCCGCGAACTGCGCCACAGCTTCGTCTCGCTGCTCTCGGACAACGGCATCCCGCTGGAGGAGATCTCCCGGCTCGTCGGCCACAGCAGCACGGCCGTGACCGAGGCCGTCTACCGCAAGCAGATCCGGCCCGTCCTTCAGGCCGGTGCCGTGGCCATGGACCGCATCTTCGAGGGCCGCGCGGAGCCGTAGTCACTCACTTAGTCACTCAGAAGGCCACTCCCCATCAGGGTGAGTGGCCTTCGTGCTGGTCAGGCAAGTCGGGGCGACAGGATTTGAACCTGCGACTTCTTGCTCCCAAAGCAAGCGCGCTGCCAAGCTGCGCCACGCCCCGTTACGTCGGTTACGCACACGCTCCGGGACTCCGGTACGCTTACGCCCTGACGACCGGATGAAGTCTAGTCCAGAGTTCGACCGGTTCGCGCGGACGTAGCTCAATGGTAGAGCCCTAGTCTTCCAAACTAGCTACGCGGGTTCGATTCCCGTCGTCCGCTCTCGGCACGAAAGGCCAGGTCATCCCCATGGGAGCCTGGCCTTTCGCATCCGCGCGCGTCCGTACCGGATTCGCGGCTCGTAGGCTCACAGGGGTGCGGGCACGAGCGATCTCCATGGAATCGCTGGTCGACGAGCTGGCCGAGTCGATCTCGGGCCGGCCTCGGGACGCCTGGGTGCGGGTGGCCGTGGACGGGGCGGCCGCGGCGGAGCCCGGGAAGCTGGCCGATCGGCTGGTCACGCCGCTGCGGGTGCGGGGGCGGACGGTGTTGCGGGTGTCCGCGACCGACTTCCTGCGGCCCGCCTCGCTGCGGCTGGAGTACGGGCGGACCGATCCGGACGTGTTCTACGACGAGTGGCTCGACACGGCGGCGCTGGCGCGGGAGGTGCTGGAGCCGCTCGATCCGGGGCGGTCGGGCAAGGTGCTGCCCGCGCTGTGGGACAGCCGGGTGGATCGGGCGTTCCGGGTGCCGTACGAGACGTTGCCCGCCGGTGGGGTGTTGCTGCTCGACGGGACGCTGCTGCTGGGCAGAGGGTTGCCGATCGAGGTGAGCGTACATCTGTGGTTGTCGGCGGGGGCGCTGGCGCGGCGGACGGCGGCGGACGAGCGGTGGCGGCTGCCCGCGTACGAGCGGTATGAGCGGGAGGTGCGGCCGGCGGATGTCGCGGATGTGGTGGTGCGGGCGGATCATCCGCATCGGCTGGCGGTCAAGGTCGCACGGTGACACCGCGACACCTGGCCGCGAGCCTGGAACCCGGCCGCTGACCGGCGCAGACTGGGACGATGATCCCCAGCCACTGGTACAACATCGTTCCCGACCTGCCCACGCCGCCTCCGCCGCCGCTGCACCCGGCCACCAGGCAGCCGGTGGGGCCGGAGGATCTGGCTCCTCTGTTCCCCATGGAGCTCATCCGGCAGGAGGTGAGCCAGGAGCGGTTCGTCGCCATTCCGCAGGAGGTGCTCGACGTCTACCGGCTCTGGCGGCCCACTCCGCTGCTGCGGGCGCGCAGGCTGGAGAAGGCGCTCGGCACGCCGGCCCGCATCTACTACAAGTACGAGGGCGGCTCCCCGGCGGGCTCGCACAAGCCCAACACCGCCGTGCCGCAGGCCTACTACAACGCCCGCGAGGGCGTGCGCGGCCTGACCACGGAGACCGGCGCGGGACAGTGGGGCAGCGCGCTGGCCTTCGCCTGTGCCCAGTTCGGCCTGGAATGCCAGGTCTGGATGGTGCGGGCCTCCTACGAGCACAAGCCGTACCGACGCTCGCTCATGCAGGTGTACGGCGCGACGGTACACGCCAGCCCGTCCCCGGTGACGATGGCGGGGAGCAAGGTGCTGGCCGGGGAGCCCGACTCGCCGGGCAGCCTGGGCATCGCGATCAGTGAGGCGGTCGAGGTGGCCGCCGCCGAGGCCGACACCCGTTACGCGCTCGGCTCGGTGCTGAACCATGTGCTCATGCACCAGACGGTGATCGGCGAGGAGGCGCTGGCCCAGCTCGACGAGATGCCCGACGTGATCATCGGCTGCACCGGCGGCGGCTCGAACTTCGCCGGTCTGGTCTTCCCGTTCCTGCGCGAGAAGCTGGCCGGGAAGATCGATCCGACGCTGCGCGCCGTCGAGCCCGCCGCCTGCCCCTCGTTCACGCGGGGCCGTTACGCCTACGACTTCGGCGACACGGCGGGGCTCACGCCGCTGCTGAAGATGCACACGCTGGGCCACGACTTCGTGCCCGACCCCATCCACGCGGGCGGGCTGCGCTATCACGGCATGTCGCCGCTGCTGTCGCACCTGTACGAACTGGGCCTGTTCGAGGCGGTCACCAAGTCGCAGTCGGAGTGTTTCGAGGCGGGCGTGCGGTTCGCCCGCACCGAGGGCATCGTCCCCGCGCCGGAGCCCACGCACGCGCTGGCCGAGACCATCGCCGAGGCGTTGCGCTGCAAGGAGAGCGGCGAGGACAAGGTGATCCTCACCGCGCTGTGCGGCCACGGCCACTTCGACCTGGGCGCCTACGACCGCTACCTGTCCGGCCGGATGGAGGATCTGACGCTGTCGCAGGAGCGCATCGACGAGGCCCTCAGCGAGCTGCCGGGGTAGGTTCCGCCCGTGGTGAGGGAGCTCACCGCGGGCGGGTGAACCGTCAGCGCGCGGTGGGGCGCTTGCCGTGGTTGGCCTTCTTCTTCCTGCGTGCCTTGCCCTTACGGGCGCGCCTGGCCATGGGCTCATCCCTCCCGGACTCGGGGTGCGGCTTGCCGTCCTCCAACGTCTCTCCTGGGCCGGTCAAGCACAAGCCCATCCAATGACCTAACATTCCCCAACATATGCGTGTCATAATTTGGTGGAATCTGTTGGAAGGAGCGGGGGCGTGCTCGCACAGCAGCGGCAACAGGCGATTCTCGAACGCGTCCGCGGCGCCGGCGGCGTCCGGGTGGCCGATCTCGTACGCGAGCTCGGCGTCTCCGACATGACCATCCGCCGCGACCTTGAGGTGCTCGCCGAACGCGGGCTGCTGGAGAAGGTGCACGGCGGCGCGACGGCGCTCGGCCCCGGCTCCACCGAGGAGCCCGGCTTCACCGCCAAGTCCGCCCGCCAGCAGCAGGAGAAGGAGCTGATCGCCCGCCGCGCCGCCCGGCTCGTGCGGCCGGGCACCGCGGTCGCGCTCTCGGCGGGCACCACGACGTGGGCGCTGGCCCACCACCTGATCGGAGTGCCCGAGCTCACGGTGATCACCAACTCGGTCCCGGTCGCCGACGTCTTCCATCGCAACCCCCGCGCCGACCGGACCGTGGTGCTCACCGGCGGCGTCCGCACGCCCTCCGACGCGCTGGTCGGCCCGGTGGCCGTGGCGGCGATCCGCCGGCTGCACGTGGACACCCTCTTCCTGGGCGTGCACGGGATGAGCGCGCGGGCCGGGTTCACCACGCCCAACCTGCTCGAGTCCGAGACCGACCGGGAGCTGGTGACCGCCGCGCACCGGCTGGTCGTACCGGCCGACCACACCAAGTGGAACACGATCGGCATCAGCACCATCGCCGAGCTGACCGAGGCCGACGTGGTCATCAGCGACGCGGGGCTGCCCGAGGACGCACGTATGGAGCTGGCCGAACGGGCCGGCGAACTGATCATCGCGGAGGGCTCGCAGTGAAGCGCACCATCACCCATCTGGCCGACGGCCGGGAGCTGATCTACTTCGACCGGCGCGACGACGCCGACCGGAGCGCGATCGACCGGCGACCCCTCGGGCCGCGGCCGGTGGCCTCCGAGCTGCGCTACGACCCGCTGACCGAAGAGTGGATCGCGATGGCGGGGCACCGGCAGACGCGTACGTTCCTGCCGCCGGCCGACGAATGCCCGCTCTGCCCGTCGTCCGACACCCGGTCGTCGGAGATCCCGGCGCACGACTACGACGTGGTGGTGTTCGAGAACCGCTTCCCGTCCTTTTCCGGAAATATCGGCTCTTATGAGGAAGCGGGCGGGCTGAGTGAGGTCCGGCCGGGGTTGGGACGGTGTGAGGTGGTGTGCTTCACCGCCGAGCACTCCTCCTCCTTCTCCCGGCTCTCCGACGAGCAGGTCGAGCTGGTCATGGAGGCCTGGGCGGACCGCACGGCGGAGCTGTCCGCGATCGAGGGCGTGGAGCAGGTCTTCTGCTTCGAGAACCGCGGCGAGGAGATCGGCATCACGCTCTTCCACCCGCACGGCCAGATCTACGCCTACCCGTACGTGACTCCCAGGACCAAGCTGCAGCTCGCCGCCGCCCGCCGGTACGCCGAGCGGCATCAGGGCCGCAACCTGTACGCCGACGTGCTCGACGCCGAGCGGGCCGGGCCCCGGGTGGTGGCGGCGAACGAGCTGTGGACGGCCTTCGTGCCCGCCGCCGCCCGCTGGCCGTTCGAGGTGCACCTCTACCCGCACCGGCAGGTACCGGACCTGGCCGCGCTGTCGGAGGCCGAGCGGTCCGCCTTCGCGCCGCTCTACACCTCGGTCCTGCGGGCCCTGGACGGCCTGTTCGACGTCGCGATGCCGTACATCTCCGCCTGGCACCAGGCGCCGGTGCGGCAGGACCGTGAGCTGGGCTATCTGCACCTGGAGCTGTTCAGCATCCGGCGGGCGCCCGGCAAGCTGAAGTTCCTGGCAGGATCGGAGTCGGCCATGGGCGCCTTCGTCAACGACGTGCTCCCGGAAGAGGCCGCGCGCATGCTTCGATCACAGGTAGATCACTGATTGATTTCCGATTGGAGTCGCGTTACCCGGGATCTACCACTAATATCCCTTGAGGCATGGCCGTAACGCTGTGCCACGCCTAATCCGGGCGAGTCGCCTGGAGCCGGGGACCCACCGCATCTGGGGTGAATCCACTTCGGTGGTAGGGAGCTCTCTGACCCGAACCCGTCAGCTAACCCGGTCGGCTGAGGGAGAGGAACCCGTTCGTGGCGGCAGCGTCCCCCGCGCACCTTGCCATCGGCGTCATCAGCGCGGCGGCGGTGATCTTCATTCCAGCGACGGTGTCGTCCGCGACCACCGTCACCACCACCTCCACCACCGCTGAGCCCAAACCGAGCGAGGCCGAGCTCCGTAACGAGCTCAAAGGGCTGAACCAGAAGGTCGACAAGCTCATCGAGCGCTACAACCTCAAGCGGGTCGAGCTGGCCAAGGCCAAGCAGGCCGCCGAGGCGGCCGAGAAACGGCTCGCCGCCGCCGAGGAGGCGCTCACCGCCGCCCGTGGGCGCGTCGCCGAGCTCGCCAATCTGCGTTATCAGAACGGCGGCATGCCGCTTCCGGCGTTGGTGGTGCCGCCCGACGGCGCCGCCGCGGCCCTGCTGGAGCAGGTCACCGCCGATCAGACGGCCCTGGTTCAGGACGTGTTCGACGCGCGCGACGAGAAGAAGAACGCCGCGGACGAGGCGGCGGCGCTGGCCCGCGACATCAGCGCCGACACCGCCGAGGTGGCCGAGCAGCGCGACGAGGCCGAGGACGTCATCGGCGACATCCAGAAGAAGCTCAAGGACCTCGTCCCGTTCAGCACCGGCCGCCGCTCCGACGGCAGCTGGGCGCCTCAGCTGCCGTCGGGCCCCGACAACATCACCGCCCGCACCCGGCTGATGCGCGAGCAGTTGCAGAAGAACTTCAAGCTGCCGTTCGCGGTCGGCTGCTTCCGCTCGGGTGGCGGCGGCGAGCACCCGCTGGGCCGGGCGTGCGACTTCATGATGAGCACCGGCGGCAGCCTCCCCAGCGCCGTCCACAACGCGCTCGGCGACAGCATCGCGGAGTGGACCGTCGACAACCGCGACAAGCTCGGCGTCAAGTACGTCATCTGGAAGCAGCGGATCAACCACGGCTCCGGCTGGAGCACGATGTCCGACCGCGGCAGCGTCACCGAGAACCACTACGACCACGTGCACGTATCCATGCACTGATAGGAGGACGAATAGCATCTGATGAGCTATTCGCACTCTTGAAGAAGGCGTTTTAGCTGGTCGTCGGTATGTGAGGGTGGACTCTGCCGAGGTCGTCCTGTGCGTTGGTGCGTGGCCAACTGCCTGCCAGCCGAGGCCGCACCCTGGCCACCTGTCGACAGATCGACCTGGACGCCTGGCTTGGCAGTCCTCAGCTCGCGAACAGCACCGAGGGGTCCCAGTTCACCCCGGACGACCACCGATGGGCGCAAGCACGACGCCTGTTGACCGAAGACACCCTCCCGACCGCCGACCGGGTCGCCGGCCTCTTGGTCCTGCTGTTCGCTCAGCAGGTTAGCCGGATCGCCCTACTCACCCGCAGCCGCATCCATCATCGCGACGACGGGCGCACCGAACTCAGCCTCGGTGCCACGACCGTCGTTCTTCCTGGCCCACTCGCCGACCTGATCAACCAACTCCCCACCCTGCGCAGCGAGGTCACCGCTCGCCACCTCCACGACGGAACCTGGCTCTTCCCCGGCCAGCCCCGGCACCCCAGCAGCTTGTCCCGCCGCCTAACCCAGCTCGGCATCGATGCCCGTCCCGACCACAACAGCGTCCTGCTCGCCTACGCCCGTTATCGGCAAACTCCTTGGACTTACGCTGAGCCAGCATCGGGGTCAGCCGAGGTAACAGGAATTCCGGCCATGAGCGGATCGCGAACTCTCTGACCTGCGAAAATATCGAGGTACCGAGCTCCGTCGTGGGACTCGCGCGCCAGTCGTACTTCCGAGATTACGATCACGATCGACTGATGGCCGCTTCTGGTCGTACCTCAACTCTACCCGAGTCAGAAAAGCGCGGCCCTGGCTGGTTGGCCAGAATCGGAACCCCTTGCTGACTCTTGATACGAGAGGGCCTATAACCGGTTGCGCGCCAGCCTGGGCATGCCGTCAGAATGGGGCGCATGATCGCGCCCGCCGACCTGGAGTTCATGGCCGGGCTGCCGGCAGCGTGGGGTTTTCCCCCGGATACGACGATCAGCCGAGCCGAGCAGGGGACCAACAACCAGACGTTCCTGCTCCACCAGGGGAGCCTCCAATTCGTGCTCCGGGTCAGCCAGACCCTGTCCGCCGCGCAGGTCGGCACCGAGCACCGGATCCTGCAGCGGCTGCGGCGGGCCGGACTTCCCTTCCAGGTGCCCGAACCAGTCGCCGCGCCCAGCGGGGACACGGTGATCGAGACCGCGGCCGGGCCCGCCACCGTCTGCCGGTGGATCCCCGGCGTGCGGCCCGACCTCACGGACCGGACGGCACTCGAGCGCTTCGGCCGGGCGGCCGGGCTGCTCGGCGAGGCGATGCTGGGCGTGCCGCCAGAAGACGGGCTGGGGGACTGGCGAGGTGACCCTCTCCTGGCGCACCCCGCCGTGCCGCACATCGGCGTCCTTTGCCGTCAGCTGCGCGCCGCCGGGATCAGCGCGGAGCGGGCCGCCCGCCTCGACGCCGTGGCACGCCGTGTCGGGCGGGAGTGGTCCGCAGGCTGCGGCGCGCTGCCGACCCAGGTCATCCACGGTGACCTGGCGGCCTGGAACGTGCTGGTGGACGAGGACACCGGGGAGGTGAGCGGGCTGCTTGACTTCGAGTTCGCCGGGGTCGGCTTTCTGGTCCAGGACGTGATGGCAGCGCTGTTCTACAGCGGGGCCCTGGAGTCGCGCGACTGGCAGCTCGGCACGGCGGCCTTCCTCCGGGGGTACGCCTCGGTTCGCCCGTTGGACGCCGCCGAGGCCGACGCGCTGCCCCGGCTTCTCCTCGCCCGGGCGGTCGGCAGCGTCCTGTGGCGGGCGGGCCTCTGGCTGAACGGGAAGGCACAGTTCGGCGAGGTCGCCGACCGGATCCGCAAGCTGGAGGACACGAACCGCTGGCTCGACGCCAATGGCGGAAAGCTCCGGTCACTCGCGGCCGCCGGCGGGTACGGGTGACTCGGAAGTACGGCTGGCGCGAGCCCTACGACGGAGCTTGGTACTTCGATATTTTCGCAGGTCAGAGAGTTCGCGATCCTCTCATGGCCGGAATTCCGTTATCTCGGCTGACCCCCAGCATGGCCAGGTGTTGGCGGCGTGAGTGATCTTTGAGACACCGGCGGAGCGGATCTGAACTACGCCAGCTCGTGGAGACCCGTGCCGTTGTTCCTACAGGATCGATGACGCCCTCTCGATGCTGGCTGACGAAGCCCCTCACGCCGAGTTCTTGGAGGCGATGACGCAGGCGGCCGAGTCGCCGAGCCCAGTTCATGACGAGAAGTCATCGCCCGGCAAGGCCGTCCGGCATCTGCCCACCGTAGGACATCTCGCATCCGTCTGTGGTCGTACCTGGCTCGTGCATGCCGCACCAAGATGCGACCTGAGCCGGACGCGCCGCGTCGCCCATCACCATGCTGATGCATCCGGCACCGACGAGATGGGCGGAACGCATGGACATCGAGCTTCACGGGCGAGTCACGCGGTGGCGCCAGGCCGAGGCGGACCGGCGCGCCGCCAACGCCACGGCCAACCTGAGCCGACAGCCCCCGTTTCCCGGACGATGGGTGAGCGCCATCGGTCTGACCTGCGGTCCCGCCCTGCTCATGGCCGGGATTCTGCTACGCGCCCAGTTCCACTACTTCTTCCCTGACCAGCTCGCCGCCTACACCCGGCACCCCGCCCTCATCACCGCCGCCTACGCCTGCTTCGCCTGCGGGATCATCCTGCTGTGTCCGGCGGTCATGACGCTGGCGCAGAGGATCGCCGCCACCAGCCCGCTGTGGGGTCTGTGGGGCGGCTGTCTGGTGATCGTCGGCCTGTTCACCCGAACCTTCCAGTTCGGCACCGATCACCTGGCCTTCCACCTGACCGACAGCCTCGGGCTGTCATCGATGATCAACGGCATCGGCGACTACTACTCAGCGTGGCGGGACGTGCGCTGGCATCCGTCATCGCCGCAGGCGGACTCTGCGCCGCGTTCGTCCCCCTGGGCGTCTCCCTGCTACGCGGCGGCCCCCCGCCGAGCAGACGCGCCGTGCTCTGGCTCATCGTCATCCTCGGATGGCTCGTCCTCGGCGCGGCCTTCGGGCCCACTTTGGCACCGTTCACCCGGGGCTGAGGACTCACCAGCGCCGCGCGAAGCACCGCCGTGGCCGTCAGGCGATCTCGGGACTCAACCAGGGACGGAACGGTCATCGATCAGCGCTGCGATGACCCGCGTACAGCTGAGCCAGGAGCCGGCCGAGCGCGCGCCGTCGATCGCCGCGTACGGTTTTCAGTGAGGCCTGACCTGAATCAGCTCGACAAGGGACTTGGGCGCGATCTGGCGATAGGCGTCCACCACGATCTCCGCGATCTCCTCCCAGTCGACGTCGTCGACGTCCAGGTAGACGCCGAGCCAGCCCCGGTGGCCCACGTACGGCGGGCGGAAGAACCGCCCCGGATCCGCGGCCACCAGCTCCTCCTGGACACCCGCGGGAGCGGCACACCAGAAGGCCAGCCGGTCGTCATGGTGGTGGTCGGCGTACATGACGAACGTCTTCTTGCCCCGGATGAACCAGGTGGGCTCACCGTGGCTGAGTCGCTCGGTCGTTTCGGGCAGGGCGCGGCAGATCTCTCTCAATGCTGCAAGAGGGTCCATAATCGGAGAGTATGCGGGAGTATCCCTATCCGGCCTACATCGCCGGCGAGCGCGAGATGCTGGACGAGTGGCTCGACTGGCATCGCGAGACGCTGCTGCTCAAGTGCCGGGGCCTCAGCGACGAGCAGCTGCGCCTGGCGTCGGCGCCGCCGTCGACGCTGTCGCTGATGGCGCTGGTGCGGCACCTGGCCAAGGTGGAGCGCTCCTGGTTCCGGCGCCGCCTGGCGGGTGAGGACATTCCGCACCTCTACCCCGAGCTGGCCGAGTTCACCGAGGCGGGGACGGCCACCTGGGCGGAGACGTCCGCGCAGTGGCGCGAGGAGGTGGCGCTGGCCCGCAAGGCGGCCAGGTGTGTGTCCCTGGACGCGCTCGCCAAGCGGGGACGGGACGACCAGGCCGTCTCACTGCGGTGGATCATGATGCACATGATCGAGGAGTACGCGCGCCACAACGGCCACGCCGACCTGCTGCGCGAGCGGATCGACGGGATGACCGGCGACGGGGACGTCAGCCCGTGAGCCGCAGCGGATTGATCAGGTCGGCGTAGACGAGCAACCCGGCCATGATGATCATGACGAGCGCCAGCGCGTACGTGAGCGGCAGGACCTTGGCGATGTCGACGTAGTTGGGCTCGGGGCGGCGCATGACCCGGGCGTAACCACGCTTGACGCCCTCCCACAGCCCGCCGGCGATGTGGCCGCCGTCGAGCGGTAGCAGCGGGATCAGGTTGAACATGCCGATCGCCAGGTTGAACCCGGCCAGCAGGTTGACGAAGATGGCGAACTTCTGCAGCCCGGTCAGGTCGGAGGCGAGGATCTCCCCGCCCATGCGCCCGGCGCCGACGACGCCCACCGGACCCTCGGGGTCACGTTCCTCGCCGGAGAAGGCGGCGTGCCAGACGCCGACCATCTTCTCCGGCAGGTTGACCAGCGACTGCGCCACCCGGCCGGTCAGCTCCGCCATGTGCCCGAAGACCGCGCCGACGCTCTGCGTCTGCATGACCTGGGTGGGCAGCACGCCGAGGAAGCCGACGTTGCGCTCGATGGTGTCGGGGTCGTCGGGCTTGGGCCGGTCCTGGGCGATGAGCGAGACGGTCAGCGTCATCGGCTTGCCGTCGCGCACGATGCCGAGCGCGATGTCGCCCGCGCCGTGGGAGCGGATCAGCTGGGTGGCGTCCTCCCACGTCTCGATCTTCTTGCCGTCGAGGGAGACGAGCTCGTCCCCGGCCTTGAGACCGGCCTTGGAGGCGGGGGTCGGCTGGTCGGTGGACCGGCACTCGGTGCGCTGCTCGCTGATCGGGATCACGCAGGTGTTGGTGTCGGGCGACACGATCGGCGCGTACGTCGGCAGGCCGATGCCGACGAGCAGGATCGTGTAGAGGATGAACGCCAGCACGAAGTTCATCGCCGGGCCGCCGGACATGATGATGACCTTCTGCCACCACTTCTTGCGGTAGAAGACCCGGTCCTCGTCGCCCGGCCGCACCTCTTCCTGCGCCGCCTCGCGGGCGGTGTCGATGAGGCTCTGGAAGGGGCCGGTCGAGCTGCCCCTGAGCTTGGTGGGGTCGTCACCCGGCCGGGGCGGCAGCATGCCGATCATGCGGATGTAGCCGCCCAGCGGCAGCCACTTGATGCCGTACTCCGTCTCGCCCTTGCGCCGGGACCAGGCGGTCGAGCCGAAGCCGACCATGTACTGCGTCACCCGGACGCCGAAGATCTTGGCAGGCACGAGATGCCCGATCTCGTGCAACGCGATGGACGCCATCAGACCGATGAGGAAGACGACGATCCCCGCGAGGAAGAGCCAGTTCATCTACGTGCGCTCCAGGCAGCCGGAAGGTCTTGACAGCCCCAGGGTAGTCGAACTCTCCGTACCTGGACGGCTTGCGGACGATCCGTGCCTACGGACGCCAGATGAGGACCAGCGCGCAGTCGTCGTTGTGGCCCGAGGCCATGGCGTTGACCAGGGCGCGGGCGCCGTCGCGGAATCCGGACGGCAGCAGCCGCTCGGCCTCGCCCAGCAGCTTGTCGAGCCCGGCGTCGATGTCACGCCCCGGCTGCTCGATCAGCCCGTCGGTGTAGAGCAGCAGCGCGTCGCCCTTGTGCAGGGTGCCGCTCTCGGGCTCGCAGTGGAGGTCGGGCACCACGCCGAGGACCACGCCCTTGGCCGAGGCGACCTCCCAGTTGCCGGTGCCGGCGTCGAACTTGACCACCGGAGGATGACCGGCCGAGGTGATGGTGTAGTCGCCCGAGGCCAGGTCGAGGCGGACGTGCACGGCGGTCACGAAACCTTCGTCGCCGCGCTGGCGGTGCAGGTAGGAGTTGCAGGCGGGCAGGAAGTCGTCGACCGAGCCGAGCAGCCCGCCGAAGGTGCCCGACAGCAGCAGCGCCCTGGTGCCGGCGTCGACGCCCTTGCCGGAGACGTCGACCAGCGCGATGTCCACCTGGTCGCCGTCGCGCATGGACACCAGGAAGTCGCCGCCGAAGGAGGAGCCGCCCGCCTGCTTGAGCACCACCCGGCCGCCCCAGTCCTTGGGCAGCTCGGGCAGCTCGCCCTGGCTTCGCAGCCGGTCGCGCAGCTCCAGCAGCATCGCGTCGCCGCGCAGCCCCTGCACGCCGAGCTTGCCGCGGGTGCGCGCCATGAGCACGGCCAGCACCGTGGTGAATCCGATCGTCACCATCAGCCCGACCCCGATGCTGGCCGCGCCGAGGGTGAAGGCGACGTAGCCGAGCGCGACGACGACCGCCCCCAGCAGCTTGATCAGGTTGCGCACCCGCAGCTGCAGCCCGCCCACCAGGGTGACCAGGACGAGCAGCGAGGGCGAGAACCACTCCGTCGACACCCGCGCGGCCAGCAGGCCGATGACCAGCGCCAGCACGGTGAGCGTGAGCAGCAGGTTGCGCTCACGGGCGAGGGGCCCGCGTCGGAGGAATCGTACGGCCTGCACCAGAAAGGGCACCCGCACGAGCAGCGCGCGGAGCCGTGGCGGGATCAGCGGGGCCGGACGGGAACTCATGATGCGCCTGACTGTATCGGTCTGGACCATCTTTGGGCAGCCCACTTGACCAAGACCTTGATCGTTAAGCACCGATAATCAGGTGCCGTCCTTCTTGGTCCGTGCGTACCGTGGATGGATGACCTACCCGATCCGTCCCATCGCCGAGGCCGACTGGTCCGCCTTCGGCGACGTACTCGCCGAAGGGTTCAACTGGACCCCTCATCCCGTTCAGTCCGAGCGCTTCAAGCGGGAGATCGAGTTCGACCGCACCCTGGCCGCGTTCGACGGTGACACCATCGTCGGCTGCACGGCCGTCTACAGCTTCCGGATGACGGTCCCGGGCGGGCCGATCCCGGTCGCGGGCGTGACGGCCGTCAGCGTGCTCCCCTCCCACCGCCGCCGGGGCGTGCTGTCGGCGCTGATGCGGCGGCAGCTCACCGACGTGCGCGAGCGAGGCGAGGCGGTCGCGGCGCTGTACGCGTCCGAGACGCCGATCTACGGCAGGTTCGGGTACGGCAGAGCGGCCGGACAGCTGGCGTTGTCCGTCGACAAGCACGGCGCCGACTTCGTCAGGGACGCGCCGGTGGATCCGGCGCTGAGGCTCAGGGTCGCCAAGCCGGCCGAGGCGCGCGCCGACTTCGAGCGGCTGTTCGCCGCCGTCGTCACCCAGCGTCCCGGCCTGTACGAGCGCAACCCGGCGTTCTGGGACAACGTGCTGGCCGACGAGGAGTTCGACCAGCACGGCGCGGGCGTGCTCCGGTCGATGATCGCCGAGGACGACCAGGGCGTACGAGGTTACGCGCTGTTCAGGGTCAAGTCGGAGTGGGACGGCAACGGGCTGCCCGCCGGTGAGCTCAGGCTGAACGAGTTGTTCGCCGCCGATCCGGCCGCCTACGCGCTGCTCTGGCGCGGCGTGCTCGACCGGGACCTGGTGACCAAGATCGTCAGCCCGGCCCGGCCGGTGGACGATCCGCTGTTCGCGCTGGTCGCCAACCCGCGGCACCTGCGCGCCCGCTGGTGCGACGACCTGTGGGTGCGCCTGGTCGAGGTGGACACGGCGCTGGCCGCGCGCTCCTACGCGGCGCCCGTGGACGTGGTGCTGGAGGTGACGGACGAGACCTGCCCCTGGAACTCCCGCCGCTGGCGGCTCAGCGCCGACACCACGGGCGCGGAGTGCAAGCCGGTCGACGACGAGCCGGACATCACGCTGAAGGCCGCCTCGCTGGGCTCCGCCTATCTGGGCGACGGGACGCTGATCGAGGATTTCGGGGCCGGACTGGTCGGCGAGCACACGCCGGGCGCCGTCCGCGCGCTGAGCACGGCCATGTCGTGGAGTCCCAAGCCGTGGGGCGCCCTCGTCTTCTGACGTAGAGTCCGAGGCATGGCACTGCAGAGCTTGCAGATCACCGCGATCACCGCGATGCGCGCGCGAGACGTCTCGCGGCCGTCGAAGGAGCAGCAGGAGGCCGCCGACAGGCGGCCCCTGCGTGACGAGATGCCCAAACGCGACGTCAAGCGCAAGAGCTAGGGCAGCGAGGGCAGCTGGCCGATGGTCTCGTAGGCCTGCACCTGGGCGATGCGCCGGCTGTGCCGCTCGCTGCCGGAGAACGCGGTGGCGAGGAAGACCTCGACGAAGCCGGTGGCCTCTTCGGTGGTGTGCATGCGTGCGCCGACGGCGACCACGTTGGCGTTGTTGTGCTCGCGCGCGAGCTGGGCCGTCTCCTCGCTCCAGGCGAGGGCGGCGCGGATGCCGCGCACCTTGTTGGCGGAGATCTGCTCACCGTTGCCGGACCCGCCGATGACGACGCCCAGGCTGCCCGGGTCGCTCGCCACGCCCTCGGCGGCGCGCAGGCAGAAGGCGGGATAGTCGTCCTCGGCGTCATAGACGGAGGGACCGCAGTCGGTCACCTCGTGACCGTGCTCCTTCAGCCAGGACACCAGGTGGTTCTTCAGCTCATAGCCGGCATGGTCGGCACCGATGTAGACACGCACCCGCCCAGTCTTCCACAGCCCCGCGCGCCAGGTTCCAGTGCCGCCGGCCCTGGCTAGAGTAAGGGATGCCAACGCCATGCAGCCCTTACGAGAGATGAGAGCGTCCGTGCGTGATTCCAAGCGTGAGATCCGCGTGATCGGCGACCCGGTCCTGCGCACCCCCGCCGAGCCGGTCAAGGACTTCGACCGTGAGCTGCGCCGCCTGATCGACGAGATGTTCGAGGCGATGTACGCGGTGGACGGGGTGGGCCTGGCGGGTCCGCAGATCGGCGTGTCGCGCCGCCTGTTCGTCTACGACATCAGCGGCCGCAAGGGCCATCTGATCAACCCCACGCTGACCGTCGACGACGCCGAGGAGATCGTCGACGAGGAGGGCTGCCTGTCGGTGCCCGAGCGCGCCACGGGCCGGCCGGCCTTCGCCCCGCTGGGGCGCGCGGCGGGCGTGACGGTCGAGGGCTTCGACCGGCTGGAGCGTCCGGTCCGCGTCCAGGCTCGCGGCTCGCTCGCCCGCTGCTTCCAGCACGAGAACGATCATCTCGACGGCAGGCTGTACGTGGACCGCCTGCCGAAGAACCAGGCCAGGAAGATCATCTCGCAGGCGTAGACGGTGCTGCCGGCCAGGGCGCTGGGTGTGCGCGCCCCATCCGGCCTCCTGCGTCCAGGTCAGAGCTGCAGGGCCTTGACCTCCAGGAACTCTTCCAGTCCGTGCTCGCCGAGCTCGCGGCCGATGCCCGACTGCTTGTAGCCGCCGAAGGGGGCCAGCGGGTTGAATCCGCCGCCGTTGATGGCCACCTGACCGGTGCGCAGCCTGCGCGCCAGCGCGACGGCCCGCTCCTCGGTGCCGGCCCAAACCGCGCCCGCCAGACCGTACGGGGTGCCGTTGGCGATCTGTACCGCCTGGTCCTCGGAGGTGTAGGGGATGATCGACAGGACCGGGCCGAAGATCTCCTCCTGCTCGATCGTCATGCCGGACTCGACCCCCGCGAAGACCGTCGGCTCCACGTAGAAGCCGCGCGGCAGCGGCCGGTCGGTGCCGCCGGCCACCAGCCTGGCGCCTTCCTCCTGGCCCCGGTTGATGTAGCGGACGACGCGGTCGCGCTGCGCCGCGGAGACCAGCGGCCCCAGCCTGGTGCCCTCGTCGAACGGGTCGCCCACGGTGTACTTGCGCGCGGCCTCGACGGCCAGGCGGACGGCGTCGTCGTAGTGGTCGCGGTGGACCAGCATGCGGGTCCAGGCGGAGCAGGTCTGGCCGGCGTTGACGAAGCAGTTGGCGACACCCACCTTGACGGCCACGCCGAGGTCGGCGTCGGGCAGGATGATGTTCGCGGACTTGCCGCCGAGCTCCAGGGCGACCCGCTTGACGTCCTCCACGGCCAGCGCGGCGACCCTGCGGCCGGCCCTGATGGAGCCCGTGAAGGAGATCATGTCCACCTCGGGGTGCGCGGCCATGGCCTCGCCGACGACCGGCCCGCGCCCGCTGACCAGGTTGAAGACGCCTGGAGGCAGGCCCACCTCGTGGAAGATCTCGGCCAGCGCGTAGGCGGCCAGCGGCGCCACCTCGCTCGGTTTGAGCACGACCGTGCAGCCGGCGGCCAGCGCCGGGGCGACCTTGGCGATGATCTGGTGCAGCGGGTAGTTCCAGGGCGTGATGGCGGCGACGACGCCGACCGGCTCCTTGACGACGAGCGAGTTGCCGACGCGTGACTCACGCGGGTGGCTCTCGGCGAGCCCGGCGTAGGAGATGAGCACGCGGGCGGGCATCAGCGTCTGCACCTTGAGCGCGAATCCCAGCGGCGAGCCCATGTCGGCGGCGATGATCCTGGCGACCTCGTCGGCACGCCCCATCAGCAGCTCGGCCGCGGCGGCGAGCATCTTGGCGCGTTCCGCGGCAGCGGTGACCGACCAGGTGGCAAAGGCTTTCCTGGCCGCGCTCACCGCCTCCTGGACGTCCACCTGAGTGCCCGCGGGCACCCGGTCGATGATCTCCTCCGTGGCCGGATTGACGACCTCGATCGCCTCTCCCGAGGCTGAGGCGGTCCAGGCACCGCCGATGTAAAGCTGACGCATACCCCTCATCCTGGCGTGCCTGTGGTCACTTCGCGAGGGACTCGCTCTTCACGGGATGAGCGGTGTCCCCCGCGAACACGACTTCTTCTACCGCCACGAGGGAAAAAGTCAGTCGAAACGCGGCGAGCGCGTGCGCGTCCGCTTCAGCTCGAAGAAGTCATCGAACTCGGTGACCAGCAGGACGCCGTCCCACAGCCTGCCCGCGTCCTCGCCCCTGAGGATGGAGGTGATCACGGGCCCGAAGAACGCGTTGTCGCCGACACGGATGACGGGCGTGCCGACCTCCTGGCCGACCAGGGCCATGCCCTCGTCGTGGGAGCGCTTGACGGCCTCGTCGAACGCGTCGGACTCCATCGCGTCCGCCGTCGCCTTGTCCAGGCCGGCGGCCACCAGGGCCTCCTCGACGGTGGCGCGCAGGCTGCCTTCGCGCTTCGTGTGCCCCTGGTTGTGCATGAGGGTGCCGAGCTCGGTGTAGAGCCGCCCGACGGCCTCGTCGCCGTGCTCGGCGGCGACCGCGGCCACCACCCTGCCCGGGCCGACCGCCCTGGCGATGCGCGCGCGGTAGTCGTCCGAGACGTCCTTGTCCTTGTTGAGGACTTCCAGGCTCATGATCCGCCAGGTGATCTCGATGGGCCGGACCTTCTCGACTTCGAGAAGCCATCGTGACGTCACCCAGGCGTACGGGCAGAAAGGATCGAACCAGAGGCTGACAGGAGTCTTCTGCGTCATGTGGGGCCATAACCTTGTGAGGTCCGTCGCCTATTCCTGGCATGGCAGGATACGGACAATCTTCAGCGAAGTGGTGAAAAGGAGCGCAACTTGGCAGGCAACCTGACCCGGGACGAAGCTCGTGAGCGTGCCCGGCTGTTGAAGGTCGAGTCGTACGAGGTGGCACTCGACCTCACGGAGGGCGAGGAGCGCTTCGAGAGCGTGACCACCGTCCGCTTCTCCAGCGCCCAGCCCGGCGCCGCCACCTTCATCGACCTGCACGGCGCCCGTGTGCGCAAGGTCGTGCTCAACGGCCAGGAGCTCGACCCGGCCAGCTACGACGAGGACAAGGGGCGTTTCCCGCTCCCCTCGCTCGCCGGCTCCAACGAGCTGCTCGTCGACGCCGACTGCGCCTACATGCGCTCCGGCGAGGGCCTGCACCGCTTCGTCGACCCGGTGGACCAGAAGGTCTACCTGCACAGCCAGTTCGAGACGGCCGACGCGCACCGCATGTACGCCTGCTTCGACCAGCCCGACCTCAAGGCCACCTTCCAGCTCACCGCGCTCGCGCCGGAGGACTGGGAGGTCATCTCCAACGCCACGGCCGACTCCGTGGTGGAGCTGCCCGAGCAGCCGGGCAAGCACGGCACCGTGCCCGCCGCCAAGCGCTGGACCTTCGCCACCACCCCGATCATGTCCACCTACATCACCGCGCTCGTGGCCGGGCCGTACCACAAGGTGACCGCCGAGCACGACGGCATCCCGCTGGGCATCTACTGCCGCGACTCGCTCGCCGAGCACCTCGACGCCGACAACATCCTCGAGGTCACCCGGCAGGGCTTCGACTTCTTCCACAAGGTCTTCGGCGTCCGCTACCCCTTCGGCAAGTACGACCAGCTCTTCGTGCCGGAGTTCAACGCCGGCGCGATGGAGAACGCGGGCTGCGTGACCTTCCTGGAGGACTACGTCTTCCGCTCCCGCGTCACCGACGCCGTGGTCGAGCGGCGCGCGGAGACGATCCTGCACGAGATGGCGCACATGTGGTTCGGCGACCTCGTCACCATGCGCTGGTGGGACGACCTGTGGCTGAACGAGTCGTTCGCCACCTACATGTCGGTGCTCGCCCAGGCCGAGGCCACCCGCTGGGGCGGGGGCGCCTGGACGACCTTCGCCAACGTGGAGAAGGCCTGGGCCTACCGGCAGGACCAGCTGCCCTCCACCCACCCGATCGCCGCCGACATCCCGGACATGCAGGCGGTCGAGGTCAACTTCGACGGCATCACCTACGCCAAGGGCGCCTCGGTGCTCAAGCAGCTCGTCGCCTACGTCGGGCTGGACAACTTCCTGGCCGGCGTGCGCGACTACTTCAACGAGCACGCGTGGGGCAACACCGAGCTGAAGGACCTGCTGGGCGCGCTGGAGCGCACCTCCGGCCGCGACCTGTCGTCGTGGTCGAAGGAATGGCTGGAGACCTCCTGGGTCAACACGCTGCGCCCGTCGTTCGAGGTGAGCGACGGCAGGTTCACCTCGTTCGAGGTGCTGCAGGAGGCTCCCGCCGACTACCCGACGCTGCGCTCGCACCGCGTCGCGATCGGCCTGTACTCCCTCGCCGACGGCGCGCTGACCAGCACCAGGCGGGTCGAGCTCGACGTGGTGGGCGCCCGCACGGCCGTCGCCGAGCTGATCGGCGAAGAGCAGCCCGACCTGGTGCTGGTCAACGACGACGACCTGACCTACGCCAAGATCCGGCTGGACGAGCGGTCGCTGCGCACGCTGGTCGAGGGCGGCATCGCCGCCTTCACCGAGTCGCTGCCCCGCGCGCTGTGCTGGTCCGCCGCCTGGGACATGACCCGTGACGGCGAGATGTCCACCCGCGACTACATCAAGCTGGTCGTCTCGGGCATCGCCACGGTCAAGGACCTCACCGTCCTGCAGACGGTGCTGCGGCAGGCGCGGCAGGCCGTACAGCAGTACGCCGACCCGGCGTGGCGGGCCGAGGGCATGGCGCTGCTGGGCGGCGAGCTGCGCTCGCTGCTCGCCGCCGCCTCGCCCGGCTCGGACCACCAGCTCGCCTACCTTCAGGCGTTCGCGCCGGTGGCCACCTCCGACGACGACCTGGCGCTGCTGGCGGCGATCCTGGACGGCCGCGAGGTCCCCGCGGGGCTGTCGGTGGACACCGACCTGCGCTGGACGCTGGTGCACGCGCTGGTCGTCGGCGGCAGGCTGGGCCCGGCCGACATCGAGGCCGAGCTGGAGCGCGACCGTACGGCCACCGGCGAGAGGTCCGCGGCGCTGTGCCGGGCCGCGGTCCCGACGGCCGAGGCCAAGGTCGCGGCATGGGAGCGGATCGTGGGCGGCGAGCTCGCCAACCACATCGCCCGCACCACGATCAACGGCTTCCAGGACCCGCACCACCCCGAGCTGCTGGAGCCGTACCGCGCGAAGTACTTCGAGCAGGTGGGGCGGATCTACCAGGAGTGGACGTTCGACCAGGCCTCGACGTTCGCGGTCGGGTGCTTCCCCTCGCTGCTCATCGAGGAGGAGACCGTGCGGGCGGCGCAGGACTACCTGGCGGCCGAGGACCGGCCCCAGGCGCTGCGCCGGCTGATCCTGGAGGGCGCCGACGGCGTCAGCCGGGCCCTGCGCAACCGCGCCAAGGACGCTTCCTGAGCGGGCGGGGCGAGGATCACGGCGATCCTCGCCCCGCCTCCTCCGGAGCCGCCTGGATCACCAGCGGCACGTTCTGACCCCGCCCACACCTGCCACGGTGTTAGCCTCGATGACGTGCTCGAATCCGGGATCACGCTCAACGGCCGCTACCTTCTGACCCGCCGGGTCGGCGGCGGCGGCATGGGCGAGGTCTGGCGGGCCGACGACACCGTCCTCGGCCGCACCGTGGCCGTCAAGGTGCTCCAGCCGGCGCTGTCGGAGGACCCCACCTTCCTGCGGCGCTTCCAGAACGAGGCCAGGGCCATGGCCACGCTCCGCCACCCCGGCGTGGTCGACGTCTACGACTACGGCACCAGCGAGGTCGCCGAGCGCCAGGTGAGCTTCCTGGTGATGGAGTTCGTCGAGGGCGAGTCGCTCGACCGCGTGCTGCGCCGCGGCGCGCTCGGCCCGGCCGACACCATGCGACTGGTCGTCGAGGTGGCCGGCGCGCTCGCCGCCGCCCACGAGCAGGGCATCGTGCACCGCGACGTCAAGCCGGCCAACCTCATGGTGCGGCCCGGCGGCTCGGTGGTCCTCACCGACTTCGGCATCGCGCACTCCGCCTCCGCCGGCCAGCTCACCGCCACCGGGGCGATGCTCTGCTCGGCCGGCTACTGCGCGCCCGAGATGGCCACGGCCAGCGAGGTGACGCCCGCCGTCGACGTCTACGCGCTCGGCGTGGTCGCCTACGAGTGCATGACCGGCCGGCTGCCGTTCGAGGGCGACACCCCCGTCCAGATCATCTTCAAGCACCTGCACGCGCCCGTCCCCGAGCTGCCCGCCGAGGTGCCGGCGGGGCCGCGCCAGGTGGTGGCCCGCGCGATGGAGAAGGCGCCGGAGCGGCGCTGGCCGTCGGCCGCCCTGATGGCGCAGGCGGCCGGTCAGGCCCTGGACTCCCCGGACACCGCCGCCGCTCCCGTTCCGGTGGCCTCCCCGGTCCCCGCCTCCGCCACCGCCTCCGTCACTGCCGGTGCAGGCGCCCACACCGCCCACACCGCCGCCGGCACCACCGTCCCCACCACCGCCCCGCGCCGCCGCGCGCTGTCGGCGATGCTGGCCATGGCCGCCGCCGTCGCAGCCACCGCGGCGGTCGCCGGGATCATCTGGATGCGCCCGGCCGAGACCTCCGACCAGGGCACCGTCGTCCCACCGGTGACGCAGCAGGAGTCGCGCACCGCCACCAGCTCCCCCGTGACCAGCACCGGCGACAGGCCCGCCCCGCCGACGAAGACCACGCCGACCACCCGGCCGAGCACGGGCACCGGCACGCCCACGGTGCCGACGCCCAGCGTGACGGTCACCGTCACCCCGACCGTGACGCCCACCGTCACGCCCACCTCCGAGCCCACGACGGAGCCCGAGCCGGAGCCGTCGGAAGAGCCCAGCACGCCCGAGCCGCCGGAGCCGACCGTGGAGCCCACGGTCGTCGAGCCGCCCGGCGAGATCCAGTGCATTCGGGCGCCTTGTCCCTGACCGGCAGGTAACTCCGGGCAAGATCGACTATTCTTGCGTACCGTCACCCCCCGACTGCGCCTGGGAGTTCGATTGAACAGGCCCGCCAAGAAGCCTTCCATCATCGTCGATCCCGTGCTGATCGTCGGCACCGGCCTGTCGGTCCTGCTGGCAGTGATCTTCTACGTGCGCGAGGACACCGCCCAGGCTCTCGGCACCGTGGCCGGGCTCATCGGCGGCGTCATCACGCTTCAGGTCCAGACCCTGTTGAAGGAGCGCCGCAGGATCGACCACGAGACCCGGGTCGGCCAGATGGTCTCCACCATCGAGAAGATCCCGTGGCTGCCCGACCTGATGGAGCCCATGCTGCGCGCCGCCAAGCACGTGGAGCGCGAGTACGACCGGACTCCGGCCCAGGACGCCTGCCGGCGCGCCTTCGAGGAGTGCCTGCGCACCCTGGCCGATCTCGAACGCGGCCACTTCCGCTCGCCGTACGGCGACAACGAGGTGTTCCTGGGGCTGATCGAGCAGGCCCGGGAGCAGATCTGCGTCACCAGCGTGCCCACCGTCGACCTGACGTGGTGGCGTGAGCCCGTCGGCCGGCAGTACTGGCAGGCCCAGGTGGACGCGCTGGCCCGGGGTGTGGTGATCCGCCGCGTGTTCATCTACCACGAGTGGACCGACGATCTCGACGCGCTGGCCCGCGAGCAGCTGGCGGCGGGCGTACGCGTCCGCCGCGTGCAGGCCGAGCGGCTGCCCGTCGGCATGCGGGTGATCACCGGGCTGTGGGACGGCAGCTGCGGGCACGAACTCAACTACACGGCGGCGGGCGAGGCCGTGCACGACACCTTCACCGTGTCTCCTCCGGATCTCGAACGTCTGATGAGGCAGTTCGAGATGATCGAGCGGAGCGCGGTGGATCTCGACGAGCCGCGCGCCCCCGATCCCGTGCTCTGAGGCCGTCGGCCGTCAGCATCACGAGCGCCACCCACAGCAGTCCGAACGCCAGCCACCGGGTCACCGGCATGGACTCGCGGAAGACGAGCAGGCCGAGAAGGAACTGCACGATCGGCTCGATGTACTGCAGCATGCCGGTCACGCTGAGCGGGATCTTCGTCGCGGCGGCGCTGAACAGCAGCATCGGCACCATCATCACGAAGCCGGAGCCCACGCCGAGCAAGGTGTTGACCGCCGACACGTGCCCGAACGTCGCCTGGCCGCCCGCCTGCAGCACCACGGTGTAGACCAGGGCGAACGGGAACAGCACCGCCGTCTCCACCATCAGCCCCTCGACGGCCCCGACGTCCACCCGCTTCTTGATCAGCCCGTAACCGCCGAACGTGACGGCCAGGGCCAGGGCGATCCACGGCGGCCCGCCGTACGCCACCGTGAGGATGAGCACCGCGACGGAGGCCAGCCCGATCGCGGCCCACTGGGCGCCGCGCAGCCGCTCCCTGAAGATGCCGACGCCGAAGGCGATGCTGACCAGCGGCGTGATGAAGTAGCCGAGCGAGGCGTCGACCACGTGCCCGCTCATCGTCGCCCAGATGAACAGCGCCCAGTTGATCGAGGTCAGCACGCTGGCCAGGGTGAGCAGGGCCAGGTCACGCGGCCGGCGGAGGATCGCGGCCACCTGCCGCCGGCGGCCGAGCGCGAGCACCAGCAGCCCGATCGCCACCGGCGACCAGAGCACGCGCAGGGCCAGGATCTCCACCGGCCCGGTGGGCTCCACCAGCGGCCAGTAGAGGGCGGACAGGCCCCACAGCACGTAGGCCGCCACGCCGAGCAGGACACCACGGCGTGTAACGGACACCCGGCCACCCTATGCGGTCATGAGAGGCTGATCGGGTGGAAACGACCCGAGATCTGTTCGTCGCTCTGGCCCGGCGCTACGCGTTCGCCGATCTCGGTGCGCTGACCCCGAGTCCGCAGATCGCCGAGGCGTGCGAGTTCGGGCAGCGGCTGCTCTCGCTCGACGCCGAGGACTTCGCGGTGGACACCAAGGCGGTGCCCGCCGACCTGAAGCGGCAGGCGCGGGCCTGTCACATGCCGCAGACGCCGCGTGAGCAGCCGCGTGGCGCCCTTGAGTCGCTGCGCCCGGCCTACGAGCTGCTGCTGGAGGTCATCGCGATCCGCTGGCACCGCCGCGAGCTGAGCCCGATGATCGCCGCGGTGCACATCGCCGGCGAGTATCTGCCGCTGCTCGGCTTCGAGCCGCAGCTCGGCCACGCGGGCGACCCCGCGCGCTGGCCGGAGGGGCTGAACGCGCCCGAGAGCCGGTTCGGGGTGATCGGCGACCGCGAGTGCGACCACACCAAGTCGGAGCAGTCGGCGGCCAACAGGACGCTGCGGGTGGCGGGCGAGCCGCCGCAGGGCTGGCGCGCCTACTTCGACCGCCAGCACAGCCAGGTCGCGGGCGCTCTGGCGGTCTGCGTGGCCACCTGCCGCAACCCCTGCACCGCCATGGACTGGATCGAGCCGGGGCCGCGCGCCGACCTTCAGGTGCGCGCCCGCACCGCGCTGGCCTTCGCCGACACCCCGCTGGTACGACTGCGCCACGCGGCTCCTGTCGGCCACGGCTTCGGCGTGCCTTCGCCCGAGGAGGTGCTCGAAGCCTGGGAGCGCAGCAGGACGGCCCTGGACAAGAACCCGGTGGGCGCGGCCGCGACGCGGGACGACGGCTTCCCGCTGCCCGGCCTGCCGTCGCTGTTCGGGGCCGTGGCCGGCGCTCCTCTCGCCCCCTCGACGCTGCTGGAGGGCGTCAGCCGGCACGTCGTGTCGCTGATCGAGCAGTAGGCCGCTAGCGGCGGGCGGTGGCCTGCTCCGCCAGCGCGCCGATGCCGTGCACCAGCCCGCCGGCCAGGTCGCCGACGCTGAAGGAGGTGGCCATCGACATCGCCGTCAGCCCGCACGCGGCGTCAGGCAGCCTGCGCCCGGCGTTCTCGCCCGTGACGATCTCCAGGGCGTGTCCCTTGACGTCCACGAGGAGCACGACGGCGTCGGCGGCCTCGGCCCCGAGCGCGGCGTGCAGCTTCTCCGCGAAGTGCCTCCTGCCGCCGACCGGCTCGCCGAGGAAGAGGCCGAAGCGCAGTCCGCTGCGCCGCTCGGCGCTCATCAGCGCCTGCCTGACGTCGTCGGCCTGTTCGCCGGTGAGCGCGCGCATCCCGCTCACCACCGCGCCGACGCGCCGCCGACCCGCCTGCCGGGCTCGGCCGTCTCCGCGGCGGTCACCCAGTCCACCTGCGGTGAGCCGGCCCAGCGTGGCGGCGGTGCGGTCAGCACCGGGCCGGACGCGCTCGTGCCGTGTTCGCTGCCGGCGGGGCCGCCGAACCACATCGGGCCGGCCGCCGCCCTGCGCGCCGCGCCGCGGCCCGGCAGCATGACCAGCAGGGTGATCAGCACGAACAGTCCCAGCGACACCCCGACGAGAACGACCAGGATCTCCAGCGCGCTGTCCACACCTCGACCGTAATCCCGGCCGATCTGTCCAGCCAGCACCTGCCGGAGATCTTGCCCCAAGATCCCCAAAGCCGAGGTCAAGGTCACCAGACCGACGGCCTGCGCTCTCCCCAGAAACCGCCCCTGGCGGCCTCCACCTGCGCCGACAGCGAGATCAGCGTGCCCTCGCCGCCGATCCGGCCCGCGAGCATGACGCCGATCGGCTGCCCGGCGGGGCTCCAGTGCAGCGGCAGGTTGACCGCGGGCTGACCGGTCACGTTGTAGACGGCCGGAAAGGCGGCGAAGCGCTTCATCCGCTCGAACGTCTCCTCCGGATCGGGCACGTCCTCGAACCAGCCCACCGGGCGCGGCGGCTGCGTCACGGTGGGCGTGAGCACGGCGTCGTAGGCGTCGGTCACCGCCAGGGCCTGCCTGGTGGCCAGCTGGAGCTCCGCCTGGGCCTGGACGAAGTCCGGGGCGGGAGTGGCCAGGCCGCGTTCGCGCAGCCAGGCGGTGATCGGCCGCAGGAGCTCCCGCCGGTCGTCGGCGACGGGATGCACGCACGCCAGGACGTGCCACATGGTGATGAAGTGCGGCACGACATCGGGGCCGAACGGCCGCTCGATCTCGACGACCTCGTGGCCGAGCGCCTCCAGGGTGGCGGCGGCGTCGTCGTAGGCGGCCAGCACCTCGGGGTGGACCTCGGCACCCGGCACCGTGGGGTCGGCGTAACGGGCGACGCGCAGCCGTCCGGGCTCGCGGTGAGCGTGCTGGAGGAACGTGCCGTCGTGTGCCGGCGCCAGGTACAGGTCCCCCGGGCGGTTGTGCGTCATCACGTCGAGCAGCGCCGCCGCGTCCGCCACCGTCCGGGCGATGGGGCCGTTCGTGGACATGCCCATCAGGTCCGGGATGATCGGGGCGAAACTGATGCGCCCTCGGGTGGGCTTGATGCCGTACAGACCGCAGACCGAGGCGGGGATGCGGATGGAGCCCGCGCCGTCGCTGCCCTGCGCGGCGGGCGCGAGGCCGGCGGCGACCGCCGCCGCGGCGCCCCCGCTGGACCCGCCGGCGGACGTGCCGAGATCCCAGGGTGAGCGGGAGGGCGGCGACAGGATGGTCTCGGTGTAGCAGGAGAGCCCGAACTCCGGCGTAGCCGTCTTGCCGTGCATGACGGTGCCGGCCGCGCGCAGCCGCTCGACCACCGTGTCGTCCACCGGCGAGACGAAGCCGCGGTACGTCGCCGACCCGAACATGATCGGCACGTCCCTGACCAGGTTAAGATCCTTGACGGGGATCGGCACTCCGGCGAGCGGTCCGTCCGGCAGCTCGCGCTCCAGACGGCGGGCCTGCCGGAGCGCGCTCTCCGCGGTCACGGTCACGAAGGCGCCCACGTCCGGGTCGATGCGCTCGATCCGGTCGAGATAGTGCTGAGTGAGCTCGACCGGCGAGATCTCCTGGTCGCGGATGGCACGCGCTTGTTCGAGAGCCGAAAGGTCGTGAAGTTCTGGCACGCTTCCGCACCCTAGACATCTCTAGAGAAGATAGTAATAAGTACCCGGAAAACGGGCGTGGAACACAGTGAGCTGGGCCATAAAACTATGGACAAGGCAGCACTAGGAATCGATCGAACCAGCGAGCTACGGTGAGTTGCGTGGACTCCGACCCTCAGCGCGAAGACGGTCACAACACCTCTCCCATCTGGGTGAGCGACCGACCCGAAGGCGAGCAGGCCGCCGCCGCCTCCGCCTCCGCCAAACCATCGGCGCCCACCACGACGTACGCGCCGATCGAGCGCGCGTCCGTGCGTGGCCTGCTGCAACAGCCGCGCTTCCGCCGCCTGCGCAACCGGGCGCTGCTGGCGCTGGCCGTCGGCGTGGTCGTGGGCTTCCTGGTCTCCGACTGGCGTCTGGGCGTGACCGCGGCGATCGTGGCCGCGATCCTGGACACCGTCTACCGTGCCCGCTCCAGCTCCACGGTGCCCGCCTGGCGGCGTGCCTCCGTCGCCGAGCGCCGGACCGAGGCGCAGCTGCGCAGACTGGAGCGCAACGGCTACCGCACGCTGCACGCCAGGGCGATCCCCGGCAGCGAGGCCCAGATCGACCACCTCGTGGTGGGGCCGACGGGCGTCTACGCCGTCGACTCCGAGAAGTGGGACAAGCGGCTGGCGGTCCGGGTGCAGATGGGCAAGAAGCTCTTCCACGGGCCGTTCGACATGAAGCCCCGCATCACCGAGGCCAAGTGGGAGGCCTCCCAGGCCAGCGAGCTGATCACCAAGTCCTTCGGGCGTGAGATCTCGGTCGTGCCCTCGCTGGCCATCTACGGCCCGCCGGTGCCCTGGAAGATCATGACGATCCGCGGTGTGGACGTCTACGAGGGCGCCCGCGCGCGCAGGTGGATCACCAAGCGGGAGCGTGCGCTGACCGACGCCGAGATCGACCGGATCTACGAGATCGCCGCCCAGGTGCTCCCCGCCCGCTACGGCGACGGCTGAGGGACCGGCTGAGGAAGCCGGCGCTCGCGTCGGGTCCGTCCCCTGTGGACGGACCCCGGCCCCGGTGTCCGGGCTGTGGACAAGCGTCTCAGCTACCGGGCGAAGGGTCGTACCATGTGTAGACGCTAGCGATGGGAGAAATCATGCCCGCCCTCAGGTCACGTACGGTCACCCACGGCAGGAATATGGTCGGTGCCCGGGCCCTGCTCCGGGCGACCGGCGTAGCCGGCGGCGACTTCGGCAAGCCCATCATCGCGGTGGCCAACAGCTTCACCCAGTTCGTCCCGGGTCACGTGCATCTGCGCGAGGTGGGCGACGTGGTGGCGGGGGCGATCCGCGAGGCGGGGGCCATCCCCCGGGAGTTCAACACGATCGCCGTCGACGACGGCATCGCGATGGGCCACGGTGGCATGCTCTACTCCCTGCCGTCGCGCGAGCTGATCGCCGACGCGGTCGAGTACATGGTCAATGCCCACTGCGCCGACGCGATGATCTGCGTCTCCAACTGCGACAAGATCACGCCGGGCATGCTGCTGGCCGCCTTCAGGCTCAACATCCCCACGGTCTTCGTCTCCGGCGGCCCCATGGAGGCCGGCAAGACCCCGACCCGCAAGCTCGACCTGGTCGACCCGATGATCGCCGCGGCCGACGAGTCCGTGTCCGACGCCGACCTGCTGGAGATGGAGGAGAACGCCTGCCCCACCTGCGGCTCGTGCTCGGGCATGTTCACCGCCAACTCCATGAACTGCCTGGCCGAGGCCATGGGCCTGGCACTGCCGGGCAACGGCACGATCCTGGCCACGCACAAGTCGCGCAAGAAGCTCTTCGAGGACGCCGGACGTCAGCTCGTGGAGATCACCCGCCGCTATTACGAAGAGGACGACGAGTCGGTGCTGCCGCGCTCGATCGCCACCAGCGAGGCGTTCGAGAACGCCATGACGCTCGACGTGGCGATGGGCGGCTCCACCAACACGATCCTGCACATCCTGGCCGCCGCCCGCGAGGCGGAGGTCGACTTCGGGCTGAAGGAGATCAACGAGATCTCGCTGCGGGTGCCGTGCCTGTGCAAGGTGGCCCCGGCCACCAGCAAGTACCACGTCGAGGACGTCCACCGGGCCGGCGGCATCCCCGCCATCCTGGGCGAGCTCGACCGAGCCGGGCTGCTGCACAGAGACGTGCCGACCGTCAACGGCGGCAGTCTCGGTGACATGATCGCCGCCTGGGACCCGCAGTCGCCCACCGTGACGCCGGAGGCGGTCGAGCTGTGGCACGCGGCGCCGGGCAACGTCCGCACAGTCAAGCCCTACTCCCAGGACAACCGCTGGGACGACCTCGACCTCGACCGGGCCGAGGGATGCGTGCGCGACCTGAAGCACGCCTACACCGCCGACGGCGGCCTTGCCGTCCTCTACGGCAACATCGCGCGCGACGGCGCCGTGGTGAAGACCGCCGGCGTCGACGAGTCGATCTGGAAGTTCACCGGGCCCGCGGTGGTGTTCGAGTCGCAGGAGCAGGCGGTCGAGGGCATCCTCGGCGGCAAGGTCAAGGAGGGCGACGTGGTGGTCATCCGCTACGAAGGCCCCAAGGGCGGCCCAGGCATGCAGGAGATGCTCTACCCGACCTCGTTCCTCAAGGGCCGGGGTCTCGGCAAGGCGTGCGCCCTGGTCACCGACGGCCGCTTCTCGGGCGGCACGTCCGGCCTGTCGATCGGCCACGCCTCTCCCGAGGCCGCCGAGGGCGGGGCCATCGCACTGGTCGAGGACGGCGACCTCATCGAGATCGACATCCCCGGCCGCAAGCTGGAGCTGCGCGTCCCGGAGGCCGAGCTGGCCGCGCGGCGCGAGCGCCTGCTGGCCGACCTGGGCCGCTACCGGCCGCGCGACCGCGACCGGCCGGTGAGCGCCGCGCTGCAGGCCTACGCGGCCATGACGACGTCGGCCTCCACGGGCGCGTCGCGCGACCTGTCGCAGCTGTCTCACTGACCAGCTGTACGACCCTGTCCGGCAGGCGATGACCCTGTCGCCTGCCGTACAGGTATTCGAAAAATGTCGGTGGTCTTACCTATTCTTGGGGTATGGCTACAGTCGTGAAGCCCCAGACCCGCCCGCTGACGACCGCCGAGATCGCCGCCCTCGCCCTGTCCCTCGCACACCTGGGGTCGGGCCCCCAGGCCGTCACCGCAAGGCGCGGCCTGCAGCACGCCTTCGACCATCTGGACCTCGACGACGACGTCATCGCCGCCACGCTGCACACGCTCACCGAGCCGCTGCCGGTCGACGTGGCCTCCCGGGCGCGGCTCATCGCCGACGCCATCACCAGCCGCATGATGATCCGCCTCCACTACCGCGACGCCGCCGGAAACGTCAGCAGCCGCGAGGTGGAGCCGGTCACCTGCCTGGTTCACCGCGAATACTGGTACCTGGTCGGCATGTGCCGGACACGCCGCGCCATCAGGGCCTTCCGGTTCGACCGGATCCTGGCGGTCGAGCCCACCCTGACCCCGTCCCGCCCCCACCTGGCCGACCGCTTCCTGCCCTTCCAACGCCGCAAGCGCACCCGCGCCGTCGCCTGACCTCGCGGCCACCCGTACCCCCTCTTCCCTGCGCGCCACCCGTGCCCCCTCTTCCCTGGGAGGGGTCACGGGGTTCCGGGCCCGCGCGGGGCGGCCCGCGCAGGCTCGGGACAGAACCGGCGGGAGACGCGCGGTGACGTCCCGCCGAGCGGTTTGGTCTCTCGCCCGCGCAGCGATCTTCGCCGAGGCAGGCATCACGCGACGCGATCGCCGATCCACCACTCGGCGGGACACCACCGTTCGGGTTGAGTGGGTGGACTCGCGGGGGCAGGTCGACCCGGGAGTCCAGGTCGACTCGCGGGGCGGGTCGACTCGCGGGGGTGGGGTGTACCGGCGCGAGAAAGTGGCCGGTGCTTGACCATTCGTGCCCCCGGTCTTTGGGATGGGGGCTGCCAGGCTCGCGGGCATGCGTGTTCGGGGGATCTGGCTCATGGGCCTCGTGCTGGTCGCCGCGCCGGGCTGTGTGCCTGTGGCGGGGCCGCCGGACAGGCCGCCGTCCGGGCAAGACCTGGTCGCTCCGGAACTGCCCGGCCCCCGGCCGGTGGCCGCCTCAAGGCCGGAGGAGCGGGTGCCCGGATCCAGCCCCGGGAACCCCGCGTGGTGGGAGAGGCACAAGCTGCCCGGATCTTGGCCAGGCAGCGCCGCCACACGGTGGGAGGAGCAAGGGCTGCCCGGATCTTGGGCAGGGAGCGCCGCACGGTGGGGCGAGCAAGGGCTGCGCGGGCTGGGGGTTACCGCGAGGGCTGAGAGGCGGGGGCTGCCCGTTGCTCGGCGGCGGCTCGATCGGGCGTTGGAGGGCTATCTGGCCACGCGGCCGGGGCGGGTGGCGGTGGCCGTGTACGACAGGACCACCGGCACCGGGTACGCCTTCGGCGACGAGCGGAAACCGTTCATGCTGGCCAGCGTGGCGAAGGTGGACATTCTGCTGGCCCTGCTGCTCCGCACCCAGCAGGAGGGACGCCGCCTGGACCGCTACGAACGCACGCTGGCCGCACGGATGATGCGCTACAGCGACAACGACTGCGCCCACGAGCTCTACCTGACGGTCGGCGGCCGTCGCGGGCTCACCGAGCTGCTGCGGAGGCTGGGCGTGCGGCACACGTGGCCGAGGCCCGGCCTGTACTGGGGGGCGACGCGCAGCCGCCCGTCGGACCAGGTCATGGTGCTGGAGCGGCTCACCGCCCGTGACGGGCCGGTGTCGGCGGCCAACCGCCGCTACGCGCTCGGCCTGATGACCACGGTCGCCCCCTCGCAGGCGTGGGGCGTCGGCGCGGCGGGCGAGCGGGTGGCGGTGAAGAACGGCTGGCTGCCCGCCGAGGAGCACGACGGCCTGTGGACCGTCAACAGCGTGGGACGGCTCACCGCCGACGGGCACGAGCTGCTCATGGCCGTGCTGTCAGAGCGCAGCCCGACCATGAGCACCGGCGTCGCCACGGTCGAGGGCGTCGCCCGGCTGACCGTTCAGGCCTTCGCCCGGCAGGACGCATGACGACGAACGGCGCCCGGGCGGGCTTTGGGCATGCCCCTGACGCGATGGACGCCTCCGTACAGGAAGCCCATGCCGGGCAGCGCGGCCGCCCGGCCGTACGAGGACGGCTAGCCGCAGCAGCCACCGCCGCAGCAGCCGCCACCGCCGCCGGTCGCGCGGGGCGCGGCGGCGGAGCCGGTCATGGAGACGGTGGACAGGAGCTTGACGGTGTCGTCGTGGCCCTCCGGGCAGGGGGCCGGGTCGCTCGACGCCGACATGGGGCGGGACAGCTCGAACGTGGAGCCGCAGGCGCGGCAGCGGTAGTCGTAACGCGGCATACGCCAAGAGTACGGCCGTCAGCGCTGGAAGGTCACCTGGGCGTAGTCGGACACCGGCTCGTAGCCGATCGACCGGTAGATGGCGTTGCTCGTCGGGTTGGCCAGGTCGGTGAAGAGCACGAGGTGGTCGCAGCGCTCGTCGAGCCCCACCTGGCTGGTGTAGGCGGTCACGGCGGCGCCGTAGCCTCTCCTGCGCCGCGCCGGCGGCGTGTAGACCGGGCCGATGCGGCACACCCCGCCGGCCGCGGGCGACAGCGCGGCGAACGACACCGGCTCGCCCTCGGACTCCCAGACGAACAGCTCTCCGTGGGACAGCCGCTGCCCGGTCCGCCCCGGCACGTCCTCGCCCGCGCCCAGCCTGACCTCGTCGTAGAAGGCGTACATCCAGCTGACCAGCAGGGGCAGGTCGCCCTCGGCGGCGGGCCGGCCGCGGCCGGGCACGTCGGGGACGGTCAGCGTGCCGAGGCGGTAGAGGCGCTCGGGCAGCACGTGGCCGGAGCGGCCGAGCGCCCGCGCCACCTCTTCGGTGAGCTCGCGCGGGCCCACGACCTCGGGAATGTCGCCGTGTAACGCCCGAACGAGCTCGGCGGCGGCGCGGACCGGCATGCGGGCGAGCCCTACAGGGCGGGGAGGGGTGCGGAAGGCGGCGCCGCGCACCTGCCCGCCGTCCGTCCACCAGCCGAAGTAGGCGTCCCGGGCGGTCATGCCCGCGCGCAGGCCGGCCAGGACGGTCAGCGGCACCGTGTTGCTCACCGGATCGGTCAGCAGGAAGGGCTCGGCGGCCCTGGCGAACTCCTCGACATCCGTGGTGAAGGTCCACATGCCGCAGATCCTGCCAGGCGGTCACACCCGAGGGAAAGCGAAAAAAGACCCGGCCCCCGTAGCGGGGACCGGGCCTCAGGTCAGGATCAGGCCGCCGGTTCGAGGTAGGGCGCCCATTGCGGGTCACCGACGAGGGACGCGCCGATGAGCCGCCAGTGAGCGCCCCGTGGCACCGCCGGGGCGACGCGGAGCGACCACCCCAGCTCCTCGAGGTATTTGTCGGCCTTGCGGTGGTTGCACGGCGTGCACGAGGCGACGCAGTTCTCCCACGTGTGGGTGCCACCCCTGGAGCGGGGGATGACATGGTCGATGGTCTCGGCCCGCTGGCCGCAGTAGGCGCAGCGGTAGTCGTCGCGCCGCATGAGGGCGGCCCTGGTCAGGGGGATGCGCGAACGGTAGGGGATGCGGACGTATCGGCGGAGCCGGATCACCGACGGGACGTCGAGCGTGCAGGAGGCGGAGCGCAGCACGGCGCCCCGGCCGTCGCGGTGCACGACGTCGGCCTTCTCCCGCAGCACCAGCACGATGGCCCGGTGCAGCGAGAGCGTGGTGAGTGGCTCGTAGGTGGCATTCAGCAGCAGGACTTGGCGCATCATCGGGCCTCTTCCCGCTGCGCGCGTATCAGAGGGGACATGCCGTGGCATGTCCCGGCTATTCGCCCCTCCTGGGGCATCGACGCTTGCGTCACGTGGACCTCCGCCGGACGGCCCAGCGGATGGTCACCACGGCACCGTCCTGTCTGCAAGTCTGGCGTTTACCGCGTGGTCCCCGCCACCCCTTAACCTCCAGCCGGAATGACCAGAGGGACGCACGGTACGTTTTATTCCCGCATCACCAGGCCTTTACGCCATCCGCGCGGCATCGCCCTTGCCGTAGGGTCGAAGCATGACGCGAGAGCCCTACCCTGCCGCACCGCGCGAGGAGACCGTCGACATCCTGCACGGCACGCCCGTTCCCGATCCGTACCGCTGGCTGGAGGATCCGGCCGGCGCGGAGACGGAGAAGTGGCTGCTCGCGCAGGCCGAGTTGTTCAAGCGGGAGAGCGGGCCGCAGCGCTTCAAGTCGCGGATCGCGGAGCTCCTGATGTCGGGCTCGATCGGCACCCCCGCCTGGCGCGGCGGCAGGCACTTCTTCAGCCGGCGCACGCCGGAGCAGGAGCACGCCGTCTTCTACGCGGTCGACGCCGACGGCACCGAGCGGGTGCTGGTCGACCCGATGGCGCTCGACCCCACCGGGCTGACCACGCTCGACGCGGTCCAGCCCGACAAGGAGGGGCGCCTGCTGGCGTACCAGATCTCGGTGGGCGGCGACGAGGAGTCGGTCCTCTACGTCATCGACGTGGCGACGGGCGCCCGTGTGGAGGGCCCGATCGACCGCTGCCGCTACTCCCCCATCGCCTGGCTGCCGGGCGGCGAGGCTTTCTACTATGTGCGCCGGCTGCCGGGCACCGAGGTGCCGGAGAACGAGCGGCAGTTCCACCGCCGCGTCTACCTGCACCGCGTCGGCACCTCCACCGAGGACGACGTGATGATCTTCGGTGACGGCATGAAGATGACCAACTACTACGGCGTCTCGGTCTCGCGTGACGGGCGCTGGCTGCAGATCTCCGCCAGCGAGGGCACCGCCCCGCGTAACGACCTGTGGGTCGCCGACCTGGACGCCTCCCCGCCCGAGCGGCCGGAGCTGAGCGTCGTGCAGGAGGGCGTGGACGCCCAGACCGGCCTGGTGTTCGGCCGCGACGGCAGGCTCTACGTGCACACCGACCGGGACGCGCCGCGCGCCCGGCTCTGCGTCACCGACCCGGCGGAGCCGGGCCACGACTCCTGGCGTGACCTGATCCCGCAGGACGAGGAGGCGGTCCTGTCGGACTTCGCCATCCTCGACGACCTGGAGCGCCCGGTCATGCTGGTGGGCTGGACCCGCCACGCGATCAGCGAGATCACCGTGCACGACCTGGAGACCGGCGAGCGCCTGGGCGAGGTGCCGACGCCCGGCCTGGGCACGATCGGCGGCATCTCCGAGCGGCCCGAGGGCGGCCACGAGGCCTGGTTCGGCTACACCGACAACACCAACCCGCCGTCGATCCAGCGCTACGACGCCAGGACCGGCGAGACCACCCTCTGGGCGGCCTCGCCCGGCGCGGTGGAGGTGCCGCCGGTGCGCACCGAACAGGTCGTCTACCGGTCGAAGGACGGCACCGACGTCCGCATGCTGATCATCTCGCCGGTCGACGGCGAGGGCCCGCGGCCGACCATCCTGTACGGCTACGGCGGCTTCGGCCTGTCCATGACGCCCGGCTACTCCGCGTCGATCCTGGCCTGGGTGGAGGCGGGCGGCGTCTACGCGATCGCCAACCTGCGGGGCGGCGGCGAGGAGGGCGAGGACTGGCATCGCGCCGGCATGCTCGCCAACAAGCAGAACGTCTTCGACGACTTCCACGCCGCCGCGACCCACCTCGTCGAGACGGGGGTGACCACGACCGCGCAGCTCGGGATCTCCGGCGGCTCCAACGGCGGCCTGCTGGTGGGGGCGGCGCTGACCCAGCGCCCGGAGCTCTACTCCGCGGTGGTCTGCTCGGCGCCGCTGCTCGACATGGTGCGTTTCGAGAAGTTCGGGCTCGGCGCCACCTGGAACGTCGAGTACGGCACCGCCGAGGACCCCGAGCAGTTCGGCTGGCTGCACTCCTACTCGCCCTACCACCACGTCAAGGAGTCGGTCAGCTATCCCGCGACGCTGTTCACCGTCTTCGGGTCCGACACGCGGGTGCACCCGCTGCACGCGTGGAAGATGTGCGCGGCGTTGCAGCACGCCTCCACGGGCGACCGGCCGATCCTGCTGCGCAACGAGACCGAGGTCGGCCACGGCGCCCGTTCGATCAGCCGCACGGTCGACCTGTCGGCGGACACGCTGACCTTCCTGGCCAAGCATCTGGGTCTCTAGCCGGGCCCATGGTGGAAGCATGAGTGAGCCGGGGTTCGCCTTCGTCGAGGCGGACCCCGCCCTGCGCTGCGGCCCTACGTGACGTGGCTGATGGCTTACCGCGAGTCACACCGCATCGGTGACCCGCGTGCAGGCGGCGATGCCCGGCGCGGTGCTCATCCTGGGCTTCGGCTCGGCTACGACCAGGCGCACATGAACGAAGGGCGCGATCAAGCACGCCGAGCTGTTCGTCGACGACGACCTGATCATGATCGGGCCCGGCCGCCCCGGCGGGCCCGGCGTCTACATCGCCGTCGACGACGCCGACGCCCACCACGACCGGGCCCGTGCGGCCGGCGCCCAGATCACCATGGCCCTGGTCGACCAGACCAGACCTACGGCTCGTGGGAGGACCCCGAGGGCAACACCTGGTACTTCGGCACCTATCGCCCATGAGCAGCGCGCTCCGTCACCTCGGTGTGCGCGTCGATCTCGTGGGGAAGTAGCTGCGCAGGACCGGATGCCAGCGGTTGGCGGCCACGCCGTGCAGCGTCGCCACCCCGAGGCAGTACTTGCTGACGCTGACGGGCCGCACGCCCATCTCGCGCAGGATCCGGTCCGCCGCCGCCCGCCCGTCGGCGGACTTGGACTCCAGCAGGACGCGGTCGCGGCGGGCCGCCAGCGTGCGCCGCCCGTCGCCGCAGACCAGGCCGGTGTCGCAGGTGAGCCGGGCCGAGCCGGATGTGTCCACCAGGGTGACACGGCTGTAGTCGGTGGACAGCACCGGGCCGAGCGACTGGGGACGGGCCAGCCGCAGGTTGCCCGCCAGGGTGTCGGCGACGTAGTCCAGCGCCTCCCGGGTGAGCGCGTCGGACGGGGACGCGTCGTACGGAATGCGGTGTTTGTCGGTGCAGCCGCCCGCGCCGCTGAGCTTGACCTCCAGCCAGCGGCCGCCGCCGTCCAGGTACGTGCGCGTACGGATCTTGAACCTGCGCCGCCTGTCCTGGCGGTGCTGGCGGAAGGTGAGCAGGTCGGGGGTGTCGAAGTAGGTGGAGGTGTAGCGGAACTGCCGCCGCCCGCCGATCCGCAGCACCGCGAACCTGTCGCCGAGCTCGGCCGCGAGGCCGGCCATCGTGGAGGCGCTCACCAGGTACTTGCGGTCCACGCGGGTCATCAGCCCGGAGGCGGCCGTGACCTCCTCCAGGGTGATCGGCGGCAGCGTCGACGCCACCCCCGCGAGCAGGACCCCGGCGTCGGGCCACTCTGTGCGGCGCGCCGCCGGGCTCTCGTGTCCGCGCGTCGCCGTCGCATCGTGCTCACGGACGGTCATCGCCAGGCCCTCGTGTCCATGTGCTCGGGCAGCTCGAAGCGGACGTCGACCACGGAGATGTCCCTGACGTAGTCGGCCTGGGTGACGGAGCACTGCAGCACCCGGCCGCCCAACCGGCTCTCCAGGTCGGCGCGGAGCAGGGCCTGGTCGGCGTGGACCACGTCGAGGGTCACCACCTGGTGGCGGGTACGGCCGAGCAGGCGGGGATGGTCGGCCGCGTACATCACCGCCAGCAGCACCACGTCGAGGAAGAGCGCGGTCAGCGGCCAGGTGGCCGCGATGGCGTTCACCAGGCCGAGCGCGATCGCGACGAAGTAGTAGGCGATCTCCTCCTGGGTGATCTCGTCGGACCGGAGCCGGATGATCGCCAGCACGCCGAACAGGCCGAACCCGACCGCCAGGTCCACCCGCTGGACGAGGAGCAGGGACACGACCGCGAAGATGCCCACGTTCAGGGCCACGTACGCGAACAACAGGTCCCGGCGGTGATGGCGGCGGAAGTACAGGCCGTAGGCGAGCGTGATGATCGCCGCCAGGTCCATCGCGAACCCGAGAATCGTGGTCGCTCGCAAGGTGCGCCTCCATGGATCGGTGCCGTTGGTGAACAGCCTGCCGACCAGCGGTGAAGCCCTGGTGAGGCGATGATGAGGGCGTTCTCATCCACATCCGACGGGTGCCGGAACGCCTGTGCCGCCGAGGGGGATCCTCGGCGGCACAGGCGTCCTGTGGGGTCAGCCGGCGTAGACGACCACGTTGTCGCGGTAGCTGCGGCGCTTGCGGTCGAAGTCGCCGCCGCAGGTGATCAGGCGGAGCTGCGCGCCCCCGCCGGAGCCGTAGACCTCTCGGTCGGGCACCCGGTTCTTGGGGTAGCGGGCCAGACGCTGGACCGTGAACGTCACCGTGCTGCCGTCAGCCCTGTCGACGTGGACGCGGGCGCCCGGGCGCAGCTGGCGCAGCCGGTAGAACACCGCCGGGCCGGTGGTCGAGTCGACGTGGCCGGCGATGACGGCCACGCCCCTCTCCCCTGGCTCGGGTCCGCCCCGATGCCAGCCGACCTGATCGAACCTCTTGGGCGCGATCAGCCGGCCGCCGGCGTCGAGCCGGAGCCCGGTCACCCTGGTGGAGACGCCGATCGACGGGATGCGTAAGCGGACGGGGTCCGCCACGTCAGCGGACACGGTCGCCGCCATGACCTGTGCACCCTGTTCGCTGACGCCACCGGTCCCGGCCGCCGCCGGAGCGCATGCCGTGACCAGGGCCAGCGCGGTGATGAGAACGGGAGCCGAGGCCGCCATGGTCACCGCCCGCCGAGCTTGCGCGAGACCGCGTAGGCCCCGGCGAGCAGCACGCCGCCGCCGGCCACCGCGAGCGGCACCACCGGAAGAGCGCCCTCGGCGGCCGAGCCGAGCCGCATCCCGGCCCCACCGGCCGCGCCGCCCATCCCGGTGTCGACCCCGCCCCTCGGACGGTCATCGTCGTCGTCCCGGGACGCCCCACCGGCCCCGGTGTCCACCCCGCCCCTCGGACGGTCATCGTCGTCGTCATCGTCCCGGGAGGTCCCACCCGACCCGGTGTCCACACCACCCTTGGGGCGGTCGTCGTCATCGTCGGCGAGGTGGACGAACGCTGCCGCGTACGCGCCCGGGGCCGTGAGGGCCATGGCCGCGATGCAGAGCCCGGACGCGATCGCGATGGCGACCGCCAGCCGCCGTAGTGCCTGGAGCATCCTGTGCCTCCTGAAGTCATCCGCACTCCCTGTGCGGATGACTCCAGGCTCGGGGGACGCCGTTGGGGCACCGTGAGCGCGAGATGAGAGGCCTTTCACCCGGCGCGGAGCCGGTATCCGGTCCCGCGCACCGTCTCGATCCGGTCGGCGCCGATCTTGCGACGCAGGTAGCGCACGTACACGTCCACCACGTTGGAGCCGGGGTCGAAGTCGAACCCCCACACGTGGCTGAGCAGCTGCTCACGGGTGAGCACCTGGTCGGGGTGCCGGCAGAAGACCTCCGCCAGCGCGAACTCGCGGGTGGACAGGTCCACCGACCGCTCCCCCACGTACGCCCGCCGGGTGCGCAGGTCGAGGGCCAGGTCGGAGACCCGCAGGACGGTCACCTCGGGCTGCCGGTCAGCCCGCAGGCGGAGCCGAACCCTCGCCAGGAGCTCCTCGAAGGCGAAGGGCTTGGCGATGTAGTCGTCGGCGCCGCCTTCCAGCCCGGCGACGGTGTCGGTGACGCTGTCGCGGGCGGTCAGGATGATGACGGGGATGCCCACCTTGGCCTCGCGCAGCCGCCGCAGCACGGTGAACCCGTCGCTCAGCGGCAGCCCGATGTCGAGGATGAGCAGGTCGAACGCGCCGCTGGCGGCCACGTCGTAGGCCGCGACGCCGTCTTCGACGACGGCGGTGACGAAGCCGTTGCCGCGCAGTCCCTTCTCCAGGAAGGACGCGATCCTCGCTTCGTCCTCGGCGATCAGAATGCGGTTCACCGTACCTCCCTGAGTGGAACGGTCATGACGAAACAGGCGCCGCCGCCGGGGGCGTCCACGACGGTGACGGTCCCGCCGTGCGCTTCGGCGATGGTCGTGACGATGGCCAGGCCCAGCCCGGCGCCGTCGTGCGCGCCGGTGCGGCCGGCGCCGCGCATGAAGCGCCGGAAGATCCGCTCGCGGTCCGCGGGCGCCACCCCGGGGCCGCTGTCCCGCACCCACAGCTCGACCGACCGATCTCGTACGGCGGAGCCGACGGCGATCAGGCCGCCCTCCTCGGTGTGCCGCACGGCGTTGGCCGCGAGCTGCATCAGCGCCTGGGTGAGCCGCTGCCGGTCGGCGGGCATGCGGGCCTCGGCCACCTCGTCCACCCGCCAGCGCCGCTCGCCGAGCGCTCGTGCCTTGGCCACGACGCTGACGGTGAGGTCGGCCAGCTCGACCTCCTCGATGGCGAGGAAGCCGGGCTGCTCGGCCTTGGCCAGCGTGAGCAGGTCGTCGACCATCCGGTTCATCCGGTCGAGCTCGTCGGTGACCAGGGCGAGGGTCTCGGCGCGGTCGGCGGGGTCGTCGCCCATCAGCTCCAGGTGGCCGCGGATGACGGTGATGGGGGTGCGCAGCTCGTGGCCGGCGTCGTCGACGAAGTGGCGCTGCACCGCGAAGGCCTGCTCCAGCCGGTCGAGCATGTGGTTGAAGGTCGCGGCGAGCGCGGCCACGTCGTCCTCGCCCGGCACGTCGAGCCGGCGGGTGAGGTCGGAGGAGTCGCTGATCTGGGCGGCGGTCTGACGCACCAGCCTGATCGGGGCGAGCACCCGCCCGGCGATGAACCAGCCGGCCCCTCCCGCGAGGGCGAGCGCCGCCAGCGCGGTGAGGCCCACCACCCGGACCGCGTCCACGATGTCGTCCCGGTGCCGGTCGTAGAAGATGGCCACCACGAAGTGGCCGGACCGGGAGTCGCCGGCCACACTGACCGGGACGGCGGTGTACCAGACCGTCCCGGCGGTGCTCTCGTACACGTCCATGCGCGGTCTGGACGCCTTCGCCATGCCGGCGACCAGCGCGTCGTCGGTGTCGAGCCGGGCGGGCGCGGGGACGGCGGTGCGGCGGTCCGCCTTGCCGTCGACGATGCTGAAGAAGGTCTCCCACCGGTCGGGCGGGTTGTAGGCGAGGTAGCCGGTGAGCAGTTCTTCGACGTCGTCGACCCGCCGGCCCGTTGCCGGATCGAACGCGGTCGCGGCGTAGCGGCGCAGTTTCTCCACCTCGTTGACGAACTCGCCGTGCATCCGATCATCGAGCCGGGTGAGCAGGATGGTCCAGGTGGCGAAGACCGAGGCGGCCAGCGCCAGGGCGGCGACCGCGAGCATCCAGCCCACGATCCGGGCACGGGCGGTCACGCGCATCGGCGCGCCGGGTCAGTCACCGGGTCAGTCACCGGGGCAGTCCCAGGGTCGGTCCCCTGGTCGGTCGCCGGGGCAGTCCCGGGGTCGGTCGCCGGGTCAGTCATCGTCGCCGCCGTCGTCATCGTCGTCATCGTCGCCACCCGGCCGCGGCGACGGCGGGCGGACCGGCTCGACCTTGGCCGTGCGCTCGCTCGGCGTGATGGCGGGGCGCTTGGTGGAGGTCGGCTCGGGGGTCGCGCTGGCAGCGGGAGCGGAAGCGGAGGTGGGGATGGATGTGGAGGTGGGGATGGAGGAGGGCGGCTCGCCGGTGGGGGCACGGTCCTGCCGCGTCCGCGTGCTGTCCACCGGTGCCGGCGACACGACGACGGGCTCGCCCAGATCTGGGCCGCTGCCGGCGGCCTGGACGAGCCCGATCGCCAGGAACCCGGCGACGGCCACTCCGGTCAGGAGCGCGGCCAGGGGTGCTCGGCGTCTCATGACGTCGAGCATGACGGTGGTGGAGGAGAAGATGCTGAGGCTCAGATGAGAATGCTCTCATCTGCCGTGCTCAGCCGGGCAGCGTCTCCCCGCCGATCGGGGCCAGCACCTCTCCGGTGTAGTACGACGACAACCGGTCGGCGGCGAAGAAGACGTACGACGGCGCGATCTCGTCGGGGTCGGCGGCCCGCTTCATCGGCACCTGCTTGCCGAACTGCTCGACCTTCTCCGGCGGGAAGGTGGCCGGGATCAGCGGCGTCCAGACCGGGCCGGGCGCGACCGCGTTGATCCGGATGCCCCGCTCGACGAGGTTCTGTGCCATCGAGTAGGTGAAGGCGTTGATCGCCCCCTTGGTCGCGGCGTAGTCGATGAGGGTCTTGTTGCCGCGCAGCCCGTTGATCGACGAGGTGTTGATGATCGCGGCGCCCTCGCGCAGGTGCGGCAGCGCCGCCTTGGTCACCCGGTAGTAGCTGTGGATGTTGACCGCGAACGTGTGCTCCCACTGCTCGTCGGTCAGCTCCTCCAGCGAGTCCACCGGCGCCTGGTAGGCGACGTTGTTGACGACGATCTCCAGGCCGCCGAGCTCGGTCACCGTCCGCTCCACCACCTGCGCGCAGTGGTCGCGGTCGCCCAGGTCGCCGGGGAGCAGCACGCAGCGCCGTCCTTCGGCCTCGACCAGCTTCCTGGTGTGGTTGGCGTCCTCGTGCTCTTCGAGGTACGCGATCGCGACGTCGGCCCCCTCCTTGGCGAAGGCGACCGAGACGGCCCTGCCGATGCCCGAGTCGCCCCCGGTGACGAGCGCGCGCTTGCCGCTCAGCAGCCCTCTGCCTTCGTAGCCGCGCATCTCGTCGCGCGGCTCGGGCGCCATTCGCCCGGTGTCTCCCGGGTACGGCTGGCTCTGCGGTGGTGGTGTGGAGTTCGCGTCTTCTGACATGTCCAGCGCGTGCCCCGGCCGGGGCACGGTTAACGCCTGGTCAGCGGGGGAAGACGACGGTCTTGTGGCCGTCGAGGAGAACGCGCTGCTCAGCATGCCATTTGACCGCCCTGGCCAGGGCCACGCACTCGACGTCGCGGCCGATGGCCACCAGGTCCTCAGGTGAGTGGCTGTGGTTGACGCGGGCCACCTCCTGCTCGATGATCGGGCCCTCGTCCAGGTCGGACGTGACGTAGTGGGCCGTCGCGCCGATCAGCTTGACCCCCCGGTCGTGCGCCTGGTGGTAGGGCCTGGCGCCCTTGAACGACGGCAGGAACGAGTGGTGGATGTTGATCGCCCGGCCCGCCAGCTTCTGGCACAGCTCCTCCGACAGGACCTGCATGTAGCGGGCCAGCACCACCAGGTCCACCTGGTAGTGCTCGACCAGGGCCAGCACCTCGGCCTCCTGCCTGGCCTTGGTGTCGGGCGTGATCGGCAGATGGTGGTAGTCGATGCCGTGGGTCTGGGTCAGCGGGCGCAGGTCCGGATGGTTGGACACGACCGCGACGACCTCGATGTCGAGCGCGCCCGAGCGGACCCGGTAGAGCAGGTCGTTGAGGCAGTGGCCGAACCTGCTGACCATGATCAGCACGCGCGGCCTGCGCGCCACGTCACGGACCTGGAACACCATGCCGAACTCCGGCGCCAGGGCGGCGAAGGCCGCGCGGATCTCGTCCTCCGCCTGCGGCGCGGCGAACTGCACCCGCATGAAGAAGCGCTGCGCCTCCCGGTCGCCGAACTGCTGGCTCTCGGTGATGTTGCAACCACGCTCGGCCAGCAGGCCGGCGACGGCGGCCACCACTCCGGGCCGGTCTGGACAGGACAGGGTGAGGACGTATTCGGTGCTCATTCTTCACTCTCGCGGCGGGGCGCAGGACGGCTGCACCGTCGACAATACCGGGCGCGGACCGCCTCATAGGGCCGGTCTTGGGTATGTACCAGGCATTACGCGACAGCAACCCGGGAAGGAGCGCATGCCCTTGGACGCCGTGCTACTGGTCGGGGTCGCCTGCCTGTTCGCGATCGTGTCCGGGATGAACGACGGAGGGGCGCTCCTCGCGACCGGGCTCAAGCTGCCCACCGTACGCCCGGCGACCGGCATCGCGACCATGGTGGTGTTCGTGGCCCTGGTCCCGCTGGCCACCCACCAGGTCGCGCTCACCTTCGTCACCCGCCTGGCCACCTTCGAAGGCCACGGCGGCAGATCGGCCACCACGATCGCCGTCATCTGCTCGCTGGTCGTGGTCCTGGTGCTCAGCGCGAAGGGCAGGCCGACCAGCCTCACCCTGGCCATCGTCGGCGGCCTCACCGGCGCGGGCCTGGGCTGGGGGCTGCCGGTCTCCGGCCCGTCCGTGGCCCTCGTGCTGGCCTTCGGCATCGCGGCTCCCGTCGTCGGCGCGTTGCTGGCCTGGGTGCTGAGCGGGCTGCTGGTCAAGCTCACCACCACGCACGGGCTGTGGCACTGGCACTGGGCCGGCTTCCTGCTGCAGACCCTCGCCTACGCGGCCAACGACGGGCAGAAGATGCTCGCCGTCTTAATGATCGCGCTGGGCTTCTCGGACGCGCCGCTGCCGTACACGTCGCTGGTGGCCGCGCTGTTCGGGCTCGGCGCTCTGTACGGCCTACCGAAGGCGGGACGTACGCTCAGCCGGGAGATCATCGCCTTCCGGCCCTTGCACGGCGTGGCGGCGGAACTGTCGGCGGGCACCGCCGTGCTCGGCTGTTCGGCGCTGGGCATGCCGGTGAGCATGACCCAGGCCATCGCGGGCGGGCTCATCGGCGCGGGGGTCAACCAGGGCGGCGGCCGGGTCCGCTGGTACGCCGCAGTGAAGATCGTCACTGCCTGGCTGCTGACGCTGCCGGCCAGTCTGCTGCTGGCCGCGGTGGCGGCCTATCTGGTGAAGGGAGCGTGATGGACCGTTTCGACACATGGCCGCCCGCACCGGAGGTGCGCCGGTGAAGCGGCTGCGCCGGATCCGCGACCTGCTCATCGGCCGCATGGACAGCGCGCTGTCGGACGCGCTGCTCGGGCAGCTCTCGGCGACCAAGGAGGGCGCCTGGCTGGCCATGGCGATGATCGGCGGCGAGGTGGGCAGAACGGGCGCGCACGAGCAGATGCGCACCATCGAGCACCTCGGCGACGAGGAGCGCCGCCGCCTGGTCGAGGAGCTCCGCTCCGCCCTGGTCACGCCGATCGACCGGGAGGACCTCTTCAGGCTCTCGCGCTCGATCGACGACGTGCTCGACTCGCTGCGGGACTTCGTCCGCGAGTCGCACCTGTATCAGGTGCCCGACCAGATCCGCTTCACGCCGCTGCTCGACCAGGTGATCGTCGGCATCGACGCGCTGGAGAACGCCGTCCGCGACCTGGTCTCCAGCCCGTCGGCCGTGGTGCACGACGCGCTGGAGGCCAAGAAGACGGGCGGTGCCATCCGCCGGATGTATCAGTACGAGATCTCCCGCATCTTCTCCGGCGAGCTGACCGCCAACGCGATGAAGGAGCGTGAGCTGGTGCGGCGCCTGGAGATCGTGGGCATCGCCATCAGCGAGGCCGCCGACGCCATCGCGGACGGCGCCATGAAGCGCTGAGCCGGAGCGGGCTAGAGCCCCAGGGCGGGAGCGAGGAGGCGGAGCTGGGCCAGGGCGTCGGCCAGCTCCGGCTCGGGCGACAGCGGCTGGATCGCCACGTGGTCGGCCCCCGCGTCGAGGTGGGTGCCGATCCGCTTGGCGACCGTCTCGGCGCTGCCCCAGGCCACGATGGCGTCGGTCAGCCGATCGCTGCCGCCGTCGGCGAAGTCCTCGTCGGAGAAGCCCAGGGTGCGCAGGTTGCCGAGATAGTTGGGCAGCGTCAGATAGGGGGACATGTGGGCGCGGGCGATCTCGCGGGCCCGCGCCGGATCGGTCTCGACGACCACGGCCTGCTCCGGCACGAGCAGCCGGTCGGGGCCCAGGATGTCGCGGGCCAGCAGGGTGTGCTCGGGCGGCACGAAGTAGGTGTGGGCGCCGCCGGCCCGGTCCCTGGACAGCTCCAGCATCCGGGGGCGCAGCGCGGCCAGCAGCCGGGGCGCCTGCGCCTGCGGAGTGGGCAGGATCTTCCTGGCGTCGTCCATGCCGTCGAGGTAGCGGCTCATCGCGGTCAGCGGCTTGGCGTAGTCGTGGCCGCGCATGCTCACCAGCGGGCCGTGGCTCACCCCGATGCCCATCAGGAACCGGCCGGGAAAGGCGTCGCCGAGCGTCACCTCGCCCGCGGCCATGGCCGTCGCGTCGCGCGACCAGATGCTGACGATCCCGGCGCCGATCGCGAGCCTCCGGGTGGCGGCCAGCAGCACCGCCGCGCAGGTGAACGGGTCCTTGCTCCCCCAGCCGTCGTTGACCCAGGCGGAGCCGTAGCCGAGCTCCTCGATCTCCGCCGCCGCCCGGCGGGCCTCGCCGGCCGGCGCCTTGCCGATCATGGGGTGCCACACTCCGACGTGCCCGGCGTCCACGGCCACTCCTTCTGGTTAAACTGTTCGATCGAGATGGAACACTACACCAGAGCCCCGTCGAGCCGATCTCGCTCCCTGGCCCACGCCTCCCCCGTCGAGGTGTCGCTGCAGGCCGCGCTCGACGCGCTGAGCGACCCGATCCGCCGCCGCATCGTCCGCGAGCTGGCCGGGGTCCCCGACTGGACCCGCCCCTGCGGCACCTTCCGTCACCTGCCCGTGGCCAAGTCCACGCTCAGCCACCACTTCGCGGTCCTGCGCGGCGTCGGTCTGCTGGAGCAGCGCGACGAGGGTCCGCGCCGCCTCAACCGGCTGCGCAGGCCCGAGTTCGACGACCGCTTCCCGGGCCTGCTCCCGCTGGTTCTCGCCGAGCCGGAGAGCCTGCCGTGACCACCAGCGACCGGCCCGCCGCGCGGGTGGTCTGCCTCGACCGCGACGGCAGGGTGCTGCTGATGCACTGGCACGACCGGGTCAGCGGCCTGGACGTCTGGGAGCCTCCCGGCGGCGGCCTCGACCCCGGCGAGACGCCCCTGGAGGCGGCCAGACGGGAGCTGACCGAGGAGACCGGCCTGCCGGGCGCCGCCGTCCAGGACCTCGCGGTCGAGGTCGGGCGTGACTTCACCTGGCTCGGCGTCCGCTACGTCAAGACGGAGTCGTTCTTCCTGGCCCGCTTCCCCACCAGCCGCCCCCAGGTCACCCCGGGCGCCCTCACCCAGGAGGAACGAGACGCCTATCTCGGCTGCCGATGGACCCGCCGCCTGCCCGCCGGCGTGGAGCCGCCGACCCTGGCCACGGTCATCCGGCAGCTGACCACCCTCGCCTGACGGCCCCGCTCAGACGGCCGCTTCGCTCACAGGTGCACCGTGTGGCCTGCGGTGGCGACGGCGAGGTGGCCGGTGTAGGACCTGCTGGCCGCGTCGAGCGCGGGCTCGTGCGGGGTGTCCGGCCACAGGTGGGTGAGCAGCAGCCGCGCCGCACCGGCCGAGGACGCCGTACGGCCGGCGTCGGCGGCCGTCGAGAGATGGCGGGCGTCCTCCTCGGGCACCCACTCGGGGTACGTCGCCTCGGCCAGCAGCAGGTCGGCGTCCCTGGCGAGGTCCACCAGCTCGTCGGCCGGCCCGGTGTCCCCGGTGTAGGCGATCACCCGGCCGCCGCCGGTCAGCCGCAGCCCCGCGTTGGGCACGTGGTGCGGCAGCGACCAGGCGTCCAGCCGGAACGGCCCGACCTCGCACGGCCGGCCGGGCGTCAGCTCCAGCAGCTCGACGCCGCCTGCCAGCATGGCCGGCCGATCCAGCGCGAGCACCGCGTCCAGCGCACCCGGCGGCGCGTACACGGGCAGCGCGGGCGGCGGCGCGGCGCCAAGAACGCGGGCGCGGAGCAGCGGGTTGAGGTCGGCGCAGTGATCGGGGTGGCCGTGGCTGACCAGGACCGCGTCCACCTCCTCGGCCGCCGTGGACGCCAGCAGCCTGGGCAGGGTGGCGTAGCCGGGGTCGATCAGCACCCGGAAGCCGTCGTACGCGACCAGATAGCCGCTGCACGCCTGGCCCGCCGCCGGCCACGCCCCGCACCCGCCGAGCACCGTGAGCCGCACGCCCGCGCTTTCCCCGGCTGTCACCGCTCGTCGCCGTGGCCGAGCTCGGACAGGGTCATCGCCATCAGGTCGCGCAGCAGCGGCCCCGACGCCTTCTCGTGCTCGGCCTCGACCGAATGCCCCTGGGCCACCCTCGTGTGGTAGACCTCCCGCTTGCGGGCGTCGGTGTAGGGCTGGGCGGTCAGGGCCACCACGACGGTGGCCCGGGTGCCGGCGTCCGGGAGGACGGCCACGGCGTGGGTGCGCAGGCAGGTCTCGTCCGGCTCGCCGAACCAGCCGCACTTGATCCCCGCCTCGGGCGCGCCGAGGGCCTGGCGTGTGCCGTAGGTCTGGTCGCCCTCCACCCGGCGCATCCACTCCAGGACGCTGCCCGCCACGGGATCGCCGGCGAAGGCCGCCTGGGCGAGCGCCGCATAGGCCGTGGCGACCTCGTCGGCCGCCACCTCGATCGAGCCGAACCGTGAGGGGTCGGCGTTGTGCATCGGCCAGGAGACGCCGGTGCGCTGGTAGATGTCGTCGAGGATGACGAGCGGGCCGACGGCGAGCCAGAGGCTGCGGGTGTCGGAGTTGGACGAGATGACCACCGCGGGCTCGGCGTGGCGCTGCCAGCGCTCGGTGTCGGGGATGCGCGCGGCCGTCACCCACGCGTACAGCGGTTTGAGCAGGGAGGCGCAGCGCATTCTGTGCAGGCCTGAGCGGGCGCTGACCGTGCGCGGCGGCGGCCCGCCGTGACCACGGCTGATGCCGGCGGCCTGGGCGCTCGCCCCCCGCTGGAGATCACGTAGCAGCTCGTTGTACCCCACCGCTCAACCGTAACCGCTGTGCGGAGCGTTTCCAGCGACCGCCGGGATTCAGCCGAGGGCGGCGGTGAAGCGGTCGCGCAGTTCGCTCAGGCGTTCGACGGGCTCGGCGCTGTAGACCAGCCGGACGTAACGGGAGGCCACCGCCTCGCCCCAGGCGGTCATCGGGGTGGCGGCGACGCGTCCCTTGTCCAGGAGGCGGGCGGACAGGTCCTGGGCGGTGTGGCCCAGCCGTTCGGCGTCCACCAGGCAGGACCAGCCGCCGGCCGCGCGGACCACCGGCAGACCGGCCAGCTGCCGGATCACCGTGTCGTGGCGCGCCTGGTACTCGGCCACCGCCTGGTCGACCCCGGCTCCGGAGGGATCCGTCAGGGCGGCGGCGGCGCCGAGCTGGTGGAAGCCGCTGGCCACGGTGGTGTTGTAGATGGCCGCCACCCTGATGCGCGTCATGATGTCCGCCGGTCCCGCGACCCAGCCGATGCGCCAGCCGATCATCCGGTACTCCTTGGACATCGAGCCGATCACGATCGTGCGCTCGGCCAGCCCGTCGACCCGGCAGGGGTTGATGCGGGGGTGCCCGGCGTAGACGATGCGCTCCATGGCGGCGTCGTGGACGAGGTAGGCCCCGGTGCGCTCGCAGGTCGCGGCGACGGCGGCCCAGTCCTGCTCGTCGAAGACCACGCCCGACGGCATGGAGGGGCTCATCAGGAGCAGCGCCGCGGCGGACGTCACCTCGGTCAGGGCCTGCCGGTCCAGCCGCCAGTAGCCGTCGATCACCCGCAGCGGCACCAGGGCCGGCCGGGCGCCCGCGAGGCGCACGCGCTGCAGCAGGCCGGCGTAGGTGGGGTCGGTCAGGACGACGGAGTCGCCGGGCTCGGTCGTGGACAGGAGCACGGGCATGACGGCGGACGTGCCGCCCGAGGTGATGACGATCTGCCGCAGCGGGTCGTAGTGGACTCCGGTGCGGACGCGCAGGTCGGCCGATATCGCCTCACAGAGCTGGGGCAGGCCGGTGAAGGGCAGCCAGCTGTTGCCGGTGCCCTCCGCGAGCGACGCGCGGGTGGCCTGGACTGCGGCGGGCGGGGGCGGCACGTCGGTGTCGAGGTTCTCCATCCGCAGCACGTCGGGGTCAGCGCCGGCCGCGGCGGCGACCTGGTCGATGTCGAACGGCTGCACGTCGGCGAAGCGGGAGTTCGGCCGCATGACGCTTCCCTCCTGTTGTTCCGTAAAGGGAACACTTGCTCAGGGCGGGCCGGGTGTCAACCGGGCTGCTGGGCGGCGCGCGCGTCGTCGGCCTCCGCCTCCGCCGTACGGCCCAGGGCACGCAGGGCCACGGCGCGGTTCACGTACAGGTCGGGCTGGGGATCCAGGCCGATCGCCTGCGTGAGGTCGGCCACCGCGCCCTCCGGGTCGCCCGCCGCGTAGCGGAGCACTCCGCGGTTGCCCCAGGCGGCGGCCAGCCCAGGAGCCCGCTCGACGGCCGAGTCCAGCGCCCGTCTGGCCTCGGCGAGCCGGCCCGCCCCTGTTTCGAGCTGGCCGAGGACCGTCAGCAGGTGGGGGTTGCCGGGGCTGAGCGCGAGGCCCGTCGTGGTGTCGGCCCTGGCCTCCTCGTCGCGTTCGAGGAAGGCGAGCAGGCCGGCCCTGTTGACGTAGGCGTCCACGTAGCCGGGATCCAGGTCGATCACCCGGTCCAGGTCGGCCAGCGCGCCCGGCACGTCCCCCTGGACGATCCGCAGCTCGGCCCGGTTGTAGTGGGCCTCCGGCAGCGGCGGGCCGACCCGTAGCGCGGCCTCGTAGTCGGCCAGCGCCTCATGGTGCCGGCCCAGCTCGAACAGGAGGTTCCCCCGGTCCACGTAGGAGTCGGGGAACATGGGATCGATCGCGATCGCCGCCGCCCAGTCCTCCAGAGCCTCCTTGCTCCGCCCGAGCGCGGCCAGCAGCTGCGCCCGGTTGGCCAGCAGCACCATGCGGTGCAGCGGATGCCGGTCGCCCAGCTCGCGGGCGAGCTCGATGGCCGACTCCACGAGCGCCAGCGCCTGCGGGGCGCGGCCCTGCCGCAGCTCGATCAGCGCCAGCCCGTTGCGGTCGAAGCCCAGCTTGAACGCTCGCTGCAGGGGGTCGGGCAGCAGCGTGGAGATGGCGATGGCCTCGTTGATCCAGCCCCGGGCCCGGCCGAGGTCACGCTGTGCCGGGTCGGGGTGGCGGGCGTCGAGCATGGCCAGCCCGTAGGCGCCGGCGGCGTGCACGGCCGGGTCCTGACTGGACCTGCGCGCCTCCTCCCACAGCTCACGCGCCCCCTCCCGGCGGCCCAGCCCGCCGAGCGCCGTCGCGGCGCGCTGCGCGAAACGCCACCACTGCTCGCCGCCCGGCTCGCTCAGCGCCAGCCCGCGCCCTGCGAGCTCGACCACCGCGTGCAGAAACCCCTCTCGTACGCCGCGGTCCACGATCGCCCAGAGCCCGTCGGCGTCGCGGGTGTCGGGGGGCGGCTCCGGTCCGCCCAGGTAGACGGTGATCTCCAGTACGGACGGCGGGATCCTGCGCATCAGCACGTCGAGCAGCTCGACGTCCGTGGGATCGGCCTGCGCGCCGTTGCAGACGACGAGAGTGCTGCCGGGCGGCACCACGTCGCGGACGAACTCCGCGATCCCGTTGGCCAGCCTGAGCGTGCGGCGGGGTGCGGGCACCAGGATGCGCTCGTCGTCGGTCAGGTCCGCGCCGAGGGTGGCCCGCCTGGCCGGTACGAGGTCACGGAGGCCGGGCGCGACGGCCCGGATCTCGATGTCGTACGCGGCGACCAGGCTCCCGGACCGTTCCAAGGCGGCCGGGACCAGGTGTCCCAGCAGGGCCGCCCCGACCGTGTAGGGACCGCGCGGCCGCCGATGTCCGTCGATCATGGGCATCAGCGACCGCTCGTCCTCGGAGAGCGCGGGCGCAGCGCCCTGTGCCCTGCGGTGAGACCTTCCCTCCCTCACCCCTTGTGAATGACGCTGGAGGTCCCGCTGAGCCTCGCGGTTCCGGGCTTGCGGACGGCGATGCGCTTCATGATGCACCTCTTCATTGGGGGTATTTATCTATTATTCGGACACTTCAAGATTTATCAAGATTGATGTACGAATAAGAGTAGTTTAATGAATAAGAAGCGCTTGATAATTCATGGTGATATATGCCCTATTGGGACCGAAACCAGCATGATCTCGCCCCCGATCTTGTTTTATCGGACTGCCCGATCAGTTCGCACAGACAGCGGCCGAGCACCGTCATCGACTGGCAGCAGCCGGGCGGCGACTGGCTCTGGGACCGCACGATGTGGGTCGCGCGCTCGATCAGCCGCTCCAGGCTGGGCTCCCCGGAGCCCTTGACCGCTCGGGTGCTCCAGGGACAGGCCTCGGTGTGCGAGCAGGCGGGCTTCGCGGCCGGAGTCGGGGCCGCGGGCGGGTCCGCGCCGTCCGGCTTCAGTGGGTCGTCGCGCTTGATCTTCAGCTCGCCGAGCACGCGGGAGGCGCGACGGGTCACGATCAGCAGGTGCCGGCGCTCCGGATCCGGTACGTCCAGCTGCGCCCCGGACGGCACGGCGAGCAGCATCGCCCCCGCCATCAGCCCGCCGCCGACGAGCATGCTCCACCCGATCTGCTCGCCGTACCCGATCACCGCGATCGCGGCCACCCAGAAGGGCTGCGAGGACATCAGCACCGCCGCGGGGACGGCCGGCACGTGCGTCTGGCCGTACGAGCGAGCCAGGAACCCCAGCGCGCACGAGACGACGGACAGGTGCGCGAGTCCCGCCCAGTCCATCACGTCGGCCGGCAGCGTGATCCCGTCACGCACGGCCAGCCCGCCGGTGAGCAGCCCGATGGTGCCGAGCTGCACGACGGTGAGGGCGTAGGCGTTGAAGGTCTCGCCCTTCCTCGACATCCGCGCGAGCAGCAGCGTGTGCCCCGAGTAGAGAGCGGCCGCGGAGAGCGTCGCCCAGAGCGCCGGCAGCGAGAAGGCGTTGCCCTCCACCCCGCGCAGCAGCGTGAACACGGTCATGCCGGCCAGCGCCAGCAGCACCCCGACCCACACCCGTCCGGGCACCCGCACCCTGAACAGGACCAGGGCCATGATGGGCGTGATCACCACGCTGGTCCCGACCGCGAACCCGGAGACCGCGGCGGGCAGGCCGTTCAGCGCGACGGCCTGCGCGCCCTGCCCGACCCCGAACATCACGCCCAGGATGATGCCGTTGACCCACACCGTCCGTGACAGCCCCCGCAGGCAGCCGGGCCGGATGAGAAGCAGCGTCACGGCCGCGATGGTGTAGCGCTCGGCGAGGAGATCGTCCACTGGTAACCGGTGAATGAGATCCTTCATCAGCGGAAAGGCCGACCCCCAGGCCGCGCTGACGAACAACAGGAGCACGACTCCCGTCAGGGGCCGGGGAACGGGCACGACTGCCATGCCGGAAGCATCTCACTACAGTTCGCAGCCGCCACTGGACAGTGAACCGGTGGTGATGTTCCTCTACCACCTGGAGTGAAGAGCCTCACTAGTAGGCCCTGACTTCCATATCCTCACCGCTCGCCAAAGCCGCTATACCCGACATATCTCTTTCAACGCATCAGGTGTACCGGCGCACACGCGGGAGGGGGCCTCAGCGGCTCGCCGGCTCCAGGCGCTTCTCGCCGTAGATGACCGTGAGCCCGCCCACCTGGCGGCGCGAGGTCTCCTGCCAGCCCTGGCGCTGGTACAGCGCCAGGGCCGCGCCCTGGTTGAGGGTGGTGTCGCCGCACAGGCTGTGGAAGCCCAGCTCCACCGCCCGGTCCTCGAGCGCGGCCAGCATGGCGGCGCCGAAGCCGCGCCGCTGGTGGTGCGGGTGCACGCGCAACCGGCACACCTCGGCCGTCCGCCTGTCGACGGGTTTCAGCCCGCCCATGGCGACCACCCGCGAGTTCACCTCGCCGACCAGGAAGTCGCCGCCACAGGCGAGGTAGAGCTCCTGGATGAGCGGGAAGTCGTCGTCGTAGTAGACGCCGTCGCCGGGCACCAGACCCACCTCCGCGAGGCAGATCTGGTGCAGGGCGAGAATGGTGTCGAGGTCAGACCAGCGATAGCGGCGAATCTTCAGCTTCATGCACCGCCGATCCCTTCGCCCAGGAGCGGCTGCGGCGGCCGCAGTTGCTCGCGGTAGACGGCGAGCTTGGGATGGTTGGCGTCCCGCGCCATCACCGCCTGCTCCAGCGCGAGCGCCGGGCGCATGATGAAGTCGGTGCGGTATTCCGGGCCGAGCAGCCGCAGCGCCTCGGTGGCGGTGTCGAGCGCGTCGGCGAGGTCGCCCTCGATCAGGCGGCACTGCGCCCGGTCGAGCCTGATGAGCGTCTGGTCGAGGATGTGGTCCTGGTACTTGTCCAGGGCCTGGTCGAGCACGACCTCGGCCTCCAGGGTCTGGCCCAGCTTGGTGAGCACGTCGCCCTGGTAGAAGTAGAGCTGTTTCTCGGTGTAGCCGAACGCGGCGTCCTCCTGGTCCCCGGCCTTCATGTGGGAGAAGGCGTTACGGGCCCGCGCCAGCGCCCGCTTGGCCTGGTCGACGACCTCCTTCTTGCTGTCGGTGCCGGACAGCATGGCCAGGGCCCTGGCCTCGACGACCGGCGCCATGGCCTGCGCGGCGCACGGCGTCTGGCCGGCCAGGTCACGGCTCTTCTTCGCCAGGTTGAGCGCCTCGCGGGCGTCACCGTAGTACAGGGGGACGAGCGCCTCGCGAGCCGTGACCCAGGCGCGCAGGGCACGGTCGCCGGTCTCGTCGGCGGCGGTGCGCCCGGTGCGGAAGAAGGAGCGGGCGAGCCGGTGGTCACCCAGATTGATCATGATCATGCCGCTGAGCCCGGACAGCTGGGCGGCCATCCGGCACAGGCGCTCCTGGAGGTCGATCGGCTGACGCCGGCACATGGCGGTGCGCACGGAGCTCAGCTCCAGCAGCACGTCGCACAGCAGCCGGAGCGGGGCGGTGGTGGTGTACTGCCGGCCGAAGCTGAGCGTCGCCTCCTCCCACTGGTCGAGCATGGCGGGAGACACGGTGGCCGACACGAGGGTGCGGTCCATCCGCCTCCTGATGCCTTCGCAAGCGCCGAGCACCGGGCCGTCGAGCTTGGCCGCGCTCGGGTTGCTGGACAGAAGCTGTAAAAGGGTGCGCCGGAGGACGTTCTCATCCTCCTCGCCCTCGAAGCTCTGATCCGCGGGAGGCGGCGGTGTCCCGATGTCGGGCGGATCCGCCAGGGCCGCGCCATGCCGCCCCTGCAGGTCGTTGCCGCCGACCACACCCGGCATCCGGTGACCGTGCCCGCAGATGCACGGCCCGTCATAGCCGAGGGAGGCAGGCTCCACGCGGTAGACGGTGCACAGGTAGTGGAGGTATTCGGGGCCCGGCCGTTTGAGCCCACTCTCATAGGCGGACAAAAGGGTCTCGCCAATGCCGGGGGGCGGCTTCTCGTCACGCTCGAACAGGGCTCTGACCTGTTCGATCACGTCGGCGAGCGCGATCCCGTACGAAAGGCGATGCCCCTTGATCTTGGTAGTGCCGAACTGAGGTCCACACACTTCGTGGATCTCCTCGGCGATCTGGGCGGCGGAGCGGCCGGTGGCGAGCCCTTTGGCTCTGATCCGCCGGGCCATCTCCGTTTCCCTGTGCTGTCTGCCGGACATTCCGGCCCCTTCCACAACCTGTGTCCTGACCGGCTTTACACTCTAGTCACTCTGCGTAGCGTCTAGGTTGCAGTCCGCCTTGCCATGACTATGAACCATTCATGGCAGCTTGAAAACGTCCTATTGAAGAGTACGGATAAGGATCGTCCTCCGGCGGACTGTTTCTTACAACCTATGAGTGAGAATGCGACTCCCCGGGGGTTCGGGGGCCTCGTTGCGCGCACCGCTGACATGAGTCATGTTTGGCCCACCAGCATCGATTCTCTGAGGAGGGGACGAAAGGTGGGGGACGACAACTTCGGACATCTGGAGCGCCTGGTGTCGGAGCTCGACGCCCGTGGGTTCATCGCACGAGTGGTCCGGACCCAGAGCGGCCGGCTGTTCGTCCGGGTGATCAACCCGAAGGCGACCAGCCTGTCCGAGAACGTCACCTGTCGGCCGGCCAAGGTCGCCGAGCTCCCGGACTGGTGGTACTGCTGGTCCTGGGGCGAGCGGATGCACACGGTCGAGGACCCGGCTGGTGCGGCGACCAAGGTCGCTCGCGTGCTCGCCGCAGTGGGAGAGTGACGACGCGGTGATCCGGGTGGAGCGCAGCCACCACGGCTCACCGCGACCACCGCGGCTTCACGAGGTCGGCGGGGTGGCCGGTGCGGAGGGTTCCCTGCTCGCAGGGGGCCCTGGCCATCCCGCCGCCTCCGACTTCGTCACCGAGAGTGACCGTATGGAGAGAGACTCGCTCCCGGGTTCGCCCGCGGAGCGCTTCGGGGGCCCCCTCCCGGAAACGGCACGGGACACGCTTCCGGGTGCGTGTCCCCGCCGAGCCGTCCGTCATCGGAGCGTCAGGCTCCGCCCTCCGCGGCCCAGGAGCCTGACGACCCCGTCTTCCCCGGCGTGATGTGACGGCGGCCGGTTCGGTCGGCGGTATCTTTTGGGTGCGGCATACGGCCCCCCATACCGCCGACCGAACCGCTTTCGAGGAGGACCCGTCCAGTGTCACTGCTGGCTACACCGGCACCGTCGCAGACACCACCGGCATCCGAGCTCCCCAGCTTGGACGATTTGAGCGGTGAGATAGCGGACCTCTGCTCGGACGACACAGTTCTCTGCTCCACCCTGGCCGGGTTGTTCAACAACGCCACCTGGGCCCCGCTGGTGGCCAGCCTGATCACCGTCGTGCTGATCCTGGTGCTCGGGTTCCTGATCCGCAACATCGTGCACCGGCTGATCGGCCGGGTCGTCTCCCGCACCGCCGCCAGCGGCCCCCTCTCCGGCCGCTTCCGCAGGGGCGCGCCGACCGAGGGCATCGACGCCCTGCTGCGTGAGCGCCGCAAGCAGCGCGCCGAGACCATGGGGTCGGTGCTCAAGCACGTCGCCACCATCGTCATCATCGGCACGACCCTGCTGACCGTGCTGGACCGCCTGACGATCCCCATCGCGCCCCTGCTCACCAGCGTCGGCATCCTCGGCGTCGCCATCGGCTTCGGCGCGCAGGAGCTGGTCAAGGACTTCATCGCGGGCATGTTCATGCTGCTCGAAGACCAGTACGGCGTGGGCGACGTGATCGACACCGGGACGGCGGTCGGCACCGTCGAGGCGGTCACCCTGCGCGTCACCCGGCTGCGTGACGCCGACGGCCGCGTCTGGTACATCCGCAACGGCACCATCACCCGCGTCGGCAACGAGTCGCAGGGCTGGTCGCGCGCCTACATGGACGTCCCGGTCGCCTACACCAGCGACGTCGCCACCGTGCGGGTGCTGCTGGAGCATGTGGCCGAGGAGATCTGGGCCGACACCGAGTTCCGGGAGGCGATGATCGTGGAGCCGCCGGAGGTCTACGGCGTGGAGCAGTTGTCGGACAGCATGCTGGTCTTCCGGCTGTCGGCCAAGACACTGCCCGCCAAGCAGGCCGAGGTCGCGCGGGAGCTCCGGCTGCGGGTGAAGTCGGCGCTGGACACCGCGGACATCGCCATGGTGCCCACCGCATAGGCTGGGGCCGTGACTGAGACCTCCTTCTACGACGCCGTGGGTGGCGAGGAGACGTTCCGCCGTCTCGTGCACCGTTTCTACGAAGGGGTGGCCGACGACCCGCTGCTGCGTCCTCTCTACCCCGAAGAGGACCTGACGGGGGCCGAGGAGCGGCTGCGCGGATTCCTGATCCAGTACTGGGGCGGGCCCAACACCTACAGTCAGCAGCGCGGGCACCCGAGGCTGCGCATGCGGCACGTGCCGTTCGTCATCGGCCAGGCCGAGCACGACGCCTGGCTCAAGCACATGCGCGACGCCGTCGACACGCTGGAGCTGACCGAGGAGCAGGACAAAAGGCTCTGGGACTATCTGGTCTACGCCGCCCAGAGCCTGGTGAACTCACCGACATAGCGGGCAGAACACGCCACATGGATATCCCCTGGTGGCGTGATGCCGTCGTCTACGAGATCTACGTACGCAGCTTCGCCGACGCCTCGGGAGACGGCGTCGGCGATCTGGCCGGAGCCAGGGAGCGCCTGCCCTACCTCAAGCGACTGGGCGTCGACGCCATCTGGCTGACCCCGTTCTACACCTCCCCCATGGCCGACGGCGGCTACGACGTGGCGGACTACCGCGACGTCGATCCGCTGTTCGGGACGCTGGCCGACTTCGACGCGCTGGTCGCCGACGCGCACGCGCTCGGTTTGAAGGTGCTCGTGGACGTCGTGCCCAACCACAGCTCCAGCGAGCATCCGTGGTTCCAGGCCGCGCTGCGAGGTGAGGGCCGCGATCGTTACATCTTCCGCGACCGGCCGAACAACTGGCAGTCCACCTTCAGCGGCCCGGCGTGGACGAAGCTGCCGGACGGTTCGTGGTATCTGCACCTGTTCGCTCCCAGCCAGCCGGACTTCAACTGGCGCAATCCCGAGGTGCGCGCGGAGTTCCTGGACATCCTGCGGTTCTGGCTGGACAGGGGCGTCGACGGGTTCCGCATCGACGTGGCGATGGGGCTGTTCAAGGCGGAGGGGCTGCCGGACGTCCAGGACCAGTCGTTCAAGGCCGCCTCGCCCGTCTGGGGCCGGCCGGAGGTGCACGGCGTCTACCGCGACTGGCGCAGGCTGCTGGACGGCTACCCGGGTGACCGGATGGCCGTCGGCGAGGTGTGGACCGACAGCCCCGAGGACCTGGCCCGCTACGTACGCCCGGACGAGCTGCACCAGAGCTTCAACTTCGCCTGGCTCCTCGCACCCTGGTCGGCGACCGCGTTCAGGGAGGTCATCGACGACACCCTGGCGACGGTCCCGTTCGCCACCTGGGTGCTGTCCAACCACGATGTCGTACGGCACCGCACGCGTTACGACACCGCCGACCCCGGCACCGGACTTTCACGAGCAAAAGCCGCATTGCTCACAATGCTCGCACTCCCTGGATCGGCATATCTCTACCAGGGGGAGGAACTAGGCCTCCCCCAGGTAGAGAATCTTCCACCGGAAGCACGCCAAGACCCCGTCTACATCCAGTCGAAGGGCGAACTGCCCGGCCGCGACGGCTGCCGGGTGCCGATTCCGTGGTCGTCCAGCGGCGCCTCCCACGGCTTCTCCCCCCAGGGCGTGGCGCCCTGGCTGCCGCAGCCGGACTCCTTCGCGGTGCTCAGCGCGGACCGGCAGGCCGGTGACCCGGACTCGACGCTGGAGTTCTACCGGCGCGCCCTGGCCTGTCGCGACACACTCGTGCGGACCGTCCCGTACGAGCTGGAATGGCTGGACTCCCCCAAGGACGTGCTGGTCTTCGCGCGCGGCTCGCTGGTCTGCGCACTCAACTGCGGCACCGAGCCCGTACGACTTCCGCCGCACGAGCGCGTGCTGCTGGCCAGCGGCCCGCTCGACGGCCGGAGCCTGCCACCCGACCAGGCGGTCTGGCTGCACCGCGACGTCACGTAGGGGCCGCGTTCGACCCGTCGCGCTCGCCGCGGACCGGGATGACGGGCACCGAGATCAGCATGCACACCAGGCCCGCCGCGAACGCCGCCCAGTAGCCCGCTCCGGTGATCAGCAGCCCGGCCAGCGGCGCCACGGCCAGGACCACCGAGTTCTGGACCGTGTTGTGGGTGCCGAGCACCCGGCCCGCCGCGGCCGGGCCGGCGAGCTCGCCCGCCGCGAGGTAGGCCAGGCCGTTGCCCGCCACCGTGATCAGCAAAGCCAGCGCCAGCATCGTGACGCCGAGCCAGGATCGGGTGAAGGAACCCAGCACCAGCAGGGCCAGCACCCCGAGCGCGACCAGGGTGAGCAACCGCAGCGGCGCCATCCGCAGGCCCGTCACGTCGGACCAGCGGCCCACCGCGACCCGGATGACCGCCCCGCCGACGGCCGCGAAGCCGAACAACTGCCCGGCCTCGACGCCGTCCCAGCCGTACACGCCGACCAGGCAGGCCACACCGTACGTGCCGACCACGACCTGCGGCACCACCTGCAGCGCACTGGTGGCGTGCACCCGCCACAGCGCCGGCTGCCGGTAGGGAGAGGCGGCCGGCCCGGCGCCGGCCCGGCCGGCGGCGTGCGGCGGGTCGGCCAGGAAGACGGCGGCCAGCACCGCCGCGAGCAGGCAGGTGCCCGCGCAGACGATCAGCACGCCGGAGATGCCGTGGGCGCGCGCGACCGGCGGCAGGATGAAGGCGGCCGCGGCCATGCCGAGCGTGTAGGAGACCTGGCGCACGCCCATGGCGACCCCGCGCTCCGGCGGCAGGAACCAGCGCAGCACGATCCGGCCGCCGCCGACCAGCGCGGCACAACCCGAGGCGCCGGCCAGGGCGAGCAGCGCGACCACCGCCCAGATCTGCTCGACGAAGGCCACCGCGGCGAACAGCACGGCCGCCAGGCCCACGCCCAGGCCCAGCACCAGGCGCTCGCCGTATCGGTCGGCCAGCGCACCCCAGGCCACCAGGGCGAACAGGATGCCGATGCCGGGGGCGTTGCCGATGATCCCGGCCACCGGCAGGGACACGCCGAAGTGCCGTTGGAGGTCGGGGATGACGAGCGGCAGACCGGACAGCCCGAGGGTGACGCCGACGTGCGCGTTGACCCCGAGGCCGAGCATCACCCAGCGCCTCATGTCACGATTTTTCATGAGCGAGGCAGCTTTTTGGGGATCAGTCGCTGATGAAGCGACGGAGGTACGACCTCTCGTCGGCCGTGAGCCTGCGCGGCGCCTCGCGCTCCACGTCGTAGGCCGCGAGCACCGACCGGGCGGTCACGTACAGCCCCTCGTCGTCGCGGATCTCGTACTCCAGCGTGAACCGCACCGCCCGGAGGTCCGTCACCCACGTCTCCACCCTGACCGGCTCGGCGCGGAAGCCGAGCGGCCGCTTGTAGTCGATCTCGTGCCGGGACACCACCAGGCCCTTGAACGGGGTGTCCCCGGCCTTCTGCCGATCGACGTACAGCATTCCCAGGCGGGCGTCTTCGAGGTAGTCGAGGAAGCGGACGTTGTTCACATGACCCTGTGAGTCGATGTCCGCGAATCTCACCATGCGAGGGAAGACGTGACGCTGTGCGAGGGAGTGTTGAACCACGGGGGCAACCGTACCGGTTCGTCGTGCGCGCCCCTGCTCCGGGCCCTTCAGGGGCCACTCCCGTACGGTGAGCGGGTCGAGGCGGTGGATCAGGGTCATCGCCGCGTCGACGACCTCCCGCGCCTCCGGGGCCTCGACCCCTGACTGCTTGGCCCGCGCCACACTGGTGGCGGACGCCTGCTCGTGGGCGGCCGGCGACGCTCGCCTCGGCGAACCCGTGCTCACCGAAGACCTCCCGCGCCGCCTGCGGCATGCCCTTACGGGTCTGCGCTGTCCGGCTCCATTTCAGGAGGGCTCGCGTGCCATGAGGGACATCGTCATATTCTCAGGGGCTGGACACACCGTTGCCGTTGCGCCCACGCCCTTCGAGCACCTCCTCCAGCGTCGGGCGAGGCTCGTCGCCCCACGGTCCGGGCTGGGCCAGCTGGATCAGCACACCGTGCGCCTCCTTGGGATGCAGGAACACCTCCCGCCAGCGCGGATCGGCCACGTTCAGCCCGTGCAGCCGATATCCCCGCGCCGACATCAGCGCCACGGCCGCGTCGAGGTCGCTCACATGGAAGTTGAGATGGTGAACCCCACCCCGGCCACGGGTCAGCTCGAAGAAGCTGTCGAAGAAGGTGGACCCGGCCAGCGGCTCCATCAGCTCGACCTTGCTCCCGTTGGCGTAGGTGAGTTGCAGGCTCCGGAACCCGCTCGCCCGGTTGTCGCCACCGCCGCCGAGATGCACACCGCCGAGCAGGTCGCGGTAGACGGGCAGCAGATCCCTGATGCGGGGCGCGGCCACGGCCGTGTGATCGAAGGCCACCTCGATGCCGTCCAGTTCCAGATCCACGCGGGCTCCTCCGGGTAGCTGATCCTAGAACTTTAATCTAGCCAGCAACCGTCGGCCCTCAAGGGGGTCGCCCAGAACGCGGAATCCCGCACGGCGAGTTTCTCCGTACGGGATTCGGGTTACGACGTCTCAGGCAGTGGATCAGTCGCGGTGCAGCTTCCGGTACGTCACCCGGTGGGGACGGGCGGCGTCGGCGCCCAGGCGCTCGATCTTGTTCTTCTCGTAGTCCGCGAAGTTGCCCTCGAACCAGAACCAGTTGGAGCCCTCTTCCCACGCCAGGATGTGGGTGGCGATGCGGTCGAGGAACCAGCGGTCGTGGGAGGTGATGACCGCGCAGCCCGGGAATTCGAGCAGCGCGTTCTCCAGGGACGACAGGGTCTCGGTGTCGAGGTCGTTGGTGGGCTCGTCGAGCAGCAGCACGTTGCCGCCCTGCTTGAGGGTGAGCGCCAGGTTGAGCCGGTTGCGCTCGCCGCCCGAGAGGACTCCGGCCTTCTTCTGCTGGTCGGGCCCCTTGAAGCCGAACGCGGCGATGTAGGCGCGGGACGGCATCTCGACGTGGCCGACCTTGATGTAGTCGAGTCCGTCGGAGACGACCTCCCACACGTTCTTGCCCGGGTCGATGCCGCCACGGCTCTGGTCGGCGTAGGAGATCTTGACCGTGTCTCCCACGACGATCGATCCGCTGTCGGGCGTCTCGTTGCCGATGACCATGCGGAACAGCGTGGTCTTGCCGACGCCGTTGGGGCCGATGATGCCGACGATGCCGTTACGCGGCAGGTCGAACGTGAGGCCCTCCATGAGCAGCCGGTCCCCGAAGCCCTTGGTGAGGCCGTCGGCGGTGATCACCGTGGTGCCCAGGCGCGGGCCCGGCGGGATCTGGATCTCTTCGAAGTCCAGCTTGCGGTGCTTGTCGGCTTCGGCCGCCATCTCCTCGTAGCGCTCGAGGCGGGCCTTGCTCTTGGTCTGGCGGGCCTTCGGGTTGGACCGCACCCACTCCAGCTCGTCCTCCAGGCGCTTCTTGCGCTTGATGTCCTTCTGCCCTTCGACCTTGAGCCGCGCGGCCTTGGCCTCCAGGTAGGTGGAGTAGTTGCCTTCGTAGGCATAGGCGCGCCCCCGGTCGAGCTCCAGGATCCAGGTCGCGACGTTGTCGAGGAAGTAGCGGTCGTGGGTGACGGCCAGGACGGTGCCCGCGTACTTCTCCAGGTGCTGCTCCAGCCACTGCACACTCTCGGCGTCAAGGTGGTTGGTGGGCTCGTCCAGCAGCAGCAGGTCGGGGGCCTCCAGCAGCAGCTTGCACAGGGCGACGCGACGGCGCTCACCACCGGACAGCATGGTCACGTCCGCGTCCGGCGGCGGGCAGCGCAGTGCGTCCATCGCCTGCTCGAGCTGGCTGTCGAGGTCCCACGCGTTGCGGTGCTCGAGCTGCTCCTGCAGCTTGCCCATCTCTTCCAGCAGGGCGTCGCTGTAGTCGGTGGCCATCTGCTCGGCGATGTCGTTGTAGCGCTGGAGCATCGCCATCGTCTCGGCGACGCCTTCCTGCACATTGCCGAGGACGTCCTTCTCCTCGTTGAGCGGGGGCTCCTGCTGGAGCATGCCCACGGTGAAGCCCGGCATCAGCTTGGCGTCACCGTTGGACGGGTGCTCCAGGCCGGCCATCATCCGGAGCAGCGTCGACTTTCCGGTGCCGTTCGGCCCGAGGACGCCGATCTTGGCTCCTGGCAGGAACGACAGCGTGACGTCGTCAAGAACGACCTTGTCGCCATGGGCCTTGCGGACGCGCTGCAGCGTGTAGATGTACTCCGGCATGGTATCTAGCTTAGGGGCTCTCGACCCGGGCTTCCGCCGCCCACCTCCCCACCGCGACCCACCCGCCTCACAACCCCTCCGCAAACCCTGCCCAACCTTCCACCGCCCCTCCACCTACCACCGCCCTTCGCGGACACGAACAGCGGGGCGGATCGGAAAGGTCTGCCGGCGGGTCCGGTCATCGACCTCAGGCGGGACCTCCCCGCGGAACCCTGGCAGGGCCCGGTCGAAGGGTCCAGGTGAGACCTTCCGCTGAAAACAGGGAGCCGGTCAGCGGCCTCAGGTGCGTCCTCATCCCCACAGAACCCAGACGGCCGATCAGCAGGCCCAGGTCGAGACCCTCCCCAGAACCCAAGCAAAACCCCCAGCCGCCCAGGGGCAAACCCCCGCAGAACCCAAGAAGAACCGGCAGCGGACTCAGGCGGGGGTTTCTCCTGGCAGGCGGGGTGGGGGTGAGGGGACGGCCGGGATGCAGACGCGGTTTCTGCCGAGTTCCTTGGCCCGGTAGAGGGCCAGGTCGGCCGCTGCCAGGAGCTCGATCAGGTCGTCGCCGTGGACGCTCATCAGAGCGACGCCCGCCGAGACCGTCACCGTGATCATCGCCTCGTCGACGGGGACGGCCATCCGGCCGATGCGGGTGCGCAGCCGCTCGGCCACCCGGCGGGCTTCGGGAAGGTCCGCCCCGGGCAGCAGGACGACGAACTCCTCACCGCCGAAGCGCCCCACCACGTCGTATTCGCGCACCAGGTTGCGGAGCATCCCGGCCACGCCGATGAGAACCTGGTCCCCCGCGAGGTGGCCGTGGGCATCGTTGACCCGCTTGAAGTGGTCGATGTCGATGATCAGGAGGGCGAGGGTCTGGCCGGTGCGTCTGGCCCGGACGATCTCGGTGTCGGCCTCGCGCTGCCAGGCGGCGGCGTTGAGCAGGCCGGTCTTGGCGTCGGTGCGAGCGGCGGCCTGCAGCTGGGCGTGCAGCAGGCTGCGCTGGAGCAGGACGACCGGCGGAAGCGTGAGGAGGAGGAGCATGAGGTTGAGGTGGCAACCGATCGCCACGGTGATGCCGAGGCACAGCTCCACCACGTCCAGCAGGATGTTCTCCCGGTTCCACAGAACCTCTCGCCAGCGGGAGTCGGGATCCGCCATGTGGGCCGCGACGGCGACGAGCGCCGTGTTGATGAGGGCGAAGAGCAGGGCGGCGGCGACCGCGTACAGGATCGGGACGGCGCTGCCGTGGGACAGCACTCCCGGGTCGGGCACCAGCCGGTGGAAGGCCACCGAGGCGGCGCAGCCGGCGAGGCCGATCGCGGCCGCGCTCAGCACCCGCCGGTGCAGGACCGTCGCGCGGACCCGCACCTGCAGCAGCATCTGCAGCACGATCGGCGCGAACAGGGCGTAGACCGGCGGCAGCAGCAGCGCGACCGGCAGCCACCAGGCCGAGAGCAGGTCGCGTGAGACCCCGGCGGGCATGCCGAGTCTTCTGGTGGCCTCGATGCAGACCGCGCCACAGCTCATCAGGGCGACGAAGGTCAGCACGTCCGGCAACCGGACCTCGGTGGCGGATCCGAACAGCACGATCGCCGCGAGGTCGAGCATGACGATGACGCTGATGTAGGCGACGAGCGACCGGCGCTGGCCGAGGAACGGCCAGCGACCGGCCAGTGTTGACACACCGTCGCGGGGTTTCGTCGAGGCGTGACCGGCTGTCACCATCCCGCCTCCCTCCTCACTAACGATGTTCGACTTCTCCCCGCCCGTGAAGGGCGGGGATCTCCCGTCTCGCGGCGGGGTGTTCACTGCTGCTTCTACGCCGCCTGCGCGGTGGAGGTTTCGGGCGGCGCCAGGGTCGGGGTCACCTTGCCTGGTCTTACCTGCCCTGCACAGTCGTTTCGGGTGTCCGCCAGCCCGGCGGCCACGTCCTTCATCCACCTCACGTCGTTCGGGCCGTTGGAGTGGTCGGGGTTGTTCCGGGTCTTCAGGCGGATGCCTTCGGCCAGGATGTTGAGCGCTGCGGCGTTCACCGCACACCACCCCCTACACGACGCGTTCCCCACTAAGGGTAATTCTTTGCGTACGTTTAGTGAACTCGAACATATTAAAGCCCCTCCTGATCACAGCAGGCGAACACCGAAGCGGCATACGTCGACCAACGGCACCGACTCACGCGACCGTCCATGTCCCACGCCACGCACCTCCGGATGGCTCACCTACCGGCGAGCCATCCTCCGACGGGACGGCACCCATCCCCGACCCGAAGTGAGGCCAGAGCATTGTGCGAACCCTCGGTAACACAATAGTTGCGGAGTGTGCGATGTGCGATGGGAACCGATACGTTGGGCGGAGCGACCACATGTGTCATGTGGTCGGTAATAGGACACCGCTCACTCCGCGAGCGGAGCCATTCGGGAAAGGAGCACACATGGTGCGGGGCGTTACCTGGACCTGACAGCTGCCCTGACCGTCTTCACGGGCAACACCATCGGCCGCTTCTCCGGACGCTTCAGCCGCCGCTTCACCGGCCGGTGCCCCCTCCGCCCTTCTCTTCCGACGGCACACCCGCGCCCAGCCGTGATGCGCACCGTCGGCGACTCCCCTCCGGTGACTATGCCGCCGCGCGCTCCTCGGTGGGCCATTCGGCGTCTTCGCCGTCCTTGTCGTCGTCCGCGCCGAGAATGCGGATCGTGGCGCTCTCGGGCGCCGGCCCGTCGGCCGCGGAACGCTCCGGGGTCACCGGGGCGCTCGACACGGGATCCGGCACCGGTTCGAGAGCGCCTCTGCGTCCGCCGGGGCGGGCCGCGCCGAGGGCCCAGTCGCGGGTCTCCTCGTCCAGACGCTCGCGCATCTCCCTGCTCACCGCGGCGGCGGCGCCGCCACGCTCCGGCTTGGCGAAGGTGCCGGTGCCCCAGCGCAGATCGTGGCCCACCGAGCTCGCGTCCACCTCCGGCATGAACCGGCGCTCACCCTCCTGCTCGAACTCGCGGATGCGGAGCTTGCCGGAGACCACGACGGGCTGCCCGACCCGGACCGAGTGCGCGACGTTCTCGGCCAGGGCGCGCCAGCAGCGGACCGCGAAGCAGACCTTCTCCCCGTCGACCCACTGGCCCAGCTTCTTGTCGAAGTAGCGGTGCGAGGTGAGGACCCTGAGCGAGGTCACCTTGACGCCGTCGTCGAAGGTGTGTTGCCGTGGCTCCGCTGCGACGTTGCCGGTGAGCGTGATGTAGATGTCGTTCATCCCGTTGCCTCCCATGCGGCGGGCCGTACGCCCGCGACCTGGACACACGGTGCCCCAGGCGTCCGTCCTCCCGGGCGACCGAACGACACTCTGTGGACAGAGCCCGCCACCGGCGCAGGCCCTGTGGACGACACCGGCCTGGCGGGCTCAGCCCGACAGCCCCCGCATGGCCGAGTAGAACGCGTGGTGACGCGTGAGCTCCGCCTCCACCGGCTCCACCACCATCTTCTCGGCGATCCCGGCGACCCGCCGGCGCATCTCCCGCTCCAGCCGCTCGCGCTCCTTGGACGCGCCGAGCTCCACGAAGTTGCGTGACGCGATGCCTGACAGAGCGCCGAGTCCCAGCACGGAAAGCGTCATCAGCCCCACCCAGGGCAGCGCTCCGGTATCGCCCACCAGCTGCAGCGACGCGGGAAGAGCGCCGGGCAGCAGCAACCCGGCCAGCAGCCAGGCCACCCCGAGGCCGAACGCCGCGACAAGGACGTACTGCCACACCTTGAGCGCCCGCCACCATCCGGGCACCCGGTCGAGCTGCGGAGCCACCTCGGTGAGGTTCGTGGTGAGCGCCTGCGGCAGTTGTGCCAGCTGGGAACGGGCCGCCCGGTGCACCGCGGTGCTCCAGACGGGATGCATCCCGACCGACAGCCCGTCGGCGAGCGCCTGGACCGCGTTGGTGACCTCGGCCGACTGCGCGCTGACCGAGCCGGTGGTGATGCCGCGGATTTCGTCGCCGACGTCCTCCAGGCGCAGGCTCTTGATCGGGTCGGGCCGCAGCTTGTCGGCCCAGCGCGGATACGGCCAGCCGACCCAGCGGTTGGAGCGCTCGGCGTACACGTTCTCCATCGCCTCGCCGACGGCGGGGACGCCGACGGCGTCGCAGAGCGCGTCGGTGAGCCCCATCCTGCGGGCCTCGTCGACGGAGGAGGGCGCGGCCAGCGCCTCGCCGACCGGCATGGACTTGACCAGGCGCTGCTCCAGCCGGTGCAGGTCGGCCTCGAGCTTGTGGATGGCGGCGCGGCGGCGGGAGACGGCGCCCGCGACGACGCTCTTGAGGCTCTCCACGCCCCGGCCGGTGACGGCCGAGGTGGGCACCACGCTGGGGTGTTCGACGCCTTCGCGGCGGAGCAGGTCGTTGAGGTCGATGACCAGCTCGGCGAGCTCCTCGGGAGCGAGCCGGTCGGCCTGGTTGAGTGCGAACACGGTGACCGCGTCGTGCCCGGCCAGCTCGGTGACGTAGCGGCGGTGGGTGGAGGCGTCGGCGTACTTCTGCGGGTCGAGCACCCACACCACCAGGTCGGCCAGGCCGATCAGCCGGTCGGCCTCGGTGTCGGTGAGCGCCCTGATGGAGTCGTGGTCGGGCAGGTCGAGCAGGATGAGCCCGTGCAGCTGGCTCTCGCCCTTGTCGAGGGCGCTGGCCCTGGCGAAGCGGTGACGCCATTGGATCTGCAGCCAGTCGAGCAGCGGCGCCGCGCCTTCGAGGCCCCAGACGCAGGCGTGCGTGCGCGCCGTGGTGGGCCTGCGCACGCCGGTGGGCGAGAGCTCCAGCCCGGAGATGGCGTTGAAGAGCGACGACTTGCCGCTGCCGGTGCCGCCCGCGAGCGCGACCACGGTGTGCTCCGACGACAGCTTGAGCCGGTCGCCGGCGAGCACCAGCAGCCCTTCGGCCTCGGAGAGCAGCTTCTGGTCGAGCCGGCCGGGGCCGAGCTCGACGACCTTGGTGAGCGCGGACAGCCTGGGGGCCAGCCCCGGCTTGGAGGTGGCTACGGTCATCGTGCGACCTCGAGGTTGTACGTCGCCTGGTAGAGGCGGGTCGCGGCGGACTCGTCCGGAATCCCGGCGGAGTCGAGCGCTTGCACGTAACGCATGGATTCCTCGTCGAACAGCATCCCGATCCTCGCCCTCAGATCGCTGAGCGCCTTGGCGCCGATGCCCCGCAGCGACTCGGCGCCGAGCAGCGCCTTGACGAGCCGGTGCGGCACTCCTTCGGCCCTGCCTCCGCTGAACATCGCCACCATGAAGATCAACGACAGTGAATCCGCGTCGAACGACACCAGCTTCGACACCGACCGCTTGGCCACGCCTTCGGTACGCACCAGCTCGGTGACGTGCTCCTGCCAGGCGGCGACGGCCCGGCCGGCGTGCCGGAGCAGGTCGTCGGAGGGCTTGTCCATCCCTTCGCCGATGGTGGCGCCCACTTCGGCGCGGTGCCGCCAGCGGCCGATGACCTCTTCGCTGGCCCGGTTCGCGGCGGCGACGATCACCGACTCCAGACCCGCGCGCAGCGCCGCGCGGAACGCGATGATCCGTTCGGAAGCCTGCTTGCCCACCCTGCCGTTCCTGCGGAGCTGCAAGGAGCGCATCAGGTCGCCGGAGCCGGAAAAGTCCTGCCAGCGGGCCAGCACCTCGCCGTGGATCAGCGTCCCGCTTCTGAACGCCTTGTCGATCTCGGTCAGCGCACTCATGAAGGCCGAGTCGACGTCGCCGCGCAGATCGCCCCGGACGGCGACCTGCGTCTCCAGATGCCGGGCGAGCGCCGGAACGCGGGTGCGGAAGCTGTCGAGCACGCCGTTGAGCGTCTCCTTGACCGCGAGGGTGCGGCGCGCCTCGTCGACGGAGAGCTCGGCGAGCCAGAGCCGGAGGTCGGTCACCTCGCTGTCGGGCAGCTTGCCGTCGGCGACCTTCGACTCACTGATGACGAACCGTTCGATCTCGCCCAGGCCGTATTCGGTGAGCATCCGGACGAAGTGCTTCAGCACCACGTCACGCGCCTTGGGCTGGACCCGCGAGAGCACGATGGCGAGCCTGGCGCCGCGCTCCTTGGCCAGGCGCAGCAGGTTCCAGGCGGGAGCGTCGGCGTAGCGGGCGGCGGTGGTGACGAAGATCCAGAGGTCGGCCGCGTCGAGCATGCGGTGCGCGATCTCGTGGTGCTCCTCGACCACCGAGTCGATGTCAGGGGTATCGAGCAGCGCGACGCCCTGCGGCAGCTTCTCCGTGGCGACCACCATGAGGCTGCGCAGGCCGGCGTCCGCGGTGGGCTTGTCGATCCGGCGCAGCCCGCCGAGCAGCTCTCCCTCGGCGAACCACTTCTCGTCGTCGGGGTGGCAGACGAGCACGGGCACGCCGGTGGTCGGCCGCCGCACGCCGGTGCGGGAGACGTTGCGCTCGGCCAGTGAGTTGACCAGCGTGGACTTGCCCGCGCCGGTCGAGCCGGCGATCACGATGAGCGCCGGCGCGGCCTTCATCCGCACTCTCGGCAGCACGTAGTCCTCAAGCTGGGCCAGCAGGTCGGCACGCTCCTGCTTGGCCTCGTCGGCCCCCGGCAGGTCCAGCCCGAACCGCAGCCCCGCGATACTCTCCCGCAGCGCGCCGATGGCCGACATCAGCGCCTGCGCGGCCTCCGCCGGCAGCTCCTCCTCCTGCTCGGCCGCCGCCCCAGGCCCGTCGGACGTCCCCTCGGCCACACCCTCACGAGGTACGGAGCCCGCCCCGGCTCCCTCAGCCTCGACCTCGCCCCCGGACCCCTCAGCCTCGATCTCGCCCTCGGAGCTCTCCGCCGCGCCCGCGCTCTCGGATTCCGTGGCCGCGCCTTCGCTGTCGGATTCCGCAGCCGTGCCCTCGCTGTCGGACTCCGCGGCCGGAACCTCCTGCTCCGAAGACTCCTCTTCAGCACCTTCGGGCGCGGCGTCATCGGCCTCGGACTTCGCATCCTGCGCCGCGAACGCCCAAGCTCTGACCTCCGCCACAGGCGCGGCGCTCCTGCGCTCGGCCTGAGCCACGAAAGCCGAGAACGCGGCCGCCGCCGCCCCGGACTCCTCGGACGCGGCGTCATCGGCCTCGGACCGCGCGTCATGCGGGGCGAAAGCCCACGGCCTCGCCTCCACCACAGGCGCGGCTTCCTCGGGCTTCCCGGGCTCGGGAATCTCGTCCGCCCCTGTGTCCACCTCTGCGTCCGCGCTTGTGTCCGCCTCTGCGTCCACCTCTGTGTCCGCCTCGGGTTGCGCCTCGGGTTTCGCCTCGGTGGGTGGCTGGGCGGCGTCGTGGTCCGCCGGCTCGTCGGTCAGGGCGCGGAACTGCAGGGTCTGCTCCCCCGGCGCCTCTCCGTGTTCGTCATCCATGGCCGTGTTCACGGCAAGCGCTCCGCTCGAACCATCTCGACCTCCTGGCCGACCTTTACGACATCGCCGACGACGATGATCGCCGGTGGCCGTATCCCAGCCGCGGACACGCGGTCGGCCACGGTGGCAAGCGAGGCGATGACCGCCCGCTGGGTCGGAAGGGTACCGTCCTGCACCACCATTACGGGAGTCTCTGGGGGGCGTCCATCTCGAACGAGGACTTCGGCGACCTTCGCGAGCCGTTCGACGGCCATCATGAGGACCAGGGTGCCATGGGACCGAGCCAGCCCGGGCCAGTCAACGGTGGATTTGGGGTCATCCGGTGCTACATGCACGGATATAACGTGAAAATCCTGGCTGACCCCTCGATGAGTCACCGGAACGCCCGCCGCGGCGGGCACCGCGACCGCGCTGGTGATCCCCGGCACCACCAGCACAGGGATGCCGGCGCGAGCACAGGCGATCATCTCTTCGCCGCCCCGGCCGAAGACGAACGGGTCGCCCCCCTTGAGCCGCACGACGAACTTGCCCTGCCTGGCGCGATCGACCAGCACCTCGTTGATCGCCTCCTGGGAGAGCGACCTGCCGTAGGGCACCTTGGCCGCGTCGATCAGCTCGACGTCGGGCGCCAGCTCGTCGAGCAGCGCCCGGGGGGCGAGCCGGTCGGCCACCACCACGTCGGCCTGCGCGAGCAGCTGCCGGCCACGCACGGTGATCAGCCCGGGATCGCCGGGCCCGCCGCCGACCAGCGCGACACCGACGGGTTTGGTGCGGTTGCGCCGCGCGTCCACGGTGCCGTCGCGCAGCGCGCCGACCACGGCGTCGCGGATGCCGGCAGCCCGGCGCGGATCGCCGCCCGCCGTGATGGCCACGCTGATCTCGTCGACCCGTCCGGAGGCGGGGGTCCAGGCGGCGGAGGCGTCCTTGTCGTCGGCGCGCACGCACCAGATCCGTTTCGCCTCGGCCTCGGCGGCGACGGCGGTGTTGACGGATCTGTCGTCGGTGCACGCCTGCACAAGCCAGGCTCCGTCGCAGTCGCCCACCTCGTAGGGGCGCGCCTGCCAGGTGATCCGGCCGGCGGCTATCAGGTCGTCGAGAGCGGGGGTGACACCCGGCGACACCACGGTCACCGCCGCCCCCGCCTCAAGCAGCGCGGGCACCCGCCGCTGGGCGACACGCCCGCCACCTACGACGAGGACCCGGCGGCCCTGGAGCCGCAGGCCGAGGAGGTAGGGACCCATAGTGGGGGAATCTCCCGTTCGCGAAGGTATGTGTGCTAGGAGGTAAACCTACCGGCTATCACCGCGTCAGTTGCTTCGCACGAGTCAACGGCCGTCGAGCAGAGCCAGACCCGTCCCCGTCCCCGGGCGGCGTCCGGCCGTCGCCCAGAGTGGTTCAAGGATAGTGCTCGCCGGCGTCTCCGTCGTCACACCGGCTTCTCCGTCACGCCCGCCGAGTCGAAGGTCGCCACCTCGTGCATGACCCGCACGGCCGAGCAGATGAGCGGGTGAGCAAGCAGCGCGCCGGTGCCCTCGCCCAGCCGGAGCTCAAGGTCCACCAGGGGGCGCAGGCCGAGGTGGCCGAGGGCCGCCGAGTGGCCGGGCTCGGCCGACCGGTGCCCGGCCACGCAGTGGTCGACGGCGGCCGGGTCGAGGGCGGCCGCGACGAGCGCGGCGGCGCCCGCGATGACGCCGTCCAGGATCACCGGCACCCGCGCCGCGGCCCCGCCCAGGATGAACCCCGCGATCGCCGCGTGCTCGAATCCCCCCACCGCGGCGAGCGCGCGCAACGCCTCGGTCGCCTGGCTCCGAACCCCCACCTGCCCGGCACCCGCCGCAAGCGAGGAGCCTTCGGAAGCCGCCAAGGCCGCGACCGCCGGGGCCGTCAGCCCTCCGGAGCTTCTGTCGGCGAGCAGCTGGTTGACTAGGAGCGCCTCGCGGACCACGTCGATCTTGCGGGCGTGGGTCTCCTCGTCGATGCCGGTGCCCAGGCCGGTCACCTCGGCCGGGTCCCTGCCGGTGAAAACCGAGATGAGGGCCGCGGAGGCGGTGGTGTTGGCGATGCCCATGTCACCGGTGATCAGGCAGCGGGCGCCCGCCGCGACCAGGTCGCGGGCGACGGTCAGGCCCGCTTCGAGAGCCTGTACGGCCTGGTCGACGGTCATCGCGGGCCCCTGGGACAGGTCCGCCGTGCCGTATGCGATCTTCCGCTTGATCAGCCGGGGGTCGTCGGGCAGGTCGGCGGCGACCCCGACGTCCACCACGGTCACCGAGGCGCCGATCTGGGCGGCGAAGGCGTTGGCCACCGCCCCGCCGGCCAGGAAGTTCGCCACCATCTGCACCGTCACCTCCTGCGGCCACGGGCTGACGCCCCGGGCGTGCACGCCGTGGTCGGCGGCGAAGATGGCCAGGGCGGCAGGGGCGGGCATGGGCGGCGGGGTGACGCCCGCGGCGCCCGCGAGCCGTACGGCGACCTCCTCCAGCGCGCCGAGCGAGCCGCGCGGCTTGGTGAGGCGGTCCTGGTAGGCGCGGGCGTCGGCGAGCACGACCGGGTCGGCGGAGTGGATCGCGGCGAGCGTCTCTGCGAGCACGGGAACCTCCGGGGTTACGAGTGACGGACCTGGTGAAGCGCCTTCTCACGAGCGTTTCGTGTAACGGCTCCGAGTGGGAGCCCTTCGTGCGAACTTCCGGCTCCCGCAGGAGCCGGCCCGGTGTCCTACGGGACGAGTTGGAGCACTTCGTCGTAGCGGTCGATGACCACGTCGGCCAGCGTGTCGCAGTCGCCGATCACCTCGGCGCAGCGGATGTCGAGATCGGGGTGCCCGGCGACGTAGGCCAGCGCCTGGGCCCACACGCGCTCCAGCGCGCCACCGGCGAACAGCAGGTAGGGGACGACGATGACGCGCTTGGCGCCGAGGCGGCGGCACCTCTCCAGGCCGCCGGGGACTCCGGGCGGGGTGAGGGAGACGAACGCGGTCTCGACGGTCATGAAGTCGTAGGCGTGGGTCTCCCAGAACAGCCGCGACACCCGGTGGATCTCGGCGTTGGCCGCCGGGTCCATCGAGCCCTCGCCGACCAGGACGACGGCGGTCTCGCCCGGCTCGATGTGCGCGGGGAGGCCCTCGGCGGGCAGCGTGTCGACGGCTCGCAGCCTGGCCCTGGCGCCGACGAGCTCCAGCGGGCGGGGCCGGGGCGGCATCTCGGCTGCGGCGTCGTTGAGCCGCTCGGCCAGCAGGGCGAGCAGGCGCGGGTCGGGTCCGAGCGGCCGGCCGGAGTCGTACATCAGGGTGGGGTGTTTCTTCTGCTCCATCTCCATCGCGGCGGGCAGTTCGTCGCCGACCCGGTTCAGGCTCAGCGGCAACGTGACCAGGCGGTGGTGTCCCCTGGCGACCAGGGAGGCGACGGAGTCGCTCAGCCGGGGGGTGGCGCGCTCGAGGTAGCCGGCGGAGACGTCGGTGGCGCTCTGGTCGAGTCGGCAACGGAGCCGATGGACGAACCTACCGAATTCAGCGGAGTCAGCGTCGTCGTTCGAGCCCTGCCCGATGAGCAGGAGCGGCGGCTTCATGCGAAGGTACTCCGGTGCGTAGAGGAAGACACGCGAGGATAACCGATGGGCGCCGGTGGGCGACAGGTCACGCTGTGTGCGCGGGTGTCGCGTGGACGACGAAAACGGGGTCGGCGGCGGTCAGGCTGTGGGATCCGTCGGGGCCGATGACGAGCTTGGCGGCCAGGATCTGGCTGCCTTCGGCACGATAGCCGTGCTCGCGCAGCCGGTCGAGCACGGCGGACACGCGCTCGACGGTCTTGAGCGCGCACACGAGTGAGCGGGGGCGGCGGGCGGCGCAGGCGACGATCACGTCGGTGCCGCCACCGCCGACGAAGACGGCGTCGGGGTCGGGCAGCGGTTCGAGCGCGGGCGGCGCCTGTCCCCTGGTCAGCGCCACCTTGACGCCGTGTTCGAGCACCCTGGCGCGCAGCCGGGCGCAGGCGTCCTGATCGCGTTCGACGGCCACGACGGCGGCTCCCAGCCTGGCGCATTCGACGCCGATCTCGCCGCTGCCCGCGCCCACGTCCCACACCAGGTCGCCGAGGCGGGGGCCGAGCTTGGCCAGGACGAACGCCCTGACCTCCGGCGGCAGCCGCGACTCCAGCGGCGGCGCCCACTCCAGGGCCCACTCGGGCGGGCCGGGCTGCGCGCCCGCCACCCAGCCCGGCGCCTTGGGCCGGTGCAGCGGATCGACGACGAGCACCACCTCGGGATCCTTCCAGGGCCGCGTGGTGGCCTCGCCCAGCCGGCTGTCGACGACGCGCTGGCCGGGGCCGCCGAGGTCCTCGCAGACGATGAGGGAGCGGGGCGTCGTGGGGGCGAGCTCCCTGGCCAGCTCGCCGGGGCCGACGCCGGGGGTGACGAGCACGGCCACCTTGTGGTGGGCCCGGCAGGCGTTGACCGCGCGGTTGAGCTGGTGCGGGCCCGAGGGGGCGACGACGAGGGCGTCCTCCCAGTTGAGCCCGGCGCAGGCGAAGGCGCGGGTGATCAGTGAGGTGGCCGGGAGCACGTCGGGCTTGAGCCCGTGAGCGCGCAGCGTACGCACCACGCCGAAGAACCCGGGGTCGCCCTCGGCGAGCACGACGGCAGGGCCCTCTCCCTGTTCGAGGTGGTCGTCGAGGGTTTCGAGCAGCCTGTGATCGGCGACGGTGGGCGCGGTCAGCGCCAGCCGGCCGATGACGGCGTCGGGTCCGACGACGAGCCTGGCCTCGTGCAGCCGGTCGATCGCCCTGGCCGACAGTTCCGAACCGTCCCAGCCGACAACCGTGATCATGGGCCTCACCGTCCTCACCTCCAGGGTGACGGCTCTACCGGTGTTTCTCCAATCTTCACAGCAAATCTGATGGGATGAGGCTGAAGACCACGAGATCCTCCCCGGCCAGAGCGTTGCGTTCGACGCCTTCGCGAACGAAGCCGGCTTTCTCCGCCACGCGGTGCGAGGCGGGGTTGGACAGGGTCGCGCGGAGCTTGACCCGCCGGAAGCCCTGCTCGTCGAAGAGCCAGCGGGCGATGGCGGTGACCGCCTCGGCGGTGATGCCGTTGCCGCGGGCCCAGGGCGCGGCCATGTAGCCGACCTCGCAGCTCCTGTTGACCCAGTCGACGTCCCGGAGGTCCACATGGGCCGCGAAGCGCGCGGTCGCCAGCTCCTCCACCGCCCAGGCGATGCCCTGGCCCCTGGTCCGCATCCGCTCGGCCAGGTCGACGAACCGCCTGGCGTCCGCCTCGCTGTAGCCGCGCGGCACCCCGGTCTTGGCCTGGGTGAGCGGGTCGGCGGCGGTGACGGCCAGGTCCGGCACGTCCGAGTCCGCCAGCGGCCGGATCAGCAACCGCGGGGTGCGCAGCTCGGCGCGGGGCAGCGTCTCGGACGGGGTGCGGTCGTCCTCGCGCAGCAGGCCGAAGACGACCAGGTCGTGCGGCCCGTCCTCGTCCAGCACGGCGGCGCGCAGCACGCCTTCCCAGGTGAAGCCGGATTTGTGGGCCACGCGGATGGACGCGAGGTTGTCCAGGTTGGCCGTCAGGTCGATCCTGCGCAGCTCGGTGGTGGCGAACACCCAGTCCGTCAGCGCCCGGACGGCCTCGGTGGCGAAGCCGCGCCCCCGGTAGAGGGGGTGGACGCCGTAGCCGACCTCGGTGGTGCCCGCGCCCCACGAGGTCTTGAACAGGCTGATGGCGCCCACGATGCGATCGTCGTCGTGCATGGCGAGGTGCAGGCCCTGCCCGGAGCGCCGCAACTCGTGCACGCCGTGGGCGAGCCACTGCTTGACGCCCGAGACATGACCGGGCGCCCCTGGCGGCAGGAACCGGACTTTCGATCGCACGATGGTCCTGATCCGGTCCGCGTCCTCAGGGCCGAACGGCCGGAGCACCAGACGTCCAGTGGGGAGGTCGACGTCCTCATCGAACACCCTCGGCAGGCTACACAGTGGCGATGTTTGCCCATGAAGGCGGGGGTAGGTGCGCTTGGAGGGAGAGGTGATTCACCGATGGAACGCGGAAGCTCCAAGCACGGTCCTCGCATGGACGAGCACCAGAAGCAGGAGACCGAGGGCATGGTGCGTGGCGGCGGCGCCACGCACGCCGAGGAGTGGAAGGAACCCGAGCCCACCCCGGCGTCCGGGGAGGACGAGTCCGTACGCACGTACGCGCCCGGCCACGAACCCGGCACACCTGAGGGCATCACTCAGGAAGGAGTCGATGTCCGCAGCGATCTGGCCAAATGGCTCAGCGACGCTGATTTCCCCGCGACCTCGCTGGAACTGCTCCAGCATGCCGAGCGGATGGACGCCCCCGATCACGTGATGGACCTCGTCAGCTCCCTGCCGGAGCGGCGTTACGCCAACATGGCCGAGGTCGGTCAGGCGCTCGGCCTCGGTGTGGAGAAGCGGAGGTGGTGACCTGTGCGGCTCGACTTCATCCGGCCGCTCTACGAGCGCAGTGGACCGTACACGAGCGTGTACGTCGGCGCGCTCACCGAGCGGGACAGGTCGGTGCAGTGGACCAGCCTGCGTGACAAGGCCGAACGGGCCGGCGCGGTGGTGCCGGAGGCCCTGGAGATCGAGGCGCTGCGGCCGGGCCCCGGGCAGGCGCTGTTCGCCACCGCGCACGACGTGGTGCTGGCCGAGAGGCTGGGCGAGCCGCCGCCACCGCTGGTCCACCACTCGCCGCTGCCGCACGTCACGCCCATGCTGATGAAGCGTGGCGAGAACGTCCCGCACCTGCGGGTGGTCGTGGACCACGCGGGGGCGGAGGTGACGGTGTTCGGCGGCGGCTCGCCGCGCAGTGCGACCATCGAGGCCGAGGACTGGCCGCTGCAGAAGACCGCGCAGGGCGGCTGGTCGCAGAAGCGCTATGAGCGAGCCGTTGAGGAGACCTGGGAGAAGAACACGGTGGCCGTCGCGCAGGAGATCGACGAGCAGGTGCGGCGCATCGGCGCGGACCTCGTGCTGGTGGCGGGTGAGGCGCGGTCGCGGTCCATGCTCGGCGACCACCTCGGCACCAAGTCCACCGACCGGATGCTGATGGTGGAGCACGGCCACCGGGGCGATCTCGGCGGGTTCGAGCGTGACGTGGAGGCGGCGCTCGACGACTGGCTCGACCGCAGGCGGGCCGAACTGCTGGATCGGCACCGCGAGCAGGACGGCCCCGTGGGGATCGCGCTGGTCGCCCGCGCCCTGCGCGAGGGCAGGGTGCAGGCACTGCTCCTGCCCGGCGAGCTGGACCGGGAGGTATGGATCGGCGAGGGCGGCACACAGCTGTCCACCGACGAGGGGGAGCTGCGCGACTGGGGCGTCCAGGAACCGGTCACCGAGCGTGCCGACTCGGCCCTGGTCAGGGCGGCGACCATGACGGACGCCGAGCTCTGGTTCACCGGCCAGGTGTCGGACGTCGCGGCCGTGCTCAGGTACTGACGATCACTTCGAGGGTCCTGGGGCCGTGCACGCCCTCGACCCGGTTGAGCTCGATGTCGCTGGTGGCCGACGGGCCGCTGATCCAGGTGAGCGGGCGGGCCGGGTCGAGCCGGGCGACGGCCTCGGGCACACCTCCCACGATCTGCTCGGCCCGCACCACGCACAGGTGGTAGTCGGGCACCAGCGTCTGCGCGCGGCTGCCCTGGCCGGGGCCCGCGTCGAGGACGATCGTGCCGGTCTCGGCAATGGCCACCGCGCAGCCGGTGATGACCCCGTCGGCGGCGTCCAGCTCCGCCAGCGAGCCGCCGGCGGGCTCCGCCTGTCCCGTCCACTGCGGCGGCAGCCCGTCGGGCACCACCATGCGGCGGCCGCGTACCAGCTCAGTGATCTTGTCCGGGACCTCGGCGGCGGGCAGGACGTGCACGATCGCCCGGTAGTCGTCCACCCGCTCGGCGAACAGGCCCACCAGGTCGTCCACCGGAATCCGGGAACGATAGGCGCGGGGGATCTCCACCTCGGGCGCGTCGCGGACGGCCTGCCTGATCCTGCCGAGGATCTCCTCACGGGCGTTCATGACGCTCCCACCAGTCTCTGAAGGATTCTTCCGGGATCTCGGGCAGGTCCCTGGTGTCGGTCCAGGCCGACAGCGGACCCGGCAGCCGCCTGGGGACCAGCTTGCGGAAGCGGGTGGCCAGGCGCTGGGCCTTGCCGAGCCGTACGGAGTCTTCGAGGATCCAGCCCGCGACGCGCATGCCCGCCCGCTCGGCCGGGGCGTGCGGCGCCTTGGCGCGCAGGTGGACGAGCACCTCGGGGATGTCGATCGCCACCGGGCACACGTCGTAGCAGGCGCCGCACAGGCTGGAGGCGTAGGGCAGGGAGGCGTCCAGCTCCGACGACATGCCTCTGAGCTGCGGGGTGAGGATGGCGCCGATCGGGCCCGGATAGACCGAGCCGTACGCGTGGCCGCCCGCGCGCTCGTAGACGGGGCACACGTTCAGGCAGGCCGAGCAGCGGATGCAGCGCAGCGCCTGGCGGCCGACCTCGTCGGCGAGCACGCCGGTGCGGCCGTTGTCGAGCAACACCAGGTGGAAGTCCTGGCCCTCGGTCGCGCCGGTCCACATGCTGGTGTAGGGGTTCATCCGCTCGCCGGTGGAGCTGCGCGGCAGCAGCTGGAGGAAGACCTCCAGGTCGCGCCAGGACGGCACCAGTTTCTCGATGCCCACGACGCTGATCAGGGTCTCGGGCAGCGTCAGGCACATGCGGCCGTTGCCCTCGGACTCCAGCACCACCAGCGTGCCGGTCTCGGCGACCATGAAGTTCGCGCCGGAGATCGCGACCTTGCTCCTGAGGAAGCGTTCGCGCAGGTGGAGCCGGGCAGCCTCGGCGAGCGCGGCGGGCTCGTCGGTGAGGCCGGGCGGGGTCTCGGGCATCTTGTCGAGGAAGATCTCGCGGATCTCGGCCCTGTTGCGGTGGATCGCGGGGACCAGGATGTGACTGGGGAAGTCGTCGCCGAGCTGGACGATCAGCTCCGCCAGGTCGGTCTCGTAGGCGGTGATGCCCTGCTCGGCCAGGGCCTCGTTGAGCTCGATCTCCTGGGTGGCCATCGACTTGACCTTGACCACCTCGGTCTCGCCGGTGGCCTTGACCAGGCCGGCGACGATGCGGTTGGCCTCCGCGGCGTCGCGGGCCCAGTGGACGTGGCCGCCCGCCCGCGTCACGGCCTCCTCCAGCTGGATCAGGTAGCGGTCGAGGTGGCGCAGGGTCTCGTCCTTGATCGCCTTCCCGGCCGCGCGGAGCTCGGTCCAGTCGGGCAGCTCGCTCACGACGTTCGCGCGTTTGCCTCGGATGGTGTGCGTGGCTTTCCGGAGGTTGTACCTGAGCTGCGAGTCTTGTACGGCTTTCGCAGCGTTTTCCGGGAAATTTCCGGGCATGCCGAGGAATGTCCCGCTCATGGGGTCGCCTCCGTGGTCGCGAGGATCTCCGCCAGGTGCATGATCCGCACGCCGGAGCGCTGCCGTTCGAGCGTGCCACCGATGTGCATGAGGCAGGAGTTGTCGGCCGCGCAGAGCACCTCCGCCCCCGTGCCGGTCACGTGGCGCGCCTTGTCGGAGCCCATGGCGGCGGAGACCGCCGGGTTCTTCACCGCGAAGGTGCCGCCGAAGCCGCAGCACTCCTCGGCCCCGGGCAGCGGGACCAACTCCAGGCCGCGTACCTTGCTCAGCAGCCGGGTGGGCCGGTCGCCCAGGCGAAGCCCGCGCAGCGAGTGACACGTCGGGTGATATGTCACCCGGTGCGGGAAATATGCGCCTACGTCGTCGACTTTCAGGACGTCGATCAGGAACTCGGAGAGTTCGTACACCCGGGGCGCGACCTCGGCGATGGCCGCCGCTCCCCTGCTGCCCGGCCGTACCAGCTTGGGATACTGCTCGCGCACCATGGCCGCGCACGACCCGGACGGCGCGACGACCGCGTCGTACCCGGCGAAGACCTCGGTGAAGTGGCGCGCAAGCCGTACGCCCTCTTGGGGATAGCCGGTGTTGACGTGCATCTGCCCGCAGCAGGTCTGCGCGGCCGGAAAGTCGACGTCGCAGCCCAGCCTGCGCAGGAGCGACACGACGGCCTTGCCGGTGCCGGGGAAGAGCGTGTCGTTCACGCACGTGATGAACAGGGCGACTCGCACGCCTCACCTTCCGAGGTATGGTCGGACCACAGTATGGTCAGACCATACCGGATTCGGACCGCATCCGGCCAAGGAGACCCCGTTGACCGTCACCGGCCGCCCGGCCAAGAAGACGCGCACGTTCGAGGACGTGCTCGCCCAGATCGAGCGCCGCATCGTCGAGGACGGCCTCACGGTGGGCGCCCGGCTGCCGGCCGAGCGGCAGCTCGCCGAGCAGCTCGGTGTCGGCCGGTCCTCCGTACGCGAGGCGATGCGCGTGCTGGAGACCCTCGGCGTGGTGTCCTCGCAGGTGGGGCGGGGGCCCGAGGCGGGCGCCATCCTCACCTCCCGGCCGGACAGCGCGCTCACCGACCTGCTCAGGCTGCATCTGGGCATGGCGAGCCTGGAGCTGCGCGAGGTCATCGACACCCGGCTGATGATCGAGCGCTGGGCCGCCGACCGGGCGGCGGCCGCTCGCGCCGACACCTCGGCCCTGGCCGCCGCGCTGGCCTCGATGGGCTCGGCGGGCTCGGCCGAGGAGTTCGTGGAGCACGACACGGCCTTCCACTGCGCCATCGCGGACGCCTCGGGCAACCGGCTGATCGCCGCCATCATGCGCTCGCTGCGGGACTCGATGCGGCGCTACGCGGTGGAGGCGGTGGAGCGGCTCGGTGACACCTCGCTCCTGCAGGCCGACCACGAGCGGATCCTGGCCGCCATCGACGCGGGCGACCCCGGCGCGGCCTCCCGCGCGGTGACCGAGCACCTGGCCCACGCCTACCCGCCTTCCTGAGCACGTCAGCCGGTGGAGTCGGCGGCCCGGCAACTGGCTCCGGAGCAGGTCCGCATGGCCTCCAGGCGGGCCCGCAGGTCGGCCAGCAGCGCCGGGGAGGCGGTCGCCGCCAGGTTGTCGAGCTGGTAGGGATCCGTGAGCAGGTCGTACAACTGCTCCTCGCCCGTCTGATATCTGACATAGGTGTATCTCTGCGTACGCACGGCCCGATAGGGCGGCACCGGCGTCTGGGCGGCCGAGGACCGGTCGGCCGGCCGGGCGAACTCGATCAGGACGTTCTTGCGCCAGTCCGCCGGCCGCTCGCCGCGCAGCACCGGCAGCAGCGACCGCCCCTCCGCGAACGACGGCGGGGTGGCCCCGCCGAGCTCGGCGATCGTGGGCGCGAGGTCCACCGTGGCGCCCATCGGCCCGATCGTGACGTTCTTCGGCACCCCCGGTCCCCGGATGACCATCGGGACCCTGATGGACTCCTCGAACGGCGTGGTCTTGCCCTTCTTGAGGCGGTGGGTGCCCTGGTGGAAGCCGTTGTCGGAGGTGAAGAAGATGTAGGTGTTGTCGAGCTTGCCGGTCTCCTCCAGCGCCTCGACCACGGAGCCGACGAGGTCGTCCACGCCCAGCATGGCCCGCATCCTGTTGCCGTAACGCCGGTCGACGAGCTGGATCTCCCGGTCGGTCAGCGGTGGCCTGGAGCGCAGCCATGCGGGCTCCCGGCTCACGTCCTCCCTGTTGAACGACGGCGTCCTCGGCGCGCGGGCCCCGGGGAACGCGCTGGAGTGCCGTATGGCGGGGTTGGCCGGCAGGTGCGGCGCGACCGGGGAGAGATAGAGGAAGAACGGCGTCCGGCTCCCGGCGATGAAGTCGTGGGCCTTGCCCGCCAGCACGTCCGAGAGGTAGTCCTTCTCCCCCCAGCCGTAGTCGGCCAGCCGCCCGTTCTCGTTGAGCCGGTAGCCGTACTCCCGATAGAGATGCCTGACCGGAACAGCCCATTCGTCCCAGCCCGGCGGCACATAAGTCGCCGGGGCCGCCTTGCCCGGATAGTGGTTGAGATACTTCCCCATCAACGCGGTGCGATATCCGGCGTCCTTCATCCAGCTGCCGATGGTGGAACGTTCCAGACCTTGTTCGTAAAATCTGGCAAAACCGCCTTCTGGCGGGGTGTTCGTCCATACGCCATGGCTGTGCACGTACTGCGAGCGCAGGATCGACGAACGCGACGGACAGCACCAGGAGTTCGTCACGAAGAACCGCTGGAACGAGGTCCCCTCGTCCACCACATGACGCGTGATGTTGGGAAAGTACGGCAACGTACCGTAATCGAGGTCGTCGGCCATGATGAAGACGATGTTCGGCTTGTCCCCCGAGGCCGCCGCGGGCTCGGCCGCCGGCATCAGAAGCAGCAGGACAGAGACGAGACGACACAGACCCTTGAACACAGAGCACACGTCCCCAAAGAATCCGCATTGACACGTGGCCCCACACCAGCCGTAATAGAACTTAATTCGGGAGGTGTCGATTGAAGCTCGGCCTTAACCTCGGCTACTGGCAGCGCAACGCCGACGACGCGACCGACTCGGTGCTCGCCGCCGAACGGCTCGGCTACGACTCGGTGTGGACCGCCGAGGCCTACGGCAGCGACGTCTTCACCCCCCTGGCCTGGTACGGCGCACGCACCTCGCGCATCAAGCTGGGCACGTCGATCGCCCAGATGTCGGCCAGGCCGCCGGTCACCACGGCCATGACCGCGATGACCCTCGACCACCTCACGGGCGGCCGCCTGCTGCTCGGCGTCGGCGCCTCCGGCCCGCAGGTCGTCGAGGGCTGGTACGGCCAGCCGTTCGCCAGGCCGCTGGCCAGGACCCGCGAGTACGTCGAGATCATGCGCAAGGTCTGGCGCCGCGAGGAGCCCGTCACCAACGACGGCCCCCACCACCCGCTGCCCCTGCCCGGCAGCCTCGGCAAGCCGCTCAAGCTCATCACCCACCCGCTGCGCCCCGACATCCCCGTCTACCTGGGCGCCGAGGGCCCCAAGAACGTCGCCCTGGCCGCCGAGCTCGCCCAGGGCTGGCTCCCGCTGTTCGCCTTCCCGTCGAAGATCGAGGAGATGTACGGCGAAGCCCTGGCGCCCAGGAGCCCCGGCTTCGACATCGCCGCCATGGTCATGGTCGTCATCTCCGACGACGTCCGCGCCGCCCTGGACGGCGTCAAGATGATGCTCACCCTCTACATCGGCGGCATGGGCGCCAAGCAGCGCAACTTCCACGCCGACATCATCGGCCGGATGGGCTACGCCGAGGCGGCCGAGCACATCCAGTCGCTCTACCTCGCGGGCCGCAGGGACGAGGCGTTCCGCGCCATCCCCGACGAACTCGCCGACGGCATCTCCCTGGTGGGCCCGCCGGGCCGGATCAAGGAGCGCCTGGAGCTCTGGCACAAGTCCCCGGTCACGTCGCTGCTCGTCATGGGCCCCCGCGACGAGCCCACCCTACGCACCGTCCGCGACCTGGTCCTCGGCTGACAGTGACGCCGGCGATGCCGGCGATGAGCGCTTCCCGGCAGGGCCCGACCCATCGGGCGGCACCAGGTGGGTCCAGCGCTGTCCCGTCGGGAGGTTGACGACCTCGGGCCCGGACGCGACGGCACGCGCCAGGGCCGCCGCGTCCGCGCCGGTGCCGTGGCGGCGGATCACCCGGGCGAGCAGGTCGTCGTCGCCGTGGGCGTCGTGCACCGGCACCAGGACGCGGGCGCCGAGCGCGTTCGTGCCGTCCACCGCCTGCTCGGGGCCCATCACGATCGGCGGGCCGACGACCGCGCGCAGGCCGTTGACGGGCAGCAGCGCCACGTCGACCGGAGGGTGACCGGCGCGATGGCGCCGCAGGAGTTCCGGGTCGCGGACCTCGCCGCCGAAGAAGACGCTGAGCCCGCCGCCGCCGATGACGTAGGCGTTGTGGCGGAACCACAGAGTGCGCCCGGCGGGCGCCGCCTCGATCGACAGACCGGGCGCCGGCTGCCTGAGCTGACCCCACGCCAGGAACTCGGCCTGCTCGAAGCCGATGGCACGGGCCTGCCGAGCCATCCGCGCGCTGCTCACGTACACGGGTGTGGTGGACTTGTGCGGGTAGCGCCGCAGGGCCCGCAGGTCCCAGTGGTTGGGGTAGGAGTGGCTGGCGACGATGGCGGCCAGCGGCGGGAGATCGCCGACGGCCAGGCCGAACGGCTCGCCGGCGTGCAGGTGCCACCGCTCGGTGAAGAACGGGTCGGTGAGGACGGCGTGCCCGCCGATCTCCAGCAGGACGCAGGAGTTGGCCACGCGGGTGACGGCCAGAGGTGATCGGTTGCTCATGCGGTCACGATGAAGGTTAATGTGCACATGAAGTCAAGCGAGATGACCATCGGCGAACTGGCCGGCCGGTTCGGGCTTCCCACGCACGTCCTGCGCCACTGGGAGAGCGTCGGCCTGCTCGCCCCCGCCAGGCAGGACAGCGGCCACCGCCGCTACGGCCAGGCGGAGCTGCGACGGGTGGCGATGATCCACATGGGCAAGGAGGCCGGGCTCGGCCTGCGCGCCCTGCGCCGGCTCCTGTCCACCGACGACCCGATGGACCACGCCGACCTGCTCCGGGGGCACGTCGCCGAGCTGGAACGGCGCATCTCCCAGGCGCAGGCGGCCAAGGACCTCATCGAGCACGCGCTCGCCTGCCCGCTGCCGTTCGACGAGTGCCCCCACGCCCGCGAGCAGATCGACGCCCGCATCCCCTCCTGACCCGGACTCAGTCGGGGCGTGGGGCCGGGTCGGCGGTGACCGAGCGGAGCAGGGGCCTGCTTGCGGCGCCTGCCCCGACCACCCCGGCGAAGCCGATCGCGACGCAGGTCAGCAGCATGATCGACCCGCCGCCGTCCGGGCTGCCGCTCATGAACGGCAGCCCGCAGAACACCCCCACCGCGATCGACCCACCGCCCATCACCGCGAGCGGGATCAGCGTCTCGGTCCTGCGGGCACGGTCGAGCACCGTCAGCGGCGTCCCAGCCAGCCGCAGCAGCCCGTACGTCTGCCGCCGGTCCAGGATCGAGGAGGCCGCGGTGATGCCCGCGCTGGCGATCGCCACCAGGAACGACACCGACAGCACCACCACCGTGCCCGAGCGGATGTCGCCGATGATCTGCACGTTGACGTGCTCAAGGTCGGCTTCGGAAGTGAGGGTGCGCCCGGGGACGAGTCCGGCCAGGGCGGTGCGGACCCGGTCCATGGTCGCCGGGTCGGTGTGGCGGGCCGGGGTCACGGTGACGAGCTTCTCGGCGCGCCGCACGGTGGCGGTGATCCCGGCCTTCGCGAGCCGCTCGCGGGCCTGCTCGGCGACCACCGACGGCCGCCCCTCGGGGACGAGGACGCGCAGCTCGCCTGGTGTCCCGCCGGTGGTGAGCGCGCCCGGGGTGAGCAGGGCGAGGAAGCCCGCGACGAAGCCGGTCATGGCCACGCCGCTCACGGTGCGCCAGGCCGAGCGCGGGTCGTCCACCAGTCTGCGGCCGGCGAGCAGTCCGGCCGGCCTGCGGGCGGTTCCGGCGGTGACGCGGCCGATGATGCCGACCACCCACGGGCCGACCAGGTTGACGCAGAGGAACGCCAGGCCGATCACCACCGCGATGACCGCCACGCCGGTGTCCACGCCCAGCGTGGGGACCACGGCCAGCACCGCGACCAGGGCGAGCACCCTGACCCAGCGCATGGCGGGCGGGGTCTCGCGCTTGGCCACGCCGAGCGGGCTGACGACCACCCGCCTGAGCCCGATCACCGCCGACAGGCCAACCAGCAGGGGCACCGCGACCAGGGTGGCGGCCAGCACCAGCGGGTGCGGCCACAGGTCCGCGGCGAACCAGGGGCCGCCGCTGATCTGGATGCGCGTCAGCAACGGCACGGCCAGCGCGTAGGCGGCGGTCCCGGCCAGCGCGCCGGCGAACGCCACGATCACCGCCTCGGCCACGGTCATGCCGACCACCTGGCCGGGTGTCGCCCCGACCAGGCGTAGCGCTGCCAGCCGCTGGTCCCGCCTGGCCACGGTGAGCCTGGCCGCGGCCCCGCCGAACACCAGCAGCGGCACCACCATGAGCACGCTGGCGATGAGCGCCAGGATCTGGTAGGCGACGGCGTCCTCCGACGGCTTGCCCACCAGGTCGGCCACCGGTGTCGGCGGCCGGCCCGCGGTCCGGGCGGTGCTGCGTGCCGCCGTCATCTCCGGCGCGTCGGGCCGGTGGCCGACGACCGCGACCAGCTCGTCCGGGTGGATCAGCGCCTCCTCGCCGAGCACACCCGTCCGCGCGGGGAAGCGGGCGGCGAGCTGGTCGGCGGGCAGCCGTCCGGCCAGCTCGGCCAGTGCCGGGGAGAGCCATGCCTCGCCCGGCGCGGGGAAGCGGGTCAGCCCTGGCGGCGCGGGCGCCCGGTCCTTCAGCGCGGCCAGATCGACGACCGTGACCTCCTTGCCGCGCACGTGATCGTGGCGCGTCGCCTCGATGGCCACGGCCTGGCCGGTGGCCGCCTGCACCGGGATCCGCCAGGCGCCCTTGTCGGCCCTGGCCTGGAAGGCGAAGTTGGCCGTCACGGCGAACAACAGCAGCATCGTGGACACGGCGACGGCCGCCAGCGTGAGCCAGGTGCCGAGCATGCCTTTGCGGCCGCCGCCCTTGAGCAGCCGCCAGGTCAGGTCGAGGTTCACGCGCGCACCCCGCCCGCCGTCAGCAGGCCGTCGCGGACCTCGACCGTGCGCTCGCACCAGGAGGCCACGTTGGGGTCGTGGGTCACCACGACCAGGCCCGCCCCGTTGCCCCGGGTGGCCTCCACCAGCAGCCGCATCGTCTCGTGGCCGGTCGTCTGGTCGAGCGCGCCCGTCGGCTCGTCGGCGAACACCACCGCCGGTTTGGTCACCAGCGCCCTGGCGATGGCCACCCGCTGCGCCTGCCCACCGGACAGCTCGCCGGGGCGCCGGGTCTCCATGCCGCTCAGGCCGAGGGGTCCGAACCATGCGCGCGCCTGGCGTACGGCCCGGGAACGGGGAACGCCGCCCAGCATCAGCGGGAGCGCGACGTTCTCCTCGGCGAGCAGCTCCGGCAGCAGCTGCCCGAACTGGAAGACGAACCCGAACCGGGTACGGCGCAGCGTGCTGCGCCGGCGCTCGCGCATGTCGTCGATACGCTCGCCGAGCAGGCGGACCTCGCCCCCGTCCGGCTTCATGATCCCCGCCAGGCAGTGCAGCAGCGTGGACTTGCCGGAGCCACTGGGTCCCATGATCGCCACGGCCTCCCCGGCCCGCACCGCGAGGTCCACTCCGCCCAGCGCCACCGTCTGCCCGAACCGTTTGCTCAGGGCCTGTCCAACAAGCACATCGTTCATGCCGCAAAGCCTGGCGGGCGGGCGGGGTGGCGCGGATCGGCTTTGTGACCGGTTCCGCCTCGGCCGAACGGTTGATCCTAGAGTTGGGCCCGTGACTATTCGGGTGCTCATCGCCGACGACCAGCAACTCGTGCGAACCGGCTTTCAGATGATTCTTGATGCCCAACCGGACATGGAGGTCGTGGCGGCCGTCGCCGACGGCGCGGAGGCGGTGTCCGAGGCCCGGCGGCTGCGGCCGGACGTGTGCCTGCTCGACATCAGGATGCCCAGGCTCGACGGGCTGGAGGCGACCCGAGCGCTGGCCGGGCCCGGCGTCGAGGCCCCTATGCGGGTGGTCATCGTCACCACCTTCGACCTGGACGAGTACGTGTACGGCGCGCTGCGGGCAGGCGCGACCGGTTTCCTGCTCAAGGACAGCGGGCCGACACTGCTGGTGGAGGCGGTCAGAGCGGCGGCCGGAGGGGAGTCGCTGGTGTCGCCTTCGGTGACCGTCCGGTTACTTCGGCACCTGGCGCAGCCCAAACGCGGGCCCGCCCCGCTGCCCGAGCCGCTGACGGATCGGGAGCTCGACGTCGTCCGGCTGGTCGCCAAGGGCCGCACCAACCAGGAGGTGGCCGCCGAGCTGTTTGTGTCGCTGTCGACGGTGAAGACGCACCTGGGCAGCGTCTTCACCAAACTGGGCGCCCGCAACCGGGTGGAGATCGCGGCGTGGGCCTGGGAATCGGGCGTCGTCACCTGATTAACAGGGGGACCTGCGGGATACAAGTGAAACAGAACCTCAGCGCATGGCCCGGGGGGAGAACATCGTGCGCTTTGCCCAGGCACCGCCCATCAAAGCCGCCTCTGCCGTCTATGTGACGCTCACCGCCCAGGTCCTCTCCCTCGGTGCCCTCGTGCTCTTCGAGCAGGTGCGCGGAGACCGGCTCGCCACGCAGCTCGCCGAGTTCGGCGGCCGGCCGCACGGCGCCGACGCCGACGCCGTCGTCGGCGCGGTGACCGTCTTCGCCGTGCTGATGATGCTGGCCACGGGCGCCACCGTCGCCGCCGCTGCCGCCTACGTCACCTGGCTGGTGCGCGCCAGGCAGGCCAACGACCCCGAGGCGCCCTCCGCCTCGGTGGCGGGCGCCTGGCTGATCCCCGGCGTCAACCTGGTGGGGCCGGCTCTGCTGGTGCACGAGCTCTGGAAGGGCACCCGCCCGCCGTCCGGCCGGCAAAGCCGCTGGCTCGCCCTGGTGGCGGCATGGTGGCTGAGCTGGCTGGCGACCCTGGCCCTGGCCGTCACCGTGCTCACCCGCGACTCCACCGGCGGCCTCACCGGCGCGGGTCCGGCCGAGCTCGCCTGCGTGACGCTGTCCGCCCTGCTGTGCGCGGCCACCGTACGCGAGATCACCCACCTGCAGCAGCTCGCCAGCACCTCCCCGGGCACCACGGCGGAGCCCCTGAGTCCTCTCCTGACCCCTCTGCCGGACACCGCACCCATCGGCCGCTCAACCTGACCATTTCAGCTTCCCGCAAAGACCTTCTCACTTATTGTCATAGAGCATGAACGAAGAGTCGCGATCCGCGCCCAGCGCGCTCGGGCAGGCCCGAGCCACATCGTCTAGATTGACCCTCATGGACGTGGAGGAGCCCATCGACGTAAAGGCCCTGCAGCGGCGCTTTCCCTGGGTGGGAATTGCGAGCATCGATGAGCCGGACCTTGCCAGTCGCTATCGTGAGATCATGGCGGAGGCTCGGCGGGATCGGATGATCGTTGAGGCCATTGACACCGTCCGGCGAAGTGCATGAGAGCCCTTCTTTGTGACTCGGGGCCGTTGATCGCCACTTTCAACGATCGCGACCGAGAGTTCGCCAGGTGTGCCCGCCTGCTGGCCGAGTGGGACGGGCGCGTGCTCGTACCCGAGCCCGTGCTTGGGGAGGTCTGCAGTTTTCTGCGGAACAACGTTCGCAACGGCCCGACGCTCGAAGTCCAGTTCCTTGAGGCCATGATCACCAAGAGTGGCGACTACGAGATCGTCTCTCCTGTTCAGGAAGATCGCCTTCGAGCCGCTGAGCTGGCCAAGAGGCTTGTGTCCGGTCCTCTGGGTTACGTGGACGGCATCGTCCTGGCAATGGCGGAGCGGCTGAAAATTACCGACATCGCCACCGTCGACTACAAGTTTCTCGGCATGGCGAACCCGGTGAGCCGTCTCCGGCCACTGCGCTGGGTCCTGCAAGAGAGCTGACCTCCCTCAGGCCGCGGTGGGGCCGGAGCTGCCCTGGCTGGCGTGCCAGAGGGCGCGGGGTGGGGTGGTGATGGCCGGGCCGAGGTCGGAGTAGGGCGAGAGCCTGAAGCCGTTGGCGTACTCGATGGCGCGTCCGCCCACGCCGCCGGCGTCGCCGGTGCTCTCGGCGAGCAGGGCGCGGACCGCGTCGGGGCCGCGGGAGCGCCACACCGCGTCGAGGTCCACCAGGTTCCAGCAGTCCAGGGCGCGGATGGAGACCGCCCGGGTGCCGGTGCGCCGGACCACTCCCCTGGCGACCAGGAGCCACGAGCCGAACACCGTCGACGCGCACCGGCCCTGCACCGACTCGAAGAAGGTCAGGTCCACCGGTCCCGTCGAGTCGTCGAGGGTGGCGAAGATGATCCGCTGCCCGGAGCGGATGGCCGGTGTCTGGGTGGCCACCTTGACCCCCGCCACCAGCACTTCGGCGCCGTTGCGCAGGTCGAGGAGGTCCTTGGCGCGGGTCACGCCGAGCGTGTCGAGCAGCTCGTCGTGGAAGCTGATGACGTGGCGGCTGATGTCCATGCCGAGGATCTCCAGCTCGGCCTCGACCATCTCCGTCTCCGTCATCTCGGGCAGCTCACCCGGCGCGATGTGCTCGGCGAATCCCAGCGGCAGCTGCACGGCCGCCAGGCGGCGGTCCTGAACCGGCTTCGGTGTGTAGCGCCTGGAGGTGCGCGGTCCTGACTGGACGCCGCTGGCGGAGGTCCGTTCGAGCACGCCGACCTGGGCGATCAGGTCGCGCCGGGTCAGCTCGCCGGGCCGCCAGCGGTCGCCGCCGCCGGGGCGCAGGTGGTGCAGCGCGTCCAGCCCGCCGACCTGGACGATCCGTTCCAGGGTGGGCCGGGAGGGGCGGGCCCGGTCCCAGAAGTCCGCGAGCGAGGTGTACGGGCGGCCCGCCACCATGCGCTCCACCTCCGCCTCGCTCACCCCCTTGATCGCCGAGAACGGCACGCGCAGCGCGTACCCCTTGCCGATCTCGGAGATCCGGAAGTCCCTGAGCCGCCTGGGCAGGTCGGCCTCGCCCAGCCCGGCGGGGTCGACCCGGACCTGGACGCGCGGGCCGAGCCGCTCCACCCGCCAGTCCTTGGCGGACTTGTTCACGTCCAGCGGGAGGATCTCCACCCCGCACTGCCGGGCCTCGTCGATGATGACGCGCGGCGGGTACATGCCGGGGTCGTGCGTCAGCACCCCGGCGAAGAACGCGGCCGCGTGGTGCCGCTTGAGCCAGGCCGACTGGTAGGTGGGCAGCGCGAACGCCGCCGCGTGCGCCTTGCAGAACCCGAACCCGCCGAACGCGTCGAGCACCTTCCAGGCCCGTTCGACGGCCTCGTCGTCGAACCCGTTCGCCTTGGCCAGCGGCACGAAGTGCTTGCGCACCCGGTCGCGACCCTCCGGGGTGCCGAGGGCGCGCCGCAGCATCTCGGCGAACGACAGGTCCCGGCCCGTCATCACCTCGATGATCCTGAGCACCTGCTCGTGGAAGACCACCACGCCGTGCGTCTCCTTCAGCGCGCCGTGCAGCTTCTCATGCGGATAGTACGGTTTCCGCCAGCCATGCCTGGCCTCCAGGTAGGGGGTGACCATGTCGGAGTTGACCGGCCCCGGCCGGAACAGGGAGATGTCCACGATGAGGTCGTGCATCGTGCGCGGCTCCAGCTTGGCGACCAGCTCCCGCTGGCCGGGCGACTCGATCTGGAAGCAGCCGAGAGTGCGGCCGGAGCAGATCATGTCGTACGTCGCCTGGTCGTCGTGCGGGACGTACTGGACGCCGGGGTCGGCGCCGTTCTGGCCGTCGAGCTTGACCACGACGTCGTCCACCCGCTCGATCTCGGTCAGCGCGTAGGCCAGCGCCGACTGCATCCGCACGCCCAGCACGTCCAGCTTGAGCAGCCCGGACTCCTCCACGTCGTCCTTGTCGAACTGTGACATCGGGAACTCCAGCAGGCTGCGTTCGACGGGGGTGCGGTCGCGCAGCCCGGAGTTGCCGATCAGCACGCCGCACGGGTGCAGCGCGATGTGCCTGGGCAGCCCGTCGAGCTTCTCCGCCAGCCGGAACACCCGGTCGAGCCCGGCCTCGCCGAGCCGGCTCTCGCGCAGCTCTGGCAGGTCGCTCAGCGAGGCGGTGATCTGCTTGGCCCTGATGTGCGGGAACGCCTTGGCGATGGCGTCGATCTCGTGCGGCGGCAGCCCCATGGCCCCGGCCACGTCGCGGATGGCGCTGCGGGCCCGGTAGGTCTCCATCATGGACACGCAGGCGACCCGCGACTCGCCGTACCGGTCGAAGATCGCCTTGTAGCAGTCGAGCCGGCGCGCGGACTCCACGTCCATGTCGATGTCCGGCAGCCCGATGCGTCCTTCGGACAGGAAGCGCTCCATGAGCAGGCCGTGGTCGAGCGGGTTCACCTCGCCGATGCCGATGAGGTAGTTGACCAGGCTGCCCGCTCCCGAGCCGCGGATGGCGCAGCGGATGCCCATCTCGCGGATCATGTCGGTGATGCCGGCCACGGCGATGAAGTATCCGGACAGCCGCTTGCGCTCGATGATGTCCAGCTCGGCGGCGAGGCGCTCCCTGGCGTCGCGGGAGCGCTCCAGGCCGCGCGCGGCCAGCCCGTCCTCGACCCGGTGACGCAGCAGCGGCACCGGGTCGCGGCCGATCTCCGGCAGGTGCAGGTCAGGCGGGTCCTTGCGCAGCGCGAGCAGCTCTCCCGGGTCGAGCGCGCAGGCCTCGGCGAGCTGCCGCGTGGTGTGCAGCAGGCGGCCGATCCGGCCCTCGTCGGAGCCGCAGATCTTGGCGGCCACCTGCCACATCTCCTTGCCGCCCTTGAGGTAGGCGTGCGAGGTGGTGCGCTCCAGGTGGCGCGGGTGCAGCGGGACGAGCTGGCGGGCCGCGTCGAGCACGTCGCCGACCTGGTGGTCGGCCGGGTCCAGGTATCTGACGGCATTGGTGAGCACGGCCGGGACGTCCGCGGACTCGGCCAGGCGGAGCATGCGCAGGGCCGTGGTGGCGTCGTGGAAGCCGTACTGGTCGACCAGCTCCACCACCACGCCGGGCAGCACCGAACGCCACAGGCCGAGCAACATCCTGGCCCGGTCGTCGCGTCTGGCGGCCACCGCGCGCCCCACGTCGGAGCGGGGGCCGAGCAGCACCACCAGCCCGCCGTCGCCGTCGGCGTCCCACTCGCCGATCAGCTCGCGGGTCACCCGCGGCTCACCGCGCTCGCCCGCGTAGTGGGCGGCCGTGACCAAGCGGACCAGCCGCGACCAGCCACGCGACCGCGCCAGCACCGTCACCCGATCCTGAGCCTCAGGCCCCGTCCGCGGCCGCCGCGAACCGGAGCGCGTCCCGGGGCCGGGGTCCGGGGCGGCGAGGGCGAAGTTCACGCCGTACACCGGGGAGATGCCGGCGTCCGCGCACGCCTGCGCGTGCTTGACCGCGCCGTAGAGCCCGTCGCGGTCGGTCAGCGCCAGGATGTCCATCCCGTGCTCGACCGCCCGCGACACCAGCGCGCGCGGGAAGGCGGTGCCGTAGCGCATCGAGTAGGCGGAGCTCACGTTCAGGTGCGGGAACGGCGGCGCCATCAGTCCCACGCCCTCATGAGCAGCCAGCCGCTGCCGGCGGTGTCGAATCTCAGTTCGTACGAGCCGACCTCGCGACCCGGGCTGGCCTCGACCCGCCAGAACCGGCGCTCACCGGGATCGCCCTCGCCGGTCTTCCACCACTCGCGCGCGACCACCCAGTGGTCGAGGACGCGGCGGACGAGATAGAGGCGGTCGCGCCAGACGAACTGGGTCGGCTCCCCGTCCCTGGTCCACACCTCTATCGGATCGCCATAGAGTCTGCTCAAGACGCTTCTCCCCGGGGCTCTGGTCGGATGCTGACCCACCCGGGGGAAGACGGGTGCTTGCTATGTCTCGAACATATGTTCTTACGGACCGAAACGCAAGTCGCCCGCTCGCCGGACGAGAGGGTTGGCGCCCAGCGAGTTGCGGATGCTGAAGGCCACGCTGCCCGCCCGGTAACGGTCGTCGGAGCACTCCACGGGCCGGCCCTCGTAGGTGGTGGTGATCCGGCGCTGGCGCAGCAGGGGGCTGCCGCGCCGCACTCCGAGCAGGCGCGCGTCCTGCGCGCCCGCCGGGACCGCGTCGATGAGGTGCTCGCCGTAGGCGAACACCAGCGCGGCCGACTCGTAGAGCGCCTCGGTGACCGACTCGCAGTCCGGCGGCAGCGCCTCGACCGCGGGGGCGATCCAGCTCGCGTACGCCGTCCGCTCGACCAGCACCGGCTCGCCCTCCAGCGACCGCAGCCGCAGCACGTCGAGCACCTCGTCCGGGCCGAGCCGGGCGGCCTCGGCCGCGTTCGGCGGCCGGCGGTGCTGGCGGATCACCTGACCGTCGAACCGGTAGCCGTTGGCGCGCGCCCACTGGGCGAAGCTGTGCAGCTCGGCGAAGCTCTGGCTGCGCGCGTTGCCGAGGACGATGCGCCTGGCTCCCTGCCGGGATCCCACCAGGCCCTCGGCCACCAGCACGGCGACCGCCTGCCGCACGGTCCCCCTGGCCGCGCCGTGCCGCTCGGCCAGCTCCGCCTCGGACGGAAGCTGCGCGCCGACCGGGTGGACGCCGGTGAGGATCTCGTCGCGCAGCTCATCGGCTATCCGCTCATAGCGCGCCACCATGGTGACCCTCCCAGTTCACGAAAGAGCAATGTATATGCGACTTACTGGGGCTCGCTTGTTTGTACAAGTTCCCTTAAATTCTTCCCACACCCCCGGAGTGGAGGCCTACGTGTTCACACCTCGCGCTCGTGCGGCAGGCGTCATCGCCGCCCTTACCGTAGTCACCGCGGCGTGCGGCGCCGCGCCAGGCACCCAGCAGACGTCGACGGCGGAAGGCGGCGTGAACGCGCGCACCGCCACCTCCGCCGCCGACTTCGGCGGTCTCGACAAGCTCGTCGAGGCGGCCAAGAAGGAGGGCAACCTCCACGTCATCGCGCTCCCGCCCGACTGGGCCAACTACGGCGAGATCATCAAGTCGTTCGAGGCGAAGTACGGCATCAAGATCGAGAGCGAGGACCCCGACGCGGCCAGCGCCGACGAGATCAACGCCGTCAAGACCCGCAAGGGCCAGGACCGCGCCCCCGACGTGCTCGACCTCGGCCAGTCCTTCGCGATCAGCGGTGCCGCCGAGGGCCTGTTCGCGCCGTACAAGGTGCAGACCTTCGACAAGATCCCCGAAGGCCAGAAGGAGCCCACCGGGCTCTGGACCAACGACTACGGCGGCTACATCTCGATCGGCTGCGACGCCAAGAAGATCGCCGCCTGCCCGACGAGCTTCGCCGACCTGCTCAAGCCCGAGTACAAGGGCAAGGTCGCGCTGAACGGCAACCCCACCAAGTCCGGCTCGGCCTTCGCCGGCGTCTACGCCGCCTCGATCGCCAACGGCGGCTCTTTCGACGACATCCAGCCCGGCCTGGACTTCTTCAAGAAGCTGAAGGAGGCGGGCAACTTCAACCCGGTCGAGACCACCCCGGCGACGATCGAGAAGGGCGAGACCCAGATCAGCATCGACTGGGACTACAACAACGCCGCCTACGCCCCCCAGATGGCCGCCAAGGGCCTCGACTGGCAGGTGAACGTGCCCAGCGACGGCAAGTACTTCCAGATGTACGCCCAGGCCATCAACAAGGACGCCCCGCACCCGGCCGCCGCCCGCCTGTGGCAGGAGTACCTCTACAGCCCCGAAGGCCAGAACCTCTACCTGAAGGGCTTCGCCAGGCCGGTCCTGCTGCCCGTGATGGAGGCCGACGGCACCGTGGACAAGGCCGCCGCCGAGGCGCTCCCCAAGGTGGACGGCACGCCGACCTTCCCCACGACCGAGCAGGTCGACGCGGCCAAGGCCAAGCTGGCCGGCGGCTGGGACGCCGCGATCTCCGGATGACCAGGCCCAAGGGGTGGCTCGGCGCGCTGCCCCTGCTCGCTTTCTACGCCGTCGTCTTCGGCCTCCCCCTGGTGGCCCTGCTGGTGGGCGCATTCACCTCGCAGGGCCGGCCGACGCTGGCGAACGTCCGCCAGAGCCTGGAGGGCGGCAACCTCACCTCGATCGCCGGCAGCGTCCAGGTGTCGGCCGTGGTGGCGCTGCTCGGGGCCGTGCTCGGCACGTTCCTCGCCTACGCCGTGGTCACCTCCAGGTTCGCGGCGCTGCGCCACTCGGTGCTGACGGCGTCCGGCGTGCTGGCCAACTTCGGCGGCGTCCCGCTGGCCTTCTTCTGGGTGGCCACGCTGGGCAACTCCGGCGTGGTCAGCGGGCTGCTGGGGCTCCCCACCGGCGCCCTGTACACCTTCTGGGGCCTGGTCGTGGTCTACCTGTACTTCTCGGTCCCGCTGATGGTGCTGGTCATGGCGCCGGCGCTGGACGGGCTGCGGCCGCAGTGGCGGGAGGCGGCGGCCAACAACGGAGCCACCTCCTGGCACTACTGGCGTTACGTCGGTCTGCCCGTGCTGACGCCGGCCCTGCTCGGCGGCGTGGTGCTGCTGTTCGGCGGCGCGTTCGCCGCCTACGCCACGGCGGCGGCCATGGGCGCGGGCACCGTCGTGCCGCTGGTCACGCTCAAGATCGCGAACGCGCTGACCAGCGACGTGCTGATCGGCCAGGAGAACGTCGCGCTCGCGCTCAGCCTCGACATGATCGTGATCGCCGGTCTGGTGATGGCCGTCTACCTGCCGCTGCAGAGGAGGAGCACCCGATGGCTGCGGTGACGGGCCTGGAGCAGCCGCTGGTGACCGCCTCGCCCCGGACCGCCCGGCCGCGCGCCTGGCGGGCCGTGGTCCTGGCGCTGGCCGCGCTCTACTTCCTGGTGCCCCTCGGCGCCTCCCTCTGGTACACCATCTACACCCCCACCACCGGGGTGTCGTTCGAGGCCTATGGCGAGCTGCTCACGGCCGAGGGCTTCGCCTCCAGCCTGGCGCTCTCCCTGGGGCTCGGGCTCGCGACCATCGTGCTGGTCCTGCTGCTGACGCTCCCGGCGATGCTGGCCGTACGGCTCAGCGCGCCGCGGCTGCGGCCGGTGATGGAGGTGCTGTGCACGCTGCCGCTGGTGGTGCCCCCGATCACGTTCGTGGCCGGGCTCGGCACCTCGCTGCGCACCGGGGCCGAGGTGCTTGCGCCGACCCCGTTCTGGGCCACGCTCATCGCGGTCCAGGACCCGGCCTTCCCGATTGTCCTCGTGCTGGCGTACGTCGTGCTGGTGCTGCCGTTCGTCTACCGGTCGCTGGACGCCGGGCTGCGCACCATGGACGTGCGGACGCTCGTGGAGGCGGCCCGCAACCTGGGCGCTTCGTGGCCGTACGTGCTGTTCCGGGTGATCGTGCCCAACCTGCGCTCGGCCCTGGCCAGCGCCTCGTTCCTGACGCTCGCCCTGGTCTTCGGCGAGTTCACCGTGGCCAGGCTGCTCGGCTATCAGCCGTTCGCGGTGTGGATCGTGACGATCTCCGGCTCCAGGGGCCAGGTGTCGGTCGCGGTCTCGATCCTCAGCCTGCTGCTCATCTGGCTGCTGCTGCTCGCGGTCTCCAGCGCCTTCGGTAGGGAGAAGAAATGACGTCCAAGGTGGAGTTCCGCGGCCTGCGGCGGCTCTTCGGCAAGACGGTCGCGCTGGACGGCCTCGACCTGACCATCGAGCCCGGCGAGTTCGTCGCGCTGCTCGGCCCGTCGGGCTGCGGCAAGACGACGGCGCTGCGATGCGTGGCCGGGTTCGAACGGCCCGACTCCGGGGCCGTGCTCGTCGACGGCAAGGACATCACCGACGTCCCCGCCAACAAGCGCGACGCCGGCATGGTCTTCCAGTCCTACTCCCTCTTCCCCAACCTCAACGCCCGCGACAACGTCGCCTTCGGCCTGCGGGTCCGCCGCGTGCCGGTGGCGGTGCGCCGGGCCAAGGCCGACGAGCTGCTGGAGCTGGTCGGCCTGCCCGCGCACGCCGACCGCTTCCCGCACCAGCTCTCCGGCGGCCAGCAGCAGCGCGTCGCGCTGGCCCGCGCGCTCGCCCTGGAGCCGCGCGTGCTGCTGCTGGACGAGCCGCTGTCCGCGCTCGACGCGAAGGTACGGGTCGCGCTGCGGGAGGAGATCCGCCGCCTCCAGCTCGACCTCGGCATCACCACCATCTTCGTCACCCACGACCAGGAGGAGGCCCTGTCGATCGCCGACCGGGTCGCGGTGCTGCGCGACGGGCGGCTGGAGCAGGTCGGGGCGCCCGCCGAGGTGTACGACCGGCCCGCCACGCCGTTCGTGGCCGAGTTCGTCGGCACCATGAACCACCTGGCCGGTCAGGCCGCGCCGGAGGGCACCGTCACGGTGCTCGGCCACACCCTGCCCATCGACGGGCCCTCCCCCGACAGCCCCGAGGTGGACGTCCTCATCCGTCCCGAGGCCGTCCAGGTCACGCCCGCCGAGGACGGCGAGGCCGAGGTGCTGGTCGCGTCGTTCCGCGGCTCGTCCGTCCGGCTGCGGCTGGCCCTGGCGGGCGGCGAGGTCCTCGCCGACGTGCCGGGCCACGAGGCGGTACGGCTCGCGGCCGGCACCCGGGTGGCGGTGCGCCTGGTGGAACGGCCGGTCCTGGTGGCGCCCCGCACCGTCACGGTCACCGCCCCCGTCACCGAACCCGCCGATGCCGTCTGACCTGCCTGCTGGTGGGCCGTCTTGTGGTCTCCAGGCGGTGCTGTTCGACCTGGACGGCACCCTGGTGGACAGCGAGCCGCACTGGTGGCAGGCCACGGTGTCGGTGGCGCGCACGCTCGGCGTCGAACTGGGCCCCGCCGACACACCGCACGTCCTCGGCCGCACGGTCGAGGACACGGCCGCCCACCTCCTGTCCGCCGCTCGGTCCGCCGATCCCGCCCCGCCCCCTCGGCTCCCCGAACGCTCCGCGACCGCCCGGCCCACCGCCGACCTGATCCGCCTCCTCACCGAGTCGTTCGCCCAGCGCGTCGAGCAGGGCGTGGAGCTCATGCCGGGCGCGACGGACCTGCTGCGCGAGCTCGGCGCCGCCCACCTGCCCACCGCCCTGGTCACCGCCTCCCCGCGCAGTATCGTGGACCTGGTGCTGCCGAGGCTCGGGCACCGTTTCGCGCAGGTCGTCGCGGCCGAGGACACCACGCGCGGCAAGCCGTACCCGGACCCTTATCTGGAGGCGGCGCGGCGGCTCGGCGCCGACCCGAGCCACTGCGTGGCCATCGAGGACAGCCCCACAGGCGTCACCGCCGCCACGTCGGCGGGCTGCCGCGTCCTGGTGGTCCACCCCGAGCACGGCCTGCCGACCCTGCGCGACATCCGCGACAGCAAGCCCCGCCCGCCCAAGGACGGCTGACACTATCTTCGTGATCTTCAGCGCCCGGCGAGGGGCGGAATCCGTCAACCAACGCTTGGCTGATTGTGGAGGTCATACGTCAGGCAGGCAGAAATAGGTAAGCTTGCGCGCCGTGAGCGGTGAAACATCCCACATCGGGCGCTACAGGCTGCTGCGAGTGCTGGGCCAGGGTGGGATGGGCACGGTTCATCTCGCCGAGGATTCTTCCGGGCAACAGGTCGCGATCAAGGTGATCAATCCGGAGTTCAGCCAGCATGAGCAGTTTCGCATGCGTTTTCGCAGGGAGGCCGACGCTGCGCGGCGGGTGCGGCGGTTCTGTACGGCCGCGGTGCTGGAGGCCGCGCTCGACGGTGGGCAGCTCTATGTCGTCACGGAGTACGTACCGGGTCCCAATCTTGAGCAGGCCGTACAGCAGTCCGGGCCGTTGCGCGGGTCCAGTCTGGACGCGCTGGCCGTCAGCGTGGCGACGGCGCTCACCGCGATCCACGGCGCCGGGGTGGTGCACCGCGATCTGAAGCCGTCCAACGTGCTGCTCTCGCCTGTCGGGCCGCGGGTGATCGACTTCGGCATCGCGCGGGCGCTCGACACCCTCGGCGGCGTCACCGGCACCGGCGAGCTCATCGGGACGCCTCGGTACATGGCTCCTGAGGTTCTGCGCGGGGAGCCGGTGTCGCCCGCTTGCGACGTGTTCTCGTGGGGGTGTCTGATCGCGTACGCCGCCAGTGGGCGCTCGCCGTTCCCCGGGGAGACGCTGCCGGCGATCGTCTACCAGGTGCTCAACACCGAGCCGAACCTCGACGACGTCGAGCCTGGGCTGCGGGAGCTCGTCATGGCGGCGCTGCACAAGGACCCGGCCACGCGGCCGACCGCGCAGCAGCTGCTCGACCACCTCGTGGGGCGGTCGGCGGCGCCCGAGCAGGCCGCCCAGACGGTGCAGGTGGCCTGGCAGAAGGCGACCACGCCGGTGTTCGAGGCGGCACCGCGCAAGCACCGGGGCAGGCTCTTCGCGGGGATCGCGGTGGCGGCTGCCCTTGTCGTGGCCGTCGCGACGACGGCCTGGGCGATGCTGTCCTCCAGCGGGCCGCCCGACCTCGCTGTCCTCTACCGGGAGGACTTCACCCAGACCACCGGCGGCTGGAACGGCACCTACGACCCGAACGCCTCCACCAGCTACGGCTACCGCACCGACGGCACGTACGGGCTGGATGTGGAGACGGACTACGAGGAGCGCTGGGCGGAGGCCGCCATCCCGTTCCTCGTCGAGAAACCCACCACCACGCCGGAGCCGTCCGCCACGCCTACGCCGATGCTGCCGGAGACGGTGCTCGTGGCGGTCAGTGCTGAGGTGAAGCAGGTTACGGGGTCCGGGGAATACGGGGTTTACTGTCATGCGGCGGATGACAAGAGTTATTACGAGTTCGGGTTGGACACCGGCGGTAATGCTCGGATTCGGCGAATCTATGACGGGGCGGGCGGGACGCTCACCCAGCCGGTGAAGGTTGGGGAGTTGAAGGGGAAAGTGCGGATCGAGGCTGCTTGCGAGCAGACGGGGCCGGCTGTGCGGTTGACCATGTGGGTGAATGGGGAGCGGGTGCAGCAGGCTGATGATCCGAATGGGATCGGGAATGGCGAGGTGGGGTTGTTCGCCCGTACGCCCAAGGACAGTGAGTCGGTTTTGAAGACGACCTGGGATGACTTCGAGTTGCGGGGGAAGCTGGAGCAGCCATAGGTCAGGCTTCGACCCCTATCACGCTCGAAGGGCCGCCATCGCCATCGCTACTCGGCGAGAATAAGGGGGTGAACGTCAGGCTGGCGTGTCGAAGTCGCCGGCCTTGAGGCCGTTGACGAACGCCTTCCACTCAGGGCGAGTGAAGAGAAGTTTGGGACCATCCGGATCCTTGCTGTCGCGGACGGCGACCACCTCGGGAAGGTTCATGGCGACCTCGACACATTGACCGCCGTTGCCGGAAGATCGCGTCGACTTCCGCCATACGGCATCGCTCAGGTCCATGCGGATCTCGCTTTCTCGATCATTTGGAGGGATACGCGCTCAGGATAGGCCCATAGCCGGATGGCCTCATAGCGCTCCCAGATCGAGGTCACAATGTCGGGGTCGGCGGTGATTTGTGCCTGCGCCGGTGCATCCGAGCTGATCACATCGGGCCGCCCATTCGGGAGCTCAGCGATCATGAAGGCACCGGCCAGGCCCGGGAGACACTCTGGGTCAACGACCTGGATGAAGACAGATGGGTGTGCCGCCACCTCCAGCAGGTGGTCAAGTTGTTCACGCATCACCTCTGGTCCGCCGACCCGTCGATGCAGCACACCCTCGTCGAACAGCACAGAGATCAGCGGCGGCTTCTCTCGGTCCAGGATGCGCTGCCGCCGCATCCTGGCCTCGACCCGCTGCTCCGCCTCGTCAGAGGTGACTCGGGGCTCCATGCTGAAGATGTGACGGGCGTACGCCTCTGTCTGCATGAGGCCCGGGATCAGCAGGGGATCCCAAGAGCGTAGGACGAGGAGGGTGGGCTCGATCTCCTCGGCCCAATTGCGGAACCAGATCGGGCTGCCGGGCTGGGCGGTGATCCATTGGTAGATCCGGGCAAAGGAGACGCCTGCCGACGTGCCGAAAAGCATGTCCAGCCGCTCGGCGTCAGACCGCGACGGCGTACGGGTCGCCTTCTCCAATCTGCTCACCTGTGTCTGCGTACATCCGAGCCGGGATGCCACCGCGGCCTGCGACAACTCCGCAGCCTCCCGTAGCCGCCGCAACTCGGCACCAAACCGTACGCGAGGGGACTCCGGGTCGAGAGACGGCACCACGTGCATGACATTTCCCCTCAATTCATATAAAACGGAAACCCTCTCCAGTCGATGACACCATTTAAACCACACCTGACCGACGATTGTCATTATCGATGCTGCCTTGGCCTGGCAACTCGGTCGCCGACTCCCCATCCAAGAGGGCACGCTGAGCTGAGCACAGACGTTTTCGGCAGCAGGCGAAATATCCGGCCCTCACTTCCCATAGCCAGGAGTGAATAAGCGGCGGAATTGTTCCGCGCCTTGGCCGAACTCCTTGGAAAGCACTTGGAAGGCGGAACCATGACGGCGCGCGAACCGTACGAAAGATTCAGCTACCTGACCCGCCTGGGCTGGGACCTGCACGGCCTGGGCATCCACGTCTCGCTCGTCGTTCCCGTGACCGGAGAACCGATCCTGGAGATGCACTCCATGAACGGCACCGCGATCCGGGTCACCGTCATCCGCCGCTACTGCGGTTGGGTGTTCACCTGGCGGCCGTGGTGGGCGCGGCTGTGGCGGCGCGACACATGGGTGCTGGCCGACGCCGCCAATGCCGCCGACATCATCGTGGCCGAGGTGAACGCATGAAAGGGCCGCTCCACCCTTACGACTCACCCCAGCCGGCATTTACGAACACGCCACACGTCACCTGCAGCCGGTCGTTCCCGGCAACACCGATGTCCGTTCCCGAGGCTCGCAACTGGGCCCGCTCCCTACTGTCCTTCGGCGGCCCGTCCCCGATCCTCGACGACACCCTCCTCTTGCTTAGCGAGGTGGTCACCAACGCCATCACCCACTCCGACTCCGGCCAGGTCACCGTCCAGATCATCCGCCTGGGCACGACCGTCCAGGTGGAAGTGACCGACGCCGGTTCCTCCACCACGCCCGCCGTCCGCACCCCAGCCCTTGCCGACGACGGAGGCAGAGGACTGTGGCTGGTGGACACACTCGCCGACGAATGGGGATTTCAGCATGACAACACCGGCGGGCTGGTCTGGTTCCGCATGACCGAGCGCGGTCGACCTCTAGCCGAGTAGTTCCGATGTGGCTCAGGGTCGTAGGCGACCAGGGATCTGGTAACAGGTGCGCCAGCAGCGCGGTTGTGCCAGATCGCGCCGGATCCGCTGGACCCACGAACCCCCGACACCCTCAATGATGCAGCCACCGTGCTGTTCGTACAGTCCCTCCTTGACCGACTCGATCAGCTACCGCACCGTCTTCAGCAGAGATTCTCCCGGTCGTGGGGTGCCGCGGTTGTGGGAGGAAGGGCGCAGCAAGCTGATATCGCGGGCGGTCGGGAATCGATCGAGCTCGGCGGCGATGTAACCCTTGTCAGCCAGGATCAGCAACCCGTACGGGTGGCGAGCAGGTTCGGGTCGTGCTGGCAGATGACCATGAGGACCTGGCGTTCATCGATTCCGCCGGTGGGCATGGGCTGCTTGGGCAGGTGGAGAGCAGGGCCGGGGCGGATGTGCGGAGTTGGCTGGCCGCTGCCGACCCGGTCTGGCGGGTGGGCGGCGATCCGGTATGTGAGCATCGACATGTCCACGGTGTACAAGAGCGCGATCGTCAAGAGCGGGCTGCTGCCGAACGCGGCCCTGGTCACTGACCTGTTCCACGTCTCGCAGCTGGCCAACAAGATGATCGGCGACGTGCGGCGGCGGGTCACCTTCGAACGCTGCGGCCGCTGCGGCCGAGCCGCCGACCTGGAATACCAGATCAAGAGGCTGCTGGTAAGCGGCCAGGAGAGACTCTCCGAACGCGCCCGTAACAAGCTGCTGGTCGCCCTGGCCGACGTGGGCGAGAACGGACGGCAACTCGGCGCCGCCTGGCGGGCCAGGGAGAAGCTGCGGGACCTGACCCGGCGCTCACCGAATCAGCGCGGGCCGGCGCCGAACCGGGCCCAGATAGGCGCGGCGCTGGCGGCGTTCTTCGGCTTCTGTGCCACCGCCGGGGCCTCGGTCCCGGAGATCGTGACCCTGGCCGAGACGATCTCCACCTGGCGGGCGGAGATCTGCCGCGCGGTGGCCACCGGCCACTCCAACGCCCCTGCTGAGGGGGTGAACCGGCTGATCAAACTCGTGTACCGGTTCGGATTCGGGTTCACCAACGTGGCCAACCAGCAACGCCGATCCCGCTACGTGGCCTCCCGCTCTACCCGGCTTGACCGGCTCTCGGCGGGGTCCCGGCCGCAAGACGCCGCCCCCGGTGACGACCCGGCCGCGATACCCACGCCGATCGCCCGCATTCCTCGGCCCTGCCCCGCACAATCCGTCGGCGAACCCGAGGACCCTCGATCACAGAATGTCACCACAGATGAGCCACTCTCGGTAGCCGCATGATCGCGACATCTGCCCAGATGTGGAAAGCCGATAATTCCCGACTTGAACAGTCAAACAAAAACTCTAAAAATTGCAAGATCAACGAGCAACGACTTCTATATCGAACTCACACATAAGAGCCAGAATTGCATCCACAAAGCCATTTCCAAGAGAAGTTCTAGAAAATTGAAAATTACGCCACACTATCTGCGCCGGAGGCGCTTCTTCGAGTCCTGAAGAGATGCATTCCGCAACAGCATCAAGGTTCGACCCAAAATATCCGCCCGGACCGTTCATTGCCTCCCCCAAGGCACAGTAGAAGCCTGGCTTTGTAGCTATTTTCGAGCCATCTAGGTATACAGTCTCACCATACTCGTAGCGAGCAGCGCGACGCAGAGAAGCGAACCAAGAATTTTGAACAACGTGCAGCCAAGTTTCATGGTAACTCAACGGCCATTGAACCCACTCATCCCGCCTTAGGTCGTCTTCCGACGCCCAGCGTTGCCACACTTTCCCAGCTCTAGGATACTCGCATAGAGCACCAAAGTAGAATGAAATGCTTGGCAGATCATCTACAGCAAATTCAACATCGGTCCCTGTGCGCGCGACCCGCCCAACGTAATACTCCCCAATTTTTTCGTGTCGATAGTTCGCGATCTCCAGATATGCATTTTCAACCCTATGCTTCGCCTTATTGACCTGGTGTACTCCTAGGAAAGCGACGTTCATTGACTCGCTTTCTTGTTCAACAAAAAACCCCCGCACATTTTCCGCTGCAACAAGAACGTCCCCAGATTCCTCGTCGACTATTCTATACATCGGAAATTTTGCCCCATAGGCCACGGGGGCATCCTCAATCAAATTAATCTTCCTCCGTTCTAAAATTGGTGCAGCGACGCCGGCGATAGCACTGCACCATTTCAACAAGTCGTACCATTACTACCATCCCGAATCAGGGAAATGTGGCGCACTAAAGCGTTGTATTTTGTTGTAATGAGTCGATGTCCATCCATAAACTTTACTACCATTTGCCAACGTTTTTACCAAAATTCTATCGCTGTCGCCTCTGCCGGGAACGCTATATTCTTTAGCTCCTTTCCACCAAGGGTGTTCATACCCTTTATACGTATCATGTGATCTAATTTTGCCTGCTTTAACGTCATCGTATGCCGAGGCGATACGATTATTCATCCCATTGGGCAGTCGGTCAGATAGACGGCCCTTGGGGCACGCACTGTTGTGAGCCAGGACCGGGCTTGCTCCTGCCAACACATAATACGTATGGAAACGGTCTACCGTCATGTTATGGACCCGTTGGATAGCGGTCCGCTGCTTGACCGCCCCGACCTGGACGTAGGTTCCGGCGGAAGTGCGCAGCCACATGCCCGGCGCAAGGTCTGCTGCGTTGACCCATTGCTTTGATGTTGGCACCCAGAAGGGGTGCTCTGCCGTTGCAGTCAGCGTCGAGCCTCGCTCCCCGCCGACGCTACCGGACATCACCGCTATTTCGATGAGGCTCTTGGTTCCGGTGCTGACTATGAGATGGGTTACCTCTTTGGCAGCTGTTTCGCCGGTGAGCGGATCGGTGGCCAGGATCTTGTCCCCCACCACTATCTCTTCGATGGCTTTGCGACTCCCATCCGCCATCAACACCAACGTGCCGGCTATGAAGCTACTCCGTTTACAAGCCGTAGCTGCTTTTTGTAGTCTCCCAGCAACTTTAGGGAGGCGCTTGGCCAATGCTGTTCCTGCTTTGGCTCCAGGAATGAACCCGACGAGCATAAGCGCACACGAACCGGCCCTGCCTGCCGCGCAGTCCATGACGTCGCCCCAGACGAAATCGGTTACTCCGCCCATCAGCTTCATGAACCAATGATCCGAGGTGCGGGTCGCCTCCCTCCATGCGCTCTTTAGAGCACTCATCTCCTTGGCTGAAAGATTTAAATCATTCTCCAGGGCCCTGCATGCCGATTCACCGTATTTTGACATGTGCAACCCGAAGCAGCTCTTCTGATAGGTATCCATGTCCTTGAAGCGCTTGGCCTCTGCTCGCGCCTTGTCCAAAGCATCACATCGTTTGCGCCCGTTCGCCTTTCTACAAGCCTGGCTGTTTGCCCATCCTGGCTCATCGGGTATCATCCCAGCTCCCGATGGCGGCCCGCTGGTAAGCAATTGCCACAAGGATGCCAGTTCATCAACGCTAAGATCCGAATAGTAGCCAATTCTATACTTTTTGCGAGCCTCCGGGCTTGCGTCGTCGTAGCCTTCCGGTTTATCTGCTCGGTTACCGAGATAGGTATTGCCTGCGACAAAGTTGTCGAAATGCCATTGGGGATTGTCTTCAGCGATTCTGCCGTCGCCGACGTTCGCGTTACCCCAGCTATAAAGGATTTGGTCTTGCGTATAGCAGCTACCGTCATCGAAGCATGTCAATTCGTTACTAGAATTGTTAACCGGGTAGCATCTGCCACCGTCGAAGCACACCTCCTCACCCCAGTGGCCTGTGGGGTCGGTGTGGGTGAGGGGTGAGGCGTTGGCGTAGGTGTAGCGGTTGGCCTGGACCGACGGGTTCGGCGACAGGGTCATGGTGTCGCGGCTGGTGAAGGTGCCGGTGCCGGGCTGGTACCAGCGGGCGTGCATGTTGACCTTGCCGGTGTCCGGGTCGGTGTATTCGCCCTGGTAGCCGAGGTTGGTCTTGGCGCCGGTCTGGTCGGTGATCGCACCGAAGGGGTCGTAGGCGGTGGTGGTGGCCAGGGCGGTGCTGTTGTACGTGGCTACGAGGTCACCGTGCAGGTCGGTCAGGGTAGCGAGGGCGGGGTTGGCGCCTTCCTTCTGACCGAGCAGGGCGCCGAAGGCGTCGCGGCCGTACCGGGCCTGGACGACACCGAGGGTGTCGACGATGGCGGCGAGGTCGTTGCTGAGACCTGAGTACGCGAAGGTCTCCTTGGTAACCCCTCTGATGCGGCTGGCGACACGGTCGAGGGCGTCATAGCTGTAAACGCTCTCGCCGTCGGCGATGAGCCGGTCGAAGGCGTCGAAAGTGAGCTGGGTGGTCGTGCCGTCCTTGGTCTCGCTCGCCATGGTGCCGCGCGCCGTGTAGGTGTAGGTGCTGCCACCGCCGGACATCATCCGGTTGCGCGCGTCGTAGACGTACGTCTTGTCGCCGGCCTTGGTGCGGTTGCCAGCCGCGTCCCACTCATAGGCGGTGGTGGAGCCGCCGGGGGCGGTCCAGGACGTGAGCCGTCCGGCGTGGTCGTAGTCGTAGGTGTTGGTGCCCGCGCCCGCGGTGCCGACGGTGGTCTTGGTGGTGAGGTTGCCGTCCTTGTCCCAGCCGTAGGTGATCTTCGCGAGCTGGCTGCCGCTGCTGGTCCCCCGCCTCAACGTGTGAGTGAGCGGCTGGTCGAGGTCGTCGTAGGTGAAGGACTGGGAGTCGGTCGTGGTGGTGCCCTGGACGGCGGTCAGAGAGGTGAGGTTGCTGGCCCCGTCGTAGCCGTAGGTAAGTTTGCGGCCGGTGACCGGGTCGGTGGCGGTGTCCAGGCGGCTGGCCTTGTCCCAGGTGAAGGTGGCCGTGCCGGCGGCGTAGGTGCGCTGGGTGGGGTTGCCGAGGTCATCATAGGTGTAGGCGGTCTGCTGGGCGGTGCCGCGCAGGATGCTCAACGGAAGACCGCGGTCGTTGTAGTTCACGCTCAGGTCGCCGACGGCCGTCTGGCGACCTGCGAGGTCATAGCCGAACGTCCGCTCCGCACTGGCGGCGTCGCCTCCGCCGCCGCTCTCCTGGGTGAGTCGGCCCAGGTGGTCGAAGGTCCGGTCGATCCGCACGCCGCCCGGCTGCAGGGTGGAGAGCGCGTTGCCCGCTGCGTCGTAGGCCTGGGTCCAGGTACGGTCGGCGGCGTCGGGGTGGGCGGCGGTGACCGGTTCGGTGACCGTTTCCGGCAGGCCGAGGCTGTTGTACGCGGTCCAGGTGGCGTTGCCGCGGCCGTCGGTGAGCCGGGTACGGGCGCCGGTGGCGTCGTAACCGAAGCCGGTGGTGATCGACTCACTGTCCGAGACCGGCTCGATCAGCGAGGTGACCCGGCTGAGCGAGTCGAAGGTCTGCCGGGTGACATGCCCCTCGGGCGAGGTCGCGGATATCAGGTTGCCCGCCAGGTCGTAGGTGGAGCTGCTGCTGCGCAGAACCGTGCCGGAAGCGCTCACGTCCTTGACGCCGATCTGGCGGCCTGCCAGGTCGTACTCCAGTGTGGTGGCGTTGAGGCGCGCATCAGTGGCTGTGACCGGCCTGCCCGCCAGGTCGTACGTCACGGTCGACTTGTTGTTCATCGGGTCGGTCGTTTCGATGACCTGTCCGGCGGCGTTCACCTTGTGCGTCGTCGTCTTGTTGCCCGGTGCGACCGTCGTCAGGAGGTGTCCGACGTCGTTGTAGGTCATGGTGGTGATGGAGGCCGTCGCGGTGGGTTTGCGTTCGATCTCGGTCGCGGTGATCTGCCGGCCGAGGTCGTCGTAGGTGGCCTGGACACGGGCGCCGGTCGGATCGATGCTGGTCAGCTTCTCGCCCGCCAGGGTGTACTCGGTGATCCAGCGGCCGGGAGTCTGCCCGTCCGGTGCCGGGTCGGTCATACGGACCTGACGGCCGAGCTTGTCGTACTCGAACGTGGTCGTGTAGCCGCGGGTGTTGGTGGTCGAGATCAACTGCCCGGCGACATCGTAGGCGTGCTGGGTCGTGGGGGTGATGGCGGTGCCGCCCGGTGGGGTGTAACTGGGGGCGGTCTGCTTGGTCAGCCGTCCGGCCTTGTCGAAGACCGAAGCGACGGTACGCCCCTCGGCGTCGGTTTCGTGGGTTTTGGCGCCGAAGGTGTCGTAGCCGTACCTCGCCGATGGCTGCCCGCTGCTGGTGGCGCCCGCCTTGTCGATCTGGACCTGGGGGCCGGTCGCCTGGACCAGGCGGCCCAGAGGGTCGTAGCGCAAGGTGGAGGTGAAGTCGGCCTGATCAGCACCATCGGCGTTGCCGCGGGGATCGGTGGTGGCGACGACCAGACCGCGCTCATCGTAGGCGGTGGTGGAGACCAGATCCTGCTCGCCGTTCTCGACGGTCTCCTTGGTGGTCCGGTTCTCCTTGTCGTAGGTGAACTGGGTGACCTCGGAGCGCGTACTGCCCTTGCCTGTGCGGGTGGTTTTAAGGATGTTGCCGTTGGCGTCATGGACGTAGGCGGTCTTGCGGTTGAGGTCGCCAGGGTCCAGCACCTGCGAAGTGAGCAGGCCGGCGGCGTCGTAGACGAAATCGGTGGTGATGGTGGTGGTCGCGCTCTGGCTGACGACCACCTTGGTACGGTTGCCGACCGCGTCGTAGGTGTTGTTCTCCAGCACCACGTTCCTGGGGGTGTCGGAGCCGTTCAGGCTGGCGTTCTCGGCCGTCTTCTTGGCGAGCAGGTTGTCGTTGAAGTAGGCGTAGGCGGTCTTGCGGCCCATCACATCGGCCCGCGTGGCCAACCGGCCGCCGGAGTCGTAAGTGAACGCCTCCAGCACCTTGTCCACGGCCGGACTTGGACTGACAGGACTGCCGGTCCACCCCTTCAGGGTCCGTGAGGTGAGCTCGCCGCGCGCGCTGTAGGCGTGCTCCACCACGGCGCCTCGTGGATCGGTGGTGGAGGCCAGTTGTCCGAGGGTGTTCCATACCTGGCGGACCACACCGCCTTCAGGACCGGTAACCGTCTCGACCCGGCCGTGGTCGTCGTAGGTGGTAACGGTCGCGCGTTCGACGTCGCCTCCGGTGAGGTCGGCGACGGTCTCGCTGAGCCGGTTGCCGTCCGGATCGTAGGCGTACGTGACGCGCTTGGTGTGCGTGACGTTGGAGATCTCGTTCTTGACGCCCGGTCCTGTTTGGGTGGTCACCCGGCCCACGGCGTCGTAGGTGAAGGTGCTCCTGAGGCCACCCGGGTGAGCTTGCAGGACCTGGACCCCGGCCGTCACCCGGCCGAGCGGATCGTGCTCCAGTCTGGTGACCAGACCTTCCGGGGCGGTCTGCTCGGCCAGATCGCCGGAGGCGGTGTAGCGGTAGTTCCAGGTGTTGCCACGAGCGTCGGTGGCGGACTTCGTCAGGCCGGCGGGAATGCTGCCGCCGTCGATGGCTGCCTCGGTGCCGTCGGTGTAGCTGATCGTGGTGGAACGGCCGTTGGGGAAGTCCAGGGTGACGGGGCCCGTCTGCTTGATCGGCTCGCCTGATGCGTTGTAGTCGACGGTCGTGGCGTACCTGTTGTCCTCAGCGCTGGAGGAGCGGGCGTCCCGATAGGTGAGCAGTTTGTCGTTGCGCGGGTCGTACTCGTCGTTCTTGTTGAGGTAGTAGGTGGCGTAATCAATGTGGCAAATGCTCGTGGTACGGGCACGTTCTCGCTCTGATCGGGTTGCCGCGCTTGTCATTCCACTGCCGCGAGACATTCCCGTTACGGTCGGTGACCTTGGAGGGGAATCCGCCGGTGTCGTACTCGTACTCCGTCTTGAACGCGTGCTGGTCTTCCTCGTACACCAGTCGGAAGTTGCGTCCCCCGTCATAGCCGTAAGTCACCGTGCCGTTTCGCGGATCGGTCACCTTGACGGTCGCGACCTGGTTGACCCAGTCGGTCACCGATGTGCCGATGTTCCAGGTGCCGCCGTGCCGGTCGGTGTGCGTCTTGAGACGATCGGTCGCCGTGTCGTAGGTGTTCGACGCCCAGACCCGTCCAGACGGGAGCGTGCTGCCCGCCAGCTTGTTCGGCACCTTCGTGCGAGCCGCGTAGTGAGCCTGGACTTCCGCGCTGGTCAGCGGCTTGCCGTACAGGGCGAATTCGTCGATCGATCCCTTGAACGGGAAGGGACCGCGAGTGGTGGGCCCACCAGGAATGTCGGACCACGAACTGGCCCGGTCGCCGCTGCCGATGAAAGCGTTCTCCCGGAACTCCGGATAAAGTTCGCCGTTGACCTCGCCTACCGACTGGCCGTCGAGAAACAGCTCCTGCCGCGTGCCGTCGACGTTGAGGACCGCATGATGCCACTGATCGTCAGTGACCGGCGCCGTGCTGGTGACCGGGGTATACACCCACGACCCGGCACTGTTCCTGATCTCCCCCAACTGGCCGCGCAGACGTCCATCGGTCCCCACATACAGCGCCGGCATCGTCGCCCCGAACCCACCGCTCAACTCGCTGGCGGAGAAGATGATGCCGCTCTGCGCAGTCTTGAACCAGCCTTCGATGGATACCCGATCCCCCAGCCGGCCCAGCGTGAACGGCAGTTGCACGTACGACTTCGTGAAGCCGGCCGCCGTGTCCGTACTGCCCTCCAACGCACCAGGCCGTCCCACGGTGGCATCGGTGTACATGCCCGAAACCCCGCTGGTCTCGTTGGCCGCCGACTCGAACTGCTTGTCGCCCAGACGCCAGTACCCCACAGGCTCGGAGTCCAGCACGATGCTGCGGTATCGGGATCCGTCCGTGTAGGTGTAACCGGTGCAGTTCGGTGCCGCGACCGGCGCGCACACCTGGGTCAGGTTGTCGCCCTCGTAGCCGTAGGTCCAGGTGAGGCTCTGTCCGTCCACCGGGTCGGTGGACACCGTCGCCACTCGGGGACCGGACCAGGTGAAGTGCAGGGAGCGGCCACCGACGGCCGTTGCCTTGGTGAGCTTGCCGTCGCTGCCGTACGTCAGCGTCTGCTCCCGCCCGCGAGCATCGGAAATCTTCGTAAGGCGACCCGAGGCGTTGAAGGAGAAGCTGGTCGACGACTGGTCCATCAACCGCCAGCCGCCACCGTCGACATCCGACAGCACAGCGTGCATCCCGGGTGGCGGCTGATAGCCGCCGTCCCCCTTGCTCGCGAACCTGACCCGACGACCGTCAGGGTAGAAGACCAACAGACCGGTGGGCTCGGCCACGATCTTCATGTCCCACTGGGTCGACCACCCAGCGCCGAAGATCCCATCTGTGCGTGCTTCGAGGCTGTTGTAGGTTCGCGTCACCGCAAGCGGCGGCCCCGCGACGGCTATCTGCGCATCGATGACAGCGGTGGTGTAGTTGCCGGAGATCGGCGCGAACTCTTGACCGCCACTGGCACGCTCGCCCAGGTGCGCCCCCGTCTCCGGCTGAGGTGCGCCCGTGGTGAATGACTGGTTGTCAGTCCGCGCCGACCCGCCACCATCCGGGGCGACAACGCGAGCCCACCACTCGTACTGCTGGCCCCACTTCAACACGCCCGCCGGCACCCGCCAGGTGTCCTCCCCCGCGCGCCTTCCCGACTCCACGCACGCCGGCACCGGAGCAGGATTCCCAGGGTCCGGAAACTCGAACCCACCATCGTCGTCTTCCTCCAGCACCTCACACACGGTGTAGAAGAAGTTGAAATCCGCCGATGACCCGCCGCCCATGCTTATCGTCCGCACGGTCAGCAGCGGCGTGGCCTCCACCAGCGCTCCGTGCTCGGGGTAGAAGTCCATGATGAGGGGAGAGCCCATCGCCGATTGCCGATCGCGCTGCTCCGCGCGCTCGACACCTGCGGGCAGCTTCGACTCTGTGGTCTTCGGTGTGGCGGCTTCGCCTGCCGGTCGCTCCTCCAACCGCAACGCACCACGTACGGGACCGTCCTCAACCTTCGGCGACCCGCTGGACACCTGAGTGACCGATGTGTCCACCAACGCCGGCAATCCAGCGGCCGTCCCGCTCATCTGCTTGGGAACGTCCAAGGGCCCCGTGGCGAGGACCTCTGTGGCTTGTGGGATTCCCTGAGCTTGAACAGGACCTGCAGGAAGGAACAGCAACCCAGGCAGCGAAGCAGCGACCAGCAACGGAATCAGACGCGGCGATCGAGCCCACGACGAGAACCGGCGCATACGCCATCACACTCCGAACCACGAGGACGCCCGCCAAGGCGTTAGCCGTCGCCCTCCGCAGCGGTGGAAGTACCCGTTCTCCGCGCAGCTCGGAGCTGATCATCAAATCTGATGATCAACGTAAGAAATTCCGACCATCCCGACAAGAGGGTCGATCGTCACAAAATGGATAACAGCCCTATCTGGTGCATAACATTCCGTTATCGCCCATGATCACAGCCCTGCCCGCACCAAGCCCAGGGCACCTCCCGTGCCGTGGACGGCGTGACAGCACCCTGTCCACGATCGGCCACCGACCACCCCAAAGCGAAGGCCCTCAGAGGACACCCGCACGGGCGGCAGCCAGAGCGGCATCCGCCGCCCGATCGGCGTCCCGCTCGGTCACCGGCTCGTGCGCGACGAACAGCCGGTAGTAGATCGGCGCCACCGCCACCCTGATCACCTCCCGTACGTCGACCGTGACAGGCAGTTCGCCCCGGTCGACGGCCCGCTGCACCACCTGCGCCGACTGCTCGTGGCGGGCCTCGAAGAAGTCGTGCAGCGCCCGGGCCGCCTCGGGGCTCTGCATGGCCGCCGCCACGAACGCCGACGAGACCGGCCCCAGCTCGGGGTCGTCGAACCCGCCCTGCACCAGCCGCGCCACCCCGCGCAGGTCCTCCTCGATCGTGCCCGTGTCGGGGATCGGCCACGGCTCCTCCTGCGCCATCTCCAGAGCGTCGGCGATCAGCCCTTCGACGCTCCCCCAGCGCCGGTAGACCGTCGTCTTGTGCACGCCCGACCTCTCGGCCACGTTCTCCACGGTCAGCCCGCGCATGCCGTGCTCGGACAACTCGGCCAGCGTGGCCCTTCGTACGGCGTCGCGGACCCGCGCACTGCGTCCACCGGGTCGCTTACTCGTCTCCAAAAACTACTCCAGTTGCATTAAGCCTCAAGTCGTGGCAAGCTAAAGCTACGTCAGTTGCGATTGGAGTTCCACCCTGACCATCCTTCGAAGCGTTACCAAGGCGTACGACCGGCGTCGCGTGCTGGTCGATGTGTCCGTGTCCGTCCGGGAGGGCGAGCGGTTGGGCATCGTGGGCGAGAACGGCTCGGGCAAGTCCACGCTGCTCCGGCTGCTCGCTGGAGACGAGCGACCGGACGAGGGCGAGGTCGTGGTGCCCGCCGACGGCGGCTACCTCGGCCAGACGCTCGACCTGCCGCTCGGGCACACGGTTCAGCAGGTGATCGACGCGGCGTTGGCCGAGTTGCGGGCCATGCAGCGCAGAATGCGCGAGCTGGAGTCGGCGCTCTCCGACGACCGGATGGAGGAGTACGGTGATCTTGTCACGGCCTTCGAGACCCGTGGCGGCTACGAAGCCGACGCCCGGGTCGACAAGTCGCTCCACGGGCTCGGCCTGAGTCATGTCGGGCGCGAGCGGGTGCTGTCCAGCCTGTCGGGCGGGGAGCAGGCCCGGCTCGGTCTGGCCTGCCTGCTGGCCGCCTCGCCGGAGACGCTGCTGCTCGACGAGCCCACCAATCATCTCGACGAGTCCGCGCTGACCTGGTTGGAGGAGCGGCTGCGCGACCACCGGGGCACGGTCGTCGTCGTGTCCCACGACCGGATCTTCCTCGACCGGGTGGCGACCGCCATCCTGGAGGTCGAAGGCGGCACGACCACCCGCTTCGGAGGCGGCTACACCGGCTTCCTCAAGGCGAAGGCGGCCGCGCGAGCCCGGCACGAGCAGGCCTACGCCGCCTGGCGCGCGGAGGTGCGTCAGGTGCGTGAGCACGCCGCCACCACCGCACACCGCGTCGCGGCAGGCCGGGTCATGCGAGACAACAACAAGATGGCCTACGACCGCAACGCCGGCCGGGTGCAGAGCTCGATCGCCAGCCGCGTACGCAACGCCCAGGAGCGCCTGCGCCGCCTGGAGGCGGACCCGGTCCCCGAGCCACCCCGGCCGCTACGCTTCCACGGCACTTTCAACCAAACTGCGGCTGCCACAGACGATCAGGCCCTGGGTTTCGCAGACGACACGAACGACCAAGCCGCAGCATCCCCGCACGACGTGCTCGGCCGGCCCCGAACGCCCACGAACGGCGCCGGTACATCTGCGCAAGCGCCTCCGAACGGCACGCTGGTGGACCTGTGTGACGTGCATGTCGCTGATCGGCTCCATGTCCAGCGGATGACGATCAGGGCCGGCGACCGGCTGCTGGTCCAGGGCGCCAACGGCGCGGGGAAGACCACGCTGCTGAGGGTGATCGCGGAGCAGGCTGGCGGCCGGGTGGGCTACCTGCCGCAGGAGGTCACCTTCGACCCCGCCCTGCACGTGCTGGACGCCTACGACCACGGGCCTCGCCACGAGCGGCGGGCCGCGCTGCTGGCCACCGGCCTGTTCCAGCGGGAGACGCTCGATCTCAAGGTGGGCGCACTCTCCGTGGGACAGCGGCGCAGGCTGGCCCTGGCCGGGCTGCTGGCGGGCGAGCATGAGCTGCTGCTGCTCGACGAGCCGACCAACCATCTGTCGCTGACTCTGGTGGAGGAGCTGGAGCAGGCGCTCGACGCCTTCGGTGGCGCTCTGGTGGTCGTGTCACACGACCGTGCGCTGCGGCGGCGGTTCCGGGGAGCTGAGCTGGAGATTTCGGAGGGACGTATATGTTGACCAAGATATCCGCAGGCGCGCCGTACGGCATCGCGACCGGTCCTGATGGCGCGTTGTGGTTCACGCTGGTGCATCAGGGGTGTGTCGGCCGGTTGGTTCCGGGTGAGGAGCCGGTCGTGCACCAGCTCGACCACCTAGACGGCGGGCCGACGGTGATCACGCCTGGGGCTGACGGTGCGATGTGGTTCACCGAGTTCCAGGGCGGCCGGGTCGGACGGATCACGCCGTCCGGGGAGGTGACCGCGTTCGAGGCGTCCTCACCGTACGGGATCGTGGCCGGTGCCGACGGGGCGATGTGGTTCACCTGCATGCAGACCGACCGGATCGGGCGGATCAAGGACGGGGAGCTCACCGAGTTCGAGGTGCCGGGCGGCATGCCGTCGGGGATCGCCGCCGGGCCCGACGACGCTCTCTGGTTCACGCTCAACCAGGGCGACGCCATCGGGCGGATCACGCTGTCGGGCGAGGTCACGGTTCATCCCCTGCCGACGGCGGGGGCCGCGCCGGTGCACATCACGGCGGGGCCGGATGGGGCGCTCTGGTTCGTCGAGATCGGCGCGGGCCAGGTCGGGCGCATCGACGTAACCGGAAAAATCACCGAATATCCCCTGCCTGACCGCGCCGCCCGGCCCCACGCCATCGTGACCGGGCCGGACGGCGCCCTCTGGTTCACCGAGTGGGCCACCGGTCGGCTCGGCCGCATCACCGTGGACGGCACGATCGAGGAGTACGCCCTGCCCGAGATCTCGGCGCAGGCCGCCGAGCCGCACGGCCTGACGGTCGGACCTGACGGGGCGATCTGGGTGGCCCTGGAGACAGGCGCCCTGGCCAGAATCGAGGTTCCAGGCAGCTGACCCTCGCGCCGCTCAGCCGAAGGACCGTACTACCGAGCCCCAAGCGAACCGCTGGAGGCGCGCCCGGGTCGCTGACCTGTCTGCATATTCCCACTCTCCCTCATCGGTGCGATCATGCGCGTATGACGGCGTGGCACGAGGTCGAACAGGCAGAGCCCGAGTTCGCCCAGCGCGTGCGGGCGTTGTTCGACGCCCACAGACACAAGACGATTGCCACCTTGCGAGCCGACGGATCGCCGCGGATCTCCGGGATCGAGGCGGCCTTCGAGGACGGCGAACTGATCTTTGGCTCGATGCTGAACGCGCGCAAGGGCGCGGATCTACGTCGGGATCCGCGGTTCGCCCTGCACTGCGCTACGGTCGACCCGATCGAGGGCGCCGAGGCGCAGTGGCCGGGCGAGGCGAAGATCTCCGGTCGGGCGATCACTGTCGGACCGATCACCGAGGGATCGGACAGCGACCGCTTCCACGCCGACATCGCCGAGGTCGTGCACACCCACCTCAACGACGAGGCCACGATGCTCGTCGTCGAGTGGTGGACGCCCACGCACGGGCTGCGAAGGGTCGAGCGCGAGTAACCCTCAATCGGGCGCCAGATCCTTGCCCGCCTTGCCGAAAACGTGTCCGGTCGCAGAAATCCACAGAGCCCCCCGGCAAGACGGAAGAACGGGGGCAAGGTTGACTGGAAGCATGCATGCGATCGTGATCGCCGCCCAGGGCGGCCCAGAGGTCCTCGAATACGTGGAGCGCCCGGATCCCACGCCGGCAGCCGGTGAGGTAGTGGTCGACGTCGCCGCCAGCGGCGTCAACTTCATCGACATCTACCACCGCTCCGGCGCCTACCCCCTGCCCCTGCCCACCGTGATCGGCTCCGAGGGCGCGGGCGTGGTGTCCGCCGTCGGGGTCGACACGGCCGGAGTGGCCGTGGGCGACACGGTGGCCTGGGCGAGTGTCCTGGGCAGCTACGCGGACAAGGCCGTCGTGCCGGCCGATCAGGTGGTCCCGGTCCCGGAGGCGGTGCCGACGGACCTGGCCGCCGCCGTGATGCTCCAGGGCATGACCGCCCAGTACCTCACGCACTCCACGCACGAGGTGAAGCCGGGCGAGACGGTGCTGGTCCATGCCGGGGCCGGCGGGATGGGACAGCTGCTCATCCAGATCGCCAAGCTCAGGGGCGCCAAGGTGATCACCACCACGTCCTCCGCGGCGAAGGAGAAGCTGGCCCGCGAAGCCGGCGCCGACGAGGTGCTGCGCTACGACGACTTCGCCGACGCGCTGCGCGGCAAGGTGGACGTCGTCTACGACGGTGTGGGCGCCACCACGTTCGACGGCGGCCTCAAGGTGCTCCGCCGGCGTGGGCTCATGGCTCTGTACGGCGCGGCCAGCGGCCCGGTGCCGCCGGTCGATCCGCAGCGGCTGAACGCGGCCGGTTCCCTCTTCCTCACCAGGCCGAAGCTGGCCGACCACATCGCCGAGCGCGACGAGTTGCTGTGGCGGGCCTCGGACCTGTTCGGCTGGATCGCCTCCGGTGAGCTGAAGGTGAACGTCTACCGGCGCTACCCGCTGGCGCAGGCGGCCCGCGCCCAGGAAGATCTCGCCGCCCGCCGCACCACGGGCAAACTCCTGTTGATCCCATGACCATGGACATCGGGTCGTTCGCTCTCGTGGTGGCGTTGCTGACGGTGACTCCAGGGCTCGACACGGCCCTCATCCTGCGTACGTCACTGCTGGCCGGGAGGCGGCCCGCGTGGGGGGTGGTGCTGGGCATCCAGCTCGGCACGCTCACCTGGGGACTCCTCACGGCCGTGGGGCTGTCCGCGCTGCTGGCGGCCTCGCAGTTCGGCTACGACGTGCTGCGCTGGGCGGGCGCGGCGTATCTGGTGTGGATGGGCCTGCGCATGCTGCTGGCCAGGGGTGACGCACCCGGCGGGGAGGAAGCGCAGCAGGAGGTACGGTTCCGCACCGGGTTCCGGCGCGGGCTGGTGACGAACCTGCTCAATCCCAAGGTCGGCGCGTTCTACGTGGCGATGCTGCCGCAGTTCATTCCCCAGGACGCGCCGCACGCCGTGATGGGCCTGCTGCTGGCGGGCGTGCACGTGGGCGAGGGGCTGCTGTGGAGCGCCGCGCTGATCGGGTTCGCGGCGTTGCTGAGCAGGACGCTGCGCACACCGTTCGTCCGCCGGCTGCTGGACCGGATCACCGGCGTGGTGATCATCGGGTTCGGTGTGCGGCTGGCCGTCGACTGACCTACGGGGGCCAGTCCAGGAGGCGGGCCCCGAGCACGGCGGTTTCGAGGGTGAAGCGCTGGGTGGGCTCGTCCGGGGAGAAGCCCGTCAGGTGGCGGACGCGCTGCAGGCGGTAGGTGACGGCGCGGGTGCTGATGCCGAGCCTGCGGGCGGCAGCGGTCTGGTTGCCCTGGGCGGCGAAGACGGCCTCCAGGGTTTCGAGTAACGGCTCGGGGCCGCCGCGCGCGTCGAGCAGCGGGCTGAGCACGCTGGTCACCAGGTCCTCCATGGCGCTCCTGTCGCGCAGCAGCACGGGGAAGACGAGCAGGTCGGCGGCCTTGACCACGTCGTGCTTGAGGCCGAGCCGGTCGGCCAGCTCAAGGGCGCCGGCGGCCTCCCTGTAGGAGGCGACCACGCCACCGGGTCCACGGTGCGGCCGGCCGACGCCGACCCGCCAGCCTGCCGGGAAGCGGGACCGTACATGGTGGGTGAACTCACCGACGGCGGCGGGGAGCGTGGCGGGGACGACGCAGACGAGCAGTTCGTCGCCATCCGAGGAGCGGACGGCGAGGAGGATGTTGTGGGAGCCGAACCGGGCGATCAGGTCGCGTTCGATCCGGTCGGGGTCGATGTCCTGCAAGCCGCGGGCGACGGCGACCACGTAGGACTCGGCGAGCCGGAGGCCGAAGTGCTCGGCGCGTTCGGCGAGGCGTTCGGCCCTGCCCTGGAGCAGGTCGTCCACGAACTCCCTGCGTTCGACGTCCGCGCCCCGGATCGCGGCGAGCTGGGCCTGGTCGTACCCCTCCATGATGGCGGCGACCGCCTTGCGCAGCGCGGGCAGCACGGCGGGGCCGGCCAGGCCGTCGGCGGCGGCGAGCGCGGCGTCGACGAGGACCCGCAGCGGGAGGCCGAGTTCGGCGGCCCGCGAGCCGGCGGCGCTGTAGGCGTCGAGTTCGGCCCGGCCGGGCAGCAGGCCGGTGGCGGCGGCCTGGCGCAGCGTGTGGAGATGCCCGCCAAGGAGGTCGGCGGGCAGGTCGGCTGGCACCGCCGAGCGGTCGGACACGGTCAGACTCCTACGTCGCGCCTGTCGAAGGCGAGGACCGCGGTGAGGACGAGCACCGCGGTGGCGCCCGCCAGCACAAGGTAGTCCCCGGCCGGAAGTCCCAGGTACAGGGGCCGGCCTTCGGCGTAGTAGTGGAACGGGGAGACCCATTTGAGCCAGGCGATGGCCTCGACGCTCCGGCCGATGGTGACGACGACGTAGCCGAGCAGCGCCCACACGCCGACGACCGCCATGGCGACGGTCCTGCGCCCGGTCGCGGCGCCGACGGCCAGGGTGAGAGTGCCGAAGAAGAGCCCGAGCAGCAGCACTCCGGTGTGGGCGGCCAAGATCCGGTCGAAGGGGACGCCCATGCCGACGGCTTCGGCCATGAACCAGGTGACGACCAGCGTCACGGCCGCCACCGCGAGCAGGCCGAGGGCGAGGGCGGCGAAGCGGTCGAGGACGAGCCGCTTGCGGTCGATGGGCAGGGTGACGATGAGCTCCAGCGTGCCGGCCTCCTCGGGCTGGGCGATCGCCCGGTTGGCGGCGAGCATCGCGCACGCGATGAACAGGAACGGCACGAACAGCTGGTAGACGACCGACTGCAGATAACCGGCGCCGCTGGTGAAGTCCTCCAGCCCGCCCATCAGGTCCCTGATCGCGCCGGGGAACTTGGCCAGCGCCTGCTGACCGTAGATGTCGGGATTCTGCTTGATGTTGCCGTAGATCCCGAGGTAGGCCGCCATGAAGACGCTGAGGCCGATCCCCCACCCGAGGAGGGTCCGCCGATAGTCACGCAGGCTCTTGGCGATCATCGCGTCTCTCCTCGTCGCTGTAGTAGGTGAGGAAGATCTCCTCAAGGTCGGGTTCGGCGCTGACCAGGTGCACCACGGTGTGCCGGGCCGCCGCCTTGATCAGCGCGTCCGGCCTGCCGTCGATGGTGCAGCTCAGGGCGGCGCCCATCACGCGCAGGTCCCGCACGCCGGGCAGGCCGGCGAACTCCTCGGGCGGGACGGGCGCGTCGAAGTGCAGCTCGATGCGGCGTACCGCCTTCTCGCGCAGCGTGGCCACGCTCTCCACCGCGACCAGGCGACCCTCCCGTACGATGCCGACCCGGTCGGAGACGTGCTCCACCTCGGCCAGTACGTGTGAGGACATCAGCACGGTACGGCCGGCGGTGCGCACCTCCCGGACCATGGCCAGGAACTCCTGCTGCACCAGCGGGTCGAGGCCGCCGGTCGGCTCGTCCAGGATGAGCAGCTCCGGCTCGTGCATGAACGCCTGGATCAGCCCGATCTTCTGCTTGTTGCCCTTGGAGAGCTTGCGCATCGGCACCGACAGGTCGGCGTTGAGCCGTTCGGCGAGGGCGTCGATCCGGCTGCGGGGGACGCCGCCGCGCACTCCGCCGAGGAACTCCAGGTAGTCCCTGGCCCGTTCCCTGCCTTCCAGGGCGAGCTCGCCCGGCAGGTAGCCGATCCTGCCGCGCACCGCGGCCTCCCGTGAGCCGCCGCCGAGGACGCGTACATGGCCTCTGGTGGGTCTGATCACGTCGAGCAGGAGGCGGATCGTGGTGGTCTTGCCGGCGCCGTTGGGTCCGAGGTAGCCGAAGATCTCCCCTGGCTGGATCTCCAGGGTGAGATCCTCCAGGCCCCGGCGTCGGCCGTAGTACTTGGTCAGCCCTTCGGCCTGCACCACTGCTGTCATGCCTGGATGATCTCGCCCGGAAGGCGGTGGCGTCACCGGCCGACCCCGGCAGGAACGGCGGCGCTTCCCTGCCGAACTCCGGAATGGCGGGGTTGTCGGTACGGTGCTGGGGTGAGCAGCATCGAGGAGCGCCTGCGGGAGCTCGAAGCCCGGGTCACGGCCCTGGAGGGCGAGCCGTCGCAGCCGGCCACCGGCGACGACACCGGCCGGCTGACCTACGGCGGCGAGGCGAGGCTCGGCGGTCACCAGTGGCGGTGGGAGGTGGCCCGCTCCCCCGGCTGGCTGGTCGAGCAGCCTGCCGCGCCGCTGGCCGGGGTGCTGGCGGCGGCCGGCCATCCGGCCAGGCTGCGCATCCTGCAGCTGCTCGTGTCGGGCCCGCGGCCCATCGCCGACCTGCAGAGCGAGCTCGCCCTGGCCTCACAGGGGCAGCTCTACCACCATCTCAAGACGCTGACCTCGGCCGGGCTGGTGGAGCAGCCCGAGCGGGGCGTCTACCGGGTGCCGGCGCGGGCCGTCTTCCCCGTGCTCGCCCTGACCGCCGCGGCCACGGACGTGGTCCATCAGAGCTGACGCGCACCCGGTGGCAGCGGCGGCACCTTGGGCGGGCCGTACTGAATGAGATCGAGCAGCGCGCCGGTGTCCAGGTGCTGCTCGACGAGGTCGCCGAGGGCGTCGAAGCGCTCCTCGCGCAGCCGGGCGAAGTCGCTGTCAGGGTGCGGCACGAAGTCGCGTCCGGCTTTCCCCGCGACGTCGGCCAGGAAGGCCCGGCGGAAGGCGTCGTTCTCCAGCGCGCCGTGCCAGGTGGTGCCCCAGACGGATCCCACGCGGCACCCGTCCAGGAACGGCTCGCCGCCCTCGACGGTGACCCGGCCGTGGTGGATCTCGTACGCGTGCACCGGGTGTCCGTAGGCGTGGCCGGTGGGCCGGCCGAGGATCTTCTCGGCCGCGAACTCCACCCGGACGGGCAGCAGCCCGAGCCCGTCCACCCGGCCGGCCCCGGACTCCACCTCGTCGACGATCTCGCGGCCGAGCAGCTGGAAGCCGCCGCAGATGCCCAGGATCGGCCCGGTCCGCGACCGTAAGGCCGCTGCCAGGCCGGTGTCGCGCAGCCAGGCCAGGTCGTCCACCGTGGCGCGGGAGCCGGGCAGCACCACGAGGTCGGCGTCGTCCAGCTCGCCCGGGTCCGTCACGAACCGCACCGCCACGCCGGGCTCGGCCGTCAGCGCGTCCAGGTCGGTGAAGTTGGAGATGCGCGGCAGTCGCACCACGGCCACCCGGAGCGTCTGCCTGCCGTACGGCCTGCCGGTGGTGACGGCCCGGCTGTCCAGGGCGAGGGAGTCCTCGACGTCCAGCCAGAGACCGTCCAGCCAGGGCAGGACGCCGTAGACCTGCCGCCCGGTGAGCTTCCTGAGCTGGTCGAGGCCGGGTTCGAGCAGCTCTCTGGCGCCCCGGAACTTGTTCACCACAAAGCCGGACATGAGCGCCTGATCATCGGCGTCCAGCAGCCCGACCGTGCCGTAGAAGGCGGCGAACACCCCGCCCCTGTCGATGTCGCCGACCACGATCACGGGCAGGTTCGCGGCCCTGGCCAGGCCCATGTTGGCGATGTCGCCGGGGCGCAGGTTGATCTCGGCGGGGCTGCCCGCGCCCTCGCAGACGACCACGTCGTAGCGGTCCCTGAGCCGGGCCAGCGCGCCCAGCGCCGTCTCGCGGAGCAGGTCCTTCAGCGCGCCGTACTCCATCGCGTCGACGTCGGCGACCGGCCGGCCCATGAGCACGACCTGGCTGCGGCGGTCACTGCCCGGTTTGAGCAGGATCGGGTTCATGTCGGCGACGGGCTCCAGGCCCGCGGCCTGCGCCTGCATGGCCTGGGCCCGGCCGATCTCGGCGCCGTCCGCGGTGACGTACGAGTTCAGCGACATGTTCTGGGCCTTGAAGGGCGCCACCCGGACGCCCTGCCTGGCCAGCCAACGGCAGATCCCGGCCGTGACCACGCTCTTGCCGGCGTCTGACGTCGTGCCCGCGACCAGCAGTGCCCCCTTCACCCTGCCAACCGTAGTGGACCCGACAACTGCCGCAAGATACGAAAATTTAGTTGCGCAATTATTCTTTCCTATCTACGGTGGAGTCATGGCCACCGATGAGAGCCGGCGCGTCACCGAGCTCGACACGCTCAAGGCGCTGGCGCACCCCCTCAGGCTGAGGCTCTACCGTGCCCTCTACCAGGCGCGGACCGCCACCGCCTCACAGCTCGCCGACCAGGTCGACGAGGCCGTCTCGCTGGTGAGCTACCACCTGCGCAAGCTGGCCGCCCACGGCGTCATCGAGGAGGCCGACCGGCAGAGCGCCGACGGCCGGGAGCGCTGGTGGCAGGTGGCCCTGAGCAGCTTCTCCGTCAGGGACCAGGACTTCCGTGACGCCCCCGAGCGGGCCGCCACCTACTCCGCGTTCACCCGGCTGGCCTTCCGCGAGCACGTCGAGCTCTACGAGCGCTACCTCGACGAACAGTCAGCGTGGGAGCAGGAGTGGCGCAGCGCCGCCGTCAGCTCCCGCTACCTGGCCCGGCTCACCGCGGACGAGCTGCGCCAGGCCGGCGACGAGCTGGGCCAAGTGCTCAAGAAGTGGCAGGAACACGCCGACGCGGCCCCGGACACCGAAGGCCGCGAGAACGTCGTCCTCTCCCTGTACGGCTTCCCGACCCGTCCATGACCTGGAGCCACGACATGCATCCCGACCTCCACCTACGCCTCCACCACATCCGCGCCACCGAGCTCCACGAGCGGGCGGAGCACTGGCAGGCCACCCGCGCGCACCGCCGCTCCCCCTGGTCCGCCGTCAGCCGGCGGCTGGGCTGGAAACTCGTCGAGACCGGCCTCCACCTGGTGCACCGAAGCACCGCCCCCGGCGTTCAGCGGGTCTGACCCCAGGCGGCCAGCACGGCCGCGCCCGCCGCGGCCAGGCTCACCACCCTGGTCAGCCGCGCCGCCCGCCGAATGTCCCGTACCTGCGGCTGCGGCCCGTCGCCCATGGACGGCCGCCGCTCGGTCCTGCCGCCGTAGACGTTCACGCCGCCCAGCGTGACGCCCAGCGCGCCGGCGAACGCCGCCTCGCACCGTCCCGCGTTGGGGCTGGGGTGACGGTGACCGTCCCTTTTCAGTACGGCCAGCGCCCGGCGCGGGTCCGGCCCGGCGAGCACGGTGATCAATCCGGTGAGCCGCGCCGGGACATAGTTGGCCACGTCGTCGAGCCGGGCCGCGGCCCAGCCGAACCTCTCGTAACGCGGCGAACGGTGGCCGACCATGGCGTCCAGCGTGTTGATCGCCCGGTAGGCCAGCAGCCCCGGCACCCCCGCCACCGCCCCCCAGAACAGCGGGGCCACGACGGCGTCGGAGGTGTTCTCCGCCAGCGACTCCACCGTGGCCCTGGCCAGCTCCGGCGCCGCCAACCCGGACGGGTCACGCCCGCACAGGTGGGGCAGCCGTTCCCGAGCCCGCTCCAGGTCCTCGTCCTCCAGCGCGGCGGCCATGTGCTCGCCCTCACGGGCCAGCGTGGTGCCGCCGAGCACGGACCAGGTCGCGGCGGCGGTCAGCGCCGTACGGGCGACCGGATGCCGAACCCGCTCCGCCAGCACCCCGATCCCCGCCGCCGTTCCCACACAGAGCGCCACATACAGCACCCCGTTGCCCCTGGCGTCGCCGTACACCTTTCCCTCGACCCCACCCGCGACACGCCCGAACGCCGCGACCGGATGCCCTTTCCTGGGATCGCCGATGATCGCGTCGAGCGCCACTCCCAGCGCGAGCCCCGCGGCTCGGTCAGACCAGATACGCATGCAGCTCATCTTCGTGGACGTCCAGCCAGGCTCCGGCCCGGCGGATGCGCTCCCCCGCGCCGCTCGCCCACATCCGCCCCCAGCTCCCGCCCGCCGCGGCCCGGGTGCGCATGACCGTGTAGGACCGCTGGAAACGCAGCCTGGCCAGCTCCAGCAGCCGGCGACGATCACGCGGGCGGACCCCGTACGCGTCACAGAACAACCGCAACCGCTCCCCCACGTCGACCCCGCGCACCAGCGGATGGCGATCGACCGGATCGGCGATGGGCGCCCAGTGCCGCAGCGTGGTGACCACATCGAACAGCCGCGTGGTGGGCCGCGCCAGATCAAAATCGATCATCGCGTACGGCCGGTCGTCCCGGAAGACCACGTTCGCCGGGGTCACATCACAATGACCGATGACCTCGGGGGGCGCGTCATCGTTCGACCCGCCCTCCCAGCCGTCATGACCCAGCGGGAACCCCGCCGTCGCATCATGGAACCCGCGCAGTAACCGCGCCACCCCGGCCAGCGCCTCATCGGTGACACTCACCACATCCAGCCCCGTCGCCCCGGGCACGAAGGTCAGCACCTCCCGCCCCAGACCGTCCACCCCGAGCACCCGCGGCGCCCCCTCGAACCCCGCCGCCTCTAGGTGGCGCAGCAGAGCGTGCACGGCAGGCGTCGACTGACCGACCGGCCGGCGCACCGTGTCACCGACACGCACCACCCCGTCCGTCACATCACCGCCCTGCAACGGAATCTCATGCAGGAGGGTCGCGAACATGACATGAGAGATTAGACCTACCGCGACGCTCCCGCCTGGCCTTTTTGCTCACAGATGGGTCGCGATCGCGGCCACAACGGGCCTGGCGACCGGGCGGGTGGCGTGGGGGCGGGAGCGGGTGTGTGGGGGTTGCGGGCTGACACGGGGGAAACCTGTGCATGACAAGTCGCCGGATCATGCACAATAAGTCGGGAGCGCCCTTAGCTCAGCTGGATAGAGCATCGGACTTCTAATCCGACGGTCGCAGGTTCGAATCCTGCAGGGCGCGCTTCTCTGGACCAGCTTGAGAGGGCCTCTGACCTGCGACAATGCGGGTCAGAGGCCCTCTTCGCATGTCCGGCCGTCTACGGCTCTCACTGATCGTTTGCGGGCGTCCACGCCCAATGCTTGCCCACGACCCCATGCACGGTTTCGGCCAGCCAGGGCCATCCTTGAGAATCTCGGCGACGCGTCGCTCGGCCGCCTCTCATGACCGACGATGCCTCCACCTCTCGCCTGGAGTGCATCAGTGAGGCTTTTCCAACCTGATCGCGCAGGTCAGTAAGGACGGTGCCGGGACCGGTGGACATGAGAAGAGGCTCCCGGTAAGACAGCAGTCGACCAA
>NZ_JBITLM010000018.1:10449-212294 GCF_044465295.1 Nonomuraea sp. NPDC049714 | reverse complement strand
AGGGCCGACAGATCCCGTTGAGGACCTCGAGGTCAGTCAGTCGGTGGGTCAAACCCTGGCGGGAAGCGCTCACCTCCATCATCACTGTCAGTCGGCGTCCGGCGAACTGGTAGCCGACCGAGTACTGCCGGCCGCCGAGCGCGACCAGGCCGCTGGCGTTGATGGTCCGGTCAACCTCGATCACGTCACCAGTCCCAGGGCGAGCCGGCTTGGCCGCAGGCCGGATGGAGGTGCCGCCATCTGCGATCAGCTGCCACAGGTGCCGAGGCGTGAGCCGGGACGGGACTTTCTTGATCCTGACCCCGCCGGCCAGCAACTCGACGGTGCCGGCATCAGCCCGCAGGGTGATCGTGGCTCCGGCCCGGTGAGTGCCGAGCCAGAACTGCTGTCCGCAGACGGCCAGGTTGCCTGAGGCGGGAACGACCCGGGTGAACTCCACGGCCAGGTCGACCGGATCGTTCCCCTCAGCCGGCATCACCGGCTCTGCTGCTTCGGCCTGCACTCGCGGCATCACCACTGGCTCAGGCTGAAGTTCAGGCTCAGGTTCCGCTTGCGAGTCGGGCAGGGTGTGCAGGCCCGATGGCAGCCGCAGCGGCAAGTGGTCATCGTGGCGGGGTTGGAACCGGTCGGCGGGGCGGTCCATGTCCAGAGATTGGTGGGGCCGGTTGGTGTTGTAGTCGTCGACGAAGGCGTCCAGGACCTGCTGGGCATGCTCGATGCTGGTGAACGGGCCATGGTCATCCAGCAGTTCCCGCCGAAGCGTCTGATGGAAGCGCTCCACCTTGCCGGTGGTGGTGGGTGAGTGCGGGCGGGTCAGCCGATGCGTGATGCCGTTCTCGCGGCAGATCCGGTCGAACAGCACCTCCCCGCCGCGACCGAACCGGGCGGTGAACTGCTTGCCATTGTCAGTGAGTAGCTCATCAGGGGTTCCGTACCGGTTCAGCGCCGTGGCCAGGGCCAGGCACACAGCCCGGCCGGTGGGGCGCGCCACCACGGTCGCGGCGACGCAGTAACGGGAGTGGTCGTCAACCCCGGTGACGACCTTGCACTCGGTGCCGTCGGCCAGCATGATCCCGCCGACGATGTCCATCTGCCACAACTGCATCGGTTCGGAGCGTTGCCAGCGCGTGTAGTCCTCACGCCGACGACCTCTGGGGGTGAGCTGCACCAGGCCGTGGCGCACCAGCACCCGGTGCACCGTCGCCCGGGACGGCACCGGTCCGGGGCAACTGCGGCGGGTCAGCTCCCACACCAGCCGGCGGGCGCCCCAGCGGGGGTGGTTACGCCGCAGCTCGCAGATCAGCGCCTCCACCTCGGCCGGTGTCCGCCTCGGCGAGGTGCGCGGGCGGGATGAACGGTCCGACAGCCCTGCCAGGCCCTGATCGCGGTATCGGCCCAGCCATCGATGCACCGCCTGACGTGAGACTCCGAACCGGCGGGCGACCTCGGTGACACTCGCCCCGGATAACACCTGCAGCACCGCTTGATACCGCTGCTCGACCACGCTCAACTCCACCAGCACTCAGCGAAGTGTCACGCATGTCCTGAGCACGATGTGTCACGCACGTCATGAGACCCGACAGACACAGACCGAGATCGGAAAGCAACTTATCTGCACGTCATCAAGGGCGGCGCTGCGCGCCGCCGCGCGGCCCTGCGCTCGCTCGGCGGCCGGGCTGCGGCTCTCCGGCCGGTCCCGGCCGACGGCGACTCCGGGCCGCGCGCAAGGCACACGTCACCCATAGCCCAGTAATCCCCAGCAGACTGCCCAATCGAGACGGTAGTGTCCTGCCAGGGGGCGACCACTGCTTCCAGATGGTTCGAGATACCTGATTTTCATGGCTGTAGCAGGAGGGCCCCGGTGCACACCCTCACCAGCAAGCGCGTTACAAAGTTCGCTCGTGATTTTGGCTTTGAAGGCTCTGATTCTGATTTGTTCGAACGCTATGTCGCGGCGAACTATCTCTTCCAGTACCTCCGAGACGATGTGGAATCGATCGAGCGTTCCATCTCGGTGGCGGCCAAGACGAAGGCGTCGATATCGGTGCAGTAATTGTGAACGGGCAAATTGTGTTCGAGCCCGAGGATGTCGATGAGCTGATTTCGGATCAAAGTGCAAACTCTGCCAAAGTAATATTCATTCAGGTTAAAACGAGTGAATCGTACGACTCGAAGCTCGTTGCGAAATTCCTTCACGGCGTCGAGGCTGTCACTAAATATGCGATGAATCCGCAGTGTATCGCACTACCTCCGCGGCTGGTCGATATGGCGAACCTGATCGACAGGATCGCCGAAAATGGCGACAAGTTTCAGGACAGCCGCATTCCTTGCGAGCTTTACTACGTAACAACCAGCTCGAACGACGGCAAGGGCGTGCAAGGAGAGCTTCAGATCACCGAGGCTCTTGATCGCATCCGTAGTATCGGAGTTTATGCTGAAGACCTCAAGCTCCGAACCCACGGCCGCGAAAAGCTTGCGGCCAAGCAGAAAGAGCGCTACGGCCCACAAAAAGTTCCGTTCAACTTCGAGAAGCGTCAGACGATCCCTGCTACGGAGCGAGTAAGCGAGGCGTACATCGGGCTGATCTCAGGGACCGAGCTGATGAAGCTCCTCAAGGACGAGTCCGGCGAGATTCGGCCCGGTATCTTTGATGACAATGTGCGCCTAGATCTCGGTCCTCAAAATAAGGTGAATCGTCGGATTCTGAAAACCCTCCAGTCGAGCGAGCGCGAGCATTTTCCGTTCCTAAACAATGGCCTCACAGTAATCGCAACAAATCTGCGTGGCCTCGGAGACCGATTCTTCATCTCCGGCTACCAGATCGTGAATGGTGGCCAGACCAGCCATCAGTTGATCCGATGGTCTGAATCCGACGAGGCCCGAAACGCGCCGCACCTCATGGCTGACTTGTGGATTCCGGTGAAGATTGTCAGTTCCCATGATCCTGACGTCCGAAGGAGCGTCGCGATCGCGACTAACCTCCAGACTCCCATCAGCTCGACCGACATCCAAGGTAATACGCAAATCGCAAAGGATGTCGAAGAGTACTTTGCGCAGTCAGGAAAGGATGGCCTTCGCTATGAACGACAGAGCCGGGGTGCGACAATTGAATTCGCACGCACGCGCGTCGTCACCACACCAGAACTCAACCGTGCTGTTGCTGCGACCCTATTTGGGGAGTCATCGCGCGCGATCGGGTCGCCGAAGGATCTCGAAGCCGAGGACTCTTTCGTCTGGGGCGACTATCCTGTCGAGGCCTACTACTACGCCGCGTGGATCATCTACCGAATCGACAGGTATTTCGCGCGAACGGCTGAGTTCGCTACGCTGAAGGCCGCGAAGTACCACATTGCGATGGCCGTTTCAGTATTGATAAACCCTGAATTTTCTGCAATGTTTGAGGAAGCCGATGTTGAGACTAAAGGCAAAAAACTCAAAAAGTCTAAGAAGCTAAATTTTCGCGTTACAGAGAAGCCCTTGTCGGAGCGGATCGAATCAGCCATCGTTACCGCCGCCGAACTCGCCGTCGACGCGTTCAAATCTCCCCTTGCCGAAGGGCGAAGCCTACGCAAGGACGACGTGCGAAGCAGGCGCAGCCAGGAGATGCTTCTGCAAAAGCTGCAGCTGTAGTTAGATCGACGTCTTAACCGAATGGTAGCCAGAGACTGGTCTGAAGATTCAGGAATGCTCGGGCAGGTGGTGAAAAGTTCTACTGGATGCTTCGTGTGGACCTTGATTATGGTTTCGCGGATGGTGCGGCCTGTGCAAAGCGGTTCGCGCAGGTCACACCACGTAGGCCATTCATACGATCACCGCTCTCCTAACCAGGTGTCGGTTGGCTGAGGCCGGGACGATCGCGGACTTCGGTGCCCGTCTCACGGCTGGGGCGATCGCCGGCAAGGCCCTCCTGCGTCGGGCCTTGCCACTGGGTGACCATGGCTGAGGTGACAGCAACACTGACAGCAACGTCCTCGTACGCCAACGCACCCGCGCCCACGTCCACATGCTCCTGACCACAGTCTCGCTCATCCGAGCAGGGTGATTGCTCCGCCTGAAAAGCGGACGGTCTTTTGACCTGGCTGCGTCGTCTTGTCCACGGCGTCAGGAGCCGAGCTGATTGATCTTTCGGCGCGTCGCCCGCATGAGATCCTCCACCCGAGCGATTTCCGCCGTTACGTCCGCGATTTGGTTATCCAGGATGACCGGTACTCCCAAACCCCCATAGCGGGCCTTCTCGATTTCTAGCTTGTTAAGCGAGCCGTAATGGACGTTCAGCAACGTGTTGAGCCCCTCCAGCCGAGTCTGCAGCGCGTTACGCCCCACCTGGCTGTCACGCCAGCGAGGCTCTACCAGCACGTCCTCTGCCAGCTCGACAGCCCGCCGACCCACATCCCCTGCCAAGGTGCCCTTCTGCAATCGGTCGACGTCCTCCACGGTCCGTGGCCGCTGCCGCAGCGCTGCGGCGACCTCCCTGATCTCCTGGAGCAAGTCCTGGAGGGCGGGTCGTAGTCGTTCCAGCGCCTCGTCCTGTGAAAACCGCTCTAGCGTCTGTACGGCTCCCGAGAGCCTGCGGGTCTGTCCGTCCACGGCCGCTAACGCAGCCGCCCGCTGGTAGAAGATGGCCAGGTCGCTTTCCCGCAGCTCGCGTCCCGGTAGCAGACTCAGCCGCACCTCCTCCAGCGACGACCCGCGCGCCAACCGGTCGCAGATCGTCTGGACGAGGATCTGGGCTCCCTGATACAACGGAAACAGACCGGTGCCGGTGCCGAGCGCCGGGAGCGCGATGCTGCGCACTCGAAGGTTCTCCGCCAGGTCCAGCGACCGGTTTACGAGCTGCCTGATGCACGTCGTGTCGGGCATGAGATTTCGATCCAGGTCGATGGTGACGGCATGAAAGACGTACTTGGCGGGTAGCTTCCCCGCCGTCGTCACGCCGACGTCGCCCAGCGATAGCGGCAGCAGCTTTCTGGCATGCAGACGCAATTCCTCACCGGCCTTGACGAAGAGGGCCAGGGAGACACCGCCGCCCATGGTCAGGTAGTTGTCGTCGGAACTCACCAGTACCTCGGCGACCGACTCGGCAAGGTCGCCGTAGCCGACGTGGAACAAGGACGAGCCGATTCGGTAGGCGGTCGTCATTGCGGCTGGCTACGGAGGCGCTCGCGCACCGCCTCCAGGCGCTTGAGCTCGTCCTCGAGTTGGGTTTGCAGGTGGACAGGAGCGTCTCCGGCGTACTTGGCGACCTGTGCTTCCAGAATGCGCACATTCCGTTCGTGAATGCTCAGGAGATTCCGCAGCCTCTCGTGGTTGGTATCCGGTGTCCCGGGAGTTTCGTGCATGCCTGGCTCCTGTCGACTTTCCTCCGTGCTCGGCTGAGCCGCCAACCGGGCGAGCCACCCCGCCAGCCCCAGCGCCACCGCGGCGCCGGCGAACCACAGTGCCTGGGCCCACCAGGGTCCCTCCACGCGGTTGGTCGCGACGCCACCCGCCACGGTCGCCACGGCGCTGCCAAGGGCGATGAGTTGTATTGGTTTTTGCCCGCCCTTTTTCCGCCTTTTCATGAAGACCGGATACCGGTGCGGAGGCTTCTCATTGGAGAAGTGTAAAGGCGTCAGCCTTCCATCCGGGTGAGGAGTCGTTCGCTCACCCCGTCCAATAGATCAGCAGATGCGTGGGGGTGTTGTGCGCAGGCGGGCCCAGCTCATGCCCGACAGCATCGCCACGCCTACGCCGCAAACCTTCAGCACGACCTCCCCACCGGCGCCGTCAATCGGCTTCGGAGTTAACCACCTTGGGTGATGACCGGGGCGGTCAGGCGCTCCACGCCGACCCATATCCACCAGTTGGAGCCGGCTGCGCCGCCGCTATGTGCTGAGTTGATGGCGTAGGGGGAATAAGGGCAATAGAGCTATCCTGGCGGCGGCGATGTGGTAGTGTCTAAGTGGCGTCATCGGTCGGCAGTCTGCGCCAGATAACCCGGTCAATCTTCTGGCGGGCGGGCAAATACCGATTTCAGTTCTGCGGGAAGCTCGTGTTCGCTCATCGATTACGACTAAGGCCGGGTAGTCTTGATCGGAGTGTCATGGCTTCTCAGCCCCTGTCGCCACAACAAGTCACCATTCCGGCCATCCTTAATTCAGCGTGGGGCCGAGTTCTCTTTGTAGTGGCAGCGCATGTGCCACTCGTGTTGGTCGTGATTTTGGTTGCTCCCGCGTTAGTAGCACTGCCGCTTTTTAAGAGCAGGATCGACGATGGTAGAGCGCTAATCGAACTCCTCCATAGATGGAGCGACGACATTCTCAACCGCTGCGCTGGCATCAGGGTTGGGAATGAATAGAGATTTAACTCGTGCTGCTACCAAGCGGGCAGAGTACACTGGAGAGCAATATAGTGCAGCGTTACAAGCCCTCCGCGTTATAGGCGCGCAGCCCTCCTTAATTCCGCATGCGTTAAGTCAGCAAGCATTGCTGGAGACAGATATTCTCCTCGCATTGAATACGGCTGCTTATATCTTGGAGGACGACGATAACTCTGCGGACGAGGCAGAAAAGCTGGGAAACCTTATGCTCATTTCCCGAGTCCATCCCAGGTCGGAGTCGATCACACTTGACGTGCAACGCCCACAACTTGCAGCATTGATTCCATCTCTCCTACCGTATTCCGAAGGGCCTGATGATGACAATGTGATGGGTGTGCCAGGCCTCCGAGCGATCATCAGCGACAGAGGGAACCGGCTTCTGTTGTATCGCCCCGGCGAACAAGGGGTAGCGCAGATTAGGGTCATTGATGATTCAATGCAGCGGCATGACTGGAGGGAGCTGTTGAAGAATCTGCGGCGGACTCTAGATACTGCTTATCACATATGGCACTCATCTCCAAAGGCATGGGCAGATATCGAGCGGCCGGCGCATGAGCTTTTTTCGGAAGATCGATCAAAAAGTTCATGGTTGTGCAGTGGAATTCTGAGACGTTTGAACATCTTCCGGACTTCTGGCAACCCGATTCCGCGCTGGGTTGATGTTTGGAACGGCCATCTTGAGGAGGGTATCAATCTGCAGGTCGAATGGCCCAATGGTCCGTCTGAATCGCGAATTCAATCTCTTTTGTTGGATATTGAGTGCGGCATGCAGCTCAAGGTAGTCTCGAAAGATAGAAGCTGGATCAAGTTGCGGTCTTTGGATCATGAAAAGGCTGGACAGATAGTGCTTCGCCATAATCTGGCGCTAAGTGATGATTCTTATTCACCGGACTAAAATCGTGTTTTTCGCTGTGCCAGAACGCAGGCGCGGAAACATCAGCATCTCGGCACGCTAAACACAAACACGACCGTTCACACACCCTGGCCATGGGCTTGATCAGTCCGATCAGCGTGATTGTGGCCGCCCCCGGAAGGCTCGAGGATTTCTGTCCTGGAACGGTCACCTATGGCGGCCGCCTCGTCATTCCGCCGAGAGCATTTCTTGGCACCGAAGTTGGATTTGCAAGGGTGAGCGTTTTCTGTCTTGACAGCGCTGCTGTCGTCGCGCTTCGATCCCGCGGTGACGTTCGTGGCCGGGAGATCCCGCGGTAGTGGATGGGCTACGCATGGCGAGTTACTAGCATGGCTATAGTCCTCCGAGGACGGTGGGTCGCGTCTTCGTAGAGCTGCGTCCGCTCGTCTTGATCTGGCTCGGCCCCCACTCACACGAGGGCAGAGGGTGCGGCTCTAGTACAGGTTGGCGTGGCTGCTGTACAGCAGCGCCATACAGCGACACCGCCATACGCGACCGCGTGCTATCGATCAGCATCCACTGCTTGACCAGGGCGGGACGCCGCCGACAGGGTGTCTGCCTTCCCTACGGATAAGAAGGTGGTTCGAGTCATCTCGGCCGCGCGCAGGCGGCGTGCGATCCTGGAGCGCATGACGGACCGCCATGTTGTGACGATTCAGGTGACCGGTCGGCCCGCTACCTTCGCCACAGCGCATGAGAAGCCTTGGAAAGATGCTGTTCGGTTGGCCGTCGTTGCGAGCGAGTGGAGCCTCAGGCCGCGCGTTTCGCCGTTCTTTTGGAGTTCCGGCTTGCCACAGCCCGCAACGCGAACGAGGTCTGGGATCTGGATAACCTCATCAAGCCCACGCTCGATGCAATGGAGGGCATCTTCGGCACACGGGCATGGCGGGGGACCCCTCAACCCGCCGATGACAGAGTCGATCGCATCGAGGCTGTCAAGCGTCTTCCAGGGGCGGGCGAGGTTCCAGGGGCAACGATCGATGTGTGGGTTATCGATCCGGACTAACGAGCCCAGGAAGGTCCTTGGCTTCATGCGTGGCTCATGGAACGACGGAGTGACAGCAGCGCTGACAGCAACGTCCCCGCACGGGGACGTACCTCCGCTGCCATCCACTCGTTCCTGACCATGGTTTTGCTCAGCCGAGCAGGGTGATTGCTCCGCCTGAAAAGCGGACGGTCGCCCCGCAGCAGCATCAAGGGCATGGGACCGGTCCTGACTGTCGGCAGGCAGCCAGGGATTCGCTGCCGTTTGCCTGGGACTGCACTTATTCTTGCTGCTCGGCCCCGACGATCAGCGTGTAGTCAACGCCTATGCGGAAGCCGTCTGAAGATCCGCGAATCGTGAGCTTATGGCGGCCTGGCTGTAGCGATTGGAGGCGTACCCAGATGCCGCAAGCGTAGTACGCGGCGGTTCCTTCCTCGTAGGTCAGGGGGTTACCGGCTACACCGGTTACTGCAACGTCTTCCTCTTCCATGCGTTCAGAGGTAACCGGCTTTCCATCGAGTGTGGCCTTGCCTTTCGCTGTGGCCATGAACTCTTTGCATGAGGCTTCGGAGTCGACTTGGTTCACCAAGGGAAAAACCACTGATCGCTTTGCGGGAAGCTTGCATGTCCGCTGCACGATGCCGTCGAAAGTTCCGGCGAGGAACCACACATCCTCCGGTTGGCTTCGATGGCAGAACTCCCCGGTCGTGTCCATTACAGGGTTCGTGTCCGCGCTTTCCGAGGCTGCCCAGGTCCACCAGCGTCCCTGGATCGACTCTGCCGACGGAGATACCGGCTTCAGTTCCGCGCTTTCATCCAGGGCGATCTCGGCCGATCCACAGCCAGCAAGAAGGCCGAGGAGCAGCAGGAGGGGCCAAGCTGATCTTAGGGGCATTCGGGAATCATAAGGCTCCTGATGGAACGCATCCGAACATGCGAGGGGGTCTGGTACGGGGGCGGTTCGTCCAGCAGGACGACTTGTTCGTCCTAGGTGACGGCGAGGGGACTCCAGCCGTTGCCCTCGCAGTAGGTGGGCTTGCGCCGGTGCGCCGGCGGAAGGCGGTGCCGTCGACGCTGATGAGCCGTGAGCCCTTCCTGGGCATCGCCACGGGCGCTTCCAAGCTGCTGCTCTGTTCCGTCGCTGTTCCGTCGGAGTACCGAAGGCAGTGAGAAGTGACGCGAGACGCCCGTAAGCGTAACCGCTGTTCATCCCCATGATCGAGCTATTTTCACAGGTGGCTGGATCGCGCATCGGAGATCATGCAGATCTTCGAAGGCACGAACCAGATCCAGCGCCTGGTGATCAGTCGGCATCTGGCCAAGTGACCTCTGACATGCGAGAACCCGGGCGGCCTGACGGGTGAGCGGCCCCCGTCCTGGAACGGAGGCCGCTCACCGGCTGACGAACTCTGCTCTCGGGGTGGCCGTCACCCCTGCCGGCGGCGGGTGCTACTCGCCGCCGGCTTCCACGATCATGAACTTGGCCGTGCCCACCGACATGTTGCCGGCCTTGTCGGTGGCCCGGTACGACAGGGCGTGCGCGCCGGGCTGGTTGACCGACAGCGGCTGCGTGTACGCCGCGAACGGCTGGCCGTCGAGCGAGTACTCCACGGTGTCCAGACCGGAGCCGACGTCGCTCGCCGTCAGCTTCACCGTCGCCGAGCCGACGTAGTTCCAGGCCCAGTCCTGGGTGCCGGTGACCGCGGCCGACACCTGCGGCAGCGTGGTGTCGTCCTCCGGAGCCACCACGGTGAACCTCAGCGTCGCCACCGGCGAGGTGTTCCCGGCCTTGTCGGTGGCCCGGTACGACAGGGTGTGCGCGCCCGCCTGGTTGACCGACACGGGGGACGGGTACTCGGTGTAGGGCCCGCCGTCGAGTGAGTACTCCACCGTGTCGACCCCCGACTCGGTGTCGCTCACCGAGATCATGACGGTCGCCGAGCCGACGTAGTTGCCCGCCGAGTCCTGCTGGCCCGACAGCTGCGCCGAGACCTGCGGAGGGGTCTTGTCCTTCCCCTGCGAGTCCGCCACCGTGAACTCCACCGAGTCCACGGGCGAGGTGTTGCCTGCCTTGTCGGTGGCCCGGAAGGTCACCGTGTGCGCGCCGGGCTGGTCGACCGACAGCGGCTGCGTGTATGCCGCGAACGGCTGGCCGTCGAGCGAGTACTCCACGGTGTCCACCCCGGAGCCGGCGTCGCTCGCGGTGACCGTGACCGTCGCCGCGCCCACGTAGTTGCCGTCCTCGTCCTGGTCACCGGTCACCGTCCCGGTGACCTCGGGCGGGGTGGTGTCCTCCTCCTGCGGAGCCGCCACCGTGAACTCCACCGAGTCCACGGGCGAGGTGTTGCCTGCCTTGTCGGTGGCCCGGAAGGTCACCGTGTGCGCGCCGGGCCGGTTGACCGACACCGGGGCCGAGTAGGCCGCGAACTCCCCGCCGTCGAGCGAGTACTCGACGGTGTCCACCCCGGACTCGGTGTCGCTCGCCGTGATCGTGACCGTCGCCGCGCCCACGTAGTTGCCGTTCGCGTCCTGGTCGCCCGCCACCTGCGCGGAGACCTGCGGTGCGGTCGTGTCCTCGCCCTCGCCTTCGGTGACGACGAGTTCGCCGGTCATCTCGGGGTGCCCGGGGATCGCGCAGGAATAGCGGTATTTGCCGGGGGTGAGGTTCACCTGGGCGATGTGCCGGCCGCCGTCGGCGTCGAAGGGGCTGGCGATGATGTTGAGGCTGACGTCGTGGTTGTAGCCGGGGGTGGAGGTGTCGAACGTCAGCGTGTGCGTCATGCCGCTGGTGTTGCCGGTGGCCGCGCTGTTCTCGAAGACGATGGTGGCGGGACCCGCCGTCGCCGATTCCGGCGCCGACTTGTACGCGGTCATGCTGTTGTCGGCGGTCCAGGTGAGCACCTGGTCCGCCGCCTGCGTGGCGGTGAGCTGCGTACGGGGCTGCGCGGTGGCCTGGACCGACGACAGGAAGAGCGCGGGAAGCGCCACGGCGAGCAGCGCCATGGCGAGGCGCGGCGCCGTCACCGCTCCGGACGCCCGCCGTAAGGCTCTGATCACGAGGGAGGGGAGAGATCCGACATGCATGTGTCTGCACCTTTCCGAGCTGGGGTGGAGTGCCGGGCACGGGGAACGCTCCCCGGCCCGGCACCCGGCCGGCGTACCGTCCTAGAGTTCGCGCACGCGGATGTTGCGAAAGTCGATCACGTCGTTGCCGCCGTGGTTCTGCAACCCGACGAACCCGCTGATGAACTGGCGCAGGTCCGTGGGCGGGTCACCGGCGCGCGACGACGCCTTGCCCGGCGTGTTGTCGAACTCGTGGATCACCGTGCCGTTGCGGATGATCGTGTAGTGCTGGCCGACCACCCGGACCTCGTAGTCGTTCCACCGGCCCTTCGGGGTCACCCCGGCCCGGTTCAGGCCGTTGGGCGAGAAGTTGTAGACGGAGCCCGTCTTCTGCGGCTCGCCCGTGTCGCCGTCGTAGATCTGGATCTCGTGGCCACAGAAGATCGCGACCCACGCGGGTGACGTGCGCGCTGCGCCGACCGTGCCGCAGCTTCCGGCGGGGCGCTGCTCCAGCGGGGTCCTCGGGTCGGGGAACCGGACGAAGACGCCGCTGTTGGCGCGATGCGGGTCGGGCGAGCTGTCACGGAACTGCAGCCGGACCGAGAAGTCCGCGTACGCCTTGTCGGAGTACCACAGCATGCCCAGACCGCCGGAGCTGCGGATCGTGCCGTCCGGCTGGAGGGCGAACTGCCCGGACGGGGCCTGGCTCCAGCCCAGCAGCGACGACGCCGTGCCGTCGAAGATGGGCTGGTACCCGTTCACCCTCCCGACCTCCGACGTGGCGCCGGCGGTGCGCAGCGCCTCCGCCTCCTGGGCGGTGATGACGCCGTCATCGAGGAGCTGCTGCACGACGGTGTTGAGGTGCTTGACGAACTGGTTGCGGTTCTTCCAGCCGCGCTCGTCGTCGATCAGGTCGTTGATCGTGCAGCCGCCGCCGGCCGCCTTGTTACGCACGCCGGTGAAGGCGTCGAGCAGCTGCACCGTCGGCCGGGCGTCGGGCGCGGCGCAGCCGACCGTGACCGGGATCTTCCCGGTGACCTGCTCGCCGTCGGCGTAGGTGACCTTCAGCGTCGCCTGGTAGGTGCCGAAGGCGGCGTAGGTGTGCGTCGGGGCGGCCTCCTTCGACGGCTCGCTGCCGTCGCCGAAGTCCCACTCCCACGCCACGCCGCCGGCCTTGGCGCTGGAGAACGTCATCGTCCTGGGCTCGGCGTTCTGCCGGGCGGGACGCGCCACGGCGGCCTCCGGGTTCGGCGTCGCCGGGCCGCCCTTGTAGGTGACGCGGACCAGCTTCTGGTTCGCGTGCAGGCTGAAGAAGCCGCTGCCGTAGTCGAGCATGTAGAGCGCGCCGTCGGGACCGAACTTCGCGTCCATCCACGACTGGAGCTGGTTGGCGCCGCCGCCGCCCGGGATGATGCTCCGCAGGTCCTCGGCGAACGCCGGCCGGCCCGCGTCCCGGGCGGTCTCCGGGTTCACGGTCACGGCGATGCGGTTGTTGCCGTTGGACTCGTCACCGATGAACCACTTGTTGTCCCAGTACTCCGGCCACGCGACCCCGCTGGCGGTGTCGGTCTGGGAGCGGTGGTAGGTCGGGCCCGACATGACCGCCTGGCCGCCGCCCTTGAGGTAGGGCATGGTGAAGGTCTCCTCGCCCTGCTTGTACGTCGGGAGACCGCTGCCGTCCTGCCGCTTCGGGTAGACCGGGCCGCCGCCCTGCGGCGAGTACCAGATCATGTTGTCGCGCGCCGGCGGGATGTCGACGAGGCCGGTGTTGCGCGGCGAGGTGTTCTTCAGGTTGTCGCAGTCGTACCACTCGGCGGGCTGGGTGGCGTCGCCGTTGCTGCGGTCGCGGTAGGGCTGCTTGTCGCCCATGCAGTACGGCCAGCCCTGGTTGCCGGCGGAGGTGAGAACCGTCACGGTCTCGTACTTCGCCGGTCCCCACGTCTCGCTGGGGCCGCCGGCGTCCGGACCGACCCAGCCGGCCGTGATCCAGTCGTTCTTCTTGTCCCACTCCAGCCGCGCGATGTTGCGGACGCCCATCACCCAGATCTCCGCGCGGGTCTTGCCGCCGCCCTCTTCCTCGCCGGTGAACAGGTTGCCCTTGGGGATCGTGTAGGTGCCGTCGGGCTCCGGGTGGATGCGGAGGATCTTGCCGTTGAGGTCGTTGGTGTTGCCGGAGGTGCGGCGGGCGTCCTGGAACGAGGTGCCCTTGTAGTCCTGGGTCCAGTTGTTCCCTGAGTAACCGCCGGAACCGCCGGAGGAGTTGCTGTCACCGGTGCCGATGTAGAGGTTGCCGTCCTCGTCGAAGGTCATGCCGCCGCCAGCGTGGCAGCAGCTGTGGATCTGGGTGTCCCACTGCAGGAGGTCCTTGCGGCTGCTCTGGTCGATCGTCTGGGTCCGCGAGTCGTAGTCGAACCGGGAGACCGTCCGCTTGCCGATGCGCCTGTTCCGGTCGATCGACGCGTGCGGCATCCAGTACGCATAGATCCAGCCGTTCTCCGCGAAGTCCGGGTCGAGGGTGATGCCGACCAGGCCCTCCTCGTTCTTGACCAGCTCGTCGCTGCTGCTGCCGCGGTTGCCCATGACGGGCAGCGTGGTCAGCAGCTTGACCTGCTTGGTCCTCGGGTCCCACTGGTGGATGGTGCCGCAGCCGAGGCCCACCTTCGGGTCGTTCCAGTCGGGGATCGGGCCGGTGGCGCAGGCCGCCTTGCCGATGTAGAACACCTTGCCGTTCGGCGCGATGGTCAGGCCGTGCGGCTCGCCGATCTGGTCGAGCTGGCCCTGCGTGTTCGGCGCGGTCAGCCGTTCCGTGGTGTAGTTGGCCGCGATGGTCGCCTGGCAGTCGCCCTGGACGATGCCGGTCGCCCACCGGATGGCGCCGGCGAGGTGCGTGCGGAACTGCTTGTCGCTGTAGCTCGCCGCGGTGCCGCCCATGCCGGTGTAGAAGGACCGGCCGCCGTCGTAGTCACGGCACCAGGAGATGGGATGGAACGGGCCGTTGCCGTTCATGCTCGGGTTGTAGGTCCACTCCTCGACCTGCGCGATCGTGTGGACCTTGCCCACCGGATTGGGGTTCCAGCTCAGCCACTTGTCGGTCCGCGACAGGGTGAGCGGAAGTCCCTCGTTCGCCGGATGCCGGCGGTCGACGATGTCCACGACGGCCTTCTGCTCCTTCGCCGCGGGGGGCGGCGCGGAGTCGGGCCCGAACAGCCGCAGCTCGGCGAGCTGGGTCAGGGGCTCACCGCTGTTCGCGGTGACGTTGAGCCGGTAGTACTGGTACGCCGTGGTGTTCTCGAACTTGTATTCCTTGCTCTGGAATCGCTGGGGGAAGGTCTCCCCGCTGCGCTTGTCGACATCCGTCCAGGTCGTCCCGTTCTGCGAGCCCTGGAGGGTCCAGTCCTTCGGGTCCCGACCGGCGAAGTCGTTGGCCGACGTCAGCGCGTAGTGCGCCACCGCGACGGGCTTGTCCAGTTTGCCCTGCACCCACGCGGTCGGTGTCCGGGCCAGCCACTTGGTGTCGTTGTCCCCGTCGAAAACCTTGTCCTTGGTCTCGTTCGGCGGGTTCTCCGCGCTCGCCGCGCTCTCTGTCACCTTCTCCGCGATGGGGAGGGCGCCGACGGGACGGGTGCCGATCAGTTCGGTGAACCAGGCCGAGTCCACCTGCGCGCGGGCGGCATCGCGGATGCCGACGAACCCGCCGCCGCTCCTGATGTACGCCTGGAAGGCGGCGAGCTGCGATTCGTCCAGACTCACGCCCTTGGCGGACAGGAACACCACGCCGCGGAACCGAGCCAGGTTGTCGGCGGTGAAGACCGCCGGATCCTGGGCCTCCTCGACGGAGAACCCGTTCTTCTTGCTCAGTTCCCTGATCGCCGTCGCGGCCGCCCGCACCGGGTCGTCCTGCTGCGCGGCCTGACCGCTGAAGACCAGCACGTTGACGGCCGGCTTCTTGGCGGCCGGGGCGGGGGCCTGTGCCTGGGCCGACACGGCGGTCGGGGTCGCCAGTCCGAGCATCAGGACGGCACTCGACATCATGATCAGTACGCGTCGCCAGGCGGGTGGTCGGGGCGGTAAAGAGCCTGTTCGACCCATCATTGCTCCTTGGGATCGAGGGGGGTGCGGACCATATGCGGATGAGTTCGGAGATCGGCTGCAGCCGGGGGTGTCGACGTCTGTGTGAGGCCGTGCTCGTACGGCATGGGGCGACCGGATCCGGTCTCGGAGGGCGGGGCCGGGCCGTCAGTGGCCCGAGTGGGCACCGCCCGAGTGACCGCCGCCCGGTTGACCCGGCACGTTCCCGTCCGCGTCCGTCACCGTGAAGATGCCGGCCATCCCCATGTCGGAGTGGCTCTGGACGTGGCAGTGGTACATCCACGCCCCCGGGCCGACACGCTCGCCCGCGATCAGCTGGAAGCCGAACGACTCGGCGGGCCCGGTGATCTTGGTGTCGATGATCCGGCTCGGGTCCTCGAGGCTCTCCAGCATGCCGGTGCGGTTGTCGGCCCAGCGGTGCCCGTGGATGTGGAACGTGTGGTAGAAATCGCCGTGGGTGATCACGATCCACTCCACCCGCTCGCCGACCTTGGCGACGAACTCCGGCGCGTCGTGCGCGGGGCGATTGTTGATCATCATGTCGTTGAAGACGACGGTGAACGTCTTGTCCGGCCTGACGTCCTTCTTCCGCCGGACCACCAGCGGGCCGTACAGCCCCTGCCGGATGCCGATCGTGCCGTGAGCGGTCCCCACCACGTGATCGTGGTAGTGCCAGTAGCCCGCGCTGCCGGGCTCGATGCCGGCGCCGCCCCCGCGCCTGCCCTGGGCGTGGGTGCGCCAGATGTAGGTGCGCTGGCCCCCGGGCTCGACCACGCTGTCGTTCAGTCTCGTACCGTCGCTGGCCACGTCGTAGTTCACCCCGTGGGCGTGCAAGCTCGCCGTCACGTCCAGGTTGTTGACCAACTCGATCTCAAGCGTGTCGCCCTCGACCATCTCGATGAGCGGCCCGGGAATCGTGGCCTCGCCGGGCTCCAGGCCGTAGCCCAGCTGGCCGTTCTCCAGCCGCTCGGCGTACAGGGTGATGCGGCGGACCGCGCCCATGGTCGTGCCGGCCGTACCGGCATGGGTCGACGCCGCGGTCTGATTCGCTGTGACCAATGCTGCCAGCGCGGCAGCCGTCGCGGACGTGGTGAAGACACGCCGGGAGAGCAGGCTTTTCGCCATGCCTCTGCCTACCTCGGTCATGGTTCCCCAATCGGTGACGCTTGCGTGAGGGCGACTTGCGGGTGCTCGGAACACTGCTTGCGCGCGCGACCGTGGGTCTAGACCCGGACCGGTCGCGTCATGATCGGTGATGCGGTGGGGGTAGTGAGATCGACATTCGATCGAAGTACGCGCCATTTTCGGTAAAATGTCAAGGAGTATCGTCGAAAGAGTCAGAGCTTCCGCTTATATCTGGTCAAAGGTGGATGTGGCTGTTACGGTGACCCAAGATCGAACTTCCCCGCATCCCCCACCTCCGTGCCCCCGCCCCATGACCCCTGCCGCCGCCTCTCGCCGACCCTCCTGCTGACGGTCCGTCACCGCCTGCGCCGGCCATCGGCTCGTCTCCCGTCATCACGCTGCACTCCGCCCCCTGGTGTGCTCACCGACGGTGACCCATGCGTCCTGGCCTTCGGGCGGTTAGCGTGGGGATGCCGAGGGCTCGCAGGGGCCGAACACAGTGCCCAGCCGCTCCGATCCCGTTGTGCAGCGATTCAGGGCTTATGTCGAAGCTCATGCAAAAGACGCCGGGGACCGCGTCGGAAGTGGCCATCACAGCCCACGGGATGCCGGCGGGACGTTACTGCGTGAGGGCAGGCTCAGCTTGCCGAGGAGAAACGATGAAAGCCAGTCGCAACCGTAGCCGCCGCTCAGCGTCGTGATCGACAGGTTTCCTCAGGTAGACGGGCGGGGCGTCGGAGATCCTGCAGATCTTCGAGGGCACGAACCAGATCCAGCGCCTGTCATCAGCAGGCAGCTGGCTAAGAGTGACCGGCAGTAGGGCGTGCGTGCGGGCGCGCTCGGGAGTGGCGGCAGAACGGGCATAGGCCTACGCGACCATGGAGTTCTCTACACTCGGTGGCTGTGCACGACAGCTGTGCCCGTCAGCTCTTCGGCTTGATGTTCGCATTGAGGTGGAAGAGGTTTGCGGGGTCGTATTTCACCTTGACTGCCGAGAGCCGTTCGTAATTCCCGCCGTAGCCCTCACGCAGGAGCTGCTCGCCCTCCTCGAGGAAGCCGGGGAAGTTGAGGTAGATGCCCCCGGCGGAGAAGGAGCGCAGGTCGGCGAAGGTGTCGCGTACCCAGGTCACGTTCTCGGCCGAGTCGGTCTCCTCCTCCCAGTTCCCCTCGATTCCGAGCAGGTAGGAGGCGCTGCGGTTGGCGAAGGCGGTCTCCTCCTCGCCCACCTGTGCCATCGCGCCGCCCTGATACCAGACGTCGATGGTCGAGTCCGGTGACGGCGCCGCAGCGGCGTGTTCGGCCAGACGCTCGATCAGCTCGTCGCTGAGCCCGGGCGCGTTCACGGACGTCCAGTAGTAGCGCCCGCCGTCCGGGTAGTCGTCGTCCAGGACTTTCTGCGCCTCTGTGTAGGTGGTGGCGCCGCTGAGGTCGCAGATCGGCTCGGTGACTTCCCGGAGCGGCTGCAGGGCTCGCTCCCCCTCCGCCGGGTTGCCGGGGAACAGGGCGAGAAGTGCCACGTAGGGCTCTCCGTGCGACTCCGGCGGAAACTCCTCGGTTTCTGGAACCTGGCCGAGCACTCCGAGCGGACCCACCTGATCGGGTGCCCCGGACACGTACCGTTCGCAGGACTGCAGTACTTCTCTGGCGCGGTTCGCCGGGTAGTACACGTTGCAGAAGAAAACTTCCGGGCCTACGGGATGCAGGCGGTACTCGAAGGATGTCACGACGCCGAAGTTGCCGCCGCCGCCGCGGATCGCCCAGAACAGGTCTTCGTTCTCGCTCGCGCTGACGGCCAGCAGGTTCCCGTCGGCGGTGACCACCTTCGCGGACACGAGGTTGTCGCAGCTCAGCCCGTACTTGCGCCGAAGCCAGCCCATCCCCCCTGAGAGGGTGAGACCGGCGATCCCCGTCGCCGATACCACCCCCATGGGAGTGGCGAGCCCATGGCGCTGGGTCTCACGGTCGAGGTCTCCCAGCGTGCAGCCACCCTGTGCACGCACCGTGCATGCCTCGGGGTCGACATCGACCCTTGTCATCTCCGACAGATCGATGACCAGTCCGCCGTCGCAGAGCGCATGGCCGGCCACACCGTGCCCGCCCCCGCGCACCGCGAGCAACAGCTTGTTGTCGCGGGCGAAGTTCACTGCGGCGACCACGTCTTCGTCGCCGTCGCACCGCGCCACCAGTGCCGGGCGCCTGTCGATCACACCGTTCCAGAGCCTTCGTGCCGACTCATAGCCCGGGTCCCCGGACCGGATGAGCTGCCCCCGCAACCTTGAGGCGAACTCGTCCACGAGGGGGCTCGGAACGTCAGCCGCCCCACCGCGCTGGCCTCCCACCCCCATCGGCGTGTCGCTGTTGGAGCTGTGCCTTCCGGTCATGGTGTTCACCTCCCAGCTTCAAGCATTATGCCCAGCGGGCTGAGACGCCATGCGAGCTCTCCGACCGTGTGGCTCGGAAGGTGCCCCGGATGAAGAGCAGGCACGAGCCCGAATGATCATGGAATTCTCTACGCCCAGTGATCACCGGAGGTCTCGTGCCTGTCGTGCCATCGAGCCTGCTCGAACCCCTGTGGGACCAATTCGCGGCGCTGCTGCCCGAGCACGTGGACACCCACCCGCTGGGCTGCCACAACCCGCGCTTCCCCGACCGGATGGTCTTGAGCACGTCATCGCCGCCCTCGTGCACGGCTCCGGCTACGAGCGGATCGCCACGGTCGTCGTAGGCGGGGCTCGCTTCCTCGGGGCCGAAGTTCTAAGCGATCACTGAGGTAATCCCAGCGACCCGAGACCTTCGGCGATCTCAGTCCCGACGAGCAGAAGACCCTGGCGGACCTCCTCACCCGCGTCGCCTTCCAGCGGAAGAGCCCCACAGATCGCCAGGTGCCGGGCGCAGCCGACAAAGGACCCCGGGCAACTGCCCGGGGTCCTCCTGTCTCACCGGCATGCGCGCGGCCGGCTGTCGCGGTACTACGCGTACCTGATCACTTGTTGACGTGCCTGTACAGGTACACGGCTACCTTCTTGAGCTGGGCGGAGGTGCCGTTCTTGGTGCGGTGCTTCTCGGCGGTGCCGACGGCCTGCTTCAGCGTGGTGCTGCCGTGGACCTTGGCGGAGCCGTTGTAGACGCCGTGGGTGTAGTTGAGCCAGGCGGCCAGCAGCTCACGGTCGAGCAGCGCCTTGGCGGTCTTGCTCTTGGGAGCGAGGACCTTGTACGCCTTGCCGAGCGAACCGGCGTCGGTCAGCTCGGGGAAGACCTTGCTGCCGTTCTGGGCGAGCGACAGGTAGCACAGCAGGGTCTTGTCGCTGAGCGACCCCTTCTTGCGGTGCATCTCGGCAGCCCACTGCTTGGCGCTTGGCCACGGCGGGGTCATCGGTGGCGGCTTGAGCTGGTGATCCGACGGCGAGCATGGGCGTCGCGGTGATGACGAGCACAACAGTGCCCGCCAATGAAGACCGCGGTCTCACTGGTCCTCCGGGGGAGCGAACCGTCCTGAGCTGGACGGCTGAGCAAGCCGGAAGAATTCGAAAAATCCTCATGTACGGTGATCGGAGATCAAGAGTAGCCAGTGATCAACAGCGTTGACGAGAATGAAGTAGCACCGCTATATGAATTTTCGAACATCCGTAACCGATCACCCACCGCGCCGACCGGCTGCTCGCCGACCGACGTGAGCGCGAGGAGGTCGATGGGGTCGAGCACGAGGGATGCCGGCCGGGCGGCGGAGTCCACGTCCTGCCTGAGTCTCAGGTGGTGAATCGCGGGCCATGATCCGCTCGCCGACTGCGAGATCAGTACTGAGGGCCCCGCGCACCGATCCGTCCACGGAAGCGCGACCCGCAGGGTGAGCCAGGTGGTGTATGACCTAGCCGTACGTCCGCTCCGCCGCCTCCAGGTCTTGGAGGAGCCCTTCGTTCTCCTCCAAGCGCCCGCGCTCATGCCAGAGAACTGGGCCGTGCTCCTTGTCATACTTGATCTCCCAGCGGACCGATTTGAGATCCTCGTCGACCACCATCAGGCCCGGCAGGTTCTCCGTGAGGGGCTGGGGAATCATGTCAACAACCTCGAGGAACAGGGAGTTCGCCGTCCTGAGAAAAGCCCTGGCCCGGCTGTCCGCCGTGGTTAGGAGCTCAACCCCGTAGGGACGATGCGGGTCCGCCATCTCGTAGAAGCTCTTGGTCCAGTTGTCCGCCGTGGTGCCCAAAGCAAGGAGCTCATCCCCGTAGGGACGATGCGGGTCCACCATCTCGTAGAAGTTCTTGGCGTACCAGTCGACGACTTCCAGAAACCTCTTGCACGCGGCATCCAGGGTGTCAGCCCAGGTGGCCAGATAGTGGAAATTTTCGTAGATCTGCCGCAGTGCGCGCTGCGCCAGGTCGGCGGCCTCACCGCGCCAAGGAGCGTCGTGCAGGTCCTGCGCCCGCAGCGGCAGGGTGTTCGCCAATTCGACCAGAGAGCCGATCAGCAGATCGAGGAACGTCGGGATACCTTCTTCCCACTCGGCAGAGGGCCGATAGAAGCTCGTCACCGCCTCTTCCGCGCTCACCCATTCGACGCCGTCGTTGACCACCGGCGGCAGCAGGAAAGTACCGTTGGGGTAGTGCTTGCTCGCACCATAACCATCCCAAAGAATGGGAGGCCGCTCTCCGAGCCGGTCGGGAGGCCGCACCCCTCCGGAGCCCGCCTCCATGAAGGGCATGTCGCCGAGCCGGGGATTATCTACAAGATCATACCTGGTACAGGCTCGTTCGATCAGGACTCCGGCCGTACCGATCTCCTCGTTCAGCGTCCTCCAGAACACGGCCGCCGACAGGCCGGCTTCGTAGAGACACCTGGCGAGTTCGTGAGGAAACTTCCAGGGGAAGCCCACGGCGAGTTGAGCATACGTGTGCAGGGGTTTTTCGAGTCCGTCGTGCGCTAGCTCGATGAACTTGCCGGAAACGGCCCGCACGCCCCTGCGGTCGATGTCGAACCCATCATTTCCGGATCCGTTCGCCCCCGCCGTGTCACCAGGCCCCGGCCAAGGTCCGATCTCGGGACTCATTTCCCACCCGGACCACTGGTCGGTACGCGTCGCTCCGGCTCGTACATCGAGACTCCGATCCTCGGTGAGGGAGCTCACACTACGAAGATCCCTCACAGCGCGCAACGCTGGGTGCGTGCCCGGCGCGTGTCCTACGCGGCATCAGGGGCGAGCTCCGCCGCTCCCTGGACCATCGGCGGCTTGAGGAAACCGGTGGTCGGGTACTGACCGGACGTGACCCGCTGCCCGGGGATCAGTGGACGAGGTCGAGGCCCGTCAGGTTGGCCGAGAGCGTCCAGAGACGGGATGCCTCGCCATCGTCTGTCGGACCGCCGTCGAGGATGCGACAGTCAGCGCAGTAGTCGCCACCGTGCCCGTCGAGCTCCCGTGATGTGGCGGCCCAGACCAGTGTCGCCGCCCCTTGCTCGGGTGTGGTGAACAGACCGGGCGCCGGCTTGCCCTCAGCGTCGATCCAGCCGGCAGCGACCATCTCGTCGACAGTGAGGTGCCGCTGCAGCGGAGTGAGGATGTAGCCGGGGTTGACCGAGAAGGCGCGGACCCCGTACGGCCCGCCCAGCCGATCCAGGTGGCGGGCGAACAGGATGTTGGCGAGCTTCGACTGGGCGTACGCGGCCCACTTGTCATAGCCGCGGCTGAACTGCGGGTCGTCCCACCGGATGCGCTGGTCCGCGCTGTACCCGGAGGCGACCGAAACGACGCGGGCCGCACCGGCGGCCGTGAGGGCGGGCCACAGCAGCTGCGTCAGCGCGTAGTGGCCGAGGTGGTTGGTGGCGAACTGTGCCTCCCAGCCGGGCCCCACCCGAGTCTCGGGGCAGGCCATGATCCCGGCGTTGGCGATCAGGATGTCGAGGGTGGCGTGCCGGCGCCGGAATCGCTCGGCGAACGCTCGTACGGAATTCACGTCGGCGAGGTCGAGCCGGTCGACCTCCACACCTGGGGTATCGGCGAGTACGTGTTCCGCCGCATCGGGACGGCGAGCCGGGATGACGACTCGCGCCCGGGCGCCGGCGAGCGCGCGGGTGGCCGCGAGACCCAGTCCGGAGTAGCCGCCGGTGACAACCGCGGTCCTGCCGGTGAGGTCGATCCCGGTGAGGACTTCGGCGGCGGTACCGCCCGTGCCGAATGCGCTCTGCCCAGTGCCATGTGTCGTGTCGCTGGTCATGCCGCAGACGCTAGGTGCTAGACCGAGGTCTAGGTCAACCGGCTACGATTCGCCGATGACGGCTGAAGTTCTGCGTATCGGCGAGGTGGCCAGGCGCACCGGGTTGAGCGTGCACGCGCTGCGGTTGTACGAGCGTGCGGGGCTGCTCGCCGGCGAGGTGCGGCGCGACGAGAGCGGTCGGCGGGTGTACACCCCCTGGGATGTCGAGTGGCTGGGCAACTGCGTGAAGTTCCGGGCCTCCGGCATGCCGCTGGCGACGATCAGCCGGCTGGCCCGGCTCGTCCGCGAGGGCAGCGGCAACGAAGCGGAACGGCTCGAGATGCTGCGCGAGCATCAGCGCCACGTCATCGCGCAACTCGCGCAGCTGCACGACTGTCTCGATCTCATCAACGGCAAAGTGGCCGCCTACGAACGACACCTCGCCGCCGATGGCACCGGAGAGCCCTGGCAACAGCGGCCGGGCACCGCCCACACAGCCGGCTGAGCGAGGAAACGGCACGAGCGAACAGCTCGGCCGCCGTTAGGGGTGCGTCCGTCGTGAGGCCGGTCGGCAGAACTCGAGCTGCCGCCGGGCCACCGGAAGCCGTAGATCGCTGGAGCGGACGGTGCCGCGCCGGCGCGGATGTGTCAGCCCTGTTGTACGGATTCCGTCGAAGTAGAGTTAGACACATTCCGTCGTAGTGGATGTGTGGGAGACCTGATGAAGACGAGTCTGCTGGCCAAGCCGGATGACGTGGTCGACCGCGACCGGGAGTGGGGTCTGCTCGCGGAGTTCCTCACCGACCCGGATCCCGCGATGCGGCTCGGGATCGTGTCCGGTCGTCGGCGGCACGGGAAGTCGTACCTCCTCCAGGCGCTCTCCGAGCAGGTCGGCGGCCTGTACGTGACCGCGGTCCGGGAGGAGGGGCGGCTGCCCGCGATTCGGCGGTTCAGTGACGCGGTCGCCGCTCACGCCGGTCTGCGGCCGGGGAGCCTGCGCCTGACGGACTGGCGTGACGTCCTGTCCAACGCCCTTGAGGTCGCCGCCCGTTCGCCGCACCCGCTCCTGGTGATCGACGAGCTGCCGTATCTGCTCCAGCACTCGCCCGAGATCCCGGGACTGCTCCAGCAGCTCTACGACGAGCGCCAGCGCGGTACCCGCGCTGCTACCGGGCCAGGGCCGCGGCTGATCCTGTGCGGCTCCGCGATGAGTGTCATGCACGAACTGCTCTCGGGGACCAAGCCGCTGCGCGGCCGTGCGGTGGTAGATCTACGGCTCGGGGCCTTCGACTACCGGAACAGCCGGGCCTTCTGGCAGATCAGCGATCCGCTGACCGCGCTCAAGGTGCACGCGGTCCTCGGCGGGGCGCCCGGCTACCGGCCGGTGGCCGGCCGGCCGCATCCGGACGACGGGTTCGACACTTGGCTCACCCGGACGCTGCTCGACCCGGGCAGAGCGGTGTACTCGCGTACCGAGACCGAGTATCTGCTGCGCGAGGACCCGAGGATCACGCAGCACACTCTCTACTACGACATCCTCACCGCGATCGCGCAGGGCGCCACCACTCCCAGCAAGATCGGCGCCGCCCTGGAACGCCCGCGCAACGCCGTCGCCCATCCGCTGGGTGTGCTGGAGTCGACCGGTTACATCCGGCGAGAGCAGGACATCCTGCGCGCCCGGCAGCCGGTCATCACCCTCGCCGACCCGGTCATCCGCTTCAACCAGCTCATCACCCTCCCGCAGGCCGCCGCCGTGGAGCAGGGCTTCGCCGAGCAGGTGTGGCAGCAGGCCGCCCCGACCTTCAACTCCAAGATCCTCGGGCCGCACTTCGAGGACCTGGCCCGCGACTTCACCCGCCGTTACGCCCATACCCTGCTGCCCGGTGGACTGCCCGGCCCGGTCGGCACCACCGAGGTCGCCGACCCGGTCGCTCGGACGAAGCACGAGGTCGACGTCATCGCCCTGGCCGCGGGCGAGCGCCCGCAGGCCCCCCGTGCGAGGATCGCGCTCCTGGGGGAGGCCAAGGCGACCGTCGCCCGCCGGGGGACCGGTGACCTCGAACGCCTGGAGCGCATCCGTGACCTGCTCACTGATCAGGGGTACGACACCGCCGCCACCACCCTGGCCCTGTACTCCCTGCACGGCTTCTACCCGGACCTGGCGCAGCTTGCCGGCCGTCGCGACGATCTCCTCCTGGTCGACCTGCCCGCCCTCTATGGAAGGTGACGCCGGGCAGAGCGGTGGGACCGGGATGCCCGATGGTGTAGCTGTGCATCTCTTCAGATGGTGGCACGTCCGATCATGTCGGAAGCTCGCCCGTGCGGAGCAGCACGAATGCTTCCTCGTACCATTCGGAGCGGTCACCCGCCGGTGGCAATTCGACTCCCGCGCATCCGGCCGGAGCGGAGAATTGCTGTCGGAGCCGCCGCATGAGTTGTTCGGCCTGCCTGAGCGTTTCCGGCAGGTCGTCGGGGGCCTCGACGCTGAGGCCGAGGACGGTCGCTCCGTCACGGGTCAACGTGATGATCGCCTCGTCATGGTTGCGAGCCGCGAGATAAAGGGTGATGACATCGCGTCCGCTGTCTAGGCGTAACTCATCGAGGGCCCTATGATCCGTGTCGCTCGCGCTGCCCAGGACATGCACCCGCATGAAGACGTGGAGCCGGTCATCACTGGCGGCCGTGTTGACGTAGCTGTCGATGAATCGCCCGAGGATCTGGGAGTCGCGCGCCGGAACCCAGACGTAGACGTCAAGATACGGCGGCATGCGCACAGCGTAGATGCCCGCGTGCCGACATCTCGCTGATCCGGGCACGTCGGCGGGCCAATCGAGCCACGCTGCCCGCCAACGCCTAAGCGGGCAGTTCGTAGCGGACCAGGGCCTTGGCGAACGGCTCTCCGGTCGTGCGAGCGTACGCCATCCGTGCGCGTACCTCACTGAGGGTGCGCGGGCGGTAGCCCGGCCCATCACAACAACCCTTGTGGAAGCGGACACCCGCGTGCAGCAACAGGGAGAGCACCCGCCAGGCCGCGGTGTCGCGCCGAGGTGGGGCCGCGAAGGCGGAACCGACATGGATCAGCGGCTCGGCGCACCGCGGGCAGATCCGGTCGTGGTGACCAAGGCCGGGGTGAGCCTGCTTGTACGAGGCGCGGCAAGGCAAGCAGACGAAGGACGTCTTCCCATGAGCCATGTGGCCAGGGTAGGCCAGTCCCCGGTGGAGATCGACAGGTTTCCTGCCTGACCGGCGGGTGCCGAGGTATGGCGGGCCTGGTCGGTGATGTCGCCGGTGGCCTGGGTCCAGGCCTGGAACTGGGCGCGGGCCTCGTACGGGACGCCGAGCAGTGCGGAGATGACCGCGGTGGGCGGCGGCACGCCGCATGCGGAGCGGGGGGGGGGGGGGGGGGGGGGGGGGGGCCCCCCCCCCCCCCCGTCCGCCTCAGCTCTGGATGAGCGAGAGCCGCCGTACGCCGCTCAGGGTCGGCGTGGGGATGAACTGCACCGGGTCCTCCGGATCCGTACGGAGGCGATCGAAGCGGTCGAGCAGGATGTTCAGCGCGACCCGTCCCTCCAGCCGGGCCAAGGGGGCGCCCAGGCAGAAGTGGATGCCGCGCCCGAAGGCGAGATGCGGGTTGGGGTCGCGATGCGGGTCGAAGGCCTCGGGGTCGGGGAACTGCCGGGGATCCCGGTTGGCCGCCGCCATCCAGCACATGACCATCTGATCGGCCGGAATGGTCACACCGCCCAGCTCGACCTCGCGCGTGGTGGCGCGGCCCAGCGCGGCGAACGGCGTGAACAGCCGCAGCGACTCCTCGATGACGGCCGGGATCGAGGCGCGGTCGGCACGCGCCCGGTCCTGCTGCTCGGGAAAGGCGTCGAGGCACAACACCGTGTTGCCGAGCAGCATGGTCGTGGTGATGTGCCCCGCGAGCAGCAGCAGGATCGCGAAGTTGACCACCTGGCCCTCGGGCAGGCGGTCACCGTCCACCTCGGCCTCGACCAGCCGGGTGAGCAGGTCGGCGCGCGGCTGCCGGCGGCGCTGTGCGGCATGGCCTGCGAGGTAGTCGGACATCTCCTTCCACGGCTTCATCACCGCCTGGTTCTCCGCCTCCCGCTCCTCCGCGGACTGCTTGATCGAGACCTTGGCGTCCCGCTGGAACAGCGCGTCGGCCCACCGCTTGAACAGGGCGCGGTCGCTGCTGGGGATCCCCAGCAGCTCGGCGATGACGATGACGGGCAGAGGATAGGCCAGGTCGCTGACGAGTTCGAACCGCTCGCGGTCACGCGCCGCGTCGAGCAGTTCGTGGGTGAGCGCGGCGATTCTGGGCTCGAGATCCGCGACGACCTTGCGGGTGAAGGCGGCGCTGACCAGCTTGCGTAGCTTGCCGTGCTCCGGCGGGTCGATCTGGGTGATGAAGCCGTCCAGGGAGAACTCGTCCTTGGGGGGCATCATGGACTCGGGAACCACCCGCATGGTGTCGGAGGAGAATGTCGCCGGGTCACCGAGCACCTCGTGCAGCTCCGGGTAACCGTAGACGTTCCACATTCCGGCGTCGGCCGCGAACTCCACCGCAGGGCCCGATCGGGGTCCGTGCAGCCAGAAGTGTTGTACGGGGATGTCGTACCTTTCGACGATGTCGGCCATCGCCTCTCCTTGTCGTAGATCCCTTGATGGAGACGTACGTCAGGATGATCTTTCGCGGTATTCCTGCCAGCGGTGGAGCATCTCGTCCCCGTCCTGCACGGTGAAGGCGAAGAAGTCCCGGGTCTCCTCCAGCCGGACGCGCTGGTGGACGCGGTCCTCGCCGAGGAGCGACAGCCCGTACTCCAGCGTATCCAGGCTCTGCTTCACCAGCCCGAGCTGGACCTGAAGGATCTGAGCCCACCCGCCGCCGACCTCGCGGTAGCGGTGCTCGCGGGTGGCCGTGGGGACACGTTCGATGATTCCGGCCGCCTCCAGTTGCCTGGCGACCGTGCTGACGGCGGTCTTGCTCAGGCCGAGCTCCGCCGCCAGGTCGGTGAGCGAGGGGTCGGGAGGGTCGCAGATCATCAGCCACGCCCAGAGGCGGCCCATGGAGCGCGTGGCGCCCAGGCGCTCCATGACCAGGCCCATCCGATCGACGAACTCGCTCTCCGAAGACTTCACGGGCGTCAACTCCGCAAGGATCATCAAGTACGTACTTCACGAAGTTACGTCGCAGGGCACCGCTCGGAAAGGCCCCCACACCACGGACCAGTCGCTCTCCCGGCATCAACCGATCGGTTGATGCCGGAATCCACCATCCCGCTCTCCGGCCGGCCGATCCGCCCTGCCCGCCCTCGCGCGATTCTCAAGGCATGCCAACACACCGGGAGCCCGCCCTCCGCACCATCGGACTCCGTAAAGCCTTCGGCGACCACCTGGCCGTCGACGACATCCACCTCACCGTCCCCGCCGGGTCCTTCTACGGCCTGGTCGGCCCCAACGGCGCCGGCAAGACCACCACTCTGGCCATGGCCGTCGGCCTGCTCCGCCCTGACGCCGGCAGCGCCGAGATCTTCGGCGTGGACGTCTGGCGGGACACCGTCCAGGCCAAGGGACTGATCGGCGTGCTGCCCGACGGCAACGCCATGCCGGAACGGCTCACCGGCCGCGAGGTCCTCACCTACCTCGGCCTGTTGCGCGGCATGCGGCCCGCCGTCGTCGCGGAGCGTACCGACGAACTCCTCCAGATCCTCGAACTCGACTCCGCGGAGCGGACCCTGGTCATCGAATACTCCACCGGCATGCGTAAGAAGATCGGGCTGGCCGTCGCTCTCCTGCACGCGCCCCGCCTGCTCGTCCTGGACGAGCCCTTCGAGGCCGTCGACCCCGTCTCCGCGGCCACGATCAGGACCATCCTGCGCAGGTTCGCGGGCAGCGGCGGCTCCGTGATCATCTCCAGTCACGTCATGGCCCTCGTCGAGCAGCTCTGCGACCACGTGGGCGTCATCTCCGACGGCCGCGTCGTGGCCGCCGGGACGCTGGCCGACGTCCGCGGCGCCGACACCCTGGAGGACGCCTTCGTCGACCTCGTCGGCGCCCGCACCGGAGGAGCGGAGGGGCTGGCATGGCTCACGGCCTAGCGCACCCCATGATGCGCATGCGGCTGGCGCTCACGCGCAACTCCCTGCGCGGCGACAACGCCTCCAATCTCTACACCGGCGTCTCGGCCGGGCTGATCCTGGCCTTCGGAACGATCGCCGTCGCCGTCCTGTGGCCCGCCTACCTGCCCCTCACCCTGGCCGTGTGGCTGTCCGGCTGGATCTTCGGCCCCATCTTGATCGGGGGCGGCAGCGAGGCCCTGCGCCCCGAATACTTCTCCATGCTCCCGGTCGCGCCAGGCCGGATCGCGGCGGCACTGCTCGCCGGCGCCTTCGCGGGTCCCGCACCTGTGGTCAATCTCATCGCCCTGCTGTCCCTGCCCGTGTACGGCTGGCGTTTCGGCCCGGCCGGGGTGCTCATCGGCCTGGTGGCGGCCGTCATCACGCTCATCACCATGGTGATGATCTCCCGCGTCATCGTGGCCCTCATCGGGCTGTTCGTCAGATCCCGCGCCACCGCGGCCGCCGTCGGCATCGTGACCGGCACCGCCATCGCGCTGTGCAGCAACGGCTGGGCACCCGTCGTGGCTCTGGGCGGCACCGACACCGCCGGCTGGTCCCAGGTTCTCGTCCGAGTCCTGCCCTCCGGATGGGGCGTGGCCGCCATCGAAGCCCCCTGGCCTCTCGCCCTCGCCATCCTCGCCGCCAACGCCGGCGTGATCGCCCTCCTCCTGGCCGCATGGTCCGGCCTGCTGGCGCGGCGCGTCGTCTCGGCCGCACGCGGCGGCGTGCCGCCCCGCCGCGGCACCCCCCGCCCCTTCCCCAGCACCAGCGGCGTCCGCGTCGCCGCCGCCAAGGAACTGCGCGCCTGGTGGCGCGACCTCGTCCGCATCCAGCTGCTCGCCACCGCCTTCTCCTACGCCATCGTCACCCCCCTCCTGCTCCTCACCATCGACGCTTGGATCATGGTTCCCTTCACGGGACTCATCGTGATCGTGATGGCCGCCGCGTCCTCGGCCAACCTCTACGGCGCTGACGGGACCGCCCTCTGGCTCACCCTCATGACCCCCGGCGCGGAACGCGCCGATGTACGCGGACGCCAACTGGCCTGGTTCCTCGTCGTCGGCCCAGCCGCAGTGCTCCTCTCCCTGGCCGGCACCCTCGTCAGCGGCCAGACCTGGGCCTGGCCGTGGGTACTCGGCCTGCTCCCCGCCCTCCTCGGCGGCGGCGCCGGGGTCATCGTCCTGCTCGCCGTCACCTCGCTCGTCCCCGGCACCGACCCCCACAAGCGCGGCGGCAACCCGCTCAGCACCGGCGCCGACGAAAGCGCAGAGACCAGCCTCGCCTGGCTCGTGCTCCTCGCGGTCCCCGCCACCGCCCTGCCCGCCGCCGGCGCCATCCTCCTCAACCCCTGGGCCGGCATCGCCACCGGTGTGCTGACCGGCGCCCTCAGTGCCTGGGGACTGGGCAGGATCGCCTACCGCAGACTCGAGAACCACGGGATCGATCTGCTCAACCTCATGAAGCACGGCCCGGCACCCCAGGCTGACAAGCCCACCACCGCGGACCTGCCCATCCAGCACCGCATCGGCGTCACGATCAGCTACACCATCGCCTGGCTGCCTCTGTTCCCCCAAGGAGTCGTGCCCATGGTCATGAAGATCGTCGGCATCGAGGACCGCGGCTGGTTCCTCGCCCTTCATCTCCCGCCGGTCTGGCAATGGCCCACCGTCATCTTCATGATTGCCCTAGGGCTGCTCATGTACGGCTACGCCATCCTGATCCCCATGCGCCTAAACTCGCCCTCATTGGCCGCCACCAGGTAAAAGCTGTCCATACCCGCGAGGAGGAGCACGCTCCGGATGAACGATCCCTTTCCGCCTTCGGCCTGGGAGCAACGCTTCGAGCGTGTCGTCGAGATCGTCCCCTACATCACCCTCGCCGCTTCCCTGGCCATCAGCCTGGCCTCACCGGACCAGCCCGAAGGCGGGATCCCGCGTACGCTCGCGCTCACCGCCCTGGCTCTCGCGTGGATTCTCGGCGCCCACACCCTCCTGCCCGCGGCCCTGCGCGGGCGCCGGGTCGTCGTCACCGTGCACTTCGCCGGCGTCCTGGCCACCGCCGCGCTGCTCGCCTTCCACGACCCCATCTTCATCATCTACTGCATCTCCGGCTTCTTCCTCGCCGCCAACTTCGCTCCCTCCAAGTGGACCTTCGCCGCCGTCGCCACCACCTCTTTCGTCCTGTACGGCTCGACGCTCGACTGGGCCCAGGCCACCACCCAGCTCATCGTCTTCTACCTGGCGATCATCGCCGTGCAGACCGTCGCCATCGGCGGCGGCTCCATCGCGGGCATCAAGATCGAGGACCGGCAGCGCAAATACCGCAAAGTAGTCAACGACCTCCAGACCGCCCTGGAGGAGAACGCCGACCTCCACGCCCAGCTCCTCACCCAGGCCCACCAGGCCGGCATCCTCGACGAACGCCAGCGCATGGCACGCGAGATCCACGACACCCTCGCCCAAGGACTCACCGGCATCATCACCCAGCTACGTGCCGCCCAACGCGTCGAGGACTCCGACACCCACCTCGAACTCGCGCTCACCCTCGCCCAGGAAAGCCTGACCGAAGCCCGTCGCTCCGTCGCCGCCCTCCAGCCCCACCAGCTCGAAGACGCCCACCTCCCCGAAGCCATGACCACCCTGGCCCGCAACTGGAGCCAGAGCACCGGCGTCGACCTCCACGTCGAAGTGACCGGCGACCGCATCCCCCTCAGCCCCGCCATCGAGGTCACCCTCTTCCGCGTCGCCCAGGAAGCCCTCGCCAACGTCGCCAAACACGCGGGCGCCACTCGCGCCGGCCTCACCCTCTCCTACACCGACACTGTCGTCCTGCTCGACATCCGCGACAACGGCACCGGCATCCACAACCCCGACGGCAAAGGATTCGGCCTCAGCAGCATGAGACAACGCCTACGCGGCGCCCGCGGCTCCCTCGAAATCGAGAGCACGCCCGGCGAGGGCACCGCCGTCAGCGCCACCGTCCCCACGCTCCAAGGAAACCCCCGATGATCCGCCTCCTCCTCGTCGACGACCACCCCATCGTCCGCGACGGCCTGCGCGCCGCCTTCGACGCCGAACCCGACATCGAGGTCGCCGGCGAAGCCGCCAACGGCCGCGAAGGCATCGACCGCGCCGCCGCACTCAAGGTCGACATCGTCCTCATGGACCTGCGCATGCCCGAAATGGACGGCGTCACCGCCATCACCGCCCTGCGCCACTCCCACCCGCACATCAAGGTCCTCGTCCTGACCACCTTCGACGGCGACTCCGACGTCCTGCCCGCCATCGAAGCCGGTGCCACCGGCTACCTCCTCAAAGACGCCCCCACCGACGAACTCCTGCGCGCCGTCCGCGCCGCCGCCGCGGGCGAGCCGGTGCTGTCCCCCTCGGTCGCCGGCCGCCTGATGGGCCAGGTACGCCGACCGGTCAAGGCCGCCCTCACCGACCGCGAACTGCAGGTCCTCGCCCTCGTCGCTGACGGCGCCTCCAATCGCCAGGCGGCCGCCAAACTCTTCATCAGCGAGGCCAGCATCAAGACCCACCTGCTGCACATCTACGACAAGCTCGGCGTCCGCGACCGCGCCGCCGCCGTCGGCGAGGGGTATCGACGAGGCTTGCTCAGTTAGCCGACCAACCACCCGCCGTACCGGAGCCCACCCTCTCCCACCTGCAGGAACGGCGCAGATGTCGCGTCAGCCTCAGGCCCTGATAGGTGTTATTTCCTCCTTTGAGGCGATGGCTCGGCGTAGCCGTACTGCCAGCACGATCAGGACGACGGGGAGGAGTGTGTGCAGGGCCCACGGGAGCGTGATCGGGCTGGCCGTCTCGTCCGAGGATCGTGCGCACCCGAGCACCGGCATCCAGTTCGTCATCATGTCCCCGAGCACCAGGGGCACCACCGTCAGCCAGCCCACCACCCTGCCCAGCGGCCGGTGGCCGGTGCGGGCCAGCAGGGCCCACAGCCCGAAGCCCACCGCGACCGTGATCGGTTGTGGGACCAGGATCTGGAACGTCATCACAGGACCGAACAGAATCTCCCCCAGGCCACCGAAGCAGTTGCCGTCCACGATCATGATGGACTGCTCGGCTGTCCCGTCGGCGAGGGCCGCCAGGAGTATCCCGTGAGGAACGCTCACCAGCGCCAGGGCGCTGCCCCACATGACCAGCGGCCACCGCCAGCGCAGCGGGAGAGGCTCCGGCCGCTCCTTCGGGTGGGTGGCCCGGCCGAGTGCCAGCAGCAGCGCCGCCGTGGCGAGGCAGGCGACGGCGAGCAGCAGCAGGTCGTTGGCGTCCCAGGGCAGGAAGCGGAGCGCCCCGCCGTAGGCCCCGGCGTCGAAGCCCGCCGGTCCGCCGGAGGCGTACTGGATCGCGAGATGACGTCGGAGCTCCGCCTCGCTCGGGTCGCCGAGCCCGGTGAGCGGCGGCAGGGCGGCGGCCACGGCGAGCAGGGCGAGCAGTGCGGCGCCAGACCGGGGCGCCCACCGCCGGCGGCGCAGCACCACGACGGGCACCACCAGCAGCACGGCGATCACCACGCCGGCGACGACGTTCGCGGGCTTGGGCACGATGGCGGTGGGAGCCAGCGGCAGCAGGATCGCCAGCGTGGATAAGGCGGGCACGGTGATTTTCGACGACACCAGCGATGCGTCTATCGCTCACGACGCGATCATGTCAAGCCGCGTCTGCGGATACGGGCCTTCCACCGGATGTCACAGCCCGGACGTGGCCAGAGCCCGCTCGACGAGGTCTTCGACGAACTCCTCGGTCGCCGGGCGGGCTTGAAGCGCGACCCGGACGAGCACGCCGCCGGTCAGCAGTGCCAGGCAGGGCTCGACCGCCTGCGCCGGCAGGTGGGAGCGCAGGATCGCCTCCATGGAACGCGTACCCTCCGCCCAGAGCTGCTCGCGCATCTCGCCCACCACCGGGTCGTTGTCGGCGCGTTCGAGGACCCCGCCGAGGACCCGGGTCAGGTGGCCCTGGGACAGGTCGTCGGCGAAGTCGAGCAGCTCCCGGACCAGGTCGGCGCGTAGGTCGCCGGTCGGCCGGGGGTGCTCGGCGGCGCCGCAGATCTGGCCGACCGAGGCGCGGACGAGGTCCAGACGGGTCGGCCAGTGCGTGTAGACGGTCGCCTTGGAGTAGCCCGCGCGGCGGGCGACCTCAGCGTGGGTCACCGCCGCCCAGCCCTCGGACTTGAACAGCGCCGTGGCGGCATCGACGACATCGCGGCGGGTCCGCTGGACTCGCGGGTCGACGTTGCTCACCTCTGGCTCCTCCACGCCTGCCAACCCTACTCGAAAAGTTGACCCCCGCCTCGCGGTAATATGCCAAGCGTCTACTTCTGGTCAGACTGTTCATTAGTGGGCAATGTGGCTATATTCGTGGCGTTGACCGGCCGCCGGGCCGGCGAGGAAGGGCGTCATGGCTGCTGTCTCACAACCCCAGGCCGCACGTAAGGGCCTCAACATCGGACTCTGGGTCATCCAGGCGTTACTGGCACTGACCTTGGTCGGCGGCGGCGTGTGGAAGATGGCCACGCCTCTCGCGCAGGTCGCCGAGTCGTTCGCCTGGGTGGGAGAGGTCCCGCCGATCCTGTTCTACGGGACCTCGGTGTTCGACGTCCTCGGCGGGCTCGGCGTCCTGCTGCCCTCGCTCACGCGCGTCAAGCCCGGCCTGACCGTCCTGGCGGCGCTCGGGCTGGTCGCGCTGCAGGGCTCCGCGATCGTCTTCCACGTCTCACGCGGGGAGGCGGCGGACACGCCGTTCAACTTCGTGCTCGTGGCGCTCGCGCTCGTTGTCGCCTGGGGCCGCTACCGCCAGGCCCCGATCGCGCCGCGATGACCGCTCACCCGGCTCCGCCGCGTTCGCGAGGGGAGAAGAGGAGGGTGGGTTCGGTGAGGATGTCGCGGCCCATCTCGCTCTGGTAGATCTCGTCGACGCTGCCGAACCGGGCCTCGGAGTAGTCGAAGCCGAGCAGTGACGCGGCCCGGCGGACCGCCGCCTCGTCCGGGCCCTCGATCTCGACGAAGGTCGGCAGGCCGGGCCAGGTGTCGATGTCGAAGGCGATGTCGCCGAGGCGCCACTCCTCGCGGTAGTTCTCCTGGTAGCGGACCTCACGCAGGCCGAGGCCGTGGAGGATCTCGGCCATGGCGTGCGGATCGCCGACCTCGGTCTCGATCTCGGTGGTGCCGTCGATGACGGTGGCGTCCGTGACGTGCTTGAGCGTGAGGGTGGATCGAGCCCCTTCGTCGCGCAGCCGGAGCCACCGGCCGCTGCCGAGGGCGTCGTTCTCGAAGATCCTGCGGGTGAGGAGAGTGCGGGGGAACGCCTGGACGGCGCCCAGGGCGGTCAGCCTGGCCCGGAGGTCGGTGACGTCGACGGACAGGAACGTGGCCTCGTACTCGTGCTTCATGGTCTCCTTCTTCGCTCGGGGCTTGGGCCCGGTCGGCGAATCTAGTCGAGCACGTGCCGGTGGTGAGTAGACCGCCCAAATCGGGGCAGAATTCGCACTATGCCAGGCAGGGGATGGCTAGCCCGCTGGCCGGTGATCCGCCAGCTCAGGGGTGAGGACGGCAGGAGCGACGCCGCACGGTCGGCCCGCACCGACGCGCTGCGCCCCCGTACCGAGGACGCCGCCACCGTGGCCCGCTCCATCTGCCCCTACTGCGCGGTCGGCTGCGGGCAGCTCGTCTACGTCGAGGACGGCAAGGTCACCCAGATCGAGGGCGACCCCGACTCGCCGATCTCCCGGGGGCGGCTGTGCCCCAAGGGCTCGGCGAGCAAGCAGCTCGTCACCCATCCGGGCCGCCAGACCCAGGTGCTCTACCGCAGGCCGTACGGCACCGCCTGGGAGCGGCTGGACCTGGACGCCGCGATGGAGATGATCGCCGACCGGGTGGTGCGCACCCGGCGCGAGACCTGGGAGGACACCTGCGAGGGCAAGGTCGTGCGCCGCACGATGGGCATCGCCAGTCTGGGCGGGGCGACGCTCGACGACGAAGAGAACTACCTGATGAAGAAGCTCTACACCGCCCTCGGCGCCATCCAGGTGGAGAACCAGGCGCGTATTTGACACTCCTCCACCGTCCCCGGTCTGGGGACCAGCTTCGGGCGTGGCGGCGCGACGACCTTCCAGCAGGATCTGGCAGGGGCGGACTGCATCGTCATCCAGGGCTCCAACATGGCCGAATGCCACCCGGTGGGGTTCCAGTGGGTGATGGAGGCCAAGGCGCGCGGGGCCAGGGTGTTCCACGTCGACCCGCGGTTCACCCGCACCAGCGCGATGGCCGACCGGCACCTGCCGATCCGCGCGGGCAGTGACATCGTGCTGCTCGGCGCGCTGATCAACCACGTGCTGGCGAACGAGCTGGACTTCCGTGAGTACGTGCTGGCCTACACGAACGCCGCCACGATCGTGTCCGCGGACTTCCGCGACACCGAGGACCTCGACGGCCTGTTCTCCGGCTGGGATCCGGAGACGGCCACCTACGATCCGCGAAGCTGGGCGTACGAGTCCACGGGCGAACAGCCGTCGGCCGAGCAGGCCGAGGGTGGCCGCCAGGATGCCGAGGCGGCCGGGCCGGACACGTACGGGGCGGGCGGGCCCGCCGCGCACCCCAGCCCGCGCACGGACCCGACGCTGACCCACCCGCGCTGTGTCTACCAGATCCTGAAGCGGCACTTCGCCCGCTACACCCCGGAGCTGGTCGAGCGGCTCTGCGGCATCCCGCGTGAAGGCTTCGCCGAGCTGGCCGACGCCGTCACCGCGAACTCCGGCCGCGAGCGCACCACCGCCTGGGTCTACTCGGTCGGCTGGACCCAGCACACCGTGGGCGCGCAGTACATCCGCACCGCCGCGATCCTGCAGCTCCTGCTCGGCAACATGGGGCGGCCCGGCGGCGGCATCCTGGCGCTGCGCGGCCACGCCAGCATCCAGGGCTCGACCGACATCCCGACGTTGTTCAACATCCTGCCGGGCTACCTGGACATGCCGCACGCCGAGCGGCACGGCGGCCTGGACCACTACCTGGAGCTGGAGGGCGGCACCACGGGCTTCTGGGGCAACCGGCGCGCCTACCTGGTGAGCCTGCTCAAGGCGTGGTGGGGCGAGGCCGCCACCGAGGCGAACGACTTCTGCTTCGGCCACCTGCCACGCCTGACCGGCGACCACGGCCACTACACCACCGTGATGGGCCAGATCGACGGCACCGTGAAGGGCTACTTCGTGGTGGGGGAGAACCCCGCCGTCGGCTCCTCCGGCGGCCGGGCGCAGCGCCTCGGCCTGGCGAACCTCGACTGGCTCGTCGTCCGCGACCTGACCCTGGTGGAGACCGCCACCTTCTGGCAGGACGGCCCGGAGCTGGAGACGGGCGAGCTGCGCACCGAGGACATCGGCACCGAGGTGTTCTTCCTGCCCGCCGCGAGCCACGTGGAGAAGGAAGGCACGTTCACCAACACCCAGCGGCTGCTCCAGTGGCGGGAGAAGGCGCTCGACCCGCCCGGCGAGTGCCGCAGCGAGCTGTGGTTCTACTACCACCTCGGCAAGCTGATCAGGCGGCGCCTGGCCGACGACGAGATCGACCGCCCGGTGCGCGAGCTGACCTGGGACTACCCGGAGCACGGCGTGCACCGGGAGCCCTCGGCCGAGGCCGTGCTCCGCGAGATCAACGGCGTCGGCCCGGACGGGCGGGCGCTGTCGACCTCCACCCAGCTCCGGCCCGACGGCTCCACGGCCTGCGGCTGCTGGATCTACTGCGGGGTGTACGCCGACGAGGTCAACCAGGCCGCCCGCCGCCGCCCCGGCCGGGAGCAGAGCGCCGTGGCGCCCGAATGGGGCTGGGCGTGGCCGGCCAACCGGCGCATCCTCTACAACCGGGCCTCCGCCGACCCCGAGGGCCGCCCGTGGAGCGAGCGCAAGGCGTACGTGTGGTGGGACGCCGAGCGCGGCGAGTGGACCGGCCACGACGTGCCCGACTGCGAGCTCGGCAAGCCGCCCGGTTACGTGCCGCCCGAGGGCGCCCGCGCCCAGGACGCGCTCGCCGGCACCGACCCGTTCATCATGCAGTCCGACGGCAAGGGCTGGCTGTACGTCCCGGCGGGGCTCGTCGACGGCCCGCTGCCCGCCCACTACGAGCCGCACGAGTCCCCGGTCGGCAATCCCCTGTACACCCAGCAGGCCAACCCCGCGCGCCGCACCTACCACCGGCCGGAGAGCCCGTACAACGAGCCGGGGGGACGCTTCCCGTACGTGCTGACGACGTACAGGCTGACCGAGCACCACACGGCGGGCGCGATGAGCCGGCCGCTCGCCTACCTCGCCGAGTTGCAGCCCGAGCTGTTCTGCGAGGTGTCACCGCAGCTCGCCGGCGAGCTGGGGCTGGACAACGGCGGCTGGGCCACGATCGTGACCAGCCGTGCCGTGGTGGAGGCCAGGGTGCTGGTCACCGGGCGGATGCGGCCACTGCGCGTCGGGGGCGGGATCGTGCACCAGGTCGGCCTGCCGTACCACTGGGGGTGGGGCGGCGGCGGCCTGGTCACCGGCGACGTCGCCAACGACCTGATGCCGCTGGTGCTCGACCCGAACGTCTACATCCAGGAGGGCAAGGCAATGACCTGTGACGTGCGGCCGGGCCGCCGGCCGAGGGGCCGGGCGGCGCTCGACCTGCTGGAGAGGTACCGCCATGGCTGAGCGGATGGGCTTCTTCACCGACACGAGCGTCTGCATCGGGTGCAAGGCGTGCGAGGTGGCCTGCAAGGAGTGGAACCAGCTCCCCGACGACGGCTTCGTCTTCGAGGCGACCTCTTACGACAACACCGGCATGCTGGGGGCGAGCACCTGGCGGCACGTGGCGTTCATCGAGCAGTCGCGGCCGGTGACCGTCGGCGGTGACGAGGGCGTGGATCGGTGGCTGATGTCCTCCGACGTCTGCAAGCACTGTACGCACGCCGCCTGCCTGGACGTCTGCCCGACCGGCGCGCTGTTCCGGACCGAGTTCGACACGGTGGTGGTGCAGCCCGACGTCTGCAACGGGTGCGGCTACTGCGTGCCCGCCTGCCCGTACGGCGTCATCGACCGGCGGGAGGACGACGGGCGGGCCTGGAAGTGCACGATGTGCTACGACCGGCAGCTCGGCGGCCTCGAACCGGCCTGCGCCAAGGCGTGCCCCACCGACTCGATCCAGTTCGGGCCGCTCGACGAGCTGCGGGAGCGCGCCGAGGAGCGGGTCACCCGGCTGCGCGCCGACGGCAACGACGAGGCCCGTCTGTACGGCGAGAGTCCGGGCGACGGCGTGGGCGGGGCGGGGGCGTTCTTCCTGCTGCTGGACGAGCCCGAGGTGTACGGCCTGCCGCCGGATCCCGTGGTGACCACCCGCGACCTGCCCGCCATGTGGCGCTGGGCGGGCGCGGCCGCGCTGTCGGCGGTGGGCACGGTGGCCCTCGCCTTTCTGGGCACGGGGGAGCGGCGGTGACGCGGGAACGGGCGATGGTGCCGGAGGCGGAGTTCCGGTCCTACTACGGCCGCCCGGTGATCAAGGCCCCCATCTGGCACGAACCACACATGCCGACATATCTTTATCTGGGAGGTTTGTCGGGAGTCTCGTCCTCGATGGCCGTCATGGCCCGGCTGACCGGCCACGACCGCCTGGCCCGCACCGCCCGCGTCGCGGCGGCGGCCGGGGCGGTCTTCGGAACCGCGTTGCTCGCCGCTGAACTGGGCAGGCCTGAACGGTTCCTCAACATGCTGCGGGTCTTCAAGCCCACCTCGCCGATGAGCGTCGGCTCGTGGATCCTCGCCGCCCAGGGCGGGCTGTCGGCCGCCGCGCTGGCCGGGGACCTGAGCGGCGTCCTGCCGGCCGCCGGCGACGCGGCGCTTCTGGTCACCGGGGTGACCGGGCCGCTGACCGCCACCTACACCGCCGTCCTGGTCGCCGACACCGCCGTGCCCGCCTGGCACGAGGGGTACCGGGAGCTGCCGTTCCTGTTCGCGGGCAGCGCCATGGCCGCCGCCGGGGCGGTCGGCATGCTCGGCACGCCCCGGGCCCACGCCGGTCCCGCCCGCGCCGTGGCCGCGCTCGGGGCGGGCATGGAGACGGTCGCGGGCCAGGCGATGGAACGCCGGCTCGGGTTCGTCGGCGAGCCGTACAGGATGGGACGGGCCGGTCGGCTCATGCGGGCCGCGCGCGTCCTGACGGCGGGCGGCGGGCTGCTCGCGGTGGTCGCCGGGCGCAGCCGCGCGCTCACCGCCCTGTCCGGCCTCGCCCTCACGGCGGGCTCGCTGTGCACCCGCTTCGGCATCCTCGAAGCGGGGCGCGCCTCGGCCGCCGACCCCAAGTACACCGTCGTCCCCCAGCGACGGCGTCTCGAAGAGGCGTCAGCGAAGGAGTAGGCGGGGGCCGTTCAGGGGGATCAGTTCGCCGATGACCGGCGCGCCCGGGAGCTCGCCGGCGATCAGGAGGCCGCCCGAGGTCTGGGCGTCGGCGAGCAGCAGCTGCTCGTCCTCGCCGAAGCCGCCCGGGTCGAGCCAGGGCCGTACCCAGGCGAGGTTACGGCGAGTGCCGCCGCTCACGTAGCCGTCGCGCAGCGCCTCCCGGGCGCCCTCCAGGTACGGCACCGCCGCCACGTCCACCACCGCCGTCACCCCACCGGCACGGGCGAGCTTGTACAGGTGGCCGAGCAGGCCGAACCCGGTCACGTCCGTCGCGCACGCCACCCCGGCGGCCAGCGCGGCGCGCGAGGCGTCGCGGTTCAGCGTGGTCATCGCCGTCACCGCCTGCGGGAAGACCTCGCCCGTCGCCTTGTGCCGCGAGTTCAGCACCCCGATGCCCAGCGGCTTCGTCAGCGAGATCGGCAGCCCTGGCCGGGCGGCGTCGATGCGCAGCAGCCGTGCCGGGTCGGCCAGCCCGGTGACCGCCATGCCGTACTTCGGCTCCGGGTCGTCCACGCTGTGACCGCCGGAGACGTGGCAGCCCGCCTCCCGCGCCACGTCCAGGCCACCGCGCAGCACCTCCCTCACCAGTTCGAGCGGCAGCCGCTCGCGGGGCCACCCGAGCAGGTTCACCGCCACCAAGGGCTCCCCGCCGACCGCGTACACGTCGGACAGGGCGTTGGCCGCCGCGATCCGCCCCCAGTCGTACGGGTCGTCCACCACCGGCGTGAAGAAGTCGGCGGTGAGCACGACAGCCCGGCCCCCGTCGATCCGCACCACGGCGGCGTCGTCCCCATCCTCCAGACCCACCACCAACTCGCCGGGAGAACGGGGGTACGGCGATATGGGAGGGGCGGCCCCGGTGATGAGGTCGGCGACGATGGACTCCAGTTCGCCGGGCGGGATCTTGCAGGCGCAGCCGCCTCCGTGGGCGTACTGCGTCAGCCTGACCGGATTCGCGGGTGCCGTGGCGCTCATCACGGTGGGCCACCTACCCACCGGTGGGTGCCTTCTCTCCCATGACGGCGGGGCATCTACCCACCGGCTCCCGCGCCCATGACAGTGGGTCACCCACCCGGTGGTGGGTAGGTTCCGCCGTGGAGGTGTCTGGGCGCCTGGTGGCCCCCGCGGTCTTCAAAACCGACGAGGCCGAGGTCCTCGGCCTGGCGGGTTCGATTCCCGTCCGCCTCCGGTTACGTTCGGAATATGGAGGACCGACGCAGGCTGGTGCCCCGCACCGACGCCGTGCTCGCCGACGCGCGCCTGGTCGAGGCGGGCGGGCGGCTGGGCAGGTCGGTGGTCAAGGCGGCGGTGGCAGCGGCGCAGGAGCGGGCACGGCAGGGCGAGATCGGCCCCGAGGAGGTGGCCGACGCGGCGGTGACGGCGCTCCCGGCCCGCGCGGCGAGCCTGCGTCCGGTCGTCAACGCCACGGGCGTGCTGATCCACACCAACCTCGGCCGGGCACCGCTGTCGGCGGCGGCCGTCGAGGCGATGACCGCCGCCGCCGGGCCCGCCGACGTGGAGTTCGACCTGCTGACGGGCGCCAGGGCGCGGCGGGGCCGGGGCACGCTGGAGGCGCTCGCCGGTGCCGTGCCCGCCGCCGAGGACGTGCACGTCGTCAACAACAACGCCGCCGCCCTCGTCCTGGTCGCCACCGCCCTCGCCGCCGGTCGGGAGATCGTGATCAGCCGGGGCGAGCTGGTGGAGATCGGTGACGGGTTCCGCATCCCCGACCTGCTCGCCGCCACCGGGGCGCGGCTGCGCGAGGTGGGCACCACCAACCGCACCTCCGTCCGCGACTACGCCGGCGCGGTGGGGCCGGAGACCGGGTTCGTGCTCAAGGTCCACCCGTCGAACTTCCGGATCGAGGGCTTCACCGGCTCGGCCGAGGTGCCGGAGCTGACCGGGTTCGGCGTGCCCGTCGTCGTGGACATCGGCTCCGGCCTGCTGGACCGTGAGCCGCTGCTGCCCGCCGAACCCGACGCCACCTCCATGATCGAGTCGGGCGCGGACCTGGTGACGGCCAGCGGCGACAAGCTGCTCGGCGGGCCACAGGCGGGACTCCTCCTGGGCCGGGGCGACCTGGTCGAACGCTGCCGCCGGCACCCGCTCGCCCGCGCGCTGCGGGTCGACAAGCTCACGCTCGCCGCGCTGGAGGCGACGCTGCGCGGCCCCGTCCCGCCGGTCCGGCAGGCGCTGCACGCCGATCCCGCCGCACTGTCGGCGCGCGCCGCCGCCCTGGCCGGTCGCCTGGCCCGCGCCGGGGTCGACGCGCTGGGGGTGCCGAGCGAGGCCGCCGTCGGGGGTGGCGGCGCGCCCGGCGTGCGGCTGCCGAGCGCCGCCGTGAGCCTGCCCGAACGGTTCGCCGTCCCGCTGCGGACGGGCGACCCGCCGGTCGCCGGCCGGATCGAGGGCGCCCGCCTGCTGCTGGACCTGCGCACCGTCCCGCCCGAACGCGACGACGACGTGGCACGCGCGGTGCTGCGGGTCGCGGAGGTGCCGGGCTGATGCACGTCGTGGCCACCGCGGGTCACGTCGACCACGGCAAGTCCACCCTGGTACGGGCACTCACCGGCATGGAGCCCGACCGGCTGGAGGAGGAACGCCGGCGCGGCCTCACCATCGAGCTCGGGTACGCGTGGACGGACCTGCCATCGGGGGAACGGCTCGCGTTCGTGGACGTACCAGGACATGAGCGCTTCCTCGGCACGATGCTCGCGGGGGTCGGGCCGGTGCCGGCCGTGATGTTCGTGGTGGCGGCCGACGAGGGGTGGATGCCGCAGTCGGAGGAGCACCTGGTGGCCCTGGAGGCCCTCGGCGTACGCCACTGCCTGCTGGTGGTGACCCGATCCGACCTCGCCGACCCGGCCCCGGCGATCGAGCGGTCCCGCACCCGCCTGACCACGGCCCTCGGTGGGCGGGCTCATACCTGTCCGGATGCCGTCCTTGGCGGGGAGGCCGGTGGGGTGGTGGCGGTTGCTGTCAGCGGGCGTACCGGTCAGGGGCTGCCTGAGCTGCGGCGGGCGTTGGACGGGCTGGTGGCTGGGCTGCCTCGGCCGGATCCGGGGGCGGCCGTCCGGCTGTGGATCGACCGGGCGTTCAGCGTGACCGGCAGCGGGACGGTGGTGACCGGCACCTTGCCCGCCGGGACGGTCTCGGTGGGCGATGAGCTGCTGCTCGCCGGTGAGCCGGTGCGGGTCAGGGGCCTGGAGTCGCTGAAGGAGTCGCGGGACACGGTGTCCGGGGTCGCCCGGGTGGCGGTCAACCTGCGCGGCCACGACCTCCCCGACCGGGGGCAGGCGCTCGTCACGCCAGGCGGGTGGACGTACACGGACCTGGTGGACGTACGCGTCCAGCCCGTCGGGGCGCTCCAGGAGGCCGCCGGGTTGCCTCGGCGGTTGACCGTCCACGTGGGGTCGGCGGCGGTGACGGCCGAGGCACGGCCGCTCGGCGGGCGCGTCGTACGGCTGCGCCTGGGCCGGCCGGTGCCGCTGCACCTCGGCGACGTGCTGCTGCTGCGCGACCCCGGTCGTGCTCCCGGACGTGACCCCGGCCGTGACCGCTCCGAGGTCCGCGTCCTCGCCGGTGCGCTCGTCCTCGACGTTCACCCACCGGCTCTCCGCCGTCGGGGCGCCGCCAGGGAGCGAGCCGCCCTGCTCGAAACAGCCCTGCCGAAGCGCGCCGCACCCCCCGCACCCCCCGCGCTGGGTGGGCTGGACGTGGCGTTCGCGTTGCGGGTTCATCGGTTGTTGCGTGCCGCTGAGCTACGGGCCATGGGGGTGGCGCCCGATGGGCCGGGGGTGGCGGGGGAGTGGTATGTCGAGCCGGGTCATTGGGAAGAGCTCGGGCGCCGGCTGATGGAGGTGGTGCGGGAGTACGGGGATGGTCATCCGCTGGAGCCCGGGATGCCGGTCGAGGCGGCTCGGCATGAGCTGGGGCTGCCTGATCGGCGGCTGGTCGGGGCATTGGTGCGGCCGCCGCTGGCGCTCGTCGGCGGGCGGATCGTGGCAGGGGCGGCGGGGCTGCCGGCGTCGGTGGGGCGGGCGGTGGAGCGGGTGAGGCGGGAGCTCGCGGCGCGGCCGTTCCAGGCGCCGGAGGCGGGGCGGCTGGCGGAGCTGGGGCTGGGGCCGAGGGAGCTGGCCGCCGCGGTGCGGGCCGGGAGTCTGCTGCGGGTGGGCGAGGGGATCGTGCTGCTGCCGGGGGCCGACGCGCGGGCGGCCGAGCTGTTGCGCCGGTTGCCGCAACCGTTCACGGTCAGCCAGGCCAGACGCGCGCTCGACACCACCCGCAGGGTCGCCGTTCCGCTGCTCGAACACCTCGACAGGGTCGGTCTCACCCAGCGGCTGGACGAGGTTCACCGGCGTTGCGGGTGAACCGTCCAAAAAGGTGGGTAGGTACAGAGGTTGGGGTATTGGGAACCATCGTCATCTGGGGGTAGCGATGGTCGGAGACCTTCCGCGGCGTCTCGTCGCAGAAGCCATCGGAACAATGCTACTGGTGATCTTCGGAGCCGGCTCCGTGGTGGCCGCGTTGCTCATGGGCGACGGTGAGCTCACCTACGCCGGGCTCGGCTTCATCTCGCTGTCGTTCGCCGTGGTCGTCGCGATCGTCATCTACGCCTTCGGCACCACCTCGGGCGCGCACATCAATCCGGCCGTCACCATCGCGCTGGCGGCGGGCCGCAGGTTCCCGTGGTCGGAGGTGCTGCCGTACATCGTGGCGCAGCTCGTCGGCGCGTTCGCCGGCGGTCTGCTCATCGTGGGCGGCTTCGGCCGCCGGGCGGCGGACCTGGGCACCGGGCTCACCGCTCTCGGCGAGGGCGTGAGTTATGGGCAGGGCATCCTGCTGGAGGTGATGGGAACGTTCCTGCTGATGCTCACGATCATGGCGATGGCGGTGGACCGCCGGGCGCCGACCGGCTGGGCGGGGTGGATGATCGGCATCGCCGTCGCGGGTGAGATCTTCGTGATCGGCCCGATGACGGGCGGCGCGGTCAACCCGGCCCGCACCTTCGGCCCGTACCTGACGACCAGCGTGTTCGGCGGTGACACGCCGTGGGCGCAGTTCGGCGTCTACATCATCGGTCCCGTCGTCGGCGCCGTGCTGGCCGTACTGGTGTACGACCTGGTGGCGCGCCCGGCGCGCGAGGTGCCGGAGGAGGCCGAGCAGGGCACCGCCGGTGAGATCGCCGGCGCCCGCGAGTCGCGCGGCGAGACGGCCGAGGAGGCAGCGGCGGGGGAGGTGCCGGCGGCCCGGCGTCCGCACCACGACGAGCTCCGCGAGCGTCTGGGGCACGGCGTCCGCCGCTGGCGCCCCGGACACGGGAGGTGATCGATGACCACGTGACCACCCAGCATCCACAGCGCGTACAAGGGAGAGGGCACCGTCATGCCCGGTAACAGAGGAGTCTCCTACGAGGGTCCAGGCAGAGTCGAGGTACGCGAGACCGACTACCCCGACTACGAGCTCAAGGACGGCCCGGGCGTGAACCCGGCCAACGTGGGCCGCAAACTGCCCCACGCGGCGATCCTCAAATCGGTCGCGACCAACATCTGTGGCAGCGACCAGCACATGGTCCGCGGCCGCACCACGGCCCCGACGGGCCTCGTCCTCGGTCACGAGATCACCGGCGAGGTGGTCGACACCGGTCCCGACGTGGAGTACATCAAGACCGGCGACCTCGTGTCCGTGCCGTTCAACATCGCCTGCGGCCGCTGCCGCAACTGCAAGGAGGGCAAGACCGGCGTCTGCGAGAACGTCAACCCGGACCGGCCCGGCTCGGCCTTCGGCTACGTCGACATGGGCGGCTGGGTAGGCGGCCAGGCCGAGTACGTCCTGGTGCCGTACGCCGACTGGAATCTGCTGAAATTCCCGGACAGGGACCGGGCGATGGAGAAGATCCTCGACCTGGCCATGCTCGCGGACATCTTCCCGACGGGGTTCCACGGCTGTGTGAGCGCCGGGGTGAAGCCGGGTTCGACCGTCTACATCGCCGGAGCCGGCCCGGTCGGGCTCGCCGCGGCGTGCTCGGCGTTCCTGCTCGGCGCCGCCGTCGTGATCGTCGGCGACCTGAACAAGGAGCGCCTGGACCAGGCCCACAGCTTCGGCTGCGAGACCGTCAACGTGGCCCTGGGCGAGCCGAAGGACCAGATCGAGCAGATCCTCGGCGAGCCCGAGGTGGACTGCGCCGTGGACGCCGTCGGCTTCGAGGCCCGTGGCCACGGCAAGGAGGCGGAGACGGAGCGGCCCGCGACCGTGCTCAACACGGTGATGGACGTCACCCGGGCGGGTGGCGGGCTCGGCATTCCGGGCCTGTACGTGACCGGCGACCCCGGCGCGGCGGACGAGGCGGCCCAGCACGGCTCGCTGTCGATCAAGATCGGCCTCGGCTGGGCCAAGTCGCTCAGTTTCGTCACCGGCCAGTGCCCGGTCATGCGGTACAACCGTCAGCTCATGCAGGCGATCCTGCATGACCGGGTGCAGATCGCCAAGGCGGTCAACGCCACGCCGATCTCGCTGGACGACGCTCCGCGCGGCTACCACGAGTTCGACGAGGGCGCGGCGCGCAAGTACGTGCTCGACCCGCACGGCATGCTCGCGTCCAGGTGACGGCCCACGCCGCGACCCTGCGTGCGCCGCGAGCGGCGTGAGCCGCCGCTCGCGGCGCGGGTCAGGTGAGCGGCAGGTCCTTGCGGGCCTGTTCCAGGTCGGTGGCCCAGATCCACAGCCGCTGCGCCGGAGGCACCTGGTGGTAGCCGAACAGGCCGACCTCGGTCAGCGTGCGCAGGTCCACGCACACCCGCTGGTAGGCGGCCGCGATGGCGTCCGCGGGATCGTCCAGAGTGCGGTCGCCGAGCTTGAGGCAGGCCCGGTACTCATAGCCGAGCAGCAGATCGGAGCCGAACTGGTGCCAGGCGCCGCGCTGCTCCCGCCACGCCGTGCCGGCCTCGTCGATGAGCAGGTTCAGGTCCGAGGCGCGCGGGATGGAGGGGTAGATGACGAAGGTGGCGGCCCAGCCGAGGGCGACCATGTCGAGGTTGAACGTCCTGCGGTCGGGGTGGTCGCGCGGCGGCAGCGGGTCGGCGTCCGAGCCGGTGAACCAGGGCGCGGTGTAGGCGAGCAGCCGGCCGTTCCGTTCCACCAGTTCGCCGGTGGCGATGACGGCCATCTTGCGCTGTGAGCCGTCCCGGCGGGTGAGCCGGGTGCTGACCATGCTCCGGTGGGCTTCGGCGGCCAGCTTGCCGGCGGTCAGGTGCCGCTGGGCGGCGTCGGGGGTGAGGCGGGCGATGAGATGCTCGCGCAGGTCCTCCGGCAGCGCGTCGTACGTGCCGTCGCTCAGGCGGGTCCTGGCCCGGTCGAGGGTGGCCTGGGCGGTGGGCGGGCTGCCGCCGAGCTGACTTTCCGGGGTGTCGATGGACACCATGCGGATCGACATCTCGATCGTGGGGGTGTCGCCGTCGGTCACCTTGACGAAGCGGTAGTCCTGGGCCGGGCGGCTGGGGCCGACGAATCCGAGATCCACCATGCTGAGCTCCTGCACCTGTCGGGCGGGTGAAGATCTGCCAGCGGCAACGTCGCAGCCGGTCCGCCCGCCGCCGCGCGGGGCACGCCGCCCTTGACGGTCACGGGCGGGAACCATGTCCAGCGCTTGGTTCCGGTGAAAGGGCGGTGCGCTGACCAGGGCGAAGAGGGTCCGTGACTTTTTTGTGACCTTTTGCAGGTTCGTTGGCCGTTCTGTGGGGCAAAATTGATCTCGAAGTCCAGCAGAGGGCTTCTTGCCTCACGTGTACGTGGCGTGCCTCTGCCTGGGCTTTTCTCCATGGGCGGGCCGCCGGCGAGTTTTGGAGCATCACATGGCCGTCCTGGATATCGCACTCGAGCAGATGAACGCCGAAGAGCTTCTGGCCGAGATGGTCAAGCCGCAGACCTCCGAGCTTCTGAAGGCACGTATCCGTGAACGCCTGGTGGAGATGTACGACGGGCTCGTGTCCGACGTCACCCGCCGCTACCGCTACCGTGGCGAGCCCGTCGAGGACCTGCGCCAGGCCGCGTACGTTGGGCTGATGAAGGCCGTCAACGGCTTCGACGCCGAGCTCGGTCACGAGTTCCGCGGCTACGCGATGATCACCATGATCGGCGAGGTCAAGCGTCACTTCAGGGACCGTACGTGGGCCATCAGGGTGCCGCGCGTCTACCAGGAGCGGCGGATCGAGCTCAACAAGGCCACCGCCGAGCTGACCCAGACGCTCGGCCACTCGCCGACCGTCGCCGAGCTGGCGGCCAAGATGGGCATCTCGGAAGAGGAGGTGCTGCTCACGCTGGAGGCGTCCACCGCCTACAGCGCGCTGTCCCTGGACGCGCCCGTGGGCGACGGCGAGGACGCGGCCGAGCTGGGTGACTTCCTCCCGGCGCAGGACGGCTCGCTCGACGTGCTGCTCGACAAGCACTCCGTCAAGCCGCTCATCGACGCCCTGCCGACCAGGGAGAAGAACATCCTGCTGATGCGCTTCTACGGCAACATGACCCAGGCCGAGATCGCCGCCGAGTTCGGCATCTCGCAGATGCACGTGTCGCGGATCCTGCGCGCCGTGCTCACCAAGCTGCGCAACGGGCTGTCCGACTAGCAGGGGACCGTCGAGCGGATAGGCTCGCAGATGTGGTCCCCTGCCGGGGAACACTCCCTATCCGAGAGTGACAGGCGACATGAGCAGTGTCCGCAACAACGACGATGTGCGGGTCGGGCACGGGGCCAACGCGCAGTGGCTCAAGGACAATCCCTCGGCGCTGCCCCAGGTGGGGCCGGGCCGCTGGGCGGTGTACGACCGGACCGGCCACCTGTGCGGCCACATCACGGGTGACGGCCCGACCCGCGAGACCCGGTTCAAGGCGGTCACGGCCGAAGGCGAGCCGGTCGCCGAGGACAGCTTCGGCATCACCCTGCCCGACGCGGGGGCGTACCTCCTGGACGTCGCCGGGGGCGGCGAACAGGAGCGGGAGCAAGAGCAGGAGCGGGAGCAAGAGCAGGAGCGGGACGCCGGCTAGCCGTGCCGGCCACGGATTTCCGGTAATGTCCATAGGCATTACATGGAATCCTAAAAGGAAGGTGACCAGGCATGCCTGGCTCCCCGTCGTGGCCTAATCTCGCGTCCATGTCGATCAATGAGGACGTTCTCGGCGGCCTGCTGCCCGATCCCGATCGTGCGGCCGTCGCGGTCCTGCCCCCGGTCACCGGGGAAGGGCACTGGGCGGGCGCGCCCAGTGCCGTCGCCGGGGACGGGTGGATCCACCTCGCCTACCGGTTGCGCCGCCCGGTGGGAGAGGGGCGGGGCTACGCGGTGGTGATCGCCCGCTCCCGCGACGGCGAGCGCTTCGAGACGCTGGCCACGATCAACCGCGAGCAGATGGACGCCGAGTCCCTGGAGCGCCCCGCGCTGGTGCGCCTGCCGCAGGGCCGCTGGCGGCTCTACCTCAGCTGCGCCACCCCCGGCACCAAGCACTGGCGGGTGGAGGTGCTGGAGGCCGGCGACCCCGCCGCGTTCGATCCGGCCGCGCGCCGGATCGTCCTGCCCGGCGCCCCGAAGACGGGGGTGAAGGATCCGGTGATCGTACGGCGCGGCGAGGTCTGGCACCTGTGGGCCTCCTGCCATCCGCTGGACGACCCCGACGAGGCCGACCAGATGGTGACCGACTACGCCACCAGCGCCGACGGCCTGGAGTGGACCTGGCAGGGCACGGCGCTGAGCGGCCGCCCCGGCCAGTGGGACGCGCGGGGCACCCGCGTCAGCGCCGTCCGGTTCGACGGCGGACGCGTGCTGGCGTTCTACGACGGGCGGGCCAGTGCGGCGGAGAACTACGAGGAGCGCACCGGCGTCGCGGTGGGAGCCGAGCCCGGCTCGCTCGCCCCGTACGGCGACGCCCCTGCGGCGGCGTCGCCGCACCAGGGCGGCGGCCTGCGCTATCTCGACCTCGTCGACCTGCCGGCGGGCGGCACCCGGCTCTACTACGAGTACACCCGCGCCGACGGGACCCACGAGCTCCGCACCGAACTCCGCACCTGAGTCCGCACCCGGGCTGCGCTGATCAGAGCGACGCCGCCCGGCCGTTCCTGGACTGGCGCTGGCTCGGCGGCCGGGTGCCGACCAGCCCGCCGGAGCGGGACTTGGGCCCGAGCCAGTCGCCGAAGTCGTCACCGGTGACCTGCCCCAGCAGGGCGATGTCGTCGGCGAAGTAGGGCAGGAGCCGGCTGCGCTGCTCCCAGGTCAGCGGCCGGCGCGACTCGCCCCGGTGCTGGAGCAGCGTCTCGATGGGCGCGGCCAGCGTGGCGGGCAGGCGCCGCCGGAACGACGACAGCAGGGCGTGGCGCGGGCTCGCGTCCGGGTGGGCCGTCACGTTCTCCCTCGGCACCTGGGTGACCAGGCCCTGCCGTACGCCGAGGAACGCGCAGATCCGGTCCAGCGTCTCGGCCGGCCGGTCCACCAGATCGCGGTAGCGGAAGATCAGCACCTGCTCCCGGGGGAACAGCGTGAACAGGTGGGCGAGCTGCCCGCCGTAGCGGCCCAGGGCCGTGTAGTGCCAGAAGTGCGCCCAGCCGGCGGAGATCCGCCCGCTCTCCTCGGCGCAGGCCCGCACCATGTCGTCGATCGGCTCCAGCCCGGCCGACCACAGGTGCGTCCAGTTCGAGTGGGCCCGCTCGACCGGGTCACGCAGGATCGCGATGATCCTCGCCTCCGGTATCGTCGTCCGGATACGGCGTTGCGCGTTCAGGTCGTACAGGTAGAAGGGGGTCGCCTCGCCCTTCAGGGTGCGGGCGGGCGCGGCGGCGAACAGCGCCTCGTAGTCCTCGCGCCGCCAGACGTGCTCGCGGTAGGTCCTGGCGTCGCCCGGCCCGCCTCTGGCCGGCGGCGGGCCGTCGGTGAGGAAGAACTTGGGCTCCTTGACCGGTGACATGTACAGCTGCGGATGGCGGTGCAGAGCGGCGTGCAGGGCCGTCGTCCCGGCTTTGGGCGCGCCTGCGATGAGGAAGTCCGGCAGGGGCACGATCATCCCTCCTAAGGACTGACAAGTATCACCTCATTACCTACCAACTATGTGGGATGCTTCAAAGCATGGGTTTGGACAGAACCCGCTCACCGAGCGACCACGTCGAGACACCGATGACCGCCGCGATCATGGCCGGGCGATGGATTCGCTCCGCCGCGGCCGACGACGAACGCGGGCGGCACTGGCGAGCCAACCCCGACCCCAGGGGGAGGGCGGCCGTCGACACCGAGCCCGCCTCCCTGTACGCCGGGGCGGCCGGCATCGTGCTGTTCTTCCTCGACCTCGCCGCCGCGACCGGCCACGAGGCCTACCTGGAGGACGCCCGCGCCGGGGCCCGCTACCTCGCCGCCACCTGGCAGGACCAGACGGACCTGTCCCTCTACCACGGCCTCTCCGGCGTCGTCGTCGCGCTCACCGAGGCGGGCTGGGCGCTCGGCGACGACCGGTTCGAGCAGGCGGCGGTGGCCGCCACCGACCGGATCGTCCAGGCGGCCCGCCCGTTCGGCGGCGGTCCCGGCTGGACCGGCGACCCCGCGCAGAGCGGTGACGGCGGGATCGTGCTCGGCCTGCTGCGGGCCGCCACGGTGCTCGGCGTGCCGGCCTACGAGGAGGTCGCGCTGGCCGCGGGGGAGCGGATCGCCGACCTCGCGGTGCCGGGCCACCGCTTCGGCGACTGCCCGGGGCTGCCCGAGGACGCCGTCACGCCCGGCTTCCTGTCCGGCACGGCGGGCACCGCCTTCCTGCTGGCCCGCCTGTACGAGCGCACGGGTGAGGGGCGTTTCCTCAACGCCGCGCTGCGGGGGGCGGGTTTCGTCCGTGAGGTCGGCGTCGTGGCCGGCCGGTGCGCCGTCGTCCCGCACCACGTGCCGCAGGGCAGGGGGCTGCACTATCTGGGGTTCTGCTCCGGTTCGGCCGGGGTGGCCCGGATGTTCTACGAGCTGCACCGGGCGACCGGCGACCCCGGTCACCTCGACTGGGTGGAGCGGCTGGCGCGCGGCATCATGGAGAGCGGCGCCCCGCACCGGCAGACGGCCGGGTTCTGGAACGTGGCCTGCCAGTGCTGTGGCGCCGCGGGCCTGCTGGAGCTGTTCGTCGGGCTGTGGGCGGCGACCGGGCGTCCCCTGTACGCGACCTACGCCGAGACCCTCGCCACCCACCTCATCGGCCGCGCCACCGGTTACGACGGGCGGGGCATGCGCTGGTACCAGGCCTACCGCCGGCTACGGCCCGGCGAGGTGTCGGCGGACACCGGTTACCTGGTCGGGGCCGCCGGGATCGGCGCGGCACTGCTCCACTTCGACGCCGCGATGAAGCCGGAGCAGGCGCGCAGGTGCATCCTGCTGCCGGACAACCCCTTCCCCGCGATTCCGGTGCCCACGGCCCAGTCGTGAGTATTTCATGTAAAGCCAGTAGGAAATGTTGACTTTGGGGGAACAGGAGCGTACGTTCCAGGTATGAGCCAGGGCATCAACCTGACCAAGCGCGCGCACGTGGACTTCGGCCACGTCGTCAGCGCGCAGTGTCGTTGATCACGAAGACGTTCCTTCCCTCCGACTTCTCCTGGCGTGGCCGACGGCGCTCACGCTCTCACTCGACGTCCTCCCTCCAGCGGGCGAGGCGTCTCTCCCGTGAGGAGCAATTTCGTGATCATGACCTCTGACCCATTCCCCGCCGAGACGCACTGGTACGACCTCCCCGACGACGACGCCGAGCCGGAGGCGACGGAGTCATGACGGACACGGTTTCCGATCCCCTGGCGCCCGACCGCACGGTGGACGCCGACGGCTTCCGGCGGGCGCTGGCCGTCCATCCCGCCGGGGTGGTGGTGATCACCGCCCGCAGTGAAGGCCTTCCCGTGGGGCTGACCGCGACGTCGTTCTGCTCCGTCAGCCTGGACCCGCCGCTGGTGTCCTTCTACGTGGACCGCTCCTCCAGCACCTGGCCGTCACTGCGCGCGGCGGACCATTTCGCGGTCAACATGCTGGCCGGCGACCAGGCCGACGTGGCGGCGCGATTCGCCCGCAAGGGCATCGACCGGTTCGCCGAGCCCACCCGGTGGCGGCCCGGCCCGCTGGGCGCGCCGCTGCTGCAGGACGTGTCGGCGCACCTGGTCTGCCTGCCGTACGAGACCCGCGAGGTGGGTGACCATGTCCTCGTGGTGGGGCTGGTCGCCGAGGCGAACGTGCGCGGCCCGGTCCGCCCCCTCCTCTACCACGGCGGCCGCTTCGGCCGGTTCGTCGCCCACGCCTGACTTCTCCCAGGGAACTTCGGTGTCCGTTCCTTTCGGCATGCCTGTTCTCAGACCCGGTGGGACCGATGACCCGGCGAGAACTTCGCCGGGCCGCGATACGTAAACGTGACTTGACTGTCAGTATCTATCCATTAGATTCCTACTTGTACAGTAGGAATCATAGGAAAGGGGAGGTCGTGCGAGCGCTCATCCTGCTCGGGCTGGTCGGCTTCGTGGCCCAGCTCGTCGACGGCAGCCTAGGCATGGCCTACGGTGTCACCTCGACCACGCTGCTGCTGGCCGTCGGCACCAACGCCGCGGCCGCGTCGGCCACCGTTCACCTGGCCGAGATCGGCACCACGCTGGCCTCGGGCATCTCACACTGGCGCTTCGGCAACATCGACTGGAAGGTGGTCGCCAGGATCGGCGTGCCGGGCGCGATCGGCGCCTTCGCCGGGGCGACGTTCCTGTCCAACCTGTCGACCGAGGTCGCCGCCCCCGTCATGTCGATCATCCTGCTGTCGCTGGGCGTCTACATCCTCGTCCGCTTCACCGCCTTCGGCCTGCCGCGCGGCAACCTGGGCAAGCCGCTGCGCCGCCGCTTCCTCGGCCCGCTGGGACTGGTGGCCGGCTTCGTCGACGCCACCGGCGGAGGCGGCTGGGGGCCGGTCGGCACCCCCGCCATCCTGGCCAGCGGCCGCCTGGCGCCGCGCAAGGTGATCGGCTCCATCGACGCCAGCGAGTTCATCGTCGCCATCGCGGCCAGCATCGGCTTCTTCGTCGGCATCGGCTCGGAGAACATCAACTTCTCCTGGGTCGCCGTGCTGCTGGTCGGCGGCGTCATCGCCGCGCCGATCGCCGCCTGGCTGGTGCGCCACATCCCGCCGCGCATCCTCGGCTCGGCCGTGGGCGGCCTCATCATCCTGACCAACGTCCGCACCCTGCTGCGCAGTGACTGGATCGACGCCCCCGGCGACGTCCAGACCGTGGCCTACCTCGCCATCGCGGTCCTGTGGGCCGCCGCCCTGGCCTACTCGATCCGCGAGTACCGCCGGGACAAGGCCAACGAGACCGTCGAGGCGGTCGAGGCCGATCTCCGCAAGCCCGAGGAAGAGACCACCTCCGCCTGACACCTGTGAGGATCTCCGCACGCACCCAGTACGCCCTGGGAGCCATGCTCGCCCTGGCGGAGGCAGGCGGCCCGGTCCACGCGGAATGGGTCGCCACCTCGCAGGACATCCCGCGCCGCTTCTGCGACAACATCCTGCTCCAGCTCCGCCGGGCCGGGCTCATCCACAGCCAGCGCGGTCCCGAGGGCGGCTACTGGCTTGCCCGCCCGGCCGGGCAGATCTCCCTGGCCGACGTCATCCGCGTCACCGAAGGAACCGAGCAGGCCGCCAGGCCGTTCCCCAAGGCGGCGGCGCCCCTCGAAGAGATCTGGGCGCGGCTGCACGACCATGAGCACACCCTGTTGCGCGAGATCACCCTCGCCGACGTCATGGCCTCCGGCGGCTCACTCCCGTGACCGAGCCCGATGGGACCGTTCCACCTGGTACGCCCTGGTTTCAGTGGGGAAGCAGCGGGCATATGCGCCCACACGGAGCGACAGTTACCGCCTAACGAGACAGCTCGCCATGGCCTCGACATCCCACGTCAGCACCGCCGACCACCTACGTGACCTGGCCCGCGACATCCTCCAGGCGGCCGGTACGCCCCCTGAGACGGCCGCGGTGGTCGCCGCGTCCCTGGTGGACGCCGACCTGGCCGGGCACGGCTCCCACGGTGTCCGACGGCTGGTGCCGTACCTCGACATGATCGAGACCGGGATGATCGTGCCGGCCGCCCGCCCGCACGTGGTGTCCCGCCGTGGCGGGACCGCCGTCGTGTCCGGGCGGCGCGGCTTCGGGCAGGCCGCCGCCCGGCTGTCCGCCGCCGAGGCGGCCGAGCTGGCGGGCGCCCACGGCGTGGGCGTGGTGGCCATCGGCGAGTGCAACCACGTCGGCAGGCTCGGCGAGTACGCCGAGACGCTCGCCCGGCAGGGCCTCATCGCGCAGATCGTCGGCAACGCGGACCCCACCGTGGCCCCCTACGGCGGCGCCCACCGCAGGATGCTCGGCACCAACCCGATCGCCTGGGCCGCGCCGCGCGCCGGCGGCGAGGCGGTGGTCATGGACTGGGCGAGCGCCGCCATGGCCGAGGGCAAGCTGGCCCTGCTGAGCGCCGCCGGCGAGGCCGCGCCCGAAGGAGTGCTCGTCGACGCCGGCGGGCGCCCCTCGACCGACCCGGGCGACTTCTACCGGGGCGGGGCGCTGCTGCCGTTCGGCGGGCACAAGGGCTACGGCCTGAGCGTGCTCGTCGAGCTGGTCGGCGGGCTGCTCACAGGCACCGGCGTGTCCTGCTCCGAGGCCTACGACGGCACGTTCGGCACCGTGATCACCGCGCTCGACGTGGCGGCGTTCGTCCCCCTGGACGCCTACGTCGACCAGGCCGAATCCTTCTGCCGGGCGTTGCGCGAGTCCGGCCCCGGCGTGGTCGTGCCCGGGGAGCCCGAGGCGGAGGCGCGCCGCACCCGGCTGGCGGAGGGGATCCCGGTGCCGCACGCGGTGTGGGCGGAACTGGGCGGGCTGGCCGCGCGGCTCGGCGTTCCGTGGGCCGATTCGTCCCCAGGAGGTTAGATGGCCGCCACCCCCCAACTCAAGCGCGTCGTCGCGGGCGCCCTCGTCGGCACCGCCCTGGAGTGGTACGACTTCTTCATCTACGGAACCGCCGCCGCTCTCGTCTTCAACCAGCTCTTCTTCACCGACGCCGATCCGGCCGCGGGCACGATCGCCGCCTTCGCCACCTTCGGCGTCGGTTTCGTGGTCCGGCCGTTCGGCGGCGTCCTGTTCGGCCACCTGGGAGACAGGATCGGCCGCCGCTCCACCCTGATCATCACCACGGTGATCATGGGAGTGTCCACGGGGCTGATCGGCCTGCTGCCCACCTATCCGGCGATCGGGGTGTGGGCGCCGATCCTGCTCACGCTGCTGCGGGTCTGCCAGGGGCTCGGGGCGGGCGCGGAGTTCGGCGGCGCGGCGACGCTGCTGGCCGAGCACGCCCCGCAGAACCGGCGCGGCTACTACGCCTCCTTCGCCCAGACCGGCGTGCAGATCGGCCTGGTACTCGGCACCTCGGCGTTCCTGCTCGTCCAGCTGCTGCCCCAGCCGGACGTCACCTCCTGGGGCTGGCGGGTGCCGTTCCTGGTGAGCTTCGCGCTGATCGGGGTCGCGCTCTACGTGCGGCTGCGGGTCGCCGAGTCGCCGGTGTTCCTGGAGATGGAGCGCAGTCGCGAGATCGTCAAGCTGCCGATCAGGGACACGATCGCGCGCTACCCGCGCAGCTTCCTCGTCGGCGTCGGCGCGCACATCTGCGACACCGCCGTGGTCTACACCCTCGCCACGTTCAGCGTCGCGTACGCCACCGCCGAGCTGGGGCTGACCAATCGCACGGCGCTGCTCGGGGTGATCTTTTTCGGGCTGACCGTGATCGTGCTGCAGCCGGTGTACGGCGCGCTGTCGGACCGGGTGGGCCGTCGCCCGCTCAACCTCTTCAGCGTGCTGTTCGTGGCCGCGTTCGCCTACCCCTACTTTCTCATGGTCGACACCGGCGTCCCCTGGGTCGTGTGGCTGGCCATGATGATCATGGGGGCGGGCGGGTTCGCGCCGCAGGTGGCCGTGCAGCCGGTGTTCTACGCCGAGCTGTTCGGGGCGCGGGTCCGGTACACGGGGTTCGCCGCCTCCCGCGAGGTGGGCGCGGCCATCGCCGGGTTCTCCCCGCTGATCGGGGCGACGCTCGCCGCCCGGTCGGGCGGCGAGCCGTGGCCGGTCGCGGCGTTCCTGATCGGCACCGCGGCGATCTCGTTCGTGGCGTTCTACGCCTCCCGCGAGAGCAAGGATCTGGACATCGCGACCTGAGGAGACGTGCGCAGATGGACATCCAGGGGACGGTCGCCGTGGTCACCGGCGGCGGCACCGGCATCGGCGCCGCCGTCGCGGAGCGGCTGGCCAGGAAGGGCGCGGCGGCGGTCGTGGTCAACTACTCGCGCTCGGCCGCCGAGGCGGAGGCGACCGCAGCCCGCCTGCGGAGTTCGGGCTGCGCGTCCGAGGCGGTCGCCGCCGACGTGTCCGACGACGCCGCCGTCCGCCGCCTGGCCGAGCGGGTACGCGCCGGCTACGGCCGGGCCGACCTGCTGGTCTGCAACGCGGGGACGACCCGTTGGGTGCCTTTCCCCGACCTGGAGGCGCTCACCGACGAGGTGTGGGAGCAGGTCATGGGCGTCAACCTGATGGGCGCCTTCTACTGCGCCCGCGCCTTCGCCCCCGACCTGAGGGCCGCGCGCGGCGCGATCGTCAACGTCGCCTCCATCTCCGGGCACCGCGCCCTCGGCTCCTCACTCGCCTACGGCGTGAGCAAGGCGGCCCTGCTCCAGCTCACCCGCGGCCTGGCCGTCGCGCTCGCGCCCGAGGTCAGGGTCAACGCCGTGTCGCCGGGCACGGTGGAGACCCGCTGGCACGTCGACCGCCTGGGCGAGCAGGGTTTCGCCGAGATGACCGCCAAGGAGCAGGCCAGGGTGCCGCTGCGGCGCACCGCCCGGCCCGAGGACATCGCCCGGATGGTGACCGCGCTGCTGGAGGCCGACATGGTGACGGGGGAGACCCTCATCGGCGACGGCGGCAAGCACCTGGTCTACTGATGCGGCTCTCGCGCCGGACCCTGTCCGCGGTGCCCGAGGAGGCCAGGCCCGCGCTCGGCCCGGACGGCCTGCGTACCGGCCTCGTCCACCTGGGCCTCGGCGCCTTCCACCGCGCCCACCAGGCCGTCTACACCGAGGACGCCGGCGACCCGGCCTTCGGCGTGTGCGGGGTGACCATGCGCAGCATGGCCGCCGCCGAGGCGCTCGCGCCGCAGGACCACCTCTACTCGGTCCTCGAACGGGACGGCGCGCACGCCTCGATCCGGGTGGTCGGCGTGCTGACCGCGGTGGTCGGGCCGGAAGTGGGGATCGCCAGGATCGCCGACCCGGACGTACGGGTGATCACCATGACGGTGACCGAGCCCGGATACCGCCACGACCCCGCGACGGGACGGCTGCGCGCGGACGACCCCGAGGTGGCCGCCGACCTGGCGGGACGGCCGCCGGTCACCGCCGTGGGACGGCTGGTCGCCGGGCTGCGCGCCCGCCGCGCCGCCGACGCGGGGCCGGTGACCGTGATGAGCTGCGACAACCTGGTGGGCGGCGGCCGGCTGCTGGCCGGGCTGGTGGCGGAGCACTGCCGCCTCGGCCGCGAGGAGGACCTGCTCGCCTGGATCGAGCCGAACGTCGCCTTCCCGTCCTCGATGGTGGACCGGATCGTGCCCGCGGCCACCGCCGCCGACCGGGCTGCCGCCTCGCGGCTGCTCGGTGTGGAGGACCGGGCGGCGCTGGGCACCGAGCCGTTCCGGCAGTGGGTGATCGAGGACAGGTTCGCCGCCGGCCGGCCGCCCTGGGAGCGGGCGGGGGCGATCGTCACCCCCGATGTCGCGCCGTACGAGACCATGAAGCTGCGCATGCTCAACGGCGTCCACTCGCTGCTCGCCTACCTCGGCGCGCTCGCCGGGCTCCGCACCGTCGACCAGGCGATGGCCCGCCCCGACCTGGTCGAGGTGGCCCGCCGCTACCTGGAGCACGACGCCGCGCCCACCCTCACCCCGCCGCCCGGCGTCGACCTGGCCGACTACGGCGCCCGGCTGCTGACGCGCCTGGCCAACCCGGCGCTGCGCCACCCGATCGCGCAGATCGCCGCCGACGGCACGCACAAGCTGCCCCAGCGGCTGCTCCCGGTGATCCGCGACCGCCTCGCCCACGGCGCGGAGGCCCGCTGGGCGGCGCTCGGGGTGGCGGCCTGGATGCGGTGCGTCGCTGCCGGGCGCGCCGACGACGGCGCGCCGCTGACCGTCGCGGACCCGTCGGCCGAGCGGCTGCGCATGCCTGAGGCGGGGCCGGCAGAGGTGGTGGACCGGCTGATGGGCCGTGAGCCGGCGGGGTCACGGGCGCTGCTGGTGGACTGGCTCTTCCGGCTGACCGCCGACGGCGCGCTCGCCACCGCCCGCGCCGCAGCCCGCGAGGGGTGACGCCGCCGCCGGGCTGCCCGCCTTTCACGGGCGCCCGGCGCGGTGCCGCCGCGCGGGCGTGAGCTCGCGCGGCGCCTTCGGCTCACCGGCCTGCCGGCAGGCCCGTCAGCAGGACAGGTTGTCGCCCGGCGTGGTGCCGAGGATCTGCACGAACCGCTGGTAGGTGTTGATGCGGCTCTGCACCTGGGCGGGGTTTCCACCGTTGCACTCGATGCGGCCGTTGATGCTGCGGATGGTCTCACCGAAGCCGGGGCCGTTGACCATGGCGTTGTGCGGGGTCATGGTGCCGGGGCCGCTCTGGGTGTTCCAGTACCACAGGCCGGTCTTCCAGGCCACGGAGGCGTCGTTCTGGACCAGGGAGGGGTTGCGGAGCAGGTCGAGGCCGAGGGCGTCGCCGGCGGCCTTGTAGTTGTAGTTCCAGCTGAGCTGCATCGGCCCGCGACCGTAGTAGGCGGACTGGCCGGCGGGGCAGCCGAAGGGCTGGCCGGTGTCGCAGTAGTGCGAGTAGTTGGCGGTGTTCTGCTCGACGATGTGGACCAGGCCGCCGGTCTCGTGGCTGACGTTGGCGAGGAATGCCGCGGCCTCCCGCTTGCGTACGGTGTCGCTGCCGGTCTTGGTGAAGCCGGGATAGGCGCTGAGGGCGGCGGTCAGCCCGCTGTAGGTGTAGAAGCCGTTCCTGCTCGGGAACATCTGGTTGAACTGCGCCTGACTCACCAGAAACCCGGACGGGTCCGGCGGGTCGGTGGGGGTGGTCCCGCCGCAGGTGTACGGCTCCCAGAACCAGGTGCTGATCGTGGGGTCGTAGCCGGGGTTCTCATGTTCGGCCCGGTAGTAGCGGCCGTCGGTGAAGCGGACGATGGAGCCGGCGGGATACCAGGTGCCCGCCGCCCAGTTCGGGTGGTTGCACGTGGGCGAGGTCGAGCCGCCGGTGCAGCCGCCCTTGTCCGACCAGACCGCCGCGCTTCCGGGAGCCTCGCCCTGCGTCCACCACAGGGCGGAGTAGTTGCGGCCGTTGTGGGAGACGGAGGCGCCACCGGTGTAGACGGCGCCGGAGTTCCACGTGGCGGCACACGCCTCGGCGGAGGCGCTGGACATCGGCAGTGCGAAGGTCAGCGCGCCGGCCATCGCCGTGGCGGACATGGCGGCGAAGATGCGTTGTTTGTACACCCGATCACCCTCTCTGAATCTCTTAGGAAAGTTTCCTAAGAGATTGGTGCCTGAGGATAGCCCTGACTCATCGCGGCAACAAGACCCAAAAAAGGAGTCAGCGGACGCCGTAGTGGACGGTCCACGACATGCCACCGGTGAACTCGGCCAGGACGCGCACCGGCCTGCCGGTGAGGTCGATGGCCTGGGCCCGGGGCGGGACGCTCTTCTCGGTGTAGACGGCCAGGTGGTCCCTGCCGTACCAGAACCAGACCTTCCCACCCTCGGGGAGGGGCACGGCGGCCAGCCGCCGGCCGGTGGCGGCGTCGAGGACGCACGCGGTGCCGGTCCTGCCGGGGCACCGGGCGATCAGCCGGCCGTCTCCGGAGAAGTGCGGGACCTCGTCCTCCGCCAGCGCGGCCTGGCCGATGGTGCGGCGCACAGCGCCGTCCAGGCCGTGCACGCTGATCCGGTCGGGGCCCGAGGCGCGGGCGACGGTGTCCTCGTCGGGCCCCCACGTGTAGCCGGCCTTGCCGGACTCCGGCGCGCCCCGCCGGGTCACGGTGGCGGTGCGCTCGGCGGGGTCCACCACGGCGAAGCCCACCGTACGGTCCTCGGCCGCGGTGTCGAAGACGGTCACCAGCAGCCGATCGCCCTCCTCGCTCCAGCTCGCCCGCCGCAGGGCGAGCGGCGGGTCGACCACGTGCACCCAGAACTCGCCGCCGAGGTCACGGTCGGTGAACCGGACCCCGCCCGCGTTCTCCACGGCCAGACCGGGGGACTCGTGGATGGCGGCGGTCCGCTCACCGCTGGGGGAGACCAGCGGCAGCATGCGGCTGGTCAACGGCCGGAAGGTGTCGCCTCCGACGGCACGCAGGCCGGCCCTGAAGGCCAGCCCGTCGGTCAGCTCCGTGCTGCCGCGCAGGAAGGAGGTCACCCGCAGCGGGTCGGAGGGATGCTCGTGCAGCGTCGCGCCCAGCTCCGGGACCTTGACCACGTGGGTGTCGGTGGCCAGCGGCCCGCTGGTGGCGAGGGTGACCGCCCACGGCCTGAGCACGGCGAGCGCGACGGATGCCGCGACGATCACGGCCGCCACGGCGGCGGTCATCATCACCAGGCGGCGTTTGCGCGGGCCCGGCTCGCCGAAAGGCACGAGGGTGGACGGCCACCGGCCGGGCCGGGTGGTGGACGCCCGGGTGACACCGGCGGTCAGCTCCTGCGGGGAGGTGGCGTCGGTGGCGGCCTCGGCCGGGCGGCCGAGCAGGCGCAGGAGCACCTGCCGGGCGGCGGGCCGGTCGGCCGGGTCCTTGGCCAGGCAGGCGGCGACCGCCTCGCGCAGGTCGTCGTCGAGGGGGCCGAGGTCGGGCTCGGAGTTCACGATCCGGTTGACGATCGCGGGCAGCGCGCCGGTGCCGAACGCGGGCGTCCCCGTGGCCGCGAACACCATGGTGGAGCCCCACGCGAACAGGTCGGCGGCGGGCCCGCCCACCCCGAGACGGAACTGCTCGGGCGCCATGTACGGCGGGGTGCCCATCAGGTCCTCGCCGGGGACGTCGGCGACGCCGGCGGGACGGGCGATGCCGAAGTCGATGACGCGCGGCCCTTCCGGGCTGAGCAGCACGTTGCCCGGCTTGAAGTCGCGGTGCACGACCCCGGCGCGGTGGATGGCGGCGAGCGCGGTGATGGTGCCCACGGCCAGCCGGTGCAGCTCGCGCCCGCGCAGCGGCCCACGGGCGGCCACCGCCTGCTGCAGGGTGGGCCCCTCGACGTACTCGCTGACCACGTACGGCGCGTCGCCGGCCGTACCGACCTCTAGGACCTGCGCCGTGCAGAAGGTGGCGATCTTCGGCAGGATCTCGGCCTCGCGGCGCAGCAGCGCCGCGGCCTCCTCGTCGGCCGCGAGCAGCACCTTGACCGCCACCGGCCGGCCGTCCGGCGCCTCGGCCAGGTAGACCACGCCCTGCCCGCCGGCGCCGAGCCTGCCGCGCACCCGGTAGCCGCCGATCGTGCCGGGGTCGTCGGACCGCGGCTCGGTGGCGGGCACGACCGCTATCCCTTGGTGTAGCGCACGTCGACCACCACGTCGTCGGCCGCCTTGAGCATGGCCAGCACCCGGACGGGCTTGCCCGCCATGTCCGTCACGAACACGCCGCGCTGCCCCTTCTCCACCGGGACGACCACGATCAGGTGGTTCTCGTCGTACCAGCCGACGAATCCCGCGCCCTTGAGGAGCGGCACGGTGTGCAGGCGGGAGGCGTCGGCCGCCTTCCAGACGCAGGCGGCGAGGGTCTTGGAGCAACCGCCGGTGATGAGCTTGTCACCCGAGGGGGAGTACCAGTCGGCCACGCCCTGGACCTCCCCGGTCCAGTGCATCATGCGGGTCACCCGGCCCGAGTTCGCGTCGCGGATGCGCACCCCCTGCCCCCACTCGGCGGTCAGGAAGCTGGAGATCACCGACCGCCCGTCCGGCGTCCAGCGGTACTCCGCGTGGAACTCGATGGGCTTCAGCCGGCCCTCCGACGCCCGGGCGGCCTGCTCCACCTCGTCGCCGTCGGTGGTCGGGACGAACCGCGCGGTCCGCGCCGCCACGTCCACGATCACGTACCCGGCCGTGAACGGCGCGTCCTCGCCGTTCACCTCGGCGAACCGCTGCGCCGTCAGCAGCACCCGGCCGCTGTCGCGGGACCAGGACAGCGCCACGCTCTGGTACGGCGGGCGCAGGACCGGCACACTGAAGCGCTCGCCGGTCAGGCGGTCGGCGAAGGACACGGCCAGGTGATCGCCGGTCGCCGCGTACATGGTGTTGAAGGAGGCCAGCCAGCGCCCGTCGGGAGACTGCTCGGCCATCACGGTGTGCGGGCCGATGTCGGCGAACGCGCCGGTACGTGGATCGCGTACGTAACGGCGGCTCTCCGCCACTCTGATCGAGGTCAGCCGGACCGGGTCGGCGGGATGCTCGTAGGCGGTGCCGAGCCCGCCGGGCAGAGCCAGCTCGGTGCCCTGGACCGGCGGGGTGGGCAGGGGAGCGGCCGAGCGAGGCGTCCACGCGGCCGTGGGGGAGGCCGCGGCCGTGGGCCGGGGAGCGGGCCGGGCTGCGGGCTCGGAGGCCGAGGCCAGCGTCAGCGCGGCGGACGTACCGCCGGCGACCAGGGCGATCGTGACGCCCGCCGCGGCGATCAGCAGCGCCCGCCGGTGCCGCCCGGGCGGCTTCGGCGGGGCGGCGAGGTCCGGCGGCGGGGCCGCCAGGCCGGTCTCCTCGACCAGGCGCAGCAGCGCCTCCTCGGCGGTCGGCCGGGCGGCGGGGTCGTCCGCCAGGCAGTCGGCCAGCAGGTCGCGCAGCCCGCCCTGGGGCACCGCGGCCAGGCTGGCGGCCCCCTCGGCCATCCGCGCCAGCCGCCGGCCTTCGCTGTCAGCGGCGAACGGGTCACGCCCCGCCGCGGCGTAGGCGACCGTGACGGCCCAGCGGTACACATCCACGGCCATGACCGCCCGACCAGCGGCCTCGGCTTCGCCGGTGGGCTGGGCTTGAGCGGTGATTCGGGGTGGGGCGGTGGTTCGGGGTTGGGGGGACGGGTGGCGGGGGGTGGGATCGATGGCCGGGTGGGTATCGGGGCGTAGCTGCTCGGGGGCGGTCCAGGCCGGCTCGGGCGAGGTGTCGTGCGATGCGCCGGCCTGGTCGTGGGCCTCGGGCACCGCGCACAGTAAGCGCGGGCCGTCCGGCCCCAGCAGGACCCGGCTCGGCCGGATCCCGGCGGGCGCCAGCCCGGCACGGTGCACGGCGGCCAGGGCCGTCACGGTGGCGATCGCCAGCCGGCGCAGCGCCGGCTCAGCCATCGACCCGCCCTCACCCTCGACCGGTGGCCGTGCTGCGGACTGGTCGGCCAGCGAGCCGCCCTCGACGTACTCGGTGACCACGAAGTCGGCGCCCGAGTCGAGCACGGCGACCGTGCCCACGGGGGCCGCCTGCCGCATCCGCTCGGCCCAGTCCGGGTCGGCGGGTCGCCGGTCGGCGGGCCTGCCGTAGCGGCGCAGGACCACCTTCCTGCCGGAGGGCGCCACCGCCAGATGGTCGACCACCCCGCAGCAGCTCACCCGCAGCCTGCCGGTCAGCCGGTAGCCGCCCACGCTCTCCGGGTCGGCCGATCGGATGTTCACGGTCTCGGGCCCGGCCGATCGGATGTTCACGGTTTCGGGCTCGGCGGATCGGACGTCCATGGTCTCGGGCTCGGCGGATCGGACGTTCGCGGTCTCCGGCTCGGCGGTCTCGCCGTCCGGGCGGGTGGCGTTCATCGGGCCGCTCGGGCGAGGCGCAGGTCCGGGGTGTTGTCCTCGGTCGTCAGCGTGGCCAGAAGCCGGCGGTCGCCGTCACGGAAGTCCACGGCGAGCAACTCGACCGGCTTCTTGTTCGGGTCAAGGATGATCAGGTGGTCGTCGTCGTACCAGCCCCAGTTCTCGGCGTTCTTGATCGAGTTCACGTACGTGGCCACCCGCGCGCCCGTCGCGGCGTCCCACGCGCACTGGGACCCGCCGCTCGGGCAGTCCGTCATCAGCAGCCGGCCCGACGGCGAGAGCAGGCCCCGGCCTATGCTCGCCCCGGTCCAGGGCATCGTTCGCACCTGTCGTCCTTCCAGATCACGTATGCGCAGGCCGCTGCCCGAGTCGCTCGCGTAGGAGACGGCCACCTGGTCGCCCGCCGGCATCCAGCCGAACGTGCCGGAGCCCTTGTGCCGCCGCTCGTCGGTGTCGACCGTGCGGACGTCGCGGGTGACCGCGTCCACCACCGCGAACCCGGTCGGCGGGCGGTCCTTGCCGGGTCCGGTCAGCGTGAGCAGCAGCCGCGACGATCCGCGGTCCCAGACCGGTGAGACCGACCGCTCCGGCACCCGGACGGTGAACCGCTCGCCGCTCACGCGGGCGATCAGCGTCACCTCGGTCTTCGCCAGCAGCGCGAACCAGGCGCCATCGGGGGACGCGGCCACGTCCTCGGCCCGCACCCCCGCGTCGACGAACCCGCCGTCCTTGCCCATGCGCAGCCAGGTGCCGCGCTCGTTGCCGTAGGCCACGATCCGCAGTGGGTCGCCGGGGTGCTCATGGAGCGTCAGGCCGATGCCGGTCGCCGGGACCGTCTCGGTTGCCGTGGGCAGGGTGGCGGGGCCGCTCGCGGTCACCGACAGGTCGGGCAGCGAGACCGACGGCGCCACGGCGACGGCGGCGGGCGCCACGACCACCCGGTCGACGACGAGGTGGCCGGTCACGGCGGCGGCCACCGCCACCGCCACGCCTCCGGCGGCCAGGGTGGCCAGCATGGGCCAGGCCGTCCGCATCGGGGGCGCGGCCGGCGCCTGGTCGCCCATGACCGTCTGGGTCGAGTGCCCGACGAGCCGGAGCAGCACCTCGCCGGCCTCGGGCCGCTGGGCGGGCTCCTTGGCCAGGCAGGCCGCCACGACCGGGCGCAGGTGCTCTTCGAGCGCCTCCAGCCCGGGCTGGTGCTGGGCGAGGCGGTTGACGGTGGCGGCCATCGACTCGCCCTCGAAGGCGTGCGCGCCGGTGGCGGCGAACAGCAACGTGGCCGCCCAGGCGAACACGTCCGCCGCCGGCCCCGAGGTCTGTCCGGTCAGCTGCTCGGGTGCCGCGTAGGCGAGCCGGCCGAGCTCCCGGGTCTCCATGTCCGCAGACTCGTCCGTACCGAGGCCGGACAGGCCGTAGCCGGTCACGGTGATCCCGTCCGCGTCCACGAGGACGGTGCCGGGACGCAGGTCGCCGTGCGTGACGCCTCTCTGGTGCAGCCCCACCAGGGCCGACGCCATCGCGATGCCCAGCCGGTGCAGCGCGGGCCCGTGCCAGGGGCCGGCCCGCGCCACCACCTCCTCCAGTGGCGAGCCGGTGACGTGCTCGCTCACCAGGTACGGCCGGTCCGCCAGCACGCCGGTGGCGATCACCCGGGCCAGGGAAGGGGCGCTGACGTCGGTCAGCGAGGTGGCGGTCGTCTCGAACCCGGCCGATGCGGCCCGCATCCAGGTGATCTCCACCTGGGCGTCCGCGCCCCGGGCCAGGAACACGCGGGCGCGTTCGTCCTCCCGCAGCGCTCCCAGCAGTGAGAACCCCCCGATCTCCGTCGGGTCGGAAGGCTGAAGAGGGACGATATTGGCCATTGCCTCAGCAATTCTTCGACAGTAGACGGCCCCGATTATCGGCCACCGGGTCCGGGGTACGAAAGATCCACCCGGTAACTATCCGGAAGTAATGCCTCCTTGTCATCAGATTCCATGTAAAGCCAGTAGGGAAAGTTGACTTCATGGCGCCGTGAGGAGTAGGTTTCCGGCATGAGCCAGGGTCGCAACCTCATCAGGCGCGCGCACGTGGACTTCGGTCACGTCGCCGGCGCGCGATGTCGTTGATCAGGAAGACGCACCGCCTGGCGTGACCGAAGCCGCTCACGCTCTCCCCGACCGCCGCCGCCCGCGTACGTCGCCGACCCGTGAGGACCGTCCTCGTGACCGCTTTCCGGCGCGTTCCGCCCGTCGATCCCGTCGAGCCCGCCGCCCCGGAAGCGGATCCGTTCCCGGGTGACACCCACTGGTACGACCTGCCCGACGACGACGCCGAGCCGGAGGAGGCCGCCTGGTGGTGGCGCTTCCGGTGGACCGCCCGCGGCTGACCTTTTCTCCAGCGGGACGTGTCGGGATATATCCGCACGTCCGCCTCCACTCGTTTCAAGAAGGGCCATTCCCCATGTCTTCCTCCAGACCGCGGTCACCGATCGTGGTGAGCGTCGCCATGCTCGCCGTCGTGGGGCTCCTCGGCGCCTGCGGTGGCGGCGGGGCCGCCGCCGGGCAGGCGAGCGCCGACGGGAAACCGGTGTACGGCGGCACGCTCACCTACCTGGAGCATCAGCCCCCGACCTGCCTCTACCTGCCGGCCGCGGGCTTCTATCCCAACGGCGGCATCCTCAACCAGATCACCGACAAGCTCACCTGGCAGAACCCGAAGACGCTGGAGATCGAGCCATGGATCGCCACCAAGTGGGAGATCGACGAGGACGCCACCGAGTACACCTTCCACCTGCGTGACGGCGTCACCTTCAGCGACGGCACCCCGCTCGACGCCGAGGCCGTGGCGGCCAACTTCGACGTGTACGGCCTCGGCGACGACGAGCTGAAGCTGCCCGTCGCAGAGTTCGTCAACAACTACGAGCGCAGCCAGGTGGTCGACCGGCTGACCGTGAAGTTCTTCTTCGACAAGCCCTCGCCCGGCTTCCTCCAGGGGACGTCGGTCATCGGCGCGGGCCTGGTCTCGAAGAAGACGATCTCGTTGCCGTACGAACAGCAGTGCCAGGTGAAGAACATCGTCGGGTCCGGGCCGTTCACGGTCAAGAACCAGGTCATCGACAAGCAGATCGACCTGGCCGCCCGCGAGGACTACGACTGGGCGCCGCCGTCGTCCGCGCACCAGGGGCGCGCCTACCTCGACGAGATCAAGGTCATCGTGACGCCCGAGGACAACGTGCGCGTCGGCGCGCTGACCTCCGGCCAGGCCGACTTCGTGCGCTACGTGCAGGCCTACGACGAGGAGACGGTCAAGAGCGCCGGCTTCACGATCTACGCCGAGCCGACCAGAGGCGTCAACAACGGCTTGTACCTGCGGCCGGGTAACAGCATCCTGAAGGACCTCGACGTCCGCAAGGCGCTGCAGGCCGGGACCGACGCCAAGGAGGTCGTCGACACCCTGTTCACGCCCAGCTATCCCCTCGCCACCTCGGTGCTCAGCCACCTCGCGCAGGGCTATGTCGACCTGTCCAAGGAGCTCGCCTACGACCCGGCCAGGGCCAACGCGCTGCTCGACAAAGCCGGTTGGGCGCGCGGCGCCGACGGCGTCCGCGTCAAGGACGGCACGCAACTGCGGCTGGGCGTGTTCGTCGCGGGCCCGCAGCCGCTGTCGAAGCAGACCCTGGAGCTGATCGGCCAGCAGTGGGCCGAGCTCGGCGTGAAGCTGGAGATCCGGCCCGCCGACGCGGGCACCCAGGCCGTGGACATCAAGGACGCAGAGAAGACCGCCCTCGCGCACGCCATGGTCGGCCGTACCGACCAGGACGTGATCAAGAGCCACTTCCACAGCGAGAACCGCGACGTCATCCTCTCCGACGACGAGAAGCTGGACCGGCTGCTGGAGGAGGAGTCGGCCGAGCCCGACACCGCCGCGCGCAACGCCAAGGTCGCCGAGATCCAGCGGTACGTGATCGAGCAGGGGTACGCCATCCCGCTGTTCGAGGAGCCGCAGGTCTACGGCGGGGCGCCGCACGTGCACGGGGTCGCGTTCGAGGCGGTGGCCAGGCCGGCCTTCTACTCGGCCTGGAAGTCGCAGCAGGGCTCGCGATGACCAGATATCTCCTGTCCAGGGTGGGGCAGGCGGCGCTCGTCCTGTGGGCCGCCTTCACGGTCGGCTACGTCCTGCTGCAGTCGCTGCCGGGCGACTCGGTGCTGATCAAGTTCCAGGACCCCGAGCTCGGCCTGTCGCCGCAGCAGATCGCGGAGATCCGCGCGTACTACTCGGGCGGGGACCCGCCCGTCGTGGCCTACCTGCACACCCTGCTCGGCTTCGCCCGCGGCAGCTTCGGCTACTCGATCGACACCGGCACCCCCGTGGTCGAACGGCTGGCCGAGGCGCTGCCGGAGACGGCCGAGCTGGCCTCGGCCGGATTCCTCCTGGCGGTGCTGATCGCGATGGTGATCGCGTTCGCGGCCGGTTACAGCAGGACCTCGTGGATCAGGGGCGTCCTGCTGTCCATGCCGTCGCTGTTCGTGTCCGTGCCGGTGTTCTGGCTGGGCATCCTGCTGATCCAGGTGTTCTCGTTCCGGCTCGGTCTGGTGCCCGTCATCGGGGGCAGCCGGACACAGCAGCTCATCCTGCCCGTGCTGACGCTCGCGGTGCCCATCTCGGCGCCGATCGCCCAGGTGCTCGCCCGCAGCATCGACCAGGTCCACACCCAGCCGTTCGTGCCGGTGGTCGCGGCCAAGGGCGCGTCCCGATGGTGGATCCTGTGGCGGCACGTGGCCAGGAACGCGGTGCTGCCGACGCTGACCATGGCGGGGCTGACGTTCGGCGAGCTGATCGCGGGCTCCGTCGTGACCGAGACGGTGTTCGGCCGCAACGGCGTCGGCAGGCTGACCGAGCAGGCCGTCAACGCGCAGGACACGCCGGTGATGCTCGCCGTGGTGGTGCTCGCCACGACCGTGTTCGTGCTGGTCAACCTCATCGTCGACGTGCTGTACCCGGTGCTCGACCCACGCCTTCGGGCGGCGGCGTGAACAGGCCGGGGACCGGACTGGTCCTCGCCTGGCTGGTGATCGGCGTCGTCCTGCTCTGGGCCGTCGTGCCCGGCGTGTTCACCGGCCACGACCCGATCGCCGGCGTCCCGGCCGAGAAGCTCCAGGCGCCGAGCGGGCAGCACCTGTTCGGCACCGACGCCGTGGGCCGCGACCTGTTCGCCAGGGTCGTGCACGGGGCCGTGCACTCGCTGTCGGGGGCGTTCGTCGCCGTCGCGGTGGGCCTGGTCCTCGGCACCCTGCTCGGGCTGCTGGCCGGGTCCGCCGGCGGGCTGCTCGACGACGCGATCATGCGGTTCGTCGATGTGCTGCTGTCGGTCCCCGGACTGCTCCTGGCGCTGACCGTGATCATCCTGCTCGGTCCCGGCACGGTCAACGTGGCCATCGCCGTCGGGATCGGCTCGGTCGCGGCGTTCGCCAGGCTGGCGCGCTCCGAAGTGGTGCGGGTGCGGCGCACCGACTACGTCGAGGCCGCGTTCGGCAGCGGCGGCCGGTACGTGACCGTCCTGCGCCGGCACGTCCTGCCGAACTCGCTCGGCCCCGTCGTCGCGCTCGCCGCCCTGCAGTTCGGGCTGGCCATCCTGGCCATCTCGACGCTCGGCTTCCTCGGGTACGGCGCGGAGCCGCCCACCCCGGAATGGGGGCTGCTCATCTCCGAAGGACGCGACTATCTGGCCACCTCCTGGTGGCTGACCTCGCTGCCGGGCGCGGTGGTGGTCTCGGTGGTGCTCGCGGCCGGTCGCGTCAGCCGGTCGATCGGCGCCGGCCTCGGAAGGGACAGGGCATGAGCCTGCTCGACGTACGCGATCTCGCGGTCTCCTACGACGGCAGGCGCGCGGTCGAAGGGATCTCCTTCACGGTGGAGCCGGGCGAGACCGTCGCCGTCGTCGGCGAGTCCGGCTCCGGAAAGTCGACCACCGCGCACGCCCTCATCGGGCTGCTGCCCCCGAACGCGACCCTCGACCGTGGCCGGATCCTGCTCGGCGACACCGACCTGGCCACCTGGTCCTCGCGGCGGATGGAGTCGGTGCGAGGGGCCAGGATCGGCCTGGTCCCGCAGGACCCGGCGAACTCCCTCGACCCGGTCAAGACCATCGGCGCCCAGGTCGGCGAGGTGCTGCGCATCCACCGGCGCGGTGACCGCCGGACGGTCTCCCGCCGGGTCGCCGACCTGCTCACCCGCGTCGGCCTGCCCGGGGCGGAGGCGCTGGCCCGCAGGTACCCGCACGAGCTGTCCGGCGGGATGCGCCAGCGGGTGCTCATCGCCATCGCGATCGCCCTGGAGCCCAGCCTCCTCATCGCGGACGAGCCCACCAGCGCCCTGGACGTCACCGTGCAGCGGCGCATCCTGGACCTCATCGACGACCTGCGCGCCGAGTTCGGCACGGCCGTGCTGCTGGTGACCCACGACCTGGGCGTGGCCGCCGACCGCTCGGACCGGCTGGTCGTCATGAAGGACGGCCGGATCGAGGAGCAGGGGCGGAGCGCGGCCGTGCTGGCCGATCCGCAGGCCGCCTACACCAGACGGCTGCTCCACGACGCGCCCGCCCTGTCGGTGCGCGCGTTCAGGACGGCCGAGCCGCCTGCCCGCGAACCCGCGATCGTGGTGCGCGACCTGGTCAAGGAGTTCCGCGGCGGGCACCGTGCCGTGGACGGCGTCTCCTTCGAGGTCGCGCACGGCACCACGCACGCGCTGGTGGGCGAGTCCGGATCGGGTAAGACAACCACGGCGCGGATGGTGGTGCGCCTCGCCCGGCCCACGTCGGGGACGGTGGAGATCGCCGGAGCCGGCACCGGCCGGTGGTTCCGCCGCCACGTGCAACTCGTCTACCAGAACCCGTACGGCTCGCTGGACCCCCGCCAATCCGTCGCGGAGATCGTGGAGGAACCGCTGCGCAACTTCCGGCTCGGCGACCAGGCCGCGCGCCGCGCCCGCGTCGGCGACCTGATGGACCGGGTGGCGCTGCCTAAGGACCTGCTCACGCGCAAGCCGCGGGAGCTGTCCGGCGGGCAGCGGCAGCGGGTGGCCATCGCCCGCGCCCTGGCCGCCGGACCAGAGGTGGTGGTGCTCGACGAGGCGGTCTCCGCCCTCGACGTCACCGTGCAGGCGCAGATCCTCGACCTGCTCGAACAGCTCCAGCGCGACCTGGGGCTGACCTACCTGTTCATCTCGCACGATCTGGCGGTGGTCCGCCAGATCTCGCACACCGTCTCCGTCATGAGCGAAGGACGAATCGTGGAATCCGGAACGACAGCACAGGTCTTCACCGCACCAAAGCACGACTACACCCGCGAGCTGCTGGCGGCGATCCCGGAGCCGGTGCGATGAGGCTGGGCTTCTTCACCCGGCTGCTCGACGACGTGCCGCCGGGGGAGCGCTACCGGCTGGCCGCCGAGCAGATCCGGCACGCGGAGGCGGCCGGGTTCGACTCGGCCTGGGTCGCGCAGCACCACTTCGACGGCACCGAGGGCGGCCTGCCCGCTCCCCTGGTGTTCCTCGCCCACGTCGCGGCCACGACCACCCGCGTCCGCCTCGGCACCGGCATCATCACGCTGCCCCTCGAACACCCGGTGCGGGTGGCCGAGGACGCCGCGGTGCTCGACCTGCTGACCGGGGGCCGGCTGGAGGTGGGCGTCGGCAGCGGCGGCACGCCCGCGTCGTTCGCCCCCTTCGGCCACGACAGCGCGAACCGCTCGGCCGTCTACGCCGAGCACCTGGCCGTGCTGGTCAAGGCCTGGTCCGGGGCGGACCTGGGCGCGGGCAACCGCCTCTACCCGGCGGCGCCCCGGCTGCTGGGCGCCATCTGGGAGGCGACATTCTCGGTCGGCGGCGGCGCCCGCGCGGGCCGGGCGGGCAACGGGCTGATGCTGTCGCGCACCCAGCCGCGACCTGTGGACGACCCGCAGGCGACGCTGGCGCGGATCCAGCGTCCCATCGTGGACGCCTACCACGAGAACCTGCCGCCGGGCGCCACCCCGCGGATCATGGCCTCACGCACCGCGTTCGTGGCCGACAGCCGGGCCGAGGCGCTGCGGTACGCCGAGCTCGGCCTCGGGCGGGGCAGGCTGCCGTTCGAGCTGCCCGACAGCGACCTGGACCGGCGGATCGCCGCGTTCGACGTGCACGTGGGCACGCCACAGGACGTCATCGACAGCCTGCGGGCCGACCCGACGCTGGAACGGGTGACCGACCTGGTCTTCCAGACGCACTCCGTCGACCCGCCGCACCCGCTCGTCCTCCGCTCGATCGAGCTGCTGGCGACCGAGGTCGCGCCCGCGCTCGGCTGGACCCCACGGCCCGCCCCCTCCACCGAATGGAGCACCACATGATCATCGACGTCATCGACCATCTGGCGGACATCGCCCAGGACTCGCCACTCGACCGGCTCCGCGACCGGCGGCCCGACACCCGCGAACAGGCCCAGCGCAGCTACGACGCGCTCTTCGCCCCCGACTCCGACGACGAGGTCACCCTGGTCGAGCGCGACGCCGTCGCGGCCTTCGTCGCCGGGCTGCACGCGGACGCCACGGTCGCGGCCTTCTACGCCGATCGGCTGACCCAGCTCGCGCCGCACCTGGCCGAGCCGGTCCGGGCCGAGATCGCGGCGGGCCGCACCACCGGGCCGTACGGGGTCCACCCCGACGCGGCGCCGGCCGGCGAGAGCGACGAGGGCATGCGTTACCAGGCGCGGCACGCGGACCTGCTGGGCGTCCGGCTCACCGCCGCGTTCGAGCACGCGCACCTGCTCGTGTTCCGGCCACGCGAGGCCAGCCGCAAGGCGCTGACGGCGCTGGCCGACGCGGGCTGGAGCACCACCGGGATCGTGACGCTCGCACAGCTCGTCGCCTTTCTCAGCTTTCAGGTACGACTCGTCGCCGGCCTGCGGGTGCTCGGCGCCACCCCGAAGGGATCCACGTCATGAGCGGCTTCACCCAGGACCGGCTCGGCTGGCGGCCGTGGCTGACGCCGCTGGCCGAGGAGGAGCTGACCGACGAGCACTACGAGGCGCTGGTCGACAGGGCCCGTGCCGCCTCGCCGTACTTCCTGCTGCTGGCCCGCGACCCGCGGATCCTGCACGCGCGGACGCAGACCGACCATGACATCTTCCACAACACCGCGGGCGGGCTGCCGCGCGCGGAGCGCGAGCTGGCCGCGACCGCCACCTCGCGGCGCAACGGGTGCGTGTTCTGCGCCTCGGTGCACGCGCGCTTCACCGCCCACTACTCCAAGCGGCCCGACGACGTACAGCGGCTGCTGGACGAGGGCGTCGACGCGCCGCAGGACGGCAGGTGGCGGGCCGTCATCGACGCCTCGCAGGCGCTCGCCGCCACCCCGGCCGAGTTCGGCGCCGAGCACGTCACGGCTCTGCGCGCCGCCGGGCTCGACGACCTGGCCATCAGCGACACCATCCACGCCGCCGCGTTCTTCAACTGGGCCAACCGGCTCATGCTCTCCCTCGGCGAACCCGACACGAAGGAAGCCAGATGATCACCCGTAAGCCCGGCACTGAAGGAGCCCGATGACCGACGCACGTCTCGACCACCTCGTCCACGCGGTCCCCGATCTGCTCGCGGGGGTCGCCGAGTTCGCGGAGCGTACCGGGGTCACCCCGGTCGCCGGTGGCAGCCATCCGGGTGGTACGGCCAACTACCTGGTGGGGTTCGGGCCCGCCGCCTACCTGGAGATCATCGGCCCGGACCCGGCGGCCGAGCCGGGCAGCCGGCCGCGCGCCTTCGGACTGGAGACGCTCGACACCCCCAGGCTGGCCGCGTGGGCGGTGCGGCCGGACGACCTCGACGAGTCCGTACGGCGAGCCCGCGACCAGGGCTACGACCCCGGCGACGTACAGCCGCTGTCACGGCGCACGCCCGCGGGCACCCTGCTGGAGTGGCGGCTCACCCGCCGGGAGGACCCGGCGGCCGTCAGGCCGGTGCCGTTCCTCATCGACTGGGGCGCCACCGCCCACCCGGCGGCCTCCCCGCTGCCGCGCCTCGGCCTGACCTCCCTCACCGCCGTCCACCCGGAGCCGGAGGCGCTCCGGCGAGATCTGGCCGCGCTCGGCGTCCTGCTCGACGTCGTGGAGGGCCCCGAGGTGGAGCTGCGGGCCGTCCTCGACACCCCGCGCGGCACCGTCACCCTGCGATGAGAGAGAAGCCATGAGCACCCTTCGCGAGTACCTGTCCCACAAGCGCGCCGCCCTGCTGGCCCGTCGCGAGGCGCCCGGCAGCGGACCGGTGCCCCTGCACGCGCACGTCACGGCCGAAGGGCGCAGCGGCGTCCGGCGCATCAGGATCAGGGACTTCCAGATCCTCAGCGACAGCGGCCCCGACTTCGCCGGCTACGACCTGGGGCCCGGCTCGCCGGAGCTCCAGGCGGGCGTGCTGGGCAGCTGCGTCACGCACATCTTCCTGATCAAGGCGGCCGAGCTGGAGGTGCCGATCGACTCGCTGGAGGTGGACGTACGCGCCGAGTACGACCCCGCGGCCCAGCAGCCCGGCAGCACCGGCATCCCGGTGTACCCGCGGAATTTCCGGTACGAGGTGCAGCTGGACTCGCCCGCCTCGGACGAGAGGCTGGCCGCGTTGCACGCCGAGGTCGAGCGGGTGTGCCCGATCCTCAACCTGATCCGCCACCCGCAACAGATCAGCGGTTCGGTGGTGCGCGTGTCCCCTTCCGAGGCGCCGCGCCCGCCCGCCCGCACCGGTGAGGTCTTTTGACCCGGGTCCTTGCTTGTCGGGTCGAGTCGGCTTTCAATGATCTCCATACCGGTGCCCTAGGAGGAGCCGATGCGAGGCTTTCGTGCGGGTGTAGTGGTCCTGACGCTGATTCTCACGACGTTCCTGATGGCAGAGCCGTCCATCCCGGAAACCTCCGGGCCGACCGACCCCGAGCCGGCCTCACTGGTCACGCTCTCCGTGCCCGACCAGGCGGCGCTGGAACGCCTGGTGGCCGCCGGCGCCGACCTCACCGAGCGGGTCCGTACACAGCCGGACGGGAGCATCCAGGTCGACGCGGTCGTCACCCCCAGCCAGCTCACCGCGCTCCGGCCGCTGGGCGCGACCCTGGCGTCCGAGACGCCGCAGCAGCGGCAGACGCCCCGGGGCACCACCACGAAGGACCGGATCGTCGTCGAACGGGCCGTCTGGTTCAAGTCACGCTCGGGCTACTTCCTGTCCGTCGAGGCGACCAGCAGCGCCGGAGAGGCGGCCACGCTCAACGTGACCTGGAAGGGCGGCCGCGGCTCCACCGGCCAGGCCGCGATGGTGCCGTACGTCGACGCGGGGGCGTACCTCGGCCACCAGCTCAGCACGCCGGTGCCGGCGGAGAGCCGGCCGGGATGGGTCACCATCACCTCGGCCGGCGGCGGCAAGGCGGAGGCGCGCGTCAGGGAGTGGCCCGACGGTGAGCGGCCCGACCATCGGCGTCCCGGCTACCAGAAGGACTTCGTCAGCCAGTACATGCCCCCGGCGCAGCTCAACGAGCGCGTCAAGGCCCTGCACCAGCGCTTCCCCACCCTCACCGACATCATCGAGCTGCCGAACCTCACCAACGGCTACCGGCGGCACGCCCAAGCCCTCCTCGGCGCCCCGCCCGCCGCGGCCGTCGTCGTCACCTCCACGGCCTACGGCTCCGAAGGCGGCAACGACCTGGCCATCGAGCTCGTCACCCCCGGCGCGCCCGGCCGGGCGCTCCAGGTCACGGTGAACGGCAAGCAGATCACCGTCAGCCTCGCCACCGACGCCTCCGGCGCCCCGGTCAGCACCGCCGCCCAGGTCGTCGCGGCGATCAACGCGACCGCCGGGGCCGGCGTCACGGCCTCCACCTACCGGGGCGACGCGGGCGCCGGCGTCCTGGCGCCCGTGTCCCTCACCCAGCTCAGCGACTTCCTCTCGGCGCCGGCCGACGTCTCCCGCGAGCCGATGCGCGTGCTGGCCCTGCGCGTCGGCGTGCACCGCGACGGCTCACGCACCGGCGTGCTCGCCTACGCCCAGGAGCACGCCAGGGAGTGGGTGACGCCGCTGGTCACCATCGAGGCCGCCGAGCGGCTGCTGCGCAACTACCGCCACGACCCGGCGACGCGCAGGCTGCTGCAGCGCACCGACATCTTCATCGTGCCGACCGTCAACCCCGACGGCGCCAACTACAGCTTCTACGACTTCAACTCCCAGCGTAAGAACATGACCAACCACTGCCCCGCCCAGCAGGCCGACCCGGCGCTGCGCAACACCTGGGGCGTGGACGTCAACCGCAACTACGCCGTCGGATCCCTGCACGACGGCTACTTCGGCGCCTCCGCCAACTGCCAGAGCGGCACCTACGCCGGCCCCGCCGAGCACTCCGAGCCGGAGAGCCGCAACGTCATCTGGCTGGCGCAGACCCACCGCAACATCAAGTTCGCGATGAACGTGCACAGTTACGGCGGCTACTTCATGTGGCCTCCCGGCGCCTACAAGCTCGACGGCCGCGCCACCCTGCCCCGCCCCACGGCCCAGCAGGAGGCGTACTTCCTGCGCTCGGCCCGCACCATCGAGGAGGCCATCGCCGCCGAGCGAAGCACCGTCACCTGGCCGCAGCAGACGGGCCCGGTGACCGACGTCCTCTACTCGGCCGCGGGCAACTCCGCAGACGAGCTCTGGTACGACTTCGGCGTCTTCGGGTGGGACTTCGAGGTCGGCGGCGACCTGTGGAACCCGCAGACCCGGGCGTGGGAGGGAGTGGGCTTCCAGCCGCCGTTCAGCGAAGGACACGACGAAGCGATGGAGTACGCCTCCGGCCTCATCTCGCTGATCGGCGTCGCCGCCGACTACCGGGACCGCTGACCGGCCGGCGCGCCCAGGTGCTCGGTGATCGCGCCGGTCATCGGGATCACCGTCGGCAGCGGCGGCGCGTCGTAATGGCCGGGCTTGTGGGAGCGCAGCAGCAGTTCGCCGCTGCGCTCCCACCGGAAGCCCTTCCTGTTGAGCAGCCCGGCGAAGACCTCGTCGGCGCCGCCGGGGTGCCGCTCGACCAGCCGCTGGATCGGCACGGGGGAGACCTCGTCGCCCCGGAGGTAGGTGGACAGCAGCTCGCGGTAGTCGCGCCTGACGATCAGCCGGGGATCGGCGAACAGCTCCTCCAGCTTGCCGAAGTCGGCGTAGAAGCCGAGCCCGCCCACCTCGTCGAAGATGAGCGCCACCGTCTCGGCCGACGTCATCGTCTCCGGCGGCTCCAGCGCGTCACCCGCCGGCGGGCCGCCGAGCCGGGCCGCCTGGTGGCTCAGGTACCCCCGCATCGCCATGGCGACGTCGTCGCCCATCAGGACGGCCAGATCGGCCCCGAAGTAGCCGATGAAGCACCGCCGCTGCTCCCGTTGCAGTGCCCTGGCCTCGTCCAGCAGCACGGGGTTGCGGAACACCCAGGCCGGATGCTCCAGCGCGACCTGCGCCGCCACCGGCACCAGCGTGTCGCGCGCCTCGGCGGGGTGCACCGCCGGGGTGCCGCTGATCAGCCAGTCCGCGCCGAGCGGGATCAGCCGGCCCACGACGTGCATGCCCGGCGCGAGCGTGTCGAAGGCCCGGTCCCCGAGGTTGGAGAACACCCGGTAGACCAGCTCGTCGACGAGGTTGAACAGCAGCGCCGCCGCGCCGTCGACCGCCCGCGCCTCGAAGACGCCCTCCACCACGGTCTTCCAGCTCAGCAGCAGCTCGATGTCCGCCCGGTCGAGCCCCGCCCGCTCCGCCACGAACCGGTCCACGACCGTCTCGCCGGAGGGCAGCCGATGCTGGTGGGCGAAGTAGTCGACCGGCAGGAACGCGGCGGCCTCGTCGGCCGGGTGGTCGCCGGCGTAGAACCGGTCCAGCACCGTGGTCAGCTCGGCGCCGAACCTGCCCGACGTGGCGAAGTGGACCAGCTCTGCCTTGAGCTCCACGGCCCGCGCAAGCTTGTTCATCGTCACTCCTCGTGTCCGGAGTGACACTATCCGTCCGTGCTCGCCTCGTGCAGCGGTTCCGCCGAGGTCACGTGTTGAGCAGCGAGCGGCGGCGGCTGTAGGCGAAGTAGACGATCAGGCCGAGCAGGAACCAGGCGCCGAAGCGGAGCCAGGTGTTCGGCGACAGGAAGGAGATCAGCCAGAGCGAGAAGATCACTCCGATGCCGGGCACCACCGGCATCCCCGGCAGGCGGAACTGCCGGGGGACGTCCGGCTGGCGGTAGCGGAGCACGATCACGGCCACGCACACCACCACGAACGCCAGCAGGATCCCGATGTTGGTCAGCTCGGCGGCCTCCCGGATGGGCAGGAACCCGGCGATCACCGCCGAGGCGACCCCGACGATCCAGGTGACGCGGGTGGGCACTCGCCGTACGGGGTGCAGCTTGGCGAACCACTGCGGCAGCAGCCCGTCCCGGCTCATGGAGAACCAGACCCGGGTCACCCCGAGCATGAACGTGAACATCACGGTCAGGATGCCGATGATGGCGCCCACCGCGATCACCGAGGCCAGCCCGGACAGCCCGACCGACGCGAACGCCGAGGAGAACCCGCTCTCGGGGTCGATCTCCCGGTAGTTCTGCATGCCGGTGAGCACCAGCGTGGCGAGCACGTACAGGATCATCGAGATGACCAGCGAGTAGATGATCGCCCTGGGCATGTGCCGCATGGCGTCCTTGGACTCCTCGGCGGCGGTGCTCATCGCGTCGTAGCCGAAGACGGCGAAGAACACCGTGGCCGCGCCGGTGATCGCCCCGCCGATGCCGAAGGGGAAGAACGGCGTGTAGTTGGCCGTGTCGATGAAGAAGAAACCCACCACGATGACCAGCAGCACCACCGCTACCTTGATGGCGACCACGAAGGTCTCGAACCGGGCCGCCGTCCGGATGCCCAGGTTCAGCAGGAAGGCGATCAGCAGGCACAACAGCACCGCGAACAGGTCCACCACCCGCCCCTCGCCGGTGCCCGGCGCGCCGAGCATCCAGGCGGGCAGGGAGAAGCCCAGTTCCTGGACGAGGAAGCCGAAATAGCCGGAGATGCCGATGGCCACGACCGCGACGATGGCGGTGTACTCCAGCAGGAGGTCCCAGCCGATGAACCAGCCCACGATCTCGCCGAGCACCGCGTAGCCGTAGGTGTAGGCGGACCCGGCCTTCGGGATCATGCCGGCGAACTCGGCGTACGACAGCGCCGCCGCCGCGCTCGCCACCCCGGCGATCAGGAACGACACCAGCACGGCCGGCCCCGCCGTCTCGTTGGCCACCGCGCCGGCCAGGGCGAAGATGCCCGCGCCGATGATGCCGCCGACGCCGATCGCGGTGAGTTGCCACAGCCCCAGGGTCCGTGACAGCTCACCCTCGTGCTCCGTCGCGATCTGTTCCACCGGCTTGCGGCGGAAGATCCCCCGAGTCGAAGCCATCACAGCCCCCGATCACCCCGTTCGAGCCCCAGACCAGGCTCCTTTCCCACCTGCGCCTTTCCTATGCGGTGGCCCGCCGCCGTTGACCATGGCCATACCCGGGCGGGCCGCACGTGTGAAACCCGCCGGTGGTGGTAGCCGTCAGCGAGGACCACGACACCGACGCAGGGGAGGGGGACGCCATGGCCGAGCTGCTGACCGACGACGAGATCGACACCGCGCTGGTGGCCCTGGAGGGCTGGCGCCGCGACGGCGACACCCTGCTCAGGGACATCCCGATCATTCCGGCCAACTTCGACTGGCTGAGCAAGGCGGTGCTGAACGAGGCGAACGCCCTCGACCACCATCCCGACATCGAGCGCACCGACGCGGGCATCCGCTTCCGGCTGTCCACGCACAGCGCGGGCGGGGTGACGGCCAAGGACGTCGAGCTGGCCGCGCACATCGACCAGATCGTCGACGGAGCCGCACGGGACCGAGGCTGACCGTACGCCGGTCAGGCCAGCATTCTGACGATGGAGGTGAACAGCCGGGGCAGGGTGCGCGCCGCGGGCACCACCAGCCGCGCCGTGCCGGGACGGCGGGCGGCCTGCACCAGCGCGCCCGTCAGCAGCCGGTGCGTCCGCGACAGCCGCAGCCAGGCGCCCTCGTAGTCCTGCGGCCGGTCCTCGCGCAGGCAGCGGGCCAGGACCTCCGCCGAACGCACCGCGAGCGAGATGCCCTCACCGGTGAGCGCGTCGACGTACCCCGCGGCGTCCCCCACCAGCAAGACCCGCCCCGAGCGGCGGGCCCGGACGTGCTGCCGCAGCGGCCCGGCGCCCCGCACGGGGGTGACGGCCGGGCCGCGCAGCCGCTCCGTCAAGCCGTGGAAGGCGCCCAGGTGCTCCTCGAAACCACGCCGCACCGAGCTCAGGATCGCCACCCCGACCAGGTCGTGGCCGACCGGCGTGACGTACGCCTCCCCGCCGCCCGACCAGTGCACCTCGACGAAGTCGGTCCACGGCGTCATCCGATAGTGCCTGCGCTGGCCGTACCGGCGCACTCCTCGCGCGGGCAGGTCGAGCCCGAGCGAGCGGCGCAGCGGCGAGTGCAGGCCGTCGGCGGCGACCAGCCAGCGCGCCCGCAGCCCGGCGGCCCGCACGCCGTCGCCGTCCTGCGCCACCTGGGTGATCCGGCCGATGACGGTCTTGACCCCGAGCTCGGCGGCGCGCCGGGCGAGTGCGGCGTGCAGGAGCGTGCGCCGCACGCCCAGGCCGGTGGCGCGGCCGAAGGTGGCCCGCGCCTCGCGATCGCCGTCGAGATAGTGGATGCCGCGCAGCGGGCGGCCCGGCACCGTCACCCCCATCGCCGTCAGCGCCGCGACGCCGCCGGGCATGACGCCTTCGCCGCACGCCTTGTCCACGGGGGTGGCGCGCGGCTCGACGACGACCGCCTCCATCCCGATCAGCGCCGCGTGGATGGCGGTCGCCAGGCCGGCGGGCCCGCCTCCCGCGACGAGCACGTCGATCACGGTCGTTCCGCGGCCAGGGTGAGCGCCTCGTTCTCGCAGCGGATGCGCACCACCATCAGCGCGGCGTTCAGCACCGTGAACACCAGCGCGGTGATCCAGGCCGTGTGGGTCAGCGGCAGTGCGATCCCCTCCACGGCCACCGCCACGTAGTTGGGGTGGCGCAGCCAGGTCAGCTTGTAGGGGCCGCCGGTCACCAGCGGCAGGCCGGGCACCACGATCACCTGCGTGTTCCAGCGCGGCCCGAGCGTGGTGATGCACCACCAGCGCAGCGCCTGGGCGGCGACGACCAGGACGAGCATCGGCCAGCCGAGCGCGGGCAGGAACGGCCGGTCGGCGAGCGCGACCTCCAGCGGCGCGCAGATCAGCAGGCCGGTGTGCAGGGCCACCATCCACGGATAGTGGCCCTGGCCGGTCAGCACGCCGCCGCGCGCCATGCTCCACGCGGCGTTACGGCGGGCGACGACGAGCTCGGCCAGGCGTTCGAGGCCGACGAGCAGGATGAGGACGAGATACCAGGTCATGAGGCGGTCACCAGCGCAGCAGGACGAGTTCGGAACAGAAACCGGGGCCCATCGCGATGAGCAGCCCCCAGGCGCCGGGCTCCGGCATGCGCGTGGCCAGCGTCTCGCCCAGCACATGCAGGACGGACGACGAGGACAGGTTGCCGTGGTCGGCCAGCGACCGCCAGGTCACGTCCAGCGCCCCGGCCGGCAGGTCCAGCACCTCCGACACGGCTTCGAGGACCTTCGGACCGCCCGGATGGCACACCCACGCCGCCACCTCCTCGATCGTCAGGCCCTGATCGGCCAGGAAGTCGTGCACGTCCTGCGCGAGATACTGTCGCACGACCGAGGGAACGCTCGCATCCAGCAGCACCCGGAATCCGCCGTCACCGACCTGCCAGCCCATGACGTGCTCGGAGCCGGGATAGAGATGGCTGCGGGTGGCCACCACCGCCGGGCCCGCCGGCTCCGCCTCGTCCGCCGGAGCACGGCCGTCGCCGTGGCACACCACGGCCGCGGAGCCGTCGCCGAACAGCGCGCTGGCGACCAGCCCGGCCGGTGAGGAGTCGCCGCGCTGCACGGTCAGCGAGCACAGCTCCACCGACAGCAGCACCGCCACGTGATCGGGCCAGCCGCGTAGATAGTCGTGGACCCGGGCGATCCCCGCCGCGCCCGCCACGCAGCCCAGGCCGAAGATCGGCAGCCGTTTCACGTCCGGCCGCAGGCCCAGCTCCGCCGCCAGCCGGGCCTCGATCGACGGCGCGGCGATGCCCGTCACCGAGGTGAACATGATCAGGTCGACGTCCCCCGGGGTCAGCCCGGCGGCCTTCAGCGCGGCGCTGACGCTCTCCCGGCCCAGCTCGACCGCGGTGGAGACGAAGGCGTCGTTGGCCGCGCCGAAGCCGGTCAGCTTCTCGTACTCCTCGATCGGCAGGGCCAGGTTGCGGTGGTCGACGCGGGCGCTGTCGTGCAAACGGTCCAGCAGTCGACGGTCGGCGTTCTCGGGGAGGCACACGCGCGCAGCCAGGTCGGTGAGCTCGGACTGCGCGTATCTGTTCGGAGGGAACGCGCAGCGGACTGCGGCGATGTGGGTCATGGAGGCTCCCGGTGCATTCAGCCGATAACTCTCACTCTCCGCACGCTTCCCATCGGCAAGGTCGGTTAAGCCACGGCGGCACGGCGAGTAATTCGCGGCAACCCCTGCCCCGCCTACGATCGAGCCTGTGACCGACATCGGACAGCCGCCCGCCGCGTCGGCCCGCGCACTCGCCGGGCTGGCACGCGCCTGCCACCCGGGCCCGACCGTGGCCGTCACCGCCCTGGTCACTGCCCTTGCCGTCGCCGCCGGACAGGACGCCGCCGGGTGCGTCCTGGTGGCCGCCGCCGTCCTGGCCGGGCAGTTGTCGATCGGCTGGTGCAACGACGCAGTCGACGCGCGCCGCGACGCGACGGCGGGCCGCACCGGCAAGCCGATCGTGGACGGCACGGTGAGCGCGCGCGCCGTCCGGATCGCCGCGGTGGTGGCGCTGGCGTGCTGTGTGCCGCTGTCCCTCGCCTCCGGCCCGATGGCGGGCGCCGTCCACCTCGTGGGGGTGCTGGCGGCCTGGGCCTACGACTTCGGGCTGAAGGGCACCGTCCTGTCGTGGGCGCCGTACGCGATCGGGTTCGGCAGCCTGCCCGCCTTCGTGACGCTCGGGCTGCCGGGCGCGCCGTGGCCCGCGTGGTGGGCGGTCCTGGCCGCCGCGCTGCTGGGAGTGGGCGCGCACCTGGCCAACGTGCTGCCCGACATCGACGGGGACCTGGCCACCGGCGTGCGCGGACTGCCGCAGCGGCTCGGCGCGGCCACCGTGCGCGCGCTGATCCCCGTGCCGCTGCTGGCCGCGACCTGCCTGCTCGTCTTCGGCCACGCGCCGCCCGGCCTCGCCGGCTGGACGGCCCTGGCCGTCGCCTGCGCGCTCACGGCCGCGGGCCTGCCGGCGCGCGGGTCGTCACGGCTGCCGTTCGGTACGGCCATCGCCGTGGCAGGCGTGGACGTGATCCTCCTTCTGGCCAACGGCGCCTCCCTCACCGCGTGACGCGGTGCTGAGTGCGGTGCTGGGTGCGGTGTTGGCGTGCGGTGTGGGGTGCGGTGCCGCGTTCACCGCCTGGTGCCGCCCAGCGTGTCGCGCAGCCAGCGCGCGCCCACCGCGAGCGCCAGCGGCGGGGGCACCGTGCCGGCCCCCAGCCCCACCTCCACCAGCAGGTCGAAGACCTCCTTGCGGTGTACGGCGGTGCCGATCGCCGCGTCGATGAAGCCGGTCGACTGGGCCAGGCGGGCGAGCACGTCGGTGGTGCGCAGATGCCGGCCGAGCGCCCGGCGGAGCCTGCGCCGGTAGAGCGGCAGCGGGTCGTCGGGGGCCTCGACGGCGGACTCCCCGGCGAGCCGCCCCGACAGCAGCGCGTAGTAGATGCCCTCGCCGGTCAGCGGGTTGATCAGGCTCGCCGCGTCGCCCGCGAGCATCACCCGCCCCACGCCCGGCGTCGGCCGGCCCGTGGAGAGCGGCAGGTGATGAGCGCGCAGGTCGCGGGCGGGCCGGTCGGGCAGCAGCTCGGCGAGCCTGCCGTGCAGCACCTGCCGACCGGGTGAACCGGTGGCGTGCAGCCGGGGCAGCAGCATGCCGAAGCCGACGTTGGCGGTGCCGTCCCCGATCGGGAACGACCACGCGTACGCCGGCCAGCCGGCCTTCTGCATGGCGATCAGCTGCACGTCGTCGGCCTCCGGCACGTCGGCGTAGCCCCGGACGGCGATGGCGGTGTGCCGGGAAGCGGTGACCGGCAGGCCGATCAGCCGCCGCACGGCCGAGTTCGCGCCGTCGGCGGCGACCACGGCACGGGTCCTGTACCGGCCGTCGACGACGACCTCCGGCCCGTGCGGGTCGAGCGCCTTGACGCGGTGCCGCCGCACCTCCACACCGCCGGCCCGCGCGGCCTCGATCAGCCGGGCGTCGAACACCATCCGGGGCACCACGTGGTTGGGCCGCGAGACGTCGGCCGAGACCCGGACTCCGCTGGGGGAGACGACGGACAGGCGGGGCGTGGGCCGGTAGTCGTCGATCAGATCGGGAACGCCCAGCCTGGCCAGCTCGTCACGCCCGTGCGCGGCGATGCCGTCACCGCAGGCCTTGTCACGCGGGAAGTCCGCCTTGTCCAGCAGAAGCACCCGCAGGCCGGGCCGCGTCCGCACCGCCCCGAGCGCCGCCGCCGCCCCTGCCGGCCCCCCACCCACGACCACCAGATCCCACACGCCTTGGTCCCTTACGCCTCGGTCCTGAGCGCCGTCGTAACCTCTGGAGTCATTCATGGCATGGACTGTGCCACCGCCGGTAGCGGGGAAAACGCCTTGGCGCCGGTGTGTGCAGTAGTGCACATCCGGTGTGTGGACTAGTGCGCAGATCGCCGGGTCGAACGCTCGTAATCTCCGTGGTGTCGGACAAACCGGCAGCACCCACTGGGGGAGGAACCCGAAATGCGTAAGACTCTCGCGATCGCCGCTCTGGCCGGTTCGATGGCCGTCACCGGTCTCGCCGTCGCTCCCGCCGCTCAGGCCGCCACGCAGACGGCCGGCGTCACCACCACCACCACCGCCAGCACCGCAGGCACCGCCACCGTCGTCAAGTGGGGGAAGTTCTTCTCCAGCGACCGCAAGGCCTACACCTACGGCAAGACGTGGAAGAGCCACGGCAAGGTGTTCACGAAGTGGTACGGGGTGGACAAGTTCGGCGGTAAGAAGGGCTGGGTGTGGTTCGAGGTCTACAAGAACGGCTCGTGGAACAAGTTCAACCACGCCTGGGACGGCAAGAAGGTCGGCTCCTGGAGCGGCCACGGGATCGGCAAGGTCTACACCTACACCTGCTGGGCCGGCAAGTTCGACAACTGCGGCAAGAAGTACCGCATCTACTGAGCCTGACCTGCCCATCACCAGCGGCGGCTGCCTTCCGGCAGCCGCCGCTGTGCATTACCATCCAGTTCTGGCGGTGTTCTCCCGCCTAACCTCCAGAGCAGGTCCCCACGCGACCCGCCGAACGCGGAGGCAAAGGGGACGTACGAGCCTCGAGCGCAGCGGTTCCGCCGGTCAGCGATCTCACGCGGCCGCCGAGGATCGCGGGCGTGGGCCGGGTCCTGGGCGACAGCCGCGAGGAAAGCCGTCATGACCAGCAAGAAGCAGCTCAAAGCCCGCATTCGTGAGCGGATGGCCAAGACGGGCGAGAGTTACCGAAGGTCCGCAGAAGGCCTCGGCCTTCAGCTTCAGGTCGGGGATGAATGCGGTCTCCCTTTGGGGGATAGCTGGCCCGCTGTCGGGGTGTCCCGGAGCGCGGATCCGGAACCTCAGGTGGGGCGGCGCTGCTGTTCGACGTACGCCTTGATGATCGATGGTGGCGCTTCGCCACAGGAGGCGGCGAGGTAGCTGGGTGACCAGAAGCGATCATGCATGATGGCGCGGTTGAGGTGGCCACTGAACTCCTTGCGAAGGTAGTGCGAGGAGACGCCTTTCAGCGAGTTGACGAGTTTGCTGATCGCGACCTTGGGCGGGTAGTGGACGAGCAGGTGGACGTGGTCGTGTTCGCCGATGAACTCGCGGAGCTCGGCCTCGAAACTGTCACACACCTCGATCATGATGTCTTCGCAGCGGTGCAGCATCGCGTCGTTGAATACATTTGTGCGATATCTGGTGACAAAGACCAGATGGACGTGCATCGCAGAAACCACGTGCCTGCCTCGTCGATATTCCACTTCCAGGCTCATAGACCAGATGATGATTTGTTCGAGTCCGTGAGACGTGAGCGTCCCGTGGGAGAGGGGGTGTTTGTGCATGCTGGCGGGCCGGAAGTACCGCCTGGAGCTCGACTTCGGGCAGCGGGCGTTCGCCGACAGGCTGGGCGGGATCTGCCGGGCCGTGTGGAACACCGGTCTCGAACAACGCCTGGAATACCGGCGGCGCGGGGAGTGGATCAACTATGCCGAGCAGTGCGCACAACTCGCCGATGCCAAGAAGGACCCGTACTGCGACTGGCTCGCCGACGCCCCCGCCCAGTGATCCAGCAGACCCTCAAGGACCTGGATGCGGCGTGCCGCGAGCATGGCACGTGGAAGGTGCGCTGGAAGTCGAAGGCGAAGTGGCGGCCCTCGTTTCGGTTCCCCACCGCCAAACAGCTCCCCGTAGAGCGGATCGCCCGTAGGTGGGGGCGGGTGTTCCTGCCCAAGTTCGGGTGGGCGCGGTTTCGGATGTCGCGCCCGCTCGGGGGAACCGTCAAGTCCGCGACCGTGTCCCGGGACGGCGAGCACTGGTTCATCAGCTTCCTCATCGACGATGGGATCACCGAGCATGCGGAACACCCGCCTCGGCGTGCCGTACGAGCAGCACACCGCCGACGGCGTCCGGGCGGCCGGGGCCAAGCTCGCCGCGGATCCACGTCCCACGGGATCGGCTCGACGCCGCTCGGGCGCGGGTCGGATCGTACAAGAACGTGACGCACGTGCTGGGTGAGGCCGTGCTGGGTGAGGCGGCGCTCGCGGGCGCCGTGCGGGAGGGGCTGCGCGACTGTCCCGGAGTTCGCCCGGATCCGCGACCTGACGGCGGGGATCAAGCAGAGCGTCATGGAGGAGGGCAGCGCGGGCGCCGAGCGGACGGCGGAGGCCGCCGCCACGCTCTGGCGGGCACGCGCCGACGCCGACGCCTCCTTCCCCGGCGGCGACGCGACCGCGCTCCTGGCCGACCTCGGTGAGCGCGTGGAGGCCGTCTACGACGAGGAGCGGTCCGCCATCGCCGACCTCAAGGCGCTGACCCGGTAAGGCGGCGCCGGGTCGAAGGGGCGTAGGGCCTGCTCGTCCTGGCCCGGCAGGGCGACGCCGGGGTCAGGGGAGCAGGGAGCGCACGGCCTGCTCGCTGCGGCCGACCACCGCGCTCCCGTCGTCGGCCGTGATGATCGGCCGCTGGATCAGGATCGGGTCGGCCGCCAGCGCGTCGATCCAGCGGTCACGGTCGTCGCGGGGCCAGGTGTCGATGCCCAGCTCGACGGCTCGCGGCTCGCCGGTGCGGGTGATGTCCCACGGTTCGAGGCCGAGCCTGGCCAGCACCTCGCGGATCTCGCTCCCGGTCGGCGGGTCGTCGAGGTAGCGGCGCACGGTGTAGGCGGCGGCCTCGGCGTCGAGGATCGACAGGGCGGAGCGGCATTTCGAGCAGTCCGGGTTGATCCAGATCTCCATGGACTCCATGCTTCCTTACGTCAGCCCATGCCGAGGGCGGTGAGCAGGACGAGGACGAGCGTGACGACGGCGAGCAGGCCGTGGCCCACGACGACCGCGACGGGGATGCTCTGCTCGGCGGGCGCGGCCGTCGTGGCGCGGGCGCGGTGGACGGGGATCCAGCGGGCCAGCATGACGAAGCCCAGCAGGGCGACCGGCAACAGGATGACCAGGGCGGCCCAGGCCAGCGCGGGGGCGCCGACGGCCAGGTAGACGATCCAGACGACCAGGCCGGTGGCGGCGAGCAGGAAGTGCCCGAAGAGCACCGGAGCGGGGAAGCGGGTGGGGGCGCGCCCCTCGCGGCGGAGCCCGCCCTTGGAGATCCAGACGCCCAGCATGTAGAACCCGCCGAGTGCGGCGAGTACCCAGGTGACGAGTGCGGCGATGGCCATGGAAGTGCCTCTCTTGATGACGCGGTGGTGGTCGGTCAGGGGGTGAAACCCTCGGCCTGCGTCTCCTCGTCGGCGACGCGTACGCCGTAGCGGTAGGCGAGTTTCCCGCCCAGCGACCCCGAGACCGCCAGCGCGGCCAGGCTGATCGCGGACAGGGCGAGCTGGGCCGCGCCGACGGGCTCGGGCTCCGGGCCGCCGGCGGCGCGCCAGGCCCAGGCCGCGCCGTACGCGACGGTGATCAGCAGGCTCAGGCTCAGGTGCGCCAGCCCGGTGCGGAACGCCACGGTGCCGGGCTGGATGCCGAGGAAGTCGAGGAAGCCGAGCATGGCCGCCGCGGTGGCCCCGACCACGCCCACAGCGATCAGCCACACCGAGCCCTTGACCAGGAAACCCGGGTCGTCGACGACATGGGAGGCGACGTCGAAGACCAGGCTGGTCACCCAGGCGCCGATCGGCACCGTCACCAGGACGGGATGCAGCGGATGGCCGTACGTCCCGGCGAGGATCGTCGACGGACGCTTGGCCTGATGCAGCGGACCGGACAAGGGCCACCTCCTATTTCGCTAATAAGTCTTAGTGAAATACGAGAAGCCCGTCAATACTCAGGGGAGGAAAGCTCGTTCAGCCCATGACAATGGGTGTTAACCTCTCTGTATGGCCCAGGACGACGCCTCTCCGATCGAAGCCGTCGCGACGCTCAGCGACGACCTGCGGCGCCGCATGTACGACTTCATCCGGCGCTCGGGCCGGCCCGTGACGCGGGACGAGGCGGCACAGAGCGTCGGCATCTCCCGCAAGCTCGCCGCCTTCCACCTCGACAAGCTGGTCGACGTGGGCCTGCTGTCGGCGGGCTACGCCCAGCCGGCCGGGCTGCGCAGGGTGGGGCGCGCTCCCAAGGTGTACGAACCGACCGACCTGGACGTCCAGGTGAGCATCCCGCCGCGCGAGCACGGCCTGCTCGCCGACATCCTGCTGCAGGCCGTACGCGATCAGGACCCGACGGAGAGCGGCCGGGACGCCGCGCTGCGGGTGGCCGCCGAGCGCGGCCGCGAGCTCGGCCGGGCCGAGCGGGGCCGGCTCAAGCCCGGACGGCTCGGCGCGGAGCGGGCGCTGACCTGCGCCGGGCAGCTGCTCGAACGGCACGGCTTCGAGCCCGAGCGCGCCACCCCGACCCTGATGCGGCTGCAGAACTGCCCGTTCCATCCGATGGCGGCCAGGGATCCCGGCCTGGTCTGCGCGATCAACCACGCCTTCCTGACCGGCGTCCTCGACGGCCTGGGCGCCACCACGCTCGACGCCACCCTGGCGCCGAGGCCGGGCGCGTGCTGCGTGGAGCTCGGCGCGGGCGACCCGCCGCCGCAGGGCCGGGAGAGCCAGGCGTCTACCGGCTGAGGACGAACTCCCGCAGGGTCGTCGGCGGCCGTCCGCCGATGCGTTCGATGCTCTCGGTGACCCCGTAGAGCGGGTGGTGGCCGGCGCCGATGAGGCGGAAGATCGCCCACAGGTGGGTCAGGTGCTCCACCGTGTACGGGTCGCGGTAGATCTCCATCGCCCGCGCCTCCCACTCCTCGGGCGGCAGATCGACGTACGCCACCCCCATGGCGTCGGCCGCCTCGCCGACGGTCGCCATCTGCCCGGTCACCAGGCACACCGGCTCGGCGGGCCCGGGTTCCAGCAGCAGCCCGGCCGCCACCCTGGCGACGTCGGCCGCCGCGACGAGCGGGATCAGCGTGTCCCTGGAGCCCAGCGGGAGGGCCAGCTCGCGGCGGTCTCCCGCGGCGGCCGCCACCGCGGCCAGGTTCTCGAAGAACACCGCGGCCCGCAGGTGCACCGCACCCACCCCGGCCCAGTCGAAGACCTGCTCAGCCACCCAGTGCCGGCGCATCCGGGGGGTGAGCGCGTCGGGAGAGGCGTCCAGCTGCGACACCTCGACCACGCGCGCCACCCCCTCCTCCCGCGCCGCCGCCGCGAAGGCCCCCGTGGCGTCCAGCAGGCCGGCCGTCACCGGATAGGTGAAGAAGGCCCGGCTCACCCCGCGCACGGCCGGCCGTACAGAGGAGATCTCGCGCAGATCGCCCACGACCACCTCGGCACCGAGCTTCCGCAGCTCCTCGGCGCGGTGGTCGTCGGCGTGCACGAAGGCCCGCACCGCCTCGCCGCGCTCCAGCAGGTGGCCCGCGACCGCGCGGCCGGTCGACCCCTGCGGCCCGCCGGCCGCGCCCGTGACGAGGATCATCGCGGCGTCCCCTCCGGGAGTCTGACGGTGAAGAGCCCAAGCCGTTCCAGCTCGCGCAGGTACGGCTCGGCGGGGAAGGCCTCGGCCGGGCTGAGGACGCCGCCGCTCGCGGGGCCCCGGCCGTCGGCCAGGCGGACGGCGGCCTCCACGGACGCGACGGCGCTGGCCCGCCAGAGATCGTGCCCGCTGACCTGCCCGGCGCGGTTGCCGTCCGCGGTGATGGCCTGGACGGCGACGGTGAAGTCGGACCCGGCCCGGATGCCGGCGTCGACGTGCTCGCTGGTGAACGCCTGCTCCTCCTCGAAGGTGCGCGAGGTGAGCTGGGCCTCCACCTCGCGGGCGGCCACGTGCCGGGGGATGGTCACGACGTCGGAGGAGGGCAGGGGGGCGATCATCGTGCGCGGGCCGAGGGGCGGCGGGAAGGGGAAGACGACGTTGCGCGGCTCGACGTAACCGACCTGGAAGCCGCCCTGGGTGTAGGAGATCCGGCGGGTGTCGGCGAACAGCAGCTCCGCGGTCTTCCTGGCGCCGGTGGTCAGCCGCCACCCGGTCACCGCGTAGGCGACGACCAGCCGGTCGACGCCGGTCAGGCCGCCGGCCACGGCGGAGGCGAGCAGATCGCCCAGCCCGCCGTAGAAGCTCATCGCCGTGATCATGGTGATGCCCGCGCTCTCGGCCGGCTCCCGCATGGCGTCGAACATCCAGGCTGTGTGGTGCTGCTCCAGGCCGTGGTCGACGTAGTGGCAGCCGGCCTCGGCGGCGGCGCGGGCGACGGGCCGGCCGGTCTCGGTGAAGGGGCCGGCGCAGTGGACCAGCACGGCCGCCCGCGCCGCCAGGGCCCGCAGCGCCTCCGGGTCGTCCAGGGCGGCCTGGTGGGCCGGGACCCCGCCGAGCTCGTCGGCCAGCGCCTTGAGCGCTCCGCCGTCCCGACCGGCCAGGATGACGTCCCGGCCGCGGGCCCGTAACTCGGCGGCGACCAGGCGTCCGGTGTGGCCGGTGGCCCCGTAGATGGCGATGGGTGGTGATGGCACGACTCACCTCAAGGTTTCATACTGATGGTATGTAACTTGTCTCCGAAGTTACATACCGCGAGTATGCAAGTCAATGGGGGATCGATGACCCGCCGCACCCAGGCCGAGCGCTCCGACACGACCACGGCCCAGCTGATCGCCACCGCGCAGCGGCTGTTCGGCGCCGACGGTTACGCCGCCACCTCGATCGACGCGGTCGCCGCGGCGGCCGGCGTGACCAAGGGAGCCGTCTACCACCACTTCGGCGGCAAGACGGCGCTGTTCCGGGCGGCCTTCGTCCGAGAACAGGAGGAGATCGCCGCCACCGTGGAACGGGTCGCCTTCCAGCAGAGCGACGCCTGGGCCGCCCTGCGCCACGGCTGCCGCACCTTCCTGGAGCACTGCCTGGACCCCGGCTTCCGGCAGATCGTGATCCTGGACGGGCCGTCCGTGCTGGGCTGGGAGACGGTCCGGGAGATCGAGTACGGCCACACGCTGCGGGTGCTGCTCGACGGCATGCGGCTGGCCCGGGCGGACGGCCTGATCGCGGACGGGAACCTGCCGGCCCGCGCCCAGCTCGTCTTCGGCGCCCTGTGCGAAGGGGGCATGCTCCTGGCTCGTGCCGACGACCCGGTGGCCGAGCTGCCCAGCCTCGCGGCGGAGGCGGACCGCCTGCTGGGGGCGTTGCGGATCTGAAAACCAGTTCTCCGGCCACGATCATTTCAGTACACTCGCCCCGAACCGGCGCGCCGCCCGCGCGCCATGACGAGCGAGGGGAGCGAGCCGTGCGTGACATCACCGCCGCCGTTCCCCGGTCACGCTTCGAGGTGATCCTGGTGTCTTCGCCGTCCCGGTGCCCGCTGCGCGGCCGGCACCGGACGTCCCCGGCGAACGCCTGACCCCTGCCCGCGGCATGCCCCACGCGGTCGTTTCCGCGTGGGCCGAACGGGCCGTCACATCCGGGAATCGCGCTGTCCTGACCTCAGCTCGTCCTTGAAAGGGCTCCGGGCCATGCGCACCAACCCGCACCATCACCTCACCGAACCGCTGACCGGCCTCCGCAACCTGGGCATCCTCGCCCACGTCGACGCCGGCAAGACCACCGTCACCGAACGGATCCTCTACCTCACCGGCGCCACCTACAAGCGCGGCGAGGTCCACGAGGGGACGACCGTCACCGACTTCGACTCCCAGGAGCGGGATCGCGGCATCACCATCTTCGCCGCGGTCGTCAGCTGCGCCTGGGACGGCCACCGGATCAACCTCATCGACACGCCCGGCCACGTCGACTTCTCCGACGAGGTCGAGCGCTCGCTGCGGGTGCTCGACGGCGCCGTCGCGGTGTTCGACGCCGTGGCGGGCGTCGAGCCGCAGAGTGAGTCGGTGTGGCGGCGGGCCGACCGGCACGGGGTGCCCCGGATCGCCTTCGTCAACAAGCTCGACCGCGCCGGCGCCGACCTCGACACGGCCGTGGAGTCCATCCGCGAGCGGCTGCACGTGACGCCGCTGGTGGTCCAGCTCCCGATCGGCCGGGAGGACGGCTTCACCGGCGTGGTGGACCTGCTGACCATGCGGTCGCTGGTCTGGGCCGGCGACTCCATGGCCGAGGGACCGGTGCCCGGCTCGCTGCTGGAGGAGGCACGGCGGCGCCGCCGGCTGCTGGAGGAGACGGTCGCCGAGCTGCACCCGACGGCACTGGAGGAGTTCTGCGCGGAGCCGGAGATCTCCGCGCCGACGCTCACCGCCGCGCTGCGCGACCTCACCCGCACGGGCGAGGGCGTGGTGGTGCTGTGCGGCTCCGCCTACCGCGACCGCGGCATCGAGCCGCTGCTCGACGCGATCGTGGCCTACCTGCCCTCACCGCTGGACGTGCCGCCGGTACGCGGTCTCCAGGACGGCGTGGAGGTGGCTCGGGCGGCCGATCCGGAGGCGCCGTTCGCCGCGCTGGTGGTCAAGGTCAACGCCACCGCGACCGGGCGGTTGACGTACCTGCGGGTGTATTCGGGAACGGCGCGGAAGGGAGACACGGTGCTGGACGCGGGCGCGGGGCGCACCGAGCGGATCGGCCGGATCCTGCGCGTGCGGGCGGAGCGGCACACCGAGGTCGAGCGGGCGGTGGCCGGTGACATCGTCGCCGTGGTCGGGCTGAAGGCCGCCCGGCCCGGCGCCACTCTGTGCGCGCCGGCGGCGCCGCTGCTCCTCGAACCGCCGGTCGTCGCCGACCCGGTGGTGTCCGTGGCGGTCGAGGCGCGCCGGAGCACCGACGCCGAGCGGCTGGCGACGGCGCTGGCGCGGCTGGTCGAGGAGGATCCGTCGCTCGCCGTCCGCACGGACTCCGAGACCGGACAGACGGTGCTGTCGGGGATGGGCGAGCTGCACCTGGAGGTGGCGGTGGAGAAGATCCGCCGCGACCGCGGACTCGACATCGGCGTGGGGCGGCCACAGGTCGCGCTGCGGGAGACCGTGGTCCGTGGGGTGAGCGGGCTGCTGTACCGGCACGTCAAGCAGGACGGCGGAGCCGGGCAGTACGCCCATGTCGTCCTCGACGTGCGGCCGCTGGACGGAGACGGCGCGACGGGCTTCGCGTTCGGCTCCACCGTCGTCGGCGGCCGGGTGCCCCGGGAGTACGTCCGGGCGGTGGAGGCCGGATGCCGGGACGCGCTGGCCGACGGCCCGCTCGGCGGCCACCCGGTGACGGGGCTGCGCGTCACGCTGACCGACGGGGCGACCCATGCCAAGGACTCCTCGGAGCTGGCGTTCCGGACGGCCGGCCGGTTCGCGCTGCGTGAGGCGCTGCGCGCCTGCGCGATGGTGCTGCTGGAACCGGTGGTCGAGGTCACGGCCACGGTGCCGGAGGACGCCGTCGGCGGGGTGCTGGGCGACCTGGCGGCGCGGCGTGGCCGGGTGTCGGGCTCGGCCGCGCGGACCGGGCCCGGCGGCATGGTGGTGATCACCGCCACCGTGCCGCTCGCGGAGCTGTTCGGCTACGCGACCCGCCTGCGCAGCCGCACTCAGGGCCGCGGGACATTCACCACCCGGCCCGCCGGGTACGCCCCGGCGCCGAGTGGGGCGGCCGGGTAAACGCGTCGTCACTCAGCGGAGGCGCCGTCCGCCGGGCGGAAGGCGCGGCGGTAGGTCTGCGGGCTGACGCCGGTGGTGCGTTTGAAGTGGTCGCGGAAGGTGGTGAGCGAACCGAAACCCACCTGGGCGCCGACGCGCTCGACGGAGTGCCGGGTGGTCTCCAGCAGGTGCTGCGCCTGGCGGACCCGGGCCAGGTGCAGCCAGCGCAGCGGCGTCGTGCCGGTCTGCTCACGGAAGCGGCGGATCAGGGTGCGGGTGCTCATGCCCGCGCGCGCGGCGAGATCGGCCAGGGTGAGGTCGCGGGCCAGGTTCTCCCGCATCCAGGTGAGCAGTGGTTCGAGGGTGGAGCCTCGGGGGGTGGGCGGATGCCGCTGGACGATGAACTGGGCCTGGCCGCCCTCGCGCTCCAGCGGCATGACCGACAGGCGGGCCGCGTCGGCGGCGACGGCCGAGCCGTAGTCGCGGCGGATCAGGTGCAGGCACAGGTCCAGCCCGGCCGCGGCGCCGGCGGAGGTGAGGAACTGCCCGTTGTCGACGTACAGCACGTCGGGGTCGACGTCGAGGTCGGGATGGGCGGCGGCGAGCCGGTCGGCGGCGGCCCAGTGGGTGGTGGCGCGCAGGCCGGTGAGCAGCCCGGTGGCCGCCAGGACGAACGTGCCCGTGCAGATCGAGGCGATCCTGGTGCCGTGCGCGGCCGCCGCCCTGAGCGCGTCGCCGACGGCGGGTGACAGAGGGGACGTCGGGCCGGCGGTCCCCGGCACGATGATCGTGTCGGCGTCCTTGAGGCCGTCCAGGTCCCACGGCGCGCGCAGGGCGAACGCGCCGGCGTCGACCTCCGGCCGCTCGGCGCAGACGCGGACCTGGTAGCCGGGGCGGCCGTCGGGGAGCCGGGTGCGGGTGAAGACCTCGATGGGCGTGGCCAGGTCGAAGGGGATCACCTGGTCCAGCGCCAGGACGGCGACGGTGTGCATGGCGGGAATCTACCGTGCCACCGGGATCACGCCACCGGGTGGTGGCCCTACGTCAAGGTCTTCCACCTGTTCAGAGGCTGTTGGCGAGATCCCGTGGGAAGTTGTCCATCCTGCCACTAGGAGCAAGGTGTGAGCGCTGGCTAGCCTCTAGGCGGCCTTCCGGACAGGCCGCCTTCCGCACGCTGTCACCCCACTCTGAGGACGTGTCCCGACGATGACCGTCATCGCGCCGATTCTGATCGGCATCGCCTACGTGTCACTGATGTCCCTCATCCGCGAGCCGCACCGGCGTCGACTCAACGCCATCATGGTGGCCGGAGCGGGGGCGGCCTACCTCAGCAGCGGGGGCCTCGGCCTCTGGGAGTTCGCCTTCACGGCCGTCGTCACCTACTGCGCCTATCGCGGCCTGGAGTCGTGGACGTTCATCGGGATCGGCTGGCTGCTGCACACCGGCTGGGACGTGCTGCACCACCTGAAGGGCAGCCCGATCATCCCGTTCGCGGAGCACTCCTCCTTCGGCTGCGCGATCTGTGATCCGGTGATCGCCCTCTGGTGTCTCACCGGCGGCGTCTCGGTCACCGGCTACCTCCGCGCGCGACTGGCCCGCGTGCGGCCGGATCGGGCCGCCTCGTAGGGCGTCCGTTGCAAGATACCCCCCATGGGTATATGTTCTGGCTATGTCCATGAGAGGAAGCGACATGTCCGAGCACCATGGTGGCCATGCCGAGCAGCACACCATCGGCAAGGCGACGTGGGGGATGGCCGCCTCGGCGACCCTGCACTGCCTCACCGGGTGCGCCATCGGCGAGGTCCTCGGCCTGGTGATCGCGACGGCCCTGGGCTGGTCCGTCGCCCCCTCCATCGCCCTGGCCGTCGTCCTGGCCTTCATGTTCGGCTATCTGCTCACGCTGATCCCGCTGCGCAGGGCCGGGGTCGGCTGGGGCTCGGCGGTCAAGCTGGCGTTGGCCGCCGACACAGTGTCGATCATCGTGATGGAGATCGTGGACAACGGCGTGATGCTGGTCATCCCCGGCGCGATGACGGCCGGGCTGACCTCGGCCCTGTTCTGGGGGGCGCTGGCCGTCGCCTTCGCGGTGGCGTTCGTGGTCACCACCCCGGTCAACAAGTGGATCATCGGCCGGGGCAAGGGCCACGCCGTCATCCACGCCTACCACCACTGAGACGGCGGCCTACCCGCCGACGAGCCGGCACCGGCCGGACCGGCAGTCCTCCAGGCTCTCCAGCGCGCCCCGGCGGGCGCCGGTCAACTCGGCGATCCTGGCGTCGAGCCGGTCCACCACCGCCTCCAGGCGCCACCGCTCGCTGTCACAGGTGGCGTCGCCGGCGTCGTGCGCTCGCAGGGCGTCGACGACCTCCTCCAAGGTGAAGCCGAGCTCCTGCATGGCCTTGGCGGAGCGGATCCGGTCCACGGCGGACCCGTCGAAGACGCGATAACCCGACGCCCTGCGCGGCGCGGCGGGCAGCACGCCGCGCCGCTCGTAGAAGCGCACCGTGTCAACGCTCACCCCGGCCGCCCTGGCCACCTGCCCGATCTTCACGCGCCACACTCCTCTGCTCCTGAACGGATCCAGACTCGCCATATCCCTTGACCCTGGACCTGAGTCCAGACTTTAGGGTCTGGGTGCAGGCACCACAAGACCGACCAGGAGGAGACCGGCCGTGGACATCCCAGCGTCATCCACCCCCATCGCGTGCGACCTGAGCAGCGCCCTCGACACCATGCCGGAGCGACTGGCCGAGTACCGGCGGCTCTTCGACACCGCCTACGTCGGCCGGGAGCGGACCGCGCACGGCATCCGGTTCCGGCTGCGCGCCGACGAGGGCGTCGAGGCGTGGGTCCGCGACCTGACCGTCCGGGAGAAGGCCTGCTGCGCGTTCTTCGCCTTCGCCGTCACGACCGACGGCGACGAGGTGCTCTGGGACGCCGCCGTGGCCGACGACGACCTCGCCCGTGCCGTCCTGGAGGAGCTCTACCGCCTGCCCGGCGACACCACGGCGGCTCCCGAGGAGCTGGCCGAGCGCCTGACCGGCACAGGGCTGCCCGTCACGCACGGCCGGGCGGGCTGACCGGCGCTGGGTTACTGGCAGGCTGGTGGGCATGGAGTTCGGGGTTCGCCAGTTCGAGCTGGCCTTGATGCATCGGATGCGCGACCTCAACGCCGAGAGGGTGGCGGCCGGCATCGAGGCCATGGGCGCCTCGCGGGCCGAGCTGCGCGCCGCGCACACCCAGTGGACCAGGATGATCCACGTCCGCAAGGGCGCGGCCCCGCTGCGGGCCGCCCTCGGCCCGCCGGCCCACCGGGGGCCGCAGCCGTTCGGCAGCCTGACCTGCGAGGTGCTTCGCTGGGCGCTGCCGTCCTGGCCGGGGCTGGAGTACGAAGCCCTGCTCGGCCCCGATGGCGGGCTGTGGAACCAGTGGTTCGTCCGCCCCGGCGCCCCGGCCGCCGTGACCTTCGAGGAGCTGACCGCCTGGCGGTGCGTCGTCGCCGACGTCCAGGCGAGTTTCCCCGGAGCCGCCCACCGCGAAGGCCAGGCCCCGCACCACTGGGCGGTCGACTTCACGCACGAGGGCGCCGCCTACCGCGCCCGTTTCGTGTACGGCCTGTACCAGCGGCTCGACCGGGTGGGCGGCTGACGGGCTCAGACGGTCACGAAGTCCGCGATGATCACCGTGGCGTCGTCCTTCGGCTCGACGGCCGCCATCTCGTCGTACAACCTGTCCAGGCAGACGGCGGGGGAGGCCCCCGCGGCGACCAGCGCCGTCAGCCGCGGGACGCCGAGGGCCCGGATCACCCCGTCGGTGACGATCACGACGCGGTCACCCGGGCGCAGCGGCACGGTGCCGACCTGGGGCACAGCGACCTGGGGCACGGCGACCTGGGGACCGGTGCGGGCCTGGCGGCGGGTGCCGTCCTGGGGGGCGGGGCCGGACGCCGGGCCGGCCGCGTGCGGCGGCGAGCCGTCGCCGGCCCGGTGCGCCGTGGTGAGCAGCCGGGGCTCCGCGCCCTTGGCGCAGTGCCAGATGGCGCCGTCGCCGACGTGCGCGTAGCGCAGGCACGGGCGCTCGCCCGGATCGAGGATGATCAGGTCCAGGGTGCTGGCCAGGCCGGACATGGCCGGCGTGCTCATGGCGGCGGTGCGCACGGCCTGGTGCGCCGCCTCGGCGCAGTCGGTCAGGTCCTCCTCCCGCCTGCCCGGGTGCTGCGGCCGGGCGGCGACCACGGCGCCCAGCGCCAGGGCGGCGGCGCTCTGGGAGAGCTCCGCGCCGCCGACGCCGGCGGCCGCCGCGATCAGCCGCTCCTGGATGACGTACGCGTCGGAAGGGTGGCCGTGCGAGCCCTCGTACGTGCCGCCCACCGCCACCAGCCGGGGCCGCGTGGCCGGCAGGCCGGGAGGCCAGCTCCTGCGCCGGCCGTGCACCGCCATCGCGGACAGGCAGCTGGCCAGGATCGTGACCACGATGAAGGTCATGAGGTCCCCTTTCGTCGCGTCGTCACGACACTGGGCCCGTATCGCGTCGTCGCGACACGGGCCCATTGAACGCTTCCCCGGGGTGATGCGACTGACGGCCGATCGACCGTCATGCCGGGCGGCCGTCGAGGCGGCCAGGGTGTGAAATGCGGCGAATGCCGTACGAAAGACGGCCCGAGGGATACGCCATGCGCCCCATGACCCCATCCGCCGACTTGCCCGGAGCTTTCTGCCGGCTCACCCTCACCCGGTGCGCTATCGTGAGGCCCTTCCTGTGCTCTCATCACGGGCGGGCGGCACGTGACGCACCTCGGATCCACCCGATACGACTCGGCGGCCAGGCAGGTGGAGTCGGCCGTCACGCGCACCGCCACGGGCGTGCGCGGTGTGACGGGTCTGGTGGTGGCCGTCGCCGCGATCCTCGGCGCCGCCGCGCCGGTCTCCTTCCTGTGGCTGGCGCCCCTGCTGACGCTCGAACTCGGGTGGACCGCCCTGTTCCTGCGCCTGGCCTGGCGGCGGCGGCCGCTGCGCGGATGGCAGGTGGCCGGTGATGTGGTCACCACCGTCGCGCTCTGCCTCGCGCAGCGCCACCTGGTGGCGGCGGAGGCGCTCGAAGGCGGGGCGAGCTGGATCGCGGGGCTGGTCACGATGAGCATCATCCTGGCCGTGGTCGCCTGGCCGCCCAGGGTGGCGATCCCCGCCGCGCTGGCCGTCGCGGGGGCGTACCTGGTGGGGATGCGGCTCGCCTCGCCCGCGCAGGACGTCTACGGCACCCTGATGATCCATCTCGTGCAGATCGTCTCGATCGTGCTGCTGATGACGCTCCTGCGCCGCTCGGCCGCGTCCGCCGACGCCTTCCTCCACGGCAGCGCGCGCGCCCAGATCGCGCTCATGGTCGAACGGCTGCGCCGCGAGGACGAGCTGAGGCAGGTCAGCAGCGTCCATGAGACCTCGCTGCACACGCTGACGATGGTCGGCCTCGGCACCTACGACGGGCCCTCGGCGACCCTGCGCGCCCAGGCGGTCACGGACCTGTCGGCGCTGGAGCGGCTGCGCGACAGGCCGCGCGCCGACTCCGCCCCCATCGCCCTGGACGCCCTGCTGGAGGAGGTGGCCGGCCGCGCGACGGGCCTGGAGGTCCACCGGAGCCTGATCCCGGCGACGGTGCCCGGCGACGTGGCCGAGCGGTTCGCCCGCGCCGTCACCGAGGCGCTGGCGAACATCGCCCGGCACGCCGGGGTGCGCGAGGCCGAGCTGGTCTCGTGCCACCGCGCCGGCGAGATCCGCGTGGAGGTCGCCGACGAGGGCGGCGGGTTCGACCAGGACCGGTTACCGCCCGACAGGTTCGGCGTACGCGGCTCCATCCTCGGCACGATGCGCTCCCTGCCCAACGGCGGCGCGGAGATCTCCTCCGGCTGCCAGGGCACGAAAGTGAGCCTGTGGTGGCGGCCATGACCGACGACATCGAGCAGGTGGCGCGGCGCTACATCCGCTACACCGCCATCGGCGCCCTGGTGATCACCATGGCCTGGCACCTCGGCTACGACCTCACCATGACGATCACCGGCTGGCAGGACTACCGCCTGCCGGAGCTGGCGGCGCTCGCCTGGATCGTCCACACCGCGATCGCGGTGATCGCCGCGCTCTCGCTGACGCGCTCCTCCCGCGGCCCGGCGAGAGCACGCGAGCTCGTCGTCGCCGCCCTGGCCGTGGACGTCGCGGTGATCCTGGCCTGCCGTCCCGGGGATCTGCTCGGCCCGATCGACTGGGGCTGGGGATCGGTGGGCTGGCTCGGCGTCGTGCTGCTGTGGAACCGGCCGCGCTGGCGGGCCGAGGTGATCGCGTTCCTGTGCGCGAACGCGGGCATCATGCTGGCGGCGATGGCCGTGACCGGGACGCTCGACCGGGTCTCGATCGCCAAGTACCTGGTGGTGATGGCCGGCAGTGCCACCCTGCAGCTCGGCTACATGGCGGGCAGCCACACCCTGCGCTCCCGCGCGGAGGACGCCGTGCTGCTGGCCCGCAGGCTCGCCGCCGACGACGCCTGGCGCACCTCGGCGCGGACCATCCACGCCGACCGGCTGCGCCGGTACGCCGCGATCCGCGAGGTCGCGGAGTCGCTGCTGGAGCAGCTCGCCGACGGCGCCGATCCGGGCGATCCCCGCGTACGCGAGGACTGCACGGCCGGGGCCATGCGGCTGCGCCGCCTCATCACCGAGCGGGAGGACCTGCCCGACGAGCTGGTGTCGACGCTGCGCCGGCGGATCGACGCGGCCGAGCGGCGCAAGGTCCTGGTGACGGCGCCGCCGTTCGGCGCGGCCCTGCCGGCCCTGCCGGCGGGCGTGCGGGAGGATCTGCTCAGAGCGCCGATCCAGGCACTGGACGGCGCCAGGTCACGGGCCCGGGTCACCGTGTCCGCGATGTCCGCCATGGTGAGCGTGGCCGTCGTGGCCGACAGCGACGACCTGCCCATCAGCGCGGGCCCCGTGCACGAGTCCAGCGGGGTCGTCGTCACCTACCAGCGGCAGGAAGGGGAGGTATGGGTCAACAGCATCTGGCAGGGCGGGTGACGGTAGCCCTGGTGGAGGACCACCAGGTGGTGGTGGACGGGGTCAGGTCGTGGTTCCGGCAGCCGGGGCCGGTGGAGCTGGTCGCCCAGGGGCCCACCATCGAGTCCGTCCAGGGCACGGACGCCGACGTGCTGCTGCTCGACCTGAACCTGAACGGCACCATGGTCATCGACCGGATCGCCGAGCTGTGCGGGGGCGGGCAGCGGGTGGTCGTCTTCTCCGAGCACGAGGAGCCGGAGACGGTGCGCGTGGTGCTGGACGCGGGGGCCTCGGCGTTCATCGGCAAGGGGCGGGCCACGCGGGAGTCCTGCCTGGAGACGCTCCTGGAGGTGGCGGCCGACAGGCCGAGCGTGACGCCGCCGATGGCGCAGGCGATCGCGACGGACGAGAGCCCGCATCGGCCGCAGCTGTCGGACAAGGAGCGGGCCGCGCTGCTGTTCTGGTTCCAGTCGATGTCGAAGGCGTCGGTGGCGGCCCGGATGGGGATCAAGGAGCGCACGGTCCGGCAGTACATCGACCGGGCCCGGATCAAGTACGCGGCGGCGGGCCGGCCCGCGCCCACCAAGGAGAAGCTGCTCGTCTGCGCCATCCAGGACGGTCTCATCAGCCCCGACGAGGTGACCGTCTACACCTCTCTGGCCGCGGAGGTCAGGGACGAGGCCACATCGCGTTGAACCGGTCCGTCGTGGCCCGGTAGGCCCGCTCCTCCACGGGGGTGAGCACGACGTCGGCGCCCAGGCCGGCGGCGGCCAGGCGCTCGCGCAGCAGGATGGTGTCGCCGGTGTCGGCCAGGTCCAGCAGGCCGCTGATGCCGGCGGCCACGGCGACGAGCTCGGCGCCGTCCGGCTCCAGGGCCTCGCGCACCGCGCCCCCGTCGATCGGGCCCCCGTTGATCGGGCCCCTGTCGATGGGGCCCCTGTCGATCGGGCTCCCGTCGGTCCGGCCCTCGTCGGGCAGGCATCCGGCGATCAGACTTCTGCCGAGCACGGCCGCGGCGGCCGACAGCGTCGCCACGTCGATGGGGTCGATGTCGACCAGGCGTAGCGGGACGAGCTCGTCCCTGCCGGGGGAGTAGAGCCGCCCCGCGTGCCAGGCGGCCGCCGCGCGCCGGCCCTGGGTGGGAGCCAGCGCCTGCCACAGCCGCCGCAGCGCGCCCAAGGCCGCGCCGCCGGACAGGGGACCGGGCAGCACCGCCCCGTCCTCCTCGGCGGCCCGCAGGATCAGCAGCGACTCCTCCAGCCGCGCCATGGCGCGGGCCAGGTCCTCGCCCAGGTCGGGCACCAGGACGACGCGGGGGCCTGGGTCGATCATGCGCCGCTTCCGTCGCCGCGCACAGGTGAGGGCGTCACATGCGCGACCATACGCCGCACCCGGCCGCTCCTCCAGCGCTTCGGCGGCACCGCCTCCGCGCTGCCTAGCTCTGCCTAGCTCTGCGCGGGCAGGTGCTCCTCGGCCCAGGCCGAGAGCTGGTGCAGCGCCGGAATGAGGGCCCGGCCCGCCTCGGTCAGCTCGTAGGAGACCGACACCGGAGGTCCTTCGTCCACGGTCCGTGCGATCAGGCCCGCTCTGGTCAGCTCAGACAGGCGGTCCGACAGCACCGAGTCGCTCACCCCGTCGACCGCCCGGGACAGCTCGCGGAAGCCGGCGGGTCCGGGCCCGAGGGTGCCGAGCACGACGCCGCTCCAGCGCTTGCCGAGCAGGGAGAAAGCGCGCGTCAGCCCTTCCTCGGCGCGTATGCAGGCGCCTGTCTCGATCTGCGTGGCCATGGCTCTATGCTAGCCGCAGCGCTGCCACTTTGTTTTTCCTAGTAAGTAGGATTAGCCTAGCTGCGCGTTCATTACTAGCGAGGAGAAACTGATGGCGAAGCATGCTGGACACCGCCCGAGCGTCGTGGTGCTGGGCGGCGGCTACGGCGGGTTCAAGCTGGCCAAGGGGCTCGACGACGTCGCCGACGTGACGCTCGTCGACCCCTCCGAGGCCTTCATGCACAACGTCGCGGCGCTGCGTGCCCTGGTGGAGCCCGAGTGGCTCGATCGAATCTTCATGCCCTACGACCGGCTCCTGACCGAAGGGCGCTTCCTGCGCGATCGGGCCGTGGCGGTCGACGGGCTGAAGGTCACCCTGGCCTCGGGCCGCGAGCTGGAGCCCGACTACCTGATCCTGGCCACCGGGTCGTTCTATCCCTTCCCCGCCAAGACCGACGACCCGGACACCGGGACGGCCCAGGCCAAGTTCCGGGACGCACACCAGAGCATCGTGGACGCTCAGCGGGTGCTGCTGATCGGCGCCGGCCCGGTCGGGCTCGAACTCGCCGGTGAGATCAAGGCGTCCTTCCCCGGCAAGCACGTCACCATCGCCGACAGGGCGTCCGACATCCTGCCCGGCCCGTACGACCAGGCCCTGCGGGACGAGCTCCGCCGCCAGCTCGACGAGCTCGGCGTCGAGCTCAAGCTCGGCAGCGCGCTGCGCGAGCTGCCGAGCGCTCCGCCGGCCACCGCCGCTGCGATCGCGATCGCCACCGAGGGAGGCGACAAGCTGACCGCCGACGTCTGGTTCCGCTGCTTCGGCGTCAAGCCCCACACCGACTACCTGCGCGGCTCGCTCGCCGAGGCCCGCGACCCGCAGGGCTACGTCCAGGTCGACGAGCACCTGCGCGTCAAGGGCCAGGAGCGTGTGTACGCCATCGGCGACATCGCCGACGCCGACCGCAACATGGCGGCCTTCGCCGGCGCGCAGGCCGAGCTCCTCGCCGCGAACCTGCGTGCGCTGATCACCGGCGAGGGTGAGCCCACCACCTACGAGCGGTGGCCCACCCTGATCGTCGTCCCGCTCGGCCCTGAGGGCGGCGCCGGCCAGCTCCCCGGCCAGGACGCCATCGTCGGACCCGACGTCGCCGCCGAGGTCAAGGGCCGCGCCATGCTGGTCGAGGCCAGCGCCGCGCTGTTCGACGCCCCCGCGCCCGCCGGAAGGAGCTGACACCCACCACCGTCCGATCGGCCAGAGGCGGCTAGAGGAGCTGGTCGATCGTGATGGGCAGCGAGCGGATCCGCCTGCCCGTGGCGTGATGGACCGCGTTGGCGATGGCCGCCGCCATGCCGACGAGGCCGATCTCGCCGACGCCCTTCACCCCGATCGGGTTGAACCGGTCAGGCTCGCCGACGAACACCACCTCCATGTCGGGGATGTCGGCGTTCACGGGGATCAGATAGTCGCCGAACGTGGCGTTGGCGATCCGCCCGGTGTCCGCGTCGGTGACCGTCTCCTCGAACATGGCCATCCCGATGCCGCCGACCGTGCCGCCGACGATCTGGCTGGTGGCGGTCTTCTCGTTCAGGATCCGGCCCGCGTCGATCACCGACACCACTCTGGCCACCCGCAGCAGGCCGAGGTCGGGATCGACGCGGACCTCCACGAACCTGGCGCCGAACGGGCCCGCGGGCGCCAGGCCGAGCTCCTGCGGGTCGGCCGGGGTGCTGGCGCCGTCGGCGGTCAGCTCCGTCAGCCCGTGCGCGGCGAGGATGTCGGCGTAGGATTCGCCGCGCCCGGGCGTCCCGATCCGGTGGATACGGCCGCCGGAGACGGTGACCTCGTCGATGCCGCACCCCGCGAGGGGTGAGGTGGGGTCGTGGGCGACCGTTTCCAGAACCGCCCGCAGGAGGTTGCGGCAGGCCGCGTGCACGGCGCTGCCCAGCGCCGCGGTGAGGCCGGATCCGCCCGCCTGAGCCCCCGGCGGCAGGTCGGTGTCACCGAGGTCGAAGGTGACGCGTTCCAGGTCCAGGCCGAGCAGTTCGGCCGACAGCTGGGTCATCACGGTGTAGGTGCCCGTGCCGATGTCGGTCACGGCGCTGCGCACCCACGCCGTCCCGTCCTTCCGTACGGTCGCCCGCGCCTGGCAGGGCGCTTGGTACCAGAAGTAGGAGATGCCGGCGAGGCCGTAGCCGACCAGCCAGTCGCCGTCGCGCGTCGTACCCGGCCGGGGCGAGCGGCGCGACCAGCCGAACAGCTCGGCGCCCACCTCGAAGCACTCGCGCAGCGCCTTGCTCGACCACGGCAGGCCGAGCCCCGGGTGGTTCTCGGCGTAGTTGCGCAGCCGCAGGTCGAGTGGGTCGACACCGAGAGCGTAGGACAGCTCGTCCATGGCCGACTCCAGCGCGAAGTTCCCCTGCGCCTCGCCGGGCGCGCGCATCGAGTTGACCCACGGGATGTTCAGCCGCACCTGCCGGTCGCGGGTGGAGACGTGCGGGCACGCGTACGCCGTCGCTGTGCCGGCGGCGCACATTTCGAGGTTGTCGCCCTCCATCTGCAGCGTGGAGACGCTGTCGTGGTCGATCGCGACCAGCCGGCCGTCCCGGGTGGCCCCGATCGCGACGTGCTGCACTGTGGACGGACGGTGGCCGATGCCGGTGAACATCTCCGGGCGGGTCAGCACCAGCTTCACCGGCCGGTGCACCATGCGCGCGGCCAGCGCCGCCAGCATGACGTGCGGCCAGGGGCGCAGCCCGGCGCCGAAGCCGCCGCCTACGTACGGCGCGAGTACGCGTACCGCTCCCTCCGGGATCCGGAAGACCCGGGACAGGGCCGTGCGGAGCGAGGTGGGCCACTGGGTGGCGTCGTGCACGGTGAGGGTGTCGCCGTCCCAGGCGGCCACCGTGGCGAAAAGGCCCAGCGGGTTGTTGGTGTTCTCCGCCGTGGTGTAGGTCGCCTCGAAGGTGACGTCGGCGGTGGCCAGCGCGGCCCGCGCGTCGCCACGCCGGGTGTCGGCGCCCCACGGGTCGTCGATCCACTCCGCCCGGGGGTCCTCCATGTCGGTCACCGGCTCGTCCCGTTCGTACTCCGCCGAGATCAGCCCGGCCGCGGCCGTCGCCTGCTCGGCGGTGTCGGCCACCACGACCGCGAGGTACTGGCCGTAGTGCAGGATCCTGTCCCCCTGCAGGGGCGGCGGCGGCGCGGACAGGAAGGTGTCCTGGGCCGGATCGAGCGACGGCGCGTTCTCGTGCGTGATGACGGTCAGCACGCCGGGCGCGGACAAGGCCGCGCCGGTGTCCAGCCGGCGGACCCGCCCCGCGGAGATGGTGCTGCGTACGAGCGCGGCGTGCGCCAGGTTCGGGAAACCCACGTCGTTCGGATAGTGCGCGGCGCCGGTGACCTTCATCGGGCCGTCCACCCGGTTCACTCCCGCGCCGACCAGTCTGGCCCGCCCGACCATTGTCATGACGTTCCTCCTGCCGCGTCGCGCAGTGCGCGCACCAGGGTGCGCTTGGCCAGTTCGACCTTGAAGACGGTGCCGGGCACCGTGAACGGATCCCGCACCGTGGCCTCGGCCGCCGCCGCGAAGGCGTCCGGGCCGGCCGGCGCGCCGCGCAGGACCTCCTCGGCATCGAGGGCTCGCCACGGGACCGTCCCGACGCCGCCGAGCGCGACGCGTGCCTCCTGGATCACCGCGCCCTCCAGCCGCAGGGCCACCCCCGCCGACACGAGGGCGAACTCGTAGGAGGCCCGATCGCGGACCTTGAGGTAGGTGGAGCGGGTGCCGGGCGGGAGCAGCGGGATCTCCACGGCGGTGATCAGCTCGCCGTGCGCGAGCACGTTCTCCACGTCCGGGGTGTCGCCGGGCGTACGGTAGAACTCCCGCAGCGGGACGGCGCGCTCGCCCGACCGGCCGCGCAGGTGCACGACCGCGTCCAGCGCGACCAGCGGCACGGCCATGTCGGAGGCGTGCGTGGCGATGCAGTGCTCGCTCGCGCCCAGGATCGCGTGCATGCGCGCGGCCCCTGTCACCGCGGCGCAGCCGGTGCCCGGACGGCGTTTGTTGCACGCCGGGACCGTCGGGTCGCGGAAGTAGCGGCAGCGGGTGCGCTGGAGCAGGTTGCCGCCGATGGTCGCCATGTTCCGCAACTGCACGGAGGCGCCCAGCAGCAGCGCCTCACGAAGGAAGGGCAGGCGCTCCGCCACCGTCCGGTCGGCGGCCAGCTCCTCCATCGTGGTCAGCGCGCCCACCCGGAGCGTGCCGTCGGCCGCGCTGATGCCGCCCAGCGGCAGCCGGGTGATGTCGATCAGCTGGTCGGGCGCCAGCACGCCGTCCTTCATGAGATCCAGCTGGGTGGTGCCGCCCGCGAGATAGGCCGCGGCGGGATCGGCGGTCATCACCGCCACCGCCTGCCCCACCTCGTCGGCCCGGACGTAGGCGAACTCACGCATCGCCGCCACCCGCCCTCGCCGCCCCCTCGCGGATCGCCGCGCCCTGCGCCACCTCGCGGATCGCCGCGACGATGTGCGGATAGGCGCCGCACCGGCACAGGTTGCCGCTCATGAACTCGCGGATGTCGGCGTCCGACCCCGCCCGCCCCTCGGCCTGCAGGCACACCGCCGACATGATCTGCCCGGAGGTGCAGTAACCGCACTGAAAGGCGTCGTGGCGGAGGAACGCCTCCTGCATCGGATGCGGGCCGTCGCCGGTGGAGAGACCCTCGATGGTGGTGATCGAGCGGCCCGCGCACTGTGCGGCCAGGGTCAGGCACGACAAGATCCGCTTGCCGTCCGACAGCACCGTGCAGGCGCCGCAGGCGCCCTGGTCACAGCCTTTCTTGGTGCCCGTGAGAGCCAGCGTGTCGCGTAGCGCGTCCAGCAGGGTCACCCGTGAGTCGACATCGATCACATGGTCGACGCCGTTGACGGTCAACGCCACCGTGACCCGCGGTACGGAGGCCGCCCGCTCCTGATGAGCCGCCTGTCGTGAGTCAGCCATTTACCCCTCGTCTCCGGTCGCGACGCGGGGCCGCGGCCTGTCTCGGCTAACCCACGTACCCTGAAAAACCGAAGAGGAAGGCGAGGGTCAGAAAATTTCGTTCATTTCCTGACATATAGCCCTCGCCCTCCTGGCCGCCGTCACAGATCGGTGGCGATGATCTCCTCGATGTTGCGTTCGGCGAGCGCCGTGATGGTGACGAACGGGTTGACCGTGGTGTTGCCGGGGATCAGGGAGCCGTCGATGACGTACAGGCCGGGATAGCCGGCCAGCCGGCCGTAGTTGTCGGTGGCCTTGTTCAGCACCGCGCCGCCGAGCGGGTGATAGGTGAGGTGGTCGCCCCAGATCTTGTAGACGCCGAACAGGTCCGTCCGGTAGATCGTCCACTCCTTGACGTTGATCTTGTCGAAGATCGTCTTGGCCATGTCGATCGACGGCTGCTTCCAGGAGGTCTGCCAGTCCAGCTCGACCTTCCCGGTCCCGGCGTTGTAGGAGAACTGGGCCCGGTGGGGGTTGTTGGTGATCGACAGGTAGAACGAGGCGAAGGTCTCGATGCCGGTGGGCAGCGGCGCGACCTCGGCGAACGCGCCACCGGCCGCCCAGTTGTCGATGCCTGAGCAGGGAATGGCCGACTGGAGGCTGCCGGTCGGGTCCCACAGGTGGTTGGCCCGGCCGCACATGACGTTGCCGTTGTCGCCCCAGCCCTTGCCGACCTCGTTGTTCAGGCCCGGCAGCGCGCCGGTGGCCCGCAGCTTGACCAGCAGCTTGCTGGTCCCGACGCTGCCGGCGGCGAAGAACACCCGGTCCGCGGTCACGGTCTTGGTGGCCGTGGTGTCGCCGGTGGTGTTCAGCTGGCCGATGACGACCGTGTAGCCGCCGCCACTCGCCGGGGCGACCGAGGTCACCTGGTGCAGGGCCGAGATGGCCACCCTGCCGGTGGCCCTGGCCTGGGCGAGGTAGGTCCTCTGCAGGGACTTCTTGCCGTGGTTGTTGCCGTAGAGGATCTCGCCGGCCAGGGCCGACCGGGTGACGGTCCCGGCCGCCTCCTGCTCCATGTAGTCCCAGTCGTACACGTCGGGCACGAAGACGAACGGGAAGCCCGAACGCTCCGCGTGCTTACGCCCGACCCGTGAGTACTGGTAGCACTCGGTGGAGTCGAACCACGCCGGGTCGATGCCGCCGACCCCCAGCCCGGCGTTGGCGCGCGGGTAGTAGACGCGGTACATCTCCTCGGCGTCGACCGACGGCAGGACGGAGGCGAAGTTCTCCCGCTTGGGCGTGACCGCCATGCCGCCGTTGACCAGCGAGCCGCCGCCGACGCCCCGGCCCTGGTAGACCGTGATGCCGCTGAAGTCCTCGGCGTCCAGGATGCCGGTGTAGCGCGGGATGTCCCTGTCGATCGGGAAACCGAGGAAGTAGTTGAGCGGCGCCTTGGTCCTGGTGCGCAGCCAGTAGGACCGGTAGTCCGGCTCGCGCGTGTTGCAGAAGATCTTGCCGTCGGAGCCGGGCGTGTCCCAGGCCATGCCCATCTCGATCATGTGCACGTCCACGCCCGCCTGGGCGAGACGCAGGGCGGCGACGGAGCCGCCGTAACCGGTGCCGATCACCAGCGCGGCGACGTGCGCCCCGTTGGCGATCGGCGGGGCCGCGGCGGCCCTCCTGACCTGGGCGGCGGCGGGCCCCGCGAGGGCCGCCAGGCCCAGGACGGAGCCGGTTCCGGCGATGAACCCACGGCGCGAGACGGCTCTGGAGACGGGGGGCTGGTCCCTCATGGTGTTCCTCACTCTCGGCGAAGGAGAACGGGTCGTGCCTGGTGCTCGCGCCTTGGTTCACTGGTGAAGTGTCGATCGCCCGCCCCCGCCGCGGGCGCGTGCTATCGATTGACGCCGCTGGGCAGCCTGCACACCGTGTCGAGGCCCAGTACATGGTTGAGCCGGCCGAAGGCCAGCCAGGAGCCGAGGCTCATGCTCAGCTCCACGATCTCCCGCTGGGTGTAGTGCGCGGTCATCCGCGTCCAGAACTCGTCGTCGAGGCCGTGGTGGTCGAGGGCGTACCGCTCGGCGTACTCGGCGGCCAGCCGGGTGCGCTCGTCGAAGGCGTCGGTGGTGCGCCAGTGCGTCACCGCGTCGGCGAACCCCTCCTCGACCTTCCGCCCGTCCCGCTCGGTCCGCCAGTCGAGGCAGAACTCGCACCCGTTGATCTGCGCGATCCGCAGCCGCGCCGCCTCGAACTCGCGCAGCCCGAGGGTCGTGTGGGCGTACACCGACAGGGAGAACTTCGAGGCGGCGATCCCGATGCCGGGGATCATCTCGCCCCACACGTACTCGATCGCGTCCTTGCCCTCGGGGATGTCGATGTTCACGCCGGTCTCCTTCCGAGCCTGCCGGGACGCAGGGGGACGTCGAGCGCGTCGTAGAGCCCCGGTTCGGCGTCCACGAGCCAGTCGACGGCACTCACCAGCCGGGCGACCGCGGTCGCGTTCCCGCCCGCGGATCGGTTCCCGGCCTCGTCGACCGCCTCGACGGTGACCTCGATGCGCGGGTTGCCCTCGATGATCACCCGGTGCGCGCCCGCGCCGTCCGGCGGCGTCGGCCAGTCGGGGGCGCAGGAGGGGTGGATGCGAGTGACGTGCTCGATGACGATACGGGGCTCGCCCGCGACGATCCCCTGCACCTCGAACCGCACCGCGCCCTGGGTGCCCGCCTCGAACTCGCCCATCGCCGGCGTGCTCACCGTGGCGTCGAGCGGGCGCCGGTGCACGCTCTCGCGCAGCTCCTCCAGCTCCACGCCGAGCCCCCTGGCGATCAGCCGCACCTGCCCGCCCCACACCATGGTGGGCACCGTCGGCGCGATCATCGGCGGCTCGTAGTCCATCGGCTGGCCCATGCCGACCAGGTAGCGGACGGAGTTCTGCTGGTCATAGGTGCTGTAGTCGAAGATCTCCTGACAGCGGATCGCGTCCACGGTGGTGCCGAGCCCGCTGATCAGCAGGGGCAGCACGTCGTTGCCCCAGCCGGGGTCGACGCCGGAGACGAACAGCGAGCCGCCGCCGTCCGCGACGGCGGCCAGCACCGCCTCCCGCGTCTCCGGCGGGGCGTTGCGCTGGTCGTAGAGCGCGTACAGGGAAGGGGTGACGACCACGGCGCCGGCCCGGATCGCCCTGACGATGTCGGCGAGCGCGTCGTCGGGGCGGATGTCGCCGGACGCGGCGTACACGACGGCGCGCGGGCGCGTGGCCAGCACCGCGTCCACGTCGCCGGTGGCCGCGATCCCCAGATCGCGGCCGAGCTCGCCGAGCTCGCCAGCGTCGCGGCCGAGCTTGCGGGGGTCGTGGACGAGCACAGCGGCGAGTTTCAGCGCCGGGTGGGCGTCGACGGCCCGGATGGCCGCGCGGCCGATGTTGCCGGTGCCCCAGACAACCGTGGACGTCATGGGCGGAGCGTAGCAAGCGCTTGGTTAAGTGTATAGGGCCCGCACAGGACTGATCGCCGCTTGTGAGAACCGGCCGGTCGGAGGGCTGGATGCTGCCGGTAGGGTGAAAGACGATGCTCTCGTGCTGGACGAGGGCGCGGCGGTGGGGCCCGCCGTTCCCCGGCTCGCCGGGGCGAACCTCGGTCGTGCGCCGACGACGGTCCCTGCCAGATGTGTGGAGTTCATCCTGGTAGGGGGTCATATGCGGGATTCCGGGGCGGACCCGCGACCGCCGGCCGATCGGGCCGAGCCGCGGCCCAGCCCCTGGCCGGTGCTCGCGGCCGTCTCCGCCGGTGGCGTGCTCGGCTCTCTGGCCAGGTACGGGATCTCCACGGCGCTGCCATTCCCACCCGGCACGTTCGCCTGGCCGACCTTCCTGGTCAACGTGTCGGGATGCCTGCTGATCGGCGTGCTCATGGTGCTGGTCGGTGAGCTGTGGAGCGGGCGGCGGCTGCTGCGCCCGTTCCTGGGTGTGGGCGTGCTGGGCGGTTACACCACCTTCTCCACCTATGTCGTCGACATCCACCTGGCGATGGCCGCCGGCCGGGCCGGGACCGCGCTGGTCTACCTGGCCACCACGCTGCTCGCCGCGATGCTGGCGGTGTGGGCGGGAGCGGCCCTCACCGGCAGGGCCGTCGCCGTCGTCCGGGCGAGCGCGGTGCTGCGGGCCGCGGAGCAGGAGGGCGAATGACCCTGCTGCTCGTCGCTCTGGGCGCCGCGGTCGGCGCGCCGCTGCGCTATCTGACCGACCGGCTCATCCGCTCCCGTCACGACTCGGCGTTCCCGTGGGGGACGCTGGCGGTGAACGCGGCCGGGTCGCTGCTGCTGGGGTTCCTGATCGGCCTGCCCGCCGACCCCGCCCTGACCGCCCTGCTGGGCACGGGCCTGTGCGGGGCGCTCACCACCTACTCCACCTTCAGCTACGAGACCCTGCGCCTGACCCAGGAAGGCCCCCGCTTCCTCGCCGCCGTCAACGTCGTCAGCAGCATCGCCGCCGGGCTCACCGCCGCCATGATCGGCCTGGGACTGGCTCAGGTCCTCATCTGACCCGAGCCCATCGCCCGAAGGCTCAGCTCAGGACGGCGCCGACGGCCGTCATGATCGGGATGGACAGCAGCGTGGTCAGCAGGACGCTGCTGCGGGCCAGCCGCCTGCCGGTGTCGTAGGTGACCGCGTACACGTAGACGTTCTGCGCGGTGGGCAGGGCGGCGAAGAGGGTGGCGGCCAGCAGCACCGTCCCGTCGAGGCCCAGGACGAAGCGGGCGGTCACGTACGCGATCACCGGCTGGACGACGGCTTTGAGCAGCACCACGAGGGCGATCTCCCGGCTTGCGCCGGTCCCCTCGGGCGGTGCGGGCGACCGGCGGGAGCCGTACAGGCTGAGGCCGTACGCCAGCAGCGCGACGGGTACGGCCGCGCCGCCGAGCAGGTCGATCGGCCGCATGATCGCCACCGGCAGGCTCACCCCGCCGAGCGCGAACGCGAGCCCGAGCAGGGTGCCGAGGGAGAGCGGGTTGCGCAGCGCGCTCGTCAGCGCCGTCCGCACCGACCGGGAGCCCTTGTCCAGGATCAGCAGGCCGATCGGCGTCACCAGCACCAGCTGGAACAGCAGGATCGGGGCGATCAGGGCGGCGTCGCCGAGCACGTACAGCGACAGGGGCAGGCCGAGGTTGCCGGCGTTGACGTAGGAGGAGGCGAGGGCGCCGATCGTGGTCTCCCGCAGGGCTCGCCGCCAGACCAGCCTGGCCACCAGGACGAACACCAGCTGGGCACAGGCCACCGCGACCACCTGGGTCACCAGCACGGGGGAGAACAGCACGCCCAGGTCGGCCCTCGACACGGTGGCGAACATCAGCGCGGGAGCCGCGACGTAGAACGCCAGCCGTGAGAGCACCAGTTCGTCGGCGGTCCGCAGCACTCCCGCCACCCCGATGAGGTAGCCGAGAACGACCACGGACACGACAGCACCGAACGCCGCGACAACCCCCGACACGCTCCTGGCCTCCCAAATCGGACTTTCAGGAGCGTATCGGGTGGCGTTTCGCAGCCGGTGGGCCGACCGTCTACGAATGAGCACGGTAGGTGGCCTCGACGAGGCGGCGGACCCGGTCGCCGCCCCCCTCGATCAGCTCCGCCATCCGGTTGGGCACGTACGCGAAGGCGAGGCCGCTGCCGGGATCGGCGAAGGCGAAGGCCCCGGTGACGCCGGCGTGGCCGAAGGCGGCGGGGGAGTCCGCGCCGGGCCACATCGGGCCGCCCGGCAGCATGAACCCGGTGCCGTAGTAGGTGTCACAGCCGAGCACGAGATCCGTCCCGCCCGCTTCGACCGTGCCGGCGGCGGCCGTGGTCTCCGGGCGGAGCAGCCGGACGCCGCCGACCTCGCCGGCGAGCGCGGCGTAAAGGTGGGCAAGACCGGCCGCGTTCCCGGCCCCGCCGCAGGAAGGGATCTCCACCTGGCAGGCTCCGGCACTGGTCAGCAGCTCCGCCGTCAACGCCACGCTGCCGAAGGTCGAGCGGTGGAACAGGGAGGCGGGGTCGCCGATGGCCCGGTTGAGCGCCTCCAGCTGCGGGTGGCCGCGCCCTCGCAGGAGCTGGCGTTCGGTGGGCGGCACGAGCCCCGCCAGCCGCCCGTCCTTGCCGGGTGGCAGGCTGATGTGCAGGTCGAGCCCGAGCGGGCGGGCGATCTCCTCGGCGAAGAACTCCCCGACGGTCCGGCCCGTGACGCGCCGGACCACTTCGCAGACCAGCCAGCCCATGGTCAGGCAGTGATATCCGTGTCCCCGCCCCGGCTGCCAGGCCGGCCGGGCGGCGGCCAGGGCGTCCCGCACCGGGGTGCGTCGCTGGATGTCGGCCAGGGTGAGCGGCGGGTCGACGGCCACCACGCCGGACCGGTGTCCGAGCACCCAGCGCAGCGGGATCTCCGCCTTCCCCTCGGCGGCGAACTCCGGCCAGTACTCCGCGACCGGGGTGTCGAGGTCGAGCAGGCCGCGGTCGACCAGCACCATCGCCGCGGCGGCGACCAGCCCCTTGGTGGCCGAGGCCAGGAGGGCGATGGTGTCGCGCCGCCAGGCGCCGCTGCCGCCCGCCAGCCCTCCCCACAGGTCCACGACCGGTCGTCCCGCCTGGTAGACGGCCACCGACGCGCCGAGCTCCCGGCCGTCGGCGAAGTTGCGCGCGAAGGCGTCGCGGACCTCGCCGAAGCGCGGCTCGCACCACCCGTGGACCTCGCCCACACCCTCTCCCCATGCCCGGCGGGGCCGGCTTGAGGGGCGAACCGGCTGCTCCTCCTCCGGCTACCCGGTGTGGCCGGAGGAGAAACGGTCACGGCAGCAGGGCGGTCGCCTCCACCTCGATGAGCCAGCCCGGCAGGCCGAGCGTCTGCACGCCGAGCAGGGTGCTGGAGGTCCGCGGCCAGGGATCGCCGTAAGCCCGCTGGGCGGCGCCGAAGATGACCGGCACCAGCTCCGGGGTGTGGCCGACGACGTAGATGTCGTGGCGGACGAGGTCGGCGGGGGTGGCGCCGACGCCCTCCAGAGCCAGCTTGACGTTCAGGAACGCCTGCAGGGCCTGCGCGGCGTGGTCGCCAGGACCGACCAGCTCGCCGGCGGCGTCCAGCGCGATCTGCCCGGAGAGGTACGCGGTGCGCCCGGCGGGGGCGATCACCACGTGGGCGTAGAGGCCCTGCACCGGCGGGCAGAGCGCGGGCGGGTCGACCCGGTCCAGCGCGGTCATGCCGGGGCCTCCGATCGGGCGAGCAGCAGGTCCGCCAGCTCGGCAGGGCTGCTCAGCTGGGCGAAGTGGTGGGAGTCCAGCTCGGCGACGGGCAGGCCGAGGGCGCGGAACCTGCCGGCGGTCTCGGCGAACGCCTCGAAGCGCAGGCAGCGGACGAACAGGGCGGGCACGCCGCCGGGACGCCCCGGGCCGGGCAGCGGCTCCTGATGGGTGCGCAGCGGCATCGGGGTGCTGCGGGCGCGCAGCCACGCGGCGTCGTCGGGGTCGTCCACGCCCAGCCCGGCGGGGTCGAGCGGCTGGGCGAGGTCACCGCCCCCGGCCGGCTCGGTGAAGACCCCGGCCAGCCAGGGCATCAGGTCGAAGCAGGACTGGCCGGGCTCGGGCACGAAGGCGTCGAGGTAGACCAGCCGGGCCACGCGCTCGGGAGCGCGCCCCGCCACTCCGGTGATCACCATGCCGCCGTAGCTGTGGCCGACCAGCGTCACCCGCTCCAGGTTTTCGCGCCGCAGGTGGTCGAGCAGGTCGTCGACGTGCGCGGACAGGCCGATCCCGGCGCCGCGCGGGTCGCCGGCACGCTCTCCGAGGCCGGGCAGCGTGGGCGCGTGCACCTGATGGCCGGCCGCTTCGAGCAGCGGGGTCAGGCGTGACCAGATCCAGCCGCCGGCCCAGGAGCCGTGGACGAGCACGTACGTCTCAGTCGAGGACATCGGGCTCCTCCTCGAAGATCAGCGACGACAGGAGCCGGAAGTTGTTGCGAGCCATGTTGGCGCTGCCGAACTGGCGGTGCGCCACCTCGGCCTCCTCCTCGGTCATGATCCGCGGCGTGCCCGCCGCCTCGGCCAGGAGCTGCATCTCGCAGGCGCGGTTCATCGAGATGAACCACCAGGCGGCCTCCTCCACGCTGCGGCCGACGGTCAGCAGGCCGTGGTGCCGCAGGATGGCCGCCCGCGTGGAGCCGAGCCGGACGGCGATCCGCTCGCCCTCGTCGCGCTCCAGCACCAGCCCCCGGTACTCGTCGAAGAGCACGTGGTCACGCCAGAACGCGCACGCCTCCTGCACGATCGGGTCCAGCGGCCGGTCCAGCGCCGCCCAGGCCCGGCCGTGGATCGTGTGGGCGTGCGCGACGGCCACCACGTCGGGGCGGGCGTCGTGGACGGAGGAGTGGATCCAGAACGCCGCCTTGTTCGTGCGCCGGGCACCGTGCGCGATCCGGCCCTGAGCGTCGACGAGCAGCAGATCGCTCACCTTGATCTTGGAGAAGTGCACGGAGTACGGGTTCACCCAGAAGTGGTCGGTCAGCTCCGGGTCGCGGGCGGTGATGTGCCCGGCGACGCCCTCGTCGTAGCCGTATCTGGCGAAGATCCTGAAGGCGGCGGCGAGCTGGCGCTTGCGGTGCAGCCGCTGCTCCTCGACGGGAGCCGATGCGTACGTGGGGGCCTCGTCGAGATCCAGCTCAGGAGGCGGGGTGGAGATCGTCATGGTCGTTCCCTTCGACGTGTGCCCAGGATGTGACCCGGACCACCATCCCGTCAACCTCTGAGGCGAATCTGTTTGCCTCAGAGGCAACGATCATCCACTAGGATCGCCCCGTGACCACTCGTGCGCCGGCGGACCAGGACGACCCCGAGAAGCGGGTCGCGGCCCGGCTGCGCGAGCTGCGCCGCGAGCGCGGGGTGACGCTGGCCACGCTCGCCGACTGGACCGGCATCTCCGCCGCCCACCTGTCCCGGATGGAGAAGGGCGAGCGCCAGCCGTCCATCGGCTCACTGATCCAGCTCGCCCGCGCGTACGGCGTGTCGCTGGGCGAGCTGGTCGGCGACGAGCGCCCGCGCGAGCACCACGTCGTGCGCGGCGCCGCCGCGCCCGTGCACGAGGGCCCCGACGGGCCCTACGCGATGATGACCGGCCTCGGCCCCCGCTCCGCGCTGGAGGCGGTCCGGCTGGAGCTGACCGCCGACCGCCCCGAGCGCGTCGCCGTGCACGCGGGCGAGGAGTGGGTGTACGTCGTGCGCGGCCGGATCGTCGCCCGGATCGGCGAGGAGGAGGTGTCCCTGGTCGCCGGGGACGCGCTGCACTTCGACGCGGCGGCCCGGCACTCGCTGTGGTCCCGCGAGGAGCCCGCCACCGTCCTCATCATCTCCGTCGCGCCCCCGCCGGGCCGTCCGCCGCACAGCGCGGGCTCGGCCTAGCCCGACCGCCGCGTGATCAGGTCCAGCCCGAAGTCGAAGCGCTCCTCGAACGTCCCCCCGGCCAGATGGCCGAGCGCCCTGGACAGCGCCGGATGGGCCGCAGGCGTCACCGCCGCGTCCAGAACCTCGCCGACCGAGGCCGGCGCGCCCTGCTCCTCCTGCGTCAGGCCGAGCGTGAAGTAGACCGCGGTCCAGGCCGTCCACGCCGCCTCCCGCTCGTCGAGCCCGCACTCCAGCAGCGCGCTCACGATCGCCTCCCCTGTGCGCAGCGTGTTCGGCTCCGCCGCGTACGTCCCCGCCACCACCCGCGCGCCGTCGCGGAAACCCAGCAACGCTTGCCGGTAGCGGCGCAGCAGCTCGCGGAACCGGTCGGCCGGGCCGGGCGGCAGGTCCTCCAGCGACACCCGGGCGAGGATCGCGTCGGCCATCAGCTCCAGCAGCCGCCCCTTGGTCTTGACGTGCCAGGACACGGTGTTCAGCCGCACGCCCATCCGCTCGGCCACCGCGCGCAGGCTCACCCCGTCCGCGCCCTTCTCCCCGAGCAGGTCGAGCGCCGTCGTGACGATCTCGCCCTGGCGTCGCGCGTTCGCCACCGGAAACCTCCTCTTGGTTGCCGACCAAGAGTATCTGGGACACACTGTTGGTCACTGACCAAGAATGTGGAGGTCGCGATGGAAGATGTGATCGTCGTCGGAGCCGGTCCGGCGGGCCTGTGGCTGGCGGCCGAGCTGCGCCGGGCGGGCGTGCCCGTGCTCGTGCTCGAACGCGCCGAGGCGCCCAGCCCGCACTCCAAGGCGCTGACCCTGCACCCGCGCATGATCGAGGTGCTGGCCATGCGCGGCATGGCGCGGGACTTCCTGGACGAGGGCGTCATGCTGCCGAGCGGGCACTTCGGGCTGCTGGAGTCGCGACTGGACTTCCGCCCCTTGCCGACGCGGCATCCGTACACGCTGTTCTTCCCGCAGCGGCGCACCGAGGAGCTGCTGGAGCGGCGCGCGGCCGAGCTGGGCGCGCGGGTGCGGCGCGGGCACACCGTGACCGCGCTGGCGCAGGACGGCGAGGGCGTCGAGCTGACCGTGACCGGCCCCGACGGCCCCTACGAGGTCCGTGCCCGCTACGTCGCCGGCTGCGACGGGGCCGGCAGCACCGTACGCCAGGCCGCGGGCATCGGCTTCCCCGGCACCGACGCCACCGTGTACGGCTTCCTCGGGGACGTGACCCTGGACGATCCGCCGCAAGGGCCGCTGTCCGCCCACACCGCCGATGGCGGTGTGATGGTCGTCGGGATGCCCGGCGGCCACCACCGTATCGTCGGTCTCCTGCCCGGCCCGGTCGACGGCGCCGCCGAGCTCACCCTGGACGAACTGCGCGCCGACGTCGTCCGGGTGATCGGGCGCGACCTGGGCATGCGGGACCCACTCTGGCTGTCCAGGTTCGGCAACGCCTCCCGGCAGGCGGCGACGTACCGCGCGGGCCGGGTCGTGCTCGCGGGCGACGCCGCCCACATGCACTTCCCGGCCGGCGGCGTCGGCCTCAACGTGGGCGTCCAGGACGCGATGAACCTCGGCTGGCGGCTCGCCGCCGTGGTCTCGGGCCGCGCCCCGGAGAGCCTGCTCGACGACTACCACGCCGAACGCCACCCCGTGGGCGCGGACCTGCTGGAGAGCAGCCAGGCGCAGACGGCGCTGATGACGGCGTTCACCCCCGAGGGCCAGGCGCTGCGCGCCCTGCTCGGCAAGCTGATCGCCGCGCACCCGGCCCTCTCCCTGGACCTCGCCGCCCGACTGGCCGCGCTGAACGTCGCCTACCCGCCGGCCGGCCCGGCCGCCCATCCGCTCACCGGCGCCCGCGTCCCCGACCTGCCGCTGCGCGACGGCGGCACGGTCTACGAGCTCCTGTACGAGGCCCGCCACGTCCTGCTCGACCTAGGCGCGGGCCCCGGCAGCATGCCCCGCGCGGTCGCCGGCCACGCCCGCGACCTGGGCGCGACCGTACACAAGGGAGCCCTCGCCGACGACGCGGACGAGCGGTGGCGCGAGATCCGCGCGCTCCTGATCCGCCCCGACGGCCACGTGCACTGGGCCACCACGTGACCGGAGCGCTTCCTGGCCGGGAAGCCCCGAGGCCAGGAAGCGCTCGGCTGATCACCGCTCAGCCGAGGCGGGCGAGCTCCTCCTCGGTGAGCCGCAGGGTCGCGGCGCCGATGGAGTCGAGGATGGTCTCCGGGCGGCTGGCGCCGGGGATGGGGATGACCACAGGGCTGCGGGCGAGCTCCCAGGCGAGGCAGACCTGCTGCGGGGACACTCCGCGATCGGCGGCGATCTCGGTGAAGGCCGCCCGCTCCAGCAGCTCCCCGCCACGGGTGATGCCGCCGAGCGGGGACCAGGGCAGGAAGGCCAGGCCCAGCTCGGCGCAGACGTCGATCTCCGGCTCACTGGACCGGAACCGGGGAGAGTACTCGTTCTGCACGCTCACCAGCCGGTCGCCGAGGATGTCGTGGGCGAGCCGGATCTGCGCCGGGTCGGCGTTCGAGATGCCCGCCATCTCGATCTTGCCGGCGTCGTGCAGGTCCTTGAGCGCGCCCATGGTCTCCTCGTAGGGCACCTTCGGGTCGGGGCGGTGGTGCTGGTAGAGGCCGATGCTCTCCACGCCGAGGGCCTTCAGCGACCGGTCACAGGCCTGCTTGAGGTAGGACGGGCTGCCGTCGACGTCCCAGCCGCCGCCGGGCGTGCGGGTGTGCCCGCCCTTGGTGGCGACGAGCACGGTGGCGGCGTCGCCGTCCCACTGGGCCAGGGCCTGGGCGACCAGGCGTTCGTTGTGGCCGACGTCGTCATGCGAGGGCGTGTAGGCGTCAGCTGTGTCTATCAGGGTCACACCCGCGTCCAGGGCCGCGAGGAGGGTGCGGATCGACTGGTCCGCATCGGGCATGTGCCCGGCCACGGACATGGGCATGGCGCCGAGCCCGATGACGGACACCTGGCGGCTTCCGATGGCGCGTGTTGTCATGGCGTTGTGCATGAGGACAGCCTCCCCGCTGGAGCGCACTCCAGGTCAAGTCGTTCTCAGTAGCCGGGAAAGACTCCGCGCAGGTCGTCCAGGGTGAGCTTGCCGCCCGTGAGCGTGACCGTGGCCGGCGTGTGCTCGGGGGAGTGGCGTCCGGCGGCGAGCCGCACCCACCACTCGGCCGGGGCGCTGAGCACGGCGTCGGGCCGGTCGGGCTCGTCGGTGACCGCGACCGCGTCGGCCACGCCGAGCCCGAAGGAGCTGAAGTCCCCGCCCGGGGTGGCGCCGCCGTCCAGCGCGGCCTCCAGGGCGGCCAGCGAGATCTCCGCGCCGCTGCCGAGGGTGGCTGAGCACCTGCGACACGTCCCAGCCCGACGCTCCGGACCGCCGGGTCAGGTCGCCGGCTGACAGGCCGCGCACCACGGTCGCAGCCGGTCGTGGCCGCTGCGCAGCGCGTCGATGATCTGGTCGGCACGATCGATCATGTTCGTCGCCCAAAGGGGTGCGTCCGGCCTGCTGACAGCTTTCGCTTTCCGGCATGCGGGAAGCGATGTTCCGCCGGGCGGGTGACCGAGGTCACCATCGAGGTGGCAGGGCTTCCCCACCGGGGCTGTCACGAGTACGAAGGAGTCGCCTGTGTCGTCTATTCCCACCGACCAGTGGTACGTCGCGGCGTACGGGCGCGAGATCGGCCAGGAGCTGTTCAGCCGCACCATCTGCGGCGAGTCGATCCTTTTCTGGCGCACGACCGCGGGGCAGGTCACCGCCATGTCGGACCGTTGCGTGCACCGCCGCTTCCCGCTGTCCGAGGCGCCGAGCCGGCTGGTCGACGACCAGGTGGTGTGCGGCTACCACGGCTTCACCTACGGCGCCGACGGCCGTTGCGTCGCCGTCCCCGGCCAGACCCGGGTGCCGCGCACCGCCCGGCTGAAGAGCTACCCGGTCGTGGAGCAGGACTCGTTCGTCTGGGTGTGGATCGGCGACCCCGCCAAGGCCGACGCCGCCGCCGTGCCGAGGGCGCCCTGGCTGGCCGCGCCCGACTACACCACCGTGTCCGGCATGGAGCCGCTCAAGGCGCGCTTCGGGCTGCTGGTGGACAACCTGCTCGACCTGTCGCACGAGACGTACCTGCACGGCGGCTACATCGGCACCCCGGAGGTGGCCGCCACCCCGACGACCACCGAGGTCGACGACGAGGCCGGCATCGTCTACGTCAGCAGGCACATGGACGACGCCGAATGCCCGCCCTTCTACGCCAAGTCCACCGGCCTGACCGGCCGCATCATGCGCTGGCAGGACATCGAGTACACCCCGCCGTGCCTGTACAAGCTGCACTCGCGGATCGCGCCGCTCGGCGTGCTGCCCCGCCCGGACGGCAGCGACCCGGACGCCTTCCACGTCGAGGTCGTCTACGCCATCACCCCCGAGACCGAGCACAGCACGCACGACTTCTGGGCCGTCGCCCGGGACTTCGCCCTCGACGACCAGGGCGTCTCGGACTTCCTCGCCGAGCAGAACCGTACGGTCGTGCTGCAGGACGTCGCCGCGCTCGACGTGCTGGAGCAGGTGATCGCGAGCGAGCCCGCGGGCTACCAGGAGCTGTCGATCAACATCGACACCGGCGGGCTGGCCGCCCGGCGGATGCTGGCCAAGCTGGTCGAGCCGAGCACGGCCCCGGCCCGGACGGCGTGATGAACGTCGAACCCACCCGCATGCTCACCGGCCCCGGCGTGCTGCGCGTGGTGTGGCTGCCGGGCAGCGACCTGCTGCGCGGCACCTGCCACTGCGGCGCGGCGTACATCGCCGAAGGCCCCGTCGAGGTGTGGGACTGGCTGCTCGGCCACCCCGTCGGGCATGACGCCCCTGCCCTGGACGGCGCGGCGGAGCTGTCGGGCACGGGAGCCCGGCGATGAGCCTCGAACTCGTCGTGCACTCCCGCGAGTGGGCGGCCGAGGGCGTCCTGGTCCTCGTCCTCCGCGACCCGGCCGGCGGCGCGCTGCCCGCCTGGACGCCCGGCGCGCACATCGACCTGGTGCTGCCCGGCGACGTGGTCCGCCAGTACTCGCTGTGCGGCGATCCGGCCGAGCGCACGGCCTGGCGGATCGCCGTCCTGCGCGAGCCCGGCGGCCGGGGCGGCTCGGCGCTCGTGCACGAGCTCATCCCGGGGACGACGGTCACGGTCCGCGGGCCGCGCAACCACTTCCCCCTCCAGCCGGCGCCCCGCTATCTGTTCATCGCGGGCGGCATCGGGATCACCCCCATCCTGCCGATGATCGCCGCCGCCGACGCCGCCGGCGCCGAATGGCGGCTGCTGTACGGAGGCCGCACGGCGGCGTCGATGGCCTTCACCCGCGAGCTGCGCGCCGCCCACGGCGACCGGGTCGACCTGCGCCCCCAGGACGAACACGGCCTGCTCGACCTGGAGAGTCTCCTGGCGGAGGGGACACCGGACACCCTCGTCTACTGTTGCGGACCCGCCCCGCTGCTGGACGCCGTCGAGAAACACTGCGCCGGACGGCCCCCCGGCACCCTGCACGTCGAGCGGTTCACCCCCAAGGACGCGGGCGACCCCCTGCTGACGGGGTCCTTCGAGGTCGAGCTCGCCGGCACCGGGCTCACCTGCACCGTGCCACCCGACCGGTCGATCCTCGAAGTCCTGGAAGAGGCGGGCGTCCAGGTCCTCACCTCCTGCCGCGAAGGGACCTGCGGCACCTGCGAGACGGGCGTACTCGCAGGTACCGTGGACCATCGGGACTCCCTCCTCACCCCCGAGGAGCAGGCGGTGGGCGACACCATGCTCATCTGCGTCTCCCGAGCCGCCTGCCCCAAGCTGGTCCTCGACCTCTGACCCCGCCCCAGGAGCCGCCCATGCAGGTGCCCGCGCCCCGGCACCCGGCCGAACGCACCGGCCCGGTCGTCGCACGCGCGCTGCAGCTCCTCGGCGCGTTCACGCCCGACCGGCGCTCGCTCACCCTCAGCGAGCTGTCCCGCCACTCCCACCTGCCCGTCTCCACCGCGCACCGGCTGGCCTCGGAGCTGGTCGCCTGGGGCGCGCTCGAACGTGACGTCTCCGGCTGCTACCACATCGGCCTGCGCCTGTGGGAGATCGGCTCGCTCGCCCCGCGCGGCCAGGGCCTGCGCGAATGCGCCCTGCCCTTCCTGGAGGACCTGTCCCAGGTGACCCGCGAGAACGTGCAGATGGCCGTACGGGAAGGGCCCGAGGTCGTCTTCGTCGAGCGCATCGCCGGCAGCAAGGCCGTGCCGGTGCTCACCCGCGTCGGCGGCCGCTTCGCGCTCACCGCCACCGGCGTCGGGCTCGTCCTGCTCGCCTACGCCCCCGCCGACGTGCTGGAGCAGGTCCTGGCCCGGCCCATCAAGCGCTACACGGACCGCACGCTGACCACGCCCCACCAGCTGCGCGCCACGCTCGCCGACACCCGCGCCCGCGGTTACGCGATCAGCGACCGGCAGGTCACCACGGACGCCCTCTCGGTCGCCGCGCCCATCCAGAACGCCCAGGGCGAGGTGGTCGCCGCCGTGTCCCTCGTCGTGCACCACGGCAGCGCCTCACCCCACGCGCTCGCCCCGCTGGTGCTCACCAGCGCCCGCGCCATCTCCCGCGCGCTGCCGCCGTTCATCTGATCGTTGTGACCTTCTCCTCGCCAACGCTTTAACTTAAAGTGATACTAGGAACGCTTTCCGTTATCGCTATACGAGGAGCGTGACCCTCTGGACGAGAACCAGGCGATGCCGGCCGCACCCGCCACCGGGGTGCCCCGGCCCCACCGCGACCTCCGGGTGCCGGCCGACCTGATCGCGACGGCCGAGCGCGGCCTCGGCCCCGGCGGACGCCCGCGCAAGCGCGTGCTGATCATCGGAGCCGGGATGGCCGGCCTGGTCGCCGCCTACGAGCTGATGCGCCAGGGCCACGACCCCGTCGTCCTGGAGGCCCAGCAGCGGGTCGGCGGGCGGGTGCTCACCCTGCGCGACTTCGCCCCCGGCCTGTACGCCGAGGCGGGCGCCATGCGCATCCCCCGCGTGCACGACCTCACCCTCGCCTACTGCGCGCGGTTCGGGCTGAAGCTGCGCCCCTTCGTCATGGGCAACCCCAGGACGCTGGCGTACATCCAGGGCGTCAGGACCACGATCGGCACTCTCAACGCCGACCCGCAGATCATCGACTTCGAGCTGGCCGAGCACGAGCGCGGCCGCTCCTACGAAGACCTGTGGCGCGCCGCCACCCAGGAGATCCACGACCTGTACGCCCAGGAAGGCGAGAACGCGCTCGACCGCATCTGCGCCGAATACGACCGCTACTCCATCCGCAGCTTCCTGCGTGAGCGAGGGTTCTCCGAAGGGGCCATCGAGCTCTACGGCGTCATGAGCTTCCGGGAGTCCAACCTCAACGCCGCCGTCATCGAGCAGTTCCGCGAGATCATCGGGCGGGCCTTCGAGGACATGCAGGAAATCGAGGGCGGCTCCGACCTGCTGCCCACCGCCTTCTACCACGAGCTCAGGCGGCACATCCGGTTCGGTCACGAGGTCACGGCCATCGAACAGGGCGACCACACGGTCAGCCTGCACGTCAGGACGGGCTCCGGCCGGACGACGATCACCGGCGACTACGCCATCTGCACCATCCCGTTCTCGGTGCTGCGCGACGTCGAGACCAGGCCCGCCTTCTCCCGGCGCAAGCAGCGTGCCATCCGCGAGCTCAACTACAACGCCTCCACCAAGATCCTCCTGCAGGTACGGCGGGCGTTCTGGGAGCAGACCGACGGCATCGTCGGCGGCACCACGGTCACCGACCTGCCGATCCGGCGCATCTGCTACCCCTCGCACCCCGCCGCCGGAGACGAGCGCTCGATCCTGCTGGCCAGCTACACCTGGGGGCAGGACGCGCTGCGGTGGGGGGCGATGTCCGCGCAGAAGCGGATCGAGCAGGCGCTGGAGGACGTCGCCAAGATCCACCCCGAGATCCACGACCACTTCGAGATCGGCGTCACCCACGCCTGGTACAACGACCCCTATGCGGCCGGGGCCTTCGCCCTGTTCGAGCCACACCAGCAGAGCAACCTGCACGACGCGATCATCGCCCCGGAGGGCCGGGTGCACTTCGCCGGCGAGCACTGCTCACTGTGGCACGCCTGGATAGAGGGCGCCCTGGAATCCGGCCTGAGCGCCGCCCGCGCCGTACACCAAGCAAACTGAATAGGGGGAAACCCGTGCGGCGGTAAGGCTGGGCGGTCCGCCGTCCAGCCCCTCATTGCTCAAGCTCCCCGCCGTCCAGCCCCTCATTGCTCAAGCTCCCCGCCGTTCAGCCCCTCAGGGCTGTGCGGCGGGGCGAGGGGCGTTGCTGTAGTGGTGCAGGCGGGCCGCCGCCGCGCTCAGGTCGTCGGCGGCGGCGGTGCAGGCGGCGCGGTGGGCGCTCACCGATGCGCGTAGCCAGGACGGGGCGATGCCGCTGGCCGCCAGGCCGGCTTCGATCTCCCGGAGGCGGTCGGCGCAGGCGGTGAGGGCGTCGGCGTCCGCGCGGAGGGCTTCGGCGTGGGCGGCGATCGCCGCGAGGTCGGCTGACATCACGCCTCCGGGCAGTGGGCGGACACCGGGACGGCGGCGTCGCGGAGCGCCTGACGACGGGTGGACGCCAGGCACAGCAGGGGCCGGGCGCCGTCGAGCCCCAGCTCGCGCAGCCGGTCGGCCAGCGGGTGCGCGGACTCCGGGTCGACGGTAAGCCGCAGCAGCGGCATGGGGTGCAACCGGGCCGGCCCACGCGTCCGTACGGACGAGCGCAGCGTGGCGTCGGCGCCGCCTGCGTAGCCGACCAGGTCGCGGTCCGGCACGGGCAGCCAGGGACCGAGCCGCCCTCGCAGGGTGAACACGTGGTCGCCGGGAGACCCGACGGTGACGCGCGCGCACCGCCTGGTCAGCCTGAACTCCAGCGGCGTCTGGTGCGGCTCGCCGCCCCACAGCCGGGGCGCGACCGCGAGGGCGGCGGCCGTGTCGACCACCGAGCCGACCAGATGGCTGCCCGAGCGCCGCCGGCCCGCGCCGCGCAGCAGGTCGGGCCAGGTCAGGAAGGACCGCCGGAGCCTGCCGCCGACCGGCCCCGGCACGACGACGCCGAGGTGCAGCTCGCGGTAGCCGCCCGCGCTGGTGCGCCGGTTCCAGGCGGCGTGCACGGCGACCAGGGCGCGGCCCCCGACCCGCAGCGCGGAGCCCGTGCCGGTGCCCTCCAGCAGCCGGCCCGCCGCCGCCGGATCCACGGTGAAGTACGCCGTGAGCGCGCTGCCGTCCCGGCACCTGATCGGCAGCTCGACCGCTCCAGCCGGGCCGTCCACCGAGTAGGTCGGCACGGTCAGGAAGGGGAAACCCGACAGGTCGGGGACGCGGTCGAACAGCTGGTAGGCCTGTGAGCGCACGACCGGCCCGGCGAAGGACGCGAGCCGCTGGTCGAGGTGCGCGCGGGCGTCGGGCAGGTCGTCGGTGAGGTTGGCCAGGTAGTGCTCGACGCTGTGGCAGAGCGGGAACAGGTGGGTGGCGTCGAAGTAGTCGACGACGTACCAGTCGGGATGCAGGTCGAAGCAGCCGCCCGCGCCCTGCCCGTCGAGGGTGGGGATGATGTCGTGCTGGTTGGTGACGCTGGCGACGAAGGTGCGCGGGTCGGCGGGCCGCTTGAAGTCGACGGGCGAGCCGATGGCGATGGCGTGGGTGACCGTGTAGCGGGCGCAGAACTCGGCGTCCTGCGCCAGGTTCATGATCGCCGCGCCGCCCGCGCTGTGTCCCACGAGCGCGAGCTCGGCGCCGTCCGGCAGCCCGTAGTCGGCGACGGCCCCGGCCAGCGCCCGGCTGAAGGGGCTGCTGTCCAGCACGGCGCTGCTGAACGCGCCGAGCAGGTCCTGGGGCGAGTCGCTGCTGGGCCGTCCGGCCCGCATGCCCGGCGCCTGGAGGACGTGGCGGACCACTCCGTCAGGACCCTCGACGCTCTGGATGAGGATCCGGCCCGTGGTGCCGACCGTGCTGATGTTGCGCAGGAAGCCGAGCAGCGACCCCCGCCGGCTCAGCCGCGCGGCTTCGGCGCCGGTCAGCTCGGTCCGGCGCGCGGCGCCCTCGCCCGTGTCGAGGACGGCCACGGCCCTGTTGCTCAGGCCGGTGAGGGGGTCGGCGGTGGCGTAGCCCTTCCCGGTGGCGATGAGCCAGGCGGCGGCGTCGTTGAGCGGGTTCTCGTCCAGCAGCGCGCGCAGGGCCAGCACCTCGCCGAAGACCGGGGCGAGCTGGCTGAGCGCGTGCACCGCGCCACGGTCCTTGAGCAGGGCGCGCAGCGCGCGGACGGCCTCCAGGTCACGGTCGGCGGCGGCCGCGTCGATGAGCCGGGCCAGCATGCGATCGTCGGCCAGCTCGGGATGGTCGACGGCGACGGCGGCGATGCGCAGCCGCAGCGAGGTGGCCAGCACGCGCACCGCCAGGCTCTCCGCCCCGGCCACGGCGCCGGCCTTGGCCGCGACGGTGGCCAGCCGGCCGCCGGTGAACGCGTACCCGAGCCCCTGGTCGTTGGTGGTCGCCCGCAGCAGCGCGCGGTAGGCCGGATGGCCCGCGGCCGGGGTGCGCGGCAGGGCGCGCAGCAGCGCGCCGTCGGTGAGCGCGGCCGTCGCGTGCGCCGCCGCCTCCTGAACCGTGACCGCGACGTCGACCAGCTCACGTGCCGCCGCACGCAACGCCCCGGCGGCGGGATCGCCCTTCGCGCTCATGGCCGCGACCGCCGGGACATGCTGACGTAGCGGGGGCTCGGGTCCTCCGGCGTGTTGCGGTGCAGCACGTCCGAGAGCGTGCGGGTGGTCGTGATGATCCGCATGCCGTACGGGGAGAAGGTGGCGGCGTTGAACACCCGTGGCGCCAGCAGGGGGTTGGTGAGCGCCTGGGAGAAGGCGTCGATGGCGATGATCTTGGTGAGCAGCGGTGGCAGGATCGCGCCGGGGGATCCGGGCTCCTCGGCGAACAGCCCGACGTACAGGTCGAGGTCGTCGACGCCGTGGTAGAGCTCGCGCAGCGCGCCGGTGACCCGCTCGTCGCCGGAGATCTGCGCGAACGTGCGCACCCTGGGGAAGCGGCAGTGCTCGCGGTAGCTGTTGTACGGGGCCAGGCCGAGCGTGCGGGAGTCGGCGATGCTGGCCACGTCGACCTCCCGCAGCAGGGGATCGGTGTTGAACAGGCAGAGGCGGCCGGCCCGCTGGAGCGAGGCGTCCTCGAAGAGCCTGCCGAGCCCGGGGCCGGGGATGAGCGAGCCGCCGAGCAGGGTCCGCGCCATCGGCAGGTCGCTCCCGCCCACCGACAGGTGCGACGGGATCAGGCTGTGCCAGCGGTAGACGAGGTTGAACTCCACCGAGGCCCAGTTCTGCCGGTGCCAGGGCGCGCCGGCCAGCATCGCCGACAGCCGCCGGTCCAGGGTGAACCGGAAATGGTAGGGGGTGATGTGATTGATGTACTCCTCGACCACCAGCTTGATCAGCAGCACGATGAGGATGTTGCGCGTCGTCTGGAACAGCCGCTCGTCGTCCCAGCGCGGATAGTGCCGGGCGAGCAGCCGGGCGACCCGGTTGTGCTCGCGCAGGAACAGCACCGTGAGCATGGTGAAGCCGAGCTGGATGTTGCCCCGGTCGCTCCCGGTGGCGAAGAGCGTGTCGCGCTGCGCGTCGGTGAGCTCGTCGAAGCGGATGACGCTCAGCGGGTCGAACTCCGGCTTGATCTTGCCGTTCTCGCACAGGTAGGGCGGGAACTCCCCGCCGTTGATGAGCTGGCTCTTCAGCAGCCCGCCGTCGAACGCGCGCAGCGCCGCCGTCGCCGCCCCGTCGAGGCCGTACAGCTGGTTGAGGTCGATGTGGTGGTTGGAGCTGTTCTTACGCGGGTCGCGCGGGATGTTGGTGTCGCCGCGCAGGAACCCGTCGGTGAACCACTGGGCGAAGTAGGCGAACAGCACCGTGGAGCGCGGGCAGAGGATCGTCTCGCCACGGGTGAACAGGTCGGCGGCGCGCTCAGGGGTGGGCCGGCTCCCCTCGGGGGCCGTGACGGGGGGCAGGTGCCTGCCGCTGTAGGTGCGGTCGGTCAGCGAGGCCCACGAGGTGTAGGCGGCCATCGTGCTCAGCGGCTCCGGCCGTGGCGGCATCTCGCGGACCGCGTGGTCGATCAGCGAGGCGTTGACCCGGCGCCGGACCGGCTCGATCGTCTGCACGAGGTCCCAGAACGGCCGGCCGTTGATCAGGGCCAGGAACCTGAGCCGGTTGACGAGCCCGTCCGTGGCGATGCCGCGCGCTCTGCTCGCCGCCATCGTCAGCTCTCCCGCCTTTCGACGCCGAGCCCGAGGACGAACCGGTCGGGGAAGATCCCCTGGGTGCGCTCGATCCGCCCCTCGGGCGGCGGCAGCAGGCGCACCCCGGGACGCAGCAGCAGACGGCGTACGGTCTCGGCGACCACCACCCTGGCCGGATGGACGCCGAGACAGGCGTGATGGCCGTAGCCGAAGAACAGCTGATGGTGGCCCGGCCGGTCGAGCCGGAACTCCTCGGGCTCCGGCACCACGTCCGCGTCGAACATGGCCGACGCCGGTGACGCCAGCACGAACGTGCCCGCCGGGATCACCGTGCTGCGCGCGGTGCCGGCGGCCAGGACGTGGTCGCGCTCGCAGAGCCGGGGGAGCAGCTTGAAGAACGGGTTGAACCGCAGCGCCTCCCAGACATAGCGGTCGAAGCGCTCCGGGTCGCCGGCGGAGGCGGTGGCCTGGGCCAGCGTCTCGGGGCGGAGCAGAAGCTGCTCGACCGCCTCGACCATGGCGCCGGGCGCGCTCTCCACGAAGCCCAGGGGCAGGCCGGCCATGTTGATCACGATGCGGTCGTCGGGCAGGTCGGAGCGGGCCAGCCGGGCGAAGACGTCGTCGGGCCGGTCGCGCCCCGCCCGGTATTCGGCGAGCCGGTCGCGCAGGTAGCCGATCATCTCCGTGCCCGCGCGGACCGACGCGGCCTGGATGTCCGGGTCTCCCAGGAAGTTGGCGAAGCCGTCGGTGACGACGGCCCGCGTCCAGCGCGACAGCGTCTGCTGGTCGGGGCCGGGAAAGCCGAAGTAACGTGCGCACACGCCCAGGGCGACGGGCCGGAACAGCTCGTGGACCGTCTCCACGCGCCCGTCGGGCCAGGCGATGTCCAGCAGCTCGTCGGCGAGGCTCCCGGCCAGCTCGCGCACGTCGGCCACGTCACGCGGGTCGAGCATGACCTGCATCAGGCCCTTCTCCCGCCAGTTCATCGCCGTGGCGTCCCTGCCCAGCATGAACGGGCCGCCCAGCGCGGCGTCCAGACGCGGCCCGAAGGCGCGCACGGAGAAGACCTCCTCACGGGAGAGCACCTCGGTGACGTCGGCGTAGCGGGTCACGACCGTGAAGGCGGGGGTGACGAAGACGGGCCGTCGCTCCCGGAGCTCGGCGAACAGGGCCCGCCACTCGGTGCGCATCCACTCCCGGACCAGGCCGAACGCGGCCAGAGGATCACGGGCGAGCGCCTCCTCGTATCTCTCCAGATGGCCACCCGTGGTCGCTTGGCCGACAGCACCCATGCCGTGGCACCCCTTCCGCCTGATTTCGGAGCGAACAGCGATGATCACGCTGTGCAACCACAATCTAGGGACGTGTCAGGTATTTCTTCATGGCTACGGAGCGCATTGTTTTGCTTCCAGTGAGTGACGAAGTCGTCACCGCCAGGTCATAGCCGCATGGCGGGGATCCGGCCATTGAATAGGTGCCCCATCGTCTGGCTCCTGAGGAGGCAGTGTGACCTCGTCATCCACGCCCCGGCCGGGCTCGGGCCTGGTGGAGACGGTGGCGGTCACCACCGGCCGCCGCGCCGTCTACCTGGTCGTCCTGGTCGTGCTGCCCGTGCTGCTGCTGGCCCTCGCGGTGCCCGCCGCCTGGGGGTGGGGCGTCGGGCCGCGCGACCTGGTCATCGCGCTGGTGATGTACCTGGTCAGCATCTTCGGGATCGCCATCGGCTACCACCGGCTCTTCACCCATCGGGCCTTCAAGTGCCGCCGGGGGCTGCGGATCGCGCTCATGCTGGCCGGCGGGATGGCCGTCGAGGGGCCGGTCATGCTGTGGGCCGCCGAGCACCGCAGGCACCACAAGTACGCCGACCGTGAGGGCGACCCGCACTCGCCGTGGCGCTACGGCGACAGCGGCCTGGCGTTGCTGCGCGGCATGCTGCACGCCCACGTCGGCTGGTTCTACACCGCCCGCCGCCGCTCCAACGCCCAGCACTGGGTGCCGGATCTGCTGGCCGATCCGGACGTCCGGCGGTTCGACGCGGCCTATCCGGCGGTCGTGTTCGCGTCGTTCGCGCTGCCCGCCGCGGTCGGCGGGCTGTGGTCGATGTCGTGGGCGGGCATGTGGGGCGCGCTCTTCTGGGGCGGCCTGGTCCGTTACGCCGTGGTCCACCACGTCACCTGGTCGGTCAACTCCATCGCGCACACCTTCGGCGACCGCCCGTTCCGCACCCGGGACCGCTCCTCGAACGTGTGGTGGGTGGCGATGCTGACGCTCGGCGAGGGCTGGCACAACTGGCACCACGTGGAGCCGACCTGCGCCCGTCACGGCGTGCTCAAGGGCCAGTTCGACGCCAGCGCCCGGCTGATCCGCTGGTTCGAGCGGGCGGGCTGGGCCTACGCGGTGCGCTGGCCGAGCCCGTCCCGCCTCGCCGCACACCGGCACGATCGGCCCCGGTGACGGCCGCCGGCCGATCATCCGCCGTTACGCCGCGGAATTCTCTTCGATCATCCGCCGGACGCGCCGCGAAACCACTCGTCAAGACGCTCTTGCATGGTCATGCAGTCCTGTGTATATACTTCTGCTCGTGTCCAAGGTACTCACCTCTCTGCCAGTCGGCGAGCGTGTCGGGATCGCCTTCTCCGGCGGCCTCGACACCTCCGTAGCGGTCGCGTGGATGCGCGAGAAGGGCGCGGTCCCGTGCACCTACACCGCTGACATCGGCCAGTACGACGAGCCCGACATCGCCTCCGTCCCCGGCCGGGCCACGGCCTACGGCGCGGAAGTCGCCCGGCTGGTCGACTGCCGGGCGGCTCTGGTGGAGGAGGGGCTCGCGGCGTTGGCCTGCGGGGCCTTCCACATCCGCTCCGGCGGCCGCACCTACTTCAACACCACCCCGCTCGGCCGGGCCGTCACAGGCACCCTGCTGGTGCGCGCCATGCTCGAGGACGGCGTGCAGATCTGGGGAGACGGCTCCACCTTCAAGGGCAACGACATCGAGCGGTTCTACCGTTACGGCCTGCTCGCCAACCCCTCGCTGCGGATCTACAAGCCGTGGCTGGACGCCGACTTCGTCAGCGAGCTCGGCGGCCGCAGGGAGATGTCGGAGTGGCTGCTCGACCGCGACCTGCCCTACCGCGACAGCACCGAGAAGGCCTACTCCACCGACGCGAACATCTGGGGCGCGACCCACGAGGCCAAGGCGCTGGAGCACCTCGACGCGGGCATCGAGATCGTCAACCCCATCATGGGCGTGCGGTTCTGGGATCCCGACGTCGAGATCGCCGCCGAGGACGTCACCGTCGGCTTCGAGCAGGGCCGGCCGGTGACCATCAACGGCAAGGAGTTCGCCTCCGACGTCGACCTGGTGCTGGAGGCCAACGCCATCGGCGGCCGGCACGGCATGGGCATGTCCGACCAGATCGAGAACCGGATCATCGAGGCCAAGAGCCGGGGCATCTACGAGGCGCCCGGCATGGCGCTGCTGCACGCCGCCTACGAGCGGCTGGTCAACGCGATCCACAACGAGGACACGCTCGCCAGCTACCACAACGACGGGCGGCGGCTGGGCAGGCTGCTGTACGAAGGCCGCTGGCTGGACCCGCAGGCGCTGATGGTCCGCGAGGCGCTGCAGCGCTGGGTCGGGACGGCGGTCACCGGCGAGGTGACGCTGCGGCTGCGGCGTGGCGAGGACTACTCCATCCTGGACACCTCCGGCACGGCGTTCAGCTACCACCCGGACAAGCTGTCCATGGAGCGCACCGAGGACTCCGCCTTCGGCCCGGTGGACCGCATCGGCCAGCTGACCATGCGCAACCTGGACATCGCCGACTCCCGCTCCAGGCTTGAGCAGTACGCGAGGCTCGGGCTGGTCGGCAGCGCGCACCCGGCGTTGATCGGCGCCGCGCAGCCGGCCCCGACCGAGCTGATCGGCGAGATGCCCGAGGGCGGAGCCGAGGCGATCGCCTCCCGTGGCGAGGTCCCCGAGGACGAGGCGCTGCTCGACCTGGCCGCGATGGAGTCCGGCACCGACTAGCGGGCCTGGCGGGCGCGGGTTCTCCGCGCCCGCACGGGTGAGTGCGTATTTATCCACATTCCAATGGTTGAACCCCTGACGGTAGGGAGCCGTACCACGGCGAGAGAGAACCGAAGGGGTAATCATGAACATGCGCACCCTCACCGTCCCTGGCCTGTCCGTTGCCGCCGTCATGCTCGTCACCTCGCTCAGCCCGATCTCGGCGCAGGCCAGCACGCCCATCTATCTGGCCGCAGGACTCAAAGGCGCGAACGAGGTGTCCCCCCAAGGGGCCAAGGCGGGTGATCTGGACGGCAGCGCGCTCGCCGTGTTCCGCATCCATGGCCACCGCGTCGACTACGCCGTCCGGTGGGCCAAGATCGCCGCGCCCAGCGGGTTCCACATCCACCGGGGCCGATCAGGTGAGAACGGCGACGTCAAGGTCCCGTTCTTCGGCGCGGCGCTGCCCAGCTCGCTGCACGCCGTCAAGGGCACCGTCCTGGTCAAGGACCTCGACCTGCTCCGCCGCATCATCACCAACCCCGGCAACTGGTACGCCAACCTGCACAACGCCGAGTTCGTCCCCGGCGCCGTACGGGCTCAGCTGTACCGGATCCGCCCGGTACATCTGGACACGGTGCTGTCACACGGGTTCGGCACCACGCTGACCACGCAGGCCGACGGGCGGCAGGAGGTGCCCGCGCCCGGCGTCAAGGTCGGCGACGACAACGGCCGCGCCGGATGGCTGGTGCAGCCGGAGGGCGACCGGGTGTGGTTCGCCAGCGCGTGGAAGCGGGTCGGCGCGCCGGTCGCCGCGCACATCCACCGCGCCCGCAAGGGCAAGAACGGTCCGGTGACGGTGCCCTTCTTCGAGGCGAAGAAGGGCCTGCCGCCGGGCGTCAACGGCCTCGCCGGCAGCGTGAAGACCAACGAAGCGCTGGCCCGCCGCATCTGGACCACCCCGAAGAACTGGTACGTGAACCTGCACACCGCCCAGTTCCCCGGCGGCGCGGTCCGTGGCCAGCTCTACAAGGGCGACTGGTAACCAGCCCGGCGGCCTGGATCACGCGTCGTACAGGCCCGTGCTCGTGCGGCGCGTCCCTCCGTGCGGCGGGTCCTTCGTGCGGCGGGTCCTTCGTGCGGCGGGTCCTTCGTGCGGCGGGTCCTTCGTGCGGCGCGTCTCTCGTGCGGCGGGTCGTTGCGGGGACCTGTCACCGGTTCGCGAGCGTGTCCTCGATCGCCGACACGGCGTGGGCGATGCCGTCCTCGGTGGCCATGCGACCGGCCAGCGCTCGCGCCTCGGCGGCCGAGTCCGAGGCGGCGGTGATGGCCGTGGCCAGCCGGGCGGTGGTGAGGCGGCCGGTGAGCGGCGCGGGTGCGACGCCCAGGCGGTGCAGGCGGTCGGCCCAGAACGGCTGGTCGCCCACGAACGGGCGGACGACCTGCGGGACGCCCGCGCGCAGGGCCGCCGCGACCGTGCCCACGCCGCCGTGGTGCACCACCGCCGCCATCCGGGGCAGCAGCCAGTCGTGCGGCGCCTCGTCGATCACCAGCACCCCCTCGGCCTGCGGGTCCGGCCGCAGGCCGCCCCAGCCGGTGGCCAGCAGCGCCCGCCGACCGGCCGCGCGGACCGCGTCGACCACGGTACGGGTCAGGGCGGCGGGGTCACCGGGGACCATGCTGCCGAAGCCGACGTAGACCGGCGGATCGCCCGCCTCCAGGAACGCGACCAGCCGGTCGGGCGGAGTCCAGGCGTCGCCGGCGGGCAGCGTCCAGAAGCCGGTGGGCCGGGCGGTGGCGGGCCAGTCGGCGGGCGCCGGCAGGAGGTGCCGGCTCCAGCCGTGCAGCACCCTGCCCGCCTTGACCAGGTCGGCCACGGGACGGAACCCGGCTCGCAGGCCGAGGGCTTCCGCGCGCCACCTGCGCACGGTCCCCCGGTAGGGCGCCTCCACCGCCGCCGCGATCCGCCAGCCGGCCCGGTTGAGCGCGCGCGGGAGCCGTACGGGAACGATGGGGGAGGTGAACTCGTCCGTCGGCACGTAGAGGGGGAGGAGCAGGCCGGCGAGGGCCGGCACGCCGAGCTTCTCGGCGATGTACGGCCCGCCGAGGGACTTCGGGTGATAAATGACCACGTCGGGATGTTGGTCGACCAGCGTGGCCTGGTCGTCGAGCAGGCGGCGGAGCATCGGCTTGACCGAGCGGGCGGCGGTGACGGCCGCCCTGACCCCGCCTTTGGCCGCGTCCTGCAGGTCGAGCATCTCGTCGTTGAGCGGCACGTAGTCGATCCCGTGCCGCGCGGCCAGGGAGCCGAAGCGGCGCGGGGCCGCCACGAGCGGCCGGTGCCCGGCGGCGCGCAGGCCGGCGGCCAGCGCGAGGTACGGCTGCACGTCCCCACGGCTGCCCACCGTGATGAGCAACGGCCTCATCGCTCGTCCTTCAGGTGGTCCCAGTCGTCCAGGAGGATGGGGAAGCGCTCCATCATGAACGCGTACATGTCGCGCATCAGCTCCAGCCGCCTTCTGCGGCCCGGGTCGTCGCCGACCGCGCGCAGGCCCTGGTCGGCCAGCTTGCGGAAGCTCTCGAACTCGGCCATCTTCGCGCGGAAGGCGCGGGTGAAGACGTCCTCGGCCAGGCGGTAGCGGTCCCGCCGCTCGCCCCGCACCCGGAAGCGCTCGACCATGCCCGCCTGCTCCAGCTGGCGCAGGGCGATGCTCATGCTGCTCTTGGCCACCGCCAGCGCCTCGGCGAGCTGGGGCGCGTCCGCGCTGTCGGCGTCGGCGGTGAGCAGCCAGCCCATGACCCGCCCGGACGTGCGGCTCAGGCCGAGCCGCTCGTAGAAGAGCCCGGCGTCCTCCACGAAGTGATCGATGCTCATGCGTCGAATCTATCGCATTGTTCGGATGAATCCGAACAATAAAATCTCGCGCATCTCTTATTTCATCTAGGTACTGTAAGAGCATGGCGGGTCTCGAACGCATAACGCAGCCCACGCTGGACGTGCTCGAGGTGTTGGTGCGCGCCTTCGGGGAGGACGCACGGGTCCACGGCTGGGCGATCATGAAATTGACGGGCCGGGCCGGGCCGACCGTCTACAAGGTGCTCGACCGGCTGGAGAAGGCCGGCTGGATCACCGGCGAATGGGAGCAGCTCGCCCCCGATCAGGCCGGGCCCCGGCGCCGCTTCTACCGGCTGACCGGTGAAGGCGCTCCGGCGGCTCAGGCCCTTCTGGCACGACGTCGGCCCGCCGCACTCAAGGCACGCCCCGCGCTCGGCTTCGGCCGGTTGCCGCGTGAGGCCCGATGAGCGGCTGGGAGATCGTCCTCGGCGTCGTCGCTGGTCTGGTCGTCAATGAGATGACCGAGATGTCTCCCTGGCTGGCGCGCAGGCTCGTCACCTGGTCCGCGCATCACCGGTACGAGGACCCGGAGCGAGCGGCCTACCTGGGCTGCGGAGCCCTCGGGCTGTTCACCGCCGGCCTGTGGGCGACCTTCGGCCCCTACTCCCTGGTGCTGCTCCTGGCGCCGTCCATGGTGATCCCTCTCGTTCATCGGACGCCCCGTCGCGTCGGCTCCGGCGGCTGAGGACGCCGGGCGCGAAACTGCCGCAAAAGCGGTCTCCTCTTGAACGGGGCATTACGTCATCCCGGGTAGCAACACACCAGGTCAACGCCGGCCCGGAGGCTTACGGCGATGACCGGGCGACCGCTCGCTTATCGGGGGGTTGGCGAGCGGACGCCGGATGATGATGGCGGGCCGGGTGGCACGGGGCCACCCGGCCCCACGGGCGTGCCGGGCCCCCTACCGCGTGATCGCGACGTCGAAGATGTGCATGACGCCCCGGTCGCCGCCCCGCGGCAGAACCACCGCCGTCACCGTCTTGGCCGCGCCCCCTGGTCCTAGCCGGTGCTGCCGAACACGTCCATCTCCGACACCACGACCTGCTGCGATCGATAACGGAACACCGATGGTTGATCAGGGGAACTCAGCTCTCCAGCAGCGGCATGCGCAGCACGAACCGCGCGCCGACGTCGGAATCCTCGATGGTGAGCGTGCCTCCGTGGTTTTCTGCGATCTCGCGGGCGATGGTGAGCCCGAGCCCGGTGCCCCCGGCGTCGATGTTGCGTGAGGCGTCGAGGCGGGCGAAGCGCTGGAACACCGTTTCCCGCTGGTCGGGCGCGATGCCGGCGCCGTCGTCGAGGACCTCCAGCACGGCCCGGTCGTCCTGCCGCCGCACGGTCACCGTGATCTGCGACTCGGCGTGCCGCTCGGCGTTGTCCAGCAGGTTCGTCAGGAGCCGGGCCAGGCGCAGCCGGTCGCCCATGACGACCACGCCCGTGTGCACCCGGGTGACGATGTGCTTGGTGCCCGGCCGGTGGGTCTCGGCGGCGACCAGCTCGCCCAGGTTCACGGGCTCACGGTGGGACGGGGCGCCCGTGTCCAGTTTGGTCAGCGTGAGCAGGTCGGTGACGATGGCCTGGAGCCGGTCCAGGCTGGCCATCAGCGCGGTGGCGGTCGCCGGCCAGTCGGCTTGGTCGGGGTGGAGCACGGCCTCCTCGACCTGGGTGCGCATCGCCGTGATGGGGCTGCGCAGGTCGTGCGAGGCGTCCCCGGCGAACCTGCGCTGCTGCTCCATCGCCGCCTCCTGCTTCGTCCTCGCGGCTTCCAGCCGCTCCAGGGTCTGGTTGGCGGTCTCGGCCAGGGTTCTGATCTCGTCGTCCAGGTTCTCCGGGACGGGCAGGCGCATCCCGCCTCCGTCCGCGGTGATCTCGGCCAGGTGCCTGGTGATGCTGTTGACGGGCGCGAGGGTCTCGGCCACCACATGCGACACCCCGAACCAGGTCAGGGCGATCAGCGCCGCCGTCACGCCGATCTGGAACGTCAGCACCTCGGGGCTGACGTACCAGGGCACGTCCGGAGCGAGGGCGTAGACGAGCCAGGTGCCGTCGGGCTGGTACGCCGTCATGGCGGTCACGACGTGACACCGGCCGGGAAGTCCGGGCAGGTCGCAGAGCTCGGCGACTCCGTTGGCCTGACCCGGGAGGGGGATCGCCGAGGTCAGCCGGGGCAGGCCCGCGAGGCTCGGCGTCGAGGCGGCCACCCGCCCGGAGGCGTCCACCACCTGGATGCCGTCGAGGCCGCGGGCGTCCAGCACCTTGGGCAACCGGTCACGCTTGATCGTGAGGAGCACCGGCACGGCCTTGCCGAACGATTCGTGCGCCCGGATGCTGATGGCCTGGTTGTGGATGCTGTACAGCACGATGGCATTGACCACGATGCTCAGCAGCAGCATGGCGATGCTGGCGAACAGTGCCAGCCGCACCCTCAGCGACCGGCCCACCCGTCTGGACATGCACACCCCGGAATCCAGAGGATCACGCCGGGATGCGTTCACCATAATTCAGGGAGATTCCCGTACGAATCCGCATATGCACCGAGTGCGGCAGTGTGGGGGGGGGGGGGGGGGGGGGGGGGGGGGCGGGGGGGGGGGGGGGGGGGGGGGGGGGGGGGGGGGGGGGGCGGGGCGCCCCCCCCCCCCCCCCCCCCCCCCCCCCCCCCCACCGGGTGTCCGGAGTGTCCGGGTGGGGTTCGCCGAGGTCAGCCCGCGCTGCAGGAGACCGTCGGCCAGGTCCAGTTGCCGTTGTGCTCGATCGTCACGCCCCAGTTGTTGCCGTTGCCGTTGGGCCTGGCGGTCAGCACCTGCGAGCTGGGATAGCTGGCGCTGATGTTCCACGTGGACAGGACCCGCGCCGGGGACGGCACGTTCATCGTCACGGTCCAGTTGCTGGAACCGCTCACCGAGACGTTCAGGTTGTACCGGTCGCTCCACTGCGAACCCGCGGACAGGGAGGCGGTGCAGCCACCACCGGGGTTCCCCGGGTTGCCGGGGTCGCCGCCGCCGGGGGTGCCGCCCACCGTGATGTTGGAGTTCCCGCTGCTCTGGTAACCCTCGGTGGCGAGGATCATGTAGTCATGGTTGCCGAGATTCATGCCATTTCTGGCCCACGCGTCGAAATGGTTGCCGGACGTTATCGTGCCGCCCGTTTTCTTTGACTGGCGGACGCTCCAGAACTGGGGGAATGTCCGGGTGCCTTCGATGGAGGGGGCGTCGTACCGCATCGTCTGGTAGATGTCGTACGTGCCGCCGTCGCTGGTGACCGTGCCCTTGTACGTGCCGGTGGGACGATAGGTGCCCCAGTTGTCGACGATGTAATACTCGACGAGCGGGTTGCGTGTCCATCCGTAGAGGGTCAGATACGCGTTGCCGGACGGGTTGAAGCTGCCCGAGTAATTCACCGACCGGCGTCCGCCGGTGCTCCAGCCTTTACCGGCGACGAAATTCCCGGTGTTCCTCCATGAGGTGCTGTAGTTGCCTCCGGACCCCAGTTCCATGGAGACCGTGCCCTGGCTGTCGGTCCAGAACGAGTAGAAGTAGCCGTTGTTGGTGCCGGTCTGGTTCGTGGTGATGGCCGCGTGCGCGATGCCGGGCAGCATCGCGATGGCGGCGGCCAGTGCCACGACGCAGGCACGGGCGAAGAACAGCCACGTGCGGCCGCGTCTGCGACTCCTCGGGTGGGCGGGGTTCATGTGCGTGCTTCCTCCTCGGTGAAGGCTGGCGGGCCAGGAAGCGGGATACGACCCGGTTCGACAGTGGGTGGGGCTGTCGATGGCGCCAGTGTTCGTCCGGCTCTGACAGGCTGTCAACGACGCCCGTGCGAACGCGAAGATCTTCTGTGTGAGAAATTTTCGGCTTCGCTGTCCGACCTGGTCGGCGCACTGACCGGATCGATCTGGGCGGGCAATGCGGATGAAACTTTCAATCCTTCACCGAAACATTCGGCCCCGTTCCGGAGGTCCGCGTTGACATTATGCAGGCAAATGCCTGCATAATGAGGCCGTGGCCGCAGACACGGACAAGGTCTTCAAGGCGCTGGCCGACCGGACCCGGCGCCACCTCCTGGACAGACTGCACGAGCGCAACGGGCAGACGCTGGGCGAGTTGTGCGCGCACGTGGACATGGCGCGCCAATCGGTGACCCAGCATGTGGCCGTCCTGGAGGCCGCCAACCTGATCAGCACGCTCCGGCGGGGGCGGGAGAAGCTGCACTACCTCAATCCCGTCCCCCTGCACGAGATCCAGGAACGCTGGATCGACAAGTACGAGACGCCGCGTCTACGGGCGCTGAGCGACCTGAAGCGACGAGCAGAGGAGCAGAACATGGCCGACAAGCCGACTTTCGTGTACGTCACCTATATCGAGAGCACCCCGGAGAAGGTCTGGCACGCGCTGACCGACGCCGACCTCTCCGCCGAATACTGGGGCCACAGCAACGTCTCGGACTGGCAGGTCGGCTCCACCTGGCAGCACCTGCGCACCGACGGCTCGGGGATCGCCGACGTCGTCGGCACGGTCCTGGAGACCGTGCCGCCCAAGCGGCTGGTGATCACCTTCGGCGAGCCGTCCCAGGTCACCTTCGACATCGAGCCCTACGGTCAGATCGTCAGGCTCACCGTCACCCACGAGAATCTCGCCACCCAGGAGGACTACGACGTGATCTCCGCCGGATGGCCGGCCATCCTGGCCAATCTCAAGTCCCTCCTGGAGACCGGCCACGTCCTCCCGCAGGCGCCGTGGGAGATGCACGCGGAGCTCAGGGCCGAGCAGATGGCCGCCAACGACCCCCAGTGAGACACCGGTCGCCCCCTCCCAGGCGATGGGAGGGGGCGACAGGCTCACCCTGGGGTGGCGTCACCGCCACGCCACCCCGGGCGCTCAGGTGAAGGAGATCCGGCCCGATCCGGTCACCTGGGTGAAACCGGAGGGCGCGGTGCACTGCCGCAGGTCGGACGTCAGGGTCCCGGTGCCGCTGAACTGGCGGCCGTTGAGCCGGCCGGAGACGACGTCGCCCTGCAGCAGGTTGTCGGCCAGGGTGGCGCTGCCCGCGTGCTGGGCGGAGAGGTTGGAGGTGCCGACCACCTGGCCCTGCGCGTTGCGCCAGGTGATCGTGGCGCTGGCCTTCAGGTCGGCGACACTCCGGCAGCTGGCCAGGGCCGTGCCGCTGACCTCCGCCCTGCCCGAGGCGATGTCGGTGATCGCCCCGTTGGGCGAGGTGCAGTTCTCCAGCAGGATGACCCCCTGCCCCTTGGTCTGCTGCGGCGCCGCGTCGCGCAGCGCCGGGGTGAGGGTGATGGGGTGGTTGGGGGCGGTGCGCGCGGCGCAGGTCAGCCTGGCCGGAGCCGGCGCCGGGGCGACGAACGCCGACACCGCTGCCGTCGCGCCGGGCGTGGCCTGAGCAGAGCCCGTGGACGCCAGGAACGGCACCGCGAGAGCGGCCGTCACGGCGGCGAGGGCGAGCCCACGGGTGCGGCTGAGACATGACTGACGAATCATCGAGTCCTCCGAGGAGCGATTACCATGGGTCAGCGGTTGGCGACTCTTTGTAACATGATTGCCTGACCTTTGAACAGGAGGCGGCCGCATGACGCTGTCATCGCGCACGTCGGCCGGCGGGCTGCGGCCACTTCCCGGCGCGGGCCGCCGCCCCCTCTGGTGGCGCCTCGGTGACCTGGCCGCGCGCCGTCATCGGGCGGTCCTCGCCGTGTGGCTGGCGCTGGCGGCCGGATCGGCCGTCTTGATTCCCGGCCTGGTCGAGCGCGCCATCGCCCCTGCCGTACGGGTCGAGGGCGCCACCTCCCTCGCGGGGGCACGACTGGTGGAGCAGGGGTTCCCGCAGCTGGGCGCCGAGCAGATGATGATGATCTTCGCCTCGGCGACGCTCTCCGACGCCGACGAGCCCTACCAGCGAGCGCTCCACGACACGGTGCGGGCCGCGTCCGCCGTGCCTCAGGTGGGCGGCGTGCGGCTGCTGCCCGTCCTGCCGGGCCAGGACCGGCGGCACGCGTACGCGATCGTGGGGGTCAACGGCGACCAGCGGGCCCGTCAGGCGACGCTGCCGCTGCTGCTCAGCGCCGCGAAGCAGGCCGCGAGCCGGGCGTCAGGCTCGCGCGTGGACGTCCATCTGGTCGGCGAGAGCGCCCTGCTGGCCGAGGAGAAGCGCACCGACCTGGCCGACCTGCGCCGCGCCGAGCTCCTGGCCGTCCCCCTGTCCCTGCTGGTGCTGCTGGTCGGGCTCAGATCGGCCGGGGCCGCCCTGGCCGTCATGGGCGTGGCCGGGACGGTCACCGTGACCACCCTCGGCGTGCTGGCGCTGGGGAGCCTGCTCGGCACGCCGGCCGACACGTTCATGCTGGCCGTGGCGGCCACCGTCGGGCTGGCGCTGGGCCTGGACTACGCCCTGCTGACCCTCTTCCGCTACCGCCACTCCCGGACCGCCGGGCATGCCCCGCACCAGGCCGCCGCCATCGCCGTGAGCACGGCCGGACGGACCGCGAGCTGGTGCGCCGTGGGCGTCGCGCTGACGGCGGCGACGTTGCTGGTGGTGCGCACCCCCATGATCCGCGCCATGGGCGCGGCGGCGAGCCTGTCGGCCGTGGTCGCCGCGGCGGCGGCCGTCACGCTGCTCCCGGCCGTCCTCGTCGCCGCCGACCGCTGGCTCCTCCGCCGGGGCCCCCACCTGCGCGCCGAAGCCAGGCCCTCCCGCTTGCGCGCGGAAGCCCGGCGATCACGTCCGCGCCCCTGGGCCCGGCGCCGGGGGCAGGCCGGGGGGTGGGGCCGGTGGGCGCGGCACCTCATGCGGCATCCCATCGCCTACACGCTGGCCTGCGCAGGGGCGCTGCTCGTCGCCGCCGCGCCGGTGACCGAGCTACGGCTGGGCTTCGACCTGGACCGCGCCTCGATCGCCGAGACCGACTTCGGCCGGGGCCTGGCGTACATGGAGGCCGACCAGATCTCCTCGGCCCTGGGCGTGGTGCTGCCCCACCCGGCGGGCGCGCCGCCCGCCGACACCACCGACCTGGTCGCCGCCCTCGAAGGGGACGCCAGGGTGGCCTTCACGACCTCGGTCGACAACGGCAGGGACCTGACCATCGTCGTCGTCATCATCCGTACGCACATCGACGAGCCCGCCACCACGGCGCTGGCCAGGCAGATCACCCGGGAGCTCGTCCCGGCGGCGCTGCCCCCCGGCCAGGACGCCTTCGTGACCGGACCGAACGTGATCTTCTCCGACCTCATGGAGGAGACCACCACCCAGCTCGGCACGGTGGTCCTGCTGGTGCTGGGCTGCTCGCTGATCTTCCTCCTGGTGACCTTCCGCAGCATCCTGCTGCCGATCAAGGCCGTGCTGATGAACGTGCTGGCCGTCACCGCCGCGTTCGGCCTGCTGACCCTGGCCACCCGCCACCTGCCGCACCTGGTCGGCAGCCAGGTCAACACGCTGATCCCGCTGCTGGCGTTCACCCTGGTCTTCGGCCTGTCGATCGACTACGAGATCTTCCTCATCCACCGCATCGGCGAGCACTACCACGCCATCGGGGACAACACCGCCGCCGTCGTCCACGGCCTGCGGCACACCGCTCGCCCCATCACCATGGCCGCCGCCGTCATGGTCGTCACGTTCGCCGCGTTGCTCACCGCGCACCGCTACCACCTGGTGCAGCTCGGCCTCGCCGTCGCCATCGCGATCACCCTGGACGCGACGGTCATCAGGCTCGCGCTCGTCCCGGCGCTGATGCGCCTGCTCGGCGCCCGCAACTGGTGGCTTCCCAAGCCGCTGGCCCGCCTGCTGCGGGGTCATTCGTCCAGATGGCGCTGGGCGGCGTAAAGGCCGAGGGCACGGACCATGACCGTGTGCCGGTTGACGGGCAGGAGCTCCTGCAGGGGCCGCCATGCCCGGTCGATGGCCTGGCGGGCGTCCGCCAGCGAGGCCGCGGTGGCGCCGCAGTCCTCCAGGGCGCCGACGACCTCCCGCGCGGCGGCCGGGGCGGCGTTTCCCGCGCGGACGACGTCCCAGACCTCCCGCAGCCGGGCTCGCGGCAGGAGCGGGACGGCGTGCGCCAGGGGGTAGGTGACCTTGCCCTCGCGGATGTCCTCGCCGGGCAGTTTGGCGACGCGGGAGCCGGGATCTCCGGGACGGGCCAGCAGGGCGCGCAGGTCGGCGACGTCGTCACTGATCTGGTACGCCAGCCCCACGGTCTCGTAGTAGGCGCTGATCGCGGCCAGCAGCTCGCCGTTGGCGCCGGCGAGTATCGCCCCGAACTCGCCGATTCCGCGCACCACGCCGCCGGTCTTGAGCCGGTGCGTGGTGCGCACCCGCTCCAGCACGGCGGCGGCGTCGCCCGAGACCACGGCGGCCTCCATGGCCTCGTGGTGGCCGAGGATGTCGAGCGCCTGGCCGGCGTGATTGCGGCGCATGCCGTCCAGATACGCCTGGTAGAGGCGTAGCCGCCGCTCCGGGTCGTCGGGCAGCAGGTGTCGTACGACCTGGTCGAAGACGAGGTAGGCGTGCGTGCCGGTGTTGATGGCGGTGGCCTGGCCGAACACCTGGTGGACGGCGGGCCGTCCCCGGCGCGTCGGCGCGTTGTCCTCGACGTCGTCGACGATGAGGCTGGCCGTGTGCAGCAGCTCGGCCAGCGCCGTCAGCGCCCGGTACGGGCGGCTGCTGACGCCCTGTATCTCCATCGCGGCGATCGCGGCGTAGCTGCGCCAGCCCCTGCCCATGGCGTCGGCCAGGTGCCGGACCGGCGCCACCAGCGAACGGTGCAACGGCTCCGCGACGAGGTCGACCGGCCAGCGGGTGCCGGGGGCGAGTCCGGCGAGCACGGTGATGGCCTCAGGCTCGGGGGCGTCGGGATAGAGGCGTACGACCTCGGCGTGGGTGATCGCGCGCAAGCCCTCCAGATGGCCCTCGAAGTCGAGGATCCGGTTGACCGGCAGCACCTCCAACAGGCCGTCGCCGTGAACCGGCCGGTCGTGCAGCTCTCCCTCGGCGGTGGCGGCGGCCGCCAGCAGGGCACCCGGCCCGATGACCGTGGGCCGCTCCTGCTCGGCGAAGCGAGCGGCCACCCGCAGGGACAGACCCGCTTCGGGTGCGTCGACGCGCCAGACCGTGGGGTAGGAGGCGAGCGTGACGATGGACGTCCAGGACTCGCCGGGGTCGAGCCGGGCCGGGGCTTCCTGGCGGGTGCCGTCCGGTGCGACCAGCACCACGGACGCGGGCCGCCTGGCCGTCCTTCCGCCCGCGACGTCGACGGAGCCGGACTGGCAGGCCACCACGTCCCAGCCGTTGTCCAGGTGCAGCGCGATCCAGGTTCGTTCGCGGTCGACCGGTGGCCGGCCGCCGTCCTGCGGCAGCTCGGCGGCGCCGAAGGCCCGCTGGTAGAGCGCCAGGCCGCTCATCCGGACCGGCGGGTGACCCGGCCTGCTCCAGGTGGCGTCGGCCGCCAGGCGGGGCACGAGGAAGGCGCGGCGCGACTCGTCGACGCCGAGCGGCGCCCCCTGGTACAGCGACTCCCGCACGGCGGGTTTCAGCGCCCGCAGCCGTAGCTCCCAGGTCTCGTCGTCGCCGCGCAGCACGACGTGGTAGGCGCCCTCGGCGGGCGCGGACAGCTCCGCGACGCCGCCGAAGTCGAGGCACAGCCGATCGGCCGCCAAGGCGACAGGTCCGGGCAGCAGCCGGTCGGGACCGATCGGCCTCCCGCTCGCGCACGCCTCCCGCACCGCCTCACCGACCGACGGGTCCCACCCTCTGGAGGTGTCGAGACAGATCAGCTCCACCGCGCCGGTGTCGCGCCACGTCTGCTCCCGGTACGTCGAGCTCTCCGGCACGCTGTACGTCCAGCCGCAGCCATGGGAGACCAGCCGGCCGCCGTCCGGCCTGGTGGTGCGGTGGGCGACGAACTCGATCATCAGCTGACGCTCCACCCCACCCCCGTCGCACAGCCCGGCGACGAACCGCCACGCGTCATGACCGCAGTCCAGCCGCGGCAGATCGTACGCCCCCCGACCGTCCTGATCTGGCAGGTCGTCCATGCGTGCGTCGGGGGACGCGTCCGGCCGGCTTTCATGCTTGACGGTCGGCTCAAGCGCCACGCGCCACTCCCTCTCGTCCATGACGATCCGCGATCGGGTGATCGCCGACTGTCATGATGGTGGATGGGAGGCGCTACGGCCACCCGGACATTTCGCCGGGTGGGTGGGGCCACTACCTGAGGCAGTCCTGCCTGTTGCGCCGGGGTCCGGATCGAAGGACCCGGGCCCCAGGACGCGCGTTACTTCACGTACATCCTCGCGTATCCGAGGGGAGCGTAGTACTCACACCAGAATTGTGAGATTTGCCCCTTCGCCCGCATATAAAGCCCCATTTCACGGCACTTGTTGCAGGCCACCGATCGCGTGCCCGCGAACCTGTCGCCGGGCACCGAGCCGGCTCCCGGTGGGTTCCCGCCGCAGTAGTCGGCCAGCACGGCGGGCGACGCCGACGCCTGGGCGGGGGTGGCGGCGATGCCGGACAGGCCGATGAGGCCTGCCGTCAGGAGGCCGGTCAAGATGTACTTCCTGCTCATGACTTCTCATCCTCGCTTCCTCGATGAAGTCGGCGACCGGGAGCTCGCCGCCGCTACCGTCCCGCCCGATCGCAGGCTTCCGAGGCCACCCCCGATGGGATCCCCGTGTCCATGAGACCGTCCCAGCAGAGGAACCAGCCTCCGGCCTGAGAGCTGTCGCCGGCGATGCAGGCATCCCTCCGCAGGCCGTTCATGCCGTATCCCGCGCCTTCGAGATAGGCGACGCACTCGGAGTAGCCGGCCTGCGCCGGAGGGGCGAGGGCGAATCCGGCCACCGAGGCCATCACCGTCGCCGCGATCACCGTTCCCATGGCCCGTATCATTCGATTCCGTCCTTTCGTGCTCACCCGGCCGAGCACAGCCGGCCGGTGTAGGTCGCGTCCCAGACCGAGGGGTATGTCCCGAGCCGGGTCACGCCGGGTTTCACGCACATGTCGTAGTTGCCGTCGTCCCCGCCCCAGCCGAGTTCGACGTTGATGACGATGTCCGTCCGAGGGGGTGCGTCGCAGTGCCCGTAAAGAGCATTGAGGTTTCCGTCTACGTGGAAGCCGCACTTGAACTGTGCCTTCGGCTCCGGGTCGGCCGCCGCCGACGCTGGTAGTGCGCTCAATGTCAGGGCGGCGGCTGAAAGGACCGCGATCGCCGAGCTGGAAATGACGGACCTGCCGATGCGCATGATTCCTCCTGCTGATGGCGTGCTCGGCAGCCTGTCTATCTCACGTTCGCTTGTTCGCTGTCGGAGAGCGGCAGTGAACAAACAGATGGCGAACATACGTTCGCCGGGGCAAAATAGTGATACCGGCAACTATGGGGGTGCGGGCAGTGTCAAGACGGGAGTTACCACTGCCTCCCGGTGATGACCCGTTGACCAGGTTCGCCGCGGACCTCCGGGAGTTGCGGCGGGGCGCGGGCAGCCCGACCTATCGGGAAATGGTGAAACGGGCCCACTACTCCCTGGCGACGCTGTCAGGGGCGGCGAGCGGGCAGAAGCTGCCCAGCCTCGCGGTCACCCTGGCGTACGTGAAGGTGTGCGGCGGTGACATCGAGGAGTGGGAGAAGCGCTGGCACGCCGTCGCGGCCGAGCTCGCCGCCGGCGGTGACCCCGAACCGGACGGGCGGGCGCCGTACGTCGGCCTGTCGGCGTTCCGGCAGGAGGACGCCGACCTGTTCTTCGGCCGCGAACGCCTGGCCGACGAGCTGGTCGAACGGCTGGCGGCCGACCGGCTCGTCGCGGTCTTCGGCGCCTCGGGCGCGGGCAAGTCCTCGCTGCTGCGGGCCGGACTGCTCGCGCGCTGGCCGTACCCGGCCCTGATCTTCACGCCGGGCGCGCATCCGCTGGAGGAGTGCGGTGTCCAGCTCGCCCGCCTGACCGGCATGCCGCCGGGGCGGGTCCGGGCCGAGCTGGCCGCCGACCCGCGCTCGCTGCACCTGTTCGCGCGCCAGGTGGCCGGGGACGCGCCGGGCGGCCTGCTGGTCGTGGTGGACCAGTTCGAGGAGGTCTTCGCGCTGTGCCGCGACGACGCCGAGCGCAGCCGGTTCGCCGAGGCGCTGGTCACGGCGGCGCGGGCGGAGAACTCCCGGTGCCACGTCGTGCTGGGCGTCCGCTCCGACTTCTACGCCCACTGCGCCGGGCACCCGCAGCTGCGCGACGAGCTGACCGACCGGCTCGTGGTCGGCCCGATGACCACCGACGAGCTGCGGCGCGCCATCGGCGCACCCGCCGCGCGCGCCGGCTGCGCGGTCGAGCAGGCGCTGCTGGTCGAGCTGGTGGCCCACGCCGGCGGCCGGGCTGGCGTCCTGCCGCTGCTGTCGCACGCGCTGCTGGAGACGTGGCGGCGCAGACGCGGCAACACCCTCACGCTGACCGGCTTCCAGGCGGCGGGCGGGATCGACGGCGCGCTCGCGCACACCGCCGAACGGGTCCACGCCGACCTCGGGCCGGCGCGGCAGCGGCTGGCCAGGGACCTGTTCCAGCGGCTCACCGCGCTCGGTGAGGGCACCGAGGACACCAAGCGCCGCATCTCCCGCGCCGAGCTGGACACCGCCGACCCCGACACCGAGGTGGTGCTCGAACGCCTCGCCGCGCGACGGCTGATCACCGTCGACGGCGACACCGTACAGCTCACTCATGAGGCGTTGATCCGCTCCTGGCCCCGCCTGCACGGGTGGCTGACCGAGGACCGCGAGGCGTTGCGCACCCACCGCCGGCTCACCGAGGCCGCGCAGGCGTGGCAGGAGCTGGAGCGGGACGACAGCGCTCTCTACCGGGGCGTCCGGCTGGTGATGGCGCGCGAGCTGACCGGCAGGCTGAGCAGTCTGGAACGGGAGTTCCTGGCCGCCAGTGAGGCCGCCGAGGCCGCCGAGGAGGAGGCGGCGCGGCGCGGCACCCGGCGCCTGCGCCGGTTGGTCGCGCTGCTGAGCGTGCTGCTGGCGCTGGCCGTCGCCGCGAGCGCCGTCGCGGTGCACGCCGAGCGCCAGGCGACCCGGGCGCGCAACACCGCCACCTCGCAGCGCGTCGCCGAACGCGCGACAGCGTTACGGGTCACCGACCCCGCCCTCGCCGCCCGGCTCAGCCTGGCCGCTTACCGGCTGTCCGGCAACGAGGTGGCCCGGGGCGGTCTGCTCAGCGCGTTCGGCACGCCGTACGCCACCCGCCTGGCTGGCCACCGCGACGACGTGGTCGCCGCGGCGCTCAGCCGCGACGGACGGCTGCTCGCCACGGCGAGCGCGGACGGCACGGTCGCGCTGACCGGCGTCGCCGACCCGCACCACCCGCGTGCGCTGGGGACGGTGACGGCGGACGCCCGCTCGGCGGCGCTGAGCCCGGACGGCCGCACGCTGGCGGCCGGCGCAGACGGAGACGGCGCGGATGGCTCGGATGGTGCGGATGGCTCAGATGGTGCGGTGCTGCTGTGGGACGTCGCCGACCCCGCCCATCCCGTACGGCTGCCGCGCCGCGCCGGGCACACGGGCGTGGTCGACGCGGTCGCCTTCAGCCCCGACGGCCGCACGCTGGCAAGCGCGGGCGCGGACCACACGATCCGGCTCTGGGACCTGGACGGTGAGGGGTCCATCCTGCTCACCGGGCACACCGGCGGAGTGAGGTCGGTGGCGTTCAGCGCGGACGGGCGCTCCCTGGTGTCCGCGAGCGCCGACGGCACGGCCAGGCTGTGGGACCTCACGAGCCGGACGTCGAAGGTGCTGGCCGGGCACACCGGCGCGGTGAACGCGGCGGTGTTCGGCAGGTCGGTGCTCGCCACCGCGGGGGAGGACCGTACCGTCCGGCTCTGGGATCTGGAGGGTGACCGGTTGTCGGTGGGGGAGGGCCACACCGACGCCGTGCGCGCGCTGACGTTCATGGGTGGCGCGCTCGTCTCCGGCGGCGCCGACGCGTCGGTGCGGGTGTGGGACGTGGACGACGCGCAAGAGCTCCACGAGCTGGCCGCGTTCGCCGGGCACACCGGCACGGTCAACGCCGCCGTGTCCGCCGGGCGCACGCTGGCCACGGCCGGCGCCGACCACACGACCCGGTTGTGGGACGTGCCGGGCGACACGCTCATCGGCCATCGCAGCTCCATCTACGGGGCGGAGTTCAGCCCGGACGGCCGATCACTGGCGACGTCCGGCTACGACCGCGACATCCGGCTGTGGAACCTGGCGGATCACACCTCGACGGTCCTGGACGGGCACGCCGGCCCGGTCAACGCGGTGGCCTTCAGCGCCGACGGCGCCACGCTGGCCAGCGCGAGCGCGGACGGGACGGCCCGGCTGTGGAACGTCAGGGACCGCACCTCGACCGTCCTCGCCGAGCACGGTGACACGGTCGAGTCGGTGGCGTTCAACGGCGACACCCTGGCCACCGCGAGCGCCGACCGGACCGCCGTCCTGTGGGACGTGCCGACCCGCACCAGGCTGGTCACGCTGCGCGGGCACACCGGGCCGATCAATGACGTGGCGCTGACCGGCCGCGTCGTCGCCACGGCGAGCGCCGACCACACCGTGCGGCTGTGGGACGCGAGCGGTCGGCCGCTCGCGGTCGCCGCCGGTCACACCGACGCGGTGAAGTCCGTGGCCTTCAGCCCTGACGGCCGCCTGCTGGCCAGCGCGGGCTCCGACCGCAGCGTCGTCCTGTGGGACGTCTCCGAACCGGCCGAACCCGCCCGCGTCGCGGTGTTCGACGGCTACACCGACGCGGTGAAGTCGGTCGCGTTCAGCCCGGACGGCCGTACGCTCGCCACCGCGAGCTCGGACAAGACCGCCGTGCTGTGGGACGTGGCCGGCCGGAGCAGGCTGGCGACGCTGACCGGCCACGGCAAGCCGGTCGACGCCGTCGCCTACGCCCCTGACGGTCACACGCTGGCCACGGCGGGGGAGGACTGGACGGCCAAGCTGTGGGAGACGGGCCCGGAGCGGGTGGCGGCCCGGATCTGCGCGCTCGCCGGGCCGCCGGTCAGCGACGAGGAGTGGTCACAGTACTTCCCCGGGACGCCCGCCGAGCCGGCGTGCCGCTAGCCGCCCGGCGCGGTCAGAGTGCCGATGCTCCTCAGCGTTCGACCTCGACGTGGTAGCCGCCGTCGGCGTCGCGGTGGGCGCCGTGGATGTCGGTGGCCAGGTCGGGGAAGGTCCGGTCGAAGTCCTCCAGGCCGTGCAGGTACGTCATCAGCGGGCCGTCGGCGGGGCCCGTCGCCTCCCCCGGCATGAGCATCGGGATCCCCGGCGGGGTGACGACGACGGTGGCGGCGGAGATGCGGCCGGGCAGGTCGGCGAGCGGGACGCGTTCGGTGCGGGAGCGGATCAGGGCCTGGTAGGTGTCGGCGGGGGTGTGGACGGGCTCGGGCAGGGTGGTGAAGATCTCGTCGAGGAGCGCGCCCAGACCCAGGGCGTGGAGCTTGTCGTGCACGTCGGTGCAGAAGCGGCGCAGCGTGGTGGCCGGCGGGCCGAAGCCCGGCAGCACCTCGGCCAGGGGCAGGTCGTCGTCGTAGGCGCGCTTGAAGTCGGTGAGCGCGTCGATCAGCGTTCCCCACTTGCCCTTGGTGATGCCCATGGAGAACAGCACCAGCAGCGTGTGGTCGCCGGTCTTCTCCACGGCGATGCCGCGCCGCCGCAGGTAGGCGGCGACGATGCGGGCGGGGATGCCCCACTCCAGCGTGCCTTCGGTGGCGTCGGCGCCGGGGCAGGTGATCGTCACCTTGATCGGGTCGAGCAGGCAGTAGCCGTCGGCCAGACCATGGAAGCCGTGCCAGGCGGCGCCGGGCTCCAGGGTCCAGCAGGCCGGGTCGGTGCTCAGCAGCGCCGGGTCGGCGTCGGCGAAGGGGATGGGCAGGCCGGTGGCGGGGTCCGGGACGTGCGTGGGCTGCCAGACGCCGAAGTACCAGTCGGGCCGCCGGTCGTCCTCCCGGATGCGGGCGGCCAGCCTGACCATGGCCTGGCGGAACCGTACGGCCTCGATGACCGCCTCGCCCGTCAGGTGGGGCCCGGACGGGCCGTCCATCATCCCGGCCGCCACGTCCAGCGAGGCGATCATCGGGTAGAGGGGCGAGGTGGAGCAGTGCATCAGGTAGGTCTCGTTGAGCCGCTCGTAGTCCACCGGAGCGCGCTCGGCCGACCGGACGTGCAGCATCGCCGCCTGCGACAACGCCGCCAGGAGCTTGTGCGTGGACTGGGTGGCGAACACGGTGGGGCGCTCCGGCCCCGGCAGCGTCCGCTCGTCCACGGCCATGCCGTAGCGGCGGGCGTAGAGCGGGTTGAAGCGGGCGTAGGCGAACCACGCCTCGTCGAAGTGCACCCGGGGGACGCTCTCGCTGAGCAGCTCGGCGACGCGTACGGCGTCGTAGCAGAGCCCGTCGTAGGTGGAGTTGGTGATCACGGCGTAGGTCGGCGCGGTCTCCGCCAGGGGGTGGCCGGACAGGCGGGCGCGCAGGGTGTCGGCCCGCAGCGCGGCTGGTGGGATGGGGCCCGCCAGGCCGAGGCCGTTGCGCTCGGGCACCAGGTAGACGGGGCGTGCGCCGCTGATGGTCACCGCGTGCTGGAGCGACTTGTGGCAGTTGCGGTCCACCAGGGCGGTCTCGTCGCGGGCGATGGCGTGGTGGCCGACGATGCGGTTGGCGGTGGCGTTGCCGTTCATCACGAAGAAGGTGCGGTCGGCGCCGAAGACGCGGGCGGCGTTGCGTTCGGCGTCGCCGATGGGGCCGGTGTGGTCCAGCGGCGAGCCGAGCTCGGGGACGGAGATGGACAGGTCGGTGCGGAGCAGGCGCTCGCCGTAGAAGTCGAAGAACGCCCGCCCGACCGGCGACTTGAGGAACGCGACGCCGCCGGCGTGCGCGGGGGTGTGCCAGGAGTACTGGTGGTGGTCCTGCAGCTTGCGCAGCGCGCGGAAGAACGGCGGGAGGATGCGCTCGGAGTATTCCTCGGTGGCGTGCTCGATGCGGCCGGCGATGAAGTCAGGGGTGTCCTCCAGGGGGAACACATAGCCCTGGATGACTTCGTACACCCACAGGGGGAGCTCCTGCTCGGTGGTCATGAGGAAGACCGGCAGGCTGCGGAAGCGGTGGGTGACCGCGCTCAGCACCTGCTCGGCGCCGGGCGCGTCCCAGTCGGCCAGCATCCCGGCCAGCGAGGCGTCGGAGCCGATCACGGCGAGCGCGTCCTGCGTGCGGTGCGTCCAGCGCAGCTGGACGCCGAGGTCGTCCAGGGCCGCGGCGACGCGGCGGAGCTGCTCGGCGAGTGCCGTGTCGGCGTCGGGGCGTTCCGTGACCGCGGCGAGGACCGTTCGTTCCATGCGAGCTCCATGACATGGGGGGATGTCTGCCCACACTTTACTCTGAGTTGTATGTTCGTCGCTCAGCGTGGTGGGGCGGTGCTGGCGCGGACGACCAGGCGGGTGGGGACCAGGTCGGTGCCGGGGCCGTTGGATCCGCCTTCGCGGATCTGCCGCAGGGCGCCCTGGACGCAGCGGCGGCCGACCTCGGCGAAGTCCTGGTGGACGGTCGTCAGCGGGGGGACGAAGCAGGCGGCGTCGGGGATGTCGTCGAAGCCGACGACGCTGATCTCGGCCGGCACCGCGCGCCCCCGCTCGTGGAAGGCGCGGAGCAGGCCGAGGGCCATCTGGTCGTTGGAGGCGAACACCGCGGTGCAGTCCGTCCGGTCGGCGAGGGTCAGCCCGGCGGTGTAGCCCGACTCGGCGGACCAGTCGCCGTGCAGCGGCGGCGGCACCGTCCGTCCGTCCTGCTCCAGCTCCAGCCGCCAGGCCTGGGCGCGGCGCTGGCTCGCGAAGGAGGTGCGCGGGCCGGTGACGTGCCAGACGGTGCGGTGCCCCAGGTCGAGCAGGTGACGGACGGCGAGGCGGGTGCCCTCGGCCTGGTCGGTGTCGACGACGCTGTAGCGGTCCCCGGCGTCGGAGTCCACGACGACGACGTGGACGCCGGGCGGCAGAGTCACCGTGCCGGCGTCCAGAAGGTGGACCTCCATGATGACGATGACGGCGTCGACGGCCAGCTCGCCCATCCGGGTGAAGGCACCCAGGACGTTGTCCTGGGTGGGGACGTCGATGGGGATCAGGGTGATCGCGTAGCCCTCGGAGGCGGCGTGGGTGGCGATGGCCTCCACGGTGCGGCTGTTGCCGGTCGAGGCCAGGCTGAAGAGGATCACGCCGATCGTGTTGAACTGGCCGTACCGCAGGGCCCGCGCGGCGCTGTTGGGCCGGTAGCCCAGCTCACGCATGGCGGCGAGCACCTGCTCGCGGGTCGTGCCGATGACGCCGGCGTGCCCGTTGGCGACTCTGGAGACCGTCTGGGAGGAGACGCCGGCGAGCTTGGCCACGTCGGCCATGGAGACCCGCTGCTTGCGGCGCCCGCCCGGAATGCCCGAGCCGCCCCGTTGCGCGCCGCCGATCGACGCCGGAGCCTGCTGAGCCGGGCGGTCCAGATCCATGGTGGTGTCGCTCCTGTCTGCTTTGTTCCCCGTCGTCGCGAATCCTGCGCTGAGCCGTGATCGGCTGTCAACGTGACGGGCGGCTCTTGACCTCGGGGTGCACCGGCTGCCACCATCCGCAGCAGAAGTTTACGTAAACATCCAGCAACTGATGTTTACGTTAACATTTTTGTCGCGGAGAGGGGTGGCCCAGTGGTCTCGCGACGTCATGGGCATGGGCGGTCCTGGCTCGGCTGGCGGTTCGTCGGGCCGTTCATGGTGGTGTTCGCGCTCGTCTTCCTGGCGCCGATCGCCTACTCGATCTACCTGAGCCTCTTCCGCACCCGCCTGATCGGCGGGACGGCCTTCGTCGGCGCCGAGAACTACCTGAAGGCGCTGCAGGACCCGCAGTTCTGGGCGGCGTTCGGGCGGGTGGCGGTCTTCCTCGCCGTCCAGGTGCCGATCATGCTGTTCCTCGCACTGCTGGTCGCGCTCGCGATCGACAGCGGGCGGCTGTACGGGGCGGCGTTCTTCCGGATCGCGGTCTTCCTGCCCTATGCGGTGCCCGCCGTCGTCGCCACGCTGATGTGGGGCTTCATGTACGGCACGCAGTTCGGTCTCATCGGCAACGTCAACGAGGCCTTCGGCCTGTCACTGCCCGATCCGCTGTCGGCCGACCTCGTCCTCGCCTCCATCGGCAACATCGTGACCTGGGAGTTCGTGGGCTACAACATGCTGATCATCTACTCGGCGCTCCGGGTGGTGAACCCCTCGCTGTACGAGGCCGCGGAGATCGACGGCGCCGGCCAGGCGCGGATCATCTGGGCGATCAAGCTCCCGGCGTTGCGCGGCGCGCTGGTCATCGCGACGATCTTCTCGATCATCGGCAGCTTCCAGCTGTTCAACGAGCCGAACGTCCTCAAGACCCTGGCGCCGAACGCGATCACCACCTACTTCACGCCGAACCTGTACGCCTACTCCCTGTCCTTCGAGGGCCAGCAGTACAACTACTCCGCGACCGTCGCCATCGTCATGGGCGTCATCACCATGATCATCGCCTACGTGGTCCAGCTTCGCGGCATGCGGAAGGGGAGCTGAACGATGGCCGCCCGCCCTCTGGTGATCAAGCGCCGCCGGCGCAGCTCGCTGCTGACCCTCCTGACCACGCTCATGCTGGTCTACACCCTGCTGCCCCTGGCCTGGCTGGTGATCAACGCCACCAAGACGCAGGAAGGGCTGCTGGGCTCCTTCGGCCTGTGGTTCGCCGGCGACTTCGCCCTGTTCGACAACATCGCCCAGACCTTCGCCTACGCCGACGGCGCCTTCACCCGCTGGCTGCTGAACACGCTGCTGTACGTGGTCGTGGGCGCGGGCGGCGCGACCCTGCTGGCCACGCTCGGCGGTTACGGGCTGGCGAAGTTCGACTTCCCCGGCAAGAAGGCGGTGTTCGCCACCGTGATCGGCGCCGTGGCGGTGCCCGGCACCGCGCTGGCCGTCCCCACCTTCCTGATGTTCGCCGGCATGGGCCTGACCAACACCCCGTGGGCGATCATCATCCCCTCGCTGGTCTCCCCGTTCGGCCTCTACCTGATGTGGACCTACTCCGCCGACGCCGTCCCGAGGGAGATCCTGGAGTCGGCGCGGGTGGACGGGGCCGGCGAGTTCCGCACCTTCTTCCGGATCAGCCTGCCGCTGCTGGCGCCCGGCTTCGTCACGGTCCTGCTGTTCAACGTGGTCGCCACCTGGAACAACTTCTTCCTGCCGCTGATCATGCTGAAGGACCCCGACTGGTATCCGCTCACCCTCGGCCTCTACAGCTGGAACGAGCAGGCGGCCAGCGCGGGCGGCGACGCCGTCTTCAACCTCGTGATCACCGGATCACTGCTCACGATCATCCCGCTGATCGCGGCGTTCCTGCTGCTCCAGCGGTACTGGCAGTCGGGCCTGGCCGCCGGAAGCGTCAAGGAATAACCCACCGTGAAGATCAGAAAGGCCGTGTCCCCATGGCGATAACCCGTCGTCGCGCCCTCCTGCTGGGCGCCGCCGCCCTGTCCGTATCGCTCGTGGCCGCCGGGTGCGGCTCACCCGCCGGCCCCGAGCCCGCCGGCGAATCGGCCGCGCCCACGTCGGCGGCCGTCTCCGACGCCGACCTGCAGAAGGCCCTGGACGCCGGCGGCAGCATCACCGTCTGGGCCTGGGAGCCGACCCTCAAGCAGGTGGCCGCCGACTTCCAGGCGAAGTACCCCAAGGTGAAGGTGAACCTGGTCAACGCCGGCACCGGCAACGACCAGTACACCGCCCTGCAGAACGCGATCAAGGCGGGCTCCGGCGTCCCGGACGTCGCCCAGGTGGAGTACTACGCCCTGCCGCAGTTCGCCCTGGCCAAGTCCGTCACCGACCTGACCGCCTTCGGCGCCGGGAAGCTGGAGGGCACCTTCACCCCAGGCCCGTGGAACTCCGTCCACGCCGGCCAGGCCATCTACGGGCTGCCCATGGACTCCGGGCCGATGGCGCTGTTCTACAACAAGGAGGTCTTCGACGAGTACGACCTCAAGGTCCCGGCCACCTGGGACGAGTACATCGCCGCCGCCGAGAAGCTGCACGAGGCGAACCCGAAGGCGTACATCACCAACGACATCGGCGACGCCGGCTTCGCCACCAGCATGATCTGGCAGGCGGGCGGCAAGCCCTACACGGTCGACGGCACCACCGTCAGCGTGAACTTCACCGACCCGGGCACCCAGAAGTTCGCCGCCACCTGGCAGAAGCTCATCGACGGCAAGCTGCTGGCGCCCGTCGGGAGCTGGAGCGACGCCTGGTACAAGGGCCTCGGCGACGGCACCATCGCGACCCTGGTCATCGGCGCCTGGATGCCCGCCAACCTCGAATCCGGCGTCAAGGCGGGCGCCGGCAAGTGGCGGGTCGCCCCCATGCCGCAGTGGGAGGCCGGCGGCAAGGCGACCGCCGAGAACGGCGGCAGCTCCCTGGCGATCCCCGAGGCCGCCCAGAACAAGAACCTCGCCTACGCCTTCCTCAAGTACGCCAACGTCGACGAAGGGGTGCGGACCCGGATCGACGCCGGAGCCTTCCCCGCCACGACCGCACAGCTCCAGGACTCCGCGTTCCTGGACAAGGAGTTTCCCTACTTCGACGGCCAGAAGGCCAACCAGGTGCTCGCCGAGTCCGCCACCCAGGTCGTCGGCGGCTGGTCGTACCTGCCCTTCCAGGTGTACGCCAACAGCGTCTTCAACGACACCGTCGGCAAGGCCTACACCTCCACCTCCACCCCGCTGCAGGACGGACTGAAGGCCTGGCAGGACGTCTCCGTCAAGTACGGCCAGGAGCAGGGCTTCACCATCAAGTAGCGGTCCGGACGCCCCCGCCCTCGGGGAGGGCGGGGGCGACTTCTGAGAGCAGGAATCATGGCGGAAGCTGAGAACGGTCGCCGGTGGCTGCGCTGGCCGTCCGAGCCGGAGCGGGCGCGGCTGGCGTTCGGCGCCGACTACAACCCCGAGCAGTGGCCCCGCGAGGTGTGGGACGACGACGTGCGCGCGATGCGGGCGGCCGGGGTCAACATCGTCGCGCTGGCGATCTTCTCCTGGGCGCGGATCCAGCCGCGCGAGGACGTCTGGGACTTCGACTGGCTCGACGAGGCGATGGACCTCCTGCACGCCCACGGCGTCGCGGTCAACCTGGCCACCGCGACGGCCTCGCCACCGCCCTGGCTGACGACGAAGCACCCGGAGATCCTGCCCGTCGACGCGGACGGCCACACGGTGTGGCCCGGCGCGCGGCAGCACTGGCGGCCCACCTCGCCGGTCTTCCGCGCGCACGCGCTGCGCCTGACCCGGGCGCTGGCGGAGCGCTATGGCAGCCACCCGGCCCTCGCCGCCTGGCACGTCTCCAACGAGCTCGGCTGTCACAACGTCTACGACTACTCCGACGACGCGGCCGCCGCCTTCCGGGAGTGGCTGCGCTCGCGCTACGGCACCGTGGCGGAGCTGAACCGCGCCTGGGCGACGACGTTCTGGTCCCAGCGGTACGGCGACTGGGCGCAGATCCTGCCGCCGCGCCTGGCGGCGTCCTACCCCAACCCGACCCAGCAACTGGACTTCAAACGGTTCTCCTCCGACACGCTCAAGGACCATCTGCGCGCCGAAAGCGACATTCTGCGCGAGCTCACCCCCGGCATCCCCATCACCACCAACTTCATGGTCATGGGCGAGACCAAGGGCATGAACTACGCCGACTGGGCCGGCGAGGTCGACTTCGTCTCCAACGACCACTACCTGCTGACCGGCCCCCAGGCCCAGGACGAGCTGTCGTTCTCGGCCAACCTCACCGGCTCGCTCGCCGGTGGCCGGCCGTGGTACCTGATGGAGCACTCGACCAGCGCTGTCAACTGGCAGCCGATCAACCTGGCCAAGAAGCCCGGCGGCCTGGCCCGGGACTCCCTCACGCACGTCGCGTACGGCGCGGACGCGGTCTGTTTCTTCCAGTGGCGGCAGTCGGCGGGCGGCGCCGAGAAGTACCACTCGGCGATGGTCCCGCACGCGGGCGAGGACAGCGACGTGTTCCGATCGGTCACCGAGCTGGGCGCGACCCTGGCGGCCCTCGCGCCGATCGCCGGCACGGTCCGGCGGCGTGCCGCCGCCGCGATCGTGTTCGACTGGGAGTCGTGGTGGGCCGGCGAGCTCGACTCCCACCCCTCCTCCCGGCTGCGCTACCGGCAGGAGGCCCTCGACTGGTACTCCGCCTTCCTGGCCGCCGGCGTCCGCGCCGACGTGATCGGCGTGGCCGACGATCTCACCGGCTACGACCTGCTGGTGGCGCCGATCCTGCACGTCGTGCCCGGCGAGCTGGCACGACGGCTGGAGGAGTACGTGGCCTCCGGCGGACATCTCGTCACCACCTACTTCTCCGGAATCGTCGACGAGAACGACCACGTGTGGCTCGGCGGCTACCCCGGAGCCCTGCGCGACCTGCTCGGCATCCGCATCGAGGAGTTCGGGCCCCTTCTGGACGGCGACACCGTCGACCTGGACATCGGCGTCACCGGCACCCTCTGGACCGACCGGATCGACCTCACCGACCCGGCGACCGAGGCCCTGGCCGTCTACAAGACGGGGGACCACGCGGGCCGCCCCGCCATCACCCTGCGCCGCACCCCCGCGGGCTCGGCGTCGTACGTCTCCACCCGGCTCGGCCCGGACGGCCTGGCCGCCGTCCTCCCTGATCTCCTGAACGTCAGCGGGGTCGTCTCGGAGCTGCCGGCCGAGGTCCGTGGCCTGGTCGACCTGGCCGTCCGCACCGACGGGACGGACGACTACTGGTTCCTGACCAACCGCGGCGACCACGACGCCGACCTCGCCGCCGTCGCCGGCGACCCCCTCCCCGGCCCTTCCCTGGCCCAGCACACGACCTTGGCCCCCGGCCAGGTCCGCGTCCTCCGGCGCCGCCCCGCCGGGTGAGGTCGCCCCCGGGGCGAGCGCGGGCGTCCTGTGGGCCGCTCGCGTTCTAGACTGTCCGGTATGCGGCGATTGACCAGTACGGTGGTCGTGGTGGCGGGGGATGACGCCGGAGACGTGGTCGCGGGCCTGGACGGGCTGCACAACGTACGGGCGATCCCGCGCGGCGAGCGCGACCCGGCCGAGGTGATGGCGGCCGTGGGCCGGTCGGCGGCGACGTACACGGTGCACGACGCCGACCCGCTGGCCGGCGTGGCCACGGCGTGGACGCGCTTCTTCGACGGCACCGGCGTCGTCGGCGGCCTGGAGGTGGCCATCGAGGCCGCGCTGGGCGAGCTGCGCGCCGACCGGCTGGTGCTGCCCGACTACTACCTGGTGCTCGATCCCGACGGCATGACGGAGACCTGGCGGCACTGGTGGCTCGGCGTGCTGGCGGGGGCCGCGCCCGTCCGGGTCGTGCCGGTGCACGCCTCCGCGGCCGCCGTCACGGAGGTGCTGGGACGGCTGGCGGCGGGCCGCTGGTGGCCCGCCGACCTGGAGGTGTGGCTGCGCGGCCTGCCCAAGGTGGTGCCTGACCGCGCGGGTCTGCCGAGCGGCGGCGTCGTGGTGGGCTGAGCGCTCGCGTCGCGGCGGGTCGTCCGTTCGTGAGATCGTTGTAGTTCGCCGGAATGGGTCCGGCGATTCGGGCTCGCACCCAGCGCAGGGCGACGCCACCGTCGCGGGCTGGGGCGAGACGTTCCCCGGCTCTGTGCAAGGGTAGAGCTGCGGTGCGCACGGTGGGACGGCGACGACCGCCGTGCCGGGTGAGTTCGCACGTTGACGCTCCCCGCACCGGGCCGTACGGGGAGTCCTTCCCAGAAGTAGACCGGTAGCAGGGAGTATGGACGTAGGTATGGGAGTTCCTGATGAGTCGGCGATGGCGATGAACGCGACCGGCGGTGAGCTCAGCTTCGCCGATCTGGGGCTCCGTGCCGAGATCCTGGACGTGCTGTCCGGGCTGGGGTACGAAGAGCCCACCCCGATCCAGAGAGAGACGATCCCCCCGCTGATCGAGGGGCACGACCTGCTCGGGCAGGCGGCGACGGGCACCGGCAAGACGGCGGCGTTCGCGCTGCCCGTGCTGCAGCGCATGCTCCACGCCGGCGGCGACGGCGGGCCCACGACGCTGGTGCTCGTGCCCACGCGCGAGCTGGCCATCCAGGTGTCGGAGGCGTTCCACCGGTACGGCCGCATCATGGGCGCCCGCGTCCTGCCGATCTACGGCGGAGCCCCCATCGGCCGGCAGCTGCAGGCGCTCAAGCGCGGGGTGGACGTCGTGGTGGCGACACCGGGCCGGGCCCTCGATCACATCGGCCGGGGGACGCTGGACCTGGAGGGCCTGCGCACCGTCGTGCTGGACGAGGCGGACGAGATGCTCGACATGGGCTTCGCCGACGACATCGAGGCCATCCTCGCGGCGACCCCCGAGGAGCGGCAGACCGTGCTGTTCTCCGCGACGCTGCCGCCCCGCATCGACGGGATCGCCCGCCGTCACCTGCGCGATCCGGTACGGATCGAGATGGGGCGCACGGCGGCGGAGCGCGAGTCGACGCCGCTGGTGGAGCAGAGCGCGTACCTGGTCGCCAGGGCGCACAAGCCCGCGGCGCTCGGCCGCCTCCTCGACATCGAGGCGCCGACGGCGGCGATCATCTTCTGCCGCACCCGAGACGAGGTCGACCAGCTCACCGAGGCGATGAACGGGCGCGGCTACCGTGCCGAGGCGCTGCACGGCGGGATGGAGCAGGAGCAGCGCGACCGGGTGATGTCGCGGCTGCGCGGCGGCACCGCCGACCTGCTCATCGCGACCGACGTGGCGGCGCGCGGCCTGGACATCGAGCAGCTCACCCACGTCGTCAACTACAACGTCCCGTCCGCGCCCGAGGCGTACGTGCACCGCATCGGCAGGGTGGGCCGCGCCGGCCGCGAAGGGGTCGCCCTGACCCTGGTGGAGCCGCGCGAGCACCGCATGCTCAAGGCGATCGAGCGGGTGACCAAGCAGCGGATCCAGGTGGAGAGGCTGCCGAGCGTCGCCGACCTGCACGCGCGCCGGATGGAGCTGACCAGGGCCGCGCTGGAGGAATGCCTCCTCCAGGACGACCTGGAGCCCTTCCACGTCGTGGTGGAGTCGCTCGCCGACGAGTTCGACCTCATGGAGGTGGCGCTCGCCGCGGTCAAGCTGGCGCACGAGGCCAGCGGGGCCGCGCTCGACGAGCAGGAGATCCCCGAGGTGGCGCCGCGCTCCGTGGACCAGCGGCGCGGGCAGCGGGAGGGCAGCCCGGACCGCGAGCGGTACGGCCGCGGCCCGGCGAGCGGCATGGCGCGCCTGTTCTTCAGCGTGGGGCGCAGCGCCGGAATCCGGCCGCAGGACCTGGTCGGCGCGATCGCCGGCGAGTCGAGCCTGAGCGGGCGCGACATCGGCGCGATCGAGATCGCCGACCGGTTCTCGCTGGTGGAGGTGCCGCAGGAGGCGGCCGACGAGGTGATCGACGCCCTCCGGCGAGCCACGATCAAGGGCAGGCGGCCGACCGTCCGCCGCGAGCGCGACACGCGCGGCAGGCGGCCACGCTGACCAGGTCGACGATGCGCTAGGCGCAGGTCCCGCTGCCCGGGGTGCACACCTTGACCTCCGGGTGGCGTGGCCACGGCCGCCGGGATCCGTCGCGCAGGTGCAGATCCAGGAAGGCCCGGACGTACGCGCGGGTGATCTCGGCGGAGCGGGCCGCGGACAGGCCGCCGGGGGCGGGGACACCGAGTGAGCCCGCCAGCACCGGAACGTCGGTGAAGGACTGGTGGTTCGCGCCTTCCACCGTGAGCCACCGCTTCCATCCGGTCAGCAGTTTCCAGTCACGATCCCACGAATTGTCCCGGCCGCCGGGAACGTGCTCCGGCGAGCCCACGAACAGGAACGGCCGCGACAACCCGCTCTTCGGGATCCGGGCGTACGTGGTGCCGTCCAGGTCGATCCCGGCGCGTACCCGCGTGTCCCTCAGCATGGCCGCCACGGAACCGGCCCCGCCGATCGACTGGCCCGCCATCGCGATCCGGGACCGGTCGATCAGGCCAGAGCCGTCCCACGCCGGGCGCGACCCGGTCAGCCGGTCGAGGGCGAAGGACACGTCGGCGGCGCGGCCCTGGACCACCCTCGTGCCGAAGCCCGGATCCGTGTCGCTGTCGCACGCGACACAGGTGGCGATCCGCCCATCGGGGAAGGTCGTGGCGTAACTCTCGTGCGCATGGTCGATCCCGGCCACCACGTACCCATGGCTGGCCAGGTCCTCGGCCAGGGAGGTGAGCGTGCTCACGGGCATGGTGAACCCGGGCGAGAGCACCACGAGGGGCAGGCCGCCCTTGCGCCCTGCCGGTTCCACGTCGCTGGAGGCGTTCGTGCGGGTTCTGCTCAGCATGTCGTACGGCGCGCCGGTCACCCTCTTGCCCCGCAGGGTGAGCTCGGACTCCTTTGCCGTCATGTACGGGGCCCGCCGGCCCGCACCGGTCCGTGCCGGGTACCAGAGGGTGACCATGAGCTCCCTGGCCTTCGCCTCGGGCACCCACGGGTCGGGGCGGGAGGCGTCCTTCAGGTACAGGGCGGTGGTGCCGACCGGAAGGGCGCCGGTGGGCGCGGGCAGGGCCGGGGCACCGGTGGACGCCGCAGGGGAGGGGGAGGTCACGGCGACGGACCTGGGCGGGGCGGGCGCGGAGCAGGCGGTCACGACGAGGACGGCCAGTCCGGCGGTGACCGCCGGGCCGACCCGCAGGGGTCCGATGGCATGGCTCATGAAGGAGTCCGTTCTCTCGGGGGACGACTCGGCCGGGCCGGTTCCGCGTCACCCGGCCAGCAAGGTCAGGGCCTTGGCCAGCGCGGGGTCACGCCCGGCGGCGGCGTCCCCGGGGGTCAGGGGCACATGGTGGTCGGGGGCCACGCCGACCCGGTCGATCACCTCGCGGCCGGGGCCGAGGTGGTGCTTCGACGGGAACCCCAGGATGGTGTTGTCGCTGAGGAGGTACGGTCGCGCCGGGCCCGAGACGGCGCCCGCGGTCCGCGTCCCGACCAGCCGGCCGAGACCGAGATCCTTGACGGCGGCGCCGAAGTGCTCACAGGCCGAGGCGCAGCCCCGGTCGGTCAGCACCACCAAGGGCAGGCCGAGCAGTGGGACGCTGTCGTCGGTCCGCATGGTCTCGCACGTGCCGTCCCCGGCGCACTGGTACGCGGTGACCTTGCCGTGCGCGAACCCGCTCAGCAGCCGGTTCGCCTCGTCGGGACTGCCACCGCCGTTGCCGCGCAGGTCCAGCACGACCCCGGTGAGCGTGCGGCCGGCGCCCATCCGGGAGACCGCCTTGAAGACCCGGTCCGCGGCGTCGGGGGCGAAGCCGCTGAGCCGTACATAGGCGATGTCGTCCCGCAGCGGCTTGGACGTCACCACCTGGAGGGCGGCCGGATCGGGCTGGTACAGGCCGGGCTTCAGCGTCACGGTCCGGCGGCGGCCGGTGTCCTGCCGCAGCAGGCGGAGCCGGACCGGACCGGCCTCGGGATAGCGCGGGTAGAGCGCGGCGACGGCGGCCGGCGTGACGGTCGTGCCGATGAACGGCGCCGACCCGTTGACGGACTCGATGATGTCGCCAGGACGCAGCCCGGCGCTTTCGGCCGGTCCGCCCAGGACGGTGGTGACGAACAGCGGGGGCAGGGCGGCCCCGGGGTTCACGGTCACCTGGGCGCCGAGGTTGGCCTTGAACCCCAGGCCGTACTGGTCGTCGTCGTAGCGGCCGGGCGGCGGTCGCACGCCCTGTGTCCAGCGGGCGTGGTTGTCGTCCAGGGCGGCCACGATGGCCCGCAGGGTGACGGCGGCCAGCTTCTGGCGGAGGTCGGCGTCCGCCGGCAGCCCAGCCGTGATCTTCCGGTAGGCCGCTTCGAAGGCGCCCCAGTCGGCTTTCCGGTCACCGGTCAACGCCGGCATGGTGGCCTCGGCCGGATCGAGCCCCTCGCGGTTGAGCTCCTGCGTGAAGGCGACGAATCCCGCGCTCAGCAGCGAGCGGGCATCGAGGGTGGCGCCGCTGTAGTAGTTGGCGAGGATGCAGAGGTAGGCCTGCTCGATGACGTCGATCGTGGTGGGCGTCTCGGGCGGCGGGTCGCCCTGGGGCTGCGCGCAGACGGGCGGCCCACCGGAGGCCGCGTTGCCGGGCCGGCTGCGCGGCGGCGTCTGGCCCGTGCAGGCGACCGCCAGGAGGAGGACGAGCCCGGCCGCGACGGCCCTGACCGTCATGACAGGCGCCTTCGGATCCACCAGAAGCAGAACCAGGTGAGGCCGAGCGTGAGCAGGGCGTAGATCCCGGTCTCCATCCACTGGAAGGGCCAGAAACGGTCGAAGGGCTGGTAGGTCGCCTCCTGCCGGTAGCCCAGCCGGTTGACCTCGGCGACACACCCGTCCGGGCCGCTCCGCTCCTGCTCCCGCATCGCCGATGCCGCGCAGGGGCCCGATGTCGTGGACACCTGGACGGTGGCGCCTTCGGCGTCGCCGCCGACCGGGCTGCCCGACGGATCGACGAGCCGGCTGGACAGCACCCACGCGCCCGTGTGACCGGGGATCGCCTGGTCGACAAGCACTTGCGGAGGTCCGCCGTCGCGCGGCATGCCGAAGGAGTCCATGTTCTCCGGGCTGAGCTCGAAGGTCCCGGTCACCGGCGGGAGCAGATGGGGCCGGACGAGCAGCGGCATGGCGATCTGAAGGACGGTGAAGGCGGCCAGGGTGACGGCCATGGCGGGCAGGGTGCGCCGGACGAGCATCCCCACGGTCACGCCGAGGACCAGGGCGAAGGCCGCGTACGCCATGGGGACGATGCCGCGTGCGGCGAAGACCAGGGGATCCATCAGGGTGAAGCCGGGAGCGGCGGCCTGGTCCAGAGGGGTGGCCCACCAGGTCACCGCGAGGCCGCACAGCCCGGCGGCGGCCATCGCGGCCAGGCCGGTGAACGCGAGTTTGACGGCCAGCCATCGGGTGCGGGTGATGCTCTGGTTCCACACCAGCAGGTGGGTGCCGCCCTCCAGCTCACGGGCGATCAGCGGCGCCCCCCAGAAGAGGCCGACGAGGCCGGGCAGGACCAGCACGACGACGGTGACGGCCAGGAAGGGGGTCTGGAACTCGTCGAAGAACCGGTCGAAGAAGCGCGCGCAGCCGTCACTCGGGGCGCAGCCGGCGATCCCGGCGGCGTAGTCGGCGGCCAGGCCCGGGCCGGTCAGGGCCAGGACGGCGGCGACCACGAGGAGCGCGGCGGCTGTCATGCCGGCGGCGGCGCGGAACTGGCGCCAGGTCAGCCAGACCATCACCGCACCTCCAGGACCGGTCGCCGGTCGGGGGCGGGTTTCTCCATGTAGGCCAGGACGAGGTCTTCCAGGCTGAGCCGGCTGACCGTCCAGGCCGGGTCGTGGATCGGGGCTTCGGTGCGGACGACGATGGTGCTCTGCCGGTCGGTGTGGCGGGCGGAGACGACATGCTGGTCGGCGGGGAGCCTGTCGGGGGCACGGCGAGCGCCGGTGAGCCGGTGATGGGTGGCGAGGAGCTCGTCGACCTCGCCGGCGACGCGGACGCGCGAGTCGACGAGCACGATCAGGTAGTCACACGTGCGTTCCAGGTCGGAGACCAGATGGGAGGAGAGCAGAACGCTGAGCTCGTGCTCGGCGACGGCCTCATCAGGTTCTGGAGGAACTCGCGGCGCGCCAGCGGGTCGAGCGAGGCGACCGGCTCGTCCAGGATCAGCAGTTCCGGCCGCTTGGCCAGGCCCAGGGCGAGGGCCAGCTGGGCGCGCTGCCCGCCTGACAGCTTTCCCGCCCGGCGGCCGAGATCGAGATCGAGCCGGTCGAGGCGCTCGCGGGCCAGCGCGTCGTCCCACCGGGGGTTGAGCCGGGCGCCTAATCGCAGATGGTCGGCGATGCTCAGCCCGGGGTAGGTGGGGGTGTCCTGGGCGACGAAGCCGACCTTGGACAGCTGTTCGGGGCCGCCCGCCGGATGGCCGCCGAGCACGGTGATGCTGCCCGACGTCGGCTGCAGCTGGCCGCCGGCGAGTTTCAGCAGGGTGGTCTTCCCGGCCCCGTTGGGGCCGACCAACCCGGCGACACGCCCGGCCGGGATGTCGATGGTGCAGTCTGTCAGCGCCCATCGCCTGCCGTACCTTCTGCTCAGTCCCTGGGCCTGTATGACGGTGGTCACGCTATGTCCTCCTGCGCGGCGGTCCGAAAGGTGGTCATGAACAGGGCCTCGATGCTCTCCTCGTCGAGTCCGGCCCGGCGGGCCTTGGCCAGCCAGCGCTGCAGGTCCCGCCGGAGCGGGCCGTGCGCGGCCAGGGAGGCGTCGGTCAGCGTCTTCGTCACGAACGTGCCGATCCCCGGCCGGGCGGCCGCCAGCCCTTCGTGCTCAAGCTCCCGATACGCCTTGAGCACCGTGTTGGGGTTGATCGCCAGCCGCGCCACCACGTCCTTGACCGTCGGAAGCTGATCGCCCTCACGCAGCAGACCCAGCCGCAACGCCTGCCGCACCTGCTGGACCAGCTGCAGGTACGGCGAGACACCGGACCGGCCGTCCAGGTGGAACTCGATCACGGGCACTCCATTTATCTAGGGTCCTAGCACTATAGACACCTAGAACGTAAAAAGGCCGTAAGACCACTGCGGTCTCCCGCTTGTCTCCTTGAGATGGCGGGGCTCCTCGCCTATCGGGAGTCGCCTACTCCGCCGGCAGGGCCTTCGCCCGCTCCTTCACCCAGGCGGTCAGCGCCGAGAACGCCGGTGGCCGGTACGCCTGCTGGGATTCCGTCCTGGCGAGCACGCGCTGCGGCCTGTGGCGCAGGTGCGGTGATCGTCATCCGCCGGGCGGGCCTACGTACAGGCTGTTCGGGGCGCCGCACGGCGGGCTGAGCGGCGTGGACGTCCCGTGTGATGGGGCGGCGGATGCCGGTCGGCCCGGATCCGCCGCACCCGTCCGGCCCGCCTTGGCCGTCGGCGCCGACCGGTCCGAGGGCTCTTCCGGCCTAGGGCACGCTGATCCGGGCGGTGAGTGTCAGGTCGGCGACGCTGGTGCCGGCGTGGACGGTGAAGTCGCCCGGCTCGGTCCGCCAGCCCTGGTCCCAGTGCTGGAACGATCGGCGTGTGAGGCGTACCGTGACCCGCTCGGCTCGCCCCGCGTCGGCGCGTACCACCGCGTATCCGGCCAGCCAGCGCTCGGGTCGGTCCACCGTGCTCGACTCGCGGGACAGGTACACCTGCACCACCTGCTTGCCCGCCCGGTCGCCGGTGTTGCGCACGGTCACGCTCACCTCGTCCGGGGTGGCGGCCAGGCCGGTCAGCTCCCAGCTCGTGTAGCCGAGCCCGTGCCCGAACGGGTAGGCGGGCTGGGTCCCGGCGCGCAGCCACGCGCGGTAGCCGATGTGGATGTCCTCGTCGTAGGCCACCACGCCGTCCACCGGTGCGGTGGCCAGCACCGGCACGTCGGCTTCCTTGGCAGGCCAGGTGGTGGGCAGCCGGCCGCCCGGCTCGACGGCGCCGAGGAGCACGTCGGCCAGAGCGGTGCCGAACTCCTGCCCGCCGAACCAGCCCAGCAGCACGGCGGCCACCTCGTCCCGCCACGGCATGAGCACGGGCGCGCCGGCGTTCACCACGACGACCGTGCGCGGGTTGACCGCGGCCACCGTCCGCACCAGCGCGTCCTGCGCCCCCGGAAGCGCCAGGGTGGCGCGGTCGGCCGCCTCGCGCTCGATCTCCGGGCTCGTGCCGACCACGATCACGGCCACCTCAGCCCGCCGCGCCGCCACCACGGCCGCCTCGATCGCCTCCGCCGGGTCGCCGTCCGTCGAGTTGGCCTGCTTCGCGTCGGTGGCCTGTGTGCCTGGGGAGAGATCCTCGCCCAGGGTGAGGGTCAGGCCGTTGCGCTGCGGTACGTCGTCCAGCCTGGCCACCAGTACGACCTCCTCACCGGCCGGCTCGACCGGGACCGAGGCGTGCGGTGGTGAGACCAGGCCGCCGCCGAAGTCCTCGCCCTCGTGCACCAGTTCCCGCTCCAGCACCCGAACCCCGTCCACGGTCAGCGTGGCACGCCCGGCCCCGGCGACGCCGAGCCGTACGATGCCTGGCTCCCGTACCCGGTAGCGGGTGCTGACCTCCACCGAGGCGGTGCCCGCCGGGCGGGAGCCGCCGAGCCTGGCGAGGTCGGCCGAGCGGCGGTTCTCGCTCAGCAGTTCGCGGCCGTCGGCGGCGAGGAAGCGGGCACGTACCCCAGGCTCACCGGAGACGGGGTCGGTCAGCAGGGCTATCGGCAGGGCCGCGATGCCCGCCTGCGTGACCGCGCCGAGCGTCCAGGTGATCTCGGCGTCAGGTAGTGCGGCGCGCAACCCGTCCAGCGGGGAGACGACGTACGGCGGGGTGACGGTGGCGCTGCCGCCGCCCTGGGTGCGGAACTGGAGGGCGTTGTGCCCGATCACCGCGACCGACCGGGGGCCGGGCGCGGCCCAGGGCAACTCGCCGTCATTTCGCACCAGCACCATCCCGTCAGCGGCCACCCGCCGCGCCAGCACGGCGCCATCCTCGGCCGAGCCCGCCGCCGAGCCCGCCGACGTGGCGGTGTCACTGGGGGAGGCCTCCGAAGCCGACGTGGCGGTGTCACCAGGGGAGGCCGTGTCCGGGGCGGGGGTGAAGCCGTCGAGGGCGCCCACGCGGGCGGCCAGGCGCAAGAGGCGCAGCACTTTCTCGTCCACCGCCGACTCCGGCACCCGCCCGTCGCGCACCGCCGTGACCAGCGCCTCCCCCCAGGGTCCGTCCGGTCCGGGCATGACGAGGTCCTGACGGGCCAGGGCGGCGGGCGCGGTCGTCCGCGCGGCCCACCAGTCGGACACCACCACCCCGTCGAACCCCCATTCGCCGCACAACGGCTCGGCCAGCAGCGGGTTCTCTGTCATGGTGGCGCCGTTGACCGCGTTGTACGCCGACATCACCGCCCAGGCCCGCGCCTCCACCACCGCCTTCTCGAAAGCGGCCAGGTACAGCTCGCGCAACGCCCGCTCGCTCACCGAGACGTTCGCCGTGAAGCGCTCGGTCTCGAAGTCGTTGCCCACGTAGTGCTTCGGGGTCGCCGCGACGCCCCCGCTCTGGACGCCGCGCACGTACGCCGCCGCCAGATCCGCCGTCAGCAGCGGATCCTCGGAGAACGCCTCGAAGTGCCGTCCGCCGAGCGGGCTGCGGTGCAGGTTGATCGTCGGCCCGAGCACCACGTGCGCGCCCTTGCGCCGCGCCTCGGCCGCCAGCACCGCCCCGTACGCGTGGGCGGTCGAGACGTCCCAGGTGGCGGCAAGCGCGGTGGCCGACGGCAGGTTCACCGCCGGGTCGCGCTCGTCCCAGGTCACGCCCCGTATTCCGGACGGGCCGTCGGACAGCACCATGGCCCGCAGCCCGATGTCGGGATCGGGGTGGGTGCTCCACTCGTCCGCGCCGGTCAGCAGGCGGACCTTGCGTTCCAGGGTGAGCTTGTTCAGGAGCAGGTCGATCCGGTGCACAAGGCCTCCCGCTGCTCATACGTATGAGCACATCTGCTGAATAGGTTGATCCGGGACGCTAGGCACAGAACATCGGCCCGTCAAGGGGGTGCGAAAAGTTCCGGTCATGCTCTTGACGTCTGGCCGTAACGTCCCTAGCGTCCCTGTTCATACGTAGAAGCACCAGCCCTTCCCTCATCTGGCTGGGGTGCTCATACGTATGCGCACCCCCTGGAGACATATATGCCTGGAAGAGGACTCCTGATCGCCCTCGTGTTGGTGCTCGCCACCGCGTGCTCCGCGGGCGGCCAGAGCCGGCCGGACGGCGGCGCCCGCGCGGACACGATCGTCTTCGGCAAGACCGACGGCGGCACGACGTACATCCGCAACTACAACGTCGTCGGCCCCGCGACGCAGAAGACCCCGAACGCCGAGATGATCTACGAGCCGCTGGCCCGCGTCGACTACAGCGACGGCGGCACGATCAAGCCGTGGCTGGCCGAGAGCCTGGAGTTCGACGAGAAGGGCACCCGGCTCACGATCAAGGTGCGCCGGGGCGTGACGTTCTCCGACGGCGCGCCGCTGACGGCCGACGACGTCGTGTTCTCCCTGAACCTGCCCCTGGACAAGCCCGACTTCAACCTGGGCGGCACCACGTACACGGCCGTGGAGAAGGTGGACGAGTCCACGGTCGCGGTCACGTTCGACAGCCCCGGGTTCAGCGAGATCAACCAGTTCGCCTCGTCGTCGCTGCCGATGGTGCCGAAGAAGATCTGGGCGAAGCAGGACCTCAACACCTGGACGAACCCGGAGCCGGTGGGCACCGGACCGTTCGTGCTGGAGTCGTTCGCGGCCCAGCAGATCACACTGCGCGCCCGCGACGACTACTGGGGCGGCACCTTCCCGATGAAGTACCTGAAGATCATCCCGACCAACCAGGACGCGGTGAAGGCCCAGCTGCTGCGCGGCGAGGTCGACTGGGCGATCCAGTCGTGGCCGGGCGCCCAGGAGGAGTACGTCGCCAAGGACCCGCAGGCCCACATCTACCAGATGTACGCCACCGGCGGCGCGTACTCGATGCTCTACAACGCCGCCCAGCCACCCTTCGACGACGTGCACGTACGCCGCGCGCTGGCGATGACGATCCCGCGCGGCGACATCGTCACCACGCTCAACCGCCCCGGCACCGAGGCGGGCCCCACCGGCCTGGTCGACCTGGTCTACAAGGACTGGCTCAAGCCGGAGTACCGGGGCAAGGTGCAGCAGGTGGACGCCGAGGGCGCCAAGCGCGAGCTGGCCGCCGGCGGCTGGACGGTCGCCGGCGGCAAGCTGGTCAAGGACGGCAAGTCGTACGCACCCACCATCTCCTTCAACCAGGACTTCGGCTGGGCCGCCTACGCCGACATCATGGCCAACAGCTGGGAGTCGGCGCTCGGCCTGCGGGTCAAGCCCGCCGGAGCCCCCGGCGCGAGCCTGTACGAGAGCCAGCAGCTCGGCGAGTTCGACCTGACGATCGTCGCCACCGGCGGCGCCGGGGTGAGCGGCGTCTACAGCATGCTGGCCGGCCGCGCCGCCAAGCCCATCGGCAAGAAGGCCGCCACCAACCCGGGCCGCTGGCGCGACGCGAGGACCGACGCCGTGCTCGCCAAGATGCTGGCCACCGCCGACGCCGGGCGGCTCAGGCAGTACGCCCAGGAGATGCAGTCGATCGTGGTGGACCAGGTGCCTTTCAGCCCGATCTACAACTCGTACTGGTTCGTGGCGGTCAACGCCAAGCGCTGGACCGGCTGGCCCACGCCGGAGAAGTTCGCCCACGTACCGTTCCCCGGCCTGGGCCCGGACTGCACGATGACGCTGATGAGCCTCAAGCGTGCGGCCCCATGACCGGCGGACGCTTCCTGGCCAAGCGGCTCGCCTTCTACGCCGCCGCCGTGTGGTCGGCGATCACCCTGAACTTCCTCATCCCGCGTCTCATGCCGGGTGACCCGTCGCTGGCCATCATCGAGGAGCTGGAGCGGGTCAGCGGCCAGTCGCTGCCGCCGCGCACACTGGAGTCCATCCAGCGCCTGTTCGGCGACCCGAGCGCCAACCTCGGCGCCCAGTACCTGGAGTATCTGGCCCAGCTCACCCGGCTCGACCTGGGCGTGTCCATCAGGAACTTCCCGACCCCGGTCAGCGACCTGGTCTGGCAGGGGCTGCCGTGGACGCTGCTGCTGGTCGGCAGCACCACCGTGCTGGCCTTCCTGATCGGCACCGGGCTCGGGGTGATCGCCGGGTGGCGGGCCGGCGGCCGGTTCGACTCGATCGTCAGCCCGCTGACCATGTTCGTGTCGTCGGTGCCGTACTTCTGGGTGGCGCTGCTGGGGCTGTGGGCGTTCGGCTTCGTGCTCGGGTGGTTCCCGCTGTCCGGCGGCTACGACCCGGATCTGCCGGTCGGGCTCAACGCGCCGTTCGTGCTGAGCGTCCTGCACTACGGCGCGCTGCCCGCCGCCACGATCGTGTTCTCGGCGTTCGGCGGCTGGCTGCTCGGCATGCGCAACATGACCGTCACCACGGTCCGCGAGGACTACGTGCTGCTCGCCCTGGCCAAGGGCCTGTCACCCCGAAGGGTCATGCTCCGTTACGCGGCCCGCAACGCCATGCTGCCGAACTTCACCGGCTTCGCCCTCGCGCTCGGCGGGGTCGTCGGCGGCGCACTGCTGACCGAGATCGTCTTCAGCTATCCCGGCATCGGCTACCTGCTGTACGTCTCGCTCCAACAGCGCGACTATCCGGTGATGCAGGGCGTCTTCTTCCTCCTCACGCTCACCGTGCTGCTGGCCAACCTGGCGGCGGACTCGGTGTACGCGCTGCTCGACCCGCGCATCAGGGAGCGCGCATGAAGGTACGCGTAGGTCTGGCGATCACCGGTTTCTTCGCGCTGGTCGCGATCTTCGGTGGCTGGTTCAGTGAGGCCGTGCTGGGCCTCGACCCCCGGGCCAACGACATCCAGGCCATCGCCCAGCCGCCGTCGGGCGCGCACCTGCTCGGCACCACCCAGTTCGGCCAGGACGTGCTGGCCCAGGTGATCGCGGGGGCGAGCGGCTCGATGTTCGTCGGGTTCCTGGCCGCCGCGATCGGCACGGTGCTGGCGGTGCTGGTCGGCGTGACCGCAGGCTACTTCGGCGGCGGCGTGGACGGCGGCCTGAACTTCCTGACGAACCTCTTCCTGGTCATGCCGGTGCTGCCGCTCATCTTCGTCGTGGCCGGCTATCTGCAGGGCACGGGTCTGTGGACCATCGCGCTGATCATCGGGCTGTTCGGCTGGGCGGGCGGCGCCCGTACCCTGCGAGCCCAGGCGATGAGCGTGGCGGGCCGCGACTTCGTGCGCGCCATGCGGCTGCTCGGCGAGAGCAACCGCCGGCTGATCTTCTTCGAGGTGCTGCCGCACCTGACCGGGCTGATCGCCTCGATGTTCCTGCACGCGCTGATCGGTGCGGTGCTGGCCGAGGCGGGGCTGGCCTTCCTCGGCATCTCCGACTCCGCGTCGATCAGCTGGGGCACGATGATCCAGTCGGCGCAGCAGCAGAGCGCGGTGCTGCGCGGGCTGTGGTGGTGGTTCGTGCCGCCGGGACTGTGCATCGCGCTCATCGGCACGGCTGCCGCGCTGGTCAATTTCGGCGTGGACGAGGTGGCCAACCCCAAGCTTCGGGTCACCGGAACGCGGCGGGTACGGACGGCGAGGAGCGAGGCAGCATGACGTCCCAGACACAGGAACAGGCGCCGGCGGCCGACGACGGGGTCGCGGACGGCGCCGTGCTGCGGGTGGACGGGCTCAGCGTCGAGTACGGCGGACAGGTGCGGGCCTGCGTGGACGTGTCGTTCACGCTGCGCCGCGGCGAGATCCTCGGCGTGGCGGGAGAGTCGGGATCGGGCAAGTCCACCCTGATCACCGCCCTGACCCGGCTCCAGCGCCCGCCCGCCGTGACCACCGCGGGACGCATCCTCTACTACGGCCGCGACGGCGGCTCGCCCGTCGACCTCGTGACGCTGGACGCCAGGCGGCTGCGGGCGCTGCGCTGGACGAGCGTGTCCGTCGTCCTGCAGAGCGCCATGGACGCCCTGAACCCGGTGATGCGGCTCGGCGCCCAGTTCGCCGACACGTTGCGCGCCCACGACCGGCGGATGAGCAAGAAGGAGGCCTGGCGGCGAGCCGCCGAGCTGCTCGCCATGGTCGGCATCTCGGCCGACCGGGCGCGCGGCTACCCCCACCAGCTGTCCGGCGGCATGCGGCAGCGGGCGGCCATCGCGCTCGCCCTGGCCTGCCGGCCCGACCTGGTGGTCATGGACGAGCCGACCACCGCCGTGGACGTGGTGATGCAGCGGCAGATCCTCGCCCAGGTGCTGCGCCTGCGCGCGGAGCTGGGGTTCGCCGTGGTGTTCGTCACCCACGACCTGTCGCTGCTGCTGGAGGTGGCCGACAGGATCGCCATCATGTACGCGGGTCGCATCGTGGAGATCGGCACCGCCCAGGCGCTCTACACCGACCCGAAGCATCCGTACACCAGAGGCCTGCGCGACTCGTTCCCGCCGCTGCACGCGCCGCTGCGGCCACTGACCGGCATCCCCGGCAGCCCGCCCGACCTGCGCCGGCCACCGCCCGGGTGCGCGTTCCACCCGCGCTGCCCGGAGAGGATCGACGGCTGCCGGCGGACCACGCCCGAGCTGCTTCCGGTCGGCGGGCACGAGGTCGCCTGCCTGCTCTACCCTGCTGGAGATGATCGAGGATGAGGGAGCCCGTGCTCGAGGCGCGTGACGTTGTCAAGCACTTCCCCGTGGGCGGAGGCGGCGTGGTGCGGGCCGTGGAGGACGCCACGCTGGCACTGCTGCCCGGCCGGATCGTGGCACTGGTGGGGGAGAGCGGCAGCGGCAAGACCACGCTGGCCCGCGTGCTCGCCCGCTTCTACCCGCCGACCAGCGGCGAGGTGCTGCTGCACGGGCGGAGCGGCGCCGGCCGCCGCGACTACCACGGCGACGTGCAGCTGATCTTCCAGGACCCGTTCGGGTCGCTCAACCCGCTGCACCGCGTCCGCTACAACCTCGAACGCGCCCTGCGCCTGCACCACGATCCGCGCGACCGGCGGGAGCTGGACCGGCAGGTCCTGGAGCTGCTCGAACGCGTCAGTCTCACTCCGGCCGCCGACTTCGTCGACAAGTTCCCCCACGAGCTGTCCGGCGGCCAGCGTCAGCGGGTCGTCATCGCCCGAGCCCTCGCCGTCCGGCCGAAGGTGCTGCTCGGCGACGAGCCCATCTCGATGCTGGACGTGTCGATCCGGCTCGACATGCTCAACCTGCTCGCCCGCCTGCGCGACGAGGACGGGCTGGCGCTGCTCTACATCACGCACGACATCGCCAGCGCCCGCTACCTCTCCGACGAGATCGTCGTCATGTACGCCGGGCGCATGATCGAGGGCGGGCCGAAGGAAGAGGTGATCGCCCGGCCCCGCCACCCGTACACCAAACTGCTCATCGAGTCCTCGCCCGACCCCGGCCGCGGCGAGGACGAACGGGCCGCGCTGTTCGCCGGCGCGGACGAGCTGGGCGAGCCGCCGAGCCTGGTGGACCCGCCCGCCGGGTGCCGATTCCACCCGCGCTGCCCGTTCGCGATGCCCGAGTGCGAGCAGAGCCCGCCACCGCGCACCGACCTGGGCGGCGGGCACTGGGCGCACTGCTGGCTGCACCAGAAGGGCCGGGCCGACGAGCTCGCGTCCACCACCACCCACGCGGCCGCACCGGCCGGGCCCCCAGCGCCGGCCGCGCCGGCCTTGCGGGCCGTCGACGCCGGGAAGGAGGAAGGGCCATGACGCCCAAGCGCCGGGGGCAGGCCCCGCGCCAGTCCGATGTGGCCAGGCTGGCCGGGGTGTCCCAGTCGGCCGTGTCCCGCGTGATCAGCGGGGACGTGGACGCCGCGCGCATCCCCGAGGAGACCCGCCAGCGGGTGCTGGCGGCGATCAAGGAGCTCGGGTACGTGCCCAACGCCTCCGCGCGCAATCTGCGCAACAAGCGCAACCAGCTGATCGGCGTGCACACCTTCGAGGCGGTCTTCCCGCACGCCCGCGACGACTTCTACTTCGAGTTCCTGCTCGGCATCGAGGAGCGGGCCGAGGAGACGGGGTTCGACCTGGTGCTGTTCACCTCGACCGGGGCGGGTGACGGGCGGCGCAGGGTCTACCGGGACGGCACCAACCGGCTCAACCTGGCCGACGGCAGCGTGCTCCTCGGCGTCGCCACCGACCGGGCGGAACTGGCCAGGCTGTGGGCCGATGGCTACCCGTTCGTCCACATCGGCCGCCGGGAGGTGCCGGGCGCGGAGATCCCCTGCGTGATCCCCGACTACCGCGGCGCGGCCATCGGCATCGTGGACAAGCTGGCCGGGCATGGTCACCGCCGCTTCGCCTACCTGCGCGAGCCGATGGAGCTGGAGCCGTACGCTGATCGGCGCGACGGCTACCGCGAGGCGGTGCGGCGGCTCGGCCTGATCGACAGGTCGCCCGGCTTCCGCGGCGAGAGCGGCCTGACCGACGACTGGATCGACGAGATCGTCCGGGGTGGCGAGACGGCCGTGGTCGCCGAGAGCGTCCGGATGGCCGAACACCTGCTGGGCGGGCTGACCGCGCGCGGCGTGCGGGTGCCCGAGGACATCTCCGTCGCCGTGCTCGAAGCCACCGGCTGGTGGGACTCACTGGAGATCCCGCGCATCGCCATCGGCCGCATCGCCGTGGACCGGGTCATCGACATGCTCGACGACCCCGACCGGTCGCCCGGAAGCCTGCTCGTACCCTGCCCGATCGTTCCCGGCAAGACCATCGCCGCCGCTCAGGAGCGACGGCCCTAACCCCTGACAGCAAGATCGTCCCGGGCCGCGCCGCGGCCCGGCGATGGCCCTTGCCCTCATGTACGAAAAGGAGCCCACGGGGAATGACGGAACTCCGAACTGACGTGCTCATCGTCGGCGGCGGCCTGGGAGGCGTCGCGGCCGCGCTCACCGCCGCGAAGCTCGGCCGGAGCGTGATCGTCACCGAGCACACCGACTGGCTCGGCGGCCAGCTGACCGCCCAGGCCGTCCCGCCGGACGAGCACACCTGGATCGAGCGGGAGTTCGCCCCACCGGGCTACGCCGACCTGCGGCGCCGGGTGCGCGACTACTACCGGCGCAACTACCCGGTGCGCCCCGGCGCGGGACCGCCGGTCGATCCGGGGCTCGGCATCGTCAGCAGGATGTGCCACGAGCCGCGCGTGGCCGTCGCCGTCATCGACGAGATGCTCGCGCCCTGGCGGGCGTCGGGCCTGATCACGGTGCTGCTCCGGCACACACCCATCGCGGCGTGGACGAGCGGTGACAAGGTGGACGCCGTCACGCTCCGCGATCTGGAGACGGGGCACGAGCTGACCGTGACGGCGCCGTACGTGATCGACGCCACCGAGCTGGGCGACCTGCTGGAGCTCGCGGACGTCGAGCACGTCGTCGGGGCGGAGGGGCGCGACACCACCGGCGAGCCGCACGCTCCCGCCACCGCCGACCCGCTCGACCAGCAGGCCATCTCGTGGTGCTTCGCGCTGGAGCACCGGCCGGGCGAGGAGCACGTGATCGACCGGCCCGCCGGCTACGAGCACTGGCGGGACACCGTCGCGCCGTTCTGGCCGGGGCCGCAGCTGTCGTGGACGGACATCGTGCCGATCACGCTGGAGCGGCGGGAGTGGCAGCTGTTCGGCGACGGGACCGGGCACTTCGATCTGTGGCGGTTCCGCCGCATCCTGGCCGCGGAGCAGTTCACCGGCCTGCCCGATCTCACCATCGTGAACTGGCCGCAGATCGACTACTGGGAGAGCCCGCTGCTCGGGGCCGACCCGGCCGAGGCCCTGGCGGGGAGCAGGGAGCTGTCGCTGTCGTTCCTCTACTGGATGCAGACCGAGGGCGGGTATCCGGGTCTGCGGTTGCGGCCCGACGTGACCGGTACCCGCGACGGGCTGGCCAAGACGCCCTACATCCGCGAATCGCGCCGCATCGCCGCCGAGTTCACCGTCCTGGAGCAGCACGTCGGCGTGCAGGCCAGACCGGACGGGGCGGGCAGCGAGATCTTCCCGGACACCGTGGGGCTCGGCCGCTACCGCATCGACCTGCATCCCAGCACCGCCGGGCGCACCTATGTCGACATCGAGGCGTACCCGTTCCAGATCCCGCTCGGCGCGCTCATCCCCGTGCGGGTGGACAACCTGCTGCCCGCCAACAAGAACATCGGCACCACGCACATCACCAACGGCTGCTACCGGCTGCACCCGGTCGAGTGGGCCATCGGTGAGGCCGTGGGCGCGCTGGCGGGCTTCTGCCTGGCCCGCGACCTGCCGCCGCGCAAGGTCCGCTCCGACGCCGCGCAGCTGTCGGACTATCAGCGCCTGCTGGGCGACACCCTGGGCATCGCGCTCGCCTGGCCGGATGAGATCCGTACCCATCGAGAGTAGGAGCCTCATGTCCCGATCAACCGCCATCGTCGCCACCCTGATCCTCGGCCTGCTGACCCTGATCCCCGTCCAGCCCGCCGCCGCCGCGAGCGCGTCGTTCATCGACCGCTTTGACGGCGCGCTCGACACCTCCCGCTGGTACGTCTCCGACGGCTGGAACAACGGCGCCCACCAGAACTGCCAGTTCAACAAGGACAACGTGCGGGTGGAGAGCGGGGCGCTCACCATCACCTTCGACGACAAGGCGTACGGCGACCGCTCCTACTCGTGCGCCGAGGTGCAGTCCCGTACCCGTCCGAGCTACGGCACGTTCGAGACCAGGATGAAGGCGGCCAAGGGCAGCGGCCTGAACTCCGCCTTCTTCTCCTACATCGGCCCGGTGCACGACCAGCCGTGGGATGAGATCGACTTCGAGGTGCTCGGCAAGGACACCACCAAGGTCGAGGTGAACTCCTGGGTCAACGGCACCTCCTCCGGCGGCTTCCCGGTCGCGCTGCCCGCCGACTCCGCCTCGGCCTACGTCGACCTCGCGTACGTGTGGGAGCCCGGACGGCTGCGCTTCTTCGTCAACGGCGAGCCGGTCAAGACCCTCACCGGCGCCCAGGTGCCGACTCACGACCAGATCCTGTTCGCGCAGATCTGGGGCAGCGACCCGCTGAGCGGCTGGATGGGGCCCTTCACCTATCCCGGCCACCCGGTCGAGGCGTCCTACGACTACATCGCGTACACCAAGCTCGGTGACCCGTGCCAGTTCGCCGGCTCGATCGCCTGCTCCGTCACCACCTCGTTCGTGGACGACTTCGACACCCTCGACACCTCCCGCTGGTACGTCTCCGACGGCTGGAACAACGGCGCCCACCAGAACTGCACCTGGGACCGCGACCAGGTCACCGCCTCCGGGGGCGTGCTCAACCTGTCGTTCGCCAAGACGCCGGCCGGTGACCGGCAGTACGCCTGCGCCGAGATCCAGACCCGTCAGCACCTGGGATATGGCACCTACGAGGCTCGGATGAAGGGCGTCGACGGGTCCGGCCTGATGTCGGCGATGTTCACCTACGTCACCGGGGAGGCCATCGACATCAAGGTCATGGGCCGGGATGCCGGCATGGTCAAGCTCCTGGCCTGGGACGATCGCACGCCGCTGGGCGAGAGGCTGGTGCCCGTGCCTGAGGGGTTCGTGGACGTGGGCATGGTCTGGTCAGCCGGCAGAGTGGACTTCTATGTCGGCGGCACGAGAGTTCATTCCATCGCGGACGCCGCGCGGCTGCCCAAGCTCGACACCAAGCTGTTCCTCAACGTGTGGGGGAGCGACACCCTGACCGAGCACATGGGGCCGTTCACCGATCCTGGCCAGACGCTCACCTTCCAGGTGGACCGGGTCGCCTACACGGCCCCCGGCACGCCCTGCCAGTTCACCGGCTCCATCGCCTGCGCCTGACCACGCGCGCGGCTCTCCTGCGGGGATTCCCGCCGCGACCGCAGGAGAGCCGTGACCGCTCGGGTGCGGTGATCGTCATCCGCAGGGCAGGCTCACGTACAGGGTGGTCGGGCCGCCGGGCGGGCTGTGCAAGGTGAACGTCCCGTCGTGCGCCTCGATGCGGCGGCGGATGCCGACCAGCCCGGATCCGCCGCACTCGTCCGCCCCGCCCCGGCCGTCGTCGGTGACCTGGACCTGGAGGCGGTCGGCGTGCCTGCGGACCTTGACGGCGGCGTGCCGGGCCTGGCTGTGCTTGGTGATGTTGGTCAGTGCCTCGGCCACCACGAAGTAGGCGGTGGCCTCGACGGACGCGGCGCCCCTGACCGGGATGTCGGTGTCGACCCGGCAGGGCACCGGGCAGTCCGTGGCCAGGCCGGTGAGCGCGTCGGCGAGGCTCCGGTCGGTCAGCACCGGCGGCAGGATGCTGCGAACGACCCCGCGCAGCTCACTCAGCGCCTGCTCGGTGGCGCCCTGCGCCCGATCGAGGATCTCCTCGGCGGTGGACGGATCGCGGGCCAGCGCGCGCCGCGCCGCCCCGACGAGCACGTTGACCGCCACCAGCCGATTCTGCGTCCCGTCATGCAGTGACCGCTCGATCCGCCGCAACTCGGTGGCATGCGCGTCGAGTGCGGCGGCGCGGGTCGCGGTCAGCTGCGCCACCCGCAGGGTCAGGTCGCTGTCAGCGGCGGGCGCGAGGAGCCGCCGTCCGGGCCACGCCTGCAGCCAGGCCATGACCGGGGCGAGGAGACACGTGAGGGCGATCCACACCGGGGCGAACAGGGCGACGCCGAGAGCGGTGGAGAGGTCCTGTACGGTCCAGAGCCCCAAGGCCCCGGTCGCGGCCTCCTCCGGCGGCAACAACCACCACCACGACCAGAACGTGGCGTCCTGTACGGCGTGCACGGGCAGCGTGAGGCCGAGCGCGCCGAGGAGCAGCCCGAGACTGGCGTGGGTCGCCACCCAGGCCAGCTCCCGCCGCACGGACCGGTCGGCGAGAGCGGCGCGCACCTCGTCCGGCACCGGGTCCGGGCTGATGAACTCCGGGCTTGTGCTCTCCGGGCTCCAGGACGAGAGCCGGGCGCGTTCCCGGTCGGCGATGGCGCGCACCGCCCGCAGGAAGGTGGGCACCAGCACCAACCCCACCCCTATCAGGCAGGCCACCGCCGTGACCAGCAACGACAGCAGCGCCACCATCGCCAGAATCCCGGTGCCGAACCCGCCGACCAGATGCTCCAGCGCGTCCACGGTGGTGCGGGCACGGGCCGACACGTTCCACCGAGCGGCCGGCCCCCGCCGGCCCCCGTCATCATGGGCCGACATACACGCCTCCACAACCAGACGGCCGGACACGGGCGTCGTAGATCACCGCCCGAGAGTACAGCAGGCCATATCGCGGTTTGCCTGACTTGTCAGGATCGTTGTCAACAGCGCCGTCGGCACGTCCTCACTGCGAGGTCTCCGGCTGGTTGAGCTCGGCGAGCGTGATGAGCCCGTCGTCGAGCGCACGGCCGACGAGCTCGCTCTTGGTACGGGCGGCCCGCCCCACGTTGGCGTACTTCACCCGTACGCGCGCGATGTAGGTGTCGACGGTCTTGACGGTGATGTTGAGCTTGGCGGCGACGAGATCCTTGGACGAGGACACGAACCACGCACGCAGCACCTCGGTCTCACGCTGGGAAAGGCGCGGCCAGCCGGGGGAGTCGTTGGCGACGAGCACTCCGGACAGCGACGGCGCGGTGTAGGGCTCGCCCCGCGCGGCCGCGCGGATGGCGGGCACCAGATGCTCGGGCCCCTCACGCTTGGTCAGGTACGCCAGCGCGCCGAGGTCGATGCATTTGATCACCGTCGCGTCCTCGGTGTGCTGGGAGTAGACGATCACGCGCCGGCCGCTGTCCACCAGCCTGCGCAACTCGCCGAAGTCCGGCCTGCGCGCCACCAGCTCCAGATCGAAGATCACCACATCGGCGGCGGCGCCCGGCCCGGTCCAGACGTCGGCGAGCCGCTCTCCCGCGTCGATGAGCTCGATCGGCGGGACCGCCTGCTCGCACCAGAACCGGACGCCCGCGGTGATGGCCGCGTGATCGTCGACGATCACCGCGGTGATCAGCTTGTCGGCTGTCATCGAGCCTCCTTCCGTACCGTAGCGTCACTGTTCACCATCTCGACCTGTACACCCGATGCCGCCGAGCACGGCCGCACCACCTCACCACTGCCCCTCGTCGGCCTCTACGGCGTGGGGACACTCGACGGCGTGGGCCTCGGCCACGGCGATGATGACGACCGGGCAGCCTCCGGGCGAAGCAGACCGGAATGCACCCCGGCATGCGGGCCGCTGCTCGCGGACAGTCCCAGCAGGCCGGGCGCGTCGAAGGCGCCCGGCACGGTCCCGAGTCTGGGTACGGCCCCTTGGCTCGGTACGGCCCCTTGGCCCGTGCTCAGCCACCACGCGTAGCCGCAGGTCCAGGCCGCCGCGACGCCGACCATTGACGCGGTGGCCGCCAGGTGCCAGGGCGGGGCACGGCACAGAGAAGGTCGGCACCGGAGGCGCCAGGCGCAGGGCGGCGGCGTACCGGCGGCCGAACCGTACCGGCAGGCGCGCCGGGAGCATCACCAGCAGTCGCGCCGGCAGCCCCACCGGCAGCCGGGCCTGGAGTCGCGGCAGGGGCCGCACCGGCAGCCGTGCCGCCTCCGCAGCCACCCCGTCACCTCATCCAGCCGCCCGTGATCTTGCTGTGAGGCAGCTTAACGACTCGCACCGGCCGGTCGTCGCGGCTCTGGCAAGAAAGGCGGTGAAGTCAGGCGAGGAGGAAGCGGCGGGCGGTCATTTCAGGCCGGCGAGAAAGGTCCTGGCCAGCTTCTCCACGGCCGGTCGCGCGGCCGAGGACTCGAAGACCGGCTCCTGGTAGTCGCCGGCGCCGACGATGCCGCCGCCGGCCGTCGTCCCCCTGAACGTGAAGTCGACCGTCCGGTCGCCGATCAGGACCTTGATCAGAACCTCCCGCATGGGCGCGTCGTCCGGCCGGTTCGGCCTGGTCGTGGTGGAGACCACGGCGAACGCCTTCTCGCCGAGCCCGGACAGCTCCTGGCGCGGCTCGTACTCGGTGTGGGTGACGTCGTCGCCGATGCCGCCCTTGGCGCGGTAGCGGTCGTACTTCTTGGCGTCCCGGTCGAACTGGAACTTCGATCCGAGCCCGTCGCTGCCCCAGTCGACCAGGTGCGCGCGCAGTTCGCCGCCCCGCGCGGTGAACTCCTGGCCGGGCTCGTGCTCGACCGGCTCGCGGATGGTCCAGGTGCAGGTGGTCTGCTGGATCCGGCCGTCCCTGCCGTCGACGGACGGCCCCTGCACGGCGGGGAAGAACGCCGACTGGATGTCCTTGACGGTGATCGTCGCGCACGGCCCGTCGAGCTTCACCTTGCCGGCGCTCTGGGCCATCTCCGCGGTGATGTGCTCGGCGACCTTGCCGGCCGCGGCCCGTACCTCGTCGCCGGAGGGATACTTGACGCCGGTCCGGTTGCTGCCGCCGTACACGATCTCGATCAGCCACGGCCCCTGCCGGACGAACACACTCGCCTTGAGCCCGCTGTGCCCGACCGAGCTCTGACTGTACGACGCGTCGCCGTACTTCAGCTCCCTGAGCTCGCCGAACGCCGAGCCGGAGGTCCTCCCGTCGATCCGCTTGCCGCCGCGCACGTTGATCCGCCGCTCATGCTGTTTCTTGTCGCTGTCGAACCGCTCCTTCGCGTGCGCGAGCGCGTTCTGCCTCTCGGTGCTCCGGGCTTCCACCGAGATGCTGAGACCGCGATGGCCGATGACGCCGCCGCCGACGTCCATCTTGTTGTTGTCCCACGAGCAGTTCGCCCGCTTCTCGCTCTCGGTGGCGGCCCCGGTGGCCGCTTGCTTGCCGCCGTACCTGCCATCGGTGACCAGGCTCTTGCGGAAGGCGTCCGGAACGGCGGCGCAGAGCTGGTCGCCGGTGATCGGCCGCAGCTTCACCGCCTTGGCGACAGGCGACCGCGACCCCGCCGAACCGCGCCGATCGTCGATGGGGCTCAGCGACAGCGCCGGTTCGTCACCGCCGGGGCGGAGCAGCAGCCAGCCCCCGGCCAGTGCGCCGATCAGGACGATGACGCCGACGACGGCGACGACGGCGATCAGCGGGCCCTTCCCGCCGCCGCCGCGCCTGCGCGGGGGAGGAGGCGGCCACTGCCCTCCGGGACCGTTCGGCGGTCCTCCGGGACCGTTCGGCGCCTGCGCCGGGATCCAACCATGTCCGTGCGGCTGCGGGCCGGGAGCCTGCCCGTGCGGTGGCGGGAATGGGTTGGACATTCAGTGACCTCTCAGAACGATTCGCCGGCGCGGCGAGGCATGCATGGCCCCTGTGCATGCACGCAGCCCGGTTGTGAGCCTACGGACAGCGGAAACAAGGGCGTGTCAGGCGAACACCTGACAAATCGCGCCCCGGCTGCGATGTTCGAGGCCATGAGTGAGTTCGATGTGTTCCTCGCTGACTGTCCCGCTCGCACCACTCTGGACCTGGTCGCGGACACCTGGTCGGTCGTGGTGGTCTTCGGGCTCGGGGACGGACCGCAACGCTACACCGAGTTGCGTGAGCGGATCGGCGGCATCAGCAAGAAGATGCTCACCCAGACACTGCGCAAGCTGGAGCGCGGCGACCTCGTGGCACGCCGGACCCTGGCCACCGCCCCGCCGGGTGTCGAGTACCGGCTCACCGAGCTGGGGGAGAGCCTGCTCGGGCCGGTCTCCGTGCTCGCCCGGTGGGCCGAGGAGCACGCGGACGAGCTCGGCGGAGACGACGCCTGACCCGTGGGGAACCGGGCGGTGCCCCACGCCTTCCTACCGTCGGCCTCATGAGAATCGGAATCTTCGGCGCCGGCGCGATGGCCGACGCGCTGGGCACCCGGTGGGCCGCCGCCGGCCACGAGCTGATGGTCACCGGAAGGACACCTGCCAAGGCGCGGGCACTGGCCGGCAAGTGGGGCGGCCGCGCGGGCCAGGCCGGCGAGGTGGCCGAGTTCGCCGACGTCGCCCTGATCGCCGTCCTCTACCAGGGAATGCCGGCCATGCTGGACACGATCGGCACCGCGCTCAGCGGCAAGCCGATCGTCGACTGCAACAACCCGGTCGAGGTCGAGCACTTCACCATGACCACGGCTCCCGGCACGTCGCTGGCCATGGAGATCGCGCGGGCGACCGGCGGGCACGTCGTCAAGGCGTTCAACCTCTGCCACGCGCTCGTCTGGCAGATGGAGCCGCCCCTGTTCGACGGGCGCCGGCTGGTCGTGCCCTACTGCGGCGACGACGCCGGCGCGCTGGAGGCGACCCGCCTGCTGATCGGCGACCTCGGCGCGGAGCCCCTGCCGGCCGGCGACCTCCGGCACGCCCTTCATCTCGAAGCGATGGCCGCGATCGTGATCTCCCTGCTGTTCGGCGGGCGCGATCCGTACACGATCTTCAATCTCGTCGACGCGGGCTCCTGACCGGGAGCACCGGCAACGGCGGCCCACAAACGGGCGGCTCGGCGAGCGTGCTCGCCGAGCTGACCTTCGTGTTCGACCTCCGCTCAGTGGCGACGGCTGCGTCTGCGGCGACGCGAGGTGCTGGTGTCCTCAGGATTCAGGTCATCGAACGGGTCCGGTGACCGAAGCGTCGCTGGGTACAGATAGCGCAGTACTGACATGGTGTTCCCTCCTCTGCTTCGTCCGCTCCACCCTCCCCCCGGCGACTTTCTCGGAATCCTCTCTTCGCAGGTTTCGGCCCGACCCTTGACCGCGTTTTCACCGGCCTGATTCGGGGGCTTACGAGGACGTCAGAGCAGTGCAAGCCAGGGGCAATCACCGCGCAAGGGGCCGCGCCTAGCGTCAAAGTGTGTTCCAACGACTGGCTCTGGGCGGCACCGCCCTCGCGGTGGCCGCGACGCTGACGCTCGCCCCCACCGTCTCCGCTTCCCCGATCTCCGCCGCCGCCGCTCCCGGCGAGGTGGCGAGCAGGTTGTTCCGCGCCTGGCTGGCCGGCGACCGCACGGCCGCCGCCAAGGTGGCCACCCCCGCCGCGGCCCGCGCGATCTTCACCTACGCCTACCGCGCGCCCGACCGCTTCGCCGGCTGCGCCGGCAACGTGTGCCGGTACGTCCACACCAGCGTGCGGGTGCCCGGCGGGCTCGACGGCATCGCGATGGTGGTGACCGGCTCGAAGGTCACCAAGGTCCACCTGTCGCGGCACCTCGCCAAGCCGTCCGCCGTGGCCGCGCACCTGCTCGCCGCCTGGAAGCGGGCGGACAGGTACGGCGCCCTGGAGGTCGGCGGCACGGGCGCGGTGCGGACGCTGTTCAAGGTCAGGTACGACCCGCGCGGCGTCACCCACCACTTCCAGGGCTGCGGCAAGGAACCCAAGGGCTACTCCTGTGCCTACTCCTACGACGGCGGCGCGATGTTCATGCACGTACGCGGCTCCAAGGCCGCCGGCTACGAGGTGCGCTCGATCAGCTACATCGCCGACTGACCGTCCCGGGCGAGGCCCTTCTCGACCGCCTCGATGATCCGGGGCCGGAGCTCGGCGCAGCTGATGATCGCGTCCACCGAGCCCACGTCGACCGCTCGCTGGATGCTGTGCACGCGGTCGAACTCGGTGGCCACCTCGGTGAGCTTCTCCGACCGTACGGACGACCGGAGCTCGGCCAGCTCGGCGGCTAGCGCGGCGCGCGTGGCGGCCGGCGCCTCCGCCAGCCGGGCGGCGAGCGCCAGCACGCGGGGGTCGTTGCCGGTCCGCTTGTCGACGTCGCGGGCGAAGACCACCGCGGCGGCCGGCGCGCCGCCGAGCACCGAGGCGAAGGAGCCCTCGACCGCGAGCACGGTCATGTTCGGGTTGAGCGCCTTGGAGAACACCACGAAGGCGCCGCCGTGGTAGCGCGAGATCACGCAGAACACGATGGGGCCCTTGAAGTTCACCACCGCGCGGCCGATCTCCGCGCCGTACTCCAGCTGCAGCTTGCGCATCGATTCGGGAGACCCGTCGAACCCTGACAAGTTGGCCAGCACGACCAGCGGACGATTGCCGCTGGCGGCGTTGATGGCGCGGGCGGCCTTCTTGGACGACTGCGGGAACAGGGTGCCCGCGGTGTAGGTGTCCGGCCCGTCGGTGGGCGGGAACCCGCGCCTCGGCACCGACCGGGACTCGATGCCGAGCAGGCACACCGGCTGCCCGCCGAGGTGGACGTCCTGGACCGCGGCGGTGTCCGCGTCGGCCATGCCCGCCCACCGCTCCAGCACCGGATGGTCCTGATCGGACAGCGCGCGCATGACCGTACGGATGTCGAACGGCTTCTTGCGGTCCGGGTTGGACTCCACGGAGAAGATCTCGCCCACCGTCGTGAAGTCGCTGTCCGGGACGGCGTGCGGGAACGCCGACACGTCCCGGTCCACCGGGTCGCTGGTGACCGTCTTACGCGGCCGGCTCTCGCCCGGCGCGACGTAGCTGTGCTCGTAGTGGGACATCAGGACGTCCAGCGCGCCGCGGATGTCCGGCGCCCAGTACTGCGCCTGGCCGTTCGGGCCCATGATCCGGTCGTAGCCGCCGATGCCGTGGTTGTCCTCGGCCGACACGCCGCCGGAGAAGTCGAGCGACTGCTTGCCGGTCAGCACCATCGCCGAGTCCGGCGTCATCACCAGGATGCCCTTGGTGTGCATGAGCATCGTGGCCTCGGCGTTCCAGTAGGGCTGGGCGCCGACGTTGATGCCCGCCACCACGATGTTGATCTCGCCGCCGTCCTGGGTGAAGGTCACGATCCGCCTCAGCGCGGCCGCCACCCAGTCCATGTTCTCGGTGCCGGACGACATCGAGATCCGGGCGCCCGCCGACAGCGCGAACCACTCCAGCGGCACCCGCATCCGCTCGGCCAGGTCGAGCGCGGCGATCACCCGCGCGCACTCGGGCTCGGACAGCGCGCCGAGCGCCTTCGTCGGGTCGCCCAGCAGCACGACGCGGGTCATGCCCTCCGGATGGCGCGGGGTCGGCGTGCTGATCACACCCGCGACGAGCGCGGCGGTGTTGCGCCCCTTGGGCCGGTTGACCGGCACCAGCGTCGACCGCTCGTCCAGGTCGTACTCGGTGAACGAGCCGAACGGCCCGGCGAGCATGCCGGTCAGCTCGTACGGGTAGTGGGTGCCCCGGCTGTGCGCGCGCAGCACTTCCTGGCGGTAGTCGTCCAGCGGCTCGATGGGCTCGGTCGGCGGCGGCACGACGGACAACTGCACGCCGGAGCCGACGTCGTAGCCGATCCGGACGGCGATGTCGACGAGCTCGCCGGTGGCGCTGTCGCGGCGCCTGCCGAGGAACAGCACCTCCTCCAGGCCCGCGCCCGCCGTGGCCGGCAGCACGCGCTTGGCCACGGTGTTCAGGTCGTCCGGCGAGAAGTCGGTCGGCGGCCACACGTAGATGACGATCCGGTTCGTGGCGGACGTCTTCGCGCCGGGCTGCCTGGCCCGGCGGATGGCGTCGAGGCAGGTGGTCAGGGTGTCCTCGGCGGCGGGCAGCGCGACGAGCCTGCCCTCGTCGTCACGCAACGGGGTCAGGTCGCGGACCTGGCCCAGGGCGACGAGCCGCTCGTCGGACGGGTTCTGCCGTGCCTGGGCCCGGAAGAGGTAGACCTCCTCGTCGGGCGAGGGCAGCCGGGTGAGGTCGAAGGCGCGCAACCGTTCCAGCTGCATCCGCTCGGCGATGCGCGGGTGCAGGCCGCGCAGCAGCCGTTCCTCCGCGAAGCCGTCCGGGGACGGGCGGAAGGTGAAGTGGTGGTGCATCACGGCGCCGCTGTTGCCCGCGACGGTCGTGGTGATGCGGCTGACCCGGTTCGACGGCTGCTGCGCGACCAGCACCTCGCGCAGGCGCGTGGCCATCTCGTCGGGGTCGCTCGGGCCGTCCGGCCAGGACAGGTAGACGTCGGCCACCAGCTCGCCGTCACGGGCGAACTCGTCGACCGCCTTGACCGCCTCGGGCAGCGCCTGGAAGTCGACCGCGGTGGTCACGACCCGGCCGTCGCCGGCCGCGGTGCGGTGGTCGGCGACGACGAACGTGCAGCCGACCATCTTGCTCGCCCGGATGTCGCGCAGCGCGCGGTTGCCGTAGTAGCGGCGGCTCAGCACCTCCAGCAGCGGCAGCGGGTCCACGCCTGCGCGGCCGATCCGCTGGCCGACCAGCCGGACGAGCGGCTCGGGGCTGGCGACCATCGCGGAGATCCGCTCGGCCCGGTCGGGCGCGTCGGGGTGCTCGTCGAGGTAGCGCAGGTGCTTGCGTACGGTCGTGTAGACCTTGGCGCGGGTGCGGCGCAGCACCGGCTGGGCGAACCAGGCGAACACGACACCGCGCGCCAGGTCCGCGACGGCCGGGAAGCGGACCTGGGTGGCGGCGACCAGGTGCTCCAGCGCCAGGCCGACGGTGAGGCGGTCCGCCTCGGCGGGCGGGGCCTCCGCCACCCACTGGCGCAGCAGGGTCGTCACCACGGCGACGTCGGCGGACGCGCGCCGCTGGGCCAGGAAGATCCGGAAGACGGCGTCCTCCAGCTCCGGCGTGCGGTCCAGGCCGTCGACGCCGTAATGGGACAGCACCTGCGTGAGCCGCTGCTGGAAGCCCTTCGACAGCCCGGACCGGTCCGGATCGAGGAACCGCAGGTAGGTGTGGAAGTACTCGCGCGGGCTGTGCACCGCGGAGTCGGACTTGGAGTCCTCGCCGACGGGCCTGTTACGGCTCAGCTCGCTCAGGTCGGCGAACAGGCGCAGCAGCTCGACCTCGCCGGCCAGCTCGTGCTCGCCCGCCGCGACGAGCTCGGCCCGCGCGGCCAGGTAGTTGGTGAGCAGGCGCTTCTCGTCCTGAGAGTCGATGTCGAAGCCCAGCAGGAGGCTGCGCAGATCCTGCAGGCCACGCGCCGCCCGCTCGGCCGCGGGCACGTCCGCCGGCTCGGCCGGCAGGTCCAGCTCGACCTCCTTCGCCGCGACCGCGGGACCGGCCGCCTCGTCACCGTCGGCCAGCGGCTCCAGGCGGAGCAGGCGGGCGCCCGCCTCCACCTGGCTGCCGACCGACACCGCGAGCTCCCGCACCCGGCCCCGGAACGGCGCGCGCAGCACCGTCTCCATCTTCATGCTCTCCACCACGAGCAGCGGCGCCCCGGCCTCGACCTCGTCGCCCGCCTGCAGCGGCGTGGCCACCACCAGCGCGGGCACGGGCGAGCGCACGATGCCGCCCTCGTCACGGCTGACCCGGTGGGTGACGCCGTCGACCTCGACCAGGTGGATCGGGCCGTGCGTGCTCGTGACGACCTTGAAGCGGACGCCGTTCACGGTGATCTGACCGGTGTGCTCGTCGAAACGCTCGATGTCGACGTCGACCGCGTGCTCCGGGCCGCCCGCCGAGACACCGGCGCGGAACCGGTGGCCGCCGGTGCGGGCGACCTGGACGCGGTAGCCCACGTCGCGGAGCTTGAGCTCCAGCGCGCGGCCGCTCTCGTGCTGCGACTGCGGACGGCCGCCGTGCGCGGTGGCCAGGAAACGCTGCCGCGTCACGGCCTCCTCGTCTTCGTACGCCTCGATGGCGGCGACGATCAGCGCGATCGCGGAGTGCTGGTGCGACACGAGGGCGCCCTGGGCGCGCACCCGGTCGATCCAGCCGGTGTCGGCGGACCCGTCGATCACCGCGGGTTCGTCGAGCAGCATGCGGACGAAGCCCTTGTTCGTCGCGCCGCCCTCGATGATGACGGTGGTCTGCGTCATCGCGCGGCGCAGCCGGGCCAGCGCCTCCGCGCGGTCACGGCCATGCGCGATGATCTTGGCGATCATCGAGTCGAAGTCCGCCGGGATCGTGTCACCCTCGCTGAACCCGGTGTCCACCCGGATGCCGGGGCCGCTGGGCAGCGCCAGCCGGGCGATCCGGCCGGGGGAGGGGGCGAAGTCCCGGTCGGGGTCCTCGCCGTTGAGCCGTGCCTCGACGGCGTGCCCCCACTCCTCGGGCGCGTCCCCTTCGAGCTTGCCGCCCGCCGCGACGTGCAGCTGTGCCTTCACCAGGTCGACGCCGGTGGTGATCTCGGTGATCGGGTGCTCGACCTGCAGGCGGGTGTTCACCTCAAGGAAGGCGAACAGCCGCTCACCGGGGTGGTAGAGGAACTCGACGGTGCCCGCGCCCTGGTAGCCGACCGCGAGCACGAGCCGCTCGGCCGCCGCCTTCAGCTCGGCGACCTGCCCGGCGTCGAGGACGGGGGAGGCGGACTCCTCGATGATCTTCTGGTTGCGCCGCTGCACCGAGCAGTCGCGTACGCCCAGCGCCCACGCGGTGCCCTGCCCGTCCGCGATGACCTGCACCTCGACGTGCCGGGCGCCCGTCACCAGGCGCTCCAGGAACACGACGCCGCTGCCGAACGCGCGCGCGGCCTCCTGCCGGGTCAGCTCGTACGCGTGGGTCAGCTCGTCGGCGTCGGAGACCATCCGGATGCCACGGCCACCGCCGCCGGCGGTCGCCTTCAGCATCAGTGGGTAGCCGATCCGGTCCGCCGCCACCTTCGCCGCCGCCAGCGTGTCCACCGGACCGCGGCTCCACGGCGCGACGGGCACGCCGACCTCTTCGGCGATCAGCTTCGAGCCGATCTTGTCGCCCAGCTTGCGCATCGCCTCGGCGCTCGGCCCGACGAACGTCACGCCGATCTCGGCGCACAGCTCGGCGAACGCCGGATCCTCCGCCACGAAGCCCCACCCGACCCAGGCCGCGTCCGCGCCCGTCTCGACCAGGGCCCTCCTGAGGACCGCGTGGTCCAGGTACGGGCGCTTCGCGGCGGGCCCCAGGTCGTAGGCGATGTCCGCCTCGCGCACGAACGTGGCCGTACGGTCGGAGTCCGTGTACAGAGCGACGGTCTCGATCTGTGTCCCCGTCTCCGCGGCTAGGTCACGGACGGCGTGGATGAGCCGCATGGCGGCTTCACCACGGTTGACGATGGCGACACGACTGAACACTGAGCGGGCCCTTCGAAGTCGGTGAACACGGCGGTCGTCCCGCCCCTGACCCGATCCATACTCTCGGGTGGCCCTGGCTCCCGAAATGGCGGGGGCTAAGCGTGTTTCGCCGCCGGAGTTGGGGGGATCGCACAAACGCCCCCGGATCCGAGGTGGTGCCTGCACCACCATCGGATCCACATGGCAGCACCATCGATCGTACCCGTGCCGCTGCACAGCGTGATCACATGATCAAACGACATGCGCTCACGTCGGCGGCGCTCTCCCTCTACCCGGACGCCGGCGGCTCGATCCCCGCGAGCGTCGCGTTCGCCAGATTTGCCGCGACCCGCTGCGCGGCCCGATCCGGCGCACGTCATGTCATATCTTGCGCCAGACCTTGAACAGGCGACGGGCCGAGCCGCCGATCGGGCCGACGGCCTCGTACAGGACATCCCGCGAGACCGGCTTCGCCTCGGCCACCGCAGCCACCGCGTCCTGCGCGCCGGTGATGGTGCTGGAGCAGACGCTCAGCAGGTAATCGGGGACCTGGAGCCGGGAGTCCGTGCAGCCGACCAGGGGCACGCCCATCGCCGCGACGACCGGGAAGACCGTGCCGGGGATCCCGATGGCCACCTCGGCCCGCGCCGAAGCCTGGACGGACGGCACCGAGCTGATCTCGTACCGCTCCCACAGCGAGCGGTCCTCACGAGGGTGCAGCCCCACCACGATGCGCTTGCCGGCCGCGGCGAGCGCCTCCGCCGCCTCCAGGAGCAATTCGGCGCCGGGCGCGGAACCACCCGTCTCGCTGGACTTGGTCACGCTGGTGAGGACCAGTACGGTGTCCGGCTCCGGGGCATGTCTGGGCAGGTCATCGGTCTGCGGCGTGCCCACCACCGTGATCGGGCGGCGGACGCCCAGATAGTCGTCGTACACCTTCGCCTCGGCAGGGGAGGAGGCGGTGACGGCTCTGAGCCTTCCCCGGAACTCGGCCGCGCGTGGCGCCTCGACCGGCAGCTGGTAGGCCAGCGAGCTCGCGACCAGCGGCAGGTCGCGCAGCCGGGCGGCGCAGTCGGCGGGCCAGTCGCCGGCTCCCGTGACGACCAGCAGGTCCGCCTCGGGCACGTCGCCGAGGGTGGCCACGGACACCTGGTCATCCGGCTTGATCCCTGACATGTCGGGGACGAGCTGGACGACGTCCCACCCCAGGCGCTTCGCCTCGGGGAGCAACGGCCGGACGTGGTAGGTGCCCCAGGGTTCGTTCGTCGCGACGAGCGCGCGGAAACGTGGCGTGGTGGCGGGTCGTTCCGCCGCGTGCGCCGCGCCGCCGGCGACGGCGAGGCCGGCTCCCGAGATCGCCCCGAGGAGAAGGGAACGCCGGGAAAGCGGGCCGGTCGTGTGGTGAGACTTCATGGGGATCGAACGTAGAGGTCGCGCGCTGCCCGGACGTGAACACGGTCTGTCCCCTCAGGGAAGGGCCGTCGCCAGGGCGGGCGGTGCCCGTTACGTCATGAGCCATCGCACGGCCATGTCACGCACGTCCGCGCGACTGCGCCCGCCGTGGTCGGCGGCCAGGAAGTGGTCGCCGATCATGAGCGAGAAGGCGAGCATGCTGCGGACCTCGACGTCGTCCTCGTCGGGACAGAAGGTGCTGAACAGCGCACGTAGGTAGTCCATCCGGCGGTTGTCGACACGTCGCAGGCGATCGGCGACCGCCGGATCGCGGCGTGCCCAGTCGCGGACCGCGAGATCGATCGGTAGCAGGGTGCTGGAGAAGGTCAGGGCGCCCGCCCGGCGCGCCTTGGCCCTGGCGTCCCCGCCTTCGGTCTCGACGCGCTCGATCACGTCGTCGGTGCTCATCCGTTCCCAGGTGCCGAGCATCTCCTCCAGCAGCGTGCGCCGGTCATCGAAGTGCCAGTAGAAGCCGCCCTTGGTGACGCCGAGCGCTTTGGCCAGCGGCTCGACCCGGACGGCGTCCGGGCCGCCCGTGGCGAGGGCCCGCAGTCCGGCTTCGATCCACATGTCGCGAGGCGTACGCGTCGGGGCCGCCATCGGTTTTCACCTGGACGGTTTCGACAAGCGCGTGCTACGAGCCGGCTTACGGCTGGCCGGTGTGCTGGCCGCGGGCACCGGGCTGAGCGTCGCGGCGCGCGGCACCAAGGCCATACCGGGTGGCGGCCCGGTGCCGCCGAGCGTCGACAACGTGCTGCGGTTCTACGCCGTCTGGTGGGCGGGGGCCCTTGCGGGACCAGGCGTAGGGATGGCGTCAATATTCACGCCATAGCCGTATGAAACCCGTCAAGAACGACTAAACCACTCATATTCCGGGATTTGGTGGGCTCACGGGCGCCCGTCGAGGGCGGCTCGAAACCCTCAGAACGGACTTAAGGAGTGGGGATGGCAGACGTCATCTTCGTCGCCCTGACGATCACGGTGTTCGTGGTCCTGGGGCTGGTCGTGAAGGCGGTGGAGCGACTGTGAGCGCCGCCAACGCCGCCGGTCTCGTCGTGGTCGCCGGCCTCGTGGGCCTCATGGTCGCGGCACTGCTGTTCCCGGAGCGGTTCTGATGTCCCCGGCGTTGGCCGGGATCATGTTCATCGCGTCCCTGCTGCTGGCCCTGGCCCTCTGCTACCGCCCGCTGGGCGACTACATGTACCGCGTCTACACCGGCACGAAGCACTCCCGCGTCGAGCGGGTCGTCTACCGGCTGCTCGGCGTACGACCGGACAGCGAGCAGCGCTGGGGCGTCTACGCGCGCGCTGTGCTGGCGTTCTCGGTGCTCTCGATCCTGTTCCTGTACGGCCTGCAGCGGCTGCAGAGTCACCTGTTCCTGTCCCTGGGCATGCCGCCGGTCGAGCCCGCGCCGGCCTGGAACACCGCCGTCAGCTTCGTCACCAACACCAACTGGCAGGCGTACGCGGGTGAGTCGACCATGGGCCACGTGGTGCAGACCGCGGGCCTGGCCGTACAGAACTTCGTCTCCGCGGCGGTCGGCATGGCGGTGGCCATGGCCCTGGTGCGCGGGTTCGCCCGCGCGAGGCGCGACACGCTGGGCAACTTCTGGGTGGACCTGGTCCGTGGCACACTGCGCATCCTGCTGCCGATCGCGTTCGTCGCGGCCGTGCTGCTGGTGGCGGGCGGTGCCATCCAGACGTTCGCCGGACACGGCACCTGGACGACGCTGACCGGCGGCGAGCAGACGTTCACCCCGGGCGCGGTGGCCAGCCAGGAGGCCATCAAGGACCTGGGCACCAACGGCGGCGGCATCTTCAACGCCAACTCCGCCCACCCGTTCGAGAACCCCACCGCCTGGACCAACTGGCTGACCGTCTTCCTGCTGACGGTGATCGCCTCCTGCCTGCCGCGCACGTTCGGCCGCATGGTGGGCGACAACCGCCAGGGCTACGCCATCGTGAGCGTGATGGCGATCATCGCCGTCATCAGCATCGGCGTGACGAACTGGGCCGAGCTGAGTGCGGGCGGCACCGTGCCGCAGGCCGTCGGCGCGGCGATGGAGGGCCGCGAGGCCCGCTTCGGCACCTCGAACTCGGCCCTGTTCGCCTCCGCCACCACCCTGACCTCCACCGGCGCGGTCAACTCCTTCCACGACTCCTACACGGCACTCGGCGGCGGCATGCTGATCTTCAACATGCTGCTCGGCGAGGTGGCGCCCGGCGGCGTCGGCGCGGGCCTGTACGGCATGCTCATCCTGGCCGTGATCACGGTGTTCGTGGCGGGCCTGATGGTCGGCCGCACGCCCGAATACCTGGGCAAGAAGATCGGTGCCCGCGAGATCAAGCTCGCCTCGATGTACTTCCTGGTCACGCCGGCGCTGGTGCTGGTGGGCACGGCGGTGGCGATGGCCACCGAGACGGGCCGCGCGGCGATGCTCAACGGCGGTCCGCACGGACTGTCGGAGATCCTGTACGCCTACACCAGCGCGTCCAACAACAACGGCTCCGCCTTCGCCGGCGTCAGCGTGAACACCACGTTCCACAACACCACGCTGGGCCTGTGCATGGCCTTCGGCCGGTTCCTGCCGATCGTGCTCGCCCTGGCGCTGGCCGGAGGGCTGGCCCAGCAGGCGCCCGTGCCGGCCGGCGTGGGCACGCTGCCCACCCACCGGCCGCAGTTCGTCGGCATGGTCGTCGGCGTGACGATCATCCTGGTCGCCCTCACCTTCCTCCCGGCGCTGGCGCTCGGACCGCTTGCAGAAGGACTTTCCTAGACATGTCAACGCACGTGCTCGAGACACCGAGCCAGGCGCCGGCCCCGAAGAACGACAAGGTCGGCGGCGGCCTGCTCGACCCCAAGCAGATGATCCGGTCACTGCCGGACGCGCTGCGCAAGCTCAACCCGGCCACCATGTGGCGCAACCCGGTCATGCTCATCGTCGAGATCGGCGCGGTGTTCACCACCGTGCTGGCCATCGGCGACCCCTCGTGGTTCGCCTGGGCCACCGTCGTGTGGCTGTGGCTGACCGTCGTCTTCGCCAACCTGGCCGAGGCCGTCGCCGAAGGCCGGGGCAAGGCCCAGGCCGCCACCCTGCGCGCGGCCAAGCACGACACCACCGCGCGCCGCCTCAGCAGCCGGACCTCCTCCGGCTGGGACCCCTCCGGCTGGGACCACTCCGGTTGGGACACAGTCGGCGCGCCCGAGCTCAGGCAGGGCGACTTCGTCATCGTCGAGGCGGGGGAGACCATCCCCGGCGACGGGGATGTGGTGGAGGGCATCGCCTCGGTGGACGAGTCGGCGATCACCGGCGAGTCCGCGCCGGTGATCCGCGAGTCCGGCGGCGACCGCTCGGCGGTGACCGGCGGCACGAAGGTGCTGTCCGACCGGATCGTCGTCCAGATCACGCAGAAGCCCGGCGAGAGCTTCGTCGACCGGATGATCGCCCTGGTGGAGGGCGCGAACCGGCAGAAGACGCCGAACGAGATCGCGCTCAACATCCTGCTGGCCGCGCTGACGATCATCTTCCTGATCGCCACCGCCACCATGCAGCCGATGGCCATCTACACCAAGTCCATCAATCCGGGCGTGGCCGACTCGCTCGCGCTCACCTCCGACGGCGTCACCGGCATCGTCCTGGTGTCGCTGATCGTCTGCCTGATCCCGACCACGATCGGCGCGCTGCTGTCGGCCATCGGCATCGCCGGCATGGACCGCCTCGTCCAGCGCAACGTCCTGGCCATGTCCGGCCGCGCGGTCGAGGCGGCCGGGGACGTGTCCACGCTGCTGCTGGACAAGACCGGCACCATCACGCTCGGCAACCGGCAGGCGGCGGAGTTCGTGCCCGTGGCCGGCGTCACCGAGCAAGAGCTGGCCGCGGCCGCCCAGCTGTCGAGCCTGGCCGACGAGACGCCCGAGGGCCGCTCGATCGTGGTGTTCGCCAAGCAGCGTTACGGCCTGCGCGAGCGGCGGCCGGGCGAGCTGGCCCACGCGGAATGGGTGCCGTTCACCGCCCAGACCCGCATGTCGGGGGTGAACCTGACGCCGGACCCGGACCCGGGCGTATTCGGTGCTGCACCGGACGGCGCCGGCCGTGAGGTGCGCAAGGGCGCCGCGACGGCGGTGCTGACCTGGGTACGCGAGCACGGCGGCCACCCGGCCGACGACGCCGGCCAGATCGTGGACGGCATCTCCGGCTCCGGCGGCACCCCGCTGGTCGTCGCCGAGAAGGGCAGGGTGCTCGGCGTCATCCACCTCAAGGACGTCGTCAAGGAAGGCATGCGCGAACGCTTCGACGAGATGCGCCGGATGGGCATTCGCACCGTCATGATCACCGGCGACAACCCGTTGACCGCCAAGGCCATCGCCGACGAGGCCGGCGTGGACGACTTCCTGGCCGAGGCCACCCCCGAGGACAAGCTCACGCTGATCAGGAAGGAGCAGGCGGGCGGCCGGCTGGTCGCGATGACCGGCGACGGCACCAACGACGCCCCCGCCCTGGCCCAGGCGGACGTGGGGGTGGCCATGAACACCGGCACCAGCGCCGCCAAGGAGGCCGGGAACATGGTCGACCTGGACTCCGACCCGACCAAGCTCATCGAGATCGTGGAGATCGGCAAGCAGCTGCTCATCACCCGGGGCGCGCTGACGACGTTCTCCATCGCGAACGACATCGCCAAGTATTTCGCGATCATCCCGGCCATGTTCGCGGCCGTCTACCCGGGCCTGGACACGCTGAACATCATGCGCCTGGCCAGCCCTCAGTCGGCGATCCTGGCGGCGGTCATCTTCAACGCCCTGGTCATCGTCGCGCTGATCCCCCTGGCCCTGCGCGGCGTGCGCTACCGGCCGTCCGGCGCCGCCAAGCTGCTGTCACGCAACCTGTACGTCTACGGCCTGGGCGGGATCATCGCCCCGTTCCTCGGCATCAAAGTCATCGATCTCATCATCCAGTTCCTTCCGGGGATGTCGTAAATGGACCGCATGCCAAGCTGGATCCGCCGGCATGTCGCCGCGCTGCGCGCGCTGCTCGTGCTCACGGTGGTCACCGGCGTCATCTACCCACTGGTCACCACCGGCGTCGCCCAGGCGCTGTTCAACGCCAACGCCAACGGCTCGATCGTGCACAAGGACGGCAAGGCGGTGGGCAGCGCGCTCATCGGCCAGTCCTTCACCGACGCCGACGGCGAGCCCGTACGCGGGTACTTCCAGTCCCGCCCGTCGGCCGCCGGCGACGGCTACGACCCGACCTCGACCAGCGCGAGCAACCTCGGGCCCGAGGACGTCGTGGACGGTCTGCCGGAGGGCCGGCAGTCGCTGCTCACCCAGGTCTGCGCCCGCTCCAAGGCGGTCGGCGAGCTGGAGGGCGTCAGCGGCGCCCGGCCGTACTGCGCCCCGGACGGGGTCGGCGCGGTGCTCAAGGTGTTCCCCGACCGCGTGGTCAGCGTCAACCAGGCCTGCCCCGCCACCCCGTTCATCGCCGCCCACCAGGGCAGGACGGTGGAGTGCGCCAAGCCGGGGGAGGACTACGCGGCGGGCGAGACCGTGCCCGTGCGCGGAGCCGTGACCGCCGTCCAGGTGCCCGCCGACGCGGTCACGGCGAGCGGCTCCGGCCTGGACCCGCACATCTCCGTCGCCTACGCCGAGCTGCAGGCGCCGCGGGTGGCCAGGGAGCGCGGCCTCGACCCGGCCAGGGTCGAGCGGCTCATCCAGGAGCACACCACCGGCCGGGCGCTCGGCTTCATGGGCGAGCCGGCGGTGCGCGTACTCGAACTCAATCTGGCCCTGGACAAGGCCTGACATGAGAGGGCGGCTACGGGTCTACCTGGGCGCGGCCCCCGGGGTCGGCAAGACCTACGCCATGCTCGGCGAGGGCCGCCGCGGCCGGGACCGCGGCCGGGACGTGGGGGGGGGGGGGGGGGGGGGGGGGGGGGGGCCGCCGGGCGGGGGGGGGGCCCCCCGGGGGGGGGGGGGGGGGGGGGGGCGGGGGGGGGGGGGGGCGCGGGG